>JBBCIY010000007.1:0-304480 GCA_037189645.1 Crocinitomicaceae bacterium
CATTCTTTCTTCGCTGAAATCCGAGCAGATCGTCCGGCAGATGATCTACTATGGCGTGTCGGCTTACCTGGTGAAGAACTCCCATCCCCTGGACATGATCACGGCCATCAATCAGGTTTATGAGAACGGCATCCACTTTGATCCCGATATGATGAAGATCATTGTGAACATGAAGAACCTCAGGAGCACAAAGCCGGGGCGGCAGTTCTGTGAGCTCTCGGAAAGGGAGGTGGAGATCCTCAACCTGATCTGCGGGCAGTTCAATACCAAGGAGATCGCCGATAAGCTCTACCTGAGTGAGCGAACCGTGGAAGGACACCGGAAGCGGATGCTCGAAAAGACAAACTCCAGGAATGTCGTAGGACTTATCGTATGGGGAATCAAAAATCAGATATTATTGCTGGAATAATCACCGGAAAACAGTATAAACGGATCCAATACATGATCGTACAGGCAGGTTAGCCCGTAAGAATCAATTAATGTGCCGGTTACAATACATCAGAATCGGATTAACATTTTTTACCCATTCCATTTCTTAACGGAATTGCTTATATGAGTTATATTTTTTAACTTAGTAAAAGCCATTCACCCGTACTGATTCACGTGTTGAAATAGCTGATTTCCGATCGTTAATTCTTAATTTTTATACTATGAAAAAGTTAGAGAGCAAAGTAGCCGTTATTACCGGGGGATCCGGTGCAATCGGTTCTACCGCAGCAAAACGCTTCTTAGCAGAAGGAGCAAAGGTTGTCATTGTCGACATCAATGAAGAAGCACTGAAAAAGGTCGCTTCAGAACTGAACAGTCCCCACCTGAGCTTTATTCAGGCGGATGTTTCAAAAGCTGCGGATGTTCAGAAATACGTTCAGCATACGGTGAATACGTTCGGTAAAATTGATGTTTTCTTCAATAATGCCGGGATCGAAGGTGTTGTAAAACCAATCACCGAATACCCGGAAGAAGAGTTTGACAGGCTCTTCAGCATCAATGTGAAAGGTGTGTGGCTGGGCATCAAATATGTGCTTCCTCAGATGAATGACGGAGGCAGCATCATCAACACCTCATCTGTAGCAGGATTGATGGGCTCTCCTTCCATGACGGCTTATGTTGCCAGTAAACACGCTGTGATCGGAATCACACGCACCGTAGCCCACGAAGCCGCACCGAGAAAAATACGTGTCAATTCCGTTCACCCTTCACCGGTAGACAACCGCATGATGCGTTCCCTGGAAGATGGATACGCACCCGGGCAAGGTGAGGTAGTGAAAAAAGGGTTTGAAGATACCATTCCGCTGAAGCGTTATGCCACCAATGAAGACATCGCCAACGGAGTGCTATTCCTTGCTTCTGATGACAGCAAATTCATTACCGGCAGTAAACTGGTGATAGATGGCGGAATGACAATGGCCTGATAAGAGCTGTACAATTCATGCGGACCGATGACTCCGCATGAATTGTATTTATAATGGTAAACAACAGCTAGAACGCTTCTTTCGTCAGGTCCATATTGACCATCGCGCCGGTCAGGTTCCCCGTTGCGACCGAAGAAGCAACGGAACGCAGCATGCTGGAATTATCCCCACAGGCGTATATTCCCGGAACGGAGGTTCTCTGAAACAGATCTACTTTAATGTGACCTTGCTCCGTCAGCTCACAACCCAATGACACAGGAATATCCGAATGCTGCTCAAAAGGAATAGCAGCATAGACGGCATCGAACTCCTTCCTGCTGCCATCACTGAAAACCACCGCCTTGACATGCCCGTTCTCGTGTTCGATCTCTGAAATGGCTGTTTCAATAATGCCGATGTTGTGCTTTACCAGTTTTTCAGTTTGTTCGGGGCTGAAATCCGCTTTCCCGGAGGTAAGGATGATAATACTGTCGGTCAGGTTATTGACCAGCGAAGCAACATGAATCCCTTTTTCCCCGTTTGCCATGATTCCCGTTCGTTTACCACGGTATTCATACCCATGACAATACGGGCAATGGATGACGGAAATTCCCCAGCACTCGGAAAACCCTTTGATGGCCGGCATAAGATCTTTTACTCCTGTCGCGAAAATGAGCTTCCCGGCTGTTATAACAATTCCTGACCGTGTCGTTACTTCGAAACCGCCATCGGATTGCTTCGCGTCCGTAGCAAGATCAGACAGGAATGTAACGGTAGGATAGTTCAGCACCTGCTCTTTCGCTTTTTCTGAAATTACACGTGGTTCTTCTCCATCCTGCGTAATGAAATTATGCGAATGCGGCGTCTGCCTGTTGCACGGATTTCCGCTGTCGATGATCAGGACGTTTCTCATCGAACGCCCCAATGCCATTGCCGCTGAAAGCCCGGAATAACTTCCTCCGATGATGATAACATCAAATTTTTTAGTCTCTTTCATAGGATTTCTTTTATATATACTAAATAAAGGAAAGGGTAAAGCCAGTGCGGCAAGAGCAAAGCTGCCCTGCTTAATGATCTCTCTTCGTGATACCTTGTTTTCCATATTTCCTCAAAAAGGAATGACTATTCCCCGTATTTCTTACATTTTATTAAATAAAAAGGATAATTCTCATCTACTTCTGTAATTTCAAACAATCCAAATTCACCGAACTCCGCCTGAATGGAATCCAGGTCATAAAAGAACATCCTGACACCGCCAAACATTTCAAAGCGGTCTTTCCCGATTTGTTTTCCTTGTCCGTATGTATGGGCTTTTTTCGAAATAACGGTAAAGACCATATAACCATCACCGGATAGCTGATTATAACAGCTCCGGATAAGGTGCATTCGTTCATCATCGTCCAGTAGGTGAATTAATGCATAACAAAATATTCCGTCATAGCAATTGGTATCAAACGGCATGTCCGTTACAGAACCGTGATATATAACCATTTCCGAGCCAAAATGCTTCCGCGCCAGACCAACAGCTGTTTTCGACAATTCAATTCCCGTCACGGTCATTCCGTTTGCTGCAAAAACCTGTGCATTCCGGCCGTAGCCTATCCCCGGAATGAGTATATTCTTTCTGTTTTTTTCCATAAAGAAACCGTTTGTAAGCAGAGCAGACTTAGCTGGTTCAAGTCCCCACATTTCCTGCTTTTCAACAAAGTTTTCTTCCCAAAACTCTCCCATATGATCCTGATTTATTAATCTTGTCATCCATTCTTACCCGTTTTTAAAAGGAAAGAATCCGGTTAATTATTTTTCGGAAACGGATCATTGAACTGTATCTTCTTCCCGAATAAATGTAATTCATCATTCCGGAGCAAACAGCTTTCCAGGCCAGCAGTTATTTCTTCCCGGTCTATGTGCTGCCCGATAAAGACCAGCTCGTTCATACGGTCTCCCCATTGCTTGTCCCAGCGCGATTCGATCAATTCCCGATTGTGGCTATAGGAAGCGTACCTCATCCGCTCTTCGAACGGCATGCTGCACCACCATACTCCCGCCCGGTCCACCCGGGAAGAACCTCCCGCCTGGCTGAAATTCAAGGCCTCATCCGGCCGCGACAGCAACCAGAACAATCCTTTGGCACGAATCACCCCACCCGGATATTCTTCACTCAGATACTTCCAGAACCGTTCCGGGTGAAACGGTTTCCTGCTCCGGAATACAAATGAGCTGATCCCGTATTCTTCTGTTTCCGGCGTGTGGCTTTCCGCTTCCAGCTCCTTCTGCCACCCTGCCGAATGCTGTGCTTCTTCAAAATCGAATAAACCTGTATTCAGTATCTGATCCGGTGGTACTTTCCCGAAGGAAGACTCCAGTATCTCAGCACCAGGATTCAGTTTTCTGATCGCCGCCTTCAGTACTCCCGTTGTTTCGGTGTCTACAAGATCTGTTTTATTAAGGATGATCACATTCGCAAATTCGATCTGGTCTGTCAGCAGATTAACGATCGTGCGGTCATCACCTGCCATATCCGTCAGCTGCCTGTCTTTCAGCAGCTCATTTGTTCCGAAATCCCTGAAAAAATTAAAACAATCAACAACCGTTACCATGGTATCAATATAACTAAACCGCGAAAGATCGATCCCATTTTCTTCATCCACAAATGAAAATGTCTGTGCTACCGGGACAGGTTCGCTGATCCCTGTGCTTTCGATCAGCAGGTAATCAAACTTTCCTTCTTTTGCCAGTCGTTCCACCTCAACCATCAGGTCTTCCCGAAGCGTACAGCAGATGCAGCCATTGCTCATCTCCACCAGCCTTTCCTCCGTACGGGAAAGAGTATTTTCACTTTCAACCAGACGGGCATCCACATTCACTTCGCTCATATCGTTTACAATAACGGCTACCTTCATTCCTTCTTTGTTATGAAGAATGTGATTGAGCAAGGTCGTTTTACCTGCCCCGAGAAAACCGCTCAGAACAGTTACCGGTAATTTCCTTCCCGCGTTCATACCCGTTGAAACCAGTTGATGATATTATTCAGATGCTGCTCTCCATACAGCCGGATGAACGTACTGGTCTCGGGGTGGTTCCGGTCTTCGTACACTGCCAGTCGCCGCTGCGCGAATTCTCTGGTAAGGTCGATCTTACAATCATGGATGATGCAATGTTTCCATTGTTCAAATGTCTGTGGTACCATAAAATAATTTTATTAATGCAATAATGTTGCAATAATAATCACAAAAGAACAATTATGCAATAATGTTGCATTAAATATTTCTAAAAAAGAAATTCCTATGGTACTGAACAGCTTGTAAAAACGAAAAACCCGGGATAAACCCGGGTTCTTTCAGTTATTTATCACTTCCTCCCTGCTTCAGAAGCGTTTTTTCTATAATGATTTGGTACGTCCGCCGTCGACCGGAACGTTGATTCCATTGATGTAGGAAGCCTCCGGAGACGCCAGGAAAACGATCGCGTTTGCCACTTCAACCGGCTCCGCGATGCGTTTCATCGGGGATTCTTTTGCCATTTCGTCAAAGATCTCCGCCGTTGATTCGCCTGTTTTCTGAGATTTGACCTCAGCAATGCTCTGCAGGCGTCCGGTATTGGTAGCGCCAGGCAGCACATTATTCACAGTAATGCCATATTGTCCCAGCTCATTCGCCAGTGTCTTGCTCCAATTGGCAACAGCTCCACGGATCGTATTGGAAACACCCAGGTTATTCAGCGGTTGTTTCACGCTTGTTGAAATTACATTGATGATACGGCCGTATCCCGATTCGATCATTCCTTTGTAGAGGGATTGTACAAGAATGTGGTTGCAGATCAGGTGCTGGCTGAATGCGGATGTAAACTCCTCCACAGCCGCATCGATGATCGGACCACCTTTCGGGCCACCGGTGTTATTTACCAGGATATTCGCCCGGTTTCCCTGTGATGTCCAGTTTTCCAGCCGGGACTTCAATTCGTCAGGCTTGCTGAAATCCGCGACGATGTATGAATGGACCTGTCCGGTATCGACAGGCAGCTCACTCACACGGGAGGACAGGCTGGCTTCATTCCGGGCAACCAGAACAACTGTTGCTCCTTTCTCCGCCAGCAGTTTGGCTGTTTCCCATCCGATTCCCTGTGTACTTCCGCACACAACCGCAGTTTTCCCTTTTAAAGCTATCATTCGCATTCGTTTTGCGATAAAGGTACAAAAAATACAAACTACGCCAGCTTATATGATCAGTACCGTGCTGTGAAATCAAAAACAACGGTTCATTTTGCAGTGAACAGATATTTTTCGGGCTTTTTTGGAAAACTGAATAAATTGATGTATCTTCCATCTTCTATAAATCCATTGAAGATGAGTAATAAAAAGACAGCCTTCACATCAAAGCTATTCAAGGCATTCCGGGCTTTGTTATATTTCATTTTGGCATTGATCATCGTTGTCAATGCTTTCATTCTGTTGTCGGGAAGGACTTATCTCTACAAGGGGATCATGCTGACCTATCTCTCCGGTGTATCAGGCCCCACCATCTACGACCTGGACAAGTTTCCAAAACGAAAAGTTGCGAAAGGAGCGACAACCGAGCACTGGAAAAAATCAGTGCACTATACTTCAAAGACGGATGTTCCCGGCTTCGAATCCTACAACAAAGCATTAAAGACAACCGCTTTCCTTGTCTTCCAGGGAGATTCCGTACTATTTGAAAAATACTGGGGAAACCATACTCCGGAAACCATTTCCAATTCTTTTTCAGCCGCGAAGACGGTCGTCGCACTGCTGATCGGGATCGCCGTAGAAGAAGGTAAAATAAAAAACCTGGATGAACCTGTCGCCAATTACATTCCCGAATTCAAACGCGAAGACCTGTCCATTATCACCATCCGCGATTTACTGCTGATGGCATCGGGGCTCGACTGGACGGAAAGCGGGAAAAATCCATTGTCTGACAATGCAGAATCGTATTACGGAACGGACCTGTATGGGTTGGTTACCCGCCAGAAACGCATCGGGGAACCCGGAAAAACATTCATCTACCAAAGCGGAAACAGCCAGTTGCTGGGATTCATCATCCAAAAAGCCACAGGCTACAACGTCTCCGAGTACTGCTCGTTGAAATTGTGGTCTAAAATGGGAATGGAATCAGATGCCTACTGGAGCCTGGACAAAGAGGGAGGAAATGAAAAAGCCTTCTGCTGCCTGTACGCTACCGCCCACGATTTCGGAAAGCTGGGTAAACTGATCGCTAACAGGGGCAAATGGGGCGACGAGCAGCTCATTCCAAGCTGGTATTTTGAAGAAATGGTAAGTATTCCTGACGAAATGCTGACAGAAGAGACCATTAAAAATTACCAGTACGGATTACACATCTGGACCTACCAGGGTTACTCCTCCCCTGTTTATTATTGCCGCGGAATCCTGGGGCAATATATCATCTCTATCCCGGAAGAAGACCTGGTAATCGTCAGGCTGGGTGAAAAACGAACCAAAAGCATTGATGTGGACGAGCATGCGCCTGACACGGATAAACATTTAAAACAGGTCGGACATTCTTCAGATTTCCTGAAGTATATTAATTTTGCCGAAAAAATCAGAAAGGAAGCAGCAAAAGATGAGAGAAGAACTATTGGGCCCGAAGGTTGAAAATGTTGCGATCGCAGTAGCAAAGCAAAAAGGAGAAGATAACGAAGACATCTACAACGTTTATTTACTGAACCTTCGTGACGACATCATGGAAGGGATCATTATTACAAGCAAAGGTTATGGCGAAAATCCCGATACCGGTGAGAAGATAAAAACCTCTACCCTCCGTCATTCCCTGGAAGTCCTGCTGCCAAATGAAGCCGCCAGGATAGAGCCCATCATGGAAGATGTATTCCCGCTGGCGAACGAATACTGGATCAGCTTCTGGGTGGAAGAGGTAATGTACGACAAAAAATTTGTTTTCGTACCGGGATCCATTTCCGAAGAAAACATGATCGACATTCCTCAGCTGGGAACAAAAGGCGTGCTCATCAAATAGCTTAGAATATAACTGGAAACAAAAAACCTGGGAGCCGATCCGAATCTATGTATTCACATCCGTTCCCAGGTAATTTCTGCAAGAATATAAAACCTAACCTATAGACGTTGGATTTCTGCCCGCGGTTGGCTCTTTTCTTAAAATTATTTTTTACTTACACGCTTCGCGTAATTTTTTCAACTCTTCGCCTCCCAATAATTCATAGGGTTCGCAAATACTGTCCTTTTCATGCATCAGGGATTTCAGGGTCGTTACATCCTGATCCGTAATCTGATCCAAAGCGACCGCTTCATATTTTGAAGCCTCGGTGTTCAGCTCTTCGCTCACAGTGAGGCATTCACAAAAACGTTCATCTTTACCGGATGAACAGGCAGCAAGGATCAATGATACCAGCACGATTGACTTTTTCATCTCAGGCGGAAATTTAATCTCTGATCAAGAACTGGTAACGGTCAATGTTTTTCAATGCAATAGCTGTCCCTCTCGCCACTGCTCTCAACGGATCCTCAGCGATGTGCACAGGCAATTTGGTTCTTGCGGAAATACGTTTGTCCAGTCCCCGCAGCATGGAACCTCCACCAGCAAGGTAAATACCGGTTTTATAAATATCTGCCGAAAGCTCAGGCGGAGTCATTTCCAGCGCGCTTAAAATCGCTTCTTCGATCTTGGAAATTGTTTTGTCAAGCGCATGGGCAATCTCAGAATACGTTACAATGATCTCTTTCGGAATACCCGTCATGAGGTCCCGTCCGCGAACGGCGAAATCTGCCGGCGGGTTATCCAGTTCCGGCAATGCCGCTCCTACTTCGATCTTGATCTGCTCCGCTGTTCGCTCTCCTACCAGGATATTGTGCTGGCGGCGCATGTATTCTTCAATATCCGCCGTGAAATCATCTCCCGCAACACGGATCGACTTATCACAGACGATTCCACCCAACGCGATCACGGCGATCTCAGACGTACCTCCACCGATATCGATGATCATGTTTCCCATCGGTTCTTCCACATCGATCCCGATCCCGATCGCGGCTGCCATGGGCTCATGGATCAGGTAAACTTCTTTTGCACCTGCATGTTCAGCAGAGTCACGAACGGCTCTTTTTTCCACCTCCGTGATCCCTGAAGGAATACAGATCACCATTCTCAAAGAAGGATTGAACAAACTTTTTCCGGGATTGATCATTTTGATCATCCCCCGGATCATCTGCTCCGCACTCTGGAAATCAGCGATCACACCATCCTGCAACGGACGTACCGTTTCAATCAATTTATGCGTTTTTCCATGCATCTGCTGCGCCTTCTTCCCGATCGCAACGATTTTCCCGGTCTGTATATCTTTCGCAACGATCGAAGGTTCGTCAACTACCACCTTATCATTCATGATGATCAGGGTGTTTGCCGTTCCAAGGTCAATTGCAATTTCCTGCGTTAAGAAGCTAAATAATCCCATTTGTTTATCGCCCGTTTTTAATTTAGGTATAATGTTACTCAGTTTCTTCGAAAAATTGAACAAAAAGTTACATTTTTTCGATAAAAATCTATTTTTTAATGTTTAAAATGCCTGTTTCCTGTGAAAACCATCGCCAGTCCGTTCGCATTGCAATAGTCGATCGACAATTCATCTTTGATCGATCCACCTGGCTGAATCACAGCTGTAATACCTGCTTTATGAGCGATTTCCACACAATCGGGGAACGGGAAGAACGCGTCCGAAGCCATTACTGCTCCATTCAGGTCAAAGTGAAATGATTTCGCTTTGTGAATGGCCTGCTGCAACGCATCCACACGGGAAGTCTGACCTGTTCCACTTGCAAGCAGTGTTTTATTCTTTGCAAGCACGATTGTATTTGATTTTGTATGTTTTACCAGCTTATTTGCAAACAGCAGATCCGTGATTTCATCCGCGGTCGGCTGAACAGCTGTTCTCGGTTCCAGCCCGGAAGCGGTTTCTGTCAGCAGGTCTTTGTCCTGTTCCAGCACTCCGTTCAAAATGGTACGGAACTGCTTTTCCGGAAGGGTTACATCTTTCTGAACAAGAATGATCCTGTTCTTTTTGCTTTGCAAGACAGTCAATGCCTCCGCAACATATCCCGGGGCAATGATCACTTCACAGAACAATTCGTTGATTAATTCCGCCGTAGCCAGGTCAATCTCCCTGTTCGCGATCAGGATTCCGCCGAAAGCACTCACCGGGTCACCTGCCAGCGCAGCTTCATACGCTTCCCTGATCGTCGCTCTTGTAGCAACGCCGCATGCATTGTTGTGCTTCAGGATTGCGAATGTAGGATCATCATTTTTAAATTCAGCGATCAGGGCAACTGCTGCATCGACGTCCAGCAAATTATTGTACGACAATTCTTTTCCGTTCAATTTGTCAAACATGGCGTCCAGATCTCCGTAGAACACTCCCTTTTGGTGCGGGTTCTCCCCGTAACGCAAGGTCTGTGCAGTCTGAATGCTTTGTTTGAACACATCCAGCTCTCCATTGTTGAAGTAATTGAAAATGTGTGTATCGTAGTTGGAAGAAACATTGAACGCGTCTCTTGCAAATGCTTTTCGCTGCTCCAAGGTTGTTTCACTGTTTGCAGAAGAAATGATCTCCAGGAATGCGGCATACTGCGCCTGGGAAGGAATGATCACCACATCCTGGTAATTCTTCGCCGCCGCACGGATCAAAGAGATCCCGCCAATATCGATTTTTTCAATAATATCTTCGTGAGAGGCTCCCGACGCAACGGTCTGCTCAAACGGGTACAGGTCAACAATTACGAGGTCAATCTCAGGAATTTCGTATTCAGCGATCTGTTCCTGGTCATCTGCCAGCGAACGGCGGTTCAGGATCCCTCCGAATACCTTCGGATGCAGGGTTTTCACACGACCTCCCAAAATAGAAGGGTAAGAGGTCAGATCTTCTACCCGTTCAACCGGGATGCCGAATCCCTCAATGAACGATTGTGTTCCTCCCGTGGAATAGATCACCACTCCGTCCTTGTGCAATTGTTTCACAATCGGCTCTAAACCTGACTTATCAAAAACTGATAGTAACGCTGACTTGATTTTTTTTGTTGTGCTCATTTAATCTGACTGAAAAAGAAAGCGCAAAGTTAGCTATTTTTTTGCGTGTTAAAGCGTATGAAATCGCATAAATTAAATTTTATTCAACGGGTTTCACCACCACTCATATCCATTCTGAATTACACGGCAGAACAAATAAAAAATTGTTATATTCAAACTTCTTCCGTTCAAGTTCAGTATATTTGCACCAAATTTAAGTCTAGCGAAATGGCAATTATGATTACGGATGAGTGCATCAATTGTGGTGCATGCGAGCCGGAATGTCCAAATAATGCAATATACGAAGGTGGTGCTGAGTGGCGTTACTCAGACGGAACATCACTTACAGGACTGATTACGACTTTGGACGGGAAGGAAGTGATGGCGGATGATGAATTTGAGCCGAAAGATATGGACGTGTACTATATCGTTACCGACAAGTGTACCGAATGTGTGGGATTTCACGATGAACCTCAGTGTGCTGCCGTGTGCCCGGTCGACTGTTGCGTAGACGATCCTGATTACCGCGAATCCGACGAAGAGCTTATTGCAAAAAAGGACTTCATGCACCTTTAACAGCACGGAACAGGTGCTTTTTCTTTATGGAAGATCCCATCATTGAAGTAAATAATCTGAAAAAAACATATGCAGGGGCTTTGGAGCCATCCCTCAACGGGGTTTCTCTGAAAGTGAAAAAAGGAGAGGTCTATGGACTGCTCGGACCGAACGGAGCAGGGAAAACTACGTTGATCTCGATCTTGTGCGGAGTTGTTTCTCCATCGGCAGGCAGCATACTGTACCACAACCTCCCGGTTACAGATAACCTGCAGCAACTGAAACAGGAAATCGGTGTTGTACCGCAGGACATTGCTTTGTACCCGACATTGACAGCCAGGGAGAACCTGGAGTTCTATGGAGCAATGTACGGCATTCACGGGGAAGAACTTCGCTCTGTCATCCGTTCCTGGCTGGATAAATTTGAGCTTTCTCACGCGGCAGACCGGAGGATAGACAAATTTTCCGGAGGAATGAAGCGGCGCGTGAACCTGATTGCAAGCATCATGCACAACCCGAAATTACTGTTCCTGGATGAGCCGACCGTCGGTGTAGATGTGCAGTCGCGTACAAAAATCATAGAGCAGCTGACAGAGCTGAATAAAAACGGGATGACCATCATCTATACTTCGCATCACCTGGCAGAAGCGGAGCATTTCTGCGATACCATCGGGATCATGGATGCCGGGAAGATCATCGCGAATGGGGCTCCTGCTGAATTAATCGGACAGACCGCTGATGCAAGGGACCTGGAAGACGTATTCCTCGCATTGACCAACAGAAAACTACGTGACTGATGAAAAAGTTCCTGGCAATTATCATAAAAGAGACACGGATGCTGCTCAGAGACAAGATCGGGCTGTCCATCCTGTTTATCATGCCGCTGGTGCTCATTGTAGTGATGACAGTGATCCAGGATGCCGCATTCCATTCCATCAGTGAAGAAGGGGTTCCCCTGCTTTTTGTTGACAATGACCAGGACTCTCTTGGTATTTCAATAGGAAACGGGTTAAGAAAATCACCCCTGTGCTCCTTTTCCGACCATATAAACGGAAAACGTGCCACAGCAGAAACGGCAAAGAAAGCGGTAAGCGAAGGAAAATTCATGATCGCTGTCATTGTTCCTGAAAACGCCACCAAACGCATCCGGGCAAGTGTGGAGGACCTGGTGGGGGAAACAATGGGAGTGGAGGCGAAAGAAAATGCCAGAGCTGCGGCCGACTCCGTTGAGATCATCCTGTACATTGACCCGGTCGCAAAACATTCAATCGTGGCAACCGTGACCAGCAACCTCCACGAGTTCATTGCCGCCATGAAAACAAAGCTGATGTTTGAAACTTTTTCCGCACAGATCGGTGAAATTGTCCCGGATGGAGTTTCCAAACCAGCCAATGCCTATGAAAAAACGCAGATCATTTCATACAAACAGGAATACGCTTCAAAATTAGAAGGAGGAGTAATCCCGAATGCCGTTCAGCACAATGTTCCCGCATGGACCATTTTCGGAATTTTCTTCATTGTGGTTTCGGTGGTAGGGAATGTCATGAAAGAAAAAAAAGACGGAAGCGCTTTCCGCCTGCACACCATGCCAACGAGCTACAGCCAGCTGATCACCGGGAAACTGGTGGTTTATGTTACCGTGTGTACCCTTCAGTTCTTCGCCATGATGCTGGTTGGCGTGTATTTTATGCCTGTTCTGGGACTTCCTTCCCTGGATCTGGGAGACAGCTACTCCGGGCTGCTGTTCCTGGGTATTGCTACTGCATTTGCCGCAACGTCGTTCGGAATTCTGATCGGAACGGTGGCTCAAAGCGAGCAGCAGGGTGCAATTTTAGGATCTCTGTCCGTATTGCTGCTTTCTGCTTTGGGAGGAATCTGGGTTCCCACCTATGTAATGCCCGGGGTGATGCGTACGATCAGTGAATTCTCTCCCATGAGCTGGTCAATGGACGGCTTCTACAAACTGCTTTTCAGAGGAGAAGGATTTTTCAGTACTTTTGTACCAGGTTTAAAGCTGCTTGCCATTTCCTGTATTTTCCTGTTGGGAGCATCTTTGTTCAACCGCTACAAAAAACGTGCTTAATTGTTATGGCAAAAGAAACTTATGAAACTGCGATCATCACTTTTCTGAAGAATAACATCCTGTCAGAAGGGGTAGAGATCACCCCTCAGACCATCCTTCGGGAAACAGGGATCGACTCTTATTCCATCGTGGAGATCATTTTGTTCATTGAGCGTCAGTACAGCTATGTAATGCCCGATCACCTGCTGAAATCGGAAAATTTTGCGACAGTAGCAACAATTGCCGAACTCCTGAACCAGGAACTTAACTGAATGTGCCTTCTCCTTCTGCATTAAAACATGACATTCCTCCCCAAAAAGATATACCTCAACGGCGCCGACTGTTTTCACCTGATTCTGGAAAAAAGCCGTGAATTATCCGGAGAAGGAAATAACCAGTTCTATCTCTGCCTTCAGCTGACTTCCGAAGAGGCGCTGAAAGAAATAGAAAAAAATGTTGCCGGCTCTCCCCTGCTCGACTGGATTGCAAACATCCGGTTAACAAACCCAACGATCGGTGTTCCGTTTTACCGCTACATCCGCCAGGGGAAAAGGCTTTCTATCCAAAAACACGGTCATTTCAATGAGCAATTCCCTGTAGAGTTGCTCAGCAAGGTACTTTCTGTAAAAAACAACCGGTTTTTCAGCATGGACAGCTATCAATTTGAAGGGAAAAATTACCTGTTGCTTCAATTTCATCATGTTCTGTTCGACGGTAAAGGAGCGGGAATGGTCGTAGAGCACCTGACGGGAAACCTGCCGGTGACCAGAGAAAATGTTCATTCATTGTTCCCCGGAGGATCAAAATGGAAAAACCCGGTGAAGCAATGGAAAAACCTCATCACTGTCAAAAGAACGGTAGAAAGAACCAACCGGGGAAAAACAGCCTACCTGCCGGTCAGGTACAGCACAGAAACCGGTTTCGGCCTGTTATCCCATTCTTTTTCAAAAGAGGAAACAGACCGTATCAGGGAAAACGCAGTGAAAAACGGAGTTCGTTTCGGGTTGAATTTTTTCCAGGTGGCCTGTAGCGCGAAAGTGTACCGAAACCTCCTTGCGGATGAAGATACCTTATGGGTTCCGATTCCATACAATGGAAGAAAACGAGGTGCAGCGGGTACGATTATTTCCAATTACACTTCTTTTATCTTCCACCAGCTGACCGTCACTCCCGGAACTTCCCTGAAAGAAATCGCCGGGCAACTGCAACAGCAGATGAACGAACAGTTGAAAGACGGCCTTCCCGGAAAATACGACCGGCTGCTACAGCTCATGCGCTTTTTCCCGACCTGGTTCAATCACCTGGTAACAGTCAGGGCTTCGAAAGGGAAGATCGCAAGCTTTTTATATTCTTCAACAGAAACAGGAGAACACGCAAATAAACAACTGATTGAAAAACAATGGATCTTACCTCCTTTCTCATACCCACCAGGATTCACCATTAATTTTTATACCCATCACGATTGCCTGCACTTTCACATTGCCTATTCCAGAAAAATGCTGGATCCCGTTACCGTAAGCCGGTTTGCCGAAGCACTGTCCGGGCAGCTGAACAGCAGTGAAGATCAATGAGAAACCCCATCTTCCCGTTTGCCTGAAAAAAAGGCTGCCTGTTAAAGACAACCTTTTTCCTACTACTTACTACTTATACCTAACCACCTAAACCATATGACCGGCGTTGTTCACCGGCCAACTATCTTTAAACTTTATTTCTCTGTTCTTTTTATCTCCCTCCCCGTCTTTCTCGGACATCAATCGCTGCTGCTTTAAATCAGCGATGGAAGGCAAATATATGCCTTAACCCTCAGTAACACTACTAAAAACCATTCAAGTAAAGCCTCCTGTTTATAAGTGAGCATTTTTTAATAACAAGTGAGAGCACTCGTTTCACGTATTGATCTTCTTTTCAGGCAAACTGCTGCGGTACGTGAACGATCGTTCAATGCATGTGTGTGGTACAAAAACACAACCCTGCCAGGTTATCAGCATTGACTTTAATAATATTACTATATTTGTATCCACTCAACTAGTCGACAGAGTAGTAATTAACACGCAACAATTTAGAATGGATAAAAATCAGCATTTACTAGCTCGGAGAGAAGCAGCGCAATTAGGTGGCGGACAAGCAAGAATAGACAAACAGCACCAGGGAAGTAAATTGACAGCGCGTGAGCGTGTAACATTACTGCTGGATGAAGGTTCTTTCCATGAGATAGGACAATTTGTAGAGCACAGGGCTACATCTTTCGGGCTGGACAAAACAAAATTTCCCGGAGATGGTGTAATAACCGGTTACGGAACAATCCACGGACGTCTGGTATATATTTTCTCCCAGGATTTTACAGTGTTGGGAGGTTCCCTCTCTGAAACGCATGCAGCAAAGATCTGCCGCATCATGGACCTGGCAGTAAAGAACGGAGCACCTGTGATCGGGCTGAACGACTCAGGAGGAGCCCGCATCCAGGAAGGGGTTGTTTCCCTGGCTGGATATGCCGACATCTTTTTCAGGAATACCAGAGCGTCCGGAGTAGTTCCTCAGATCTCGGTAATCATGGGACCTTGCGCAGGAGGTGCAGTATATTCTCCCGCACTGACAGACTTCGTCTTCATGGTGGAAGATACTTCCTATATGTTCGTTACGGGGCCAAACGTCGTAAAAACAGTTACACATGAGGAAGTGAGCTCCGAAGACCTGGGGGGAGCAAAAGCGCATGCGGAAAAATCGGGAGTGAATCACTTTACGGCATCCAATGATGTTGAGTGCCTGAAAAAAGTGCGCGACCTGATCACATATATGCCGCAAAACGCACGTGAACTGCCTCCTCATCCTTCAAAATTTGAATTCAGCGGAGCAAAGCTGGAAACCATAAAATCCATTTTGCCCGACAACACCAATTTACCGTACGATATCCGGAAAGTGATCGATGCTGTCATCGATGACCGTTCATTCAGGGAAGTGCACGAAGATTTCGCAAAGAACATTGTTGTGGGGTTTGCAAGAATCGAAGGGCGGACGATCGGTATAGTTGCCAACCAGCCCGCTTCCTTAGCCGGTGTACTGGACATCGATGCTTCCAGAAAAGGAGCACGTTTCGTTCGTTTCTGTGATTCGTTCAACATTCCGTTGCTGGTATTTGAAGACGTACCCGGGTTCCTGCCGGGAACAGACCAGGAATGGAGAGGGATCATTACGCACGGGGCAAAACTGTTGTATGCATTCTCAGAAGCGACTGTGCCACGAATCACTGTCATTACAAGAAAGGCATATGGTGGCGCATTTGACGTAATGAACTCGAAATCCATCGGGGCAGACTTAAATTTCGCGTGGCCGACTGCTGAAATTGCCGTAATGGGAGCAAAAGGAGCTGCCGAGATCATCTTCAAACGTGAAATTGCAGAAGCAGCCAACCCGGAGGAGAAATGGAAAGAAAAAGAAGCCGAATATGCTGAACTGTTCGCCAATCCATACCGTGCTGCCGAAAGGGGCATCATCGACGATGTGATCCTTCCCGAAGAAACCCGTTCAAAAGTGATCGCAGGTTTCAAAATGCTGGAGAACAAAGCTGAAGCACTTCCATTTAAAAAACACGGAAATATTCCGCTTTAAGAGATGATGAATAAGACCGGAATTTTACTGATCCAGCTGGGAACCCCGGACAGTCCTGAAAAAAAGGATGTCAGACCTTACTTAACGGAGTTCCTGAATGACCGGAGGGTCATTGATTTCTCCTGGTTAAAGCGAACCTTGCTGGTAAACCTCATTATTGTCCCTTTCCGTACAAAGAATTCTTCAAAAATATACAAAGAGCTGTGGGAAATCGGGAAAGGAGTTTCCCCGCTGCTGGTCTACACGGAAAATCTCCGGAAAAAAGTAGCCTTAAAACTGGAAGGGAAAGCAGACGTATATGTTGCCATGCGCTATAAAAATCCATCGATCCCTTCGGTTTTGGCACAAATAAAGAAAAAGAATTACGATAAAATCATTGTCCTGCCTTTATTCCCCCAGTATGCGAGCGCTTCCAACGGCTCCGCAATTGAGAAAGTAATGGATGAGGTGAAAAAATGGTGGGTCATTCCCAATATGGAATTCATCAGCCAGTTCTGGGACAATGAAGGATACCTGAACGCTCTTGCAGAAAATGCGAGAAACCTTGATCCCGGACAGTACGACCACATTTTATTTTCCTATCACGGGCTCCCGGAATCACAGGTGGATAAAGTTCATTCCGATCACACATGTTCCAATCATTCGTGCGAAACAGAGATCAACGAAGAAAATAAATTCTGCTACAAGGCAACGTGTTATGCGACCACCCGGAAATTAGCGGAAAAACTGGGATTGACGGAAGAACAGTACACTGTTTGTTTTCAGTCACGTCTGAACGATAAGTGGCTGAAGCCCTATTCGGATGAAGTGATTACCCGCCTAGGAAAACAAGGAAAAAGAAAGCTTCTTGTCTTTAGTCCCGCGTTTGTAGCAGACTGCCTGGAAACACTGGTAGAGATCGGTGTGGAGTACCAGGACATCCTGAATGAAAACGGCGGCGGGAAGGTCACATTGGTGCCAAGCTGCAACGACAGTGATACATTCGCTGACGGCATCATTGAATTATTGCAGAAAAAGATCGTATAAGCAGCTGTATTTCAAAACAAAAAGAACTGTTTACTGATACTTTCACTGGAATATTGTCTCGTTATTGTCCCATCTTAAAATTTAAGTTAAGTAATTAATTAGCGAAATTTGTTAATGGTTTATTTTACTCAAAATTTTATGAAAACGGCTAATAACTCTCAGAGATTAGGTTTCCAACTTTGTAATATCTTTTGACGTAAAATAAAAAAGGGCCCGGGCAACCGGTTGAACTATTTTGTGTCAGTTAAACTGAAAATTAATGTCATGTTAAAATATTACATATTCGTATTCTGGTTATTCGTTTTTCACACCTCCTTTTCTCAATGCAACAATTTCATTGAAGAAGATTTTGATTCATTTGAGTATTCTTCCGTATGCCCTTATATCATTCCCAATACAACTTACCAGGATTCTCCCCAGCTGAGCCCCGGCTTTGGCCCCAGTCACAGCGGGAGCAGGCACATTTACCTGAATTTTGCGGATGGTTATACCGGCCCTGCATTTGACCGGCCTTACGACGTGTGTGCCGGAGGAACCTACCGCATTTCGTTTTATCACCGTGATGCCTGGGGTGGTGCCAACAACACAACATTCAATATCTACGATGCGAACAATGTGCTTCTGGTCAGTGAGACGGTTCCCTGGAACGGTACTGCCTGGAATCACTGGATCAGCCCTGAATTAACGGCAACAACTACCGTTTTAAGGCTTGAGATCGTGAACAACATGGCCAACCAAGGCAATAACGATATGGTGGTCGATGATATGCTACTGGAAATATGCTCGCTGAACGAAGAAACGACATTACTGACCTGTAACCTGGCAGCTCCCGGTGAAATCAACTTATTTGACCTGTTCTCCCCTGATATGCCGGCCAACGGAACATGGAGCGGACCCGCTGCCTTGGGCAACGGACATCTCGGTACATATGACCCGGCATCAGGAATAGGCGGAATGTTCATCTATTCCGTCGGTGATCCTGCAAGCTGCTCCACTCCGGAAGGGAGGGTCTTCGTAGCTGGTGGATCTCCTGTAGACCTGGGACCGGACATTTACTCCTGCACGCAACAGACATTTATACTGGACGCAGGCAGTGATTACGATTTCTACACCTGGTCGAATGGTGCCACCACGCAAACCATCAGTGTCAACACCTCGGGAACCTATTTTGTGGAAGCAGGAAAAATGGGTGAAAACCTGGTACAAAACGGCGATTTCCAGGGAGGAACCACGGCAGCGGCAAATAATTTTACAAGCAGCTATATTCCCGGAACAGGAGGATCCTGGGGGCTGCTATCCAACCCGGGGCAATTTTCGATCAGCACGAACCCGTCTTTAACCCACAATCACTTTATTTCCTGCGGGGATCATACAACCGGAACCGGAAATATGTTTGTCGCAAACGGAGCTTCAGTTGCAAATACGGTGGTCTGGACACAGACCATCAATGTGGATCAGAACCAGGATTATGTCTTTTCATTCTGGGCAATGAACGTAGCCAATGACCCCAACGTTTCCCAATTGCAGCTTTACGTAAACGGGCAGCCCATCGGGCCTGTCAACACGACCTCACTCACCCCGTGTGTCTGGAACCAGATCAATGACCTGTGGAACTCAGGAAGCGCAACCCAGGCTGTTCTCAGCATCGTCAATCAAAGTACTGCCGAAGCAGGGAATGATTTCGCGATCGATGACATTGTTTTCGCCCCGTACTGTTTATTCAGCGACACAATCGATGTAACCATTGTTGACCAATCCTTCCAGCTGACCGCCAACCACACCATCTGTGAAACTTCGTCTACCACACTGACGGCAACGATCGCATCCCCGGGAACCACCAGCTTTACCTACCATTGGAATCATACAACGGATAATTCCGGCACACAAATCGTAGCTCCGTCCACAACCACGACCTATTCCGTATATGCTACAGGAGATGATGGCTGTACGACAGATACGAAAAACGTCACAGTAACAGTCGCACCGATCCCGGCTCCTGACGCAGGACCAGACCAGGTAATCTGTATCGGTGAAACAATTGCCTTAAGCGGAACCGTTGCAAATACGCAGAATTCAAGATTCTGGTCACACAATCTTTCGGGTGTCCCTACAACACCAACCATGTCTTACAGTCCCAATACAACTTCACTCACAACAAACGTGACGACCAACCAGCCGGGAACCTATTTATTCATTCTTACCGAGCAGAACAATACCTGTGGTGTGTTCAAAGACACGATAGAAGTACTGGTTTCCATCGCTACCCAGACAGTCAATATCACTGACCTGACGTGTTTCGGAAACAGTTCCGGGATCATTGAAATAATTAATACGGATGGAGTAAGCTTTAGTTTTGATAACAATCTGACATGGGGGCAAGCCTCCAGTATTGAAAACATCGCGGCTGGCACTTATACCGTCTGGTCGGAGAATCAATACGGGTGCAGGACTTCTACGACCGTAACGGTAAACCAGCCTGCTCCTATCACCTTAACCATTTCTGCTGACACACTGATCTGTGAAAACGGGACCGCCGTATTAACCGCTCAGACTTCAGGAACCCACCCTATGGTTTATCATTGGGACCATACCAACGACCCGGATGCCATACAACCGGTTTCACCATCAGCAGCGACAACTTATTCGGTCTATTCCGAAGATACGTATGGCTGCTTATCCGATACGCAATCCATCACTGTAACAATCCGCGATCCATTGGCAGGGAACATCACTCCTTTCGACACGATCTGTCCCGGTTACCCGACCATTATTGGCGTATCAGGCTTGTCGGGCGGACTTTTTCCTTACTCCATCAATTGGAGCTCTGGAGAAACAGGAACGGGAAATTCAATGAACATTTCAGTCAATCCTCCGCAAACCCAGACTTACACTGCTACTATTACAGATGCCTGTGAATCCACTCCGCTGGTTCTGACAACCGAAGTTGCAGTTGCACCGCTTCCTGTACCATCGCTGACAACTCCAGATGCTTCTGTATGTGAACCCGCTTCATTTGATCTCATCTGCACAACGGATGCTGCCATGCTGCAGACAGCAAGCTGGTTTATTTCCGACGGACAGTTCTTCCTCAATCAGGATACAATTACCACGGAACCAATGCCCGCAGGAAATTACAATGTACAGCTGATCGTCACTTCTCCTCAAGGCTGCATCGATTCAGTCACCTATCACAACTACCTGGTTGTTTACCCGCTTCCGGTTGCTGATTTTACGTGGAACCCGAATCCTGTGAAAATGTTTGAAACGAATGTGGACTTCAACAACCAGTCATTATTGGGAGATACGTATGAATGGACATTCGAAAGCGGCTCTTCGGTGTTCTCAAATGAAGAGGAACCGACCATTAAATTCCCGGAAGGAACAACCGGGAACTATGAAGTTACGCTTATCACAACAACCGAATACGGCTGTAAAGATACCATCACAAAGATCATTGATGTACAGCCGGAAGTTATCTTGTATGTACCCAATACCTTCACCCCGGACGGAGACGAATTCAACCAGGCCTGGGGAATCCATATTGAAGGAATAGACATCTATCAGTTTACCCTGGATCTCTATGACAGGTGGGGCGAAAAAATATGGGAATCCAGCGATCCATCTGCAAAATGGGATGGAACCTACAATGGAAAACCTGTTCAGAGCGGAACGTATACCTGGCACATCACTGCCAAAGACCGTCTCAATGATAACAGGTATACATGGAACGGAAATGTCAATGTATTAAAATAGTATCCGAACATATATTATTGGCACGAGCTCAATTATAGCTGCCGGAATGGTTCTTTTTTTTATCTTAGCCACAATTGCGGTTAACGAATGAAGACAATTATACTCAATAAACACATACAATTACTGGTCGGAATCATCCTGTTTGTTGTGTTACTGTTCACAAAAGGCCAGGACCCTGTTCCGGAAAAAGCATTGATGTGGAAATCCATTTCCCTTGCTGTACTGATGGTTTATTTATGGTTACTGGAAGTAATTCCGATCTATGTGACAGCCTTGTTCCCATTGTTGTTTGCCAGCCCTTTGGGGATCATCAGCGCAAAAGACCTGGCTTCCTCCTATGGTGACTCAAACATTTACCTGTTCCTGGGAGGGTTCATTCTGGCAATTGCGCTGGAAAAGCACAAGGTCCATTTACAAATTTCCAAACGGATCATCAACCTGGTCGGAAATACCAAATCCCGCCTGTTGCTCGGGTTTACTTTCAGTACCGGGCTGATCAGCTTGTGGATCTCCAATACAGCGACGGCCTTAATGATGCTCCCGATGGGATTTGCGATCGTTTCCGCGCTGCCAAAAGAAGAACGAAGCTCCAAATTCAGCCTGCTGCTGATCTTATCCATCGCCTATGCGGCAAGTATCGGAGGGGCGGGAACGATTATCGCTTCTCCTCCTAACCTGATCATGGCTTCCATCATCAATGCTGATCCATACAATGCAGGAGTTGATTTTATCTCCTGGGCAAAGTTCGGGATTCCTATCAGCTTTACATTTTTGCTGCTCATGTACCTTACATTCAATTTTCTGCTCGGAAAAGAGCGGAAAGACATCATCAACATGGATGAGCTGCATCTTTCCAAATGGACGAAGACACAACTGCGGGTATTGATGATATTCGGGGTAGTCGTATTTTTATGGCTGACCAAAGATCTGTTCGCCCATTACCTTGGATTCAGATACGATGATTTATTCCCGGCAATGCTGGGAGCTATCGCGCTGTTCATCGTTCCGAAGCACAATGAAGACAAGCCTCTGCTCAACTGGAAAGCTACACGAAATATCCCCTGGGGAGTCCTGATCTTATTCGGAGGAGGGATCGCAATGGCAAAGACGCTGCAGCAGCATGGCGCAATTGACCTGATCGCGGCATCTTTTGAGAAATTCCAGCACCTGAACACTTTCTTCATCCTGCTGATCCTGGTTACGATTTCCGTTTTCGCAACGGAGCTGATCTCCAATACGGCATTGACAAATATCCTCGTTCCTGTCGTCGCCATGTTCGCATTCAGCTCAGAACAATTATCGGTTTACCAGCTTTCGATCGCTGTGACACTGGGAGCAAGCTGGGCATTCATGCTGCCGATCGGTACACCTCCGAACGCGATCGTTTTTGCTTCGGGGAAAGTAAAAATGAAAGATATGCTCCGTTACGGATTCATTCTCAACATCATCAGCATCATACTGATCAGCTTGTTTTCCTGGCTGTTCTTATAGGTTATTCTTCCAAAGGCGGTAAATTCCGGTAGTTTTCGATCCATTCCAGGTCGCCTACATCACGAAGCAGTTTCCAGAAATTCGTATCAATAAAAAATTTGGTATTGATGTGCTCCATCCCGTAATTTTTGTAGAGGTATACCTGCTGTTGAGGGCTTGGCAAAAACTTGTCCTGGCTCCATCCTTCTTCACTTTCCCCTTTGTAAGGGCTGTGACTGTATCTCAGTTTCCACAAATCATCCAGGGCAAAGCAAAAAGGCACTTTCTCCTGTGTCACGGAATCGATATAGATCCCACCTGCCACTTCGTTCAATTTAAACAGATCAATGCGGTTGCGGTTGTATTTGCTCGGCCAGTCACCGGAAGCATAATGTATAAATTCCTTTACGCTCAGGATCTTCCGGTGCGATTGCATGGTGCCATCGCTGAAAAAAGCCACTAAAGTAATCATCTGGCCGGTAGCCTGGGGAGCTACACGAACCCCGAAAACGGTTCTCAGTTCGGAGCGGAACTGCACCGATAAGAACAGGAAAGAGATCAGAACAAGAAGTAAGGTCCTCATGGTATTTCTTTGTCAATTATATACGGCTAATTTAACTGTTTATTATTAAATGACCGCTGCATTCTGAAATCCGGGTATATTTTTAACCGTTTTTCCGTCACCGGCTTTTTTCAATAAAAAATGGACTATCAAAAAACAGTCCATTTCCAATCGTCCAGAATGTATTATTATCGTATGATCAGCTTTACCGGGGCAAAGTTATTCTTTGCTTCCGTCTCTATTCTGACCAGATACGTTCCTTTTGCCAATTCTTCATCCGAAAAATAAACCAGGTTCGTGCCTTTCAGCTGTTCACCTACTTCCCGCCTTAACAACTGTTTACCACTCAGGTCATACACGACGACCGCCACTCCTTCAAGGACACTGTCTGAGCTGATCTCCACAGCGAAATTCCCGGAGGAAGGATTCGGAAAAACCGTAAAATTATCCTTATTTAAACTGCAATCCACATAAATAGGATTGTAGTATTGAATTGTACCATCGGTATCCATTTGTTTCAACCGGTAATAAACTTCTTTGTAAAGGTTATCGGTAACCGAATAGCTGGTTGGAATATCTGTCGTTCCTGCTCCCGGAACTGTTGTCACCTGCTCCCAGTTATAGGCATCACGGCTGCGTTCCAGTGTAAAATGTTCAGAATCCTTTTCGGAAGATGTTGTCCAGGTAATGTACGTGATCTGCTCTCCGCATGTTGCCGTAAAACCTGACAGCTGGACACCTAAAGTGGATATGAGTGTAATTCTCACAACTCCGGGATGGCCTGAGCCACCATAACGGGTAAAGGCATTCCTGGACAAAGCCCCGCCGCCACCGCCGCCGAACCCGGAAGATGTATTGGCATAAGAGCCGGCTCCTCCTGAAGCACCGGTAGATGCATTTCCGTTACCACCATTGCCGCCACCTGTCGCTCCTCCTGTTCCTGCTGTCGCATTGTTTGCATTCCCTCCGGGGCTGGGATCTCCTGCTCCGCCGCCGCCACCTCCTCCACGACCGGAAGATGTTCCGCCTGCACCACTGGCTCCGTTTCCACCATTCGCCCGGACATCGCCAATTCCATTGGAAGCAAGCCCTCCTGCTCCGCCAGGCCGTCCCTGTGTACCGCTGGCATCAAGCCCTCTTTTTCCTCCCTCTGCCAGACAAATGATCGCTCCGCCAGTACTCCCTATTCGTACAAAAGAATTTCCTCCATCTGTTGAAGGTGTGGTTCCTCCGCTTCCCTGCCCGGCTCTTCCCCTCAACCCGGCAGTAATATACAATAACGTACCTCCGGTAATATTGGTCAGTGTTGTTTTGGAATAAGCGCCACCTCCGCCGCCACCGCCTCCTGCGCGGTTATTGGTTCCCGAAGAACTGGTCGCTCCGCCACCGCCACCACCGGCTCCCCAGCATTCAACAATGACTGCCCAGGTGCCTGCCGGAGCAGTCCAGGGAGTATTGTTAGTGGAAAGAGAGCCCCACGTAGCATCGCTTACAGGAATGGTTGGAGGCCATTGCTGCGCATTCAATCCACATGTAATTAAAATACCACTGATAACTAACAGATGCCGAATCGTTTTCATAATGTTTTCTTTTGAATTTCGTATTCTTCAGGTTTTTTACAGGTTTCAGCACACCCACACACTAAACAGACACTACTAATAAGCTGATTGCTAATTACCTAAAATCACAGACAAATATAATTTACTTCTATCGTGAAATAAAAATGAACTAATAATCAAGGTGTTATTTTTTAGACAGCGGAGAATGGTTCAGTGGAAGTAATAAGTCGTAAACAGCAGGTTTGTATAAATAAAAAGCCCTCCACATTATCAGACATGGAGGGCTTTATTCTATTATTAAGAAGTTATCAGAGGTTCATACCGTCCAATACATTCATCACATCTTTCACGGCATTTGCTGAATCATACAGCAATGCTTTTTCGTCTTCTGTCAATTGCAGCTCGATGATCTTTTCGATACCTTCTTTCCCCAGAATTACAGGAACTCCCAAATAGATATCCTTCAGGCCATATTCTCCCTGGAGCCATGCACAAACCGGGAATACGCGTTTCTGATCACGGACAATCGCTTCAACCATCTGAGCAGCTGCGGCACCCGGCGCATACCATGCGGAAGTTCCCAGCAGCTTAACAATCTCACCACCACCGACTTTCGTACGTTCAATGATCGCATCCAGCTTATCCTTTTCGATCAGCTCTGTTACAGGAATACCTCCGACAGTTGTGTAACGCGGAAGCGGAACCATGGTATCTCCGTGTCCTCCCATCAATACTGCCTGGATATCTTTCGGAGAAACGTTCAGTTCCGTTGCAAGGAAAGCACGGTAACGAGCTGTATCCAGGATACCTGCCATACCGAATACTTTCTTAGGATCTACTTTCGCAGTAAGATACGCGCAGTAAGTCATTACGTCCAGTGGGTTGGAAACGATAACAATAATCGCATCCGGAGAATATTTAATGATATTTTCAGTAACTGATTTTACGATCCCGGCATTTGTAGCGATCAAATCATCGCGGGACATTCCCGGCTTTCGTGGCAGCCCGGAAGTGATCACGACAACATCTGAACCAGCCGTTTTTGAATAATCGTTTGTAGAGCCTGTTACCCGTGAGTCGTACAAATTAATCGGAGCAGTTTGCCAGATGTCCAAAGCTTTCCCTTCTGCAAAGCCTTCTTTGATGTCTAATAAAACGATTTCATTGGCAATCTCTCTGTGAGCGAGTACGTCTGCGCATGTTGCACCAACATTTCCCGCTCCTACTACAGTTACTTTCATGTTTGATCTATTAAATTATTGAATCAGAAATTTCTGTCGTAAATTTAATATAAAACTAATAAAGAAAGGGTACAAAAAAGAAAGAATTTTGTTGAACAGGATTTCCTTCATCCTGTCCAACAAAATCCCATTAAACATCCCGAATTTACAGGGTAAACTATTCAGAAAGATCTATTAACGCAGTATGTTCAGGTTTCCGTTCCATTCATATTTGCTGTCATTGAGGCGGTCTTTTGCCGTAATCACCCAGGTATAAGCTCCGGATGGAACGGGTTTCCCATTGTAAGTTCCATCCCATGGAACATCCATATCCCTGCTTTCAAATATTTTTTCTCCCCAGCGATTAAAAATCTGAAGGTGGAACGAATAAATATCAACGCCCTCCATGTGGACTTTCCATGTCTGGTTAAATTCGTCTCCGTCCGGAGTGAATGTGTTCGGAGCATAGAGCGCTACTTCAGGGTAAACGATCAATTGCTGGGTCAGCGTGTCTTTACATCCCTGTTCTGAAGTTACTATCAGTGTTACGGGATAGATCCCTGTTTCTCCGTCAGGATAAAGCACTTTCGGACGCTCCAGGTTGGAGTAGTCCGGTGTCGCGCCGGTCATCAGCCACTCGTATTCCACATCCAGGAATGAAAGGTTCTGAAAATGAACTTCCGTATTGAACATCAGCACCGGGTTCGGGCTCCATGAAAAGTTCGCTTTTGGCTTTGGAAGCACCGTTAAAAAGTCAACCATTGTAACAGAGTCGATACATCCGAGCGGAGAGGTAACGATCAGCTGCACATCGTATTTTCCATTCATCAGGGTATCCGTAAAGATCACAGGCTCGTTGATCGCGCTTTGGGATTTTGGGAAATACCACACGTAATTTTCGGTCATTGCCGAATCCGTCTCATTGTGCACCTCAAATACTGCCGGCTCGCAAAGCACAGGTTCGACAACACTCATCAAAGGAACAGGAACGGGTGCAACATATACCTCGCTTTCCAATACCAACGGAGTAGTTTCACAGATATCTGTGACCGTAACGGTATACATCGTTGTCTGAGGCGGGTTGGCTGTAATGTCCATCTCTGTAACACCGGATGCGGTTTCACCGGAACTCCAGACAATATCATAAGGAGGAAAACCGCCACTCACTCCCGACAGGCTAACTGTTGTAGGATATCCGGGGCAGATCGTATCATAAGGAGTAATGGTTCCGGATAAAACAGGCCTTACACTCACAATGATCTCTGCTGTATCTGACAAACATCCTCCCGGACCTTCTGCATAAACCGTAATTGTCTGGGGGCTGGTTAAGGGACCTGCAATAACACTATCCAAAGTAGCTGCCGTATGGCTCCAGTGATAATCAACTGCCAGCCCCGCAGCGCTGATCCACGCTTTCAGGTTTGCTGAACCATTCTGACAGACCAATGTATCCTGAGAAGCAAAAATATACAGCTGATCCGGCTCAGTGATCGTTACACTTGATGTAAACTCACAGTCGTGCTGGTTGCGTGACAGGACAGTATACGTTCCCACTCCGAAACCACTTTGAGTCGCATTTGGCACCCAGGTCTGTCCTCCGTCGAAGCTGTACTCTACCGCACCAGGATTGACAATTGTTATTGAACCATCATTCATCCCCGCACAAGACGGCCCCGTCCAGCTGGTAGTATGTGAAGTGCTCGATACCACTACCTGCACCTGGTCCGAAACAGGAGGGCATACTCCATCATCTTCTGTTAATGTAAATGTATATGTTCCGGGTTGATTGACTGTTACATTCGGATCAATTGCGGAAGCATTCGGCTGAAAATTAACCGTTGGTGTTGGTGAAATTCCTGTTGTATTAACTGTCCACGTAACGGTAGAAGAAGCTCCTGCCGTACCATCCAGTGAAATTGTCTGCCCCAGGCAAACGACTGCATCCTGTCCGGCATCCGGTGTCGGAGGCGGAACAACGGTAATGACAAAAGTATCCAAGAAAACGCCTTCGTCACTTGTGATTTCAACAACATATTCCGTTGTCTGCCCAGGAGTAACAGTTACATTATCTCCGCCTGTGGGGTTTGACACACCTGTGGTTACAAGCCAGTTGTAAGTCGGGTTTGTCAGCCCGAATGTCAACACGTTCACCGTAGCGGAACTTCCCTGGCAAATTGTCTGATCAGGAGTAGACGGTTCACAGGAAACAGCCGCCGTACCGAAAAAGTCGAGATTCACATTCTGGTTCGTATAGCTGTAATTCGACAGACACAATATAAACTGGTCGCCGGCATTCACATTGAGCGGGGGCTGGTAGCTGCTACCGCTGGCATTGGGAGGATAATTTCCCGGAGCGGACATTCCTGTGTTACCGTTACAGGTTCCGTTCCAGTTACATGCAACCGGAGGTAATGTATTCCCGTTGATCCCTGCGCAGGCGTTTCCGTCAACATTCGGCCACATGATCCAGTCAAAGCATCCCGAGTTGGAAGGATTTCCCTGTCCATTCAAACCGATCAGCGACCATTCCAGTGTTCCGCTGGTTACCACTGTTATCGTAATAAAGGTGGATACCGTTTCCCCGGATAACAGACACCCTGAGTTGACACCCTGCGGATTTGTACTGGGATTGGATATGGAAGAAGATCCGAAGTCAGTCACATTGTACGGAGGGTTTGTACCATTCACCGTAAAATTCGGAGTAGAACAGCCCGGAACCGCCAAATCACAGTTGACGGGAAGCTGCTGTGCAATAAACGTGTTGTGTATAAAGAACACGAAAAATAACACTATATAATAATATCTCTTTTTCATAATTCTTCATTTAATCGTTACAATTTGTAAAAGGATAAGGGCGTATGGGGTCCTGCCCGTAAACTCCTATCTGGATACATCCGACTGTTTCAGAATACACCCCAAACCAGCTTTTTACTGCATCTTCGGTCAGCTCACTGCCGTTAATAATGATAAAAAAACGCTGGGTCGGTATGTCCAGCCTTGCTGTTTCAACATTGGAAACAGACCTGATAGAATTTTCAACCTGTGATAACGCCTCTCTGTCTTCAATCTGGAAGATTCCCTGTGCAAACAATTTCGTTTCCTGCTGGCTGAATACCGGAGCTGCTCCTATGCAAAAGAACAACAATGACAAAACAAGTGCTTTCATAACCTTTTTATTATCCAATTATTAAGTAGGACGCAATCTTTTTTAATGAGTTGCCTAAAAAATGACAAGAATGTTAAAAAAACAACAAGGGATCGGGTGGTAAAGGCAGGAAATGACGGGAAGTTCAGGAATAAAAAAACGGGTTCGATTTCTTCTGAAAACCGAACCCGTAATAGAACTAAAAGAGAGTATTATTTCTTAATGAATTTGAACCGTTTGCCGGGGTAAACAGCCGCGTCTCCCAACTCTGCCTCAATTCTTAACAGCTGGTTGTACTTTGACATACGGTCACTGCGGGAAGCTGACCCGGTTTTGATCTGTCCACAGTTTAATGCTACCGCCAGGTCTGCAATGGTATTATCTTCTGTTTCTCCCGAACGGTGGCTCATAACGGAGGTGTATGAATTTGCAGTTGCTAACTGCACCGCTTCAATGGTCTCTGTCAATGTTCCGATCTGGTTCACCTTCACCAGGATAGAATTTGCCGTATCTTCGTCAATTCCGCGGGAAAGGCGTTTTGTGTTCGTTACAAACAGGTCATCACCAACCAGCTGGACTTTATCTCCGATCGTTTCCGTCAATAATTTCCAACCGGACCAGTCGTCTTCAGCCAGGCCGTCTTCAATGGAAATGATCGGGTATTTTTCTATCCATCCTTTCCAGAATGCAACCATTTCTTCGGATGTGCGGGATTCTCCGGTTGATTCAAATACGTATTTTCCTTCTTTGTAAAACTCGGAAGAAGCAGCGTCCAACGCGATCCAGACATCCTCGCCCGGTTTGTACCCGGCTTTTGTAATGGCTTCCAGTACCACCTGGATAGCTTCTTCGTTGGATCCCAGATTCGGTGCAAAACCACCTTCATCCCCCACATTCGTGGACATTCCTTTTTCTTTCAGCACATTCTTCAGGTGGTGAAAGATCTCTGTTCCCCAGCGCAATCCCTCAGAAAAAGAAGAAGCTCCGAAGGGCATTACCATAAACTCCTGGATATCGATCTTATTGTCAGCGTGAGAACCTCCGTTCAAAATATTCATCATTGGAACAGGAAGCGTTACCGCTCCGACTCCTCCGACATACTGGTACAAGGGCAGTCCGCTTTCCAGGGCACCCGCACGGGCTACCGCTAAGGAAGTTCCTAAAATCGCGTTTGCTCCCAGGCTGGATTTGTTTTCCGTTCCGTCCAGCTCAAGCAATGCCTTGTCAATGATCTTCTGCTCCGTTACATCCATCCCGGTCAGGGCATCGTTGATAGGTCCGTTCACATTCGCAACCGCCTTCAATACTCCTTTACCCAGATATACCGACTTGTCTCCATCACGCAATTCAACTGCTTCGTGAACTCCGGTAGATGCTCCGGACGGAACAGCCGCTCTTCCAACAATCCCGTTAGAGGTAACGACATCTACTTCAACAGTTGGATTACCACGTGAATCCAGAATTTGTCTTCCTACAACTTTTACGATGTAACTCATGCTTTGTGTGATTTTATATTGGTAATAAATTGATCGAATAAATACCTTGAATCGTGTGGTCCGGCAGATGCCTCCGGGTGGTATTGTACGGAAAAAACAGGTTTGTCCTTCAATGCAATTCCCGCGATAGTATTATCATTCAGATGGATATGCGTCAGCTCGATATTTGAATTGGACTCCAGGCTCTCTCTTGAGATCACGAATCCATGATTCTGTGAGGTGATCTCTCCTTTTCCCGTCTTTAAATTCTTAATCGGGTGGTTGATTCCGCGGTGCCCGTTAAACATTTTTTCCGTCTTCAGCCCCTGGCTCAGTCCCAGCAGCTGATGTCCCAGGCAGATCCCGAATACCGGCTTACCTGTATCTACTACCTGCTTCACCAACCCGATCGACTCCGGCATCGCGCCAGGGTCTCCGGGACCGTTTGAAAGCATGTATCCATCCGGGTTAAAACTGTTCAGCTCATCCAATGTCGCATGCATCGGGAACACTTTTACATGCGCTCCTCTTTCTACCAGGCAGCGAATGATATTTTTCTTGATTCCAAAGTCAACGACTGAAACCTTACAAACGGGGTTTTCAGGTTTCACCTCATACGCTTCCTTTGTACATACTTTGGAAGAAAGCTCCAGCCCATCCATCGAAGGAACCTTTGCCAGCTCTGCTTTCAGCGCATCTACATCTGTGTTAGCGGAAGAGATGATGGCGTTCATCGCTCCTTTGTGGCGGATGTGACGCACCAGTGCACGTGTATCGATATCCGAAATACCTACCTTATCGTAGTTCAGCATGTAATCTCCCAATGAGCCGCTTGCTGATGTTCTTGAATAGTTCGGGGAAAATTTCTTGGTTACCAGTCCTGCGATCATCATTGAATCTGACTCTACCTCTTCTTTGTGAACACCGTAATTCCCGATGTGTGAAGTTGTCATGATCAGGATCTGCCCGTAATAAGAAGGATCTGTAAAGACTTCCTGATAACCTGTCATCCCTGTATTGAATGCAATTTCGCCGGTTGTTGTGCCTATTTTCCCGATTGCTTTTCCATAAAATGTAGTACCATCTTCAAGAACTAAAACTGCAGGGGTATTATTTTCCATTGTAAAGTTTTTGCAAAGTTATTATTTCCATTTTAATTATGAAATAAGAATCAATGGAAAGATGGTATAAAAAGCATGTTGACAGATCACTCTTTGTGATAAAGAAAATAGTAAGCCTCCACATTGTCAAGATAAGCACCGTCAAAACCTGCATCCAGTATTTTTTTCAGGTACGATCCGTCATTTCCGAAAATGATGTTCTTCCATTCCTCATTCCAGAATTTTACCCAGAATTCATCATCGTACCCGTCGTATTTCTTTTTGATCCACTGGGGACGGTGAAGCTTCCAGTTCTTTTCCCAGTAATACCTGTATTTTTCGGCAGAACCTATATTCAGGTATGAGATAACCAGCCTCTTTCCTCCGTTTGCTTTTGTCTTTAACTGGCTCACCTCTGAACTGCTCAGGGCTTCTCCGTCAAAAAACAGGTCGATCAGTACCAGGTCGTAATTGGAAAACGAAATCGCTTCTATCATCTCTTGTTTTGAAGAAAAGTTTTCGGGGTTGATCAGGTACAGGTAGTTTTTTGCTTCTGACAGGCTGGTTACGTCGGCCGGGTTTTCCTGGTGTATGTATCCCGGGATCTGGTTGTAGTGATAATTATCGGCATTCCTCGGGAAACAGATGAAATGTTCCTGTTCATTTCTGGCATACGCATCCGGAATATCCTCCGGGTCCGTAACAAACTCTGAAACAAGTATCTTTTTATTTTCTCTTAGCAGCTGAAGATAGTCATACCGCTCATCAATGGTATTCAGTGTCCCATTGTAAAATAATTCTTCTACCCCGAATCCGTCGATTGCGTTCATATAAGCAGTATTCAATCCTTCTTCGGTATCCAGGTTGTTAAATGCAAGTTCAACTCCATTCTGGGGAATGATGATAAAATCCGGGTCGGATTCCCTTGCATAATTCGAAATATCCACCACAAAATCCTGCATCTTCAAAGCTGCCGAGGAAGATCGTTTTTCTTTGGAGCAAGAAAACAAAACCGGGGTAATAATCAGTACGAAAAGTATATATTTCATTGGAACCAGTTTTTTAAAATAAACGATGAACACCGGTCAATCTTACGGATTATCCCGGACAATTTATACGTTCATTTACTTTTTTTATTTTTTAACTCCCGTATTAATAGAATACTTCCTACATTTGTACTCACGTTCATTGCCATAACTTATGAAGAAAGGTGGAGGGACAGGCCCTTTGAAACCTTGGCAACCTCTCTGTGAACAACGGAAAAGGTGCCAATTCCTATTCCGGCAGTACTGCCGGGAAAAGATAAGTAGTGGACGATTCCCGTCTTTTTTCATAGTAGGCTTCATGTATATAGTGTGCTATGAGTTTAATAAATGATATTTTAAAAAAACGTATCCTGATCCTGGATGGTGCAATGGGAACCATGATCCAGCGTTATACGTTGACCGAAGAAGATTTCCGCAAAGGCTGGTTTGAAAACCACGATAAGCCCCTGAAAGGAAACAATGACCTGCTTTCCTTGACACGCCCGGACATCATCAGGGAAATTCACCGCGCCTATTTCGAAGCAGGAGCGGATATCGCTGAAACGAATACGTTCTCTGGAACAACCATCGCCCAGGCAGATTATGGGCTGGAAAGCGCCGTTTACGACATCAATTACCACGGGGCAAAAATCGCACGGGAAGTCGCAGATGAATTTACGGCGAAAAATCCTGACAAACCGCGTTTTGTAGCAGGATCGATCGGCCCGACGAACAGGACGGCTTCCATTTCACCGGATGTAAATGATCCCGGGTTCAGAGCGATCACGTATGATGAGCTGGCAGCAGCCTATAAAGAACAGGTAAACGCATTGATCGACGGAGGAGCAGATATACTGCTGGTAGAAACCATCTTTGATACGCTCAATGCAAAAGCTGCTTTATTCGCCATCCGGGATGTGTTCGAAGAGAGAAAGACCGAGCTTCCCGTCATGGTTTCCGGGACAATCACCGACCAGTCAGGGCGAACACTTACCGGACAGACCGCTGACGCCTTCCTGATCTCCATGGAACATTTCCCGCTGTTGTCCGTAGGGTTAAACTGCGCGCTGGGAGCCAACATGATGCGCCCCTACCTGCAGATACTGAGCAAAAGCACAGCATTCGGGGTCAGCGCCCATCCAAATGCAGGATTACCCAATGAATTCGGGCAGTATGAAGAAACACCGGAACTAATGGCGGAACAGATCAAAGAGTTCCTGGAAGATGGTATCATCAACATCATCGGGGGATGCTGTGGTACAACTCCGGAACACATCAAGGCCATTGCAGAATTAGCGAAACACTATCCGCCGAGAAAACTTTAATTCAATAATAGAATATTTTAAATGAACATCACTTTAAAACTATCCGGTCTTGAACCACTCATCGTAACAACCGAATCCAACTTCGTGAATATCGGTGAACGCACCAATGTTACCGGCTCCAAAGCATTCCTGCGAATGATAAAAGAAGGGGATTTTGAAGCTGCGCTGGCTGTTGCCCGGGACCAGGTGGAGAATGGCGCGCAGATCATTGACGTCAACATGGATGAGGGGATGATCGATGGAAAAGAAGCGATGGTCAGATTCCTGAACCTGATCGCTGCGGAGCCGGACATTGCACGTGTTCCCGTGATGATCGACAGCTCCAAATGGGAGATCATTGAAGCCGGACTGAAATGCGTCCAGGGAAAAGGGGTAGTAAATTCCATTTCACTGAAAGAAGGAAAAGAAGTGTTCATTCATCATGCGAAGCTGATCAAAAAATATGGTGCTGCCGTGATCGTCATGGCGTTTGATGAAAATGGACAGGCAGACAGCTACGAACGCCGCGTTGAAATCTGCAAACGCTCATACGACATCCTGGTCAATGAAGTGGGATTTCCGAAAGAGGACATCATTTTCGACCCGAATATCTTCCCGGTTGCAACGGGTATGGAAGAGCACAACAACAATGCACTGGATTTCTTCCGCGCTGCAAAATGGATACGAGAGAACCTGCCGGGAGCTCATGTAAGCGGCGGGGTTTCCAATGTTTCGTTTTCATTCCGTGGAAACAATGTCGTCCGGGAGGCAATGCATGCCGCTTTCCTGTATCATGCCATCCGGAACGGGATGGATATGGGAATCGTGAATCCAACCATGCTGGAGGTTTACGACCAGGTAGATAAGGAACTGATGACGTATGTGGAAGACGTGCTGCTCAATCGCAGGCCGGATGCAACGGAGCGCTTACTGGAATATGCCGAAACCGTCAAAGGAGACGGGAAAAAGAAAGAAGCGGACCTTTCCTGGAGGAATCAACCGGTAAATGAACGCCTTTCCCATGCGCTGGTAAAGGGAATTACGGATTTCATTGATGAGGATGTGGAAGAATGCCGGCACCAGTACGAACGTCCGATCGAAGTGATTGAAGGCCCCTTGATGGATGGAATGAATATTGTCGGCGACCTGTTCGGCAGCGGAAAAATGTTTTTACCTCAGGTTGTCAAATCCGCGCGTGTTATGAAAAAAGCCGTTGCTTACCTTCTCCCATTCATCGAAGCGGAAAAAGACGGGGTTTCGTCAAGTGCGGGAAAGATCCTGCTGGCAACCGTTAAAGGCGATGTTCACGACATCGGTAAAAACATCGTCGGGGTGGTGCTTGGCTGTAATAATTATGAAGTGATCGACCTGGGAGTAATGGTCCCTCCGGAAAAGATCATCCGGGAAGCGATCCAGCACAAAGTAGATGTGATCGGATTAAGCGGCCTGATCACTCCTTCACTGGACGAAATGGTTACTGTCGCCAAAGAAATGGAAAGAGCAAATCTGTCCGTTCCATTGATGATCGGCGGGGCAACAACTTCACGTGTCCATACGGCAGTAAAAATAGAGCAGCATTTTACAAAAGACCAGACAGTTCACGTATTGGATGCCTCCAGAAGCGTGACGGTCGTGGAAAGTCTGTTGGGAGGAAAAAAAGAGCATTTCGTCGCTGAAGTAAAAGCTGATTACGCGAAATTAAGAGCCCACCATGAAAAACACCGGGGAGCAAAGGAAATTTTATCACTGGAAGCAGCAAGAGCAAATAAATTCCAGATCGACTGGAAACAGGAAGATTGCATCCGTCCCAATTTCCTGGGGATAAAAGAAATAACACCTGACTTGCAGACGCTGGTGAATTATATCGACTGGACCCCTTTCTTCCAGACCTGGGAACTCCATGGTAAATTTCCCCGCATCCTGGAAGATGAGATCGTCGGAACAGAAGCGAAAAAATTATACGAAGACGCGAAGAAACTACTGGAAACGATCGTCAGTGAAAAATGGCTGAACCCTAAGGGGGTCATCGGGTTATTCCCGGCTAACAGCATTGGCGACGATATAGAGATCTATGACACGGAAACAGCCGGAAAAGTCATTTACATACAACGGACACTCCGCCAGCAGACCAAAAAAGCGCAAGGGCAGCCCAATATCGCATTAGCTGACTTCGTTGCGCCGAAAGAAAGCGGGATCACCGATTACATTGGTGGTTTTGCCGTTACTTCAGGATTGGGAATAGAACCTTACCTGGAAAAATTCAAAGCGGACCACGATGATTATAATTCCATTATGCTGAAAGCGCTGGCAGACCGGTTCGCTGAGGCTTTTGCAGAATACCTGCACGAAGAAGTCCGGAAGAATTACTGGGGATATGCACCGGATGAAACGCTTGACAATGAGGCATTGATAAAAGAATCTTACCGGGGAATCCGACCGGCACCGGGCTATCCTGCATGCCCGGATCACACGGAGAAAACAGGATTATTCCAGTTGATCAATGTCACGGAACTGACAGGAATCGAACTGACGGACAGCCTGGCAATGTTCCCGGCAGCCTCCGTCAGCGGATGGTATTTTGCACATCCTCAGGCAAAATATTTCGGGTTGGGAAAAATCGGGAACGACCAGGTGGAAGACCTGGCAAATCGCAAGAACATACCGGTGGAAGAAATGGAACGATGGTTATCGAGCGTGATTCATTAAACGCAGAAAGGCGTATTTTATACGCCTTTCTCTGTCAATACTGATCCTATTACTTTGTTGCCGCCCACTTCCTGATCTCTGTCCTGAACCATTCATCTGCAGCTTCAGTCCATTTATAATTTTCACGCAGGTACGCCATCGTGTCTTTTTCGATATCCGTATACGTATCTCCATCCTTTACAGCATCAAGCAGCTGTTTTGCGTCTTCCATGGAGATTCTCCCGTCTCCTGAACCCGCTGTCAATTTGTCTGCCAGTTCGATCAACTCTCCATCGTACTTTTTTCCGTCAATAGTTTTGTAATAACTCATTATTGTATTTTTTAAAGTTCCAGATAAAAATAAAACTTATTTTTAAATATTGAACGCCTTGTTTTCAAAATAATGAATCCACTGGCCTCAACCGGGCAAATCATCATTTATTTCCCTAACTTTGTTCCTGAAACAATATAATTATGAGCACAGCACGCGTTGAATATTTAGGAGAACTGCGTACAAAATGTACACATATCCAATCCGGAACGGAGATCTTTACGGACGCTCCGGTCGACAATAACGGAAAAGGAGAAGCATTCTCCCCTACCGACCTGGTAGCAACATCCTATGCATCCTGCATGATGACGATCATAGGAATCTATTGCAGCCAGCACGGACTGTCGTTCTCCCACGCACAGGCTGAAGTCACCAAGGTCATGACCGATGCTCCCCGCAGGATCGGGGAAATCGTTATTGAGCTGGACCTGTCCGGAAACAACTGGACAGAACAGGAGCAGGAAAAAGTTCTTCGCGCAGCCAAAGCATGCCCCGTAGCAAAATCCGTACATGAAGACATTACCATCGTTTTTGATATTACATTCTAAATGAGAGAGAATAACCAAAAATACCCGCGCAAAGAAGACAAAGACATCATTTTCGGTGTCCGTGCAGTGATCGAAGCGATCAAAGCCGAACGGGAGATCAACAGAATACTGATCCAGAAAGGCATCAGCAAGGATCTTTTCTTTGAATTAAAAGAGGCATTGAAAGGGAAAGACCTCAACCTGCAATACGTTCCTTCCCAGAAGCTGGACGGCATAACGCAGAACAACCACCAGGGCGTTATCGCCTATGTTTCTCCTGTTGAATACGGGAACATCGAGGAACTGGTCGATGAAAAATTACTTGCCGGCGAAAAGGTAAATGTGCTGGTACTGGACAGGATCACGGATGTACGCAACTTCGGGGGGATCGCCCGCACCGCGGAATGCCAGGGGGTAGATGCGATTCTGATTCCATCCAAAGGTTCAGCCCTGGTAACCTCTGATGCGATCAAAACTTCAGCAGGTGCACTGAACAGGATCAAAGTGTGCAAAACAGATGACCTGAAAAATACATTGTTTTACCTTCAGCAAAGCGGTGTGAGGATCATTGCCTGCACAGAAAAGGCTAAAAGCAATCTGTATGAAACAAACCTGAGAGGTTCGGTTGCCATTATCATGGGTTCCGAAGAAAACGGGATTACACAGGACCTGATTAATTTGAGCGATATTTCAACCAAAATCCCGATGCGCGGGAATATTTCTTCACTGAATGTCGGTGTCGCGGCAGGAATGGTGCTGTATGAAAAGACACGGCAGGAATTGTACGGAAGCTAATCAGAAGATATGAAACTATTTTTAAACGAAACGGATTACATCAACACGGAAGAGGGAATTGACATTTCCATCCCGATGGGAGGAAAAAATGCTGACGCGAAAGCCTGGTATGTTGACTCTCCTGTGATTGAGCCGGTTCGTTCCAATGGTTTTACAGGAAGTGTTGCGGAAGGCGGAAGTGTCAATTTCAGGAATATCTTGTTCAATCCCCATGGAAACGGAACGCATACCGAATGCCTGGGACACATTACCAAAGAAGTACATTCCATTAACGAACAGTTGACAGAGTTCTTTTTCGAAGCGATCCTGGTTTCCGTTCAGCCTGAAAAAACCGGGAATGGTGACCTGGTGATCACGAAACAGCAACTAAAAAAAGCGGTTGGCGACCAGTTATCCAAAGCGCTGATCATCCGGACACTTCCCAATGATCCATCCAAATTAATCACTGATTATTCTGCTACGAATCCTCCCTACATGGATATTTCCTGTATGGATGTCTTAAACGAAGCGGGGGTGGAACACCTACTGCTCGATCTTCCTTCTGTTGACAGAGAATCCGACAACGGTGTTCTGGCTATGCACCATGCATTCTGGCAGGTTCCTGAGAATCCCCAATATCATAAGACGATCACTGAATTAATCTTTGTTCCCGATACTGCTCCTGACGGAAAGTATCTTCTTTCCCTGCAGGTAGCACCCTTTGAAAATGACGCCAGTCCAAGCAGACCGGTCGTGTATCCTGTAAGAGCCAGCTGACGATACATACGAACGGCATAAAAACAAAAAAGAGTTGATCAATTTCATCAACTCTTTATCATAAGTATCAATAGTAGGTTAACTTCAAATAGTTTTCATTTTTTTGTAGTGCAGTTGTAATTTCTTTAAGTAAAAACAGGTACTTCTTACGCTCCGATGCGTTTGAATTTAAAATGAGGAATAAGAACTGTTATACTCTTTAATCAAACTAGAAAATGAAACCTGCCTCTCCAAGCAGTGCTCCCCATTTTTATATTTCAAAGCGAACGTAAGAAGTAACCTGATTTATTTCTCCTTATTTCTATAGCTAAGGTAACACTATCCCACTAACTTAAGTTTGAAAATGAATATTTAGCAGTTTCTTATGAATATTTCGCTTTATTGAATGATTTTTTGATCGTACAACCGCTTTAAAAACCGGTTCATAAGAGAAAAAATGCAATTTATCGAACAATCAAAGGCATACGTAGAAATACGCAAAATAATGAACTTCCGTAGAATGAAACGGACAGGCTGTGATCAACTCCATGTTGTGCCCTCTTTCGAGTCTTTTACAACAATGCCTGCTTTCGCGAGCGCATCCCTGATCTGGTCGGAAGTTGTCCAGTCTTTGTTTTCCCTGGCTTTCGCTCTCAGATCCAGGACCAGGTCCATTACAGGAGACAAACGGTCATTTCCTTCACCTGCTTCCAGTTTCAGCCCCAGCACATCGTAAACGAAACTTTCCATCTCTTCCGTAAGCAGCTTCAGGTCGTCAGGAGTGATTACCTCAGTTCCGTCATTCACTTTATTTACCAACGTAACCGCATCAAATAACCTGGCAACTAAAACAGGTGCGTTGAAGTCATCGTTCATAGCAGCATAGAAGGACTGAACCATCTGCCGGACATCGGAAGAAGAACTGTCGGAGGTTTTTAACTTTGGAAGTAATGCCAGTGCATCTTTCAACCGCTGGAACCCTTTTTCAGCAGCAGCCAGCGCATCTTTCGACACATCAATCGTTGAACGGTAATGTGCCTGCATCATAAAAAAGCGGACTGCATTCGCATGGTAGGCCTTGTCAAAAATATCCGTTGTCCCTTCAATGATCTCCATCGGCAGGAAAAAATTACCGAATGATTTACTCATCTTCTGGCCATTCACATTCAGCATATTGGCATGCATCCAGGTATTTGCAGGATTACAGCCGAATGAACCGCAATTCTGGGCAATTTCGTCTTCGTGATGGGGAAATTTCAGATCCATTCCGCCCCCGTGAATGTCGAAACGGCTTCCCAGGTATTTGGTGCTCATTGCCGTACATTCAATGTGCCATCCCGGATTCCCGTCCCCCCACGGAGAACGCCAGATCTGCATGTCTTCCGGGTTTGCTTTTTTCCAGAGTGCGAAATCGGCAAAGAACCGCTTTTCATCCTGGGCATTCAGCTCTCTTGTCGATTCTTCGAGCTCCTCTACTTTCCTTCCGCTTAAAATTCCGTAGTTAAATTTTTCCGAATATGCCTTTACATCAAAATAAACCGAACCATTCACCACATACGCGAAACCGTTTTCAATGATTTTCTCAATGATCTCAATCTGCTCCTGGATGTGCTGTGTAGCTGTCGGCTCAATGCTGGGAGGCAACAAATTATAGACACGCTGAAGTTCGATGAACTTGCGGTTATATTTATAAACGATCTCCAGTGACTGAACCTGTTCCAGGCGGGCTGCTTTCCCGATGCTGTCCACATCTTCACCTGCACTGTTCGTAATATGCCCGGCATCTGTGATATTGCGCACATATTTTACCTGATAACCCAATTTGAGCAAATAACGGTAAACAAGGTCAAAATTGATGAACGTACGCATATTTCCCATGTGCGGCTCACTGTAAAGTGTAGGTCCGCATACATACATGCCGACACGTCCGTCGTGAATCGGTTTAAATTCTTCTTTTGTACCGGTTAAACTATTATAAATAGATAATTTTTGTGTCATCAGAATCTGGATTTTAAACAGTTTTTGGTTGGTTGTTGATTCAGCACGCAAACATAAAGAAAATCTGGCAAAAAACACTTTATTATTTGTTGCCCATCTTTCCAGAAGCTCCTTTCACCCAAGATTTAAAACCTGGATTGGAGAAAAACAATACCATGTGATCAAATCGTATTCAACTATTTTTTCCGCTTTGCGGCCCGCTTCTATCGATGATCACCGGATCGCTCTATCAGGAAGACACTTTTTCTATTTCCAGCTGAAACGGATTTTTTTCCTTTTACCATTTTTACATCAAAAAAATCACTATATTCAATGTAACCAATGACTTATCTTTTAATCTAAAACAATGTATTTACACAACATTCAAAGTAAAATCTACGAGCTTCGGGACCAGAAAATCATGCTGGATTTTGATTTAGCAGAACTGTATGAAGTGGAAACACGGGTATTGAAACAAGCCGTTAAACGAAATCTGGACCGTTTCCCGCCGGATTTTATGTTTCAGCTTTCCAACACAGAATGGAGAGAGGTTATCACAATTTGTGATAACCTTCCTGAAAACATAAAATATAGTCCGGCAACACCTTTTGCATTTACCGAACAAGGTGTTGCCATGCTGTCCGGGGTGTTGAAAAGCAAAAAAGCGATCGAAGTCAACATCGCGGTTATGCGCGCTTTTGTTTTCATTCGTCAGTATGCGCTTTCGCACCGTGACTTAACAGAAAAATTAAAGGACCTGGAACAGAAATACGATAAACAGTTCAATGATATTTTTGACGCTCTCAATTATTTGGTCAAACACAATAACCAACAAATCACACACAAAGAACGCAAGCGAATCGGGTTTAAGGAAAATTGATTTTTCCAACCAAAAATTAATGTCTTCAAGTACAAATAACTTATCTTCTAAACTGGAAATCAATGTATTTATAAAACATTCAAAGCAAGATTTATGAAGTCCGGGGACAAAAAGTAATGCTTGATTTTGATCTTGCGGAACTATATGAAGTAGAAACACGGATATTGAATCAGGGAGTGAAACGAAATATTGATTTATTTCCTGCAGATTTTATGTTTCGACTTACACCGGAAGAATGGCAAACAATGTCATCACAGTTTGTGATGACATACCCCGAAAAACGTCCAAAAACAGCTTTGCCGTCAGCTTTTACCGAACACGGGGTAACAATGTTGGCAAACGTTTTGAAAAGTAAAAAAGCAAGACAAACGAGTGTTTCAATTGTTCGGGCATTTATCGCTCTCAAAGAATTCGCTCTTAATTATGCAGAGCTTGCCAACAAATTAAAGGAAATAGAAGCAACATACAACAAGCAGTTCAACGACGTATATGATGCCATCAACTATTTATTGCAAAAAGATAAAGCTACGGCTGAACAGAAAGAACGCAAACGAATCGGGTTTAAAGATTGAAATATACAGAAACAAAAAAGAGAATCTGATCGCTCAGATTCTCTTTACCTATTTTTTATCCGGTTTCTTATTTCAAATCCGGCATTTCTCTTGTAAATGCAGACAATCCTGTCACATCCATACCTGTGATCAGTAAATGGATGTCATGCGTTCCTTCGTAGGTTACAACCGATTCCAGGTTTGCCATGTGGCGCATGATGGAGTACTCGCTCGTGATCCCCATACCTCCATGGATCTGGCGTGCTTCACGGGCAATGTTCAACGCTATTTCACAGCTATTGCGTTTCGCCATGGATATCTGGGCAGAAGTCGCTTTCCCGGCTTCTCTCAATTGTCCTAAGCGTAACAACAGCAATTGTGCTTTTGTGATCTCAGTGATCATTTCAGCCAGTTTCTTTTGAGTCAGCTGGAACGCTCCGATCGGAACCCCAAACTGAATACGTTCTTTTGAATAACGCAAAGCCTGGTCATAACAATCCATTGCTGCACCCAACGCTCCCCAGGCAATCCCAAAGCGGGCAGAGTCCAGGCAGCTCAGCGGAGCTCCCAATCCTGTTCTTCCGGGCAAAATGTTTTCTTTCGGAACCTTTACATTATCAAATACCAGCTCTCCGGTTGCGGAAGCCCGAAGTGACAGCTTCCCATGCGTTTCAGGAGTCGTGAATCCTTCCATTCCCCGTTCAACGATCAATCCGTGAATGCGCCCTTCTTCGCTTTTCGCCCAGACAACAGCTATATCGGCAAACGGAGCATTGGAGATCCACATTTTCGCTCCGTTCAGGATCACATGATCTCCGGCATCTTTGAAATTCGTGATCATTCCTCCAGGGTTTGAACCATGATCAGGCTCGGTCAACCCGAAACATCCCATGAATTCACCTGTCGCCAGTTTCGGAAGGTACTTCATACGTTGCTCTTCCGTACCATATTTCCAGATCGGGTACATCACCAATGAAGACTGGACGGAAGCCGTAGAACGCAATCCTGAATCACATCGTTCCAGCTCCTGCATGATCAATCCGTAAGAGATCTGATCCAGCCCGGGTCCTCCGTACTGTTCAGGAATATAGGGACCAAATGCACCGATCTCACCCAATCCTTTGATCAGGTGCTTCGGGAATGTTGCTTTTTCGTAATGTTCATCAATGATCGGAGAAACTTCCTTTTTCACCCATGCACGGGCAGCTTCTCTCACTAATTTCTGCTCATCTGTGAGCAAATCATCCATATTGTAATAGTCTGGATGAGTGTATAAATCCGTTCTCATTTTTATTTTCAATTAATGATAGGCAAAAATAGCATATTTTTGTTGTCCGAATACGATTCTTAAAAAAGAAACACGGTCAGAAACGTTGAGCATTTGTTTATACATATTGAGTTTATTCCCTTTGTTTTCGGTTGTCGGTCCAGATACAGGAGACATCCCTATGTATCTCGATCCGATCTTGCGGACAGATAACTGGATATTGGGAACATTGCTGTTCGTGGCGTTTTTGCTGCTTGCACTGGCAAAACGGCTGGAGCCGAGGATCTTTTCCGTTACATTCCGTTCCTTTTTTACCCTGGGCACACCGGAAGTGCTTGAAAAATTCGAAACACGGTTCAATTCTACCGGTTTTATATTGCTCGGACTAACCTTTTTTATCAGCCTGTGGGTTTGTTCCACGTTATTCATCCAACAATACGAATTGATAGAAGGAAAAAAGCTGGTCTTTCTGGGCAATGAATTTTCTCACAGACAGCTCTTTTCAGTAGTGCTGTTGATTAATTTTTTATTAATTGTTTATAACTTTTTCGGGCTGATCCTGACATCTTGGATCACCGGAGAACGCAGTCTCTTCAGGATTTTTGTCTGCCAGTCATGGGTCAACCTGTTGTTGTTTGGAATCGTGTTTTTTATCTTAGGGCTGATCTGGCTTCTCAATCCTTCATTGGGAGATGAATTGTTCCATTTATTCATTTACCTGCTTCTGGGTTTTCTGGCAGTCCGTTTTGTAAAGCTGCTAATCGCCTCCTTCATCGAAGGGGTAAGTTGGTATTATATATTTTTGTATCTTTGCACGCTCGAAATACTGCCAATAATACTCTTGTACTATTACGTAGCTTGATTTCGGAGAATTGTTTAACTGCAAAACTATTATAAATTTTGGCTGTCAAAACTATTTTGGTTTCCCAACCAAAACCTGAAGGTGAAAAGTCGCCATATTTTGATTTGGCGGAGAAATACAAATTAAAAATTGACTTTCGTCCTTTTATCCAGGTAGAAGGAGTTGATGTGCAGGAATTCAGAACTCAGAAAGTAACCATTTCTGAACACACAGCTGTGATCCTTACCTCCAAAGTTGCTATTGACCATTTTTTCAGGATGGCGAAAGAAGTACGTTTTGATGTTCCGGACACGATGAAATACTTTTGTATCTCTGAAGCAATTGCATACTACCTTCAAAAATATGTGACCTACAGAAAAAGAAAGATTTTCTTCGGAAAGCAAACGATCAGTGACCTGGTTGAAGTGATGAAGAAGCACAAGAACGAAAAATTCCTGCTTCCCTGTACGGACATTCTCCGTGATAATATCCCTGAAACGATCTCGGAGCAGAAGATCAACTTTACCAAAGCCGTATTGTACCGGACCGTTGCCTCTGACCTGTCCGACCTGGAAGATGTTTATTATGACATGCTGGTTTTCTTCAGCCCCGGAGGTGTTGAGTCATTGCTTAAGAACTTTCCTGATTTCAAGCAGAACAAGACATTGATCGCCGCTTTCGGACCTACAACCGCACAGGCTGTCATAAAGAACAACCTCCGCCTGGATGTGCACGCTCCACAACCGGATGCTCCATCCATGCCTGCGGCCATTGAATTGTACATCAAAAATGAATTGAAAAAGAAATAATTAATTTCATTCAAACAGATAGTAAAAGCAGCCCGAATTAACATCGGGCTGTTTTTTATTTAACCGATGCAGGTCGCTGTTAAAATCACCTTTAAAATTACCACCAATTACAACACGGTCTTACTGTCAGACAGGAGGAATGATACATGTGATGACATCACAACAAAAAAGGAGGACTTTACAGTCCTCCTTAATTATGTCATTGTATAGTAAATTATTTCTTTACTACCAGCTTATGTGTTGTTGCACCTGATTTATTTTCAACATTCAACATGTAAACTCCGGCTTTTACATCTGCCAGGTTTATTATTAAAGAAGAAGATGCTTTAACTGAATAAATCACTTTTCCAGTCATGTCCAGAAGACGCACTGTGCTTTCCGAAGGAAGGTTGCTTATCGTTACCCTTTCCGAAGCCGGATTCGGGTAAACTGCCATCACATCAAACGATTCCTGCCCTATGCTCAGGTTATTGATTACAATGCAATCAGAAACCGACGAACAATTCTCAGGAGTAAAGATCAGTACTCCGTATTCTCCGTTCTGAGACGGTGTGAATGACTGTGATGTGGCTCCTGGAATCGGCGCTCCGTTAGAACAATCTATCCATTGATAAACAGCACCTGCCTGCACGGCTGTTAAAACAGAACCTGTTACAGTTACCTCATCACTGATCTGGTTAACCGTTACACTCAACGTCTGGGGAACAGAACTTCCACACTGATTTTGAGCCGTTACCGAAATATCCCCCGAAATAGATCCTGCCGTAATGCTGATCGTATTGCTGGTGCTTGATCCCGTCCAGTCTGCGGGAATGTTCCAGGTATATCCAGAAGCAACCGGATCGTTCACTACGGAATAATCAGCCGTTGCCCCCTGGCAAACAGCAGTCTCTCCATTTATTGCAGAAGGTTGTACCGGAACATCCACTGAGGAAACATTCAGAATACGAACCGGAGAGGTTCCACAGGCATTCTGGGATGAAACAGTAATTGCTCCGCCGGCAGATCCGGCAGTAAGATCAATCGAGTTGGTCGCGCTTGTTCCTGTCCAGTCTGCAGGGATTGTCCATACATATGCATCTACTGAAGGATCATTGTCAACTGAATAGGTTTCGGTCGCACCCACACATACAGCGACATCACCTGAAATAACAGAAGGCTGTACAGGGAGCGGTGTTGTTGTGATAGTCAATACCCGGGACAAAGAAGCGCCACACGCATTTACCGCTTCAACAGTGATATCACCACTGCTGCTTCCGGTCATCACTCCGATCGTGTTCGTAGTACTTGATCCTGACCATCCTGAAGGTAAGATCCAATTGTAGCTTTCCGCCGTTGCGTCTGCTGTAACGGAATAATTTTGGACGGTAGCTTCACAGGGAGCAGTTTCGCCAATGATCACATCCGGCTGATCCGGAGCCTTGCAATACAAAATATGTATTTCACCATTAGCTCCATTTCCACCCTGGCTGCTTCCTGCTAAAAGTGTTCTCCTGGAACCGCCGCCGCCTCCTCCCGGAGCCATTCCGGGATTTCCATCGGAATCAGCTGTTGTTACAGGTGCACCACCGTCACCACCTCCGGCAACGCCTCCAGCTCCCGCAGCCGTGGTTGTTCCATCAGCACCACTTTCAGTACTTCCTCCGGCACCTCCACCACCACTTCCGTTACTGTCAGTGTTGTCAGGTCCTCCATTTCCTCCGGCAAACATGAATCCAACTCCTGTAGCCCCTCCGTGTCCTGTAGCGCTTCCTACTCCATCATCACTTCTTCTGAATGAACCTCCTTGTCCACCTTCAGCAGAAATAACCGTTGAACCGGAAATCATAACGGAAGACATACCTCCGGCAGCCCCATCATTATCGCCGCTTCCACCAACACCTCCGGCTCCGACCTCTATTGTCAGGACATCTCCCGGGCTGACGCTAAGCACAACCTGTGAATAAGCTCCCCCGCCGCCGCCTCCGGCACGCGGATTCGAATAAGGTAAAACATGGCTAAGCGTTCCGCCCCCGCCTCCTCCGGCTCCCCACGCTTCAATCGTAATTGAAGTAACCCCCTGAGGGACTGTCCATAGCTGGCTACCTGCAGTTGTATATGCATCTGTGGTTGACTGAGCAAATGCAGATACAACTGAAAGAAAAGATAGCGTACCAAGAACAAATCCGCTTAAAGATTTTCTAAAGTAATTATTTAACAATCTCATATAAAAGTAATTATACATTAAATCCCGCGCAAATCTAAAGCAATTATTCTATACGACAAACTTTATTAACATAAAGTAAAGAAATGAGAAATTCAATGAATTTTACCGGTTTTTGTAACTACCAATCGAGCAGGCTTTTGTCAATGCTGAATGTTACTCAGCTCTTCCGGATTGTGTTTGTGCTTAAACAAAGCTGCGAACAGCACCATCACAACAAATGCATATCCCGAGAACGTCAGCCAGATGCCTGTCCAGTTCAAAACGCCGTCATTTACAAAATACCTGTCTATTATGACTCCACTCAGCGAGCTTCCCAGTATGGCTCCTATTCCATTGGTCATCATCATAAACAACCCCTGCGCACTTGCCCTGATCTTCGGGCTGGCGGTGGTTTCGACAAACAGGGAACCTGATACATTGAAAAAGTCAAATGCCATCCCGTAAACGATGCATGACAGGATGATCATCCACAGGCCATCCGACGGATTGGAATAGGCCAGCAGCCCAAAACGTAATACCCATGCGAACATACTCATCAGCATTACTTTTTTGATCCCGTATCTTTTCAGAAAGAAAGGAATTGCCAGGATAAACAATGTTTCAGAGATCTGGGAAATGGACATGATGATCGTGGAGTATTTTACCACCAATAAATCTGCATATTCCGGCACCTTTTCAAAGCTTGACAGGAAATTGTCGCCATACATATTCGTCAGCTGCAAAGCTGCTCCCAGGAGCATGGAGAAAATAAAGAAAAGCGCCATCTTATAATTCGTCATCAGGTGAAGCGCATCTTTTATAATATTCGCTTTCGCTTCTAAACCATCCGCTTTGTGCTGAGGCGGACACTTCGGCAAGGTCAGGGCATATACAGCAAGAATAACTCCCGCTATAGCCGAAATATAAAACTGCCCTTCGGTCGCCTTATTTCCTGATAAATTCGTGGCCCACATCGCGGCTATAAAACCAACTGTTCCCCATACGCGAATAGTCGGGAATATCCTGATCACATCGTTATTTTGCGATTTCAGGATGTGATAGGCGATCGAGTTGGAAAGCGCCAGTGTCGGCATGTAGCAGATCATGGCAAACAATACCATCCAGAAGAAATCTGCAGGATCAGTAATCGAAGGCAGCATTAACATCGCAGCGGCATTTCCCAGGTGCAGCAGGCTGTACAGCCGTTCGGCATTCACCCATTTGTCCGCTATAAAACCTATGAGGGTCGGCATGAATAAAGCGGAGAGTCCCATTGTGGAGAAGATGGCTCCAAATTCCGCGAACGTCCAGCTCAGTGTGGAGCTGCAATAATTTCCAATTGTAATCAGCCAGGCTCCCCAGACAAAGAACTGGAGAAAACTCATTGCGATGAGCCGGGGCTTAATGGCACTATTCATAAGCAGTATTTTAATCTAGTTGGATGAGCGTTTGTTGATTTCATCCCTGATTTTTGAGGCAAGTTCGTACTCTTCATTAGCGATCGCTTCGTTCAGCTTATTTTCCAGCTCTTCCATAGACAGGTCCTGGTAAGCGTTGGAAGGTCTCACTTCGGACTCAACAGGATCTTCACCGATCGTATCCAGCGAATCTTCATCCAGGAGTATACCAGCGCTTGCAAGAATGTTTTCCAGTGTAAAAACCGGCGCATTAAAACGAACACCTATAGCAATTGCATCCGAAGTACGGGCATCTATTTCATAGATCTCTCCGTTCTGCTCACAAACGATCTTAGAAAAGAAAATTCCCTCCACCAGGTTATAAATAATAATTTCTTTGACCTGGATATTGAATGTAAGTGCAAATGTCTTGAATAAATCGTGTGTCAGAGGTCGTGTCGGGACCATTTTTTCCAGTTCAATCGCAATTGCCTGTGCCTCAAATCCACCTATAATGATCGGGAGCCTTCTTTTCCCTCCTGATTCAGCCAACACGAGCGCGTATGCACCAGATTGAGTTTGACTATACGATAAACCCGCAATTTCCAACTTAACCTTTTTCATTCAATCCGTAAAGAGTTTTCTATTCTTTTCAACAAAAATTAGGGAAGCATTTCTGAATACTTCCCTAAAGATTTTTGTAAAGTTACAATTTTTATTTTAAATCCGGTGTTAGTTGGATGCCTTGAATTTTTTAATCGCTTCCGTCAGTCTAGGAAGCACTTCGAATGCATCTCCAACCACTCCGTAATCGGCAGCTTTGAAGAATGGAGCTTCAGCATCTGTATTGATCACAACGATCACTTTTGATCCGTTCACTCCTGCCAGGTGCTGGATTGCACCGGAAATTCCAGCTGCAATATACAAGTTCGGACGGATGGCAATACCGGTCTGTCCTACGTGCTCGTGGTGAGGTCTCCAGCCGATATCGGAAACCGGGCGTGAACAAGCTGTAGCAGCTCCCAACGCCTTTGCCAGGTCTTCTACGATTCCCCAGTTCTCCGGTCCTTTCAGACCACGCCCTGCGGAAACAACCAATTCAGCTTCCGGCAACGGAATATCTCCCTCCGGTTGTTTTGTAGACAATACCTTCACTTTCGCTTCTCCTACATTTCCGGAAAATGCTTCAATCGAGGCGTTTCCTCCCACGTTTTCAGGCTGAATGGAATTCGGAAGCAACGAAATGATCTTTTTGGTTGTATTCACTTTCACACTTCCGAACGCTTTTCCTGAGAAAACGTTTACTTTGATCGTACCATCTCCGTCAGGCAAGGCAATCGCTCCTGAGACCAATCCCGCTTTCAGACGGACAGAAAGGCGTGGTGCTATGTTCTTAGCAATGTGGTCATGCGAGAAAACGATCGTATTTGCACCAACCTGCTCCGCAGCATTAGCAATCAGGCGTGTCAGCTGCTGATCATCTGGATCAGTGAGTGCTTTGTCAACCAGGATCTTTGATGCTCCGTATTCACCCAGCTTTGCAAGTGATGCGTCGTCAATATTCCCGTTTGTAACTACCGTTACATCTCCTAATTTCTTTCCGTATGTTACGGTTTCGAATGCATTTTTACCGATTCCGTGATTACTGTTTATATATACTAAAACTGACATAGTCTATTTTTTAAATGATGAATTAATTAACCCGATTAGATAACCTTAGCTTCGTTATGCAGCAAAGACACCAGTTCATCCATGTTATCCGGAGAAATCAGCTTCACAGACGATTTTGCCGGTGGAGTTGTATACCCCGTAAAGCTGGTTAAATCTTCAACCTGAGCAGCAGGAACGACCGTCAAAGGCTTCGTGCGTGCAGCCATGATCCCTCTCATGTTCGGAATACGCTGCTCTGCCATCCCTTTGGCACATGAAACGACAGCAGGCAAAGCCACCTCAACGGATTGGATCCCTCCCAGGTATTCCTTTTCCAGTTTCAGTGTGCTTCCGTCAACATCCAGCTTTGTAGCCAGTGAAACAAAAGGCATATCCAGTGCCTCAGCGATCATCCCTCCTACCTGGGAACCGTTGTACTGGATTGTTTCCTTACCTGTCAGAACCAGGTCAAAACCATTGCTCTTCGCATAATCAGCAATCTGCATCGCCGTATAATACGCATCTTTCGGATCTGCATCGATACGAACCGCTTCATCTGCTCCGATTGCCAATGCTTTTCGGATCACCGCCTCATCAGAAGCCGATCCAACCGTAACAATCGTAACAGTTCCACCTACCGTTTCTTTCAATTCCAACGCTCTCACCAATGCATACCACTCATCATAAGGGTTTACAATATACTGAACACCATTTTCGTCAAACTTTGAATTGTTGTCTGTAAAGGCAATTTTCGAAGTTGTATCAGGCGATTTTGAGATACCTACAAGTATTTTCATCTTTTTCTTGTTTAATTTTCTATTAACGTCGACAAATTTAATAAATTAAAAATAGAAAAACCATAGCTTAAAAGAGTGATTTTTTTAAAAAAAGTTATGAATGCATAATAATTTACACTCAAAAACTACCATTTAAACAGTTATTCCACCGCCATTTGATGAATGAACAAATGATTTTTTAATGATCAGACAAATAAATTTATGTACCTTTAGTAACTAAATGTAAAAACGCTGCTTATGAGACAACCCATACTCTTCATCGGAATATTTATACTAACATCTTTCGGGTTTTCCTTTGCTCAGGATTGCTCCGGGAATCGTTATTATCAGGAAATTTTCACTAATACAACAACGATTTCCGATGTACAATACGGCTCGAACCTTCTTCAGGATGAAATGACACAACAGGATCTATTGCTGAACATCTATCTTCCCACAGGAGATACTGATACCGATCGTCCATTGGTGATCTTTGCACACGGAGGCTCTTTTATCGGTGGTAACAAAGAGCAAATGGCTGCCCGATGCAACACACTCGCCCGGATGGGATATGTATCTGCTTCCATTTCCTATCGGCTGTTATCCATGGATTCGGTTGTAATGACAAATCCCGGGCTGGAATTTCAAAAAGAAGTTATCAGAGCAGTTCATGACATGAAAGCGGCAATCCGTTTTTTCAGAAGGTCGGTTGCCGAGGACGGCAATCCTTACGGCATTAATCCGGATATTATCATTGTTGGCGGAAGTTCTGCCGGCGCAATACTTGCAAATCATGTCACCTACATGGATGATGTATCTAAAGTTCCGGCAGATATAATTTCTTATGTAGCCGACCAGGGAGGCTTAGAAGGAAACTCAGGCAACAGCGGTTACAGCAGCGTTCCTCAAATGGCTGTAAGCCTGTGTGGCGCACTCGGAGACACAACATGGATAGAACCAGGCGACCAGCCTTTTGTAGGTGTTCATAATGTTACAGATAACATTGTTCCAAGTCTGGCAGGATATCCGACCGTCTCAACCTATTCAATTCCTGTGATGGTGTATGGTGACTCACTGATGCATTTAAGAGGGGTGAATGTTGGTATCAGCAGTGCATATATGAATGTAAACACTACCGGACATTGCAGCTTTCCTGCTACGCACGGAAAATTTGTGACAGATTTCATGCATGAGCAATTATGTGTACAGGGGCTTTTAATGGCTCAAAACCCATCATCTGTCCTGTTTTCTGTGTATCCAAACCCTGCTGAACGTTCATTTTTCGTTGACATTCCTTCCAACGAATGGAACTGGAATTTATCTGTTGTGAATGTATTGGGACAAACTGTTTTTAAAAGGGAAATAGATGCTGCTGAACAAATTGTTTCAATCAATGCACTTGACTTTAATCCGGGATTGTACCTGGTTCGTTTACAATCTGACAACGGAAGAGAAGCAACAAAACGGGTTATTATTAACTAGTGGGGTTGGAAGATTATCAAGCGAATGAATGATTTCAGAACAGCGTATTATAATGAAACGAACGGTTAGAACAATCCAATGGCCATTCAAAAAATGTTATTTTATCTCCATTTTTTTAAAATCTAAAATCTTTCAATTAAATTTGGGGCATGAGTGAGAAAAAAACGAACGAGGCAAACTTCCATTTCGGATTCCGGAAAGAAAACTATAAATGGCTGCTGATCGGCTTAGCAATCAATATTCTTGGTTTTTTATTGATGATCGGGGGAGGCTCTGACGATCCGAACGTATTTAAGGAAGATGAGCTGTTCAGCACAACACGTCTTACGATTTCACCCATGCTGATCATCGGGGGATATGTGGTAATGATTTTTGCCATCATGAAGAAAAACAAATCTGTTCAGAAGTCTGAAGAGTAAGCCCCTTAATAACGTATGAATTTCCTCGAAGCAATCATTCTCGCCATTATTGAGGGCCTGACTGAATTTTTACCTGTTTCCTCAACGGGGCACATGATCATTGGCTCTTCACTGATGGGAATCGCTGAAGACGATTTTACGAAATTGTTCACGATCGTTATTCAGCTGGGAGCGATCTTATCCGTTGTGGTCATTTACTTTAAACGTTTTTTTCAATCCGTTAATTTTTACCTGAAGTTATTTGTAGCATTTATTCCTGCCGCAGTGCTCGGTATCCTGCTCAGTGACAAAATAGATGAATTACTTGAAAGCCCTGCGATAGTTGCCGTTTCTTTAGTGATCGGGGGTATTATCCTCCTGTTTGTTGACAATTGGTTTAAAAATCCGACCATCAAAGAGGAAAAAGAGATCTCTTATCTGACTGCTCTGAAGATCGGTTTTTTTCAGTGTATCGCTATGATTCCGGGAGTTTCCCGTTCGGCTGCTACCATCGTTGGAGGGATGTCGCAGAAACTCACAAGAAGCGCAGCAGCAGAATTTTCCTTTTTTCTTGCCGTTCCCACCATGCTGGGTGCAACCGCAAAAAAAATGCTGGATTTTTTCAAAGAAGGGAACAGCTTCACAGGTGAGCAGATCAATTTATTGATCGTTGGGAATATCGTCGCTTTTATTGTGGCGTTTCTTGCAATTAAATCCTTTATCAGTTTTGTTTCCAAAAACGGGTTCAAAGTATTCGGAATTTACCGCATCGTTGTTGGTCTGACCATCTTAATACTGATTCTTGCGGGTATTGATTTGAAAGTAGTATAATGACAGTTGATTTCCAGGAAGGAGCAATCCTATTAGTCGATAAGCCATACGGTTGGACCTCATTTGATGTAGTCAATAAACTGCGGTGGAACCTGAAACGTAAATACGGCTTAAAGAATTTCAAGGTAGGTCACGCCGGAACACTGGATCCGCTGGCGACAGGTCTATTGGTGATCTGTACGGGAAAAGCAACGAAGAAGATAACGGAGCTGACAGCAGATGACAAAGTTTACACAGGTACTTTTCTTTTGGGTAAAACAACACCATGTTACGACCTGGAAAAACCTTTTGACGATATTGAATATCCGACCGCTCATATCACACACGAACTGCTCACTGCAACGGAAGCGTCTTTCATTGGTGTACAGGAACAATATCCCCCCGTTTTTTCAGCAAAGCAAGTTGACGGAAAACGTGCGTATGACCTGGCAAGAGCGGGAAAATCAGTGGAACTGAAATCCAACACGATTGAGATAAAGGCATTTAAAACAGATGCAAGCCGTTTTCCTGAAATCGACTTTTACATTCATTGTTCAAAGGGGACGTACATCCGGTCTGTTGCCAATGATTTCGGTAAAAAACTGGATTCGGGAGCCACATTAATCGCTTTAAGGCGTATCTGTTCGGGAGAATTCCGTATCGAAGATGCAAAACAGGTGGATGAATGGATTGAAATCATCCGGGCAACCGAAGTATGATTCTATTCCAGACAGCATTTTAAATTCCGTTAACTGTCAGCATACAGCCTGTTTCCACAGACTGAAAATGAATAATCCGTCTTTGAATTAATTAAGTGTTTTTAAGTCGTTTACTTGCTTCTTAAAAATAATTTTACATATATTTGCCGCAACAACTAAACTTTAATTTCATTTATTAAAGGGTACTACAATTATTTATTTCACTAAAATCAATAGGATGAGAAAAAAAACTTTGACGTTAACAGCCTTGGCCGTAACTTGTTGTGCGATGATGTTAGCCGGATGTAAAAAAGAAGGATGTACGGATTCAACTGCATCAAATTTTAATCCCGATGCAAAAAAAGATGACGGAAGCTGTAAAAAATCCCTTACCGATTCAAGAGACCTGCTGGTAGGAAATTATTTAGTGACGGACAGCGTGTTTGTGGCAGGAGTATTTTCCGAAGAGAAGATCTACGTGTTGCAAATCACCAAAGGAAATACGAAAAAGGATACTGTTTATGTCAACAATTTCTGGAATGAAGGAGGAAGCCTGGAAGGAATTACTGCAGGAATCAATTTCTCAATTCCATCACAGGGAGGTGTTTCCGGGCTGGGAAAAGTAAGCGGCGGAGCACTCACATTTGACATTTCAGCAGGAGGAGCCGATCACAAGGGGTCCGGAACAAGACAATAATATAAATATAATAGTTTACAACCAGAAAGGCGGTTACACGGTGTGGCCGCCTTTCTGATTTAAGCTCAGACCTTCGTAATGTATAACCGTGGAACTATTGCCCGGAAACGGCATCTTCTATCGCTATCACTTGAAATGTAAGATCCCGTAAAGCTCTTTTCCTTTAAAGCCCGTATAGATCAGCATTTCCTTCGCGTCGTAATCAATTTTAAACAATTTGGGATAAGCCAGTGTTTTGGTCTCCTTCCGGCTGAATAACGTATAACGGTTTTGAATCCCGCTTGCCAGGTCGATCTCTGTCATTGCAACAACGTTGTGCTTTAGATTGAAGCGGGAAGAATAGACATTATTCGGGATGTATTTTCCGGACTGGTCGTAATTGTCAATATTGTCGTTGAAGATCAAACGCAGCTTGTCTCCGTCCACAATGCTTGCAAATGAGCTGTAAGGACCGCCGTCATTCGTTGATATCTGTGATTTCCTGACCTTTTCTATCCAGTCAAAATTTCCCAACCGGCCTATTTTAAAAACGACGATATCGTTGTAGTAATAGGTATAACTGAACGTCACCATGCTTCTTGTATCCGAAAACGAACGAACCACGACATAGTTCTGCTCCATTACCCCGACAATGCTTCCGTCGGGCAGTATCTGGGCTTCCCGCATCTGATAATTGTACAAAGCAGGTTCTTCCTTTCCTCGTTCAATGCGTCTTTCCGCGCGCTGGATCTCTTTTTCCGTCCAGTCCTCTGTTATAAAATCACGGTAAAATTCCTGGAATCCTTCCCGGATGACCTTTTGATTCCTGATATCGACCTGCATGTAGAAAACCCCGTTTACCCCTCTGTATTCGTTGCTTCCATACACCCCGGTGATGGTAAACGCCGTGCTGTCATCCGTATTAATGGAGATCGCCTCGATGCGCTTCCCTTCAACCGGCATTGTATAACGCTCCAGCCCGATGTCATTGCTTACCTGATAAATGTGCATCGCCTTATAAATCACATCCGGCTGGCCGGACCTTCTATCCTCGTTCTTTTTGAATTCTTTGACAACAAAGAAATAATGCCCCGTATTGCTCAGCAAATGACTGGTGATCTGGGAATATCGGGACTCGAACGGAACCTCATATTCTCCTTCATCAATCTGGTTGTATTTATCGTCGTAGACAACATAACCATAAACATCTTTGTCCTTTTTCTTCCCCACGAGCAGCCATAAAACGGCAAAGTATTTTTTATCTTTTGACTGGATGACCTTGATCGGCTCTTTCGTCATTCCCTTTATCAGGTCGTATTCCGCCAGCAGCTTAGCTTCTCCTTTTGGTTCCAGGTCATAGCCGTATTGCTGCAGAAAGACCTGCTCTTTTCCATCCCGTATATTTGTTAGCACCACTACCGGATGGTCATTCACAATTAAAACCTCTTCAAAATTGGCGATGTTCTGGTTAACAGAGATCGAAATGCGTTTTGATTTTGTTTCTTTCAGGTCATCGAATCGTGACAGGTAATACCCGCCGAACATATTCCCTCCTTTCCAGCGGAGCGTATAGAAATCTTTGCTGTGAAACGGAAGCAGTTCCATCAAATGCCCGGAACGTCCTTCCAGCTCTCCCCACTCCAATACCTTTTCCTGGGCTACCGCCAGGAAGCTGCCCATCAGTAAAAAGATCATTGCCAGGAGTTTATTCATATAGCTGTTATTTTACAAGTTGTATTCCTGTGTAATTGTGAGGAGAGATCCGCTTCAGCTCTGCTTTCAGCTCTTCACTTACATTTAAAGTATCAACGAAAGAATGGACGGTTTCTTTTGTTACACGCTCATTTTTTCTCGTTAATCCTTTCAAAGCCTCGTACGGTTTTTCAAATCCCTCTCTTCTCAGGATGGTTTGAATCGCCTCCGCCACAACCGCCCAGTTGTCTTCCAGGTCATCGTGGAACGCCTGTTCGTTTAATAATAACTTATCCAGACCTGCCAAGGTTGCTTTGATCGCAATAAATGTATGTGCAAAAGGCATACCAATTGTGCGCAGAACAGTTGAATCCGTCAGGTCCCGCTGTAATCTTGATACCGGTAATTTGATTGCCAGGTGTTCAAACAACGCATTCGCGATCCCGATATTTCCTTCGGAATTTTCAAAATCGATCGGGTTGACTTTATGAGGCATAGCGGATGAGCCGATTTCCCCTTCTTTCAGCCGCTGCTTAAAATAGTCCTGGGAAATATAGGTCCAGATGTCTCTGTCCAGGTCCAGGATGATCGTATTGATGCGCTTCAATGCATCGAATAACGCGGCGATATTATCGTAATGCTCAATTTGCGTCGTTGTCTGTGAACGGTTCAAACCAAGCTTGCCGTTTACAAAATCATTGGCAAAAGCGACCCAGTCGTGTTGGGGAAAAGCAACGAAATGGGCGTTGAAATTTCCCGTTGCGCCACCGAATTTCGCGGAATACGGTATTTGTTTCAGCAGATCCAGCTGACGCTCAATGCGTTCCTCAAATACCTGGAATTCTTTTCCCAACCGTGTTGGGGAAGCCGGCTGACCGTGCGTGCGTGCCAGCATCGGGATATCTTTCCATTCGGTCTTGAGTGCTTTCAGCTTGTCCAGCAATTGCTGTAACAATGGCAGGTATTGTTCGCTCACCGCGTCTTTTAATGAAAGCGGAACAGCGGTATTATTAATGTCTTGTGAAGTCAGACCGAAGTGCACGAATTCCAGGTGTGCTTCCAGTTCCAGCTCCTGCATTTTCTCTTTCAGGAAATATTCCACCGCTTTTACATCGTGGTTTGTCGTTTTTTCAACGTTCTTAATCCACAATGCGTCTTCTTCCGAGAAGTTGGTACAGATGGCTCTCAAACCGGCAAATTTTTCTTTCGGAAAATCCTTAAGCGGTTCAATTCCTGCTTCAACCAGAGCAATTAAATATTCTACCTCAACGATTACTCTGTATCTGATCAATCCAAATTCGGAGAAATACGGCTGAAGTTCATTTGTCTTCCGTTGATAGCGCCCGTCAATCGGCGAAATAGCTGTTAAACTGCTTAATTTCATTTTTAGTTTCCGTTAAAATCTGCAACAATCGGTTTGCAAAAAAGTAAGGGGCAAAGATAGAAAATTTGGTTGAATTTTCAGAAATAAGAAACGTTCTGATATTTCGTATTTCTGGTACGAAAAACGAAAATCATATAAGAGTGCCTATTCCCCCTTCGGCTCTATCCAGTCTCCGTGCTCGGCAATGAGCTCAATCAATGCTTCCACGGCTTCGTCTTCGGGAACATTTTTTCGGACAACCGTTTTTTCTTTGTAGAGATTGATCTTTCCGGGACCTGTACCGACATAGCCATAATCGGCATCAGCCATTTCTCCCGGCCCGTTGACGATACACCCCATGATCCCGATCTTGATCCCTTTCAGATGAGCAGTCTTCGCACGGATCTTGGCAGTTGTTTCCTGTAAGTCGAATAACGTTCTGCCACAAGACGGGCACGAAATGTACTCCGTTTTGGAAATCCGGGTGCGGGTTGCCTGCAGGATTCCGAAGCTCAGCGAATTGATCACATTCAGGCTGTGATTTCCCGTGATCCATACTCCGTCACCGAACCCGTCGATGAAATGGATCCCCAGGTCGGATGCACTGTGCAGCTGGAATGTCTCTTCATCGGAAGCGGCATAATGTGTTCTGAACACAACCGGGTTCTCCACCTGATTCAGATCCAGCTTCAACCGGAATTTGCGGAAAACAGGTGTTTTGTGCTGCTTTTTAGTTTCGATCACAAAAACCGCATTCGGCCTGTTTTTCAATTCTTCCAGCTCAAATTCACGATCTAAATCAATCAAAAGAAAATGGATGCTCTCCTTACTGACTGCATCCCTGTGAGCGAACGGAACCAGCGGTATGTATTTCGGATCGTTGCCCCAGGCATCGAAGTCCTGTAATAAACGAACGGTTCCCGGCACTTCAAAATCAATGTCCTGTTTGCCCAGGTAAACCACATCGGCAGCCAGGTCCATCAGGTTCCATTTGTCCAGCTGAACAGAATAACTGTAGCCGAAACCAAAGAAATTGGCCGGGGTAATGCTCTCTTTTTTTGACAGATCAGCAACAACAACCGGAACGTGACCATTTCCCATATTCGCAACTTCCAGCGTTCTTCTCCTGTTGTAGCTATAGGGTGAATAGGTCAACGGAAGTTCTTCAGGATCGCGCTCGTTTTCAATTCCATCAAATTTCGCAAGCAATTTCTTCGCAACGGGAATCTCGTATTCCGGGTTCTCTGTCAGGGAAACCCGGATGGTATCTCCCAAACCGTCTTCCAGCAACGCCCCGATTCCGGCAGCGCTTTTGATCCGCCCGTCTTCACCGTCACCTGCTTCGGTAACTCCCAGGTGCAGCGGGTAGTTCCGTCCATTTTCAATCATTTTTGCCACCAGTAAGCGATATGCCTGTACCATCACCAGAACGTTGCTCGCTTTCATGGAAATCACCAGGTCATGGTAATCGTTCTTCTCGCAAATACGGATAAACTCCATTGCCGATTCCACCATTCCATCGGGTGTATCTCCGTAGCGGCTTAAAATCCGGTCGGAAAGAGAACCATGATTGGTTCCGATGCGCATGGCACGCCCCAATGCTTTGCATTTCAGGACAAGCGGTGTAAATTTTTCTTCGATCCGCACCAGTTCCTGCCGGTAGGATTCATCCGTATAGTCGATTTCCTCGAACTTCTTTTTATCGGCATAATTCCCGGGATTCACACGGATCTTCTCAATGTAATCAGCGGCAATTTCAGCGGCATTCGGCGTAAAGTGGATATCTGCAACCAATGGAGTATTGTATCCTCTTTCAACCAACCCCTGCTTGATCAGATGAAGGTTTTCAGCCTCCTTTTTACTCGGAGCCGTTAAGCGGACAATTTCACAACCGGCATCAATCATCCGGATGGATTCATCAATGGATCCCTGTGTGTCCATTGTATCTGCCGTTGTCATTGACTGTACACGCACAGGATTGTTCCCTCCGACCCCAACAGCTCCTATCTTCACTTCTCGTGTCGGAAAGCGTTTGTACCCCAATAAATCCACACAGTACACAGATTGATCCGCCATTGTTATTTTGTTGCGAAAACAAAGGTACAAAAAACCTAGACGTAAATATGACAGGCACCAGGTGAAAGATTATCCTGACTTTTTGGTAAATTCGCTCTATCGCAATAGTGCGGAATGACAATTTTAACATGCAAGATTATGTCCGGGAAAACAAATGAAGCTTTTTATCAGTTAAGCGCTCAGACTCCTACGGGAGAAGCAGTTCCGATGTCCCAGTTCAGAGGGAAGGTCGTTTTGATCGTGAACACAGCCACCAAGTGCGGACTGGCTCCTCAATTCAGGGGACTGGAAGAACTGCATCAGAAATACAAAGATAAAGGACTCGTTGTGCTGGGCTTTCCCTGCAACCAGTTTTTAAGCCAGGAACCTGAAACAAACGAAACAATGGTAGAAAGCTGCCAGGTCAATTTCGGAGTCACTTTCCAGCTGCTTGAAAAGTGTGATGTGAACGGTCCCGGCACCCATCCTGTGTTTAAATTCCTGAAAAAGAAACTGGGAGGCTGGTTTGGAAGCAGGATTAAGTGGAACTTCACTAAATTCCTGGTCGATGCCAACGGAAACCCGGTCAAACGATATGCTCCTACCGTAAAACCGGAATCGATCGAAGAAGACATTCTGAGACTGTTGCAACGTTGAGCAGTGTCAATCATTGTTCGCCATTCTCCCGCTCATTTTAAAAATTCGGGTTAACTTTACGGTATGAAAATACATGTGCAACAATTTACATTCAATCCCTTCCAGGAAAATACATATGTCGTTTATTCGGACAACAAGGATGCGGTGATCATTGACCCGGGGTGCTATGAACGCCATGAAGAACAGGAATTAGCTGATTTCATCGCTTCCAATGGGCTGAACGTGCACGCGCTTCTGAATACACATGCGCACATTGACCATGTAATGGGGAATGCATTTGTACTGGAAACATACGGTGTTGATTTTTACCTGCACCCGCTGGATACCGTAACCCTGAATGCCGGTACAAATTCAGCTCATGTTTTCGGGTTTTCCAACTATAAAACGTCTCCCCAGCCGACAAAACAATTGTCGCATGGCGAGATCATCCGGTTCGGAAGCATCGAATTCGAAGTTTTGTTTACACCCGGACACGCACCCGGACATGTTGTTTTCTACAATGCCGCAACTAATTTTGTGATCAATGGAGATGTACTGTTCCAGGGAAGCTTCGGTCGTGTGGATCTGCCCGGCGGTGACCTGGAAACCTTAAAGCGGTCTATTTTCACGGTGATGTTCGCGCTCCCGGATGAAACGGTCGTTTACTGCGGACACGGACCATCTACAACAATCCAGCGTGAAAAGGCATTCAATTACATCTTAAATTTTTAATTGAAACGTGCGCATCGCTATCAATACCCGTTTCTTATTATCTGCCAAAATGGAGGGATTCGGATGGTACACCTACGAAGTGTCCAGACGACTCGTTGAGCAGTACCCGGAACATGATTTCTTTTTCTTTTTCGACCGTCCATACGACAACCGGTTCATTTTCGGTCCGAATGTTACGCCTGTAGTGCTCTATCCGCCAGCCAGGCACCCGGTTTTATTCTATACCTGGTTTGAATGGTCTGTAAAACGGGCTCTGAAAAAATACCGGATCGACCTGTTTTTTTCCCCGGATGGCTACTTGTCGCTCAATTCACCCGTGAAACAGGTGGGAGTAATTCATGACCTGAGCTTTGTCCATTACCCGGATGATATTCCAAAACTCCCGTTAAAATACCTGCAGCATTACTTTCCGAAATTTGCGAGGAAAGCGAATCACATCATTACCGTATCCGAATTTTCCAGGCAGGATATCATCAAAACCTACAGAGTCGATTCCGGTAAAGTCACTGCTATCTGGAATGGCGCTTCCGATGCATTCAAACCATTGACGGAAGCAGAAAAACAAATCATAAAATCCACCTATACCTCAGGGGATGATTATTTCCTGTTCGTCGGGGCGCTTCATCCCAGGAAGAACCTCATCCGCCTTGCCAGAGCATTCGAGCTGTTCAAGCAACGCACCAGGTCGAAAACCAAACTGCTGATCGTAGGGGAAATGCTGTGGAAAAACAAAGAATTCAAGGAGGCTATTTCTTCTGAAAATCAATCTGAAATAATGTTCACAGGACATCTCTCCCTTGAAGAACTGACAAAAGTGATGGGAAGCGCGAAGCTGTTTACATTCATCCCGTATTTTGAAGGGTTCGGAATTCCCCTGGCAGAAGCAATGAAATGCGGAACACCGATTTTGTCGGGGAACCTCTCGGCACTACCGGAGGTTGCAGGAGAAGCGGCTGAATACTGTGATCCGTTCAATATCCGGGAAATAGCAGAAAAGATGATCGATCTGGATGCCAACCCGGCACGGTTAAAAGAGCTTTCCGAAGCAGGCCTGGAACGTTCAGGACAATTCAGCTGGGACAAATGCGCTGCTGAAGTAGCAAAAGTACTGGGATTGTAACCCGTCATTCTTTATCTTAGAACGGATACCCGATACCAAAATGAAATACAGGAGTGAACGGTTTCGGTACTTTTGATAAATCCAGTCCCGGTGTGTTATCAAGCTCTTCATTAAACGCAGATCGTGACTGGAAGATCCATTTCGACCCGTTGGGCAATGACGGATTCAGAAGCGGGATTCCAAAGTCGAGACGAACCACAAAGAAATCCAGGTCTACACGCAGACCGATTCCCCCGGAAACTGCCATCTGCTTGTACCAGTCCTTTGAAAATTGAGACCCGGGACGGTTGACGTCTTCTTTCCAGGTCCACACGTTTCCAACGTCAGAAAAAACCGCTGCTTTAAAGATTCCTCCCAAAGAAAACCGGTATTCGGCAAACGCCGCAATCCTGATATCACCGATCTGGGTGGCCGTTCTCGTAGGATCCAGGTAATATTTATACACACCCGGACCCAGTGCTCTCGCACGCCATCCCCTGTTGTCATTGGCTCCTCCTCCGAAAAACCCGTAATCATACGGCAGGGAGGTCTGCGTGTTTCCATACGGCATCCCCGCTCCGGCCAGGAAACGCATATTGAGGCTTCTCTTTTTGCCGATCGGCTGCGCATAGATTACTTCATTATCCAGTCGCAAGAATTGTGAGTAACCCAATCCAAAAATAGTCCGTTGCCCCATGTCATTGGTGTCCTGGTAATTTTTAAACAGGGAAAGGAAATTTCCGGAAGGGTCAAAGGAAACCTTGTAATAGATATTTGACTTTGACTTCTTGTTTTTCTTTTCAGTCGTATTGTATTCGTATGTTATTTTCCAGTCCTGCCAGATAAACTGGTCACTGTATGTATTACGCAGGAAGACATCGTTCAGCTGGTTGAGTTTGTTCTCAAAATCAGCTGATGGATCGATACTGATGTACTTGATAACCGAAGTCGTCGGCAGACCAATCGTAAATATCTGTGTTTCGGCTCCGTAAAAGCGCCACAGGTAACTGAACTGTAAACTTCTCCGCTTGAAATCGTCCCTGTTCTGGAAATTCCAGGATGCTGACAAGATCGTACGGGCACGTTGTCTTTTGGCCATGTACATGGCACGTCTCAGAGGCAGCAAGCCCGGCAGGTCCAGCTTTACGCCCGGCTCGAATTCAAACGTGTTAAAGCTACGCCCGGCTTTTTCAATTTTCTGGCCATCCACCGACTCATCAAAAATAGCAGGTTGTGATTCAAAACCTCCACTCAGTGTAAACGTGAGTTTTTCCGCCCCCCTGAACAAGTTCCTGTTGCTGTAATTCAGAGAAGCCGACACCCCTAGAAAACCATTGGAGTTGGTCGCCTTCGGCTCAAAGCTGAAATACTGCTTTTCGGCGGGGACCAAATAATAGTGAACATCAACCAGGTTTGTCCCAGGGATTTCTATCAGCCTGGGTTTTATGGATGAAAACACATCCAGCTGCAGCAAACGTGTGTAAGAACGATCCAGGTAATACTGCTTGTAATAATTGTCGTGTTCAAGGTAATTCTGCAGCTCAATGATTCCCGGTTTTACGAACATTTTCCCATTGTAGTAGAAGTGTGCGATGCGGTGAATGTTCAGCGTGTCGACATCTTTGGGAATGCCTCTCCTGGCTTTTTCATTCCTGTTGAAATAAATCTGTCTGAACAGGAATGTATCTGTCAGTGTCATGTTATCATTTGTAACAGGATCCAGCCCCATTTCGTTGAGCCGGGTCTTGTAATTCCCTTTCATCATGATCGTATCCTGGATATGGAAGAAAACATCGTTGACCAAAAACGACCGGTAAGGAACTGTGATCATGCTGTCCGGGTAATCCTGCGATTTGACCATTCGTTCAGCAAAACGGACACCGACTTTTACCTTGTAATCTCCCAAAGTAGTATCGGCTTCGTAGTCAATGCTTGAAAAATTGAACTCATAGATCGATTCATCCCTCATTAGTTCCGCTACATCGCTCCGGTGTTTGTCCATCATATCGGAATCCAGCGGCTTCCCTTTCAACGATTCCACTTTTCCTTTCTTAATGAACTGTTCATATGAGCTCAGAACAGAAGTATTCGTTCCCCTGACATAAACGGTATCGATGTAATACCTTCTCCCGGGATGCACGTAGTACTTTGCAATCGCTTTTTTGTTGCTTTTGTAGATTACCTCTCCATCCACCGAACCGTAATAGTAGCCTTTTTTCCTGAGAAATACCTGCAATTGCTCGATTGACTTTTCATAGTAGATCGTATCAAAGATGACAGGCGGCTCTCCAAACTTGTATTTCAGCCATTCCCGGAAGAACATCCTCGGATCAACCGAATCTTTAAGAGGAATTACCCGGCGGGTGTACCATTCCTTTCCTTTCCTCTTGGCTCTTTCGATGCGCTTTGTATTGATCCTGTTTTCCTTTTCTCTTATTTCCCTGTTCTTAATCCGTATTTTCTCGTTTTTACGAATCCGTTTCTCTGCCACTTTTGTCGAATCAATAGCGTTGTATGCCGCCAATTTGATCTTCATACCAAACGTTTTGTAGTTGGGTTGCTGCCTGATGATATCAGCCAGGTCATCATCACTCAGTTCGCTTTTATCTGCTTCGACAACATTCTTTTTCAATAAATATTTACCTTCAGGTACATATTTGGTTTGTTTGCATCCCACAGTAATGAGTGCAACAATCGTCATAAAAATGACTACTATGGTTGTAAATCGGCTCAATTTCTTAATTTCGGAACAAAAATAATACAAAAGAGGACGTGAAAGTATTATCGAATAACAAGATAAAACAAATTCGTAGTTTACACCAAAAAAAATTCAGGGATGAACTGCGGTTATTCCTAGTTGAAGGAGAGAAAATGGTGCTTGAGGTATTGGCATCCATCCCCGGACAGGTCGAATTTTGTGCCGCAACGAATGACTTTAAGGCAAATGACTATCCAGGTATTGAGTTTTATCATTGTGACGAAGATACACTGAAACGTTGTTCCACGTTAAAGACTCCCAATAAAGTAATCGCAGTCGTAAAAAAACCGGTCTTCCGGGAAGAATCTGCTTCGTTTGTACTTGCACTGGACTCCGTTCAGGACCCCGGAAATATGGGAACGATCATGCGCCTGGCAGACTGGTTCGGGGTAAAGCAGATCGTCTGCTCCAACACCACTGTCGATTGTTTTAATCCCAAAGTCATTCAGGCTTCCATGGGGGCTTTTTTACGGGTGAACGTGGTCTATACCGACTTAAAAAGATACCTTGATTCAGCAGGTCATCTGCCTGTTTACGGTGCATTGCTGGAAGGAGAAAACGTTTATAAGCAATCGTTGGCTCCTGCCGGGATCTTGCTGATGGGAAATGAAGGGAGCGGTATTTCAGCCGAGCTTTTACCGTGCATCACGCATCCTGTTTCCATTCCCAGGTTCGGACAGGCCGAGTCTCTGAACGTGTCGGTGGCAACAGGAATATTGTTATCGGAATTCTACAGGGATCAATGATCACTCCCTGCCCAGCTCCACTTCCATGACCAGGAATGCCTTTTGGGTAGGCAGATCATAGATCCGGTATTGAAGATCCCGCGCTGATTTTATGCGCATTGTTACAATTCCCAGTCCCGCACCGCCTTTCTGAGAGATATACCCGTTTTTCAGTATGCTCAGGTAAAGCTGCTTTAACTCCTCTTCACTGTGGTTGTTGATATTCCCCAGATAGGTTTTTACAGGGGAACGGTCTTCCGGCTCAACAATATTTCCCAGAAGGATCTTATAGGTTGTTTCATTCCGGGCAATGATGAGGAAAGCCATCTGGGAGCCATTTTCTTCGGTTCCTCCGTGAATATAGACATTCTGAAGGCCTTCGATCAGGATGCTAAACATCCGTTTGATGACGTACCTTTTGTCTCCAAGCTTTGTCATCATTTGCTCAACTCCATCGGCAAAACTGCGGATCAGGTCAACAGAAAACTCTCCGTAATACTTAAGCAATACCTCATACCCCAGATCATCTTCATAGATGGATATGTAGGACTGATAGATCGTGTCTATCGAAATGCTTGTATTTTTCTGAATGTCTAACATCACAGTGAATTATAGACAACAATATTAAAGTGTTTTTATCAAGGTGTATACACTACATGAACAAAACCGTGTTTCTGATTACCATCGGGCAGCTTTACCATGTATGTATATACTCCTTCCGTCACCTGGTTGCCGGACAGATCCTTCCCGCTCCAGGTATTATCGTAATTATCACTTGTATAGATCAGGTTACCCCACCTGTTCAGAATCACCAGCTTTGTATTCGGAACGAGTCCTTTCAGCTCAAAGAAATCATTGATTCCATCGCCATTCGCGGTTATGATATTCGGAGCTTCCAGGTCGGAAATTACTTCGATTATCACGCTCACAGAATCAACACATCCGTTTACATCAACCACTGTCAAAGTAACCGTATAAAATCCATCCTGCGTAAAGACATAACCAGGATGCTGTGTTGCTATGCTTGCGGTATCGATCTGCCAGTTCCAGCCAGTAATGTTTCCTGTCGACGCGTCGCTGAACTGAACCAGATCATTGACAAACACAGGGTTCGGAGCATATGAGAACTGGGCATTGATGAATACGTCTTCCAGTACCGTAATAGGAGTTCCGGTCTGCGTACATCCGCTGGCATCGGTAACAGTCAGGGTATACACACCAGCAGTAAGACCAGAGATATCAAGGGTAGTGTACAACCCTCCGTTCCAGGAATACGTATACGGAGCCGTTCCTCCCGTAACGGTAAGCCCGGTAATGCTTCCTCCTTCCACACAATTTTCATTCAATACAACCGGGTTTCCACCGATAACCGGCAGCGCCGGAGCTGTAATTGTATAAGGAGGACTTGTTGCAGTACATCCGTTCGCATCTTCCACTACAAGTGTGTAAACGCCCGGATCCAGATCGGATACATCAATAGTAGCGCTGGATTCTCCATTCCACTCGTATGTATAAGGGCCTGTTCCACCTGTCACAGACAACCCTGAAACAGAACCTCCTGCCTGACAGGTAGCACCGGTTACAACAGCAGTACCTGTGATCATCGGTACATTGCCGCTGTTAATCGTATGAGGTCCGCTTGTCACAACACATCCATTCGCATCGGTAATGGTCAATGTATATACCCCGGCTGATACATTCACAAGATCTGTACCGGCAGATGTATTTCCATTCCACTCATACGTATAGGGCTGTGCACCTCCGAAAACCGAAATCCCCGTAATGCTTCCTCCCTCGTTGCATGTCGCGTCCGTTATTACAGGAGTACCTCCAAATATAGGTGGTGCTTCTTCCTGGATCGTGTGCGGGCCGCTACTGACAGTACAACCGGCATTATCCGTTACTGTAAGCGTATATTGCCCGGCATCTGCACCTGTCAGGTCCGGTGTAAGGCTCGGATCAGTATTCCAGACATAAACGTATGGCGACGTACCTCCGGAAACGGTCAGGCCTGTGATGGAACCCTGGGAAGTGCACGTTACATTCGTGATCACCGGAGTTCCGTTTATAACCGGCATTTCAGAAGATTCAACAGTAAACAGCGAACTGGTTGCCACACAACCGTTCGCATCGGTTACTGTAAGTGTATAATCTCCCGGAACAGCATTTGTCAGGTCAATTGTCGGGGTTGTTACGGAATTCCACTCATACGTATATGGAGCGACTCCATCCGACACTGTCAGCCCTGTAATTGATCCGTTTGAAATACAGGTAGCATCTGTAATAACAGCCGTTCCTCCGATCACAGGCTCGCTATCCGCCCCGATCTGGTGAGGTCCCGACTGAACCACACATCCGTTGTCATCAGTCACGGTCAGGGTATAGTCTCCCGCAGGGGAATCGGACAGATCCGGTCCGGTCGTTGTTGTACCATTCCATGCGTAGGTGTATGGAGCAACTCCACCTGTAGCAGATAGTCCTGTTATTGAACCTCCGTTATTGCAGTTTTCGTTTGTAATTGCCGGTGTTCCCGTTATAGAAGGTTCCGGTGCCGTTCCGATGACATGAGGGCCACTCTGTGCCGTACATCCGTTCGCATCTGTAACAATCAATGTGTAGCTGCTCGCCGGAGCAGAAAGATCCTGATCCACTGAGGCGACACCATTCCATTCATAGCTTGTGATAGCTGCCACTGAGGTAATTGTCAAACCAGTAATTGTTCCGTTCTCCGTACACGTTTCAGCCGTAATCACCGGAGTTCCCCCGATAGAAGGACCGCCAACACCGCTTATGGTATAAGGGCCGCTCTGTGCGGTACAACCATTCTCATCAGTCACCAACAACGTATAATTTCCGGCAGAAGCATTGGACAATCCTGGTCCGGATGTTGTCGTACCGTTCCAGGAATAGGCTAATGTTCCCGTACCTCCCGAAACCGTAAGCCCGGAGATGGAACCTCCTGTATTACAGGTTGCATCCACAACGGTTGCCGTTCCCGAAATAACAGGATTGGAGCCAACAACAACTGTCACAGGTTTCCTGAATGTTCCCGGACAGTTGCCCACGTAATAGGTTGTCGTGGACGTTAACACAGGAGTATTGAATGTCGTTCCGGTCGCAACGGGCGAACCTCCAAACGGAGAAGTGTACCAGGCAATACCGGAACCTCCCGGCAATGTCCCCGATACCGAAGCGGTCAAGGTTGCTGTCTGGCTTCCGCAGATCGTATCATTTGAAGCAATGATATCAAATGCCGGAGCTGCCAGGTTGGTCAGCCCCACCCCTCCTCCGGTCGCACCGTTCATAGGGAAAGCCGAAGACATGGAGTTCTGGGTAGTATTTCGCAGTGTACCACCGGGAGCGCCGCCAACAACTGAAGTTACAGGAGCTCCGGATGTAAAAGCAATTCCTCCTCCGGCACCACCGGCACCTGGTCCGCAAATTTCATTGGGCCCGGTATCTACGGCAGCGATCCTCAGGTCTTGCGTGCCTCCATTACCTCCATTGGCGATCAAGCTGATCGTACCCGGTATGGGGTTCATGTTCCTGATATAAATAAAACCGCCGCCACCGCCACCGCCGGCCGCATCATTACCGATCCTTCCGTTCCAGGGCGGGTTTGCTCCAGTGGGATTGGCATTCTGACCATTTTCCCCGTTCGCCAGAATACTTCCGTTACCGGAAATATTCCCATACACTGTAATAAAAACGATTCCTCCTCCTCTACCGCCGGAGCCACCGGAACCTGAATCCTGTCCGCCGGCACCGCCGCCGCCGCCCGCAAAGATCTTCGCAGGATTATAGAGCAACGGGTGTCCTCCCAGTCCGCCATTCTCTTTCCTGGCATTTCCTCCCCATTGTGAACGGTTAGGTCCCATGGCCAGGTTATAGCTCTGGTTCGCGTAGGTATATCCACCTCTTCCTCCTCCCGCACTGATCGTAGTTGCCATATTCGGCCGCTCCGCGTTCCAGTATACATCATACATGTTTCCCGTTCCTCTCGGAGGAATTCCTTTTCCCGTATGTCCTGTCGTATCTCCCACATTGGAGCCACCGCCACCACCTGCATTCTGGACACCGCCACCACCACCGCCGTTGGCAATGGCACCTGTTCCGTAAGTAATGTAACGATTGGAATATTCTGTCGTAAACCCGAAAATACTTTCCCCGATAGCGCTACCTTTAGCTGCTAAGTTTGTACCAAGATAGGAATCTCCGTTCCCGGCACCCGATGAATGGGGCGTATTATTTCCCGTTTCACTCGGAGTACCTACCGCACCTCCTCTGAAGCCTCTTGCTGAAACATTGATCGCACCAACCGCATTGACGGTCAGGTCTCCGTTCACTTCTACGGACACGACCCCGCCTGTATTACCATCCCAGGCAGGAGAAACAATCGAGGCACCACTTTGTATTGTCAGGTTATTGTATCTCGGAACCCGTATCACCTGTACGTGCCCTTCCGGCGCCCAGTAATTTTTTTCCAGGGGACAGGTTAAATTGATCTGGTTGGTTCCTGAAACGGACAATACTTCACGAAGCTCGTAATTTCCCGCATCGCCGTATTTCTCTACTTTTCCATATTTATGCCGGAGGTTATCGTGATTGCTGTAATCGGACTCAAGGGTAGCCGAACCGCCCCATCCTGCAGGGCTTGCCGGGTAATTATTGATGTTTATGGAATAATCAGACGGACCCCAGTTTTCCCATCTCACTCCCTGCATCTGGATGATCATGATCAGGTCTCCCTGTGCAAGGTTCCCCGTAAATCCCGCTCCGTTGAGCGCATTTCCGGCAACAGTTATCGAAGTTGCATTTATGCTGGCAGGCGCTGTCAGCGTTGTATAGGTATTTACAACACTATTGGCAGCTGCTATAGTAGCATTTCCATTTTTGCCCCTTTGAGCAGAAACACTCCCACAACAAACAAACAGCAAAATTGCGATGGAAAAGGCCAGTTGTTTCATAAATGTGTTTTTCATAATCCGAATTACTGCAAAATATTGTTATATTCAACTACTTATAATAACGAAGCACGCATTAAAAAAGTTGGATGAAATTAAAAAGATTTATTCAGTTCTGTGAGAATATTTGACACCGCGGGACAAATTTCTGCGTTTTTAAGTGTCAGATCAATGATCTGGCTCATGTTTTTCCGGTCTGTATGCGGGTATTCCCGGCAGGCTAACGGTCTGTGCTCATATACGATACATGTATTGTCAGGCATCAAAAAATGACAGGGAGACTGCTGAAGAACATAGTCGTTATCTTCATCAATTTTTAAATATTTCTTAATGAATTCCGACTCCGGCATCCGCAGGTGAGAGGAAAGCCTCCGGATGTCGACATCCCTGAAAATAGGGCTGGTCGTTTTGCAGCAATTGGCGCATTTGAGGCAATCCGTTTTTTTAAAAACAGTACGGTGCTGAGAGTGGAACAGGTCATCCAAGTTTTTCGGTTTCTTCTTCTTGAATGCTTTCATCTGCCTGGAAATGCTTTCCTTTTTCGCAAGCGCGAGCTCCATCCATTCTCTGTACTGTCTGTCCATAGGGCAAAGATAAGTATTGGAAACAAGTAATGTAAATTCGCTGGAAAATTGTTATTTTTAGCGTGAATTTGGATTTATGAGCACATTTGATTTGATAGTTATCGGCGGCGGACCTTCGGGATATGCTGCAGCAATGAGAGGAATTGATTTCGGAAAGAAAGTCTGCCTGGTAGAGCGCGACCGGATCGGGGGAGCAGGAGTCTATGACGGCGCCCTGTCTTCAAAAACATTGTGGGAGGTCTCCAACCGTGTGGCAGGAATCAATGATGCGATTGTCAATGACGGAAGAGAACCGTATGAGATCTCATGGGAAACGGTTCAGAAAACGGTAAATGAGGCCAAGCTGGAACGAAAATTCCAGTATTCCATGCACTTAAAATTACTACAGGATACTGCCACCAATCAATCGTTATGGGTGGAACGGGGAGAAGCTTCATTCGTTTCCTCCAACGAGATCAGGATCGTCAATGAAGGGAATGAAAAGATCATAAAAGGAGAGCACATTATTATTGCCACAGGGTCAAGGCCCCGCCACCTGCCGCAGTATGAGATCGATGAAAAATACATTCTTACCAGCGACGGGATCGAGCACATTGATGATTATCCCGAAAGCCTGGTGATCGTCGGAGCAGGTGTGATCGGATGCGAATACGCTACCATCTTTGCCAACCTCGGAAAGACAAAAGTGCATTTAATTGACCGGCAAAGCAGGATCCTGCCGGCAGAAGACGAGGATGTGTCAGACCTGGTAGCAAAAAACCTGGAGAACAGGGGGGTGACCATTCATCACAATGCGACCCTTGAACGGATGGAAGTTGTCGACGGTGAGGTAGAATATGAATTGAGCTATCCTGACCAGTCCCGGCAGGTCATCCGGGTGAAAAAAGCATTGCTTTCCATTGGCCGTGTCCCGAATATAGAACAGCTGAACCTGGAAGCTGCCGGTGTCACGTTAACTGACCGGGGAGTGATCGAGGTGGACGACACACAAACAAGAGTTCCCCATATTTACGCAGTAGGGGACGTCACCGGGGGTATTTCTCTTGTGAATATGGGAGAAATCGAAGCACGTCACGCTGTGGAAAAGATCTTTGAGAATAAACAGACACGCCTGAACATCGACAATGTATGTACCATCATGTTCCTTCAGCCGGAAGTGGCGTTAGTGGGAATGAACGAACAGCAGTGCATTGAAAAGAACATACCGATCAAGGTTGTAAAAATTGATTTCTCGGTCATCGCAAGAGCCATTGCCATGAGAAAGACTCAAGGCTTTTTCAAGATCATTGTCACGAATGATGACGAAATGCACATCCTGGGCATGCGCGCATGCGGGGAGCATGCTTCTACAGCCATCCAGGGAGTGGGGCTGCTGATAAAAATGAACCAGCCGATAGAAGTTTTATCGGAACTGATCCACCCGCATCCTTCTATTGTCGAAGGGATCCAGGAATGTGTGCGGATGCTGCTCAACCGATCCATTTTTAAATCCAATGTATTTAAGGATAAGCTGGCTTGCTATTCTGTTGTTGACGGTGTGAAAACAAACCTTGAAACCGGAATCCAGTGCGTCATCTAGGCTGCTCTTTATTGTTACTCCGGTAAAATTCGATCCACTTCAATTCAAAATCTTTGCGGTTTTTCTGTACCAGCACGTCCAGGATCAGACCTGTGAACAGTGACAGAATTCCTGTCAACGCCAGGAATGTGCTTAAAATAAAAGTGGGGAAGCGGGGAACCAATCCTATTTCCAGGTATTCGATAAACACAGGGATAAAAAAGAGAACCGACAATAAAAGGAAGCATACGGATAACCACCCGAAGAAAATAAGCGGCTTGTATTCTTTGAACAACATCACAATGGTACGGATCACCTTAAAACCATCCGAAAAGGTCCTCAGCTTTGACTCACTGCCTTCCGGGCGATCTTTGTACTGAACCGGGACTTCAACGATGTTCAGCCGTTTATCGAGTGCATGAACGGTCATTTCTGTTTCGATTTCAAATCCAGAAGACATCACCGGGAATAATTTCACAAAAGACTTTGAAAATGCCCGGTAACCGCTCATGATATCTTTCAGGTCCTTCTTCCATATCATGTTGATAAGCTTTCTCACCAGCTTGTTCCCCGTGTTGTGAAACGCCCGCTTATTCTCCAGAAAGTAAGTCGACGACAGGCGGTCTCCCGTCACCATATCGGCTCTTCCATCCAAAATCGGGGCAATCACTCTTTCCGCCTCTTCAGCAGGATACGTGTCATCACCATCTATCATTAAATAACAGTCGGCCTCTACTTCTCGGAACATGTACCGGATAACATTTCCTTTCCCCTGCTGGTAAACATTCCTGACAATCGCACCGGCATTCCGTGCAATTTCGGCTGTTCCATCCGTAGAATTATTATCGTATACATAGATCTTCGCCTGCGGCAAATGCCTTCTAAAGTCCGTTACAACCTTTCCGATCGTAAGCGCTTCATTGTAGCACGGAATCAAAACAGCGATCTCTTTCATACATTTTGCTTTTTACGGAAGAACGGAAGCCTGAGGTCTTCCCAGCGGATGAGGGAGCCTACCATCAGGAACAATCCTGAAACAGTGATCCAGAGCGAACGGAATGTAAACCAGCTATGGCCTTCGGAATGATTAGCGATCACAAAATACCACACCAAAGGCATCAGGGCAATAACGAAAAACAAAAGTGCTTTCCGGATCCCTTGCCGGTTGAACCGGATCAATGCAAGGATTGTTAATCCAATGAACAACAGGTTGAACACAACAAGGTTGAGCTGACCAATATTTGCAATAACAGCATCCAGCCGTGTTCCTTCCCAGGTTCCTGCACGTTCTCCCAGCTTATACTTTATTTCGTCAACGATCGAATGGCTCGAAAACACATAGATCAGCAGCCATTTGAATAACCAGGACAGAATATAGCCAGCCGCCCACAAAACGGAATACCCCACTACCGTCCGTATCTTTTTCAACAGGCCGGAAACGGTCGGCTGCATCATCACCCAGACCAGCAACGGAACTCCCAGGGTCATAAGCGGTGCGGTAAGGAGGTCAAAATAGCAGGTAACTGCTCCTAATACGAGAAAAAGCACATCTGTTCTCCGGTGGTCCTTCATTTTCCTTACCAGGGAAATGCACCCGGCCAATGCGATCATAAAAACAGGTGTGAACTGGAGTGACGTGAAAACCACGTAATAGTTGACAAATATCATCCCCAGCATGAACAAATACATCTGGGATCTGGAAACAGAGCTCCCAAAACGGTATACCAGTCCGAAAAGAACCAGTGAGCAGGCCAGAAAGTTCAGCCAGCGGACACCCGAAAGGTCTGTCACCGCAAATAAGAACCGGTATGCAAATGTGCTTCCATGCCAGTACCTGCCGTATTTGAAGTCAGGCTCGGACTTTTGATTCTCCAGGCTGTGCTGCAAGTGGTAACTGGCGTGATCCGATCCTCCTCCTTTCATGTGGCACTGGGGGATCAGCATGTATTTCAACGGCTTATGGGGGCTATAATTATAGATGAAATTCATCACCAGGTAATCCGTAAAATTGTCCGACTGATGGGCCGGATGCCGGATGTATGCCCTGGAATAAACCGGCTCATCGTAATAAACCCCTGCTGACTTTTCAATGTTCTTCCTGACAGAAGCGTTAGGCAGTAAACAGGAAATCGTACCAAACAGAACGAACAGCAGCTGCAGGATAAAAAACACTTTGATATAAGTAATAAGGTCTTTTTTCATTTGCTTGTAATGATCTACGAATTTAACTGAATAATTTCAACTGCCGGAAATTAATTCCTGATCACCTCGTTTAAAAAGTTTCTTTACAGAAGTGTTTCTTAATGCCTGCCAATCAATGAGAGAAGAAACAGCCAGTAATAATCCTGAAACCGATATCCACAGCGTCCGGTAAGTGAACCAGTTGTGCATTTCTGAATGATTCGCTGTCGCAAAAAACCATATCAATGGGAAAAGTGTAACAACCAGGAAGAGCATTGCTTTTTTGATTCCATCCTTGTTAAAAAAGAAAGCAACCAGCAACACACTGATGACTATGAGCAATGCCAATGGTACCAGCTCAAGCATATCAACATTCGCTTTTATTGCCTGTAAACGTGACCCTTGCCATGTTCCCGCACGTTCTCCCATTTTATTCTTTATATCGTTAAAGATAGAATGGTCTGTAAATGCGGAAACCAACCCCCATTTAACCATCCAGGTAGCGACGTAACCTCCCAGCCAGATCCCTGATAGCTTCAAGAGATCCTTCAACCCTCCCGGCAGGTTCTTTCCATTTGCCCGGAGTATGATCCAGATCAGTAACGGGATGCCCAATGTAAGCAACGGAGCGGTAAGCAGGTCAAAATAACAGGTAAGACTCCCAAGCATTAAAAATAAAGTTCCAATATCTTTCTGTTTCTCTATTCGGTTAACCAACGACGAGCATCCGATCAACGTGATCAGAAATACAGGAGCAAACTGAAAGGAAGTGAACACCATGTAATAGTTAACGAAAATCAAACCGAGCAGCAAGGGATACTTTTCTTTATTTTTCATGGTGCTGCTGATCCTGCTCACAAAAACAAAGATAGCCAGCGAACAAGCCATAAAATTCAGCCATCGTATCCCGTTTAAATCAGTGATTACAAAAAGAAAACGATAGGCAAATGTACTGCCCTGCCAATACCTGCCATATGTAAAATCAACCGGGATTGCCTGGTGTTCCGTGCTGTATTTGACATCACTGACTGCGAGTGCGGTCGTATCATAAGAAGCATGTCCTCCCGGTAAAAGCATACTGTTGACAAGATCACGGGATTTCGTATTATAAATCATATTTATGATCAGAAAATCCATAAAATTATCTGACTGGTGCCCTGGTTTCTTGATAAAATGCTGCGGGTAGATGTGCTCTTTTTCGTATATCCTGACAGATTTTTCTATATTTTTCTTAACCGGTTGGTCTGGCAGCAGGCATGAAACAAGCCCGAATGCGACAAACAATGCCTGTAAAACAAAGAAAATCTTGACATAAGCAGCTGGTGTTTTTTTCATAATCAATTGCGGGTTACATTGATTGTACAGCTACCGGCCTTAAAAACCTGTAAATGCTCTGTGATCCAACCGCCGTAAAACGGCTGTCGGAAGCAGCGGGATATGTTCCTCCGTGCACCATGGCATCACACACCAAAACTCCCGTAGGAACTCCGTTGATGATGATTCTGCCCGCCTTCTCCCGGGCGTATTCAAACAATTCAATGTGAGCGTCTATCTCTTCCCTTGAACCGATAAACGTTGTTGTCAGTTGTCCTTCCAGTTTTTCCATCATGGCGCACAGCTCTTCTTTCGACCGGTACGGAACGGCAATCGCCTGTGGACCGAAAAACTCTTCGTAGTAATTATAATCATTCAGAAATTCCCCCGGAGCTACTTCCCTCAATACCGGCTGCGAATGAAACGGCTGCCTGCATTCGATCCATTCAAATGTTTCTTCTACCTGTTCCCTGAAGCTATTGAACAGGTTCGGATGTAAATGGCATTTCGGTTCTGTCATTGACAGCTGTTTTTTCAGCTCTTCAATGAGCGTTCTCCCTTCGGGTGTTTCCGGAACGAATAAAAGCCCCGGTTTCGTGCAAAACTGCCCCGCGTCATTGGAAATGGAAGCAGTATATTTATCTGTCCACAGCTCCAGGTTTTTCTCCAGCTCCGACTGGAAGAAAACAACCGGGTTAACGCTTCCCATCTCTGCAAAAACAGGGATCGGCGCTGTTCTTTTCGCTGAAATATCCATCAATGCCCGGCCTCCTTTAACCGATCCCGTAAAGCCAACGGCCCTGATGTTGCGGTTGCCGGTCAGCTCTTCCCCGATCTCGTACCCGTTATCCAGCAAATGGGAAAAAACACCATCCGGCAGATCGTACTTTTTCGCCGCTTTGACAATGCACTCTGCAACCAGGCAGCTGGTTCCCGCATGCATTGGGTGCGCTTTTACAATCACAGGGCAACCGGCAGCCAAAGCCGACGCCGTATCCCCTCCTGCCGTTGAATAAGCAAACGGGAAATTGCTCGATCCGAAGACAGCTACCGGCCCTATTGCCTGTAACCGTGTATCAATCTTATAGGGAGAACCTTCCGGCTCACTCAGTACCGGCCTGTTCCAGGATTCATTTAACAGGTAGCCGCCATAGTTTCTCAACTGGAAAATCGTCCTGTCCAGCTCTGTGCCTGCTCTTTGCACGGAAAGGCTGGATTCTTTGCAGTACATCTCAGTCAACGCAGCGCGTTCCGCATCCAGCTCATCTGCTATGGTGTTTAAAAATGCTGCACGTAGTGAAGGCAGCGTATTCCTGTAAGTACGAAAAGCTTTTCCCGCCAATAAGGCTGCGTCCTGAGCGTCTTTTATACTTGCTACGCTGAAAACCTCTTTGTTCTTTTCATTTTTCAGGCAGTTGAATGTTGAAAAAGTAGTCGTGTTTTCCTCTGAAAATTTAAATCCTATCCGGCTATTATACATCATCTTACAAACTTCGCAATTAAAATGAAAATAAAAAAGAAATTCTTGTCCAGCCAATCAATAATTTATTAATTTAGAACCCTACTATTTTTAGTATAGAACTAACTATTTATTACTTATGAAAATACATGCAATTTTTAAAGTTGCGGTTGCCTTATCTTTACCGTTGCTTACATTTTCCCTGCACAGCCAGGTGTTTATTGAAAACAAAGGCCAGGTACTCGACTTTCATGAAAACCTTCACCCTGAGGTCCTGTATTATTATTCCGACCACTCTGCAGCAGTTTATTTCCAGGATGACCGGCTGGTCTATCATTTTTCAGAAAAGGAAAAGATCGACCTCGCCCGTTTTGAAAATGACCGGGCAGGTTATGAGGAGGCCCTGAGAAGCCAGCAGGCAGTTTACCACCGTATGGATATGGTGTTCCAAAACGCACAGCCGGATGCAGCCATTTCCACGGGAAAGCAAAACCAGGGAGTAACACATTATTATTTAAATAAGCGAAACGGGATCCGGGATGTGCGCTCGTTTGCATCCATTAAATATGAAAATATCTATCCGAACATCGACGCAGTATTCTATCACACTCCCAATGGACTGAAATATGACCTGGTACTGAAACCGGGAGCAGATATCAATGACATTCAACTAAGATTTGAGGGAGCAACTGTCAGCATAAAAGATAAAAAACTGATCCTTTCGGCTCATTTCAAGGACCTGACAGAAGAAATCCCGCTCTCCTTCATCAACGAAGACCCGGCCAACGCGGTTGAAGTCGATTATGTACTGCACAAAGACGGAACCGTAGGATTTCAGCTGAAAGATAAGGTAAATTACACAACTCTGACCATCGATCCGGTACTGGAATGGGGATCGTATTTTAACCTGACTTCAGGGACGAGTAACCTGTACAACATTGCCAATCATCTGGACAATGACGGGAATTATTATACGTACGGAATGGCTCAGAATACAGCCAATACGTATCCTGTGATCAATCCGGGAGGCGCATATACCTCTACAGCAAACGGATCCGCAGACGCTTATTTTGTAAAATTCAATGCAGACCGGCAGCTTGTATGGAGCACTTATTTAGGAGGATCCGGCTACGATGAAATCTATGACGGAGACATCATCACCACCAGGGGGAATACGCTTCACCTGGTCGGGGAACGCATCACAACAGGAGCCCCTTTTACAAACGGAGGCGGGTTTTTCCAAAATAACGCGGCACGGAATTTCTGGGCACGATTCAACAAAAATACCGGAGTACTGGAGCACCTCACCAGCTTATCAAGCGGGTACAAACCCAGTATCGCCATCAGTAACAGCGGCCTGGTAGCCATCTCCAACGACGCGTATGACTTTAACAATTTGCCTATTCTGAATCGTGCCGGAGCATACAACCAGGCTGTAAACGGTGGGACGAAAGATATGGGATTATTATTGTTCAATGCTACTTATACACAGACCTGGGGAACGTTCCTGGGAGGAACGGGTGCACAGGAAAATTTCACGTGTGCCTTTGACAATAATGACAACCTCTATTTTGTGGGTGAAACAAGCAACAATGCTTCCCTGGTCACGTTACCGGGAGCATATAACCAAAACACCCCCGGTGGAGGAGTTGACGTTATGCTGGGAAAATTCACCAACACCGGCCAGCTGGTATGGAATACGCTATACGGAGGAAACGGATCGGATGCCCGGCGGGGGCAGCAAGGTCACGGAGCACGGATCGTAGTACACCCGGCCAACGGGGAGCTGATCCTTGCCTTTAACACCACCAGTAACAACCTGCCGGTTACCAATTTGGCAGGTGCATACAACAAAGGAGTTCCTACCGACCCTGATTTTGGAGGAAGCTCAGGATCATTCTGGAATTATGCGGCTTACCTGTGTAAGTTTTCCACTACCGGAGCCCTTAATTATTCTACCTACTATTACACACAGAATGGAGGAGGTGATATCATTGAAAACATCGCTTTCGGAGGATGTGATAAATTCTATATCGGAAGTGCCGGTATCTCAACCAAGCAATTAACCGGGGCCAGCTCGGGATATAACTTAATACAAGGTACATCATCAAGCAGAAGCGGTTATATTACGATGCTCAATTCAGCAACATTTGCTTTTGAATGGGACAGCTACATGAACACAGATGTTTCATCGGAGGCAAATGTAGCGGCGAACATCAACCAACCGGAGTTTTATACCGTTACAACGTTGTACTATCAGAATCTTCCTGTCACAGATCCAGGAAATGGTGCTTATTACGCTGCAACGTCGTCAAACCCTGCCGGTGCGGGAGTAGGGATTTCCCAGTTTCACCCCTCATTGCCTCCTGAAGTTGATGACGCGTCTATTTGTTCAGGAGCATCCGTTACCCTGACAGCCAGCGGAGGAATGGGAGCCCCCTATAACTGGTACAGTTCTGCCGGCGCACCCACTCCATTGCACACAGGTGCTACCTATGCAGTGAATCCGTCAGCTACCACCACTTATTACGTATCATCCGGAACCGGGATGTGCGCAAGTCCGAGGGTTCCGGTAACTGTCACTGTGACGCCGGTCACTGCCGGAACAGCAATCGCCAGCCCAGCATCTGCATGCTCCGGTTCAACTATTACTTTAACGCTTTCCGGTCATTCAGGAACCATCCAGTGGCAATCGTCAACAGACGGAGGAACGACCTGGAATGATATTTCCGGGGCAACGGCAACACCTTACATTGCCAACAATGTTTCAACTTCTACCAGCTACAGAGCAGTTGTAACAGACGGAAGCTGTTCCGGGAATTCCAACGAAGTCAGCATTACAATTACCCCATCAGTGACGCCGGGTGTTGCCATTACCGGAACTCCGGTTACCGCTATCTGTGCCGGAACAAGTGTTACATTTACGGCGAACCCGACAAACGGAGGAGCTTCTCCTGCTTATCAATGGCAGGTAAATGGTACAGATGTTGCAGGAGAAACCGGTAGCACGTTTACCACCACCTCTTTAAATAATGGTGACCAGGTAACTGTGATCATGACATCAAATGCTCCATGTGCTTCACCTGCGACAGCCTCGGGTACGACAACCACCATCAGTGTGACCCCTGCCGTCGTTCCGGGTGTTTCAATAACAGGTACTCCCGGTTCTGCTATCTGCGCCGGAACAAGCGTCACATTTACGGCGAACCCGGTAAACGGTGGCTCTGCACCAACTTATCAATGGCAGGTAAATGGTACAAATGTACCCGGAGAAACAGGCGGTACATTTACAACCTCTTCTCTTAACAATGGCGACCAGGTAACTGTCATCATGACATCAAATGCTCCATGTGCTTCACCCGCCAACGCTTCTTTCACAACAACGGCAATTACCGTTAATCCTGCTGTTACACCAAGTGTTTCCATAACAGGAACACCTGGTTCCGCTATCTGCTCAGGAACAAGCGTTACATTTACGGCAAACCCGGTAAACGGAGGGTCTTCTCCGGCTTATCAATGGCAGGTCAACGGAACAGACGTTTCCGGAGAGACAGGCAGCACGTTCACAACTTCGTCTTTAAACGACGGTGATGAAGTAACGGTCATCCTGTATTCAAACGCAACATGTGCTTCACCTGCATCCGCTTCGGCTACAACAACGGCTATCAGTGTAACCCCATCTGTGGTTCCTTCGGTAAATATAACAGGAGATCCCGTGACGGGTCTGTGCGCCGGTTCAACCATCAACCTGACAGCTAACCCGGTAAACGGAGGCGCTTCACCAACCTATCAATGGCAGATCAATGGTGTCAATGTTGCGGGAGCAACGAACAGCACTTTCAGCACTACAGGATTGAACAATGGAGATGTCATAACAGTTATCATGGTATCCAACGCTCCATGTGCTTCTCCAGCTACTGCTACGGATGATACTCCTGCGGTTGTAATCGTTTCAAGCGTTACACCAGCCGTAACGATTACCGGAATACCAGCGTCCGCAATCTGTGCCGGAACAAGTATCACATTCACTGCCAACCCGGTAAACGGAGGTTCCTCCCCAGCTTATCAATGGCAGGTAAATGGTGTGGATGTCGCAGGAGAAACCGGAAGTACGTTTACTACATCAGCACTCACCGATGGCGATATTGTTTCAGTCGTTCTTACTTCCAATGACCCTTGTGCTTCGCCGGTAACAGCTACAGATGATACAGGTGTAATACAGGTCGGAGATGATCAGGATCCTGTATTTACGGACTGTCCGGCTGATATTACCATTTCCTCAGGAGGTTCGTGTGATGTTGCAGTTACCTGGACCGCACCGACAGCAACAGATAACTGTTCTGTTCCATCCGTTACTTCTTCACATAACCCGGGAGAAACATTCTCCGCAGGAACGACACAAGTAACATATACGGCAACAGATGCTGCAGGAAATACGGTAATCTGTTCCTTCAACGTAACTGTCGAGGACGATATCGATCCTGTCTTCACCGACTGCCAGGGAGATACAACACTCAGCATAACAGCGGATAATTGTGAAGCAGCGCTTCCGGATTACCTTCCGTTTATCCATGCAACGGATAACTGTACAGGAGCAATTACATATATTCAGCAGCCGGCTCCGGGAACAATTGTTTCAACAACAGACGGTTCCGTTACAATAACAGTCACTGCCATGGATGCTTCCGGTAACCAGGCAGTCTGTTCATTTGAAGTAACGATTATCGACAACGTTCCACAGGCAAATGCAGGTTCTCCCGTATCTTCTGTTGAGATATGCAGAACTATGGGAAGCATCGACCTGGCAACATTGCTTCCGAATGATGCAGATCCAGGGGGAAGCTGGAGCAATGTTCCGGGAGGAAATGACCCGGGGAACGCACTGAACGGATCTGTATTGAACCTGCAGAACCTGTCAGGTGGTTACTCATTCTACTACATCGTAGGAAATTGCAAGCCTGATACGGCAATTATCTCTGTGAATGTCATTCCCTCCGATGACGTTTCCCCCGGAACACCACTGCCAAGTACACCATTCTGTCCTAAAGACAATGCCACGATCGACTTAAAGACACTGTTGTCAAATGAAACATCCTGGGGAACCTGGTCAACAACGGGCAGTGCTTCCACTTACCTCAATCCGGACGGAACACTGGATATCAGCAGCCTGGAAAATGGTATTTATACTTTTACGCACACGATTTCAAACGGAATCTGCGGGGATACAAGCGTTACCGTAATGATCCAGATCGAGTGCAAAGACCTGGATATTCCGAACTACGTCACTCCTGACGGAGACGGGACCGATGATGTATTCGTCATTGCCGGGATTGAAAACTATCCGGACAATGAGCTGACAATTTTCAATCGTTGGGGAACTGTCGTTTACCAGACAACGAATTACCAGAATAACTGGGATGGAAGAAGTACAAGCAAATACAATGTTGCCGGAGATGAGCTTCCGACCGGAACCTATTACTATGTGCTTGACACACAATCGGAAGTACACGGAGTAAAAACAGGATTCATTTACCTGGAACGCTAATCAACACCTTAAAAACACTGGTTATGAAAAATTTAAAATTCATCTTAATAGTGATCTTGTCAGTAGCAGGTTTTTCAGTAAATGCACAGCAGGATCCGCATTTCACCCAATATTTTGACAATGCGCTTTTTTACAATCCTGCCTATGCAGGAAGCAGGGACATGCTGAATGTCACCGCCATTCACAGGGAACAATGGGCAGGAGTAGACGGACGCCCCCGCTCCACAACATTGAGCATCCACTCCCCGCTTCCGTACGAATCTGTCGGGATCGGGATCACAGCCGTAAACGATATGGCAGGTCCTGTCCGCCAGACAATTGTTGCCGCCGACATCAGCTATTCTCTCCGCTTTAAGAACAAGACCAAGCTTTCGTTCGGTGTAAAGGCAGGTGTGAATTTACTCGGATTCGACCGGGATAAGCTGTACAATGCCGGAAACCCGGTAGCTGCCCTGCAACAGATAGAGAACAGGGCAAACCCGAATATCGGGTTCGGAATCTTATACCATGGACCCAAATTCTTCTTCGGGGTCAGCACGCCCAAATTGATCCAGAACAGCTACGACGGCTCCAGCTTCAATTTAGAGAAACGCCATTATTTCGCTACATTGGGCTACATTTTCAGGCTGAGCGACAAATGGAAACTCCGCCCTTCTGCCCAGGTGAAGATAACTGATGGCGCTCCTTTCAGCTTAGATGCTTCCCTGGCGGCCATCTACAATGACAAACTGTGGTTTGGCGCTTTGTACCGGTTGGATGCCGCCCTCGGCGCGTTTGTCCAGGTGCAGATCACTCCTCAGCTGAAACTGGGTGTTGCAAGCGATTTCGGAACTCAGAAGCTGCGGCAATACAACTCCGGAACCTTTGAAGTCTTGCTTTCCTATGATTTCAATTTCCTGAAAAAAGGAGTTTACTCACCTCGTTATTTTTAACCTTTTAACGCATTAAAACAATGAAAAATATATTGGCAATAGTCTGTTTTATCCTGCTCTCTGTTTCCGTTTCGGCACAGGCACGGTTAAAAAAAGCAGATGATCTGTACAATCTCAGATCTTACTGGAGCGCCGCAACGCAGTATGAACGCCTGATCGATTCTGACAACGACTCTCCGGCAATGCGGATCCGGCTGGCAAACAGTTATTACTATATGGGCAGCTACACCAAAGCGCTTGAATATTATAACGGGGTCAATCTTTCCGAATACACGAAGGAGGATCTGTACAATTATATCCAGGCAGAAAAAATGAACGGAGATTACACCAAAGCAGGTGAGCTGCTGAAACATTTTTGCGGAAAATTCAGTGATGAACGATGCAAAGAATACAACCAGAGCACGGATTACCTTGCAGAACTGAAAAGCAACGTCCATTTTACCATCCGGGAAACAAAATTAAATACGGATAACAATGAATTCGGAGCGTACCAGTTCGAAGGGAACGATATTTATATCCTGTCCGACAGGGGCACTTCCGGGTTTATCAGCCGTAAGAACCTGTATAATGGAAAAGGATTCCTGGATATTTACCGCGTTCAGAAGCAAGGGGACAATACCTATTCCAAAGCAAAGAAGGTGAAAGGAAAAGTCAATTCGAAGCTGAATGAAGGGTCGCTGTTCATCACTGCTGACGGCAAACGGGTATATTTTACACGAAACAATAAAAAAGCAACGGACGGACTCTATCATTTGTCCATCTACCTGGCCGACATTAACGAAAAAGGGAAATGGGTGAATGTCCGTGGACTATCCGTTAATTCGGATAAACATTCTGCCGGGCATCCCGTATTGACAAAAGACGGGAAGAAAATGATCTTCTCCTCCACAGTTGAAGGCGGTTACGGCGGATCCGACCTATATATAGCGGATGTAACAGAGAACGGGGATGTTACCAATATCAGAAATATGGGAAGCATCATCAATACTCCCCGGAATGAATTTTTCCCATGGATCGGTTCCGACGGAAACATTTACTTCACCTCAGACGGCCATCCCGGTCTGGGAGGGCTCGACAATTTCGTTGCCGTGATGGCAGGACCGGATGTCTTTAAAGTGGTCAATTGCGGAACAAATGTGAATTCCCCCCAGGACGATTTCGCGCTGACACTTTCGGAAGATGGAAAAAACGGGTATGTTTCTTCCAACAGGATCCAGGGAAAGGGAGATGACATTTATGCTGTTGAGCTGGTAAATCCTTTTCCACGTATGATCATACTCACCGGGAAAACAACCGATTTAATAAGCAATAACACGCTGGGAAATGTCCGTATCCGGTTAAAAGACCCGAAAACAGGGGAGCTGTTTGAAACAACATCCGGCACTGACGGAAATTATTCCATTTATGTTCCGGCTGCATCGGCCCTGGAACTGGATGCCGAAAAAGAAGATTACCTTCCGAAATCCGAAAAATTCGCTACTGCAGATACCGACTTGACAAAAAACATTTCCCTGGAAGAGAACCGGGGCAATACCCTGCTTGTCCATGTCATCAATAAAGATACGAAGTCAACTGTTGATGATGCCAAAATTACGGTCAAAGACAAAACAGGAAAAACAATCGCATTTACGGGGAAAACGGATGAGAACGGGGATTTCAGGCAGTTGCTGGAAGGAACCAAAAAAGGAGATCAGCTGGATTACCGAATCCGGGTAGAAAAAACCGGATATGCGACAAAAGAAGTAGCGCTGAACCACTTGATTACAATGAGCGGTGAAATTTATCATACCATTGACCTGGATAAGCTGGAAATCGGGAAAGACCTGGCTTCCATGATCTCCATCAGCCCTATTTATTTTGATCTGAACAGTGCCAAAGTACGGGAAGATGCAAAGATTGAGCTGGATAAGATCGTCCAGGCGATGAACGAAAACCCGACAATGGCGATTGAGCTCGGTTCACATACGGATTGCCGTTCTTCCGCTAAATACAACTTGTCTCTTTCAGATAAACGTGCGAAAGCTTCCGCCGATTACATCAGGAAACGCATTACAAACCCTTCCAGGATCTCCGGGAAAGGATACGGTGAATCGAAACTGATCAATGACTGCGCATGCGAAGGAAAAGTAACCTCGGATTGTACAGAAGAGGAGCACGCCGTGAACAGAAGAACAGAATTCAGAATCGTGAAGTTCTGATCCGGTAGAAAACAGACCTGCTTCCGGGTGCTTCACGAAATATACCTTGTGAAGGATCCGGAAGTTTTTGTTTCACCGATATATGTATATTTGTCCCAGCTAAAAATTGTCTTTGTTGACAGAATAGAGAATCGAATAGTATGAAAGCATATGTATTTCCGGGACAAGGAGCCCAATTTTCAGGAATGGGGAAAGATCTGTATGATCACTCTCCAAAAGCAAAAGAATTGTTTGAAAAAGCAAATCAGTTATTAGGTTTTGACATCACAAAAATCATGTTCGAAGGAACGGACGAAGAACTGAAGCAGACAAAAGTGACTCAGCCAGCCATTTTCCTTCACTCTACCATTCTCGCAGCTGTGCTGGGTGCTGATTTTAAGCCCGACATGGTGGCCGGGCATTCGCTTGGAGAATTATCAGCATTGGTGGCAAACGGAACACTGAGCTTTGAGGACGGACTGATGCTGGTCTACAAACGTGCCCTGGCCATGCAGAAAGCATGTGAAGCGGAACCTTCGACAATGGCTGCGATCCTTGGACTGGAAGATGAAGTAGTGGAACAGATCTGCGCTTCTGTTGACGGGATCGTTGTTGCGGCGAATTACAACTGCCCGGGACAATTGGTCATTTCGGGAGCGATCCCCGCAGTAGAAGAAGCGTGCGCCAGACTGACAGAGGCGGGAGCGAAAAGGGCTCTGATTCTGCAAGTGGGAGGAGCATTTCATTCTCCATTGATGGAACCTGCCCGTGAAGAGCTGGCTGCCGCAATCGAAGCGACTACCTTCAGCACTCCTTCCTGCCCGGTTTACCAGAACGTAACGGCAACGGGTGTAACGGATCCTGAAGAGATCAAGAAAAACCTGGTTGCCCAGCTGACCGCACCCGTAAAATGGACACAAATCATGCAGCAGATGATCGCTGACGGTGCAACGGAAGTGATCGAAGTAGGTCCGGGGAAAGTATTGCAGGGGTTGTTCAAAAAAGTGGACAGAGCCTTCCCTGTTTCCAGCGCTGAACCAGCATAACAGGAAAAAATAAGCCGCCGCAGGTGTACTGCCTTCAACAGTGCATGCACATCTGCGGCTAATATTCCCGACCATGAGCGATAACAGACCAAATGTATTGATGATCTATACCGGGGGAACGATCGGTATGGTAAACGACCTGCAGACAGGCGAATTGAAAGCATTTGATTTCAACCACATTTATACACACGTTCCGGAATTGCAGCGTTTGAATGTCCGGCTGACAACTGAAAGCTTCGGGCATCCCATCGACTCTTCCGAGATCAGAATTGAAGACTGGGTACGGATCGGGGAGATCGTTGTCAAAAATTATGATCAGTACGACGGGTTTGTCATCCTGCACGGCTCGGATACAATGGCATACACAGCATCCGCATTGAGCTTCATGCTGCAGGGACTCAGGAAACCCGTAATCCTTACCGGTTCCCAGCTGCCGATCGGGACCATTCGTACAGATGGAAAGGAAAACCTCATCACTGCTATAGAAATTGCAGCGGGCAAAGACAGCGAAGGAAACGCATTGATCCAGGAAGTAGCCGTTTATTTTGAATATTCCCTCTACCGGGGCAACAGGAGCTCCAAAGTCTCTGCCAACCAGTTTGAGGCCTTCAAATCCCCGAATTTCCCGCGTCTGGCTGTTGCAGGGGTAACCATTGACTACAATTTTGACGACCTTTTCCGTACCAACAGACCACAACTGGAATTCCATCCGCATTTCTCCGATGAAGTCGCGCTTCTGAAACTATATCCCGGGATCAACCTTCATTACTACCGGCACTTGTTCCATTACCCGGATGTGAAAGCACTGGTGCTGGAAACCTATGGTTCGGGAAACGCACCCAGCGATCCGCTGCTTCAGGCATCAATCAGCCGCTTTATTGAACAGGGAGGAATTGTGCTGAATGTCACGCAATGCAGCTCAGGAAAGGTAGAGCAGGGGAAATATGAAACAAGCAGCTTCTTCCAGAAAACCGGCGTTGTTTCCGGCAGCGATATGACTACCGAAGCGGCATTGACAAAATTAATGTACCTGTTGGGATGCAACCTGCCGGTTTCCGAAATCAGGAAACAACTACCAATCGCCATTGCCGGGGAACTATCGGTTTAAGAAGTAGCCACCAGCACTTTTTTACCTGTACAAAGCAGCATCACCCTGACAATATGGAATACTCCGGCCATCATTCTACAGGTCAGCGCTTTCAAATGTTCCATTAAAAAATTAACTTCGCTTTATGAAACCGGTTGAAAAGCACTTGTTGAATGAATGGATCCTGCAGCAAAGCGAATTCAGCAAAAACGATTTGCTTGTCTCGGCCGATGACAGGAAAACAGCCCGGTTCTCAGAAACGATCCCTTTACAGGATCTTTCAAAAATCATCTCCGTTTCGCAAAATTCAATAAAAGAAAGCGGAATAAATCCACTTTGCCGGGCAATCGGTGTATTGAACTGGGAGTGGAACAATCAACCGGTAACAACGCCCATCTGGCTCGTTCCCTGTTCATTCAAAATTGACAAGGTAAGGGAACACGTTCAGCTCTTCCCCGATGAAGAAGCAGGGTTTCTGAATCCGTTTCTGGCAAAAAAAATAACGGAAATTTACGGGATAGAACTGACAGCTACCGATCCCGGAACAGTATTCTCCAATTTAAAAGAATCGGGGTTGGAGGACGTTGATCCGGAGGTTTCCGTCGTCGGGAATTTTCATCACCACCGCTATACGCTACTGAAAGAATTGGAGGAATTAGCGGAAGGGAAAGAATTTTCACCCTGCTTACAACAGTTCTTGTCCGGAGAACGATCGGGCGAGCACACCCTTCAATTAGCTGATGAATCATTATTGCCCTACGATACCGACCACCGCTCGGTCTTTCACCTGTTCAGCAAAGAAAATTGTGTCGTTCAGGGGCCTCCCGGAACCGGGAAATCGCAATTATTAACCAATATCATCGGGAAATTACTGACAGGAGGACATTCAACCGTGTTTATTTCCGAAAAAAGGGCCGCCCTGGAAGTCATCCGAAAACGGCTTTCATCCTGCAGCCTGGAACAGCTGTCTGTTATTGCTACCGATGACCTGCCTGTGCGGGACTTCATCACAGACCTGAAAAGAACATGGGAATTCCTGGATGAATACCAGCTGCCAAAGCAAAACGAATACTCCACACGCAAAGAGCTGGAAAACAACCTGCAATTCATGCTGGACATCCTCAACCAGCCGGAATTGATCGGAGGTGTTTCTTTTTCCACCTTCCATCAATTACTGACTGAAGCCGCAGCAGATAGGCCGGGAAAAGAGAATGCCTCAACTGAAAGCTTTCACTTCCTCTCCAATCCTCCGTCGCTGAATGAGTATGAAAAAACATGCTCGCTGGTAAAAAAGATGTATGACGGAAACCTGGCGAAAAGCTGTGCCATTATTCCTTCATCCGTTCTGCAGAAAGGCAGCCTGGCAGAACTGGCAAAAGCAGTTGAAGATACGAAAGAGCATGTTGTTCAACTGGAAAAGATGCTTCCCGGTCTATCCCAGGACAGCATTGAGCAATTGCAATACCAAAGCGTGGTATATCAATTGTTCCAGAACGAACTGGCAAAAAAATATGCTTCCATCATCGTGCCGGGGTCCAAAGAGCAGAAAAAATTCCTGAAACTCCACAAAGAATACACCCAGCTTCAAAAGCAGGTAGAAGGTGTTTCCGGGATTTTAACCGACTGGAAGATCATTCCTTCGGAGCTGGAGCTGGAATACCTCGGGCAATTAACGGAAAAAAATGGTTTCTTCCGGAAATTAAAGCTGAAGAAACGATGGTCGGCTGTCAGTCATTTACCGGTTTCGGCTGCTCAGCGATCCATCGGTCAATTGAACAATTACCAGGCTTTAAAGCGGCAATTACTTTCGATTGAAGAAAAATTAACCCGGCTCGGTATCTCCGATTTTTCCGAAACGGATCTCCTGAAATCCAGCCTGCATTTGTTCTCCAAAGAAAAATGGGATACGTACAACGATCTGACAACTGAAAAGCGGAAATTACTCAGTGAAAGCGACCGGAAAATCACGATCCTGAAAGAAAACCTGCGTAGTTGTTACCGGCTGGATAAACACCTTCCCGTTTCCGGGCAACTGGATAAGCTACTTGCCCATTTACCGGAATTGATGATCCTGGAAAAGGAATTAACACACCTCAGCCAGCAGATCCTGGATGCCATTTCCGCAAGCGATTCCTTCGAAAGTTATTGCAAAAACATTCTTGGGACCCACCAGGCCGTTTTCCGGTCCCACTACCCTGCTCTTTCCACTTTTGAACCGCATTACCTGAAAGAAAAAGTGGAGGCGGTTCTCACCGGGGAACAAAAAGAAAACCGGCTGGCGGCAGGGAAGATTCTTTTCCGGGCAAAGAAAAAATTCGAAGCATACAACCAATTGCTGAATACCCCGGCAGCAAAGCTGACAACAGAACAAAAAGAGCTCCGGCAACAGCTCAAAAAAGGAAAATCCATCCTTGTAAAAGAATTCTCCAAAACAAGGCAGCACCCCGCTTTACGGGAATTAATGAAGTCAGAGGCCCGGATATGGATACGCCTGTTAAAACCTGTATGGCTGACCAATCCCGTACAGTTGGCAAAAACGTTCCCGTTGGAGCAAGGGATATTTGATGCCTGCATTATGGATGAAGCCAGCCAGATGGCAGCGCAAAACGGAACCGGAGCATTGCAGCGGAGCAATCGTGCGATTATCGCAGGAGATGACCAGCAGATGCCTCCAACCTCTTATTTCCGGGCAGGAGCGAAGGAAATAACAAGTGTCCTGCAACACGCAGCCTTTTACCTCCCGAAAGTCATCCTGACGCATCATTACAGGAGCAGGCACGCACCGTTGATTGCTTTCTCCAATCGCTATTTTTACAACGACAAGCTGGTGGTCTATCCATCCTTTCCTATTGACCACAATTGCATTACCCGTCATTTCTGCGCCAACGCAAGCTACATTGACCGGAAAAACAAACAGGAAGCAGCACGTGTGGCAGAGGTCATCCGGAAACGCCTGGCAACCGGGAAAACGATCGGGGTCGTCGCTTTTTCACAAGAACAGGCGGATGCCATTCAAAAAGCGCTTCCCTCGGAGCTATTGGACAAAATCCAGCACCGCATTGAACAGGATACGTTGTTTCTTAAACCACTTGAAAAAGTACAGGGAGATGAATGTGAGCACCTCATCATCAGCCTGGGTTATGCACCTGATGAAGATGAGAATTTCCACCTGCGGTTCGGGCCGCTCAATACCGAATCGGGGAGAAACCGCCTGAATGTATTGTTTTCACGCGCATCCGAAACCATTGATTTTGTCTGCTCCATTGAATCAACAGCTTTGCAGTGGAGTGAAAACGAATCGATCCAGTTGCTCCGCAAATGGCTCCGCAGCATGGAACAGGCACAGGAGTACCAGGCAATCACTTTCCCCCTCGGATTGAACCCGGTTGTTGACATTCACCGGCTGATCTTTAAAGACAGCTACACAAGCCTGCCGGATGCACTGGAATTCCTGACAACTTACTCCGTATTGTCTCAACGGGGGTGGACGATCGACTTTGAATAACCGACCTGCCCGGACAATTTGTTCCGGAACGTACTTTTCTCTTTGCGTAAGTTTTCTAATTTTGTAATACCATAGCACCTCTCTTATGCAAGCACACAAAGACGAAAAACTCAACCCGATAAAAGATTTATACAGCTACATCCAGAATCTTGTTCAGCGAAAACTGTGGTTAAGGGTCCTGATCGCCATTTTTCTCGGAATCGGTCTCGGTTCCTACCTGGCAACCACTCCATCCTGGTTAACGGAAGATCAGAAAACAGGATTGATCAACTGGATCGCATTGCCGGGCAACCTTTTCATCCGCATTGTACAGATGATCATGGTTCCGCTGATGTTCAGCTCTGTTATCCAGGGGATCGCCGGAGGAAATAACAAGGACTACCTGCTCAAATCGGGAGGAAAAGTCCTGCTTTATTTCGGTTTTACGTCAGTTGTGACATTGATCCTTGCCGTAGGGATTGCAGGAGTTCTAAACCCGGGCGATTATATGAATATTGCGGTTGAGGAACAGGTCACACAGGTGGCTTCCACCGGGAAATCCATCGTCAGCTTTTCCAACCTGCCGGAAATCCTGACCAACCTGATTCCGGACAATCCCCTGAAATCACTGGTTGCAGGAGATATGCTGAGCATTGTTGTATTTGCGCTGATCGTCGGGGTTTCATTGGTTAATTTACCTGAGGAAACATCATTGCCGCTGCTGAAAGTTCTGTACTCCGTGCAGGAAGTTACAATGGCCATTACGAAGTGGACCATGAAGATCGCTCCGCTTGCAGTGTTCGGTTTGATGGTCCAGGTCACCTCACAGGTCGGAATAGAAACAATCTTCGGGCTTTCCATGTTCATTGTGACCGTATTGTCGGGACTGATGCTGACCGTTCTGTTCTATTTTGCATTATTGCGATTTTACGCGGGAGTGAGTATCCGGAAATTCATGGCTGACGCAAAAGACGCTTTGCTGCTCGGTTTCTCCATCGCCAGCTCCGCGGCCGTAATGCCGCTGACACTAAAAACCGCCGAAGAAAAAATGAAGATCAATCCTTCTGTGAGCCGTTTTGTGATTCCGATCGGAGTTTCGCTTAACATGGACGGAACGGCAGTGTTCCAGGCCATCGCGACGCTGTTCCTGGCGCAGGTTTACGGGTTGGAACTAGACGCAATGAGCATCACCGTTGTCATTGTCACTACCATTATGGCGTCTATCGGTACACCATCCGCTCCGGGAGCAGGTGTGATCGTACTCGGAAGTGTGTTATCATCCATCGGGATCCCGGTAACAGCAATTGCTTTGATCATCGGAGTTGACCGCCTGCTGGGAATGTTCCGCACGGCCGTCAATGTGATGGGAGACCTTGTCGCTTGCCAGGTTTTCAATAAAATGGAACTGCGAAAGAATAATGAAGAATGAGATGACTGAAAATTGACAACGGGTAATTTGACAATTATTTAATTGTACATTCCCTAAAATCCCCTTTTCAGCTGCATCAGGATCTTAAATGCTTTATCCACATCATCCTGTGCTACAATAATGGTGAATTCGTTTGCTGTTGAAATGACTTCAATGATGTTGATCCCTTCCCAGGCTAATTGCTTCAGAATGTAATAATAAATCCCGTAAATTTCTGTGTTGATGTGGGGCAGCTTCACCGTTACGGAAGCCAGGTTCTGAGTCGAAGCGATCAGTTTTTCGTTTTGAAACAAACGTTCGATCGTCTCCTTGTGCTTATCTCCCGTAATGATGGTCGTTTCCGTCACTCCTTTGCACAAGGCGAAGAACCCATCTGATTCAGAGTTCAGTAAACGGATCAGCTCCGCTTGTTTCAGTCCCAGCGAATCGGAGTTCTGGTACGTAAAATCCGACAAATTGCTTCTTACAAGAAAGTCTCCCAGCTCGCCTAAAACATTTTTAATTTTAACGTTCAGCTTGTGGTAAAGTCCGGGTGACATCCGCTTGATTGCCATGACAATAGCACCCTCTTTTACTTCTTTACCTGTAATTTCTTCGATTTCAGGCTGGATTTTTCTTGCCAATGCTGACACATTGATCAATCCTTCTGTCATTGATTCCCGTAAGAACGGACTTCTGTTAATAATGTCTTCTGTTAGTTTTCCTATCGATTCCATAGCTTTTTCATAGTTTTGAGCGATGCAAATCTAACAATTTTATCAAAATAATAACATACTGTTTAATTATTGTTACTAATACTAAACGTTTTACCTATAACCAGAAGAGCAATGCCAGGCCCCGTACGGCGGGGAATCACCCGGCAAAAAGGAAAGTAATATTGGAAGAAAATAATTTTACGGCGATTGCCAGCAGGATGATTCCAAATACTTTTTTAACAATTGCAATACCTCCTTTTCCTAACAGCTGCTCTATTTTTTTAGTCAGGCGGAGAACCACATAAATAATGATCACATTGATGATGATCGCCATTACGATATTCACTTCGGAGAATTCCGCTTTCAGAGAGACAATGGAGGTCATTGTACCTGCCCCGGCAATGATCGGGAACGCCAGCGGGATAATACTCGCCACCTTTCCCGTCACTTCGTCCCTGAAAAGGTGCCATCCCATGATCATTTCCAGCGCCAGTGCAAAAATGATCAATGAACCCGCAACGGCAAATGAACGGATATCCACTCCGAAAATATTGAGAATGGATTCTCCCAGAATCAAAAAACCGACCATGATTCCCAGTGATACCAGGCTTGTTCTAAGCGGGCTGATATCTCCCGATTTTTCTTTGATCTTAATGATCAGCGGAACAGAACCGATGATATCAATTACGGCAAACAACACCATTGTTGCTTTTAGGACCTGGGACCAGCTGAACGGACTAAAAAACTCTGTCATATTAAAATGGTATTCTTAATTACGGCAGGGAAATTCGCATGCTCCAGCTGATGGATCTTCTGCTGAAGCGACTCCAGCGTTTCATCCGGAGACACTTCACAACGGAACTGTGCAATGATTTCACCTTTATCAAACTCTGAATTTACAAAATGTATCGTAATTCCGGATTCTTTTTCCTTATTTTCCAGCACCGCTTTATGCACATTCGCTCCGTACATGCCTTTTCCACCGTATTCGGGAAGCAGCGCCGGATGGATGTTAATAATACGGTCCGGGTAAAGCGCGATGAGCTGTTCCGGTACTTTGCGGAGAAAACCGGCCAGAATGATGTAATCGATCTTATTCGAAGTACACAAACTGATTATCTTTTCCGCATCTTCCACCTCCTGGTTGGAAACAACAACCACATCAACTCCCTCCTCTTTCGCCGAAGAAACAATTTTAGCGTCCTGTTTGTTCGATAACACAAAACCGATCTTCACCTCCTCCGAATCTTTAAAAAACCGGATGATGTTCAAAGCGTTACTGCCTGTTCCTGAGGCAAAAATGGCCAACCGTTTACATTTCATGGCGCAAAAGTAGGAAAAGAAAAATGTTTCGGTCTACAGATTAAACAAACTTTAACGTTTTTATTCTGTAAACTATGTAAAAAAATAGCTATCTTGCGACACTTTAAATTAGAAAATGGATATAAAATCAATTAAATTTTCCCAAGATCACAACGTTGAATTTTACAAGGAATTAAAGAAGAGAGTTAACGCTTATTTCAAAACCAACAACATTTCCCGGTTTGGAAACACAGGAATGGTCCTCAAAACCATCTTTATGGTTTCCCTCTACCTGGTCCCTTATATTTTGATCCTTACCATTGCCGAACAGGCGTGGTTTGCGCTGTTGCTCTGGGCAATCGCGGGATTGGGAATGGCCGGAGTCGGCCTGTCGGTAATGCACGATGCCAATCACGGATCTTATTCAAAATACCCGTTTGTCAATAAGTCCCTGGGCTACCTGGCAAACATGGTAGGAGGAAGCGATCTGAACTGGAGAATACAGCACAATGTATTGCACCACACCTATACCAACGTAGACGGAATGGACGAAGACATTGATGTTGACGGACTGATGCGGTTCTCTCCCAACCAGGAGCGTCTGAAAGCTCACCGCTACCAGCACATCTACGCATGGTTCCTGTATGGCTTGTTGACCATCAACTGGTTTTTCAGAAAAGACTACCGGCAGATTCACCGGTACAATAAAATGGGATTGCTGGCTACACAAAACATCAGCTTTGCAAAAGGGCTTACAACGATCATCGCAACAAAATTAGTGTATGCATTTATGATCATCGCCTTACCGATCTGGATCGCACCTACAGCATGGTACATTTCACTGATCGGCTTTTTTGTCATGCAGTTTATCGCCGGGTTCCTGTTGTCCGTTATTTTCCAGTCTGCGCACGTTGTCCCTTCCTCCGATTTCCCTGTTCCCGACGAATCAGGCAACATCAAGGCAGATTGGGCTGTTAACCAGCTGTACAACACCTCCAACTTTGCTCCGAAGGCACGTTTGCTGTCATGGTATGTAGGTGGACTGAATTTCCAAGTGGAACACCATTTGTTCCCCAATATCTGCCATGTACATTACAAAGACATTTCAAAAATCGTGAAGCAGACGGCCATTGAATACAATCTGCCGTATTACAGCTACGCGACCTTTTTCGGAGCGGTAAAAGATCACGCCAAACTGCTGAAAAATTTAGGCAAATACGACAATGCCCCCGGAATGCACCATTGATCCGTTACCGATAACATGTATCTGGAAGAAATTCGCACCTATTGTCTCAGTAAACCGTTCACCGAAGAAGCTTTTCCTTTTGACAGTGTAACGCTTGTATTCAAGGTAGCGGGAAAGATGTTCGCCCTGATCGATGTGGATGAAGCGAGAAGCATTAATCTCAAGTGTGATCCTGAGCGTGCAATTGAGCTCCGGGAACAACACGATGGAATCATCCCCGGTTATCACATGAGTAAAAAGCACTGGAATACTGTTTCCCTTGACGGAACCGTCGACCGGTCCCTGGTGCTGGAGCTGATCGATCATTCGTATGAACTAGTCTATGCTTCACTCCCCAAAAAGACAAGGAATGAGCTCGAGAATCGATAAATATGCCTGGTGTGTACGGCTGTCGAAAACACGTTCCATTGCTACGGAGCTGGTCTCCAAAGGAAAGATCAGACTGAACGGAGAACAGGTAAAGCCGTCAAAGGATGTAAAAGCAGGAGATATTATTTCGGTCCAGAAAAATACGGCAACATTTTCCTACAAAATCCTTCAATTGCTGAACAACAGGATCGGGGCAAAACTGGTTGCCGAATACATTGAAGACATAACAGATCCGGTCGAAATTGAGAAGTACAAACAGTACCAATCGGCACAAAGCACATACCGTGAACTGGGAACCGGGAAACCGTCCAAAAAGGACAGGAGAGACATCTCGGATTTCCTGGAAGGATGGTGATAAAACACCTTCACTTTGAATATTTTACAAATTATTTGTTAAAAAATCAGATTTTATACTATTCTTATCCTGAAAAGTCTACTATTTGTCTTTTAATATTCATTACCTTTGTTGTTAATATATTCTAAATAGTAGAAAAATGGTATTAGGAGGATTGGCACTGACAATGGGTGCGGGACAAATTATTTTGATTCTTGCGGTGGTACTTTTGTTATTCGGAGGAAGAAAAATTCCTGAATTAATGAAAGGCCTGGGCCAGGGTGTAAAAGAGTTTAAGGACGCTACTAAAGGCGAAGACAAAAAAGAAGAAGAGAAGAAATAATTCCCGTCTAAAATTATGTATCGTACGTTTGGTGAGGTAAAAGCACAGCTTTCTACCGGAAAATCTGTTGTTTCAATCGTTCAGGATTATCTGGCTGAAATAGAAAGAAAAAAAGAGTTGAATGCCTTTTTGGAGGTATTTACAGACAGTGCTCTGGAACAGGCCCGGCAAGTTGACGAGAAAATAAAATCAGGATCCGCCGGAAAACTGGCAGGAATGGTTATCGGGTTAAAAGACAATCTTTGCTACAAAGGACATAAAGTAAGTGCGTCCTCAAAAATCCTCGAAGGTTTTGAATCGTTATTTACCGGAACGGCTGTTCAGCGTTTAATCGACGAAGACGCTGTCATTATCGGCAGACTGAACTGTGATGAATTCGCAATGGGCAGCTCCAACGAAACATCTGCTTTCGGACCGGTAAAAAATCCACTGGATGTATCAAAAGTTCCCGGAGGCTCTTCGGGAGGTTCGGCAGCGGCAGTCGCTGCGGGACTTTGTACTGCTTCCCTGGGAAGTGATACAGGAGGGTCGATCCGGCAGCCGGCTTCTTTTACCGGCACATACGGACTGAAACCCACTTACGGAAGAATAAGCCGCCACGGGCTGATCGCCTACGCGTCCTCATTCGACCAGATCGGTCCCTTTGCAAATTCACTGGAAGACACCGCTCTGCTGCTGGAAATCATGGCAGGGAAAGATGAGTTCGACTCCACGGCTTCTTCCAGAGAAGTACCGGCTTACCTGGACGGAACCCTTCCGGAAAAGCTGAAAGTGGCCGTATTAAAGGAAAGCTTCGAAACAAAAGGAATTGATCCCGAAGTAGTCGCACGGACAGAAGCGATGATCACTGAGCTTAAAGCAAAAGGCCACGAAGTGGAACTTGTTTCATTTCCATACCTGGATTACGTGGTACCTGCCTACTACGTGCTCACAACTGCTGAAGCTTCTTCCAACCTTTCCCGTTTCGACGGAGTGCATTTCGGGTACAGAAGCCCTGAGGCCAAAGGAGTTGAAGAAACATATAAGAAATCGAGAAGCGAAGGATTCGGGCGGGAAGTAAAACGCCGGATCATGGCGGGAACCTTTGTGCTTTCACATGGGTATTACGACGCTTATTACACAAAAGCACAGAAAGTAAGAAGAGTGCTGCAGGATAAAACAGAAGAGATATTCAGCCGGTTCGATTTCATTCTTTTACCGACAACCCCCTCAACAGCGTTTGAAAAAGGCGGGGTAAAAGACCCGATCCAAATGTACCTGCAGGATATTTTCACGGTTCACGCCAATCTTACAGGCCATCCTGCACTGTCGGTTCCGCTGGGAACCCATACAAACGGACTTCCTTTCGGAATCCAAATAATGGCAAAGCCGTTTGACGAAAACGGAATGCTTAATTTTGCTTCTTATCTGGAAAGGTTAAACTAATTCTATCATTATGCGATTTATAATTCTCCTTATATCCCTGACAATACTTACCGTAACCGGTTTTTCTCAGCCGAAAACAGGTGATCCTGTGCTGAGCAATGACCAGTTTGTCAACGTGGTAGAGCAATCCCTGGCACTGTATTATGCCGAGTATGCTCAGAAGCAGGGAGGAAGCTATGAATCTGTGATCGCAGCACTGAATTATGCAGACGGGCAGGTAGTTGAATTTTCAGACGAAGTATATTGTCAGCGGTTGAAAGAAATGAGCAAGCTGACGCCGTTTAAGCTGGAATGCAATGAAGCAACCCTTTCCACCATTCGTTTTTTCGCGTCAAAAAGAAGAGGTTTTGCACGAATCGTCCTGGGCAGATCGAAATTGTACTTTGACCTGTACGAAGCGAAGCTTTCGGAATACGGCCTGCCGATGGAGCTGAAATACCTGAGTGTCATTGAAAGCGGTCTGCGCCCACAGGTGAAATCCCGTGCGGGGGCGTTGGGATTGTGGCAGTTCATGTACGGAACAGGAAAAATGTTCGGACTGAAAGAAAATTCCTACATTGATGAACGCATGGACCCTGAAAAGGCCACAGATGCTGCCTGCAGGTACCTCAAACAACTGTACAACATCTACGGTGACTGGAACCTGGCACTTGCAGCGTACAATGCCGGTCCGGGAAACGTGAATAAAGCGATCCGCCGGTCCGGGAACAAGACAACGTACTGGGAGGTGCGCCCGTTCCTGCCAAGAGAAACACAGGGGTATGTCCCGAACTTCATCGCGGCTGTTTACCTGCTGACCTATCACGCCGAACACAATATCATCCCGGCAGAAGCACCGGTTCATTACGCGGAATTAGACACCATCTGCTTGTCACAGGGAGTCCACATGTCGACGATCAGCAGCCTGGTCGGGTGGAACGAGGAAGAGATCAAAACGCTTAACCCGATCTACAAGCGCGACTTCATCCCGGAAACCAATCCCAAACAATGCATTTACGGGCCGATCAAGTACATCGGAAAGCTGGTAAGCATGGAGGATTCGCTTTACCACCTGGAAGCATCGATCTACGGATCGCCACGAACTCCTTCCATTTCCACTCCTGTCCAAAACCCGGCTATTGAAGAAACCGACTCTTCTGCTGCAAGTGTAGTGGCAGAAACTCCCGGCTCCACCAGCGCAGGAAATACATTCTATCACAAGGTGCAGGCAGGTGAAAACCTGGGAAATATCGCGACAAAATACGGTACTACGGTCAATAAGATCATGGCTTTGAACGGGATGAGCTCCACCAATATATATGTTGGCCAACGTTTGAAAATAGAATCTGCAAAAACGGGAGAGTCCACAACGACAACACCTGTCGCAACAACACAAAGTACCCAGGTGAAGTATTATACGGTAAAATCCGGTGACACATTTGGAAAGATCGCGCAGCGACACGGAAAGTCTATCAGCCAGCTGAAGCAGCTGAACCCGAGGATCAATATTGAACGACTCAGCCTGGGGCAAAAAATCCGGGTGAGGTAACCGTTTTTCATACCATTTCTCAGAGCTTATGAGGATAACGGCAGCAATCATCACTTATAACGAAGAATGCAATATAGAACGTTGTATCCGTTCCTTACTGCCCGTTGCCGATGAGATCTTCGTGGTGGACTCGTTTTCTTCCGACAAGACAAAGGAAATCTGTCTCAGCCTGGGAGTCAGGTTTGTCGAAAACCCGTTTACCGGGCACATTCAGCAAAAGAATTTCGCACTGGAGCACTCCACGCATGAATGGGTTCTGTCCCTGGATGCAGATGAAGCCCTGACAGAGGAATTACAGGTATCCATTCTTGCCGTCAGGGAAAATCCACAATGTGACGGTTACCGCCTGAACCGCCTGACAAATTATTGCGGGCACTGGGTAAGGCACTGCGGATGGTATCCCGATACAAAAGTACGACTGGTAAAGAAAGACAAAGCACGCTGGGTAGGAACCAATCCCCACGACAGGCTGGAAATGCTGAATGGTGAGCAGACCGGTTTCCTAAAAGGAGACCTGCTGCACTATTCCTATAACAACCGGGAAGAACATTACAGACAGATCGAATATTTCGGCGACATTGCGGCAAAAGAACTGTTTGAACAAGGCAAAAGGACGAATTACCCTGTCATACTTCTTAAAGTGATCGCCCAGTTTATAAAAAGCTACTTCATAAAAAAAGGATTCCTGGACGGAAAAACAGGTTTTACGATATCACGGTTAAGCGCCTACGCTACTTACAGGAAATATATTAAATTGCTACGGTTACAACAAGGAAAATGAATATAGAACGCATTATTATATCGAGAACAGACAGCATTGGTGACGTGATCCTGACCTTGCCGGTTTGCGACTGGATCAAAAAGCATTACCCGAACGCGCACATCATCTTTTTAGGAAAAAATTACACCCTTCCCATCCTGAATGCTTACAAAGCCATCGACCAGGTGTGTGACTGGAACGAGCTGGAATCGCTGCCCACCGTACAGCGCCTTTCGAGGTTCCGGGAACTGAAAGCGGATACAATTATTCATGTATTCCCGAACAAGGAAATTGCCAGCCTTGCCAAAAAGGTTAAAATTGCTCACCGGATAGGAACTTCTCACCGGAGCTTTCATTTACTGACATGCAATCATAAAGTGAATTTTACGCGGAAACGTTCTGACAAGCACGAAGCCCAGCTGAATTTCGAGCTGCTCCGTCCGCTGGGGTTAAAAGAACTGCCTTCCATGGAAGATCTCATAGCATCCACCCGGTTGTTTCAACCCGCGGTGCAGGAACTTCCGGAAACCATCGAACAGTTCATCCGGCAGCATCCTGATTTTGTCATTCTTCACCCGAAATCACAGGGAAGCGCTCTGGAATGGCCGATAGAAAACTATGTTGCTCTCGGGAAGCTGCTGAACAGCAAAGGCATCGCCGTCGCGTTTACCGGAACGGAAAAAGAAGGCGTATTATTCAGAGGTTATCTGCCAAGCAGTGACCTGGCGCTGGATACAAGCGGGTCGCTAACCCTGGAACAGCTGATGACATTCATCCAGCGGGCAAAAGGAATTGTTGCCTGTTCCACAGGGCCACTGCACATCGGCGGGTACCTGGGAATAAAGACCGTAGGGCTGTTCTCCAGCCGGCGCCCGATCCATCCCGGAAGGTGGCACGCCATCGGGAAAGACACCCATTACCTTGTAAATGACGAACATTGCCCTACCTGTGCAAAAGGACTGGAATGCAAGTGTATCGAACAGATTTCACCTGAACGGGTACTGAACCTGCTTTTGGGAAATGAATAAGATCTGTATCCTGTAAAAATACCGTAGAGAGAAAAGATCAATGAAACACGAATGGAATACATTTAATGCAGGAAATTACAGCATCCAATTCCCCGATGGCTTTGAACTGGACAGCTCTGGGAAGACGGGAGCTATATTCCTGTTTTTCCCGAAACAAGATACCTCTCCGGACGGATTCCGGACAAACATCAACATCCATGTGCAGGACCTGTCTCAAAACAAAATCGACCTGGATACGTATGTAGAGATCACCAAAGCCCAGATCCAGACCATGGTTGAGAATGGCAGACTGATGGAAAGTACACGAGTAAAACAGGAAGAGAAAGAATACCACATAATCGTTTACACAGGTACATTCAATCAGATGAACATGAAGTGGTTTCAACACTATCACATCCAGCATGATACCGCATACATTTTAACGCTGACCTATCCGGAAGAAGAGTTCGACCACTTACTGTCAATCGGGCAGCAGATTATAAGTACATTCTCCTTTTCTGAATAGCAGTTTGTAAATCAGTCAAATGCCGTATTGCAGATCCGGCAAACCTACCCTACTTTTGTGTCATTAAAACTTTAAAATTAAAACACGATGAAAAAGTCACTTCTTATTATTACCGGTCTTTCCTTAACTTTTGGCTTCGTTTCTTGTAAAAAAGAAGGATGCACAGACCCTACTGCAACCAACTATGATATTAAAGCAACAAAAGACGATGGTTCATGCGAGTATGCCAACGCTCCGGCTCCAAACGCTCCGACATACACCCCGAATTTCAGCGGAACATTCGGAACACTGGTAGCGTTGAAAACGATTACGACAACATCCACTCCATTAGGGAGCATGGACACGGAAGTCGGAACCGCAGTGGCTGTTTTCTCTGAAAATGGCGGACAATCCTTTCTTTCCGCCGGAACTGTCGATGTGAACTCTAAAACATTGTCCGCACAGCAAAACGGCTCTTATGTATATATGATCGGAGCTTCTGACCCTACGGGAATTTCCTATAACAACGATGTAGCCTGGAACGCAACAGGCAACGCCTGGCCGGCATTCACCGCTTCAACAACTCAGGGTTTTTCTGAAGTGAGCGCTATTACTTCCGGGAATCCAAGCACATCTTCAGAGTACACACTTTCTGCCAGCCAGGTAACAGGCGCCGATTCGGTATTGTTCACATTGATCGGGCAGAATAACAACATCATCAAGATCTTACCCGGGAATACTTCCTCTTACACATTCAGCGCGTCGGAAGTAAGCTCGGCAGGAGCTGGTTCAGGGATCGTACAAATCGTAGGATTGAAATACGATCTTCAGAACATCGGATCGAGGGATTATTACCTGATCAATGAAACCGTACGTTCAAAGGTTGTGACGATTCAGTAAACATTTCCTGCCACTATTTATTATACAAAGACTTTCTGTCCATGGATGGAAAGTCTTTTTTGTTTGCTGCTGATTGGCAGTTCAAGCATTTCTATTATTTTTGCCAGGCAGTAAAACTAAAAAATCAGTACATGAAAAATGTTGCAGTCATTGGTGCCGGTACAATGGGAAATGGAATTGCCCACGTATTCGCACAATTCGGATATAACGTATCGTTGATCGATATCTCACAGGCCTCCCTGGATAAAGGGATTGAGACTATCACTAAAAACCTGGACCGCCAGGTAGCAAAAGAAGTGATCACAGAAGCAGATAAGGCAAACACGTTAAACAACCTGACCACCTTCACCAGCATGGAGGAAGGAGTGAAAGGAGTTGACCTGGCGGTGGAAGCAGCAACAGAAAACGTTGACCTGAAGCTGAAAATCTTTGCCGACCTGGATAAATTCACGGCACCGAACGTGATCCTGGCGACCAATACCTCTTCCATTTCGATCACTAAGATCGCGTCTGTGACTTCACGCCCTGACAAAGTGATCGGGATGCATTTTATGAATCCGGTGCCGGTAATGAAACTGGTAGAAATTATCCGTGGGTATTCTACTTCCGATGAAGTGACAGCGAGTATTATGGAAACTTCACGCAACCTGAAAAAAGTGCCGGTAGAAGTAAATGATTATCCTGGATTCGTTGCCAACCGTATCCTCATGCCGATGATCAACGAAGCGATCATTACCCTGCACGAAGGTGTTGCCGGTGTGGAAGAGATCGATACCGTAATGAAACTGGGAATGGCGCACCCGATGGGGCCTCTTCAGCTGGCTGATTTCATCGGTCTGGATGTCTGCCTGGCAATTATGGAAGTATTGCACGATGGGTTCGGAAACCCGAAATATGCACCTTGCCCGTTGCTGGTGAATATGGTAACGGCTGGCAAGAAAGGTGTGAAATCAGGGGAAGGTTTCTACTCCTGGACACACGGAACGAAAGACCTGGTGGTAGCACCGAATTTTGCCAGGAAATAATAAGAAAAAGGGAAAAGAATACTCTTCAGAGGAAACAGAAAAGAGGAGGTAAAGCGATTTATCTCCTTTTTTAATGGCCCGAAAAAAACTGATCCGAGTTGATCAGAAAAATCGAAGCGTGCTCTTTCTGCCCGAACTTTACGAGGTTCTCATTGACTTCCTTCACAGCATCTTTGGAGATCCGCTCTGTCATCCTGGTCCAGAAAATAAGGATCGTGTATTCTTTTGCCGGTTCAACCGGATAGATCTCACGAAAATCTTCCAACGTAAAATGAACGTCCTCTAATGCTACTGCTGTCTTTGGAACAAACACATCGAAACGGTCTTCGGTATTCCAGTTCAACGAACCCAGCTTCGGCTTCGCATAACAGTTCACATGGTAAGAAACCAGCTCAGATTGCTTAAAGTACAGGATCTGTACAGGTTGTGACAGGCATTTCTTTTCTTCCTGCGTTTTCCCAAGATGAATGGTTTTCCTGTATTGAGCCGTATCAGCGACAAGAGCGGTAAAGCCAGATTCTTTCCTTAACCCCGCAATTACTTTATCGTATTTTTCCTGGTCGAACTGTTGAATGTTCTTAATTCCAAACAACAGGGAGCAACTGCTTAAAAAAATAGCCCCGGCAGCTAACATGCTATATTTTCCCCAGCGATTCCACATGATTTTTGAAATGATTCAGCAACGCCTGCCAGCCATCCAGCTGAACGTTCGCGTCCTGCTCTTCCACGGCTTCAAATTTAACTTCAAGATGCACCACGTCCTCGATGACAGAAAACTCAATCTCCCCTTTCCGGCCGTCTTTCATCGTAAAAGCGATGTAGTTGCCCAACTCAATTGCTGTATAAATACCACCATAGTCAAAATCGACCCCTCCGTTCCTGGAAACCATCCGGTAGGAATAACCTCCTCCGATCCTCAGGTCGTTGCGTGCGTCTTTCACTTCGTAATCATCTGAAATAAACAGCCAGTATCGCATGTGCTTCTCATCGTTCCAGGTGTCCCACACACTATCCAGCGATTGATTGATATCAATACTTACGCTTAAAACTCGTTCTTTTTCCATGGTATCTGATTGGTACAGCGTTAAGCAACACTCTTACAAACAAATATAACAGGTAGGAATGAAATTTGCAAGTGAAAATATGAACACGGTATTATTTCACCGTTAAAAAGGAACTGCGGCACCGAAGGTCATCACTATTCTTGTTCCGGGATGCCGGAATGTCAGCTGTTCAGCGTGTAAATGCAAGCGATCCGCCTTCGTTCCATACAGGTCATCCCCGACAATCGGCATGTTCAGACCGTCCGGGTGGGCAGAATGCACACGCAACTGGTGTGTTCGTCCCGTAACAGGATGAAAATATACCTTTGACTTTCCGTTTTTCACTTCGATTAATTCCCATTCCGTCTTCGCTGGCTTTCCATACACATAGCATACCAGCTGACGCGGGCGGTCGTCGAGGTCAACCCGTAAAGGCAGGTCGATGCTCCCGGACTGTTCGGTCAACGTACCATCCAGCAATGCTACGTATCGTTTTTTTACGGTTCTCCGGATAAACTGGTCCTGCAAATAAGCATGCGCTTCTTTATTTTTTGCCACAAGCAGGATCCCGGAAGTGGACATATCCAGCCGGTGTACCAGCAGCGGGCCCGTCGCCTCCGGCAGGTATTCCTCCATTCGTTTCAATACGGAGTCAGCAATCGTTTTACCGGGAACGGAAAGAAATTCCGCAGGTTTGTTGATGACCACAATTTCATTGTCTTCGTAGACGATCTCCAGCTCTTTCCCTTCCGCCGGGTTTACCTGCATGGGGTTGTCATCCACTTCCAATCCCTGCAGCATGTGCCCCAGGATCGGTTCGCATTTTCCCCTGCAAGCCGGGTAAAACTGTTTGTGCTTGCGGATCTCAGAAGCAGGTGAAGCGCCCCACCAGAATTCAGCCATCGCAACCGGACGGAGCTGGTGCTGGTAGGCATACTGCAATAATTTGGGAGCACAGCATTCTCCCGCACCGGATGGTGGCTTGCCGTTTTCAACATGCTCAAAGAGCTGCAACACACTCCTGGTCGCTCCATTGGCGTTCAGGAAATGGTACTGATCAAACAGCTGGTTTTGTATGTCGTTGGAACATTGTTTCCGCACTGTTTTCAAATGGCTGATCCGCTCCAGGAACGCATCCAGCTCTGCCTGGACTTCAGCCCGCTTTTCACGGTGAAGCCTTGCCAGGTCCTTTAAATGAAATTGCTCCCGGATGCTTTGCTTCCGCAGCTCTTCCAGCAGGATATCCTTTTCCTGCTCAGGCAATGATCCTGCTTTTTCCCGTTGATCTTTTCGTTCACGCTTCGCTTCTTTGACTTGCTGCCGCAACAGCTGCATTTCATTCCTGCAACATTCCTCCGTATCAGTCATCTGTTGTTTCAGGCGGGTCAGCTCTTCTGATCGCTCCAGCTGTTCAATTTCGGCGCTCATTTCATACAGAAGGCGTTCACCTTTCCGGTAAAACCCGTCTTCTCCGAGCATATCAAAGATAGGTGGAACGAAATGGCTGTAATCGTTCCTATCTGCCAGTTTCCCTGAAAATGCGGCCAAATAGCCCAATTCTCCTTTCTGGTCCTGCACAACCAGCACACCAAACATTTTCCCGATCACCATCCCCGCCTGCCCGGGAACCAGACCGAAATTATGTACCCACTCCGTCTGGCGTTCGATGTATTCCTGTAATTCCTGTGTAGCAATGACACTCAAGGGGTGCGGCTCATAATAGAACGGGAATGTAAATTTCTCAGGCAGGGAAATTCCATCTACGGAATGCCTGAAAGGAATAAATCTGGAGGGATTATTGTTCATTGATCATTTGATTTCCGTAATACCTGATCCTTTTTCACTTCTTCTTGTCTTGCCGGCATGAGGTAAATCACTCACTCCATGCCGAAAATCCTTTTTTCTGATGATTGTTCGGGTTTTCAACCGGTTTCAGCTTATGCTCCATGTAAAAATTGCGGTTCACTTCCGGCAGCACCAATTCCAGTAATCGTCCTGCACGGTTAACAGTGATCCGTTTTTCATCTGCGTCAAAATAATTCAGCCATTGGTCTAAATTTCCATGAATGACCACTCCGTTCACTGCAATAATACCATCATCCGCCATCATCCCGCCTAAATCCGCAGGGCCGCCCGGGTAAAAGACCTTTGCAATGGTCCTGTCTCCATCTACCAGGCATTTCATACCCAACCTCGCGTGGCTGTATACCGGGGATGGCTTTTGTACCAGCTCCAGGCCTATGTATTCCAGTGCGTCGACCAGGATGGACTCGTACGGCTTGTTCCCGTAAACGTATTCGGAAAAATACTCCTCGAATGAACAATTCCCTACCGCTTCCAGCTCACGCCTGTAATCTTCTTCCGAAACACCTTTTCCCTGCAATGCATAATTGAAATACAGACGGCGCATTACCTCGTCCAGACCGTATTTATTGCCGGTATTTTTCAGGATCATCACATCGGCGACAAATGCCAGCAGGCTTCCTTCGGTATAGATCGAAACCTTCCGGTTGGGTGCTCCTGCTTCGTAACCATCCAGCCATGTATCAAACGAAGATTCCGCTACGGAATAGTTGAACCGCCCGTGATTATCAAAATGGATCTGGAAACGGGCAGCGAATTCAGCAAGGTACTGCTCCAGGGTAAACACTTTGCTTTTCAGCAGGAAGAGGTCGCCCATGTAAGTTGTAACACCTTCGCACAGATAACCTGAACGGGAATAATTTTCTTTTGTAAAGTCATACGGGTACATCTCTGCCGGGCGGATGGCTTTTACATTCCATGTGTGGTACAGCTCGTGCGAACTGACTCCCAGCAATTCCTTGTATAGCGACTGAAACACTTCATAGGAAGGACCCAGGCAAATAACCGTTGATTTGCAATGCTCCACTCCGTGGTATGCTTTTACCGGAAGGATCTGGAACAGGAAATGGTATTCCGGAACGGGAAATTCCGAAAACTTCTCAATCTGCTTATCCGTGAACGCTTTGAAGTCCTTTATTAACCGCTCCCACTGAGGTTTGGTGATACCGTTGAACCACAGGTGAAAGGTGGTTTCTCCCGAAGTGTATTCTCCGTGTTGCAGGTCTCCCGAACAGATCATCGGAGAATCTGCCAGCTCATCAAAATTTTTGGCGATGAAGACTTCATTTTCCTTTTCCAGGGAAGTTGCAACCTCCCAATGGGAAGGAATGCTCACCTGCAAGGTACATTCTCCTGCTTCATTTCCAACCTGGTACACACAGCAGTTTACCGGGTTAACATACAACTGTTTCGCATCCAGGAACGTAGAACCTGCATTCAACAGGTTGGCAAAATAGGAATATTCGATTCTGAATGTTTCTCCTTTATCCAGGGATAGCTGCCACGCATCTTTGGTGATCTTTTGAAAATCAACGCGTTTTCCCGCTGCATTAAATACTTTAAATCCTTTTATGTTCTTTGCGAAATTTCCCAGCTCATAGCGTCCCGGCCGCCAGCTTGGCAACTGAATGACAGGGTGATCTGTTATTGCTGTTCCTTCAACTGAAACCTGCAGGTATTGCTGGTTGGGATGTTCTATTTTAAATTGATAATTCATCTCAATGGTATGTCATTTCTATGCAAAATTAATTTTTAATCGCATACCAGAGGGATATTATGGCCCCGATTCTCTGATCCCGGAACACGGAAAAATAAAAAGCGATCCGGCACAATCTGCCAAACCGCTTTTACTATTGTCTGATCCGATTATTTTGAAACCGGGAATTCCAGGTTGGAGAGTATCACAACCTCATTTCCGACAACGGATTCAGGGAAACCTGAACCAATGTTGAAATCCTTCCTGTTGATCGTTCCTTTCACCGTAAATCCGTATGTTTTTACGTTTGACATCGGGTTGATCACACTACCGTTGTAATCTACGGTCAATACTACTTTTTTCGTCACACCGTGCAGTGTCAGGTCGCCTTCCAATGCATAAATGCTCCCGATCACTTTTGTAAAAGAAGTGGAAACGAATTTCAGTTCGGCATGCTTCTCCGCGTCAAAGAAATCCGCAGATTTCAGGTGGTTGTCGCGTGCTTCAACTCCCGTATTGACGGAAGCGATCTTAGCCGTTACCGTGAATTTCGCATCGGACAGGTCTTCTTTCGTAAACGTCAACGTGGAAGTAAAATCCGTAAAGTTCCCTGCCACTTTGGAAATTGTCAGGTGAGTCGCATCGAATCCTAATCGTGAATGGGCAGCATCATTGGTCAATGTCTGAGCTGACAATACGCTTGATACAGCTACAAACACAAAGAACATCATTTTTTTCATCTGTCTGAATTTTTACTGGTTAATATAGCAAAGCTAATGGGACAGAATGAAACAACTATTGACCTATGTTAAGATTCAGTAAAAAATCCCGTTTTTTAACTAAATTTAGTATTCCATTGCCCCAGAAACCTCTGAAAAATTCTGACTTGCAAGGGCAGTAGTTAGTCTATTTTCCCGGCTTTGCGCAGTCTGCGTTCCTCCCACTTATCCAGGTCGATCTTGAAATTATCAAGCCGGTAGACAAATCCTGTGGTGATAGAATAGGTGTGGGGAATAACCGTTTCAGGAGGACGTGAATCATAGAAATGTGAGAAGTTGAACTTAATGCTGAACGGATCCGAGATCCGGACCAGCAGCACGTAGTCTCCCGATACCCGGTAGTCCTTGAAAGTGGCGATATTGGGCTGGATGTATGTGGAGGAAGAAAATTCAAAGTATTTGAAATTCATATAGGTGGACAGGTAAGTGCTCCAGCGAACCGTATTATTAAATTCCATTGGCCTGTCAGTGTAATTGATTTCTTCGTATTCATAGAACAGAGATGTTCCTGCGAAAAGACGTGCCGCACGCCTGACAGAGCCTCCGTCTACCGGGCTGATATCTGCGATCTTTGTTCTCAGGCCGGTGCCGAGCAATGTCCTTACTTTCTGTAATAACAGCTGGTTGTACTGAATTTGTGTGTACGACTCCCATTTCCATCCTGAGTTGCCGATCCTGTATGCATAACGCAAATGCGACATTCCGAAATTAGCATAGGTATTCTTCTTTGCGCCCGTATATTTCAGGTCGTTGATCAGCAAAAGCAGGTGCTTGTTCCTATCCGGTTTTGGTGTTCCTCCCTTCTGAGCTGTATCTCTTACGTCCGCTTCCTTGAAGTGAAAATCGCGTTTCCCGTTAAACTTAAATTGGATGAGTGGCTTAAAATGTACTGTCACCAACACGTCTTTCTGCCGTTGTGCCGACAACGTCATATCCAGTGCGCCACTGAATCCATAGGTTCCGTCATTCACCCGCCTGTTTTCTATGTTCACCACCTGGGCACACACTGTCCCTGTGAATACCATCAATAATATGACCAATGTTTTCCGCATGCCTACTACTGCAAAGGTAACAGGAGTTTTGATAGGTTAAAAGAGTTTTTAGCGATTTCAGCAGCAAAGAGTGCATTTGCCTGCCAATCGCCACAACTCAATTACCCGGGACCAATGCATTTCTCTTTCTTAAAAAATCTCTTTTCTATACTCTTCAAAGCTTTCCATTCCGGGTGATCCCGTTTTATCAGACCGGCCTTACCGGGCCACTGTGCTGACATCATAAACGATTTCTCCGCTGACATAATCCACTTCCTCAAACGTTACTTCCAGATCCTGTGATTGACCTGCTCCCAGGTAGATCGATTTACTTCTGTCATACGTACGATTACCCTGGTAAACATAAAATGTCACGACAACATTTCCATCGCCACCGTTATTTGTCACCGTTGCATACACGGTTGTCCTGGCATTGAACAATCCTGATCTTTTACCATCCGCCCTGCTGGTTACAACTGTTGGTTTTGGAGTATTTATTTCAAATCTTACTCCCGGCATCGCACGTGGATTGTTCATGACAATCAATACTCCACCGGTAATCACACAGATAGCAAGGATGACTACAAAGCGGGTATAGTTCTTCTTTTTCTTCCGGGAAAGTGAATGGGTCTTCGTGGGTTGAGCAGAAGATTCAGGCCGTTCGTTTACCGTACTGACCGGTGGAGGTGTATCTTTTCGCCCGCCGAACGGAGGTGGCACAGCTGATAATAACTGCTGTAATTCTTCTACATTTTCCGCTGCTGTCCATTCCGAAAGACCTTCATACCAGACGGGTGTCTTCTTTGTAAGATCTTTTGTTTTCAGTTCCTCCAGGTCAAACGGACCCATTTGTTCCGTTCCATTGTGCAAGTAGAATTTTTTCATAATCTCAGTACATGATCGCTGCGTTCCATAAGCACCATGAACGGATTCCATTCGTGTGTTCATGCCGGCAATATTACCACTACCAGATTTCTAAAACAACCGTATAAACACCTGTTTTTATTGTTTTATTTATCCAAAACAAAAAATCCCCGGCGCTAACCGAGGATTTACCTGTTGTCCCACTAGGGCTCGAACCTAGACTCTTCTGAACCAAAATCAGACGTGTTGCCAGTTACACCATGGGACAGTTTCACAACGTTCCCTCAAAAACAACAGTGTTTTGGACTTATTGCGGGGGCAAAGCTAAGAATAAAATTGAATATTACAATAGCTTTCCCTAAAAAAATAATGATTTCCGTTTACAATTTGTTGACCTGGTCGTAAAGCTCATCCGTTTTGCTCTCAAAATCAGCGTAAATAGATTTAAAATCAGCTTTTGATTTTGCCTGGCTGATCCTGCTCAACAAATCATCCTGCAGATCTGCCGCCGCGTCAATGATCTTGTTGCTTGCCTCTGCCTTGCTTTCGTTGAACAACTGAGCGGAAAAGCTTTCCTCTACAATATCAATAATGACATTGTTCACCAATTTCTTAATTTGTCTTTTGTTTGCCATGACTTTTATTTTTGCACTGCAAAGATAGGAATTTTAATCAACAAAAAAGGGAATACACTTCATGTATTCCCTTCATTCTTATTAAAAGCAACGATTAATTCGCCTCTGTCCTTTCAGGTTTAGGAAGCAATACTCTGCGTGACAATTTCCATTTTTTGGTTTTCGGATCTTTCCCGACAACTTTAAACTTCAATACGTCTCCTTCTTTCACCACATCTTCCATTTTCCCGACTTTCTCCCAGGAGAATTCAGAAATGTGAATCAACCCGTCTGTTCCCGGAAGAATTTCCACGAAGCATCCGAATTCTTTGATCCCTTTTACTTTTCCTTCGTACTCTGCGCCTTCTTCTACCTGAGGAGGGAAAGCGATCAGCTTGATTCTGCGGATTGCCTCTGCCATATCATCCCCGTTGTTGGACATGATCTGAACACGGCCTTCGCCTGTTACCAGCTCTTCGATGGTAATGGTTGTTTTCGTATCTTTCTGCAATTGCTGGATGATTTTTCCTCCAGGTCCGATGATCGCACCAATTGTATCATTCGGCACATTGAATGCTTCGATACGAGGTGTGTGCGGTTTGAAATCAGGGTTTGGCTGAGCAATTGTTTCAACAATTTTGTTCAGGATATGCAAACGTCCCGCTTTCGCCTGGTTCAATGCCTGGATCAGGATCTCATACGGCAATCCATCCACTTTAATGTCCATCTGACAAGCTGTGATTCCTTTTGCCGTTCCCGTTACTTTGAAGTCCATATCACCCAGGTGGTCTTCGTCACCCAGGATATCGGAAAGCACTGCAAACTTACCGCCATCGGCAACCAGCCCCATCGCGATTCCTGATACAGGAGACTTGATCTGAACACCACCGTCCATTAATGCCAGTGTTCCGGCACATACAGTCGCCATGGAAGAGGAACCATTTGATTCCAATATCTCGGAAACCAGTCGGATCGTGTACGCGTTTTCAGCAGGAAGAACCGGTTTCAAGGCTCTCAGCGCCAGGTTTCCGTGTCCGATCTCACGACGTGAAGTTCCTCTGATCGGCCTTGCTTCACCTGTAGAGAACGGAGGAAAGTTGTAATGCAGCATAAAAGGAACGGTTCCTTCGAATGTCACATCGTCGATCATCTGCTCATCCATTTTACCACCCAGTGTCAATGACATCAATGCCTGTGTTTCTCCACGGGTAAAGATCGCAGAACCATGAGCTGTCGGCAGGTAATCCACCTCTGCCCAGATCGGACGGATTTCATCGAAATTACGTCCATCCAGACGTTTTCCTTCGTCCAGCATCACTTTACGGACAGCTTTTTTCATTGTTTCCTTAAAGTAAGGACCGATAAAAGGCTTGTATGTTTCCAGCTCTTCTTCTGTAAACTGAGCTTTAAATTCTTCTTTTATACCATCGAATAATTCTGAACGCTTTTCTTTGGAAGCAATTCCCTGGCGAGCGACCTCACAACACTTTTCGAATGCAAAATCATATACTTTTTTGCGGAATTCTTCATCGTGCGTTTCGTGTGAGTATTCTCTTTTCGGGTTTGCTGCTGGTATTTCAGCTGCTAAATCCAACTGGAACTGACAGTGTTTCTTAATTTCTTCATGAGCTAATTTGATTGCTTCAACCATTTCCTCTTCAGAAATTTCTTTCATCTCACCTTCAACCATGTTGATGTCTTTTGCAGTACCGGCAACAATAATGTCAAAATCCGACACTTCCTGCTCCTGCAATGTAGGGTTAATGATCATCTGACCATTCACACGGCCTACACGTACTTCTGACATTGGTCCGTTGAACGGAATGTCAGAAACTGCGATTGCGGTAGAAGCCGCAAAACCTACTAACGCATCCGGGCTGTTGATTCCGTCATACGAAATTAATTGCATCATTAATTGCACTTCTGCATGGTAATCGTCCGGGAAAAGCGGGCGCAGTGCACGGTCAACGATACGCATTACTAAAATCTCTCTTTCGGAAGGGCGTGCTTCACGACGAAAGAATCCTCCCGGAATTCTTCCCGCAGCTGCGAATTTTTCTTTGTAATCGACTGTCAAAGGAAGAAAATCTACCCCTTCTTTCGCTTCTTTGGCAGCTACCACAGTTGCCAAAATCATTGTGTTGCCCATTCGTAACACTACCGAACCGTCGGCTTGTTTTGCCAGTTTTCCGGTCTCAATGGAAATTTCTTTTCCTCCGGTAATGATGGACTTTTTGATTCCTATATTCATATTTATTTATTTACTCATTCATTGACAGCATCACACCTGGGATGTACGGCTCTCATTCAAGCCATCTGCAATCACCACGTCAATCTGTCAGATAAAAACAAAAAAGGGACTCCCGACCGAAATCGATGTCCCCTCTTCAATAAAATTTCTACCAGAAAGAATTAACGACGTAATCCTAATTCTTTAATGATAGAACGGTATCTTTCGATGTCTTTTTTCTTCAAATAATCCAAAAGACTTCTTCTTTTACCAACCAGCAACTGCAAAGCGCGCTGTGTGTTGAAGTCTTTTCTGTTTTTCTTCAAATGCTCAGTCAGGTGCGAAATTCTGTATGAGAACAATGCGATCTGACCTTCTGCTGATCCTGTGTTAGTATCAGCCCCTCCGTGCTTAGCGAAGATTTCTTTCTTTTTTTCGATGCTTAAATACATGCCAATATTCTTTAAATAATTATTATGTAGCCCACTCTTGGACGGTGCAAAGATATACATAAGTCTTGAATAAAAAACAAAAAGATGAATTTTGTTTGTTTAAGGATCTGTTAATTGGAATTAAATTTCCATATTTTGTCGTTACATTTGTATCAAAATTATTAAAATGAGTGAAGAATTAAAAGCAGTTAGTTACTGTGTTGGTATGAGTATAGCCGAAAGCCTTGTTCAGCAAAGCCTGGGAAATCTTTCTATAGACGTTTTTGCGGAAGCAGTGGAAGATGTGTTCCAGGGTAAAGAATTAAAGTATACGCCTGAGCAGGCAAACGCAATTATTCAGCAATACATGCAAACTGCGATGCAGCAGCAATTTGAAGTAAATAAAACCGCAGGAGAAGCATTTTTATCTGAAAACTTTAAGAAAGACGGTGTAAAAACCACGCTTTCCGGGCTGCAATATGAAGTATTGGAAGAAGGAGAAGGCTCCCATCCGGGTCCTGCTTCCCAGGTAACAGTTCACTACCACGGAACACTGATTGACGGAACGGTTTTCGACAGCTCTGTCCAGAGAGGAACACCGGCTACATTCGGAGTGAACCAGGTAATCCCCGGATGGACGGAAGCCCTGCAATTAATGAAGAAAGGATCTAAATACCGTTTGTTCATTCCGCAGGAACTGGCTTACGGCGCAAATGCTCCGGGCGGCGCGATCCAACCGTATATGGCTTTGATCTTTGATGTTGAATTACTAGACTTTAAATAAAATGAACGTAAAATTCATCTTGCTTCCGCTTCTTGCCCTGACAGTGATAGCATGCGGACAAAAAAAAGATACTGCCAGCCTTCCGGTGGTTGAATTTTCATCTGATAAGCAAAAATTATCTTACTCCCTTGGTTCTGATTACGCAAAAAGGGTTGTGAACAATGGCATCGACCAGTTAATTGATGTGAATGTAACAATTGACGGGTTCGAAAAAGCGCTGAACGATGCGGATTACTCGTACTGTGAAAAAACACTCGAGGAAGCATTCGGAGTAAACTTCATGGACATTGATTCTACAAAAAAAGTACAGGGATCCGAGTGTTTCGGGAAAATTGAAGCATCCGGCTTTTACCAGTGGCTGAAACAAGTGAACCAGGTGAACAGCATCGACCTGAAATACCTTTCCTATGGGTACAGAGACGCTTTGCTGAAAAGAGACACACTTGTGGAACAGGGTGAGAGGGCTTCCTTATTAACAAAATTCCAGACGGAAATCCAGACGCAGCTTATGGACAAAATGAACGAGCTGGAAAAACCGTTTTTTGAAAATGCGAAAGCCTTGAAAAACACACGGGTCATTGATGGAGGGATCGTGATCGAAACACTCAGGGAAGGAAAAGGCAGCTCTCCGAAAACCTCTGATCAGGTTACCGTAAATTATGTGCTGACAAATACATTGGGCGATACACTTGACAGCTCCTTCAAAAGAAGCCAGCCGCTGACAATAAGCCTTCAGTCTGTCATCCCGGGATGGACCATGTCATTTCCTCATCTGAAAAAAGGAGGGGAATATAACTTATACATCCCTTCTAATTTAGGATATGGAATGAGTAAGGGCGCGTTGAAATTCTACGTGGAATTGATCGACTTCGGTCCGGCTACCGCACCTGCTCAATAGCCAAGCAACAATGAAATAAAGAAAACCCGGGCAGTGTCTGCCCGGGTTTTTGTTTTTAGGCATGCCTATCTACCTTGCCAGGTAGATCTGCTCCAGCATTTTCTTATCGGCTTTGCCATTTTGATTCAGAGGCATCCGTTCGATGAGCTTAATATCGGAGGGGATCATATAATACGGCAATTTGGCCTGCAGCTGTTCTGTAAGCACCTTTTTCCAGTCTTTCGCTTCATCCAGGTTTTCTTTCAGCTGAACCAGGCTCACGATCTTCTTCACTTCTCCGTTCCGCTTCAGAGGAATTGTTTCCGCCTGCAATACATACTCCATGTCGTTCAGCTGGGAGGTGATCTCATTCAGCTCAATACGGAACCCGTGCAGCTTTACCTGGTCATCGTTCCTGCCTTTGAAGAATAAGACGCCGTCCTCCAGGTACCCCTGATCACCTGTACGGAAAGCACGTTCTCCGTCAATTGTAATGAACTTTTCCCGGTTCAGGTCCGGGCGGTTCAGGTAGCCCAGCGAAACGTTTTTCCCGACGATAATGATCTCATCACCATCGATTACCAGGCGGCTACGGGGTTTGGATCGCCCTACCGGTAAAACCGGGTACCGGGACAGGATCTCAGCGTCGATTTTTATCTGTGTGGTCGCCACTGTAGCTTCGGTTGGACCGTATGTGTTGTAAACAATCGCTTTCGGGTATTTTTCAACCAGCGTTTTTGCCAGGCTGTGCGGTAATAATTCTCCGCAGAACAGGAAATAACGCAGTGAATCCAGCCGGCTTACCTCATCAATGCGGGAGTAGATGAATGAAAAAGATGGTGTGGAAACCCAGACTGTACCACGGTAGTTGTGAATGCGGTCCATCAGCAGATCGGGGTTTTCGGAGACCACTTTGGAATTCAGCAGCAACGTTGCCCCCAGCGCTCCAAAGGTCATCAATTCATAAACTGACAGGTCAAAGCTCAATACCGCGATGTTGACAAATACGTCATCTTTGGTAAAGTCGAAATCTTCCCGCATCCATTTCGTAAAATCCTGCACTGCCTGGGTACTGATCTGCACACCTTTCGGCTCGCCTGTGCTGCCGGAAGTAAAGATCAGGTAAACCAACGGGTCGGCCGGTTTTCCCGGTTCCAGGGTTACCTCCTGCTTTTTCTCCTGTTTCAATTGATTATTGCGGAATGAAACAATATTCACTTCCTGGTAGTCAACCGAGTCATCTGTGCAATTAATGATGAGATCTGTTTGTGAGATCTGCCGGATGGATTCGATCCTGTCTTTCGGATAAATCACATCTGCCGGGATATACGGGACCTGCATTTTCATCAGTCCGTATATGGCTACGATCATTTCAACCTGCTTATGTCCGTAGAGTAAGACCGGGTACTTAAGCTGATCCCATCCTCTTTCTTTGAAAAACGTGCAGAAGTCCGCTACACTTTCTTCAAACCTGCCCCAGGTCAGCTCTCCGTTCTCCCCGACTATTGCCAGCTTGTCAGCACCGGTATCTTTTTCAACAAAGTCTTTGGAATCAAAACAAAATCTCATGGCTAAAGGATTTTATCAAACAGGTAGCTGATCTTTCCACTGAAAATATAGATGGCGACAGCTACCGCGTTGAACATTATGACAATGGACAAGATGCGCACCGCTGCCGGGGGCAGATTTCCGAAGAACACATCTTTTCCATTCTTTTTACACAGGTAAGTATAGTAATTGTGGATCACGGAATAAAGTCCGAAGAGCATCCCGCTCAGGATAAAATGCAGCTCAAATCCATTCCAGAACCCCATGAGTGAAAAGGTAAGGAACAACGCCAGGTTCTGCCGCTGGATCGGCTTGAATTTCTTTTTGCTAGTCAGTTCTTTGAAGATCGGCTTAAAGAAGTAATCATTCAGCCAGTCTCCCAGGGTAATGTGCCATCTTTTCCAGAAATCTTTGGGATTGACCGCCAGGAACGGCTTATTGAAGTTGACGGGAACATGGATCCCCATCATTTTCCCGAAACCTATCGCCAGCAGGGAATAACCCGCAAAATCAAAGAACAGGTAGAATAAATAACCGTACATCTGCTTTGCATGATACACGACAGTACCATCATTCACCAGCTGCTCCAGGAACAGCATCGATATGCCGTAAGCAATCACAAACTTATAAAGCAATCCCCTGATGAGGTCATTCAGTCCATCCAGGAACAATTCCGGCTGCATGCTGTCATAACCGGCTTTTACGTTTTCGTTGAACCGCTGAAAACGGTCGATCGGTCCGATGAGCAGAGTGGGAACAAAAGCCGTAAAATTGAAAAAATCAAGGAAGGATACGGTCTTATCTTTCCCGCTTTCGTCAATGTACAGCTGAATGACCTTAAATGTCATAAATGAAATTCCGGCGATCTGGAACACAATGGACAAGTTGTGTAACGCTCCGGGCTCTTCCGTAGGAAGAATGTTCAGCGTTTTCATAAACAGCATCGGAACAGAAAGCAAAATAACCGGAAGCAACAGCTTCGGATAGTTCAGCTTTCTTGCAAATACATAGTAGACCAGGTAAGTATAAGCGATCAATCCCAGGATTTGTACGGGTTTTGTGAACATCAGGGCAATGTAAACAAGGCTGATGAAAGCCAGGACATACCTGTAGGCCACTTTTTTCCTGAAAAGCGCTCTGAAACCAAATAACAGCAGCACCCCTGCAAACAGAAACCAGAAAAAAAGCGGTTCCGTAAACGGAAGTATGGAATGTAATTCTTTCATGCGGGTCAGAACTGCTGATAAATGAAATTCACCTTGGAGCTGGATTCCGTTTCTTCTTTCTCAAACAAAAATTTGTCGACCGGGAAAGCATAGAACAGGAGATACCCCGCAATCAGCAACAGGTAAACCAGGAAATTAGTGACGATCTTATTTCTGAACATGCTTGTAATTTTCGATTAAAAACTCATTGACTTCCATCCAGCCCCGGTTCCCGGGATGCATAATGTCTTGTAAAAACAAAACCTTATAATCATCCGGGTCTGTTACATACAGGTCCAGAAAGGGGAAATTGCAGCTTTTCAGCTTTTCCGTGATCTCCTGCCTGATCCACTCCAGGTGGTCCAGTCCTTTGTAATGGAACGGGTTCAATGGCTGCAGCACGAATGTCGCTTTGCAATTATACCGCTTTAAAATATCCGCTACCATAAAAAAGTCTTCGAGCTCTTCCCGGTCCCGGACAGGTTTCATCTTCCCCGGCCGGTACTCCCCGTCACGTACCAGGTACGTCGCATAATAGGAAGAATCCACATACATGCTGTTGTTCTTACAGGCTGACAAGAATGTACTGTCAAGCCGTGCTTTTATTTTTCCGAAGTCCAGGCTGGTATCCACACGTACACTGCGTACATCGTAGGCCGGGGTTATCTCATAACGGACCTTTTTTATCATGGAAACCGGGCTTTTCAACGATTGTGGATAACCTCCCAGCTTGTTCCTGAGGTACATCTCTTTGAAAAAGATCAGCTCCGCGGAAGGGTGGTTGATTTCATCAAAGTGATTGTATACATAACGGGCAATTCTCATTTTTTCCTTTTCAGGAATGGACTGGTCGTGAATGATTCTCCTTAAGAAGTTCGGGCGCACAAATTCCAGGAACGCTTCGATATTGGTCCCGCCCGATTCAAACCATCCCGGGCTTAACAAAATGCATACATTCGCTCCCTCCAGCTGGTCACCGGCAGCCAGCAATTCACAGGCTATGCTCAGGTTCTGGTGATAGGCATGACCGAACGCAGTTGTCGGGATCCCTGCACTGTCCGGTAAAAAATAATAGGGTGCGTAAGGTACATTCTGTATTTCCGACGATCCCATGATCGTCAGCTTGTCATGGTTCCCGAGTGAAGCAATCAGCTCTATTTCCGCCCGTGTGGTTTCGCAATTCGACAAAGCGCTTCTCGTATAGCTTGCTTCTCCTTTCACGGTAATTGTTTCCGCGGGCTGCCGCACCTTGCTGAATGTATCTGCGTACAACGTGTCTATTCCGATCAAAACTACGACTGCTGCTATAACCGGAACCAAATGGTACCTGAATAATCCTGAAAGAAAAGTTTTCACTTTAAGGTGCTGATATATCTGACAATACGTTCTACCGTTTCGAAATTATCCTCCACGATTTCATTGAAAGGAATGGATACATTGAATTCATTTTCCAGCTCTACAACCAATTCCACGATTGTAATGGAATCCAGCACTTTTTCCTGCCAGAGCGAATCAGAGGGCTGAACACGGGCAAAGGCGATTTCTTCTATTTTATCGATGATAAACGTTTCCATTTGTTAGTTAATGCTGTCAAATATAGCTTTTTTTTAGATAGAGGTAACTGATTTTCAGAAAATAGCTGGTGCAATGGATAACTACAGGGCAATTATCAGCTGCCTGAATAATCCTGGGGGCTCTGTTCATGTAATTGATGAATAATAGGTGTGCATTCGTGGCAAAAAGCTATCTTTACACAAAATTCAAAGGATGAAAACATACAATAAAATAATGCTCGGCTTATGGCTTGGGATTGCTGTCATCATAACGGGATTCGTTACATTCAAATGTTTTACGGAAGGTTTCAACCGCTGGGGATTCATGTATGTTTTTGCGATCCTGGCACTGTTGATGTACCTGATGAAAAGATTCATGATCAAACGCTATGAAAAGCACATGAAATACCTTGAAGAGCAGGAAAAATCCCGTAAAAACCAATAATACATTCCGAAACATCTACGTGTTTTCGCTATGTTGAAACGAACAATCCTGATCGTTGTTTCACTACTGTTCATGACAGCAGGTGTTTCGGCACAACGGAAGCTCAGCGGCATCGTTACCGATGAAACCAATACTCCGATTCCTTCCGCGAAAATCTATGTAAAGAACGACCCCGCAATGCGTACCATCTGCAATGATATGGGGTACTATGAAATGTTCCTGCTTCCCGGAGAATATTTCCTGATCGTTCAGGCAGTCGGGTACGAGGACAGGGAGATCTACATCGGGATGGCAGACAGTGAGCAAAAACGTGATGTTTTCCTGCTGCCTTATAAATTAAAAGAGATGGATGAGATCGAAGTGGTCGCCAGGAAAACCAATCCCGGGCGGGACATCATCCTCAGAGTGGTCGAAAAAAGAGACACAATCAATCCCTGGAAGCACCCGCATTCCTGTGAGGTTTACATCAAATCCGTAGAGCGGATCGACAAGCAGGTGAAGAACGAAAAAGACCAAAAAAAGAAAGGACAGGGAGAAACCATTGCTCCCCAGGACATCGAAGACCCGTTTGCTGAGAAACGGAAAGCAGACCAGGAATTTGCAAACAGCATGAATTTCCTGGAGATCCAGCTTACACGTCATTTCGAGCCTCAGAACAAAGTGAAAGAGACCAGGAATGCGTATGACCTGCGCGGGAAAGCGTCCAATATGTATTACACGACCACGGTTAAATCCAATTTCAATTTCTTCCAGAACCTGCTCCACCTGGACGATCTGCACCAAACTCCCGTCAGCTCACCGATTTCCGTTCCGGGGATCCTCAGCTACAAATACCGGCTGGTCGAGCAGTACGAAGAAAACGGGAAAAAGATCCACAAGATCAAAATCACTCCCAGGAATACGGCAACCACAACTTTAGACGGATACATCTGGGTTGTCGACTCCACCTGGCTGATCCAGAAGCTGGAGTTCACGATGAATAAAGGAAACCTCATCATTTACGATTACTTCACCATTACCCAGGAATTCGATCACCCGGGAGATACATTATGCGTTTTGACAAACCAGGAATTAAAGTACGGAGTAACCTACAACAAGCAATCCACCCACCTGGAGAATCATGCTGCATTCTACGATTACAATTTTGATGTGGCGTTTGAAAAAAAACATTTCAGGAACGAGCTTTCCGTCACAGAGCAAGAAGCGTATGAACGTGACAGCTCTTACTGGTCCGGTAAGCGGAAATCGGAATTAAGCATCGACGAGCTCCGGTACATCATCGTACAAGACAGCATCCGCGATTACCAGAACCGGGCGGAATACCTGGATTCCCTGGACAAAGAATTCAACCGCATCACGGTCTGGAAAGTGCTCTGGTACGGAATCGACCACCGGAACCGTGAAAAGAAAACGCAATGGACGCTCAGCTCCCTGGCGTCAATGGCACGGCCGATCTACATCGCAGGTCCCCGTGTCGCTCCCAACTTCTTCTTTTTTAAAAAATGGAAGGACGAACGGACCCTGGATTCCTATACGGAATTATCGATGGGATTTCTCAATGCCGACCTGAAAGGAAATTCATGGTGGCGCTACCGCTACGACCCGTTTCATTTTGGAACCGTCGCTGCCGAATTTGAACATGATTTCGGGACGGTCACCTGGAATGACGCGATAACCGAAGTCTACAAGCGGGAAAATTTCTTTGAAAAAACCGGTCTCAACCTCATCCACGAATACGAGCTGTTCAATGGTTTTTACCTGAACACTTCATTTTCATTCGCTGAACGGAGAAGCATCCGGCATTACAAATTCCTGAACCAGATGGACAGCATCCTGCCCAATAATGAGGCGAAGCTGTTCCAACCGTACCAGGCGTCCATCGGAACAATACGTGTCTCTTATACCCCGGCACAGAAATACATGCGGGAACCGTACAGAAAGGTGTTGCTCGGCTCCAAGTGGCCTACCTTCTACGCTTATTATGAAAGAGGGATCCCCACACTATTCGGGAGCGATGTCAACCATGAATACGTACGGGCAGGCGCTGAGCAGACATTCAAGCTGGGATTGCTGGGAACGACAAGCTATCACGTTCATTCGGGAAAATTCCTGAGCTCCAAGGCACTCTATGACGCTGATTACAAGTATTTCCGGCGAAGCGACCCGATCTGGTTCTCCAACCCGCTGAACTCATTCCAGGGGCTGGATACCAGCCTTCCTACCAAAAAGCTGTATCTGGCGGGACACCTCATCCATCACGACAACGGAGCGATCCTGAATAAAATCCCGTTCATGAAAAAAACACGGATCGGCCTGGTAGGCGGTGCGGGGATGCTGATCGTTCCCGAGCATAACTGGCAACATTACGAAGTCCTGGTTGGTTTGGAACGGATCTTCAAAATGTCGAAAAGAAGGTTGCGGCTGGGGATTTACTGCGCATTTTCCGATGGAAATCATTCAAAAGCACGGGTTGACTGGAAGATTTCTTTCGCCTTCCTGGACAACCGGAGCCTGAAATGGAATTTTTAGGTGAAAAGTGAAGAATACGGAACATTTTTTCACGAACAAATTGATCTAAGCGCTAACGTCTTTTACCTGGCTTCTAAAAAAAACCATATTTTTGCACTGTGAAGAGAGAACAAGCCATCCATGCATTTTCCCAGCTGGGAACGATCATGAAAGAACTCGGGAACGGGAACGAATTTCCGGGAACGAGCAGTGGAATCACAGAACACGAATACCTGGAACTGCAACGTACAGTGAACCGCCAGGTCCAGCTCAACGGGTGGTTTACCAGAGAAGCTGTCCAGCAGTCACTTTCCGCTCTTGGAAAATGGCTGGAAAAAGACCGTCTTTCCGGATGGCTCAGCAATTACAGCTATGCTGAACATCCGAAAAAGGTAGGCATCATTATGGCGGGGAACATTCCCCTGGTCGGTTTTCATGACCTGCTGTGCGTAGTAATGTCAGGAAATACCGCCGTCTGTAAAATGAGCTCCGATGACAAGACCTTGCTGCCGGCACTGGTTGCTGTACTTTATACTTTTCTTCCCGGGTTAAAAGAACGGATTCTCCTTTCCGAAGGGAAAATCGGTGAGATCGACGCTGTTATCGCAACGGGAAGCAATAATTCCCTGCTTTACTTTGAGCAGTATTTTGGAAAATATCCTCATATTTTCAGGAAGAACCGTACGTCCGTAGCGATCCTCGACGGCAGTGAAACTGAAGCAGCATTAACCGAACTGGGAAAAGATATTTTCACTTATTTCGGGCTGGGATGCAGGAACGTGTCCCACCTGCTGGTTCCCGAAGGGTACAATTTCGCGCCATTCTTTAAAGGAATCTTTCCCTACGGAGATATCATCAATCACTTTAAATACGGCAATAATTACGACTACAATAAAGCAGTCTACCTGATGAATCAATTGCCTCTGCTGGATAACAATTTCGTGTTGCTGAGGGAAACGGAAGACCTGCATTCTCCACTGGCAATGATCCATTATCACTTCTACAGCGACGAAGCGGATATAGAACGTTACCTGAACCTGCATGAAGGAGCTATCCAGGTCGTTGCGGGGAAGAATAAAACGCCTTTCGGAACAGCGCAATCGCCGGCCCTTACAGACTACGCGGATGGTGTGGACACGATGAAATGGCTGGAAGACCTTAACTAAGACCCGGTGACCGACGAATTTTACATACAACGCTGTATCAACCTTGCCCTGAAAGGAAAGGGACACGTTGCACCAAACCCGATGGTAGGAGCGGTGATCGTACACAACGATACCATCATCGGGGAAGGTTATCATCAGCAATACGGCCAGCCACACGCTGAAGTAAACGCAGTCAATGCTGTTGAAGACAAGTATTTGCTTTCCCAATCAACGATCTATGTTTCACTGGAGCCCTGTTCACATTTCGGGAAAACACCTCCCTGCTCCGATCTCATTATCCATCACCGGTTCAGGCGGGTGGTGATCGGGTGCGTAGACACTTTTTCAGAAGTTTCGGGGAAAGGGATCCAACGGCTCAAAAACGCGGGGATCGAAGTCATTGTCGGTGTACTGGAAGCTGAATGCCGTGCACTCAACAAACGTTTCTTTACCTTTCACGAGAAAAAACGTCCGTATGTCATTCTCAAATGGGCACAGACTCCCGATGGTTTTATCGATAAAAAAAGAGAGGGAAATAAGGCAGGGATCAACTGGATCACGCAACAGGAAACCAAAAAACTTGTTCACCAGTGGCGTGCGGAAGAGGCCGCTATCCTGGTGGGAAAAAATACGGCACTCAATGACAATCCCAGCCTCACGGTGCGGGAAGCAGAAGGACGGAACCCGGTCAGGATCTTACTGGACAGCCAGCTAACGGTTCCCGGAGATTTCAATATCTTCTCCAACGAAGCACCTACCCTGGTACTGAATACCATGCATTCAGAAACCGCCGGGAATGTTGAATGGATAAAGGTCCATGAAATGACTCCGAAAGCGATCCTGGAAACAATCCATCAACGAAATATCCAGTCAGTGATCATTGAAGGAGGGAAAAACACACTGGAATCGTTCATCCTGTCCGGGTTATGGGACGAAGCACGTGTTCTGATCGGAACAGAAGCCTTCAACGACGGATTAAAAGCACCTGTACTTCCTCTTTCTCCTGTATCAGAAACGACATTCGGCAGCGATACGGTGCTGATTTTTGAAAATGAATCATGATCAGCGATCACCTTCCTTCCCACCAACAAACAGCTGCAATAGTTTTTTCAAAACAATAGGCACAATCGGGCTAAATTAGGTAACTTCGCGCTATGATTTCTTCCGATAAAAAAATGGTCCAGGCATTTGTTTCTGCCTGTTTCGAAGCAGGAATGGATACCGTAGTCTGCTCTCCCGGATCCCGCAACTCTTCACTGGTCATTGCCTTTGATGAACATCCGGAATTCACGTGCTACGTCATTCATGATGAACGTTCAGCCGCATTTATCGGGATGGGAATCGCACAGGAAACAGGAAAACCTGTAGGAATCGTCTGTACCTCCGGCTCCGCTATGCTGAACTATTATCCTGCCGTTGCGGAAGCATATTATCAACGCATTCCACTGGTTGTCATTTCCGCAGACAGGCCTGAAAAATGGATCAACCAGGGAGACGGGCAAACGATCGTACAGCAGGGAGTCTATACCAACCACATTGAAGCAGAGGCACAGCTGACCGAAGAAATGGATGAAAAAACTGTCCGGGACGAAGTCATCCGGATCTTTACAACGATTTCCAATCATTCCAAAGGTCCTGTTCATTTTAACATTGCACTGGAAGAGCCTTTGTACAATACGGCTGAGGTTCCGGATATTCTTCCGCAACGGATTGAATGGCAACCGGAGAACAAGCCGCTGAATGCAACGGAGATCAATGTACTGCGGGAAGGCCTGAAGCTGGAAAAAAAGATGATCCTCATCGGCCAGATGCCGAAAAATCCTTATTTCCAGGAATTGCTGAAAAACCTGGCGGATGATACTTCCATTGCGATCCTGGTGGAGAATACCTCCAACCTGGTATCCGTGAAATGGATCCACTGCATTGACCGGACACTCCAGGGAATGACTCCGGAGCAGGAAGCTGAATTCGCACCCGATCTGCTCATCACATTCGGTGGAGCAGTTGTTTCAAAACGGATCAAAGCATACCTGAGAACATACAAACCGAACATGCACTGGAAAGTTGGCCACGACTTCCCGGAAATGAACACCTATGAAGCCCTGACGCACACTTTCCGGATAACGGAAACGGCATTCCTGAAACAATTGCTCGACATTAAAAGCGATCTCATCCCCAGTAATTTCGGCGGAAAGTGGAAACAACGGGATTTCATCGCGCAATCCAAAGCGGAAACGTTCCTGTCACAGGCTCCGTATTCCGACCTGAAGGTCATGGAATTAATGCTGGACTGTATTCCCGAGCAGGCGCACGTACACATGGGAAACAGCTCTATTGTCCGATATTGCCAGCTGTTTGACCCGATCGCCAGTATGACTTATTTTTCCAACCGGGGCACTTCCGGTATCGACGGCTCTACCTCTACCGCAGTCGGAGCAGCGCTGGCGAAAAAGGACGTATTGCACGTATTACTGACAGGTGATGTTTCCTTTTTCTACGACAGCAATGCCCTTTGGAACAATTATAACATTCCGAACCTCCGGATCATTCTTGTCAACAATGGAGGAGGAGGAATTTTCAACATCATAAAAGGCCCGAGAGATTCAAAGCAGAATGCAGCCTATTTCGAAGCAAAGCATTCATTCCACGCAGAGCATATAGCAAAAGCATTTAATGTGGACTATTTTTCCGCTTCGAGCGAAGAAGAAGCCTTAGGATGTATGGAGGCATTCTACACCTATGAAGAAAACGGAAGGATGAAATTACTGGAAATCCATACATCACAGGTTGAAAACCACCTGGTTCTGGATGCTTATTTCAATGCGCTGAACTAATCCGTTTCCTGGTTCTTATTTTTGACCATCCGGAGCTGCTTCCTGATAAACCGTATATCTGACCGTGTGATAAAGAACAGGTTGGAATCAATACCTCCTTCCAGCCTCACTGCGATCAGCAGATAAATAAGAATGCTTAAATAAGTGAATACCTGGGCAAAAGCAGCTCCCATCAATTGATATTCCGCAATGAGCATAGGCGCCAGGGTGATCGTCACCACCACCCCGATCGCGGAAGAGATAACATTGTGTTTCAAACGGTTACTCGCCAGGAAAAAACTGGAAATAATGCCTGACTGGCAGGACATGATGACCCCTACCATCACTGTATTCAGAATAGCCACGGAAGAGGTAAAATCCCGCCCGTAGATCAGCGGGACAATAAAAGGGCTTACCGATGCCGCTATGATGCAAACCATTAAAACAGCGGTAAACTGAATCCGTGAAAACCGTGAAAACAGCTCTCCCCTGTTTTCTGTTTTTTCTGAGCTCAGGAACGACTCCAGCACAAGTGTCAACGGAGTGGAAAATAAATAAAGCAGCTGCGCCAGTCCCATTCCCAGGGAGAAGATTCCCAGCTGCCAGTTATCCAGGTAAAAGGCGATGATCCACAAGATCATCCGGTGATTGAAAAAATGCAGGATATTCGATACATGGTTCATCACCGTAAACCTGAAAAAGATACGGAAATCTTTCTGCCAGTTTATGTGAAAACGAAAATTCTCCTGCTCATACCTGAAATAATAGAACACCCAATGTACAGTATTAAACAGAAGAATGACCAACGAGATGTAGACGATCTCTGCTAAATCAAAATGATAATAACCGTAAATATGCAGCATGTAGGCAATAAAAAACAGCACGCACCCATAGATTCCGTTCAGGATCAGAACGAGGTTGACAATCCTGAAATACCTCAACCCCTGGAAAAAAGCCGTAAAAGCAGCATTTACCTGTGTCACAAGGATCGTGATTAAAAATAGTATGAATAAGAGCACCGTAGGATCGGCATCGGGCAAAAACAGGTCGCTGTACCTCGAATTCATCCAGATGACCAGCGTAAAGACAGACAACAGGAACGTTGCCGCCAGCAGGACCATTATAATTGATTTTAACCGGTTATGGGAGATACGGCTGTTCGCAGTGAAAAAAACGATGCTGTTCGTAATGCTGAAACCGAAGACGGTGCAGAATAAAACGATGTTCGTGTAAAATATAGTATAAAGCCCCCTTCCCTCAGGGCCCAGTATACGCGTAATGAAGACTCCGGCCAGGATGCCAAAGACATGGGCAGGCAGCTGGCTCATGATCGTCCACAGCGTACTTCGGGTTATATTCTGGCTTTCTTTCATGTAATTACTGTCGTTGCTCGTTTTTCCAGATACAATTTCCAATCAATGGATAGCAATAGGCCTAAAAATGGCAGCAAAGGGGCCCGGATACGTACCAGGACACCAAACAATATGGATGTAAACCCGGCCATAAATGCGATGATCAGAACAAATCCTACCGAGAACATCAGCAGCTCATGCCTGGAAATAGCTTCGATCCGCAGCAATGGCTTGGAAATGAAAAACCATAGTGTCATAAAGATGAGCACCATGCTTTCTACCCCATTGAAGATCAAGGAAGGGGACACCGCTTCCCATAAAAAGGGGCGGTATAACCCTGCCACAATACTGGCAGGAACAGCTTTTACCAGCCCGGAGATGCTTGTAAAATCAACATCTCCCAACGAATACCGCTTCCCGTCATCTCCTCCATAGGTTTCCGTATTGTGCTGGAAATCCTGCTGAGCAGTAATGGCTTCTTCCAATGAATGATTTGACAGGAGCATTTCCTCCAGGTTGGAATTGAATACATAAATCCCCAGCCCGATAACTGCCAATACAACCAATCCCTTTGTTGCAATCCTGAGCAATGCAAAGTCCTTTATCTTATTGATCAGCCCTACTGCATACATCAATACCAACGGGATCAGCATGGCATACAGGATAAAAGGGCGGGTATTGTAGATCAAAAATGTAAACAATACCAGCATCAGCCAGCTTTTCAGTTTAAATGGCGATCTCAGGAGCCGGTTCAGGTAATAGATCATGTTCATAATGGAAATGTAGACGATCGTATCTTTGGAAATACCTGATGACCAGAAGGCGACGGAAGGCAAGAACAGTACAAACATGATCAGCAGCTCGCGCCTGAAAATCCCTGTTTCCCTTGCCAGAACATAAATTTTCCAGGATGCATTCGCCATTATGAACGCCAATATAAATGTGGTTGCCAGGTAACTGTCAAACGTGATCAGTCGGAAGATCAGAATGACCTTGGCCACGAAAAAAGACTCTTCTTCTATGTAAATGAACCTGGGCGGGTAACCTGTTCTGTAGCTGAAATAGCCATGCAAGCGTTCCATGGTAGGCTCGTTGGTAATCACTTCCCAGAAGTCTCCAAAATTGTAGAACATCAGGTTTTCCAGCGCATCCATCGCCTGCCAGTAGGAATACGTGTCTCCTCCTTTGAAAACAGCGATGTAATAGACAGCAAATACAAAGGAAAAAAAGAGCTTATGAAAAACGTTCCACCTGTATATTCTGGCCTCTCCCGGCCCCGTTATTGAATTGGACTTGAGATGCGCCCAGATAACCACTGCCGACAGCAAGATGAGTGTAGACAATATGTCTATCGGAGTAAAAAAAAACTGGTAATAATCAAGTTCTTTCATCTGCTTGCCTTCCACTCATTTAGATAGAAAGGCGAAATATAATGATATTCAGCAAACCGGACAGTAGTTTTTAGGGAGAGACTTATCAATGAATGGGTAATTTTTAATATTTCTACGGTTCTGGTTTTTATTTCCGGTCTCTGCCCGTAAAAACACATAAAAAACGAGGTTGCCCCCCCGGGACAACCTCGCATATCTTAATGAGTGATGTTAACGTACCTATTTGAAGTCGATCACAAACGGCAGCCTCATCTGGATACCTGTCATGTTTTCCAGTTCTGCCAGTTTTTCATACTGCTTCACTAATTCTGCCGGCATCTTAACACGCTCCACAGAAGCAGCTGTTTTTTTATCTGAATCGATCTGCTCCAGGAGTGCTTCAAACGGATCTTCTTTGACTAATGGATAGTACAGGACTTTTGCTTCTTTGATTCCCGCATTTTTAGCAGCATAATCAATCGCTTCTTTCAATCCTCCAAGCTCATCAACCAACCCGATCTTTACTGCATCCGAACCTGTCCATACACGGCCCCGTGCGATTTTATTCACTTCTTCTACCGTCATGCCACGTCCTTCCGCTACTCTGTTGAGGAAGTCCACGTAAATATCATCTACTTCAGACTGGATGGAAGACCGTTCTTCCGGTGTCAGCTTCCTGTTCAACGAAAATGCTGAATGCTTGTTTGTCTGGATATAATCGAATGACAATCCCAGGTTATTTTTCATGAAATCTCCGGTATACGGGATCATTCCAAATACTCCGATCGAACCGGTAATGGTTGTTGGCTCGGCAAAGATCCGTGCCGCAGGCGTTGCAATGTAATAACCTCCCGAAGCCGCCAGGTCACCCATTGAAACAATTACCTTTTTCTTTTCATTGGTCAACTTTACTTCTCTCCAGATTTCATCACTTGCCAATGCACTTCCGCCGGGAGAGTTGATCCGCAATACGACCGTTTTGATGGTCTTATTTGCCCTGGCATCTCTCAGCAGTTTACAGATTTCATTTGAAGCAAGCCCTTTTCCGTCAACAGAAACATCACCTTCGGCAATGATTACCGCCACGTTCGGATCCGAATCCTGCATCAGCACCTGGTCGTCTCTGAATTTTGATTTGGCGTATTTTTCGAATTCCACCAATTTCAGCTCCGTATCGGCATTCAATTTTACTTTCTTCTTAATGATATTGATCACCTCATCGCGGTACTTCACATCATCCATCAGCTTCAGCTTCACAGCGTCTTTTACACGCTTGATCGCCATTTCATCTGCATACCGATTCAGATCATCCGCATTTAATTTCCTGTCCGTTGCAATGTCCTGCCGCATCTCTTTCCAGATGTTATCAACATACACCTGCATCTGTAAACGGCTTGAGTCGCTCATCTTTTCCAGGAAAAATGGCTCAACGGCACTTTTGAAATCGTTGTTCTTTCCACGGATGATTTCTACATCAATGTCCAGCTTATCGAATGTCTTCTTAAAGAATGTAAGTTCTCCTCCCAATCCCAGAAACGCCATGGTAGATGTCGGGAAACCATACAATTCATCTGCGGCGGAGGAAATATAGTACTTTCCTAACCCAACAAATTCACCCGAATTGTAGGCAACGACAAACTTTCCGCTTTTCTCAAAATCGTTGATGGCATTCCTGATCTCTTTCGCAGTTGCATAACCGCAGGAAACATTTCCCAGCTCCAGGAAAATCCCTTTGACGTTTTTATCTGCCTTTGCTTTTTCCAGTCCGTGCAACAGATCACATAATCCTAAATTGGTATTCATCGTCATGGAGCCGACATCAAAGTTGGAAGTTGTCTTTTCCCCGATGATCCCATTCAACCTGACGTGCAGGACAGAATTGGCCTCCGCTTTAACGCTTGCAGACTTTGGAGTAAGGCTGCTGATAATGCCGCTTACAACGAGAACGAAAATAATTGAACCCACAACTGATGCTACCAGTACGGCAACAAAGCTCGGCCAGAAAATCTTTCCAAAAGTTAATTTCTTTTGTTTCATAGATTTGAAATTTAGTGTTAATACCTAACGACAAAAATAATGTAATCGTTACCAAACTATTATCAAAATAGTATGAAAGGTTATGGAAATTATTTAAGCGGTAATAACAGGTGATGACGGCCTTTGTTTCCCTTCTTTTTCCATGTACAGCCGTATTTCCCGTAAAATAATACCTGTTTAAATGATTGTTTAACACTAACATTGTTTCCATTCCTTATCTTTGCAGACATGAAAACAAATAACGAGGCCGGTTATTATGCTGTCGGGATCTTCAGAGGGAAAACGCACCATAATCTCGGTACCCTCTGGCGAACGGCTTATATACTGGGAGCTCAATACATTTTCACAGTCGAGAACAAATACAAAAAACAATCTTCGGACGTTGTACGGGCATGGTCGCGCATTCCTCTTTTTCATTATGTCACGTTTGAAGACCTGCTTGAGAACATTCCCTATGATTGCCGGCTGATCGGAGTAGAACTGGACGACAAGGCTGAATGGCTGCATACATTTGAACATCCCAAACGAGCGATCTATCTGTTGGGCTCGGAAGATTGCGGACTGCCTGACTATGTCAAGGAAAAATGTCATTTTCTGATCCGGCTTCCCGGAAATTCTTCCCTGAACGTGGGAGTAACCGGCGGAATCGTCATGCACGACAGGGTTTCCAAGATGACCACACTATTACCCCCTAATCACAGCGAATTATGAAATTACAAATGAACCTGTTTACACCTATGCACCTTATGAAATTAAAGCTGACCTTTTTACTGGCGATCCTTTGCTTCTCATCGTTCTCACAGAATTCCACCATCAGCGGAACGATAAAAGACGGTGAGAACGGAGAAGACCTGTTTGAAGCACTGATCATTGTAAAGGGCGTTCCGAATACCGGCGCCAAAACAAATGCCTATGGTTTTTTCTCCCTGACATTGCCCAACGGAAGCTATACGCTGGTCTTCCGCTCTCCCGGCTATGAATCGAAAGAGCTCCCGATAGAGCTGACGGAAAACCAGCGCATTGACGTTGAACTGCTCACCCTGAGCTCGATCAAAGAGATCGAAGAAATCCAGGTGACCGCCGTCAAGGAGAACGACAATATCACCAAATCAGGAATGGCCGTTACCACCCTCTCTCCCAAAGACATCGAAACCATTCCCGTGATATTCGGAGAAAAGGACATTGTAAAAACGCTCCAGCTGACTCCCGGTGTAAAGGCCGCAGGAGAAGGAAACGCCGGGTTTTATGTGCGTGGAGGAGCTGCAGACCAGAACCTGGTACTGATAGATGAAGCTCCTGTTTACAATGCTTCGCATTTGCTCGGCTTCTTTTCCGTATTCAATTCCGATGCGATCAAAGATGTTTCGTTGTACAAATCAGGAATCCCAGCCGAATACGGAGGAAGGGCCTCTTCGGTAATGGATGTCAGAATGAAAGAGGGGAACAATAAAAAATTCGGTGCGTCCGGGGGAATCGGGCTGATCTCATCCCGTTTAACGGTAGAAGGGCCGATCGTAAAAGACAAAGGCTCCTTTATCATCTCGGGAAGAAGAAGCTACCTGGACCTGTTCCTCAAGGCATCGAAAGACAAAGACCTGAAAAATACCAGTCTCTATTTTTATGATCTGAACTTAAAGGCCAATTATAAATTATCGGACAAAGACCGCTTGTTCCTATCCGGTTACTTCGGACGTGATAATTTCTCATTCAGCGATATTTTCGGCTTTAAATGGGGGAACGCTACCAGCACTTTGCGGTGGAACCGGATCGTATCGGAAAAGCTGTTCTCCAACACCTCCCTGATCTTCAGCAATTTCAACTACAGCTTCCGGATCGGGTCAGGTGATGATTCCTTCGGAGTGAATTCCGCCATCCAGGACTGGAACTTAAAACAGGATTTCAATTACTACGCCAACAGGAACAATTCCCTGAAATTCGGAGCAAATGTGATTTACCACACTTTTAAGCCGGGAACCCTGACTTCCTCCGCATCCGCGTTCAACGAAATAAAGCTGGCCAACCAATATGCGCTGGAGCTGGGAGTATATGCACAGAATGACCAGAAAATAGGAGAATGGTTCTCCATCATGTACGGAATCCGTTATTCGGGGTTCAACTATATGGGAAAAGGAACTGCATACGAATACGATAAGGATGGAAACAAAACCGGCGAAACCGCTTACGGTGATTTCAAAACCATCAGGTACCATCATTTCCTTGAGCCCAGGGCTTCCATGAGCTTCATTCTATCGGAAAAGAATTCCATCAAGCTGGCTTACAACAGGAATTCCCAGTTTCTGCACCAGCTGTCCAATTCCACCACGAGCAGCCCTACAGACATCTGGGTTCCGAGCACCAACAATGTGAAGCCTCAGATTGCAGACCAGGTCGCTTTGGGTTATTACCGTAATTTTAAAGAAAACATGTTCGCATTAACAACCGAAGTATACTACAAGCACCTTTCCAACCAGATCGACTACAGGAACGGAGCCAGTCTGTTCCTCAACGAAGAGATCGAAGGCGGGCTGGTATACGGAAAAGGAAGGGCTTACGGGCTGGAAGTCCAGCTTGAAAAGAAAAAAGGAAAATTCACGGGGTGGATCAGCTACACGCTGGCGCGCTCGCTCCGGTCGTTTGACCAGATCGACGGAGGAAAGGAATTCTCCGCCCGACAAGACCGGATCCATGATATAGCCGTGGTGGCCATGTACCGGGTAAGCCAGAAAATAGCGTTGTCGTCCAGCTTCATTTATTATACGGGAGATGCCGTAACGTTCCCCTCCGGGAAATACCAGATAGACGGAACCGTGATTCCTTATTACACGGAAAGAAACGGCTACCGGATGCCCGATTACCATCGCCTGGACCTGGGACTTACCGTTTATTTCAAGGAACGTCCGAAATTTGAGCACAACCTGAATATTTCCATTTACAATGCCTACGCACGTGAAAATGCCTACACCATCACGTTTGAAGAGGACGAACAGCAGCCTGGAAAGACAAAAGCCATCCAGACAACGCTGTTCAGAATTGTTCCTTCCATTACTTACAACTTTAATATCAAATAGATTATGAAAAAATTTGTTCTTTTTTCAGCCTTGCTCACATCCGCTTTGATCTCCTGCCAGAAAGAGATCGATGTCAACCTGAACGAATCCGACCCGAAGACCATCATAGAAGCCAATTATATTGCTACGGACAGTGTGGTAAAGGTAATAGTAAGCAGGTCCAGCAGTTATTTTGATGTGTTTGAAGTCGATTATATCAATGATGCTGTGGTAACGATCCAGGAGGAAAACGGTACCGAGATCACTGTTCCTTTTATAGCCGACGGACAGTATGAATTGCCTGGTTTCCCTCCGGACTACGGAAGCAATTACACGATCAGGGTCTCACATAACGGAATCGAGTACCGGGCAACATCCCGGTTAATGCCTGTACTGGAGCTGCTTCCTTCCACAACACAATTCCAGGAAGAGAGTATTTTTTCGGATGAAGGATACTGGGTGATCTACCGGTTCCAGGATCCCTCAGGACTGGGGAACTGCTACAAGCTGGTTCCTACATACTGGGGCAAGCGCTATGATAAATTTGGCGAATTTTCGAGGGGCAGCGATGATCTAACCGATGGAAACCTGATCGAACGCCCGCTGATCGAAACATTCCAGGTGGGTGATACGGTGCGGCTGGAACTTCAAAGTATCAACCAGCAGGTATATAATTACTACAGTCAGCTTTCCGGAACTACTTCCGGGTTTAATGCGGCAGTAGGAAACCCGGATTACTTCTGGACAAACAATGCCCTGGGTTATTTCTCTGCCTACGGGTATTCTACCGATGTAATCGTGATCACGGAATGATATTTTATCCGGAAAAAGGCACAAAAAAAGCGAAGAGTGATCTTCGCTTTTTTATTTATTGCGCTACTGCTTCGTAGCAAATAACATTGAAATTACTTTTTATTATAGGAGCTGAAAAATGCTTTCGCCTGAGGGTCTTCAGGGTTCAGTGTCTGGATTTCGGCCCAGATCTCAGCTGCCTTTTCCATGTCTTTCTCAGGAGAGCTGAAGTAATAATCCCCTAAAAATTTATATGCTTCAATAGCCATTGCTTTGTAATCCCCGTTCTTTTCCTCTTCTGTCAGCAAGCTGAGGAATTTTTCATAGTAAGGTTTTGCCGCGTAAGTGGTCTTATCGACATCCAGTCTTACATTCGCCCTTCCTCTCCACAGGTAGCTCATGGCGTAGTCCGGAGATAATTTAAGAACGTATGCATTTGCCAGGTCGCATTTTTCATAATCCTTCGGTCCGAAGAAATAAGCACGCCCCAGTTCATAATGTTCACCGAGCGTCAGATTGGCAGAATCGCCCGCCATCTTTTTGTTGAAAATGGCAATCGCTTCCTCGTATTGCTTCTCTCTCATGTAGAATTTCGCCAGGTCAGCATATACATCTGCCGCAATCAACGGATCAAAATCCGCCGCTTTTTCCATTTCTTTCAGGTACTTGTCCTGCTGGTTCATCTTTTCATAATACATTGCTCTGTACCTGTAATCTGATCCCATGATCTTATCTTTCGGAGTCGTTTGGAAGAAGTCTTCCAGAACATTCCATCCCGCAATATAGGCTGCTGAATCCGCTTTATTTGCTGTGTTCACTTCGTATAATGAATACGCTAAAATACGTTTGCTGTAAAGGTTTTTAAATCCTCTGGCATGTACTTTCTCGATCTCGCTCGCCGCTTTTTCGTACTGCTTTCCTTCGAACAAAGAAGTGGCATAACGGTAACGTGCATATTCACTGTCGTTCAATTCCAGGTATTTCTCCCAGTTCGTGATCGACTGCTTCGCCTGGTTGTATCTCATGTTCAATTCCGCACGCTCACGGTATGCAGGCGCATAATTCGGTTCCAGCGTCTGGGCAACCATGTACAAGCTGTCAGCCAGCTTCGGGTTCTGCGCACGCTGATAGATCATCGCCTTGCGAACAAACACTTTCGCGTTGTTGCTGATATCACCCGCCTGGTTGTAGCTTTTCATTGCGTCGGTACTGTTTCTCGGGTTGATCTCTACCTGAGCATCACCCAGCAGCAAATAACTGTTCTGGTTCTTAGGCTCCAGTTTGATCGCTTCGTTCAATAAGCTCACCGCCTGGTTCAGGCTTTTCTTCGGCGCGTTGATGTATACCGATGCGATCTGGCGCATTACCTCCGCGTTTTTACGTTTTGTGTTTTTCAGAACGGTCTGGAAAATTCCATTTGCAGCTGTTGTGTCGCCACTCAGCCACAACGATTTTCCCTGGCCGATCAGGGAGAAGGGATTCTCCGGATCGATATCTGCTCCTTTGCTCCAGATGATCTTTGCGGAATCCAAATCGTCCGAACGGTAAAAATTTTCACCATAGAAATAATAAACATCCCCCAGAGACGCTGATCCCTGGGTGATCAAAGCACGGAATTCCTTGCCTGCTTCCTCATACCTTTCGTGATCTGTTTTCTTAATTGCTTCCGGAAGGCTTTGTCCGAACAAAGCGCTTCCCAGGACAAAAGAACATACTGCTAATGTGTATCGTTTCATTTCTAATTTGTTTACTTATTCATACGACAGGATACCAATATCCTTGCCAAACTCATTTTAATCTGCGTCGCTAAAATACAAATTTTAACTTAACTACTCTGTGAAATTTATCATTCTGGCAACCATATTCGCTGGGATCAGCGACGACCGCTGGATGATCAGCTGGCCTTTTTCGCCCATCATAAAATTGACAAAACCGGAGTTCAGTGTTGTTCTGCCGGCCTTGTTCAGCAACCATGCTTCTCTCACCAAAGGATAACCTTTATCCAGGTGATAGCCTTCATAGATGTATGCCTGGTATGGCTTGAAATATTCCCCGCCTTCGTTCTTTGCAACGGCAACCACATTGATCCCATCCCTGAAATCAAATGTTTCCGGGTTGTCTTCATCACTGATCCAGTTTACACCGATGATGCCCAGTGTATTCCTGTTCTCCTTCACGTGATTGATAACTTCTTCATTGGATTTTACGGCGTAAACATTCGCCGGTAAAGTGCTGATCTCGGCAAGTTTTCTCAGGTAATTGAAATTTGCGGAGCTGGGCTTATCAAAAACCACATTAATTTTCCGGTTCGAACCATGCCAGAGGGAATCCTGACCGTTCAGGATCTTTTTCAGGCGTTCAACCGTCATCAGCGTATCGGTATTTTCAGGGTGAACGATCAACGCAACCGCATCGATCGCCATTTTAGTGCTTCTGACCTCTACATTGTTGTTGGCCAGCAAGGATCGCTTTTCCGCATCGGTAAAATCTCTTGTAACGCAGATAGTGGATGTTTTTCCATTGATAAATGCGTCAAACGCCTCTGACTCGTTTACATAATGGGCCTTGATCTCAGCCAGCGGGTTCTGCCCCTCAAATGTATAAATGCTTGTTTCAAACAATGGCTTATAAGACTCTTCAAGGTACAGATCTACTTTACCTGAACTATTCGTATTCTTTCCTTTCGTATTATCACCTGAACATGCAGAAGAGATCAATAACAACGAAATTGCGATAAAAAGATTGCTTTTCATAGAGCTCATATTTATTTTCGATTCAATTTATTCTGTCGGACAAGGATATACAAACGATATCCCCTGTACAAAGCATATACCAGCAGAAAAATGATAAAGCCATTTCGCTGTAACCTGGACAAATTAGCAAAAAACGCGTCGGAAAAAAGAAGGAAGTAGATCCAGATCAAACAAACGGCAATGACAAATGCTGATAAAAAATAGTTTATGTATTTCGTATTCACTGATCTAAGATAATTAAGCCCAAATTTAACGTTTAATCCTGCTCTGGCGAGATAAATTCATGTTAAGAAACTTTAATTTATTTCCCAAAACCATAAAAAAATAAGGCAAATCTATAAGCCGGGTTCTGTTTTCCGGAAAACCGGAATGTCTATCATTTATCTAGCCCCGCAATCACTCACGGGGTCCATCAGCCTACCCTCCGGGTTCGGGCGAGCAACCCTCTCAAGATCCGCGAACGGACCTTATCCCCGGTTTACATGGCCTTTCAACGCGTAAGGTTTGCCTAGCTACAGAACATCACTGCCTGCACGGTGAGCTCTTACCTCACCTTTTCACTATGACTCCGGCGAAACCGCCAAAGCTACCTGTTTTCTGCTGCACTTTCTGTTACCGCTCCTGTATACACTACCTGAACGATACCTTCCCGTTAGGAAGTACGCCGCTCTGCGTTGCCCGGACTTTCCTCTCCCCCGGCAATACCGGGGCAGCGATAAACCAATTTGCCTTAGAACAAAGGTAGTGATTTTATTTTTTGATAAACGATTTGTTGACTATTCCTGCGCCATTATTGAGTGAAAGGAAGTAGATTCCCGGTTTAAATGCAGATGTATTGAGTGTATGAACAGCTCCTTCAAATGTGAAATTTCCGACCAGAGCACCGTCTACGGAATAAACAGCAGCCGATTTATGTCCTTCTTTCCAGGAGATGACCAGCTCATCAGCCGCCGGGTTCGGGTAAACAACCAGCTGATCTGATGACGTCAATGACGCATTACCCAATATCTCATTGTCCTTGTATTCAATTGAAATGACTGTCTCCATTCCCATTACTTCGGTGGTTACTACTTTCAGAACAGGAATTTTTTCTTCTTTTGCCAGCCATTCATATTCATACATAACAGGAATGTCCAATCCGAAACTGGTTCCATCGTACTCTACTGAGTCTGTTTCCTCAATGCGATGCTGTACTCTCAGCACCTCAAAAGAACCGTATGGAGTGGTGATCTGTCCCCAACCATCTACTACCGAACTTCTTTTCCTGGACTGAACCCACTTTGCAGGAATGAACATACTCAAATCCAGGTTCGTATATCCTTTTGAAATGTATTCATCTCCATACTCCAGCGGAAAAACGTACTTGGTTTCTATCGTGTCGGATTTGATCGGCACATCCTGCCCGCTGATCGATGCTGAATATCCTACCAACGTCATTCGCTGGGACGCTTTTTTCGTATACTGGTATACATTTTCAATCTGGATCGGCAGCAGGTTTCCAAACTGGTTGAGCGGAAGATCCGAAAACGGCATGTAATAGCTGGCCCTGTATGCAGTAACGGCAAAAGGACCGTAAGCCATATTGATCAGGAAAGGCGTGCCGGACAGGGAACTGTGTTCTCTCGGAGACTGACTCAACAGAGACAGGTTGGAAAAATCCCAGTGGTAATCCGGACCTGTGGATGAGTAATCTATCTGTAAGTCAACGGCTCTGCTTACCACCAGCGCATCGCCGGAATCCGGGAAATCGGAAGCAGTAAGTGAAATCTGGCTTTTTGCCTCAAACAGGCATAAGCATATCAATGAAATGGTCAAAAGTGTTAGTTTCATAATCCTATCTATCAGTTTAATAAGGCATCTCCAAAGCAAAGGTTACCTCTAAGTGCGAAGGTAATAAATCTCCGGTTACATTGTCATACATTTTCCCGTTAATTGTACCTACAACTTTATAAACCTTATTGCCATTGAGCTTTTCGTCGAACAGGGAAACGGAATTAATAATAAATTCTCCCGGAAGATCTGCGGTTGCGTATCCTGACAGGGCATTCAGATCATCCTGGAAGGCAACAGAAATCCTGAAATCGTGGTAATACACGTCTTCCACAGCTGTCTTGAATGATTCGAAATCAGCAAAGCTCCGGCCTTCTCCGTCTGTATCAGTCAGAACAGTATGTTCTCTGACCAGGCCGTTGGAAAAAGTCACGACTGCTTTCACCTGGACAACCCCATTACCAGGTGCCAATGTTATTTCCTGGTTCTCAGAATAAAGCTGGCCGTTTACAAACCATTTTACACTTTGAACAGGTGTAGCGGCGGCTTCCAGCCAGAGGCTTGTCGAGTTCCCGGCCTGTAAAGCCTGTCCTACGACAAAACCTCCGTAATCTTTGTATCCCAGCAAAAGTTTATTGCAAATCGTATGGGTGCTTCCGTCATAAAAAACGATATCCGCGCAGATGTTATGAAATCCCGGAATGGAACTATTGAGAGAGCTTCCCTGGGAGATCCCGTCTACCGTAAAATTTACGGATTGGATCTTATCTGCATTCGGAAGCGCCTGATGGTGTGCCGTTATCCATGTTTGAGGGGGATAAGCGAATAAAACGCTCGAAGGAATCGCCGTAGGAAAAGCAGGAATTAAACCGATCTGCCCATTTGAGACAGACAATGTAAAAGCCTGTGAGTCTTTGAGCATCTTTCCGGTAAAGAATTCAATGCCATGGAACAGTTTGACAGACGTTTCCATGTAGGCGCCATCTACCCCGGCGACCATGTCAACGGGTGTTTCTCCGATTGTACCCTTTACACTGAAAATGGGTGTTTCACTGATCGACTCTTCAGGCAGATCAAACTTCTCTTTTTTACATCCTGCGAGCAAAGTCAGTCCCAAAAGTGTGATTGTCAACAATTTTTTCATCTCTTAAAATCGCTTGATTATGCCCAATTCCAATCGAACCGGCAGTTTATTATGCTCTCCTACAAAATCCTTGCTTCTCAACATTTTATTCATCCGGGCGTTCATTCCCAGCTCTAAAATCATTTTCCGGCTGAATTCGTACTGGAAAGAAATTCCGGCATCCAGCCCGAAAGGATTCAGGTTTTCCGTGCGGACGAATCCTTGTTCTTCCTGCAGCTTAGGCTGATATTCATCATACATGGCCTTGCCATTGACCTCCTGAATCTGCCTCAGGTTTGCACGCGCACTGACCAGGTAAGACGGTGTAAGCTCCACTCCCAGGCTTATTTTTCCAAATACGTAATGCGTGTGCAGATTCAGATCAATGAATTGCAGGCGATCATAGTTTATTGATTGGCTGACATTGATCAATCCCAGGGAATAATAGGATCGGCTGCGCTCAATATCCAGGTTTTTAGCGATTTGCTGCCTGAATCCTATTCCCGCTCCGATCCGGACCTGGCTAAAAAACATATAATCAACCCCGATCTTTACTCCCCATTGGGTCAGCAGGTCTTTTGAGCTCCTGATGTAAGAAGTTCCCGCACCTGCGTCCACACCCGCGTAAAAGCCAACCCGACGCTGGGCAACAGGATCGCTTGTCCGTGAAATCCTCATCAACTCTTTTTCATCATCCGAATGCACAAATACTCCATAATTACGGATAACCGGTAAACCACCAATATCCTGGCTTCCCTCTTGCGGGAGGTTTATCATCTGACTTCTTCCTGTATCCGTATAAGCCGCTCCGGCAACCGAAAGACGGATGTTGCGATTGTCTGCAACTTCCCTTCTTTCCGTTCCACCATCTGCGAATGTCCGGGAAGGAACTGCTTCTTCACGGTAGGAGGCAGGAGATATCGCCTTTGTTTCCCCTATTCCGGTACCCGGAGCATCAGCATGCCCTTCCTGCCGCTGGAAATCTTCAGACATCCCGGACCCATTGGCTCCCGGATGCTGATCAGGTTGCTGTGCCAGAGCCACAGTGTTGTTCTGTACCAGGGATTGCTGCCTGGTGGCAAGATAGTAACCGGTTACGGCTATTAATGCAACAGCCATCGCTCCGAAGAACCACCAGAACCCCCGTTTTTTCGCGGGCTTTTCAGCATTCAGCATTGCCTCCATCTCCTTCCAGTAGGCGTCATTGTACGCTACTTTCTGATGGCTGGAAGCTTCTCTGAAAAAATCATCTATTTCGTCATCAGTCCACCCCATATTTATAATGCCAGTTTTAATTTCACTTCTTTTATTTTTTCCAATGCTTCCAGTTTTTCTCTCAGGATCTTCCGCCCGGTAGACAAGTGCCATTTTGAAGTGCCTTCCGACATTTCCAGCAGCTCTGCAATTTCCTTGTGCGAATAACCTTCGATAACAAACAGGTTAAACACCTTTGATGTCAAATCAGGCAGGTCGGCTACCAGCCTCATGATCATTTCGTACCCCACTTCCTGCTCGCCGCCGTTTTCATTATGGCTTCCGTGTATCTCCAGGTCCCTGTCTGTTTCCTTCCCGACTACTTTCTGAGAATAATTGCGTTGTTTCCTGTATTCATCGATCAGCGTGTTTACAGTGATCCGTTTCGCCCAGGGGAAAAATGCCAGGTCATCGGGTACAGTATCAAGATTTTTGAGAATTTTCATAAAAGCCAGGTGAAAAGATGAGCGCGCATCTTCTTCATGGGCATGGTAACGTAAGCATACGGGCATCAGGATACCAAAACACGTTTCGTACAGAACCTGTATGGCTTTCCGATCATCCTGAGCGCACTTTCGCAGCAGTTCAGGTGTTATATTGTCCGGCTTCTTCAAACTCCTTATGAAATTGTTTGAATGCAAGTTACATCATATTTTACAATTCTCAAAAATTCCAAAAGAATAACGAATGAAAAAAAAGAATGGTTGGGTTAATCGTAAAAAAATCAGGTGGAATGATAGATTTCTCCTTCGTCGACCATGGATTCTCCCTGCATTTTCAGGAAGAGCTGGATCAGTGCCACCACATCCTTTTCACAGTAGACCTTGATCCGCTCCAGGTCTTTGTCTTCGTAGTAGACCCTGGCAACATCCGCGCCTGAAATATCGTCTTTCGGGGTAGGGATCCTGAAGACATGGCACAGTAAAGCCAGGGAAGTATAGGCCTTGTAATCGCCAAATTTCCACAGCTCCATGGTGTCCAGGTGGTTGATCTCCCACGGTTTCTTCCCGGCCATATTTAAGATGCCGGGCAACTGGATGCCGTGGATCAGCATCCTGCGGCAGATGTACGGGAAGTCGAATTCTTTTGCATTGTGCCCGCAGAGAAGGTGGTAGGGCGTATTGTAATGTTCTTCCAATAACCGTTTGAACTGGAGAAGGAGGGTTTCTTCATCATCGTGGTAAAATGACTTCAGCCGGATCTGCTTTCCTGTGGATGTTTCATTGATGAATCCTACTGAAATGCAGATGATCTTTCCAAATTCGGCAAGGATCCCCGCCCGCCTGAAATAGGCTTCTTCAAAATTACCGATCTCGTCCGGGGAAACATTTACCTTACTTCCGAAGAGTTTCCTGGTTTCATCGTCAAGATGCTGGGGAAGGTAGGTTTGAGGGGCTGTTTCAATATCTAAAAACAGTATCTTATCCAGTTTAACAGAATTCAGCAACATATCAAGTCGTTCTTTTCAAAATTTACTTAAATGTACAAATAAAATTGATTCCGGCAATCCTGAATTTATTTCTTATTTTTACACTTCAATTATTTTTTATTGATGAAAAACATTCTGGTTACAGGCGGAGCGGGATACATTGGTTCTCATACTGTTGTGCAATTAATTGAAAAAGGATACCACCCGGTCATTATCGATGATTTTCGCAATTCACAGAGATCGGTACTGGAAAACCTGGAAAAAATAACCGGAAAGAAGATGGAGCACCTTTCATTCGACATCTGCAACAAGGAAGCACTGAACAGGGAGCTGAAGCATACAGCCGTTGACGGGATCATTCATTTTGCCGCCTATAAAGCGGTCGGGGAATCGGTAGCCCATCCGTTAAAATACTATTCCAATAATATCCAGGGGTTGGTAAATATACTGGAGTGGTCGGTCGAAAATAACGTAAAGCAGTTTATATTCTCTTCATCGTGTACGGTTTACGGTGAACCGCACGGAATAACGGAAGTTACCGAAGAAACCTTTTCCAAGAACGCCAGCTCCCCATACGGAGAGACAAAAGTCATCGGGGAACAGTTATTGAAAGACCTCAAAAAAAGCGGAGCGAAGCTGAACATTCTCGCTCTCCGCTATTTTAATCCGGTCGGAGCACATCCCTCCGGGCTCATCGGCGAATTACCGGTAGGGAAGCCTAACAACCTGCTGCCATTCATTACCCAGACAGCGATCGGGAAATTACCTGAGCTCACGGTGTTCGGAAATGACTACCCTACTCCGGACGGCACCTGCATACGTGACTACATCCACGTGACTGACCTGGCAGACGCACATGTAAAAGGCGTTGAGTTCCTGGAAAAGAATACCTGTAAAGAAGTTGAATTCATCAATATCGGGACCGGGAAAGGCACTTCAGTGCTGGAGATGATCGAAACATTTGAAAAAGTCACCGGGGAGAAATTAAAATGGAAATTCGGACCGAGGAGATCCGGGGATATCGCAGCTATCCATGCCAATGTAAAAAAAGCAAAAGAACAGCTGAACTGGGAAGCCCGGCTATCCATTCAAGACGCGGTAAAAGATGCGTGGAACTGGGAGAAAGAGCTGAAACAATCATCAATAAGCGAATGAACCGGTTTCTGTCGTTTTCAAAAATAACCCTATCTTTGCTCTTTCTGGTAAGACCGATATAACAACGCCATGCATTTACATCAAAAAATAGTACTTCTTTTCTGCTGTGCTTCATCGCTGTGCTTCGGGCAGTACAACTCCGAAGGAACAGTAAAATCCCGTTTCCGGCCCGGAATCATGTGGTACAATACGGGATGGAACCCCGCAAGGCCTGAAATGCTGAGAAAATATGACCGTCTGATGTTCGACATTACCTATAACGACTGGCGGGGCGACCGGAAAACCTTCAAAATGCAGGGGCCTTCGATGGGAATGAATGTAAGCTGGTTATTTGAAATTCCCCTGGCCAAACGAAATGTCGTTTCCCTTGCCATCGGCCCAGGCTACGGATTCTACCATCTGCGCCACGATATGCCGGTGGTATACGGCCAAAGCAATAAAGCGACGGTCTTCGGAGATGAGCAGGATGTCGGGTACTTCGGGAAACGAAAGCTGGTCGGGCACCAGTTGTCAATGCCTGTTGAACTTCGTTTCAGAACCAAAGGCTGGAAGCATTTCAAAGTGCACATCGGAGGGAAGATCGGATACCAGTTATCGTTGTTTGAAAAAGCACGGTTCGATCAGAACGGGAGCGAGGTCGTTCAGAAAAATAAATCATCGGAAGACATCAACCGCCTGGTCTATTCCGCACATGTAAGGCTGGGAATCCGGAATTTCGCCCTGTATGGATCTTACAATTTCAACCCATTCTACAGCAGCAGTGAAAGTACTCAGCTGCACTTGCTTCAATTGGGGCTGACCATTTCCTTGTTTTAGCCCATTCTCATAAAAGCAAGACTATGATCCTGGCTAACCTTAAAGAATAAATAACGACCGGAAGCAGCATTTGCACCCCTCTAAAATCCGCACAACATGTTCATCGATACCCATACCCATTTATTTTCAGAGCAGTTCAACGAAGACAGGAATGAAGTTGTCAGGCGTGCCATTGACAGTGGAATCACAAAATTACTGCTCCCCAATATTGATGCAGCGTCTCTTCAACCAATGTTTGACCTGTACAGCCAGTTTCCGGAAAACTGCCTGCCGATGGTCGGTTTACACCCGGGTTCGGTAGGAGCGGATGTAGAGGAGCAACTGGCAAAAATAAAAGTGTCGCTTTATTCCAACCGTGAAAAATGCGTGGCTGTCGGAGAAATCGGGATGGATCTGTATTGGGACAAGACCTTTGTGAAAGAACAGGAATTTGCTTTCCGTGAGCAGATCAGATGGGCTAAGGAATTGCGGCTTCCCATTGCGATTCACGCGCGCGATGCTTTTGATGAAATCTTCTCTGTGCTGGACGAAGTAAATGATGAGCACCTGACGGGGGTTTTTCACTGCTTTACAGGAAATGAGCAGCAAGCAGAACACGCACTCTCCTACGGAGGATTCAAGCTGGGAATCGGAGGAGTAGTTACCTACAAGAAATCTGAATTGCCGGAAGTCCTGGCAAAAATAGACCTGAAGCACATCATCCTGGAAACCGACTCACCTTATCTTCCTCCTGTTCCATACAGGGGAAAACGCAATGAAAGCGCGTACCTGCTACACGTAGCGGAAAAGCTGACAGAGATCTACGGAACTTCTTTAAAAGAAATAGCCGAGCGGACCAGCGCCAATGCCAGAGAACTGTTCCCGATCTGAAAACACTGCCCCTATTTCAGGTCAGGATATTTGTTTTTTAGCCAGTTACTATCCATTTTTCTCAATATTTTGTACATTTGGAATATAAACTTGCTTAAATAAGATCTGGAAACTCACCTCAGGATTGCTAAAGTCTATTCACGATATTAGTTATTGTGCTTGTTACACAGCAGTAATAAACCGTTTTTCGGTTCATGGTTATCCATGGAAACACCTGTTCCTTTTAAGCTCTCCATTCCCTTATTTAAGAAACACATCTTCCACACATGCAAAAGCTTCTGCCGGAAACCGGACGGTTCCGTCTATCTGCTTTCTTGTCCGTTTTTTCCAGGTTCCACACGGAAAACCAACAGAAAAGAAAAGAGCGGGAATAAACAACATTCTTTCGCGTGACAGCATACCTGGATTTACCCCAAGGACAGCTTCCGTTTTGTTTTAAAATTTCAAGCTTATGAATCAAAAAATAAAACTCGCAATCGTAGACAATGAAACACTATTCAGAAAAAGCATTGTCTTTTTACTGAACAATGAAGATGACTTTGAAATAGTGTGTGATTACAGCAACGGAGAAGAATTCATCAGCTACCTTCAGAATAACGAAGCTGAGAAACATCCGGAGATTGTCCTGCTGGATATACGGATTCCTGTCCTGAACGGGGTGGAAACATTCAAGGTGATCGCGGAAAAATTTCCCGGCATAAAGGTCATCTGCCTGTCGTCGTTTGACTCTGACCACTTCCTTGAGTTAATGGTGCAGCAAGGTATCAGCGCTTATCTCATCAAGAATTCCCAGCCGGAGAAAGTTATCCGCACAATCCGGAGTGTGTCCCGTCATGGCATTCATTTTGAAACGGATAAGATCAACATTATCCTCAGCACCAAACGGAATGACCGTTTTCAAAAATCTGCCGTTCCAAGATTATCAGAAAGGGAAGTGGAGATCCTGACACTGATCTGCCAGCAGCTGGGCACAAAGGAAATTGCGGAGAAATTAGGGATCAGTGAACGGACAGTAGAAGGACATCGCAAAAACATGATGAAAAAGACAAGCTCCAAAAATGTTGTCGGGTTGATCTTATGGGGAATCAAAAACCAGATGGTCGCGGTTGAATGACGCTACTCATTATTGATTTTTCCCCGAAATGAAAAGCCGTTGATTGAGAGCAGAAAATGTGTTGATGCGCTTAAAATAATAGGCCCACAGGATGCTTCCTTTATAGAACCCGTTTTTGTTGGGGTTGACTGCCAGCTTCCTGATCCGCTTTCTTTTTTCCAGCAGTGACGAAAGGTTCCTGTACATTGAAAAATGCGAATTGAGAACCGCCCACAGATTTCTGATCTCTCCTTTCAGCAGGAACCGGATACCGGCTATCCCATCCAGGCACATGCGGACAAACAGCTTGGGAAAAAGCCATCCTTCGTAATTTTTCACGATCATGTAAAGGCTGTTCCGGAAATTCAGGTAAGTTTTCCGGGGTGACATATAGGAAAGTGTACCGCCACCGACGTGATACACGACCGATTCAGGCTGGACATAGAACGAATATCCCATTTTCTTTGCTCTCCAGCACAAATCAATCTCTTCCATGTGCGCAAAGAACATTTCATCAAAGCCTTCCAGCTTATGAAAGACCTCTGAACGGATGAGCAAGGCCGCTCCTGTCGCCCAGAACACCTCTGAAGGATTATCGTACTGATGGTTATCGTTCTCGATGCTGTCAAAGATCCGGCCACGGCAAAACGGGAAAAAATCTACGTCGAGGAAACCGCCTGATGCACCTGCATGTTCAAATTTACCTGCCTGGTGATAGCTTAATATTTTGGGCTGGCACCCGGCAACAGACGCATCTTTTTCCATGATGCTGACCAAGGGGTTCAACCATCCTTCGGTCACTTCAATATCGGAATTCAGCAACAGGTAATATTTTGAGCTGACTTTTTTCAGCGCTTCATTATAGCCTTTGGCAAATCCTCCGTTGGAAGTATTTTCGATCAGTTCCACTTCCGGGAAATTCGAACGGACAAAATCAACTGAATCATCTGTAGAAGCGTTGTCAGCGACAATAATTCTTGCTCCTCCGGAATGAGCAATAACAGAAGGTAAAAACTGCCTTAAATAATTACTCCCGTTCCAGTTTAAAATAACAATACTGACTTCTTCCACCGTAAAATTTTGTGCAATGATACGGATTAATTGCCTAATATCTGCCGCGCGTTGTTACCCCAGGAATCCGGGTTGTATTCGTTCGCATTGTCTACGTGCCCCCGTTTGGTATTCCGGCTGTTCAGCTCATACTGCCACCCTGGGTTTTTCAGCTCCCCGATCATATCTGAGTGCAGTAATTTATACGTATTGTGGACCAGGTCGGGATTGTAGAAAATAAATTTCCGGTTGCTGTAGATACCGATTTTGTTGTACTCCCACATTTCATACGGGTATTCCGAAGAAGAGATCTCCCTGTCCATGATCCTGCTCGGAGCGCCATATTGCAAATACACACGGCCTCTGTCTGTTTCGAATCCGGGCTGGAAATGCGTTTTAAACGCACGTTCAACATATTGTACCTGTTCTTTGTAGCGCATCCATGCTTCGTATGGGTTCATCGGGTCTATCTGCTTCCAGATCGCCTGGATCATCCTGCGGCTCTTTTCCTTATCCTTCGCTTTCAGGGTGGTGAAAATTGTCCTGGCCTGTCCCGGCTTCGAGATCGGGATCAGACTCGCCAGGTAGTAAGCAACACTGTCGTCATGGATAGAAAGCTGGAAATGCGGGTCAATGATCAGATCGGCCGTATTGATGACCGTCTCCGCGTCATTGCTTCGCTCAAACTCGTAAAACTGAGACGACAATTCATTCGAATTTTCATCCAGGACCGTCATGTTCAGCAAATACTTTCCCGTTGGCAGGTTCACCAGATCGATGGTTTTGAAAACAGGGACAACAGGCGCTGTCTTATGACGTGTTGTCTTGACATATCCTTCCAACACTTCTTCCGTTTCTGCATTTACCAGCTGCTGGCGGATCGAGAACAGCGTATCGTCGAGCTGCCCGGAATTATATACTTCAAAATAAACAGGAAGCGAGGTCAGCTCCGTGGGGTAAAACGTTGAAATTCTCGGGATGATGTCGTATCCTGACTTCGAGAACGTGGTAATCTCTCCGGTCCGTGCAGCCGATTCCGCAACCAGGATCTCAGAAACAGACAACGCATCTGAAAATTCGTCCACTGCTATCTCAAAGCTGGTTTTGATCGAGCTGTTCGTTGAATTCAGATCCAGCAATTCCAGGTTGCATTGGTAAGTTCCCGGTTCCAGGGCAAACCGCTTGATATCGTAAAAATCCTCAACAATCCCATCAACCATGACCGGTGTGGACAGACGATAGGCATCATTCGCCACTATCTGGCCGTCTTTCAGAATATCAATCATCACCGCAACTTCTCCGATCAGGTCATTGTCCTGGATTTTGTAGGAAATCGTATAGCCAACGTATTGAAAATGCATTTCAACATAATTCCCGATTTCGGGCGCGAGAAATTGCTTGGTTTGAAGATAAGCCGTCAACCGCGGTCCTTTCTGTGCAAAAGAACATGTCGTTGAAAACAGCGCAACAGCAAACAGGAAAAAAATATTCTTTCTGATCATAACAGATGATTTGTTCAAGTAAGTAAAGTTACGTAAAATTCTGCTTTTTACCGCAAACAATGCGATCTATTTAGCCAAACCATGCTTTTTCTGAGTAAAAGGAGTAATCTTTCCGCACCGTTCCACCGGAACGAAAAAAACCAATGTGCGACGGAAAACGACAGCAAAAACCCGGTCAGGCCTCTGTCGTCGGAGTGCCAAAATTCATCCGCGCAACCCCATTGTGAGGTTCCACATCCTGGATCACCCCAAATGTCTGCTCGTATTTCTGGATATTCTCCGCCAGCGCTTTCATAAAACGCTTCGCATTCTGTGGTGTCATAATGATGCGCGATTTTACTTTTCCTTTCGGAACCCCCGGCATCAGCTGAATGAAATCACTTACAAACTCCCCCGGAGAATGCGTGATGATCGCTAGGTTAGAATAAATCCCTGATGCTACATCTTCCGTTAGCTCTATATTGATCTGATTATCGTTGTTATTTTCCATTTCTTCCGGTATTACATTTTAAACTGCTAAGTTAATATTTTTAGGTGGATTTAGCGCCCTCCCATTTCTTCTTACGCAGAAAAAACGTAACTTAGCGGTTAGTTGTGCAGGGCCAGTATCCGGCACTATGATTGCAAAGAAAAATGAGCTTCAGAAAAAACATACTGATCACCGGCGGAGCAGGATTCATCGGTTCGCATGTAATCCGCTTATTTGTCAACAAATATCCCGATTACAGGATTATTAATTTTGACAAGCTGACTTACGCCGGAAACCTGAACAATTTAACGGATATTGACAAAAAAGAGAATTATGTTTTCGTCAAAGGAGACGTCGTTTCAAGGAATGATGTGAAAGAGGTGTTTGAGAAATATGCCGTTTCCGATGTCATCCACCTTGCAGCGGAATCCCATGTTGACAGATCCATTGAAGGACCTATGGATTTCGTCCTTACAAACGTGCAGGGAACGGTGAACTTGCTCCAGGTGGCAAAAGATACCTGGAAAGACTACGCCGATCATACCTTTCATCATGTTTCTACCGACGAAGTATACGGTTCCCTCTCAGAAGAAGGGCTCTTTTCCGAAACAACGGCGTATGATCCGAGAAGTCCCTATTCCGCTTCCAAAGCCGCATCCGACCACTTTGTAAGCGCTTTTTTTCACACATACGGGCTGCGGGTGAAGATCTCCAATTGTTCAAACAATTACGGAAGCCATCATTTTCCCGAAAAGCTCATTCCGTTGATGATTAACAACATCATTCATAAAAAACCGCTTCCGGTCTACGGAAAGGGAGAAAATATCCGTGACTGGCTATGGGTGGAAGACCACGCAAAAGCAATTGACGTGATCTTTCACAACGGGGAACCGGGAGAATCTTACAACGTGGGGGGCCTAAACGAATGGAAGAACATTGACCTGGTCCTCTTCCTGTGCCGCATGATGGACAAGAAGCTCAACCGTGCGGAGGGCGAATCCGAACAGTTGATTACCTACGTAAAGGACCGCGCAGGACACGATCTGAGGTATGCTATTGATGCGACAAAGCTTGCGGCAAAGCTCGGATGGAGGCCATCCATCACATTCGAAGAAGGACTGGAAAAAACGGTTGACTGGTATCTTGAGAACCAAGAATGGGTAAACCAGGTTACCTCAGGGGATTACCAGGATTACTACAAAAAAATGTATGAAACTATTTAAAATGAAACTTTTACAACTATTTAAATCCAGAAAGACACTACTACCCATTGATTTCAGCCTGTTAAAAACAGACATGCACAGCCACCTCATCCCGGGGATCGACGACGGTGCCAAATCAATGGATGAAACCATCGCTTTACTGGCAAAGTTTGAATCGCTGGGGTATGAAAAGGTAATCACCACCCCGCATGTATATAGTGATTGCTATAAAAACACTCCGGAAACGATCCTCCAGGGACTGCAAGCTGTGGAAGCTACGGCAAAAGAACTGGGGCTGAAGATCCGGGTGGAAGCTGCCGCCGAATATTACTGTGATGAATATTTCCTGGAGCTGATCCATGCAAAAAAAGTCCTCACCATCAACGATCAATATGTCCTGATGGAATTTCCGTTTCTTTCAGAAATAACGAACTGGAAAGAATTTGTCTTTGCAGTGAAATCCATCGGTTATACTCCGGTCATCGCTCACTTCGAACGCTATGTTTACTGGCACGGATCCGTAGAGAAGGCAGAGGAAATGAAGGAACTCGGCGCGAAGATCCAGCTGAACATCAATTCACTTACAGGGCATTACGGCCCGGGTGTAAGAAAACAGGCAGAACGTTTAATCGATCATCAGCTCCTGGATTTTATAGCAACCGACTGCCACCGCATCCAGCATTTACTATTGATGGAAGCAAACGCAAACCTCCCTTACCTTCACAAAGCAATGGAAAACAATCAATTACTGAATAGTGTGCTTTGATTTCATCTCACAGTGAAACATTTTGTAATTTTTTAGTTATACCTTTGTATTTTAATTCTGCTCGAGATGAACACAAAGAAGACCGGAAGAGGAGCTACCTCAAGAACCGGAAAATCAAAATCAGCCACTGGAAAACCATCGGCTAAGACAACAAAAGGACCCGGAACTTCAAAGCCCGGCAGCTCCAAACTTACCGGAAAAGCATTAAAAGCGAAGAGTAAGTACATTGATTTCAAAGAAAAACAGAAAAAGGGGGATCCGCTGCCCAGTTTCAATGAAAATGCTGTACGCCTGAATAAATTCCTCTCCAACGCCGGGATCTGCTCACGCAGAGAAGCCGATGTATTGATTGAAACGGGTGTCGTTTCCGTGAACGGAGAGATCATTACGGAACTGGGATACAAAGTCGGACCGACGGATGTGGTGAAATATGACGGCGAAACCATTCGTACTGAAACCAAGCGCTATGTTCTGCTGAACAAACCAAAAGGCTTCATTACCTCTTCCGACGATCCTTACGGAAGAAAAACAGTCATGTCCCTGGTAAAAAAAGCGTGTAAGGAGCGTGTTTACCCGATCGGGCGACTGGACAAAGAAACGACAGGATTGTTGCTGTTCACCAATGACGGCGACATGGCAAAAAAACTGACGCATCCCAGGCACAGAGCCACACAGCTATACGATGTGGAGCTGAACAAACCATTCAAATCCGAAGACCTGGAGAAGCTGTTAAAAGGTGTTGAGCTTGAGGATGGGACTTCCAGGTTTGAGCAGGTAGAATACGTAAAAGGGTCTACGCGAGAGTTAGGGGTCGAAGTACGGGGAGGAAAAAACCAGATCGTGCGGCGTACGTTTGAAGCATTGGGCTACGAAGTAGTGAAACTGGATCGTGTTTCATTTGCAGGCCTGACCAAAAAAGACCTTCCGAGGGGTTATTACCGGCACCTCACCGAAAAAGAAGTCGCATACCTAAAAATGTCGTAATGAAGCAATTATTAATGATTGCCCTTTTAATCATGATCGCTCTTCCTTCAATGGGACAAAAGAGAAAATATGCCCGGAAAAAGGAATCAGATGGCAAAGGAACCATTTTTTTCTATTGGGGTTACAACCGGTCATTCTATACCAAAAGTGACATTCGTTTCCAGGGAAACGGCTATGATTTTACGATGGCCAATGCAAAAGCACATGACAACCCTTCTAAGATGGGATGGCATTACCTGAACCCGACATCGCTGACCGTTCCTCAATTCAATGTGCGTGTGGGCTACTACTTCAAAAATAACTGGGCATTGTCATTCGGGTACGATCACCTGAAATACATCTTCGCAGACCGCAACCAGGTTCAGCTATCCGGCTATGTAGAACCCGGGCTGGATACGGAATCGAACCTTTCGGGATCTTACGCAAATGCGGCTTACACGACTGACAGATCAACATTCCACTATGAAAATTCCGACGGGTTGAATTACCTGCGTTTTGAGCTGACACGGTCACACCAATGGTATGAGACAAGAAGCGGATGGTTCGGGTTTACAACCAATGTCAGTGTTTCTGCCGGGGGACTGTTATCCTATAATGATTTTCGCTTTGCAGGGCGAGATGACAGGAGGACCATTTCGCTTTCAGGATACGGGATTTCCGCACACCTGGGATTGCGTTTTGAATTTTTCCAGCATGTTTTTCTGCAGGCCAATTACGGAGGAGGATTTATGCATCAGGTCAATGTGAAGACGCGGCCAAATGAAGCATCCGCCAAAGCCAGCCATGCGTATGGCTTTATGGAAATGAACGCCGCGATCGGTGCGTTATTCTACATCAAGACCAAAAACAACTGCAATTCCTGCCCGAACTGGTAAGAAAATACGTTATTCATAAAAAGTCATCTTTTTTTCGAACGGAAAGCGGAATTGTTTGTTGTGAGGGTTTTCCTTCTTGACTGGACGGAGCGAAGTGTATCACCGGAATATACGATTAAAATACCGCCCAGGAGATAATTCAGCACCGCTTCACTCTCACTTTTTAATCTTTTAGCATCATTCGGAAACAAAAGTAGACATCTATGACGGGCAAGAGGAACGGGGACGACACAGAAAACGAATATCATAGGGTACGTTACGGATATCATTTAAATCCGGTCTAATATATATTTCCTGAATTACCTGTAGTTTATTCTTCTATTTTTGACTGAAATAAGACGAATTTGTGACACATAGAAACAGGAAATGAATAAGGACGGAATGGAGTATATTAATTAATAATAATCATAAAAAAGAAGTATGGGATTTTTTAGTGGACTGTTTAAGAAAAATAATGACTTGGTCGCACATTCAGATCAGCTGACAATGGAAGAAATTGAAAAAATACAATTGTCACTGAAAGACAAAATGGATGCTGACACGTATAATTCAACATTTAACCAGGCATGCCGGTTGATTCCGAAGGGGCAATACAACGAAGCAATTGCATTGTTCAGTGCGATTGAAGAAAACTCCACGGATGCCCATGAGAAAGGAAATTGTCAAAACCAAATTGGTGTCTGTCACTTTTTCTCAGGGAATTTTAAAAAAGCATTGGAGTACTATACACATTCACTCAAAAATGGATTCGACAGAAGCATGATGGACGATAACATTTGGGAGGTGTGTGAGGAGCTGATGAAAGCAGACGGAGACAAAATAAACTGGTCGCAGCGTTACCTGGAGCTACTCCCGGATGGAAAATACGTGGGGAAAGCAAAAAAGAATATGTAAATCGCAATCGGCCGGATAACGGTTCTGATAAACAAACCCGATGTAACCAATAATCTAACTGCTACTACTTATTGTATTGGAAAAAGCTGGCATTGTCATTTACCATATCGTGACAACTAACAACTAAAATACTGAAGAAGCTCAGAAAATCATGCTGAAAATGAAGAAAAGGATAAATATGCCGATAAATACCGGTACCGGAATAGTGGTTCTTCTCTTGTATTTAGTCCTGCTTCAAAGTTGTAGCTACGGAAGTCCAACCAAAGGGAATAAGGAAACGGTTCGCAATTCGGAGCAGGATAACAATCCTAATAATCCGTTGGCAGTCTATAACCATGTTTATTCGTTTAAAGAAGGATTTGCCATCGTAGCAAAAGATAAAAAAACATAGAAATGAAAAAAACAGTATTCATCATCATTGCTTTAATAAGTATAGTACATGCCAAAGCACAAACCATCGAATCCGGAAGCAGAAATACCATTGGCTATATTAAACCCGACGGAACCATTGAAAACAGTAGCCGTGCTACTCTGGGGTATATCAAAAGTGATGGTACCATAGAAGACAAAAGCCGAAACACCATCGGCTACATTAAGAACGATGGTACGATTGAAAACAAAAGCCGCTCTACCGTCGGTTATGTGAAAAAGGATGGAACAGTAGAAAACAGCAGCCGTACAACTTTAGGCTATATCAAAGATGACGGAACAGTGGAAAATGCAAGTCGCAGTACGATTGGCTATGCCAGAGGCATTAAAAAGGAATGGGCAGCAGTTGTGTATTTCTTTTTTAACCTGTAACCGGTAATGAGCGCACATATAAGTCGCAACAATCACAATTAATCTAAAAAATAACGGGGCTTTTTAAAAAGAAAACAAAACAGGAAGAACCTAAAAAGAGTAATATCTTGCTTGCCATTCCAATGAAGTTTGATCCGGAGAAAGTAGCTCAGTACCTTCTTCCGTCAACCTGATGACTTTAGCTCTCGTGTCAGTTGGATGCTCTTGCCTGCTGATAAATCACTTCTGCTCCAGGGTACGGAGCACTTTAGAAACCATCATCCTGTCTGCATTTCCCTGATTCGAAATATCTACTTGCGTAACAGTGTCACGTTCCTGCGAAAGCCAACCTAGTGCAGCCAACAGCACAAACTGTGTCTGCATCAGGTATAGCGGATCCAATACCTTTTTCTGTTTTCGCTGCCACAACAATATCAGTTGCCCCACAAGATAACCCGGATATATGAAAAAGCTCTCTTCGTCCGGTACCGTCAGAGTTGTTCATTTTAGCATAAAATTGGAGAATCTTCCATTTATTTTTTTTATACATTTAACTCAATAACACACAATCATTCATTTAATTAATCTATTATGAAAACAACAAAATGTATCTTAAGCGTAGCTGCTTTCGTATTTTCAGTTGCTGTACATGCACAGAACTGGACTTCAGCCGTCAATTCCGGCGGTGCCAACAATCAAACTGCTACCGATGTAGCAGAAGGGAGTGGCGGAACCACCCTCGTTGTTGGTACGTACACCGGCGGCACTGCCACTTTTGGTTCCAGGACCCTGAATTGGGTGACAGGATCTTCCGACCCGTTCTCCACCACCCCAAATGGATTCCTCGTCCGATATTCGATTTACAACAGTGTCTTATGGGCTACCCGCATTGTCTCCTCTGCAGGTGTTGTTATCAGTTCAGTAGCAACAGATAACAGTGGTAACATCTATGTTTGCGGCACTTATTCGCATATCTGTGAATTTTACAATGCTGCCAACCCCAATGCAACTACACCTGTTGCAACATTACCAGCTGCACCCAGTACCGGACAAATAACTCCACGAAGAGGATTCGTGGCCAAGTATTCTTCTTCCGGAACCCTGCAATGGGCCAGGAGAGGGTTTGGAAGTTCTGAAGTAATGTCCGAAATAGCGGTTAGTGCTGATGGCAGCCAATTGGTATCAACAGGCAGAATTCATGCTCCTGATGCATCAAGCCCTGTCAGTTACGGGTCTTATGTTTTCTGGATGGATCCTGCAAACGGAAACTTCATTCGTGCTTACAATTATTCAAGTGACTGGACGTATACGAATGAATACAAAACTGGTTTGTGTATTGACAATTCGAATAATGTCATCGTATCAGCCCGTATGGAAGGGACATCTTATGTTGTAAAGGGAGCAACCGGTAATATTACTGTTACCAGCAGCAGCGGGGGAAGACCTACGCTCTACGCAAAATACTCATCTTCAGGTGTGCTTTCATGGGCACGGGCAACAATGGGAACGATCTCATCTCCTAATTCCCTTCCTTCTTCTTTAATCGCTGATGCAAGCAATAATATTTATATTGCCGGATGGGCCGGTTCAGGAGCAAGTAACTATAATTTACAGTTCCCTTCTTCTTCAACAAGCTACGCCAATATCCCCATCAACACATCAGCAGCCAATAACGGTTATATTGTGAAGTTAAATTCCAGCGGATATGCAGTATGGACAAGTTATGCAAGAAACACAACAGCCTGGAAAGAAGCTATTTCACTTGCCAACGGCGGATGTAATTTTATTTATGCATGTCTTAACACCACAGCAAATCCTACGTATACAGATGCATCCGGTACCGTAATTTCTCCGGCTATTTCATCAGGAGGTCTGGCCATTGCTCCTTTAAATACCAACGGACAACTACTTGTCACTACTCCATGGGTTATCAATGGGCTTAATCCTGCTACCCGCGCACAAATCGCATCTGCACGAAACAACACACTGAAATGTGCTTCCACGGCATACAACCCTATAACTATATCAACTACAGGAGGAGCATTAACTCTTACCCCAACTTCCGGTTCAAACGATGTCATTTTAGGAACAATCACTTATGGGGGACCGGCACCAACGGTTACATTTCCTGAACAACTGGAAGTTTGTGAAGGCTCCACCGTTGTCTTAAATGCTTCAGTTAACGGAACTCCACCGTTTACCTATACCTGGAGTGTTTTCGATATCACAATCGGTGATTACGTTACCCTCGGAGCTTCCAGCTCAGCTACATTTAGTGTTTCTCCTTCGGTTTACGGTCCTTATATTATCACGTTATGGAGCGCCCGGTTTCTTAGCTTCCAGCTTACCGTAACAGACTGCAGCGGCATAACGGTTTCCAGTAATCAGGGAGTCCTTTTAAAACCTGGCATTCTCTTTTCACAGGTTTCCGGAGTCGATGTGTGTTATAAGTCCCAGATCACTGCACCAAATGCCGTGTTCTCTGTAAATGCACAGAATGTAACTTCCTTCTTGTGGCAATATAGTGCAAACGGAGGTTTGACATGGACTCCCTGCGGTGCCGGATACTCAGGCGTAAACACAGCAACACTGACAGTTATCAACCCGACTGCACTTATGGACAATTATTTATTCCGATGTAAATTAGGAGGGTGCCCTGCCAGTACAGAAACCAACGCGGCACTACTGACTGTTACTCCATGTCCGATGCGTCCCGGTGACTTAGAAAAAACCATTTCAAGTACAGACCAGACAGTTCAGGATTCCAGGCTAAGTTTATATCCGAATCCAGCGAATACGACTCTTGAAGTCATATTTGAGGACGGTACATTCTCAGACAGTGAAAACACGATTTCCGAAGCTTATATTCTTGACATGACGGGAAGAAAAGTCCGCGAAATTCCATTCGGAAAAGGACATAATACATTGGAAGTTTCCGATCTTCAAAACGGAATTTACTCCTTTGTTGTACTAACGAATGGAAAAGTCATTGACCAGCAAAAGTTCATCGTTATGCATTGATATTTCAATCATCTGAATTTCAGAATTAAGCACAGAGAAGGGGTTCAGAAATGAACCTCTTTTTTTTGTTTGTAAGTATAAAATTTCCAACCCGTTCACAATGTTCCTGTAGCTCTCATTTCAATTAAAACCCGAAAACTAAGTCATTTGATCCATTGAATCCAAAATGGTCTGATGTTTGGCAAATTAAATGAGAAAAAGAAAAAAGCATCCAACTACCGCTGAATGCTTCTGTCTTAAGTGGAGTCGGAGGGGTTCGAACCCTCGTCCAAACAAAGAACTTCCAAGCTTTCTACATGCTTATTTCCTGATTCATTTTCGTCATTGGATCGGACAGGAACACCCAGGACCAATGCTTATCCTCTGAAATCTCACACCGCCTCCGAGGTTAATTTGGTGCCAGCTTGAAATGGATGAACCTCCGTATTCCCTGCCCATCAAGCGGGGGCGCGGGAGAAGGTACTTGTCCGGCCTACTGTGCTTCGGCTCGGATTAAGCTAGATTTACATTCCGTAAATTAAGCAGCAAGTGCGTATGACGTGTTGTCATTTATTTTTTGAGACATGGGATTAACGAGCCACACCACAACGCTCGACATGCTTACACTTAGTCGTCGCATTCGCTGTCAAATCCAATACGACCCCAGTGGATATACAAAGTTAGGCAATTAACCGCGATATTCCCCGGATTTTAACGATAATTAAACAAAAAGAGGTTCTTCGGGCAATTGCACCTCTGCTTTTAAGGCAGTTTTCAATAAAAAATCCTACATTCGTTCAAAATACCTTCTATGGAAACCATCACCTGCATACTGCATTATTTTGCAACACACCTGGCTGTAACCATCACTTTTGGTATAGCAGTATCTGTGATCTTTGCTCTGCTGCATAAGTATAAAAAGAAAAGGATTTACACGATAGCATGGATTGCATCCTCCCTCATCTTTGGCCTGTTTTTCCCCTTATTCGGAACACGTGTTACCAAACCTCTGATCAACAAACTTGGTAAAAACGGAACAGGGGTTGTAACATCCATCGAAAACACCAATAACCGGTTCAACAAACAACGGGTAGTGGAATTTTTGATTCTTCTGAAAAAAGAAGATGGAACGGTGACAGAAACAAGCTTTCAAAGCTGGACAAATCTGCTGTATCCCAACGACGCTTCCTACGGTTTTCCTCAATCGGGGCAGAAATTCAGGATGAAATACCTGTCAAAATACCCCCAGGCGTTCATCATCCTGACAAATGATGACAGTCCGTATGCCAAAGCGGGAAAATGTGCAGAGCTGGGGAAAAAACTAAATGATGCGCGGATCACGTATGAATTCGACACGACCAATGTGGTAAACGGGAAGAAATACGCAGACATTATGGAAAAATATGTATTTGAGAACGAATGCTTCCCGAACGATGAGCTGGAAGAGCACTACCGGAACGAGATCAAGCGATTGAGAAGACAATAACAGCTATTTTTCTTCCGGGATCACATATACTTTTATCCGAAGCTTTTCTTCTTTCTTTTTAGTGTTGGTCTGCAACAGGATCGCCCTGTCCTGCCACTCCGTCTTTCCCCTGGAATCAAATGTAACTTTCATCTTATACGTTTGTCCAGGCAAAACAGGATCAGTGGGTAGCACAACCTTGGTACACGGGCAAGCCACTTTGTAATCGCTGATGATCAGCGGAGCATCGCCGGAATTGGTAATTACAAATGTATGTGACAGCAATTCACCTTCCTTTGTATCTTCAAATTTATGAATGGCGTTATCCACTGTAAACTTAGGTGATTGTGCCAGTGATACGGTACTTATACTACACATTATCCAGACCAAAAAAGCTTTCATAATTTCTTGTTTTTATCGTTTCATTTTCCGTTTCCAGAGGAGAGCAATGCCTTTAGTTACCTACTACTCTGCCTTTCACCCGCAACGCTACAACCGATTCGTTAACAGCGTTCGATGCAACCGTAACATATTTATCAATCACACCGATTCTGTGCGTGTCATACGTTACCTTTATTTCACCTGTCTCACCGGGATTAACCGGCCCGCTCGTCCAGTCGGGGGTAATGCATCCACAGCTTTTTGTCACGTTAGAAATGACCAGCGGAGCGTTTCCCGTATTTTTGAATTCAAACACGGCGATCCCGTCTCCTCCCGCTTTCACCGTTCCGTAATTATGTACCGTTTTTCTGAACACAATTTTCGGACCATCTTTTTGCTCCGCTTTTTGCGCAATGGCAGTTGTCCAGCCTGTGCACAACAGTAGCACCAAACCCAAAAATAAATTAAAATACTTCATCATTTATCCAACTGTTCATTCAAAGATAACGAACTTTTATTTCTCCAACGTTTTCCATCCGTAACAGATGATTCAAAAAATCCCGCTGACAAGTGTGAGCAGGATCTTTCTACGTTCATTGTCTCCGGGATCAGTCAGCAGCAGATACAGCACTTCCTGTGCCCGGCTTTTCACCAACATTTCCTTTGATGCGCAATATTTTTACCGGATCATTGACGGCATTGGAGGTAATGGTGACACTTTTATTGATCACGCCCTGGCGTTTTGTATCATACTTTACGGTGATACTGCCCGTTTTCCCCGGGTTGATCGGCTCTTTCGTCCAGGAAGGTACCGTACACATACATGATCCTTTTGCATTGGAAATGATCAACGGAGCGTCTCCCGTGTTTTTAAACTCGAATGTATACGTTCCGTCTGCCCCATTTTTTAATTCCCCGTAATCGTGCATGTCCTTGTTAAACTGGATCTTCGGACCGCCCGCCACTTCCTGGGCAGTTGTCGTGTTTACCGAAAAGATCGCCATGAATGCCATCGCCATTGAAAATAATACCCTTTTCATTTTATCTGATTTTAAATTAATACAATCAAATATAGTGTCATCTCCGGCAAGAAAACAGGAATTAACAGTGTATTAAATTCCTTATAACACTTTTAACAAACTGGTTAATAAGTTGTTAATTTAATATCAGGGACATCGTACCATAAAAAATCCCCGCTTACCATTGTAAGCGGGGATTCAATATATACAGATATTATTATCTATTGACTAGTTTGCCGGAGCTCCTGAAGTGTTCACCGGAGCTGCACCTTCTGGCTTGGCACCAACGTTTCCTTTGATACGCAGCACTTTTGTCGGTTCGTTCACCGCGTTGGAAGTGATCGTTACGCTTTTGTTGATCGCTCCCGGACGTTTTGTATCATATTTAACCGTGATCGCTCCTGTTTTTCCTGGGTTGATCGGCTCTTTTGTCCACTCAGGAACTGTACATCCGCAAGATCCTTTCGCATTGGAAATGATCAACGGAGCATTTCCTGTGTTTTTAAATTCAAAAGAGCAAGTACCATCACCACCATACTTCACATCACCATAGTCGTGCGTGTCCTTTTTAAATTCAATTTTCGGGCCATCGCCTCCGACTTCCTGCGCAAACGTTGTATTTACAGCGAAAGCCGCCATAAAAGTCATTGCCATTGAGAATAATACCTTTTTCATTTTTCTTCGTTTTTAGTTTACAATACCAAATATAGAACCAATTTTAAAACCTGTAGCTTATTTAACAGTGATTTAACAGAGTAAAGCTGAAGCCTAAAGGACGAATCCGGAGGCCGGAAAGCAGCTGCATTCGTCGCAGAAATTCCGTTCTCTTTTGATTCCTGCTTAACCGATTCTTCTGATATCCGCTCCGATGTTATTCAGGCGGTATTCAATGTTCTGGTACCCTCTGTCAATTTGCTCGATGTTGTGGATCACACTTTTTCCTTCAGCGGAGAGTGCCGCAATCAGCAGAGAAACACCGGCACGGATATCCGGAGACGTCATGGAGATTCCTCTCAGCGCGTGCTTTCTGTCCAGCCCGATAACGGTCGCTCTGTGCGGATCACACAAAATGATCTGAGCTCCCATGTCAATCAATTTATCCACAAAGAATAAGCGGGATTCAAACATTTTCTGGTGGATGAGGCAGGAACCTTTTGCTTGCGTTGCAACAACCAGCACAATAGAAAGCAAGTCGGGAGTGAATCCCGGCCACGGCGCATCCGCAATTGTCAGGATGGATCCGTCAATAAATGTATCGATCTCGTATGATTCCTGTGCAGGAATGTAAATATCATCTCCTCTGCGTTCCAGCTTAATTCCCAGCCTTCTGAAAACATTCGGGATGATCCCGAGATTCTCCCAGCTGACGTCTTTGATCGTGATTTCCGATTTGGTCATTGCAGCCAAACCGATGAAGCTCCCGATCTCAATCATATCGGGTAAAATCCGGTGAAAACACCCTCCCAGGGATTTCACTCCTTCGATGTGCAGCATGTTTGAACCGATGCCTGTAATTTTTGCGCCCATTGAGTTAAGCATCTTGCACAATTGCTGCAGATACGGTTCACAGGCAGCATTGTAAATGGTCGTTTTCCCTTCCGCCATGACAGCAGCCATAACAATATTTGCCGTCCCGGTAACAGACGCTTCATCCAGGTGGATGTAGGTACCCTTTAATTTCTTTGCTTCTACGGAATAAAAATGTTCCCCGGCATCGTAATTGAATTTCGCTCCCAAGGCAGTAAATCCTTCGAAATGCGTATCCAGGCGGCGGCGTCCGATCTTGTCTCCTCCGGGTTTAGGAATGAATCCTTGCCCGAAACGAGCCAGCAGCGGGCCGACAATCATGATAGACCCTCTCAATGAACCGGCTCTTTTTTTGAAATCTTCGGATTTTAAATACTCCAGGTCAATGTCCTTTGCCTGAAAAATGAACGTTCCTGTTTCCACTTTTTCAACCTTCACTCCCATTGCCTGCAGCAGGTTGATCAGCTTATTCACATCAACGATGTCAGGAATATTTGAAATGGTTACTTTTTCAGCTGTAAGAAGTGGCGCACATAATACCTGCAACGCTTCATTCTTTGCACCTTGCGGAATCAATTCACCTTTCAACGGTTTTCCTCCATAGATCTCAAAAGAAGCCATAGTCTGTTCGTTTTATTTTTTGAATTTCTTTTTCTGGTTCATTTTCTTTTTCGCATTATTGTTGTTGTTCCGCTTATTGTGAGCATTATTGGCTCCTATCTGGCGCAACAATGAGTTGGTACTTACCAGTTCATCCGGGTTACTCAAGGCTAATTCTCCTTTGGACAGCTCTTTCAGCTGATTGGCAATCACATGATTTTCCACAGCACCATTGTTATAGGCCAGGTACTGGTATTTCATGAAATTGGACATTGTTCCTTTCAGGTAGTCCTTTTCTTCCTGGTTCTGAACTTCCCGTGCTGTTTCCAGGATCTTCTGGGTGTACTGCCCGTAATGCCCATAGCGGATCTTGCTCTTCGGGTATTCCATTAACTGAGGACGCTCGCTTAAAACTTCCTGGGTAGGGAGTTCATACGGAGAATCCACATCCAATTTAAAATCGGACATAACGAACAGATGCGTCCAAAGCTTATGACGATAATCATCTACGTCACGCAGGTGCGGGTTCAGCTGCCCCATCACTTCAATGATCGCCTGTGCCGCACGATTGCGCTCATCCCTGTTTTCGATTTCCATCGCATGTGCGATCATATTCTGCACATTTCTGCCGTATTCCGGCAACAGTAATGGCCCCCTGGTTGTGTTGTATTCCATACTTAGATATTCGAATCGCTTCGCTGTTAGATATTAGACAAAAGACTTACGTCTGTCCGGAGATCTAAATTACTATTTTTTGAAGCGAACCTTCGTGTTTATTTTATTTTTATTTATCAATCTTGCAACTGGCCTGTATCTTTCCTCAAGAAAAAAGACATTCATGCCTTAGTCCACGCCTGCATGAAGTCCAACGTCTTTTGACTAAGATCTAACCCTTACTGCAATCTTTTTTCCAATGCGTTGTCGAACAAATCTTTTGCTTCGTTTATAAAACCGAAGTGCTCTCCGTCAACGACCAGTTTACCTTTTGTAACATGTCCCAGCAGCGTTGAAGGGACATCAATCGTAGCCAGGTATTCAATGAATTCATCTTCTGCGTCTTCACTTACCGTTACGACCACTCTTCCCTGTGCTTCTCCGAACAGGAATGCATCCAGGCGGACCTCTCCGTCGGCTTCAATATCGAATCCCAATCCACGTGGCATTGACATTTCCACCAAAGTCGTGTACAATCCGCCATCAGCAACGTCATGAGCAGCATTGATCAGTTCTTTTTGGATCAGGTCCTTCACCACTGCCTGTACCTCATATTCTTTTTCCAGGTCAAAATGAGGTGCCGGCGAAGCTTTGATTCCGTGGTAAGAATACAGGTACTCAGAAGACGCGATGTCATTCACAGATTCTCCCAGCAGGAAAATCAGGTCTCCTTTTTGCTTGAAATCCAGTGTCATGATCTTGTTCTTGTCTTCGACAATACCGATCATACCGATCGTTGGTGTCGGGAAAACCGGTACCTCTACCCCGTTCGTTACCGTCTGGTTGTAGAACGAAACGTTACCACCTGTTACCGGAGTCTCAAACTTGATGCAGGCCGCCGACATTCCTTTGATCGCACCGACAAACTGCCAATACGATTCCGGATTGTAAGGATTTCCGAAGTTCAGACAGTTGGTAATGGCACTTGGCACACCTCCTGCGCAAACAATGTTCCTTGCAGCTTCAGACACGGCAATCATTGTTCCTACCTCCGGGTCTGCGTTCACATAACGGGAGTTGCAGTCCACGGTCATTGCCAACGCTTTTTCAGTTCCTTTAATATTTACCACTCCCGCATCAGCCGAGCGGTTTGTTGTCATATTCTTTGTGCCTACCATTGAGTCGTATTGCTCATACACCCAACGTTTGGAGGCAATATTCGGATGCTGTAACAGGAAATCCGCAACTTCTTTCAGGTTCTCAGGTTCTTTCACAGCATCAATTGAGAATTTCTTATATTCCTGGTAATATGCCGGTTCTTTATATTCTCTCTGGTATTGCGGAGCTCCGCCACCCAGCACCAGCGATTCAGCAGGAACATCTCCCACCAGCTCACCGTTCATGTAGTAACGGATACGTTTTGTATCGGTCACCACACCAATTTCCTCAGCATGCAGGTCCCACTTGTCAAAAATAGCCTTTACGACCTGTTCTTTTCCTTTTTGAACGACTACCAGCATACGTTCCTGCGATTCAGAAAGCAAGATCTCGTAAGGCAGCATATTTTCCTGGCGTGTAGGCACTTTATCCAGGTGGATCTCCATTCCGACACCTCCACCCGCGCTCATTTCACAGGTAGAACAGGTGATACCGGCTGCTCCCATGTCCTGCATTCCTACGATCGCATCCGTTTCGGCCAATTCCATTGTCGCTTCCAGCAGCAATTTTTCCATGAACGGGTCACCGACCTGTACCGAAGGTAGATCCTGTGCGGATTCTTCCGTAATATCTTTTGAAGCAAACGCAGCTCCCGCAATTCCGTCTTTCCCTGTGGCAGAACCAACAATGAAAACCGGGTTACCCGGGCCTTTTGCTTTTGCGGAAATGACCTTCTTCGCATCCACGATACCTGCGGAAAATGCATTTACCAATGGATTCGTATTGTATGAATCATCGAAGAATACTTCTCCTCCAACGATCGGAATACCAAAGGCGTTTCCATAATCACCGATCCCTTTCACCACACCGTTTACCAGCCATTTTGTACGGTCCCTGTCGATGTTACCGAAACGAAGGGAATTCAGCTGAGCGATCGGGCGGGCTCCCATTGTAAAAATATCACGGTTGATCCCTCCTACTCCGGTCGCGGCTCCCTGGTATGGTTCCAATGCCGATGGGTGATTGTGCGACTCAATTTTAAAAGCACACCCCAACCCGTCTCCGATATCTACCAGACCGGCATTTTCTTCTCCGGCTTTCACCAGCATATGCGGCCCGTCTTTGGGCAATTGTTTCAACCAGTAAATAGAGTTTTTGTAAGAACAGTGCTCAGACCACATCACAGAGTAAACCGCAGTTTCCGTGAAATTCGGTGTACGACCAAGGATTTCCCGGATCATTTCAAATTCATCTGCACGCAATCCCAGCTCTACTGCCTGCTCTACTGTTGCTAATTGTTGTGTTGTACTTTCCATAATATATTATCGCGACACAAAAATAAGGAAATTATCAAGATGTTACGGAGAAAGGAGGGGTAACTTTATAAATAAATGGAGAGAACCGGAAAACAAATCCAACCGGATGTTTGAAAATCCGGATGTTTGAAAACGGAATGGATCCTGATCCGGCCAGCAACCCAGCACGAATCTAGCACACAAAACGTTCATTTTCATTTGTTCAGCCGGAAGCATCCGGAGTATTTTGAAAAATAAGCGGCAAACAACTACTTTTCTGCTATTTTTGTTTTCAGAACATTGTGCTTTACACACTTAAACGACATGTAATATGCTGGCAACTATCCTTTTATTGATCTTCACTATCATTGTGCTTCCAATTGTCTGCTTCTACTTTGGAACTCCCTTAAATGATCTACAGGTAGAAGTGCTCTACAAAACATCTTACATCGTTGCGGGGGTAATTGTTTACTGTTTCATCGTCGGGCAGATCACCAATAACAACTCACAGATAGACAAGCTCTGGAGCATTGTTCCGATCGTCTATACGTGGTACATGACCTACCTGGGAGGAATGGAAGAACGAATGGTCTTAATGTCGGTACTGGTAACGATCTGGGGAATCCGGCTGACCTTTAATTTTGCCCGGAGAGGTGGTTATTCATGGAAATTCTGGACAGGAGAAGAGGATTACCGCTGGGAGGTACTGCGAAAACGCCCCGGGTTCAATAACCGCTTTGTATGGATGCTGTTCAACCTGTTTTTTATCTGCTGGTACCAGGGAACGCTGATTTTCCTGTTTACACTTCCGGTTCTGACAGCGCTGAGCACAGACGCCTCTCCTATTCAGCTGGCAGATTACCTGCTGGCAGCGCTGTTCATCCTGTTGGTTGTAGTTGAATTTATCGCAGACCAGCAGCAATACACGTTCCAGACAGAAAAATACAGGCGGATCAACAACAACCTCCCTTTGGAAGAATACGGGCAAGGATTTATCTCCACGGGCCTCTGGGCATATTCCAGGCATCCGAACTATGCTTCCGAACAGGCGATCTGGGTTGTGTTCTATTTATTCAGTGTTGTTGCAACAGGAGAATGGATCAACTGGTCAATAGCAGGGTGTACTTTGCTGATCATTCTTTTTAAAGGAAGTTCGGATTTTTCAGAAAGCCTGTCCAAACAGAAATACCCGAAGTATGCGGTGTATCAGGAAAAAGTCCCGCGATTTCTGCCATTGAAGGGGAAAGTAAACTTGTAAACGCTACACCAGCAGGGGAATAACCAATTGAATAATCCTGTCGTCATAATGCGATATAACGGTTGCAATCCGTTATTTTTTCGTAAGTTAGCAGCTGTAAAAAAGATGTCAAATGAGCAAACAATTGTCTTCTTCACAGCAATCAGAACTTCTCAAACTAATAAAAGGGCGTTTTGAAAAGAACATGCACCGCCATCCCTCCCTTTCCTGGGCTGACATTCAATCAAAGCTGGAAAGCAATCCTGAAAAATTGTGGTCGCTCAACGAAATGGAAGAAACGGGTGGAGAACCTGATGTGACCGGCTATGAAAACGGGTACTATATTTTTTGTGACTGCTCTGCCGAATCTCCCAAAGGAAGGAGGAGTGTTTGCTATGACCCGGAAGCTCTGGCATCAAGAAAAGAACACAAACCCAGGCACAGCGCGATCGGAATGGCACACGAAATGGGCATTGAACTGCTGGACGAAGCAAACTACCGCATGTTACAACAATCCGGTAAATTCGACACCAAAACATCCAGCTGGATAAAAACTCCTAAAGATATCCGTGAAGCCGGTGGTGCCATCTTCGGTGACTGGCGCTACGGTCATACATTTATTTACCACAACGGGGCAGAATCGTATTATGCTGCACGGGGATTCAGAGGAATGCTGAAAGTATGAACAACCGGTAACAGAAAGCTATGAGAAGGACAACTATCCTGTTAAACTCGGTTTACGGAGTTATCCTGCTGCTGTTCCTGCTGGACAATCTGCCTTTTTTCGATATCAAAAGCCAACCTTTGAAGACAGCAACCTACTACGGTGCAGCCATCGGTGCAATCATCCTGTTGATATGGAACGTATCTGTGAAGATGAATGCCCTTATGAAAACGATTGGTGTGCTTATCCCGTCTGTCTTTATCCTTTTTCTCGGGGGTTATTTTTTCGAGGTCATGTTCTCGACAGGCGTATGGAAAACCCAGACCGTCCTGTTCACCGATCCGGTCTCCGGGAGGAAAATAGAATTCCAGATGCAGGATACAGGTGCTTTGGGTTATAACAAGAGAATCGTCGAAGTCCGGTACTTATCTCCCTTGTTCATCATTACAAAAACTGTTGATACTTCCCGCTTGTCACCCGATTGGATACAGGTGGAGGAAGAAGTGAATGAACCGGGAATCAATCATCCATAGAAAAAAGAATTTCTTTTGCCTGATCCTGCGCATCCAGGTCATTCAACTCAAGTGTTAAATTATTCTTATTTTTTAAAATTAAATTGTGCAAAATATAATTTTCTATATACATTTGCTGTATGGAAATTCAGGAAACGAAAATAACCGATCAGTTGAAGCTTGCGAACCAGGTTTGTTTTCCCATCTATGCCCTGGCAAAGGAAACCGTGAACTTTTACCGGCCGCTACTCGATGAGCTCGACCTCACCTATCCCCAATACCTGGTGATGCTGGTGTTATGGGAAGAAGAAGAACAGACGGTAAGCCAGTTGGGAGAAAAACTGCTGCTTGACAGCGGTACGCTTACTCCTTTGCTCAAACGCCTTGAACAGAAACACCTGATAAAACGGTGCAGAAGTTCAGTAGATGAGCGGGTAGTGAACATCACGCTCACTGACCAGGGAAATGCAATAAAGGAAAAGGCGATGTGTGTCCCGGCCCGGTTGTTACAATCACTGAATATCTCCATAGAAGACCTCACTACATTAAAAACAATCATTCAGAAAATTTTAAATCAGAAAAAATGAACACGTTGTATACAATCAGTGCTACCGCTGCAGGAGGCAGAAACGGGCACGTGAAAAGCGAAAACGGGATCTTAGACCTCGAAGTAAGAATGCCGAAAGCGCTCGGCGGAGCAAATGATGATTTCGCCAACCCGGAGATGTTGTTTGCTGCCGGTTATTCGGCTTGCTTTGACAGTGCGCTGAACCGGGTGATCAAATTATCGAAAGTAAAAACAGGTGAAACCACCGTAACGGCAAAAGTCGGGATCGGGCCAATTGAAAATGGCGGGTTCGGACTGGAAGTAGCATTGCATGCCAACATTCCCGGAGTGTCCATCGAAGAAGCACAGGAATTGATCGAAAAGGCCCACCAGGTATGCCCGTACTCCAACGCCACAAGAGGCAACATAGAAGTCACATTAACCGTTTCAAACCAATAAAAATGGAAATCATCGCGATTATACTGACGGCAATCGTAGCCCTGGAACATGTTTACATCCTCTGGATGGAAATGTTCGCCTGGGAAACAGCAGGTAAAAAGGTGTTCGGAAAATCGTTGCCTCACGAACTGTTCAAACCGACAAAAGCGTTAGCCGCCAACCAGGGATTGTACAACGGTTTTTTGGTTGCAGGACTAGTGTGGTCTTTCCTGATCAGCGACCCGGCATGGTCGTTCAACGTCAGGGTGTTCTTCCTGGGATGTATCCTAGTAGCCGCGCTTTACGGCGGGTTAACAGCATCCAGAAGCATTCTTGTCAAACAAGGACTGCCTGCCGCACTTGCCATGATTTTCGTATTACTCGCAAACTTTTATTGATACTTTAGTTTCGGAAACCATGAACTTTAAACATGTAACCGCAGCAGGAAGCGGTGTTTCAGAATACCGGACCGCATTTCAGACTGCAGGTAACATCACATGGAATGGCAACACGGATAAAACACACAGGAACCTCACCAAAATATTACAGGAAAGCAGATTTTTAAACTAAAACAATCAAATCAAACGTAAAAATGTCATTAATTGAAGACCTGAACTGGAGACATGCTACAAAAGCATATGATCCAACCAAGAAAGTAAGCCAGGAAAATATCGATAAGATCGTGGAAGCAGCACGACTGGCGCCCACCTCTTCCGGTTTGCAGCCTTTTAACGTTATCGTAGTCTCCAACCAGGAATTGAAAGAAAAACTGGTTCCGGGAGCATTGAACCCGGACTGCATGCGTGACTGTTCGCATATCCTGGTATTCGCCGCCTGGGACAGGTATACCGCAGAACGGATCGATGAGATGTTCGAATATACGGCAATTGAAAGAGACTTACCGAAAGACCGGTTTAAAGCTTATACCGACAAACTGAAAGAAATATACCTGGATAAATCCGACGATTTCAACTTTGCCCACACAGCCAGGCAAACGTATATCGCATTGGGATTGGCCCTGGCCCAGGCAGCGGAGCTGAAAATAGACAGTACTCCCGCGGAAGGGTTTAACAATACAGTTGTTGATGAAGTGCTCGGACTGAACAAGTCAGGATTGAAAAGTGTTTCACTCATGTATTTAGGATATTCGGACAAAGAGAGGGATTGGCTGGCTCCAATGAAAAAAGTACGGAATCCCAGGGAAAAATTCGCAATTGAATTGAAGTAAGACCAAAGCCAGGTTGACAAGGCCGCCGGTTAAGATAAGCGGCGGTCTTTTTATTTGAATCACGTGTAACAGAAGCCGGCTGCCTCAATTATCAGGATATACTATTTTTTTAAATTTCATATACCTGTCTTTTAGCAAAAAGGTTTAAATTTGAAGTCTTGAATCCATGCTGTGAACCTATCAAAAGAAAGGTATGGAGATACGTATTGAAAAAAAAGAGCAAAAAAGAGTTGTAATCGTTGGCGGAGGCTTTGGCGGATTGCAATTGGCACAGGATCTGAGCAAATCGGACTACCAGGTAGTATTGATCGACCGGAATAATTTTTATCAGTTCCAGCCCCTGTTTTACCAGGTAGCTACGTGCGGACTGGAAACAAGTTCGATTGTATTCCCGTTCCGGAAGATCTTTCAGAAATCAAAAAACATCCATTTCCGAATGACTTCGGTACAGCAAATTGCCCCCGAAGAAAATAAGGTCAAAACCGCATTGGGCGATGTGGACTACGATTACCTGGTCATTGCTACCGGAGCGGGTAACAATTATTTCGGAAATGAAAACATTGAGCGTTATTCGCTTCCTATGAAAAGCCTGGTCCAGTCGCTCCATCTGAGAAATACGATCCTGGAACGATTTGAACAAGCCCTCAGTATACAGGAAAGCGAACAAGAGCACTACCTTACCTTCGTCGTAGCAGGAGGCGGGCCTACAGGAACGGAACTGGCAGGTGCCTTGGCAGAGATGAAAAGCAATATCCTGCCCAAAGACTATCCTGAACTGGATTTTTCCAAAATGAAGATCATTCTTGTAGAAGGTGGTCCAAGAGTTCTGGGAGCGATGCATCCTGAATCGAGCGAAAAAGCGCATCATTACCTGAAAGAACTGGGAGTGGAAATCCGTCTGGCAACTTACGTGGAAGATTATGACGGTTCTGTTGTCAAACTGAAAGGAGCCGATGACATCCATTCCAAAACGTTGATCTGGTCTGCCGGGATCAAAGGAAATGTGATCGAAGGACTGACTGCTGCCGAAATACTTCCCGGAAACCGTCTCAGCGTAGATGAGTACAATAAAGTAAAGGGATACGATACGATTTTTGCAATCGGTGACATTGCAGGAATGGTCTCAGAGGAATACCCGAAAGGGCACCCCCAGATGGCGCAACCAGCAATGCAGCAAGGGAAGAACCTGGCAAAAAACCTGAAAGCCCTGCTAAAAAACCAGCCCTGGAAACCATTCAGGTATAAGAATTTAGGTTCCATGGCAACTGTAGGCCGAAACAAGGCAGTGGTAGAGTTGCCTAAAAAACGTTTTGGGGGATTCTTAGCCTGGTTCACGTGGATGTTTGTTCACCTCCGTTCTATTTTCGGGATCAAAAACAAATGGATCATTTTCATCAACTGGGTCTGGAATTATTTTACATATAACTCATCCCTGCGGCTGATCATCCGGAGAAGGGAAGCAAAACTAAAAGCAGAAGAATAAGGTTGAGCATTCAATCCGGAAAAACGGAAGTACGAGGTGTGAAATATAACGCACAAATCCGATTTTTCCTTCTATTTTCTCCTAAAACAAATGCTTTTCCGCGTGATAGGAAGACCTTACAAGAGGTCCGCTTTCTACGTACCGGAAACCTAGTTTAAGCCCGTATTCCCTGTATTCCGCAAAACGCTCCGGCGTTACGAACTCCGCGATAGGCAGGTGTTTTGGGGTAGGCTGAAGATACTGTCCTAATGTTACGATATCAACATCCACAGCACGCAGGTCTTCCAGTGTTTCAATAATCTCATCATGTGTTTCTCCAAGCCCGAGCATGATCCCTGATTTTGTTCTCATTCCTCCTTTTTTCAATCGGAAAAGGACTTCAAGGCTGCGGTCGTATTTTGCCTGGATGCGTACTTCTTTTGTCAACCTTCTGACTGTTTCAAGATTGTGGGAAACAATTTCAGGAGCTACGTCGATAATGTTCTGCAAATTTTCCCATTTTCCCGCGAAATCAGGAATCAGCGTTTCCATGGTCGTTCCGGGAGATTGCTTCCGGACTGCACGAACAGTCTGTGCCCAGATCAATGAGCCTCCGTCTTTCAGGTCGTCACGGTCAACAGAAGTAATTACCGCGTGTTTTACCCGCATTGTTTTCACACTGTGCGCCACACGTCCGGGCTCGAATTCATCCACAGGATCAGGACGGCCTGTTGCAACAGCACAAAACCCACAGGAACGGGTACAGATATTCCCCAGTATCATGAATGTAGCTGTACCTTCTCCCCAGCATTCTCCCATGTTGGGACAATTTCCGCTTTCACAGATCGTGTGAAGCTTATGCTCATCAACCAATGAGCGAACCATACGGTAATTTTCTCCCGTAGGTAATTTCACACGCAACCAGCTTGGTTTTTTTATGCGAACTTTAGACTCGCCGATTTCTTTGACTTGATCCATTGAATAAATACAGTTGTTCTGTGAACCGAAGCACAAAATTACAAAAATAAAATCGAATTTATCTCTTGGGGTGTATTTATGAGCTTCTTGCGGATTTCGTCATATCGCAATATTACGATATGACAGTAAAGCAAAAAACCTTTTCAGTTTCTTGCTCAGTTAATTATTATTCCCTAAATTCAACTAAAATAAGATAACTACCTTTTAAACAACCTATTCTATGGGAGCTACCAGATATGAAATTCATGAAGATATAGTCATCGTGCTGGCCGAACTGATGAAAGCAATTGCTCATCCCGCACGTCTCAAAGCAGTATTATTAATCGCAAATCAAACGGAAAAAGAAATCACCACACAAGAGATCCTGGCACAGTCCGAGCTGGCTCAATCGACCATGTACCAGCACTTACAACGCTTACGAAATACCGGGTTCGCAGATACGCGGGTGATAACAAGAAACCAGGACAAAAAAAGCTGCCTGCAATACAGAATTAACAAATTGGCGCTGGGTGATTTAAGAAGATTAATCCGTCACTTATCAGCAAAAGCCCGATTAAAAGACAAAAAAAGGAGCCGGTTTCCGGAGTCATTCTACTCAAAATTCAATCCTGTTTCAAATTGGGAATGGTGTTTTAGTCCTTAGTTGTTTGTATAGAAAAGAAGGATTCAGTTGTTGATCGTTGAGCAGGATTTTTTCAATACCCGGCAATTCGGAGTAATTCTTCGCGGTTTAGCAATAACAATTTACGGGTGTGAATCTCGATCATTGCTTCATCTTTGAACTCTTTCAGTAAACGGATCAGGGTTTCTGTAGCTGTCCCAATAAAATTAGCAAGGTCTTCCCGGGAAAGGTTAATCGCTTCCCCATTGTACAGCTTATCCAGGTAGATCAAAGAGAACGCAAGCCGTTCACGCACCGATTTCTGTGCCATGTTGGTCAGCAGCTTTGTCCGGGCATTCAGCTCTTTTGACAGCTCCTGCATGACATTATTACGCAGCAACTGATTGGTGTCAATCATATTCAGGAATTCTTCCTTTGCAATAAAACAGATATTACAATCTTCCAGAGTCTCCGCAGAAACTTGGTAAGGCTCTCCACTCAGCATGGACATGAACCCAATGATCTCACCCTCTTTGGCAATGTGGACAATCTGCTCTTTCCCTTGTTCGCCAATGGAAAACACCTTCACTTTCCCTTCGTTAAGGCAGTAGACCCCACGGGGAAGGCTTCCGGATAAGAACAAAGGTTGCTTTTTTTTGTAGAACGCGCAGGTTTTGACAGCATTCAGACCGGAAGTTTCTTCACAGCTGAACTGACTGAACATGGAATCCTTACGCGACTTGCACTTATCGCAGGATACGTGTTTGTGTGAGTGAATAAGCATATACCGTAAATGACTATTACAAATGTAACATATTTTTGTGTATAAAGCTGATATAGATCATTTTTTCAGCAGCTATTCCTGGGTAATTTTGCGCGACGGTTGGCAGGTGTATGTTGCACTTTACAGGGTTAGTAAGATGGAGAAAGGATGTTATCATTGCGGGGATAAAATTATCGGAAAGGCTGTGGTCGCCGATAGCAAAGAGTTTTGTTGCACAGGCTGTAAAATGGTTTATTCCTTGCTGAAAGAAAACCAGCTGGACAGCTTTTACAGGTTTGAAGCTGTTCCCGGAACAAAACCGGAAAATTTAACCGAAGGAAAATACGACTTTCTCGAGCTTCCCGAGATCCGTGAAAAGACCGTGCTATTTGAAGATGGAAATCACTGTAAGGTATTGCTCTACTTACCATCCATTCACTGCTCATCCTGTATTTATCTGCTGGAAAACATCTCCCGGATAGAACCTGCCGTTTCTCAGTGCATGGTCAATTTTACGGCAAGAGAAGCGTCCATCACTTTCGATGCTTCGAAATTAAAATTATCCGGACTGGCAACGCTGCTTCACAGGATCGGCTACGCTCCGAATTTCGGGAACAGGAAAAAGACTCAGAAGTTAATTGATAAGCAATTTTTAATAAAGCTCGGAGTTGCCGGCTTCGCTTTCGGAAGCATCATGTTGTGGAGCTTTCCTGAATACCTGGGAATTGAAGAAGTCAATCCTGAATTCAGGCATTTCATGTCTTACCTTTCTTTTGCAGTATCCATCCCGGTGCTGTTGTATTCCGGCAATGAATTCATCATCTCGGCATGGAAGGCGGTCCGGGCAAGATCGATCAACCTGGATGTACCGATCACCATCGGTATTTTCGCTCTGTATTTCCAAAGCGCGTACGCTATTTTTTCAGGACAGGGAGCAGGTTACATGGATTCGTTTGCCGGGTTCATTTTCTTCCTGCTGATCGGGAAATGGTTTCAAAGCAAAACATACCAGTCATTAAGCTTTGAACGGGATTATACGTCGTATTTTCCAATCGCTGTAACAAAACTAAAGGACACTTCCCAGGAAACAGTTGCAATAGAAAAGCTGGAAAAAGGAGACGTTATCCTGATCCGGAATGAAGAGATCGTTCCATGTGACGCGACATTGCTGAGTGAAGAGATCACCATGGACTACAGCTTTGTAACGGGTGAATCGGAATTGCTGACAAAGAAAAAAGGTGACCTGGTCTTCGCAGGAGGGAAAATAATGGGAAAAAGTGCCCGTCTGGAGGTGAAAGAGGCGACAAACAGGAGTCATTTAACAAGTCTGTGGAATAATTCCTCCGCGAAGCAGTCAACAAAATTGTTCTCAGATACCCTTTCAAAGTGGTTCTTGATCGCTGTCTTAATTATCTCGGCTATTGCTGCCATCGCCTGGTGGCTGATTGATTCCGGCAGAATCGTGGAAGTAGTCGTCGCCATCCTGATCGTAGCATGCCCTTGCGCACTGGCTCTGTCGGCTCCGTTCACCTATGGCAACAGTATGCGCCTGCTGGGACGGAGAGGATTGTATCTGAAGCACGTAACCGTTGTAAAAGACCTGGAAAACGTAACGGATATTGTATTCGATAAAACCGGGACATTAACGGAAGTAAGCAATGCCATCCATTATGAAGGCAGATCGCTCACACAGGAGGAAACAGACGTTTTATTCTCCATTGCCCATTCTTCTACACATCCTTATGCAATGGCATTGAAAAAAGAATTGCAACATGCTGTTTCCGGCGATGCAACCGTTGAGCTGGATCATTTTGAAGAAACAAAAGGAAAGGGAATGAAAGCCCGCTATCACGGCAACGATTTCCAGCTCGGATCCGCTCAGTTCACAGGTGTTGAAAGCGAAGACGAGCAATCTTCGGTATATGTGGTGATAAACAATCAGCTGTATGGTCGCTATATTTTCCGTTCACAACTGAGAGAAGGACTGGCATCTATGATCCAGAAGCTGGGCAAATACCGGTTACATGTTCTTTCGGGGGATTCTGAAAAAGACAGATCCATGCTGGAGGAATTGTTCCCGGAGAATGTAAGTATCCGGTTCCGCCAGACTCCTCAGTCAAAAAAAGAATACATTCTTCAATTGAAAAACACAGGTGCGGATGTGCTGATGATCGGGGATGGCTTGAACGACTCCGGGGCGTTGAAAGAAGCAAATGTCGGGATATCTGTCACAGAAGATGTATTTCAGTTCACTCCTTCATCAGATGCCATCCTGGACGCAAAAAACCTGAGCCAGTTACCTGTTCTGCTGAAAACAGCCGCTTTTTCAAAGAAAATTCTCCGTGTTTGTTTCGGTTTTTCCCTGATCTACAATACGATCGGTCTGAGTTTCGCTCTCAGCGGAAAACTAGAGCCTATCGTCGCTGCCATCATTATGCCGCTCAGTTCGATAACGATCGTGGCAGTTGCAACATTCGGGATCATGTGGTTTGCCCCAAGAAACAATTGACTATTGTACATTCAATCATTATCAATGAAACACTACTTCATCCCGCGCCGTTTCTTGATCGCTTCGTAGGCTTCCTGTATTTTCTGGAATTTCTCTTTTGCTCCTTTCTGGAACTCCTCTCCCATCTGGGCAACTTTATCCGGGTGGAATTTTACGGCCATTTTGCGGTAAGCCCGTTTGACCTCATCATCCGTAGCATTTTCTTCAATGCCCAATATTTTATAGTCGGAATCAACGTTCCTGTAGAACATATTCTTAACGGAATCGAAATCTGTCTGGGGAATTCCCATCATCGAGGCAATATTGGCGATCACATTCAGCTCCTGTGGTGAAACATCTCCGTCAACCTGCGCGATTCCAAACAGGTAATGCACCAGCTGCAACCTCGATTCAGGCCGCAGGTGGATCCGTACATCCGCGCAGATCTGTGTGATCGGGATATCCGAATCCAGGTAATTTTTCAACACCTGTAAATGTTCTGGACTGAACTGGTTCCCGAACTGCTGCTTAAAAAACGCTTTTACGTAGCTTAGTTCCACTTTCAGTACTTTGCCGTCTGCTTTCATTACAGCAGCCGAAAGCGCCATGAGAATAGTCGGTATATCCGTAGCGCGGGAAGACCGTGACTGATAGTAATTGTATATTTCTTCTGCTGTTCTGCCCCTGTACTGGTTCGATTGCCGTGTCTGGGTATTTTTCGCACGTTGCAGGTTATCGACATAAGTTCCGACAAGAAAACCCAGGATTGCCCCGATAATGTTCCTTGTGGTCAGGTAGCCGATAAAGCCGAAAATAAGTCCAAACACCGGTAAATGAATTATAAATTGATAAACAAGGAAACAAAATTAACCGTTTTTCCAGGATTAGATTCTTAAAAAAACAGAAATTAATACTCCAGGATCTTTACTTCTGTCCTCCGGTTCTCCTGGTGCTCTTCTTCTGAGCATTTCACTCCGTCCTTACATTGGTTTACCAATTGAGATTCTCCATACCCTTTTGCTTTGATCTGGGCGCTTTTCACTCCCCTTGTCAACAGGTAATCCACACAGCTCTGGGCGCGGGCCTGTGACAATTTCTGGTTATAAGCCGCGCTTCCCCGTGAGTCGGTATGGGCACTCAGCTCTATTTTCAGCTCGTTTTTAATGATAAAGTCTGCTAATTTATCCAGGGAAGCCATACTTTCCGGGCGCAATGTCGCTTTATTGAGGTCGTAGAAGATATTTTCCAGCTTGAATTTTTCGCCTTTCTTAATTGGCGTGAGCTCCAGCTCCAACTCTATGACCTTCCCGTCTTCATTGGATGTGCTGAACCCTCTTTCGGCATCGATGTATCCTTTTTTTGAAGCATGCGCCCAAAAATTTTTGTTGCGGTCAACATTCAATGTCACCAGGCCGTATTCATTTGTTACCAATGTCGTATCCCAACCTGCTGAAAAGTGGGAAACAACTGCTGTCGCTTCATTCAGTGGCAGCCTGGTATCTTTTGCAATAACACGAAGTGCAATGGTAATCCTTGTGGGTAATAAATATAGCTCTGCTTTCAGAACCGAGTCTTTTTCCACCCCTGCAGAAGAAACCGTTTCCTTCCTCAACAGCTTAAACTCTTCTTTGCCGGTAGAAAGTGTATATGTTTCGTTCTTCCGGATGAACAAATGCAGCTTGCCTTCATTATCCGTAAAAAATTCGTCTTTCGTTCCCGCTTCCAGGTTTTCCAGGATAACAGGATGATGCGGCACGATCTCATTGACAGCGTACTTTTCAAACACATGAACGATTAATTCAACCTGGGTTTCCTGCCGCTCAAATGTATAGATGCCATCTGTCGTTTTCTCGCGGTTCGAAGAAAAATAACCATTCAGTCCGGATTCATCACAGATCAGGGCGAAATCATCTGCCGAAGTATTAATGGGATATCCCATGTTAAGCGGCTTCTCTCCTTTTGAAAGATCCGCTTCAAACAAGTCAAGTCCTCCCAGCCCGAAATGACCGTTTGATGCAAAATACAGCTTATTGCCAATCACGAACGGGAACATTTCCTGCAGATTGGTATTATAGGTAGCTCCCAGGTTCTCCGGTTTCGACCATTTACCATCTACCCGCTCTGACCGGTAAATATCTGTCTGTCCGAATCCTCCTTCCATGTCCGAAATGAAGTAAAGTGTTTTCCCTTCATCCGAAAAGCAGCCATGCCCTACGTTGTATGCATCATCATTGTATTCAAACGGAACCAGGTCCGTCCATTTCCCGTCTTTCAGCTCGGAAAAATACAACGCCAGCACAACGACATCCTTCCCTTTCTTTTTCCCGAATTTATTTTTGGTGATCACCATCATTTGCTCATCAGGCGTAAAATCCACCGGGCCGTCGTGCGCTTTATCCAGGAACTGATGGCGTAGCAGCTTTCCGTTCCCGATGGTCGAATCCTGCTGAAATTCGCTTTGCAACAAGCTGACATAATAGCTGTTGTCCCATTTGTAACGGCCATTGAGCACCTCCGTATTCCTTGATTTCGTTGCATACACCAACCCGTTCTGATAAAAGGTTGGTGCAAAATCACCATAAACGGATGAGATTGCTGTTTTACTGACGGTTGCGTAAGCGGAATCTGCAAATAGCGAATTGAAATCCTTTAACTCGTATTTCAGCTTATTGAAATACGTATTGTCCGGATACAGGCTTTGAGAAATGCCGATCAGCCGTTCTGCATCCTTGTATTTCCCGATAAAACGCAATGCCTGGATATATGACTCCCTGTCCTGCTCACTTAGATTGGATTTCTTATCCAGGTAATCAAAATAGAGAATCGCCTGTTCCATCCGGAACAATTTATAGTTGGAAATAGCTGCCCTCCTCACGTTTTCCGGGTTTTCCACTCCCTTTCCTTTCATTGTTTTAGAGGCCAGCTCGTTGTACATTTCCACGCATTCATAATATTCCATCCGTGCAAAAAGCTCATCGGCCATTTTTTGTTTCAGCTGCGCAAAAATCGTGGAATGGACGACAATGAAAAATAGGATCATTAGTTGTTTCATATCAAAAATATCTTGGTGAAGTGTAAGGGATCTTTTTCGTGCGGATATCCAGCTGCAAGAAAATCTCATGTGAACCGCTCTGGTACCTTATCAGCCCGTTGATCGGGAAATCATAGACATATCCGATTGTAAAATCCTTGATAATAATCCCGATATTCGCTCCTACCGATTCGTTGAAGCGGTACATCAATCCCGTCCATAAACGTTCATAAGAAAGCAGGCTTACGTTCACATCAAACGTGACCGGCGCTTTGGGAGTATACTTGATCAAGGTCGATGGTTTCAGCTTCAGCACCGAATTCAGATCGAACACATAACCGGCCGCAATGAAAAAATGGCGTGCATTGATCTGTTTTTCCAGGTCCTGGTCTGTACGAATAGATGCTTCGAGCAGCCGCGGAGAAGAAATACCGATGTAATGGCGGTTCCCGTAATAGTAAATCCCAGCCCCCACATTGGGCTTGGTAGTAGAAACCTGCATCCCGTAAAAAGGATCGTTCACATCCGTCACCGTGGCATTCGTAAAATCAAACCCCATCACGTCCACACCAACAGACAGCCCGGCAGCAATGCGGCTTTGGTTGGTTTTACTCAGCTGAATGCTTCCGCTTACATCCGCAAAAACAGAGGTGCGGTGGCGTTTCCCGATACGGTCATTCACCATGTGCCCACCTACCCCTAACGATTTGAACATCAATGGCGCATGGATGCTGAACCATTGCGAGCGCGGTGCCCCGCTGTAATTGACCCATTGAAAACGACCTACCGCAACCGCGCTGATTGCATCTTTACTCCCCGCATAAGCAGGATTGAAATACAAAGGGTTGTACATATAGATGGACATCTGCTCATCTTGCTGTGCCCTTACTCCGGACACAGACAGCACCAGTCCGATTAAAATCAAGTTTTTCATAACCGGTAGAATTTAGTATTGAACTTCAATGTATCCTTTATACGGAGGTGTGTTCTCCGGGTCATTTAACACCAGAATATAGAAATAGGTTCCCGTTGGTACTTTCCCTCCGGAACCGATCGTCGCCCCGTGATTTACCTCGCCATTCCAGTCATTCTGGTAGCTGTCGGTCTTAAAGATCAGGTTTCCCCAACGGTTATAGATCTCTACGGAGACACCCGGGAAATTTTCCAGGCCGGGGATGGTCCATGTATCATTCAGGAGGTCTCCATCCGGGGTTACCAGGTCAGGAATCACCAGGCAATCTGCTTTCGGCTCTACACTGAGGTAAGTCGAATCCGTTGCCGAACAACCACTGCTATCCGTTATGGTAATATAGTACCATCCCGAATTTTCAGGCTGTGCATTTACCAGGATGAAATCCTGCTCATCAGTAATGTATCCCTGTGGACCTGTCCACTCGTAAGACGGTGCATCCGAAGCATAAAACGGAACCGACTCGCCCGGGCATACAATTCCGTCATTTCCTGCATGGATATCAGCTCCCGGAATGGAAATAGCAATTTCAATGCTGTCTGTCGAAGTACAGTTATTTGCATCTGTTCCTGTAACGATATACCACCCGGTGTTGGAAGCATTCAGACCGGAAATGGTAATGCTGTTCCCTGAAAATGATGTGTTTCCTGGTCCTTCCCAACTGTACTGATCCGCACCCGAAGCTGTCAGCACCGCAGATGAATTGTTACAATAAACGCCTGTTGCGGCGTCAGCACTGATGCTTATATCCGGGTTATCGACCATTGATACCAATACAGAATCTTCATTTGAACAACCATTTGCATCTGTACCGGTCACTACATAATATCCCGAATTTTCCGAATGGAACGGTTGTACCTGGACACTGCTGCCACTGCCTGTATACGACCCCGGACCTGTCCACGAGTAGTTCACTCCGCCAGTTGCAGACAAATTTGCTGTTCCCCCCTCACAGATATTCAGACCCGTTCCGGAAGTGGTAACCTGGATATCGGGAAGAGCATGGATTCCCACCATTTCACATGCCGGTGGACTTGTACATCCTGCAATGGTTACTGTAAGACAGTAGTTTCCGGTATCATTCTCCGTAAAATCGTCAATGGTGAATTGCGCATCACTCGTGGTAAACCCTCCCGGCCCCGTCCATTCAAAAGTAGCCCCGGGTTGAGCCGTAGTACTGAAAGAGACCGATGCTCCCGGGCAAAGCATGTTGTCACTTACCGCAATAGATGGGACATCCGGCGCGCCCGGGTTCGAGATTGTTACCGGTCCGAACTGTGCTTCACAATTGTTGGCATCTGTCACTGTCAATGTGTATGAGCCGGCCGGCAGCCCATTTACGTTCAATGTGTTTCCTACTTCCACAGCTGCGGCATTGGTCCAGGAATAGCTTGTAATACCGGGTGAATTCACAACCAACCCGGAAATCGTTCCCGTACTCGCCCCGCAATCGGACGGAGTGACATTCGCCGTACCGGAAATGACCGGAAGCGGATTAACCGTTACCGAATAGCCAGCAGTCGCCGAGCAGTTCCCTGACGTCCCCGTTACCGTGTAATTGGTCGTTGTCTGTGGTGAAACGGTAATGCCGGAGGCAGTGGAACCGGTGCTCCAGGAATAGGTTGTTGCACCACCGGCAGTGAGCGTAATGCTTTCTCCACTGCATATCGCCCCGGTAACACCTGGTGTGATCGTAACCGTAGGAGCAGGCTCGACGACTACCTGGTAATTGGCTGTTGCATCACACCCCCCGGTTGTTCCGGTCACAGTATAAGAAGTGGTCGTTGATGGTGATACAGTAATGCTTGATGTAGTGGAACCATCACTCCAGAGATAGGTCGTTGCTCCGTTTGCCGTGAGTGTCACGCTTTGACCGCTGCAAACAGGCCCTGGTACATTTGGTATTACAGACACGACAGGAGCCGGGTTTACCTGTACCGTAACCGAGTTGGAAGCCACGCAATCATCTACCTCACCATTCACTGTATAAGTGGTCTGAGATGTCGGGGAAACAGTAATACTTGCTGTTGTCTGCCCGGTATTCCACGTATATGAATCTGCCCCTGTAGCAGTGAGGGTAATGGATTCCCCCGAACAGATCACAGGATTGGCAGCAACATTGAACTCAATAATGGGCGAAGGCTTCACTTCAACCTGCACTTCCAATGTCTGCTTGTAATTGCAGAGCCCTGTTACTTCGCAGTAATAGGTCTGTGTCGTTCCGGGGCTTACCGTAACAGACTGCGTGGTACTTCCATCGTGGTACCACAGGTAGCTGTCTGCACCCGCAGGAGCTGTCAACGTTACAGATTCCCCGATACAAATAGGCGTTACATCAGGAATATCGGGAAATTGAATCCCCGAATTGGCAGAGATGGTATAATTACAGATATCCCCGGCATATCCATCCACCATCAGGATATAGTCATCTCCTACCGTCAGTCCGTTGGCTGTAATGACGAACTGGGACGAGTGTTCTTCAAAGTTGGATACCGGTACAAAAGCGTCGCAGCCATTGGAGCTGAAGATCTGCATCTGTATTCCTCCGGCAGGATAATTCCCTACAAAACAATCGTAGATAGATACGGTCAGCGTAGCTGTAGTTGCCGCCGCCGTAAACCGGATCCAGGAGTTATTTTCAATATTGACATCAATGTTCGGAGACGAATACGGTCCCGGAATATTGCTCGGTGGATAATACCCGAACGGACCTCCGGAGTTGGTTCCGTCTACCAGGTTCACTCCGGCCGGCGTTTCATTGTTCCCGTGCATATTTCCCGGCCTGTCGGGCGTAAATGCAGCAGACGTAGAAGCGCTGTATCCGTTCAGGTCACAGATATAAAGTGCATTTACACATTCATCATTGGTGGCGGTCGTTACACAAAACCCGAAATTCCCGGTATTTGAACCAAACCCCCAGTAACGCAGGTAAACTGTTGACCCCGGCACTAAACCGCCTGCATTGATCATCGGCTTAAAATCATTGGCTGTCCCCGGGTAATTGTTATCATCCGAGCAGACAATCTGCGTCAAAGCGCCGCACGTGCCAGAATAAAGTGCCATTACGCCGTCATTAATGCTTCCAGGGCCCATATTCGGCTTATGAGTGATGTTGAGATTCCCTGAAGGAGGAACGGTAATTGCAAACCAGACATCCGCCGTCGATGCATTAAACCCTCCGATCTGCGCGCCGCTTCCTCCAATGCAGGAGAATGGTGCCGGCGCAGATAAACTGGCAGTTGCACCCACATTTGTAAATTCCAGGTACTGACACGTTGATGTTACCGCCGGGACAGGGATGGCATTGCACGGTTCGTCATTTGACGGTACAGCGGTCGGCGTTCCTGTAACGCATATGGTAAAATCCCCGGAATTCCCGGCATAATAGTCATACACCCGGATCCTGTAGACGGCTCCAACGGTCAGTCCGACCAGCTGGATGGACTCTGTTCCTCCCGTAAATGTATTATCCACACACGCAATGGAAGTTAAAGAACTGCAGTTTCCCGCATAAATATTCATGACGAGATCAATCGCACTTGACGGGCTGACGGTTACTGTTTGTACTGAACTGGTTGCTGTAAATGAATACCATACATCATCATCTGCCGTGCCGGAGCACCCCGGAAGCGACTGGGTGGCACCATTCAATGTTCCGCTCACAGGAGTACACGCCGCATTTACCGTAAGCGGGATTGCTCCTGAACAATTATCATTTGCCGGAGGGGAAGGAGCCCCTGTTACACAAATCGTAAAATTACCCGTTCCGGAACCTACACCATAGTGGTACACCCGGATCCTGTAGGTTGTCCCGACTGACAACCCGGAATAGGTAATGGTTTCAACTCCGCCATTAAACGCATTGTCACGGCATACCAATGATACCAGGGCGGAACAGGTTCCCGAAAACAGCTGAACGACAGCATCCATACCCGCTGAAGGAGCGACAGTAATGGTATGAGAGGTACTGGTAGCAACAAAACGATACCAGACATCATCGTCGGCTGTACCTGTACAGCCCGGGATCGTTTCCGTTGCTCCTGTGGTCGTTCCGTTTACCGGGCTTGAACAGGTCGCATCAACGGTTAATAAAGTTGCGGAAGAACATCCATCTGACTGGGCATGCGTTTTCAGGTACGCAAAGCATACAAAGAGCAGTAATAATCGCAGCATACGTTTAGTGTTTTATTTCTGTTAAATCTTTTGGTTCCAACCCCGCATCGGTAATGACGCGCTTCAATTGAATCAGGGGGTCGGGATTTTTATTGTCGTCTTGTCTGGTATAGGGAAGTAATTCCAGCAGTATCTCCCCGGAAGAAACCTCTTCTTTTACACGGATCTTACAGGAACTGATTCCTTCGATCTTTAAAATTTTTGCTTCCAACTCCTGAAAATCACCTGTTGTTCCTGAAAAAGAATAAGAATAATACTGCTGTGCACATAGCTCATTGGTCCAGCAAATCATAAAAACAAGTAGTAAACGTAGCATTTGTGTTAGTTTTAAGTTTGTAAAAGTTGCTTTGAGTAGTAAATGTAACAAAAAGAATGAATCTGTGTTATTATTCCTGATAAATTAATTTAAAAATGATGCAAATTATACATGGTATTATCCGGCACGATTTTTATTATTTCCCTTAAAATAGTTACTTTTATATCCAAGAATATAAATTATGCGGACACTTATTTTTTATTTCTTCTTTTTTCTCACAAGTATTGCCGGTGCGCAACAACCGTTTACAGGCAAATTGGTTTATTCGGTGGAAATCGCAGATACTTCGCTGCGCCAGCTTTTTCCTCCTTCCTCAATGACCATTTATACGAATGATACCATTCTGAGGGTGGAAACACATACAGATCAATTGGGAAAACAAGTGCTGATCCAGCACCTGCAGAAAAACAAAGGCTATCTGCTCATTGAAACAGGTGCCGGGAACTATGCCATCCAGGTGCCTGAAAAAGAAAACCCGGAGGAAGAAAAATATACGTTCAGCCATATAAAAGGTAAAAAAGTAATCTGCGGGCTCAAATCAAATAAGCTGGCTGTTTCCACAACCGGGATAAAGCAACCGCTGGAATACTATTATCACAAATCCATATCTGCCAGATACGTACCGGGGTTCGAACATTTCCCGGGGTTGCTGACAGATTATTATGTGCTGACAAAAGACGGCCTCTATCATCATCAGCTGAAAGAAATAAGCACCCAGGCTGTATCAAAGGATCTGTTCGGAATTCCGTCCGATTACCGGAAGATCAGCATGTCGGATTTTGTGGATATTATGACAGGAGGGGATAAAACAATTGATAACTGACAATTTAAGATTGTTTTGAAGTCCGGATCAAAGTAGAAAGGCAGGAAGTAAGAAGCACAACACAATTATAAGAATTATGGAGCCCTTGGTTCATGGTACAATTTGAAATCCGTCACCTCCCTATTTGTAATTTTCAATTACCTTTGCACCGATGATGACAGTGAATGAAATAATGTTACCTGTGCAGGAGGAGATCAACGAATTTGAAATTCGGTTTCCGGAAAGCATGAAATCCAATGTGAGCCTGCTGAACAGGGTAACACAATTCATTGTCAAGCGCAAAGGAAAGCAAATGCGCCCGTTGTTCATCTTTCTTACTGCAAAAATGCTGGGAAAAATAAACGACAACACCTACGACGCCGCGTCGCTGGTCGAATTGCTGCATACAGCATCCCTGGTTCACGATGATGTTGTGGACGATGCCAGCGAGCGAAGAGGCTTTTTCTCAGCGAATGCGCTCTGGAGAAATAAAATCGCTGTTCTGGTAGGAGATTTCATGCTGTCACGGGTATTGCTTTTGTCCATTGAACGAAAGAACGTCGAACTGCTGGAAATCGTCGCAAGAGCTGTCCGGGAAATGAGCGAAGGAGAATTGCTGCAGATCGAAAAAGCCAGGAGCCTGGACATTACCGAAGAAGTTTATTTCGATATCATCCGTCAGAAGACCGCCTCCCTGATCTCCACTTGCTGCGAAGCCGGGGCTGTATCGGTCGGAAGGGATGACATGGCACCAACGATGAGAACATTCGGAGAATTGGTTGGCCTGGCATTCCAGATCAAGGACGATATCTTTGATTACGGAACACCGGGAAACATCGGAAAGCCAACCGGGAACGATATACGGGAACAGAAAATGACCCTGCCGCTGATCTATACACTGAACACCGCGGGGAAAGAAACCAGGAGAGAATTGCTGAACATCGTGAGAAACCACAATGACAGCTCAAAGCACATCCGGAAAGCCATCGATATCGTTATACAAAACGGCGGCATCGAATATGCACATAAGAAAATGATGGAAATCAAAGACCAGGCACTGGAAATGCTGAAAGGCATCCCTGATTCCGATGCAAAACGGTCATTGACAGGACTGGTGGAGTATACAACATTAAGAACAAAATAATAAAATAAGAGAACCATGAAACATTTCATCCTGTTTTTTTCGCTTATTGTACTGGCTTCCTGCGGGAACAAAGAAGAGGAAGCAAATCCTGACCGGGCTTCTGAATTGAAGGAAGATTATGAGAAGGTAGAAGGTAAGCACTACAAAGCTTTCTATGGTGGAAACGACCAGCTGAAGACCGAAGGCATGTATGATGAAGACGGCAAACGCCATGGCATCTGGACGCACTATACCCATGACGGTAAAAAACAGTCCATCACCGAATACAAACACGGACTTAAGCACGGGTACACCATTGTTTACCACCCGAACGGATCCCTGTACTACCGTGGAGAATGGTACAATGACGTAAAAGTAGGTGTGTGGGATTATTACGATACAAATACCGGGAATAAAAAAGAATCAAAGGATTATGGTTATCCGGAACTGAAAGATTAATGAAGACAAAAACCCTCAGAAAAAATAAAGTCAACGTCGTTACACTTGGCTGCTCCAAAAACGTTTTCGATTCGGAAGTGATGATGGCACAGCTGCGTGCCAACAAGTTTGACGTGGAGCACGAATCAATGAGTGACGATGCTGAAATTGTCATCATCAATACCTGCGGGTTCATTGATGCGGCGAAACAGGAATCCATTGACACCATTCTGCGCTACGCGGAAGCAAAATCCGAAGGGATGGTCGACAAGGTATATGTCACCGGGTGCCTTTCCGAACGCTACCGCGATGAGCTGGAAGTGGAAATTCCGGAGGTAGACGCCTTTTTCGGCACGCGTGAACTGCCCCGCCTGCTGAAAACGTTAAAAGCAGATTACAAGCACGAGCTGGTGGGCGAACGTCTGTTGACCACACCAAATCATTACGCTTATTTTAAGATCGCGGAAGGATGCGACCGTCCCTGCTCATTTTGCGCGATTCCACTCATGCGGGGAAAAAATGTTTCCACCCCGATCGAAGATCTGGTAAAACAGGCAAAAGACCTGGCGGCGAAAGGAGTAAAGGAATTAATGCTTATCGCACAGGACCTGACCTATTACGGGCTGGACCTGTACAAAAAAAGGGCGTTGGCGGACCTGCTGGAAGAGCTGGCGCACGTCGAAGGAATCGAATGGATCCGCCTTCATTATGCATTCCCGGCGGGCTTCCCGATGGAAGTGCTGGACGTGATGAATAAATACGACAACATCTGCAAATACCTGGACATGCCGCTTCAGCACGGATCTACCAATATTCTCAAAGCAATGCGAAGAGGTATTACCCGTGAAAAAACAGAAGAACTGGTTGCCAGCATCCGTGAAAAAGTGCCGGGAATTACCATTCGTACAACATTGATCGCAGGTTACCCGGGAGAAACGGAAGAAGATTTCCGGGAAATGTATGACTGGGTGGAAAAATCCCGCTTTGACCGCTTAGGGATCTTCACATATTCCCATGAAGAGAACACCCACGCGTATCGTTTTGAAGATGATGTGCCGGAAGAGGAAAAACGCCGCCGTGCCGATGCGATCATGGAGCTGCAATCCGGGATCAGCTATGAGCTGAACCAGCAGAAGATAGGAAAAACATACAAAGTCTTATTCGACAGGGCCGAAGGAGATTATTTCATCGGGCGTACAGAATTCGACTCTCCGGAGGTGGATAACGAAGTATTGGTGAAGAAATCGGAGCATTATGTCCGGATCGGGGATTTTGCAATGGTGGAAATTACTGCTGCGGATCATTACGATCTGTACGGAAAGGTGGTAGAGAATAGAGAATAAAAAGTCAGTCTGTACCTGTAATGTGTAATGTATTTTTTTCATTAACAAAATAATCAGAAAAATCAATTACATATTAATAATAATTCCATATCTTTGCGCCCAAATTAAGAGAATTTACACTAAAATAGGCAATCGATGTCAGCAGTTAAAGGTAAAATAGCACAGGTAATTGGTCCCGTAGTTGACGTAATTTTCGACAAAGGGGTAGAGCTTCCAAAAATCTATGATGCGCTTGAAGTTCGTAAAAATGACGGAACAAAAGTTGTTCTTGAGGTACAATCTCACGTTGGTGAAAGTTCTGTAAGAGCCATCTCCATGGACTCAACAGACGGTTTCACAAGAGGTACGGAAGTTATAAACACAGGCAGCGCAATTAAAATGCCTACAGGTGAAGCGATCAAAGGACGTGTATTCAACGTAGTTGGCGAAGCGATCGATGGTATTGCGAACGTAAGCAATGAGAACGGACTTCCGATTCACAGAGAAGCTCCCAGGTTTGAAGACCTTTCGACTGCAACAGAAGTGCTTTTCACAGGAATCAAGGTGATCGACCTGATCGAGCCATACGCAAAAGGTGGTAAGATCGGTTTGTTCGGTGGTGCCGGTGTAGGTAAGACAGTATTGATCCAGGAATTGATCAACAACATCGCGAAAGGACACGGAGGTTTGTCTGTATTTGCAGGTGTGGGTGAGCGTACCCGTGAAGGGAACGACTTGCTGCGTGAGATGCTGGAATCAGGAATTATCAAATATGGTGACGACTTCCTTCATTCAATGGAAGAAGGAGGATGGGACCTTTCAAAAGTGGATTCCAACGAATTGAAAGAATCCAAAGCTACTTTCGTATTCGGACAGATGAATGAGCCTCCTGGTGCACGTGCACGTGTGGCTTTGTCAGGACTGACGCTGGCTGAATACTACCGTGATGGTGAAGGAGACGGACAAGGACGTGATATCCTTTTCTTCGTTGACAACATTTTCCGTTTTACTCAGGCAGGTTCTGAGGTATCCGCGTTATTGGGACGTATGCCTTCTGCGGTAGGTTACCAGCCAACCCTGGCAACAGAAATGGGTGCGATGCAGGAACGGATTACTTCCACTAAAAACGGATCCATTACTTCCGTACAGGCGGTTTACGTACCTGCGGATGACTTGACTGACCCGGCTCCGGCAAATACCTTTGCCCATCTGGATGCCACAACAGTATTGTCCCGTAAAATTGCCGAGCTAGGAATCTACCCGGCGGTTGACCCACTGGATTCAACTTCCCGTATCCTGACTCCTGAGATCGTTGGTGAAGAACATTATAACTGCGCACAAAGAGTAAAATACACACTGCAGCGTTATAAGGAATTACAGGATATCATTGCGATCCTTGGTATGGATGAATTGTCTGAAGAGGATAAACTGGTCGTTCACAGAGCACGCCGTGTACAACGTTTCCTGTCTCAGCCGTTCCACGTAGCGGAACAGTTTACAGGAATCCCGGGAGTACTGGTGGATATCCAGGAAACGATCACAGCATTCAACGACATTCTGGACGGTAAATACGACAAATATCCGGAAGCTGCTTTCAACCTGAAAGGAGGAATCCAGGACGTAATCGAAGCCGGAGAGAAAATGTTGGCTGAATCACATTAACAAACAATCAAACGCAAAGAAATGCAGTTGGAAATTATAACACCGGAAGTGAAGGTTTTTGCCGGAGAGGCGGAAGCAGTGCAGTTGCCGGGATTGGATGGCTTGTTTCAGGTTTTGAACGGACACGCTCCTATCATTTCCGCTTTGAAAGAAGGAACAGTGAAGATTGACCTGGCTTCTCCTTTTGAAGTGACTGATAAAACAAGCGATTTGATTGAAAAAGATTCGAAAGATTCAAAAATTATCCGCGTAGCCATTAAAGGCGGCGTTGCAGAACTGATGAACAATAAACTGATCGTTCTTGCTGAATAATTTGTAACATAATTAAAACGAGAGGGATTCGGGAGACCAGTCCCTCTTTTTTGTTAAGGTATGTTAAGCTTTGCCGCTTATTATTACCACTTAAACAATAGTTTCACTAAATTCGTCGTTTCGTAGACTCAGAATGATTGACAATACTAAAATAGACTTATCTAAAACACCGGAGCACATCGCAATTATCATGGACGGAAACGGCCGTTGGGCGAAAAAACAGGGCGAAATGCGCTTGTTTGGCCATCATGTCGGTGTGGAATCGGTGCGTGAGGTATTGAAAGGCGCAAAAGAATTGGGTGTAAAGTACCTGACACTCTATGCTTTTTCTACGGAAAACTGGAACCGTCCGAAAGAAGAAGTAGACGGGTTAATGGATCTGCTGGTAAGAACGATTGCCGGTGAAGTACAGGAATTGCACGATTCAGGAGTACGCCTCCGGGCCATCGGAGATACGAACGGGTTGCCGTCGAACTGCCAGGAAGAACTGGCGGCCGCCATCGAATCAACAAAAGAAAATACCGATATTACACTGGTGCTCGCATTAAATTATTCTTCCCGATGGGAAATAATCAACGCGGCAAAAAATATTGCGAAGGATGTTTCGTTAGGTAAACTAAACGAAACGGAGATCACCAGCGAGCTGTTTGATACGTATCTTACAACCGCGGGGATCCCTGACCCTGAATTACTGATCCGGACCTCAGGAGAACACCGGGTCAGCAATTTTTTACTGTGGCAGAGCGCCTATACTGAGTTTTACTTTACACAGGTACTCTGGCCCGACTTTAAAAAAGAACATTTGTACGAAGCAGTATACGATTTCCAGAACAGAGAACGTCGTTTTGGAATGGTATCTGAGCAATTAAATAACAATCTATGAAATTAACTCACTGGCTTCTCTTTCTGGCTTTGCTGGCAACAACAGCTTTAAAAGCCCAGGTAACAGAACCCGATACACTCCATATCACAAGCGAAGAAGATTCATTGACAGCCCCCGAAGAACCGAAGCGTTCAGGAGGAATCAGCATCAATGGCGGGATTGAATTGGATTATTCCAACCCCCGGGAATATACCATCGGCCCGATCAATGTTGAAGGAGCCGAAGGATACGACCCGAATGCCATCCGGTTGGTGGCGGGATTGAGGCAGGGACAAAAGATCGTGATACCGGGACAGCAGATCTCCGATGCGATCAATAACCTGTGGAGAGAAGGACTGTTCTCAGATGTCCAGATCTATGCCGATAAAGAACTGGCTGGTGTCATTTACCTCACGATCCAGGTAGCTCCCCGCCCGAAGCTGTCCAAGTACCGCTTTACCGGGGTGAACAAGCGCCAGGCAGACAAGATCCGGGAACAGATCGACCTGTTTACGGGAAAAACCATTTCAGAAAACCTGGTTTATAAAACAAAAGCGAAGATCCACGGATATTTCAGGGAGGAAGGATATTACGCAGCAAAAGTCGATATCCAGCGACAAACGGATGAGATCATGCTGAATTCCGAAATTTTCCTGATCAATATTAACAAAGGAAAACGTGTAAAGATTAAAGAAATCAACATTACCGGGAACGAATCCGTGAAGGCTTCAAAGCTGAGACGGGCGATGAAAGATACCAAACAAGTTGCCATCTGGCGGATCTTCAAAAGCTCGAAATTTACGGAATCTGCCTACACACGCGATAAAATCGCCATGCTGAACAAGTTCAATTCCGTTGGACTACGTGATGCAAAGATCACCAAAGATTCCGTCTACATGAGAAATGCGAAACACCTCATCATCGACATTGAGATCGACGAAGGTGAAAAGTATTACTTCGGGGACATCACCTGGATCGGAAATACAAAGTTCCGTTCTTCCTACCTGGATACGATCCTGGGCATCAAGCCGGGAGATATCTATAACAAACAGCTGATGGAGGAGCGTTTGAGAATGAGCCAGGACGGAAGGGATATCTCGTCGTTATACATGGACAGAGGTTACCTGTTCTTTGACGTAACACCTGTCGAAACGGATTTCTCGGACAACCGTATCAGCTATGAGCTGCGTATCCGGGAAGGAAAAGAAGCACGTGTAGGGAAAATTACAATCCGCGGGAACACCAAAACAAACGATCATGTTATCCTCCGGGAGATCAGGACACGTCCGGGAGACCTGTTCAGCAGGAATGACATCATCCGTACACAACGGGAACTGGCACAGCTGGGATATTTCAACGAGCAGGCATTCCAGGTAAACCCGATGCCGGATCCACAGAAAGGAACAGTAGACATTGAGTATGTAGTAGAGGAAAAATCATCTGACCAGATCGAGCTTTCAGGAGGATACGGAGGGATGAACTATGTAACGGAGCGGCCAATGATCATTGGTACACTCGGTCTTACTTTCAACAACTTCTCTATGCGGAACCTGTTTTCAGGGAAAGCCTGGTCTCCGCTTCCTGCGGGTGACGGACAACGGCTGTCACTCAGAGGCCAGACAAATGGTAAATACTTCCAATCCTATAACTTTTCGTTCACGGAACCCTGGCTGGGAGGAAAAAAACCAAACTCACTCACCTTTTTCATCTCTCACACCGCTTTGGGGAACGGGTACCTGAAAAGAAATGCCAATCACCAGGGAATGGGGATAACCGGAGCCGGACTGGTGCTGGGAAGACGTAAAAAATGGCCGGATGATTACTTTTCTGAATCATTTGAGCTGGGATACCAGTATTACGATGTGAACAATTATTCTTACTTTACATTGTTCAACCAAGGGTATTCAAACGACATTTACCTCAAATATACCATCCAGAGAAGCTCTGTCAGCTCTCCTATCTATCCGCAATACGGAAGCATTATTACCTTGTCTGCCAAGTCCAGCCTTCCATATTCCATGTGGGAAGGAGTCAGCGATTATTCGAGCTTATCCGAACAGGAGCGCTACAAATACCTGGAATACTACAAGATCAAACTCGGTGCGGAATGGTTCTTCCCGCTGACAACCGACCAGAAGCTGGTATTGAGGACCCGTGTGGGATTCGGTTACATGGGAGCCTATAATGCCGCAAAAGGAATCTCTCCGTTTGAACGGTATTACCTGGGAGGAAGCGGTATTACCAACATGGGGCAGATCGGAGGACGTGAGGTAATTGCCATCAGAGGATATGATGATAACTCCATTTCTTCCGCGACAGGAGACCCGATCGCAACAAAATATACCATGGAGCTCCGTTACCCGATCTCATTGAACCCTTCTGCTACGTTCTTTGTCCTGGCGTTCGCTGAAGCAGGGAACAGTTACCCGAATTTCAGGAATTTCAATCCACTGGATGTAAAACGTTCGGTCGGAGCAGGGATCCGGATCTTCCTTCCAATGTTCGGTATGCTGGGTATTGACTACGGTTTTGGTTTCGACCGGTTGAATCCGTGGGCGACCGATTACGGTAAAGCAAGCGATATTTCCATCCAGCAAAAAGGATATTATGGTAAACTGACGTTCACCATCGGTATGAATTTAGGTGAGTTATAGCGATTAATTCACAATAAATTACGTTATTTGCACGTTTCCGCATCTGATAAAACATAAAACTATGAAAAAGATAGCATTCATCATCCTTTTATTATTTGGCACAGGATTTGCCAATGCTCAGAAGTATGCGTACATTGATTCCGATTATATCTTAAATAAGCTGCCGGAATACAACGAGGCAAAAGACCAGCTGGATAAGCTCGCTGAACGTTGGACAAAAGAAATTGAAGAGCGATATGAAGTTTTAAAGACGAAAAAAGATAACTTTGCACGCGAGGAAGTGCTTTTACCAAACGAGGAAAAAACCAAGCGGCTGGAGGAAATAGAAACAATGGAATCCGAAGCAATGCAGATGCAGCGTCAGCGTTTTGGTGTGGGAGGGGATTACTTTTCCAAAAGACAAGAGCTGATCAAACCGATACAGGACAAGGTTTTTGACGCCATGCAGCAAGTTGCTTCCAGAAGGAATTACAGCTTTGTTTTTGACAAGGCGAACCAAAGTAACCTGGTATATGCTGACAGTAAAATGGACATCAGCGACGAGGTTCTGAGAGAGATGAACATTAGAGATTAAAAAATTAAATGAGTAAAATGAAGAAAATAATAGCAGGATTGTTGATGTTACTAAGCTTTGGTTCCATGGCACAGGTAAAGATCGGATTTGTCGATTCCCAGCGCTTGCTGGATACCATGCCCTCCCGGAAAGCAGCGATCGAAAAGATCATGGAGCATGAGAAACAGCTGATCGAAGATCTGAAAAGCCTGCAGGCTGAGATACAGAAAATGGAAAAAGAATACCAGGAAAAGGTCAACAACATGACCCCTGTTATCCGTCAGTCATTTGAAAAGAAATTGCAGGATAAATACACACAGTTCCAGACAAGCCAGCAATCTTCACAGGAAGAATTACAGGCATACGGAGAAGAGCTGAACGCACCGATCCTGGAACGGCTTCAAAACGCAGTAAAAATCGTGGCGGAACGCCAGAAACTGGCAATGGTCGTGGATAAGACATCCGCTTTGTATTCCGCTGCGGATATGGACATTACTTCTACAGTAGCAGCAGAGTTGCTCCGTCTTGAAAAAGAAGCTAATAAATAAATCGAAGAACAAAAATTAACACCCAGAAAATGAAAAAAATCTTAGCAGGACTAATCATGTTGATGAGCTTTGGCGCAATGGCTCAGGTAAAAATCGGATTTGTTGATACGCAGCGTCTGTTGGATACAATGCCTTCCAGGAAAGCAGCTACTGAAAAATACCTGGCGCATGAAAAAGAATTGTACGATGAGCTGACAGCATTGAAAGGTGAATACGATAAACTGGTAGCAGACTACCAGTCAAAATACAATGACCTGACTCCGGTGCTGCGTCAGGCTGCCGAAAAGAAGATCATGGACAAAGAACGCCAGCTGCAAGAGCGCCAGCAATCCATGCAGCAGGAATTACAGGCATTCGGAGAAGAGCTGAACACTCCCATCCTGGACAGGATCCAGAAAGCGATCGCAATCATTTCAGAGCGCCAGAAGCTGAGCATGGTGATCGATAAATCCTCAACCCTCTACTTCGCGCCGGAGATGGATATTACGAGCGTGGTAGCAGTTGAACTGATGAGACTGGAGAAAGAAGGAAAATAAAATAAGTAATTCTATTTATCGATTATAATCTGAAGGGCAGTATTTTTCGTACTGCCCTTTTTCTTATCTTAAAACGGATGCTCCGTAATAGTAAAAATAATCCAGGATCATCGCCAGTGTAAACGGCAGAAGCAGCATCCCTAACAACAGCAGGTAATAATAAAAAGCATACAGCGTACGCTTATAAACTGACGTCTTTAATACGAACCAGGGAATTTAAGCGGAATAAAAGCGATGAAACAATCAGCTCATTGGATGAAGGGCCCATTTTCAGATCAGTTTGTTTTGCAGTTCTTCCTCCCAGTATTCGTTCAGAAGATGTATGAGCCGTTTTGAAGTAGTGTTGAAATAGCGTTTTGTCCTGTATCCGCTGATCCAGGTAATCCCTGAAATGGCATTCGTCAGGAAAACCTCATCCGCGACGAGCAGGTTCTGCGGAAGGATATTCGATTCGTAAACGCGGATGTTATTCCGGATCGCCAGGTTGATGATCTGCATACGCATTGTCCCCGCCAGGCAGCCTTCTTCCAGCCCCGGGGTATATAAGACGCCGTTGGAAACAACGAACATGTTGCTGCTGGAGCTTTCCAGGATGCCACCTGCATCATTGCTGATCAGCAGGTCATCCAGCTGGCGCTCCTGCGCCTTAATGCTTGCCATGATGGAAAGAATGCAATTCTTCAGCTTAAAATTGGAAAGGCTGTTCTTCTGCTTCTTTAAATCCAGGAAAATATCTACCTCCAGTCCTTTGGTATTCAGGATAAATTCATTATTATCCAAAGGTTTTACTTCGATAAAAAATTGCGCGTCATTGGTTTCCGGCTTGTATTTCCCGCCATTCATCCGGTCCAGCGACAACCGGCAGAAGCCTCCTTTGTCGATTCCCGACTGTTTGCACAGCTCACGTATCCGGATGTCAAAAAACTCTGCCGTGAAATATGACGGAACCCTGATCTTGATCGCTTTCGCGCCCTGCAGCATCCGTTTGACATGGTTTTCCAGGTTCAGAGGAACACCATTCCTGATGCGGATACTTTCAAACACACCATCGCCATACAAAAACGCACGGCTCCCCGAATGAATGCTGAATTCATCCGCAGGAATCACTTTTTCGTTGTTGTTGACGTATAGCATCGGTTAAAATATTTGCTCAAGAAACCGCTTTCCAGCTTCAATATTAGTAAATAAAACGAATAAAATACCAAAAATCGCTCCTCCTAAATGCGCATCATGCGCTACTCCTGTGTTTCCACGCTTATCCATGTAGATCTCATACGCGATGTAGAGCGGGCCGAATATAAATGCCGGGATTCCGACCGGGATAAAAAACAAATAGATCTTTAAGGTCGGGTTCCAGATGATCGATGCAAAAATAACAGCGGAAACAGCCCCGGAAGCTCCCAGGGACATATAGGAAGGATTGTTCTTATTGCGGGAATAAGGGATGAGTGTGGCAAACAACCCTCCGGCAAAATAAAGCACCAGGAACAATGCCTGCCCTTCCCAGAAACCATATTGCTGGATCCAGCCATCTGAAATGGTAAGTACTCCTCCCGAACTATCCAGGTAGCTTCCTCCCTCCGCATTCAGCATTACATTTCCCAGGAAATACAGGGAGATCATATTAAAGATCAGGTGCATGTAATCGGCATGAATGAACATGTGGGTGAAAAAACGGTACTTCTCGCCTGTTTCCTGGATCCGAGCCGGGATAAACATATAGCGGTACATCAGATCCCGGTTGTTAAACGCTGAAATGGAGATCAGTGAAGTGATTGCAATGATAATAATCAGAACATTTAGTGTCATATCGTTGTTTTGGTTTCTAAATTAATCATAGGCCTTGTACGATTGCTGGCTCATTTCGATCAGTTTTTCATATTCTTCAGGAGAAAGGTCCGAATGAAAGAAATTGATCGGATTGATCTTATTCCCGTTCATTTCCACTTCGTAGTGAAGATGCGGCCCCGTACTTTTCCCGGTATTTCCTACCAGCCCGATCAGCTCTCCCCGTTTTACCTTCTGTCCTGGTTTCACTTTAAACGCACTCAGGTGCGCATAGCGTGTTTTGTACCCGAAACCATGGTTGAGAACAATGCACATACCATATCCCCAGGATCCCGTTTCCGCACTCTCTACAACTGCATCTCCCGTTGCGTATACTTCTGTTCCTATATCGGCGGTAAAATCAATCCCCGTATGCATACGGCTGGTTTTGTAAACCGGGTCTATCCGCCATCCGAAACCGGATGCCATCCGTTTCAGCTCCTTATTGCTGACCGGCTGGATTGCCGGAACGCAGCTGAGCAGTTTTTCTTTGTCCTTTGCCAGTTTCTGAAGCTCCCGGAGTGACGCGCTCTGACCCAGCACCCGCTGTTCAAGCAGGTCCATCTGCTCCGAAGTTTCTTTCATCAGCTCTCCGGAAGTATATTCTGAAAGGTAATCGTACCTGCTGCTCCCTCCTATTCCCATCTGCCTGTATTCTTCAGGGAATTCATCGGCATACAGTGCCACCCGGTACAGATCCTTATCGCGCTTCTCGATCGCTTCCAGTGCCTGGTGGACTGTCTTTATATCGTCGCTTAGTTCGGAATAACGCAGGTTCATTGCTTCCAGCTCGCGTTTCAGCTGCGCCTCTTTGGGTGTTGCCATCCGCTTGCTGAAGAAAAAGGCCAGTACCAGCCCCATTACGATACTGGGAGCCGCAAACAGGAACCATTTGAGGATCCGTTTACCAAGACGCTCACGAACAACTTCGTAGGACAGCTTTTCAGGGTTAAACCGGTATTTTTGTTTTGGCATTTTCCAAAGTTAATGAATTTGATCGAGAAGACTGGAAAACCGGAAAGATGAAAAATCGATCAGAGGACCTGTTTTTTCAGGATTAGTTTCTGCCACGCAAAATAAAAGAAGAACAGGCTGATCATCATCAAGGTGTTATAGAAAAAATCTTCCAGGGGAATGGTCCAGATCCGGATCCCACTGATGAAATCATCGCTGTACAACACTACCGGTTCCGGGGTAAACCCACCTGTCAGCGCTCCGTTGATAATAAAAAACGGGATGAAGATAAACAACAGCGATACAAGGCAGAGCGCAATGTAGTTCCTGAAAACAAGCACACTCAGGTTAACCATGATCAGTGAGAGTCCGAAGACGGTAAACGAGTACAGTTTATCCCAGTACATCACCAGGAGAGCAATCGTGGCGATATTGAACACTAACAGAGCGACCCAATTCAGCCGGGAATCAACTTTCCTTACAAAATCCGGCAGGTAATGCCTGACGCATTCCAATACGAAAATACACGCGAACGGGATCGCTACGAAAAAAATGTTTTCCTCGACCGGAAGCCCAAACAGGGTAACACCGGTGATGTATTTCTCATTGAACCACCAGACTCCCATGTGATGAAAATAAAGGTCCCACGGTAAAAAGATCAGGAATGTCGCAACGATGGAAACAAATGAATAGCGCCATTTGGTTATGTACCTGACATTCTTGTCAAAGCTCAGCACGACAGGGCCTATGATGGAGAATAAATTAAGGTATAGATAATAATAATCCATTATTGCTTTTTAAAGTATTTTCTGGGGACGATCAAAAATCCGAAACAAGAGCCACCTTCCTTGAACCGGTTTTTATGGTGAACCTTGTGTGCCATCCTGATTGCTTTAAAGTACCGGTTGTCAATTCCGTCCAGCCATTTAAAGCGACGGTGCACCAGGACATCGTGGGCAAGAAAATAGACGAGCCCGTAAGCTGCTACTCCAAAGCCGAAAGAAACAACATACCAGTTCTGGTAGATCCATCCGAACATGATCGTCAGCCAGCTGGGAATAGCGAAAATTACAAAGAACAGGTCATTCTTCTCGAAAAACCCGGGTGTCCGCTGATGATGGTCTTTGTGAAGGAACCATCCGAACCCGTGCATGATGTATTTGTGGGAAAACCAGGCGACAAACTCCATAAAAAATACGGTAGCAAGCCCAATCAATATGTATACGATCCACACCATCCCCTGTTATTTTGATAAAATTAAGAAAAAAAGCAATTGAATCACTAAAACCGGAAGAGCTAATTTATTGCGCATGGATTGTGACAAAGACCTGTTGAGCAACCAGGAAAACAGCACAGCGATTATCGCCCATGACACATAATTTTGCGCCGGGGGCACCGTCTCCTGCCACTGCCATAAATTCCATTTGATCGCGAAAGGCTCAATAAAGATATCCAGCAGCACCAGTGAACTACCGGTTAAGACCGGTTTCAGCCAGCCGGGAATCTTCAACGGATGAAACAACATCGTTCCCGCGTAGACCAGCAGCACCCAATTGATCCCCATGATCAGGGGAGTGTCCATCACTTTGATTCCCAGGACATCCGAATAGGAGTAAAATCCAAAAGGAAGTCCTGTCCTGGTGCCCAGTACCTCAACGAAAAATCCCAGTACCGCGACAAGCATAAGTGCCAGCATCACCCGTTTTTTCCAATGCGTGTGATTGAACAGCAGCACGATCATTGTGAACAACAGCGTAAAAGGTGTAAGCGCAATGACCTCCTCTTTATTCCCGCCTGCTTTAAGTAAGCTAATGCCAACCGAATAATAGATGATCAGTACGGCCAGGGAAATATGAAAACGGTATTTTTTAAGCTGTTCAAGCATGTTCAGTCGCTATTTTGGCAGAATACAGACAAAGTGGAATCCCTCCTCCCGGATGCGTGCTTCCTCCCACAAAATACAAATTTTTATACGACCTGGAAAAATTGGAATGCCTTTTGAAAAAAGAAAACGGGGAGTTTGCGGAAATTCCATGCAATGCTCCCTGGTATGAATTCGTTCTTTGCTCAATGAGCCTTGGAGATAAATGGTCTTCAAAAACAATGTGCTGTTCAATATCGGAGCCTAATATCCTGCTGAGCTTCCTGATTGTATTCTCACGTATCCGTGCAATAACGTCATCATTTACCCGCGCGGGATCGCTTGGAGTCATTACCATCACAAACCAGTTTTCCATTCCTTCGGGAGCATCCGACCGTACGATCTCACAGGAGCGATGGATATAAACGGAAGCATCTTCAATCACCTCACCTGACCTGAAAATTCCTTTGAACTCTGATGCGTAGTCATCGGGATAGAACATGTTGTGCAGGTCCAGCTGCCCGAATGTTCTGTTGATCCCCCAGTAAAACACCACGACCGAGCTGGAGAGCTCCTGCGTAACGGAAGCAGGTAATTGCACATCTTGCAGAAGATGCTTGTGTGTAAAGTGTGCATCCGTCCCGCTAACGATCACATCACCTTTGATGAATTTCCCTCTGGAGACAATCCCCGTGACATATTTTCCGTTGCCTTCTATTTTTTCTACCTGTGATCCAAAATGAAAACGGACTCCGGTATCGGTGGCCAGCCGGTATAAGCTTTGGGTAATATCGTGCATCCCGTTTTTCGGGAAATAAATTCCTTCGGTGATCTCCAGGTGGGGCATCAGACTCATAATACCGGGAGTACGATAAGGATCGGAACCGGTGTAGGAAGCAAATTTATCCAGTACCTGTACCAATTTCGGATGCCGGATGAACTTCTTATTGGTTGCATTCAATGAACGGAAAATATCCATTCCTACCAGGTAGGGATAGGATTTCAGATAGTCTCTGCTGAAATAATTTTTCTTCCGGTGAACACTTTTTTCCAGGAAAACAGGTTTCGTGATCCGGAATTTCCGTTCGCTGTCGGCTAAATAGCGTTCTATGTTCTTCCGGGGCTCATCAAACTGCCGTGCAGCGGCTTCAATGAATGCCTCTCTGCCTGACGGCGCTTCAAAGACCGTTCCGTCATTCCAGAAATACCTGGAAGAAACCGGGTGGTGCACGTATTCAAAATATGCTTCCGGATTCTTTCCTGCCAGTTCAAACAGTTCCGTGACCAGCTGAGGAAGTGTGAAAACCGAAGGTCCTGCATCGAACCGGAATCCGCCCGATTCGATCACTGTCAGCTTCCCTCCGGGATAATCGTTCTTTTCGTACACATCCACATCGTATCCTTTCACACGAAGGCGTATCGCCGCGGCCAACCCTGCAACTCCGGAACCTATGACAAGAGCCTGTTTCATTGTCCTATATAAAATTCAGCTGATGACGGACATACGAACCGACCAACAGTGTGTATTTTTTCCGGTCAGGGATTCTTACTCGCTCTTTTAACAGTATTTCCGCGGGTTTGTTCTTAATGGACGCAAGCAGCTTTGTATAATACACATACGCCAGGTAAACCCCGAAACGAGATGATTTCGGCAGCTTTTTAATTCCTTCCAGCCCTGTTCGAAACTCCTTCTCTATCTCTGCGATGATCGCTCTTTTCGTTTCCTCGTTGAACTGGTTCATATTGACATCAGGGAAATAGATTCTTCCCAGGTTCTGGTAATCATCTTTCAGATCACGCAGGAAATTGATCTTCTGAAAGGCCGATCCGAGCTTCATCGCGTAAGGCTTCAGCTCTGCATACATTTCTTCATTGTTATACACAAACACACGCAGACACATCAGTCCCACCACTTCAGCAGAACCAAGAATGTATTTTTCATAGAGCGATGAATCGTAATTTACCTGCTCCAGGTCCATTTCCATGCTGTCCAGGAAAGTATCGATCAATTCCTGCTCAATACCAAATTCGTGAACCGTTTTCTGAAAGGACTGCAAAACAGGGTTGGTACTTATCTTCCGTTCAATGGCATTGTAGGTATCCCGGCGGAATTCATTTAGTAAGTCAGCCTGGGAGCAGTCATGAAAGGTATCTACAATTTCATCGGCAATGCGGACGAATCCATAGATATTGCAGATCGGTTCACGCAGCTTTTTATGGAGCAGCCGGATCCCCATCGAGAACGACGTGCTGTAATGCCGTGTAATGGTCTTGCTGGTAAGCGTTGATACAGTATCGTATACGAGTTTCATAGATCTTATTCAGTTGTAAGTTTGTGGATATAGGTGGCTACTACTTTCCCGGAAATAATGGATGGCGGAACTCCGGGGCCGGGAGTAGTGAGCTGTCCGGCATAAAACACATTCTTTAGTTTCTTATTGCGGATCTTCGGCTTTAAAAACGCTGTCTGCCTGAGTGTATTCGCCAGCCCGTAGGCATTTCCTTTAAAGGCATTATAATCCTGGACAAAATCATCCAGCGCATAGGACCGCTGATAGATGATCGCATCCATAACCGTCTGCCCGGTCAGCTTTTCAAATCGTTGCATCGTTTGCAGGAACAATCGCCTGCGTTCCGTTTCACTATCCTTAATGCCCGGTGCTATGGGGATGAGCAGGAACAGGTTCTCACAACCTGCCGGCGCCACCGTTTCATCTGTAACACTTGGAGCACAGACATAAAACAGCGGGTTTTCAGGCCATTTTCTCGTGTCGTAAATTTCCCGTGCATGCGCATTGAAATCCGTATCGAAATAGAGGTTGTGATGAGTGATGTTTTTAAGCTTTTTACCAACCCCGATGTAATAGATGAGGCAGGAAGGAGCCATTTCCCGTGAATCCCAGTATTTTTCGGAATAGTTCCGGTAAGGCTGATCCAGCAACTTCTGGTCTACGTGGTGATAGTCCGCACCTCCCACAATAAAATCAAACGGTTGGAATGCTCCGTTCACTACCACGCCTTCAGCTTTTCGTGCTCCATCTGCCACCACGATTCTTTCTACCGGGGCATTGTACCGGAACGTGACCCCTTGTTTTTCACAGATCTCCACCATTGCCCGGATGATCTCAAACATTCCTTTCTGCGGGTACCAGGTTCCGCCCACCAGGTCGGCATAATTCATCAGGCTGTACAGCGCAGGAATATTTTTTGGGGTAGCTCCTAAAAACAAAACAGGAAATTCCAATATCTGGATGATCTGGGGGTGCCTGAAATAAGAACGGACATGTTTTGAAAATGCTTTGAGCAGATCCAGCCGCATAAACCCTCTCACGATTTCCCACCTGGCAAATTCAACTATGGAAAGTGACGGTTTGTGAACAAAGCGGTTCATTCCCGCATCGTACTTTACGGCAGCGTCGGCTAAAAAAGCGTCCAGCTTCCCGGAAGCTCCTTTCTCCAGTGTTTCGAAGTAGTGCTTCAGCTCTTCCAGCTGATCCGAAACAGCGATTGCGTGATCTCCTCCAAAATGAATCGAATAGGAAGGTGACAGCTTGTCCAGCTGGTAAAAATCGGAAGTTGTGTAACCAAAATCCGTATAGAATTTCTCAAATACCTCCGGCATCCAGTACCAGGACGGCCCCATATCGAATGTGAAGCCATTCTCCGTGAATTGCCTGCAACGTCCACCCGGAGTGTCGTTTTTCTCAAAAACGGTCACCTCCGCTCCCTGTTTTGCAAGATACGCAGCACAAGAGAGGCTGGAAAACCCCGTTCCTATGATCGCTATTTTCGGCATTGAGTCAATCAGCGTTTGTTTCTATTGTGTATCACTTCAACTGTCTTTGTACGTAACAGTACATGGACAAATGTAGTGAATTATATAGATAGCTGCTTTATTTTCAATACCGTTTGCGTAAAAACCTTTAAAAGCAAAAGGCGGTCTCTGAATTGAGAGACCGCCTTTTGCTTTTCCAGCTATGGATAGTGTATAGGGGAAATTTTATGTATCTGCTCCGTTACCTTCCTGTAACAGAACCAAAAATCCCCCGGATAATTTCGTCTACATCGAAAGCTCCTTGTTGTGTGTAGAATTAACGTTATCTAAAAGCTGAATCGAAAGTTTGAATAAAGTGCGATAATTCTAAAATGTAATGACGAATCCGAGGGAATTTATGTCGGTGTTTAACTTATTTCAAATAACTATTGTCTTACAATATTACTTACTTTTCACACAGTCTTAATATCACAATAAGACAATTATTTATTCATTTAAGACATAAATAAAACCAATACCGGCAGGCATAAAGCCCTGAGAATAAAAACACAGCCAAAATAAAAAAGCTGCCTTATGCAAGACAGCTCTTCATCATTGATTCAGCAAGAAATCCTCACGGGTCTAATCCCGTTCGAAAATCAATTGTTTCATTGTGCCTGATTGTATTAAACTGCTGTGCCACTGCAAAGCCTCCTCAATGATATGTGGTGTGTGCCCTCCCCTGCTTAAAGCCCGCCGGAAGTAATCTTCCAGCTGCTCCCTGTACTCAGGATGAACGCAATTCGCTATGATCGCTTTTGCCCGCTCTCTGGGCGCCAAACCTCTCAGGTCTGCCAGTCCCTGTTCAGTAACGAGAATGTCCACATCGTGCTCCGTATGGTCTACGTGTGAAACCATCGGAACAACATGCGAAATACTGTTTTCTTTTGATGCGGAAGGCGCTACGAAAATGCTTAAATAAGCATTCCTGGCAAAATCCCCCGAGCCTCCGATCCCATTCATCATTCTGGTTCCTGTAATGTGTGTAGAATTAACGTTTCCGTAAATGTCGAATTCGATTGCTGTGTTAATTGCGATAACTCCTAAGCGCCGGATTACTTCGGGGGAATTGCTTATATTTTGTGGCCTGAGAACGATTTTATCTCTGTAACGGCTGAAATGATGAAGCAGGTTGTCGTAACATGCTTTGGTGACGGTGATGGACGAAGCGGAGGCAAAATCAAGCTTCCCCGAGTCGATCAATTCAAATGTGCTGTCCTGCAAAACCTCCGAATACATTGTCAGATGCTCAAAATCGCCTTTTGCAAAACCGGACAACACCGAATTGGCCACTTTACCTATCCCTGCCTGCAACGGCAACAAGGATTTCGTCAGTCTTCCCGCCGCTATCTCCTGGTTGAAAAAGTGAAGCAGATGACCTGCTATCGCGGCAGTCGTATCATCCGGTTCGGTTGCCTGGGCAGGACTATCCGTCATTTCAGTATAAACGACCCCGATGACCTTTTCAGGATCTACCTCAATAAATTCCTGACCGATCCTGCTTCCCGCATCTGTGATGTTGATCACTTCCCTGTGTGGGTAATCTTCCGGGATAAAGACATCATGAATTCCTTTAAATTCAACAGGGATGGCTGTATTTATCTCAATAACAATCTTCCGTGCCAAACGGGCAAACGTAGCTGAGTTCCCGATGGAAGTAGTCGGGATAATATTTCCTTTTTCATCGATAGCAGTAGCTTCGATGATGGCAATATCCATTTCGGACAGGTGCCTGTTATTCAACAGCTCTGCCGTTTCACTCAGGTGCTGGTCGATGAACAGCACAGAACCATCGTTTATTTTCCCCCTTAAGCTCGCATCCAGCTGAAAGGGCATCCGTTTGTACAATGCATTGTTATTCGCCAGGTCCGTATCGGTCGTATGTCCGAGTGAAGCCCCCGTGATAAGTGTGATTCCAACTTTTTCCGTAGCTGCACGCTTTGCAAATGCCGGCAGAACAGCCTTGCTGTCTCCTGCCTTCGTAAAACCACTTGAGCCGACGACCATCCTATCTTCCAGGAGATAAGCTGCCTGCTCTGCAGTTATGATCTTGCTTTCATAAGGCGTATATAAAATCCGGTTATTACCCATAGTTTCTCTTAATTTATCTGCTGCTCCCACCAGGTAACCTGCCTGCTCACAGGCGTTACTTTTAAGGGAATATCATGAAATGATTAACAGTCGGTTAAAATCGAATCACAATTCTAGAACAATTTATTTTGGTCTGAATAACATATAAAGTCAAAAAAATATTAATTTCGGACAATGGAATTCAAAAATCCCGGCAGCGACCGTTATTACATCACGGAAGTGGATGTTTATCCTGAGAGCATCTATTGTTACCACGATGTGATGGGAGAACTGCTGATCCCAACCCACAACCATAAAAAGGCGCAGCTGATCTATACGGAAGGAGGAATTGTGCACATCCATACACCCGGGCACACGTATTACATTCCTCCACGGCATTTCATGTGGATCCCCGCAGGTGTCATTCACAGTATCCGAACCAGCACGGAGAAAGCGATTATGCGGAATCTGTATTTCCCGGTACAGGAAAACGAGCTGCCATTCTATCAGCAGGAAGGGATTTACCTTGCGGACGGCCTGCTGCTGAACCTGCTGCTCTTCACCGATAAATGGAGGGCGGATATTCATAAAGAGGACAAAAACTATGCGGTCGCCCTGGCCATAAAATCAATCCTCCCGGATGTGTGCCATACATCCGTTCCGCTGTCATTGCCTTTTCCCAAAAATGACCGCTTAAAAAAGATCATCACCTATATGTCGGAGCACCTGGAAGAGCAGATCTCCTATAAACAGCTGGCAAAGAAATTCGGATTCAGCGAGCGCACCCTCAACCGGCTGTTTCAGAAAGAAACAGGAATGCCGTTTATCAAATACCTGACCATTCAAAAGATGCTGCGTGCCATCGAATTATTGCTGGAAAATACACACACCATTACGGAAGTCGCCTATGCCGTAGGGTACAGCAGTGCCCCGACATTCAGCAATACGTTTTATAAATTGCTTGGGCAGAGACCTTCAGATTATATAACGGAAAAATACGGTTGACCGGCACCCCGGACTTCCCTTTAAAAGCACTTCCCGGTCAGAAATTATAAAATTTTCATTACATTCACGCTTCAAAATTGATTGTGTGATGATAAAAACGTTTCTTTTTGTTGCAATATGCAGCAGCTTTACAGCGTATGGGCAGGAACTGCTGACCCCGGAAAAGATGATGGATTTTAAACGCCTGGGAGGAGGAACGGTATCTCCTGACGGGAACTATTTTCTCTATTCTCAGACGACGGTCGATATTGCGGGAAACAAAGGAAACACAGACCTGTATGTGATCAACCTGGCAACCAGGACAACAAAGCAGCTGACAGACACCCCTTTTTCCGAATTTGAAGCACAATGGGCAGGAAACAGCATTTACTTCCTTTCAACCGAAAACGGCAGCACGGACATCTGGAAAATAAACGCAGACGGGTCCGGCAAATCAAAAGTTTCGGATATACAGGGAATTGAAGGATTTAAGGTCTCGTCTGATGAACAATCCATCATCACATTGCAGTCCATCCGGGTAAAGAAAACCATCCACGAAGAATATCCTGACCTTCCCAAGGCAAATGCCCGGGTTGAGGACGATCTGATGTACCGCCATTGGGCCAGCTGGGATGATTATACAGTACAGCATTTATTTCATTACAGCATTTCCGGCGGAAAGGTTTCCGGAGAAGGAACGGACTTGCTGAACGGTGAAAACGTAAGCGCGGTCCTTCCTCCATTCGGCGGGATGGGAAGCGTAACCTTCACCCACGACAACCAGGCTGTTGTCTACGCAACAAAAAAAGCAAGGGGAAAGGAGTTCGCCACCTCTACCAACAGCGAGCTGTACAAGGTTGATCTGAAGACAAAAGCCACAACATGCATTACCTGCAGCAACGGGTTCAAGGGATACGACACGCATCCGTCCTACTCCTCAAAAGGTGACCTGGCATGGCTGGGAATGGCCCGCGACGGATTTGAATCCGATAAGAACGACATCCTTGTACAAACTGCATCGGGAGACATAAAGAACCTTACTGCAAAGCTGGATATTACCGTAGGTGACTATGCATGGCACCCGGATGGAAGCAGGATTTATTTTCTTGTGCCGACAAAAGGGACGGTCCAGATTTTTGAGGTGATACTTACCAATGGTGAGATCCGCCAGCTCACGACAGGCCAGCACGATTACGTAAGCATTTCCCCTTCCGGAAATTTCATATACGCAGGACGCCAGTCGATGGTTTCTCCTGTGGAATACTTCGCTGTTGAGCTCGTGCAAGGCAAAAAAGGATCCGTTTCGACCAAAACAGCGCAACTGACAAACGCCAATACGGAACTGCTGAACAAACTGGCAAAACCGACCGTCCAGGAAAAATGGTTTAAAACGTCTGACGGGAAAGACATGCTGACATGGGTCGTATTGCCTCCCAACTTCGACGAAACAAAAAAATACCCGGCACTTTTATATTGCCAGGGAGGACCACAAAGCCAGGTAAGCCAGTTTTTCTCTTACCGCTGGAACCTGATGCTGATGGCCTCGCAAGGTTATGTCATAATCGCTCCCAACCGGAGAGGTTTACCGGGATTCGGGCAGGAATGGAACGATGCCATCTCAAAAGACTGGGGCGGGCAACCAATCCAGGATTACCTGTCCGCTATTGATGCTGCTACGGAACTGCCATACATAGATAAAGACCGCCTGGGTGCTGTCGGCGCATCCTACGGAGGTTACTCCGTTTACATGCTCGCCGGAGTACACGAAAACCGTTTCAAGACATTCATTGCGCATTGTGGTTTGTTCAATCTTGAAAGCTGGTACGGAATGACAGAAGAATTATTCTTCGCACACTGGGACGTCGGTGGCCCGTACTGGGACCCTGCCAACAAAGAAGCATATACCAAGCATTCCCCGCACCGCTATGTGCAGAACTGGAATACCCCCATCATGGTCATTCACGGTGGAGTGGATTTCCGGGTTCCGGAAGCAGAGGGAATCCAGGCTTACCAGGCTGCTCAGCTGAAAGGAATAAAAAGCAGGTTCTTATACTTTCCGACAGAAGGGCACTGGGTGCTGAGCCCTCAGAACGGGCTGGTATGGCACCGCGAATTCTTTAAGTGGCTTGCAGAGGACCTGAAGCCATAAATAAAAGGAAGTGAATTTTTGTATGATTACATAATTTAATTAATGCGAACAGCCATGGAAGAGAAAGAAAAGAAACCGGTCAAATCAGCGATCAATACCTTTGCCAGGTTCTCAACCGTCGGCATTCAAATGGGAGTGATCATTGCAGGATGCGCCTGGCTGGGCAATTTCCTGGATAAAAAATACCAGTCAACAACTCCCTGGTGGACCCTCGGGCTGACACTTTTTGGTGTCGCGGCAGGTTTAACCCTGGTGATCCGGGAAGCAATTAAAATGAGCAAACGAAACGATGAAAAAAAGTAACTATTTCCTGTACATCATTGTTGCGGTGATCGCAGCATTGTCTGTATTCGGGTCCATGCATTCCCTGAAAATCATCCAGCTGCCGATGAAACTGTTTCTGCTCATCAATATTGTCATTCCCATCCTTTTCCTCGGTGGCGGGATTATTATAACAGCGGGGAAATACAAAAATCCTGATTCGTTCGCCCAGCGGTTTATGCTGCTTACCACCTTTCAGCTGCTCACGATTCTATCTGTAATAGCGGCCGTATGGTATACCGCCAAATTGCATTTAAAAGCGTTTGGATTACAATTTGTTTCGGTTTTTGTCTTCTTAATGATCATCCAATCTCTCTTACTGATCCGGCTGGGAACAGACAAAAAATAAATGCAGTGAAAATTCTGAAAATTTTTCTTGTTAATTCATACTCCTACTTAAGAAAGTTTCCATACCTTTGCGCCAAATTTTGAGAGCTTTTTTCAAAACGACATTACGATGAGATTATTAAACAAGTTCAACACACTGATTTTAACTGTATTTTCAGTTCTTTCAATTAGCGCGTTTGCGGGTCATGATGAAGTAGACGGATATGTAGAGAAAGACTTCAACATTGGAGAAATGATCATGCACCACATCAAAGATGCACACGAAATTCACCTGTGGGGTGATGCGCACAACGGAACTTCTGTTTATTTACCGATCATTTTGCTCGACGGAGGAATAAAGACTTTTTCATCCAAACACTTATACCACGGAGAATTAAAAACAGCTGTCGATCATCACACACATGAAGAAATTCATTACGTTGCCGGTGTCGGCCCTGCTGAGGGATACGGTATTTTCCATGAGAAAATCTACAAGCTGGAAAACGGTGAACTGCACTTCGAAAACAATCATCCGCACAATGAGAAAGCAACGGATTTTTCAATTACAAAAAACGTAGTTGTATTGTTCCTTGTATCACTCATCGTATGTCTTTTCGCAATCGGAACAGCTCGTCATTACAAGAAAAACGGAGCTGTTGCCCCTAAAGGAGTAGCCAAATTCATTGAACCATTGGTGATCTTTATCAGGGATGATGTCGCTAAAGCAAATATCGGGGAGCATGCATATAAAAAATATGTTCCTTACCTATTGACAATTTTCTTCTTTATTTTAATCGGTAACCTGTTAGGGCTGGTTCCATTGCTGAGCGCTAACCTGACAGGAAACATCACGATCACATTGTTCCTTGCAGTATGCACATTGCTGGCAACGGTTCTTTCAGGAAATAAAAACTACTGGCATCACATTTTTGCAACTCCGGGAGTGCCTGTTCCATTGTTGATCATCATGATCCCGATTGAAGTAGTTGGTATCCTGACAAAGCCTTTCGCATTGATGATCCGTTTGTTCGCGAACATCACAGCAGGTCACGTGATCATCCTGGCATTTATCGGGATCATCTTCATCAATAAAAGCGCAGCATGGGGAGCACTGTCCGTACCAATGGCATTGTTCATCTCCGTGCTGGAAATATTGGTAGCGTTCTTACAGGCATACCTGTTCGCAATGTTGTCGGCACTATTCATCGGTGCGGCAGTAGAAGAACATCACCATTAATTAAAGTGTAAATTTTTAACTCAAAATAAAGTAAAATGACAGGAACAGTAGCAGCAATTGGAGCAGGTCTTGCAGTATTGGGTGCAGGATTGGGTATCGGTAGAATCGGTGGTTCAGCAATGGACGCTATCGCACGTCAACCGGAAGCTTCAGGTAAAATTCAAACGGCTATGATTATCGCAGCGGCATTGATCGAAGGGGTTGCTCTTTTCGGTGTTGTTGTTGGTTTCTTGGGTCTTTAAGAACACAAAAGCCGGTTTCAACGGTTGGTTGAAACCGGCTTTTAAAAGTTAAAAACAAAACTAAATATAAATTACAATGGATTTAATTACACCAGACTTAGGATTGTTATTTTGGACGGGATTAGTTTTTGTTATCTTGTTATTCATCCTGACAAAATTTGCGTGGAAACCGATTTTAAATATGGTGAACACGCGGGAGCAAAAGATTACCGAAGCGCTGGAGCTTGCCGAAAAGACGAAAGCAGAAATGCAGCAGCTGGCAGCACAGAACGAAGAGCTGGTAAAAGAAGCCCGAAGAGAGCGTGATGCAATGATCAAGGATGCAAAAGCGACAGCAGACAAGATGGTAGAAGATGCTAAGAACAAGGCAAAAGAAGAGGCTGAGAAAGTGCTGGTAAGTGCCCGTACAAGCATCAATGCAGAAAAAGCGGCAGCAGTTGCAGAACTGAAAGCCCAGATGGCTGCCTTCTCCATTGAAATCGCTGAAAAGGTGGTTCGCGAGAACTTGTCCAGCGATGAAAAGCAAAAAGCACTGGCAGACAAACTTGCTGAAGAAATTAATCTGAACTAATCGCAATGAAAGGTACCAAAGCAGCATCAAGATACGCCAAAGCACTGTTGGAGCTGGCCATTGAAAGCAACCAGGTAGATACAGTGCTGGATGATATGAAATACTTATCCGTTGTTTCAGCAGATTCACGTGAATTTCAACTGCTTGTTCAGTCCCCTATCATCAATTCCGACAAGAAAATAGCTGTTTTCCGTGAATTGTTCGGACAATTCCAGGAGATCAGCAGCAAATTCATCGAATTGATCACCAAAAAAGGAAGAGAGGGACTTCTTTCAGAAATTGCTTCTTCTTACGAGGACCAGGTGAACAGATACAAAGGAATCACCCCGCTGACAATCATCTCAGCAGCTCCTTTAAGCGAAACAACAAAAAGCAAACTATTGTCCAAAGTACAGGGAACTATCACAGGAACTTTGGAAGTTACAGAAAAAATCGACCCTGCCCTTATCGGTGGGTTTATCGTTAGAATGGATGACAAGCAAATTGATGCATCTGTTGCTAGCCAATTGGATAATTTAAAACAACGTTTAACAAGATAACCGTTCAAACGGAGTCAAAGTAAAACTTATAAACATGGCAGAGGTAAAACCAGCAGAAGTATCTGCAATTTTAAGAGAACAATTATCAGGATTCCGTTCTGAAGCGGAATTACAAGAAGTTGGAACTGTACTTCAAATCGGTGACGGTATTGCTCGTATCTACGGTTTGAACGGCGTTCAGTCAGGAGAATTAGTTGAATTCAACGGAGGGATCAACGGAATCGCGCTGAACCTGGAAGAAGACAACGTAGGTGTCGTAGTACTGGGACGTGCAACCGAAGTGAAAGAAGGTGATACGGTAAAACGTACAGGGCGCATTGCTTCCGTTAAAGTAGGAGAAGGAATGGTTGGCCGTGTAGTAGATACACTGGGGAACCCGATCGATGGTAAAGGACCAATTTCCGGTGAATTGTTTGAAATGCCAATTGAACGTAAAGCTCCGGGAGTAGTCTTCCGTCAGCCGGTAACTGAACCGTTGCAGACAGGAGTTAAAGCCGTTGATGCCATGATTCCGATCGGACGCGGACAACGTGAGTTGGTGATTGGTGACCGCCAGACTGGTAAAACAACAGTATGTATCGATACGATCATTAACCAGAAAGAATTCTTCGACAGAGGAGAACCTGTATACTGTATCTATGTTGCAGTAGGACAAAAAGGTTCTACCGTTGCCGGAATCGTTAAGAAATTAGAAGACGCGGGAGCAATGGCGTATACAACGATCGTTGCCGCTAACGCATCCGACCCTGCACCAATGCAGTTCTACGCACCAATGACAGGTGCTGCCATCGGAGAGTATTTCCGTGATACAGGACGTCCTGCATTGATCATTTATGATGACTTGTCAAAACAAGCGGTAGCTTACCGTGAGGTTTCTTTGTTATTGCGTCGTCCTCCGGGCCGTGAGGCATACCCAGGAGATGTATTCTACTTACACTCCCGTTTGCTGGAACGTGCGGCAAAGATCATCGCTGATGACAGCATCGCTTCACAAATGAACGACCTTCCGGAGTCCCTGAAAGGAAAAGTAAAAGGAGGAGGTTCCCTGACAGCATTGCCGATCATCGAAACACAAGCAGGAGACGTTTCTGCGTACATTCCTACCAACGTAATTTCCATTACTGACGGACAGATCTTCCTTGAGTCTGACTTGTTCAACTCAGGTATCCGTCCTGCAATTAACGTAGGGATCTCCGTATCCCGTGTAGGAGGTAACGCGCAGATCAAGTCAATGAAGAAAGTAGCAGGAACATTAAAACTGGACCAGGCGCAATACCGTGAATTGGAAGCGTTCGCTAAATTCGGTTCTGACCTGGATGCAGCGACCAAGTCCGTATTGGATAAAGGAGCAAGAAACGTTGAGATCCTGAAGCAACGCGAAGGAGACCCGATGTCTGTTGAAAAGCAGATCGCTATCATCTTCGTTGGTACGAAAGGATTGATCCAAAACGTACCTGTTGAGAAGGTGAAAGCGTTCGAAAAAGAATACCTGAACTACCTGGATGCGAAACATGCTGATGTACTGGCTCGCCTGAAAGCAGGTAAGTATGAGGATGCTGATACGGAAGTTCTTGCAACAGTTGCTAAGGAAATCGCTTCGAAGTACTAATGCAGGATTAAGAATTCAGAATGCAGAGAAATGGGTGTATCTGATTTGAAAATAAATTCAGTTGTACAAGATAAATTCTTTCTCTCCGCTCAATTAATTTTCGCTTTTGTTTGAATCTAAAAAATGAAAAGCATTATGAATTAGCGGGCAGTTAATTCGAAGCGGTACAAGTGTCGGAGCTAATATAAGAGAGGCTCAGCGTGCTGAAAGCAAAAAAGATTTTAAGCAAAGCTTAGAATCGCTTTAAAAGAAGCAGATGAGACAAAATATTGGTTAGAATTAATTGATTCTGAAATTGTAACAATAAATAAAGAGTTGGTTGATCTGAATGAAGAAATAATAAGATTGTTAGTCACGATTATAAAGAATACTCAGGATTAAATCTCTGCATTTTTTCATTCTTAATTCATAATTAGAGTTATGCCAAGTTTAAAGGAAATACGAAACAGAATCACATCGGTCGGATCCACCATGCAGATTACTTCTGCGATGAAGATGGTTTCTGCGGCAAAATTAAAGCGTGCGCAGGATGCAATCACGCAAATGCGTCCGTATGCTGAAAAATTGCAGGAAATATTAGGAAACCTGAGTGCCACTCTTGACATTTCTGATAATGCCTACGCGGAAAGCAGGACCGTAAACAATGTGCTGATCATTGCCGTAACTTCCAACCGGGGCCTGTGTGGCGGATTCAACAACAACATCATCAAACGTGTCAATCACCTGGTGAATGTTGAATATGCCAATGAAAACCCGCATGTGCTTTGCCTGGGTAAAAAGATCAAGGACACTTATAAAAAGTCTAAATTCTATTACATCAACGACGAAATTGCGCCGATAGAAGACATCTTCTCCGCTCTTTCGTTCGATAACGCGGCAATCATCGCAAATGACCTGATGAAGCGTTTTGTAAACAAAGAATTTGACAAAGTGATAGTGGTTTACAACAAGTTCGTAAATGCGGCGACTCAGAATGTAATGACCGAGCAGATCCTCCCGATTGTGAAGAACGAGCAGGAAGGAACCACAGCTGCGGCTGATTACATCTTTGAGCCTTCAAAGCAGGAGATCGTGGAAGACCTGATCCCGAAATCGTTGAAGATCCAGCTGTTCAAAGCTTTGCTTGATTCAAATGCTGCCGAGCACGGAGCCCGTATGACTGCCATGCACAAAGCAACAGACAACGCGAAGGAATTGCAGCGTTCGTTGAAATTGTCATATAACAAAGCCCGCCAGGCTGCGATCACGAATGAGATCCTGGAAATCGTTGGTGGTGCGGAAGCTTTAAATTCGTAAAAGAAAAGCACAACATAGTAAAAATCCCTTCTGAAGTTCAGAAGGGATTTTTTGTTTAGTAGCATACGATCAACCTGTATCTGCTATCTTATGCAGCACGCCTTTCATAAAACGATATTTCTAACTAAATTTAGAGGATGAACAGAAAGATCGGTTTCTCGGAAATAGGCGGCATATATATCGGAGAGGATATCCAGACAACCGAACACATCCATTATGCGATCACAATTGCTGTTTCATTTTCAGGAGCGATCAGCTTCGAGTGTGAAGGAAAACCTGTTAATTTCCGGGCAGCGGTGATCCAGGCTGCAACCAGGCGAAAGTTCTCCGGTCCTGAAAAAAACCTTACCGGATTCATCCACATCGAACCATTCTCAACAGAGGGAAGAAGGCTTACCAACCGAGACAAGAGCTGTGTAGTCATTTCTGAAAGCGAAACTGAAAAAATACTGGCATACCTGCACGAATGGTTTACCTCTGACGCTAACAATGAACAGGTAACAACACGATTGATCCAACGTATTGTACACCTACTTAATCCGGTTCCCGAAGTTCCTGCTCTTGATGAGCGGATAGAAAAAGTCATGTCCCTGGTACGGAATTCGGAACAGACCGGGTTAAAAGAAGCCGCACAGGCAGTCCACCTGTCTCCTTACCGGCTTTCTCACCTGTTCCGGCAGCAGACCTGTATTTCGTTCCGGGAATTTGTCCTGTATGCAAAACTGGTACGGTCATTAAAAGCAATCTCAAGGCAACAGACACTAACCGAATCATCTCATGCAGGAGGGTTTTCCGACCAATCGCATTTCATCAGGACCTATTACAAAGCTTTCGGTATATTGCCTTCTCAGAGTGTAAAATAGCAACTTCATTCTATTTTCAATTGCCGGTGATCCCGAAATTTGTTTTCAAAAAAGCAACAATGAAAACATTGATCCCCTATTTTACCATCAAAGACAGGTCAGAAGAAGCCTTAACGTTCTACGAAGCATGTTTCGGAGGAGAAACACTATTCATCCAGCGTTTTTCAGAAACACCTTACCAGGTTTCGGAAGCATTCAGGAACAAAATCGCACACGCCGAATTTAAAGCTGAGAACATTCATTTTTACATATCGGACGGTTTTGAAAAGGAGGAGGTGCACCATGGAAACAGCATCGGCATGACCATTAACTTTGATGATCCGGAAGAGCAGCAATCCGTCCTGGAAAAGCTAAAGGACGGAGGAACGATAAGCTTTGACTATTTTCAAACTACGATCGATACCCATCTGGTATGTGTGATCGACAAATTCGGCATCCACTGGTACCTGAACCGGATCTGAAATCTGCGGTGAATAAGCAAGCCGGACGACCGAGGCTGCCTGTTATTCTTCCATGAACAGTTTCTTCAGGTTAACCGCATCTTTCGGCTTCATTTTCCCGGCAAGGATAAGGCTCAGCTCCGGGACCTGGATGGGTCCCCCATTCTGGTCAACGGCAACAAATGTGTAAATAGCTTCTTAAGTTCAGAAGGGATTTTTATTGGTATTAGTATTATTTCTAAAATGTGTTCTATCCTGTGAATCATCAGGATACGTTATTCCTTACCTTTTTCCAGAAACGATTGAAGCATGTCAATCTTTTCATCTTTCTCTCTTAAAAGCCGTTCATACAAAGCTTGAACCTGCTCTATTTCAGTTTGCAAATACGCTTGCAATTGCCCTCCTTTTTGATGATTATTATTTACTGAATTGAAAATATTAACGTCTTCCATACCGAACAAATTTTGAACTTTAATATTGAAAATTCCGGCTATTTTTTCAAGCATAGACAACGAAATATCAACTTGGCCCAGTTCTATTCTGCTGTAATGTTTCTGACTGATTTTCAGCTCATCTGCAACGTTTTGCTGTGTCAGGCTGTTCCACTCTCTCAGTTTGCGGATGTTGTTATATAGTTGGCTCATCTCCTAAATTTAAAACAAATGTAATAAAAAAGTCTAAAATTCCGCTTCAAAAGTCTAAAATTCAATTTCTGACAGAATAACAGTCTTATTATTCGGATCTAACTTCGTGACAAGTTACAAATTTAAAATCATCATCAAATGTTATGAAGAAAATTTTAGTACCCACATTCGTTCTATGCTTTACGCTTGCTTCGGCGCAGAACACAAACACGTTCCCGCTTTCAGGAAATGCAGGGGTCGGCACACTGACACCTAATTTCAACATGCAACTGCACGGAACAGCTGATTATATCGTTAATATTCCTCCTCAGCCTCCCATATATGATATCTTCGGGAACATTATTGTACCGGGAAGCCCCGGCATGAATATCAACCATGGAAAAACAGCACGTTTAGGATTAACCAACACCACAACAGGATTAACCAGTAATGACGGGTTGTTGATACGAATGAGCGGGTTGAACGGAGTAATAGAAAACCTGGAAAAGCAAAATCTTTCCATCGTATCCGGAGGAGCCGGAATGACCTTTTCGGGTTCAACAGGTAAAACATGGTTTGGTGGCGATAATGTTCCGCCAGCAGCGGCTACCGCTCATGTAAATATTGTTCCGGGCAATGATAATGGGTTGTATGTCCGGACATCATCAGCTGGTAAATCCGGATTAACCGTTCAGCCCAAAGCATTAACCGACAATGCGATCCAAGTAATGGGAACAGACGATGTAACAAAAAACTTTGCCGTACAGGGAGACGGGAATGTATCAATAGGCGGAGTGCCAACTTCCTGGGGCAGGTTACTGATTACCAACTCCACCAAAGGAGCTTCCGTACATGTTGAACATACCGAAGCAGGAACAGATCATCAGAAACTGATTTTTTTCACGTATAAAAACCCGAAAACAGAGATTTTAAAGGCTCAAAATGTGCAAACAGGTATTACAACACACCACTTTTTCGCCAGTGGAAAAACCATTATTCGTAATGATACAAGAACGATTTTCCAATTGGAAAGTAACGGATTACTGCGCCTCAGAAGAGTAAAAATAGACGAAGCAAACTGGCCTGACTACGTATTTGAAAAAGGCTATCAATTGCCAACTTTGAGTGAAGTCGAAAAATTCATTGAGCAAAACGGACACCTGCCCAATGTGCCAAGCCGTGAGGAAGTGTTGAAAAATGGCATTGAGGTAGGTGAAATGTTGAGAATCCTGACAGAAAAGGTAGAAGAATTGACTTTGTATTCGATCGAACAGCAAAAATTGATCGAGGGGCAACAAAAGGTAATTGAAGAATTAGTAAAAAATAAGGAGTGATGGAAAGATTAAATATTTTATTTACTGTGTTTTTTTGCTTGGAGAATATATTTGCACAGCCAGTAACATGTCCAAAGGATGCTATATTTCTACCAGGTATGCCGCCATGTAATAATGGAGATTATTATCTAGCTTTTGAGGATAATTTTGATGGAAACTCTCTCGACTTTACAAAATGGAATCCAATAACTGGAGTTCCAAGAGATTATAATTTCGAACAACAAAAAGCATGGCATCTTCCAGAAAACATTGAAGTAAGTAATGGAACACTTAAGATTATTTCAAAAAAACTAACATCACCTTACACAGGGACATGGGTAACAGATTGGGAGACTAATCCTCCAACTACAACAACATCTACCTTTGAATACACAACCGGGGAAATATGGACACATAAAACTTTTGACTATGGAAAGTATGAGATACGTTGCCGAATCCAGGAAGGTAAAGGCTTTTGGCCAGCATTCTGGACATTTGGGGGACCTGGATGGAATGAAATCGACATCTTTGAGTTATATGGTAATGAACCTAATAGATTTACCTGCAATATACATCACGATTACGATGGTGATGGGAGTTCTGAAAATTGTAGTTATGCTAAAAATAATGTTGCTGATTTCACTGATTGGCACGTATTTACTTGTATTTTTGACTTTGATAAAATTACATGGTTAGTTGATGGGGTCACTATCCGCGTACTTTATAGATACAGTACACTTACAGGGGCTGCCATTGAGTGTGGAGAAAGTGTAGCATACGGAACTTACTTTCAAGAAGTTTCTTTTCCGATGGAGAGCATGCATATTATTTTGAATACAGCAATTCAATCTGGTAGCGAAGCACCTGATGCAAGTACAGTTTTCCCTGGTATTTTTGAAATAGATTATGTTCGCTTCTATATCAAAAGTGAACAAGCTCCATGTAATGGTTGTCTAAATCATATTGTATATAAAAATACGGATCAACTACCTCCTATTACAAGAACTTCAAATTATATTCATGCAGGTGATAATGTAACAGTAAAAAACGGGCAAGATGTGTCTTTCAAATCTCCCAATATTGAATTATTATCTGGATTTTTAGTCGAGCCAGGATCAAACTTTCAAGCAACTCCTGAAACCTGCAATCTATTAAATTATAATGATATTCCTATTGATTATATTGGGCACAATGCTATAAATAATTACCAAATACTTAAATGTATAAATCCCATTTATACAGTTGAAGCTACTGGAGTACTTTATTATTCATTCGAAGTTTATAATCAATTAGGACAATTGGTTTATAATACTAGCGGTACTGCAACCTCAAATCATATTGTTCTTTGGAATGTTTCCAATGTAGCTTCAGGATGGTATGAGGTAAAATCATTACTCCTAAATTGTTCTGATTTAGATATCAGAACTTATAATCTTCTAGTAACACAAGGAAATTGCATAATGCCTAATTCTTCTGACCTAAACTCAGATCAGGAAAGCGAAAATAGAAAAGAAATTGCAACCCTTAATCAAGAATTTCTAATTTACCCCAATCCTGCGAATGAGGAATTAAATGTTTTTTATTCTGCTAACAAAAATAGTTCTGCTTTTATAGTTATTACTGACATAAATGGTAAAGAGTTCTATAAGGAACAGGTAAGTAACAGCATAGGTGCTAATAGAAAAAAGATAGATACAAGTCGTTTTCCTAATGGTACTTATATTTTATGTATCTTTGCTAATGATCAAAGACTTGAAGACAAGTTTATCATTTTAAGATAATCCATGTTTATTATGAAAATTCATAATATTGCAGTCCTTATAATCAGTCAACTAACTTACTGTTATACTGTTTCTTATGGACAACAGCACTCTATCGGATTAACAGGAGGTTACAATGCAGGAACGTTCTTCAATTTTTCCAAAAAACCTGATTACGATGCAAACTACCATTTGAAAAGCGGCTATTCTGTTGCTTCGTTTTACGAAACACAAATGGATTCAATCATTAATATTAGAGTAGAGTTGCAATACAGGCTTCAAAATGCCGGTATGGAAATTTATTACAACGCCGGACATGCTTCGTTTTATAAAAATCTTGATCATTCATTCCATTTGTTAAATCTTAATCTTATTTATCTCTTTAGGATTGTTGACAAGAAATCATTCAAAATAAACATTTTATTTGGTCCGACATTTTCCTATACTATCAATACGCTTACAAAAGGAAATGGATGGGATTATCGGTTAGTATCCCAAATTGATACGCTGGGCAACCCTGTAAGCTTCATTACAACGCAGGACTGGGAAAAAGATGAACGCAATTCAAAAGACCTTTCCAGGTTCAATGTTGGAGTTGATTTAGGTTTAGAATTCATCATTCCCGTTCGGGATCAATTGGATTTCCTGATTCAAAACAAATATAATTTTTTAATAACGAATGCTTCCAAAATGAAAAACACCCGTCATACTTCATTGTTTACCGGAGGTTTACAGGTTGGTCTTCGGTATAATCTGAAAAAATAAGTTAGGATAAATCTTCAAGAGGATAGCGTGGAAACTTATTCTTCCATGAACAGTTTCTTCAGGTTAACCGCATCTTTCGGCTTCATTTTCCCGGCAAGGATAAGGCTCAGCTCCTTTCTTCTCAGGGCGCCGTCATAGCGGATTTTTTCTTCTTCCGTCTCAGGGATCAGCTCCGGGACCTGGATGGGTCCCCCATTCTGGTCAACAGCAACAAATGTGTAAATAGCTTCGTTGCTTTTGATGCGTTTCCCGGTTACATGATCTTCGACAAAGACATCCACAAACACTTCCATTGACGAGGAAAACGCACGTGAAACCTTTGCTTCCAGCGTAATGATCGAAGCGTGCTGGATCGGCTGGTTGAACGAAACATTGTTGACCGAAGCAGTCACTACCACACGGCGGCAATGGCGGTGCGCGGAAACACTCGCGATCACATCCATCCATGCCAGCAGCTGACCTCCGAACAGGTTGCCTAACGTATTCGTATCATTCGGGAGTACAATTTTCGTTGTAATGGACAGTGTTTCTTTTGCGGTACGTGCTTTCATCGGGAAGAAATTTGTGCAAAAATAGTGATTCTTCAGACGATAGCATTTCGTTTCAGCAACATTTTTACAGGAAAGTAGCTGGCCAGGAAACTCAGGGCGCTTACCAGGAATAAAATGAGGAATCCATCTGCTACGGTCAGCGCGATCGGGAATACTTCTCCGTAAGAATTGGGCATTTCCAGCAACCCGAACTGCAATTGCAGCAGGCAGATCCCGTAGCCCAGCACCAGGCCGAACAAAATCCCTTTTGCGGCAATCAGCAATCCTTCGTAAAAGAAAATACGAAAAATGAATTTCCCATCGCCCCCCATACTTTTAAGGATGTGAATGTCGTCCTTTTTCTCTACGAACAGCATTGTCAATGAGGCCACCAGGTTGAACGACGCCAGGATGAAAATAAACACCAGGATCACGATCACAATCAACCGTTCGGTCTTGCTCGTCTGAAAGATCAGCTCGTTCTTCTCGTCGTTGGTCTTGACCGTGAACTGGTCTCCCAATTGCTGTTGAACGGCGTTTTTGACTGCATGCTTCTGTTTCACATCCGTTACATCCAGGTAAACCGCGTTCAGCTCGTTGCCGGAATATCCCAGCAGCTCCCTTGCCAGGTCGATCGGAACCAGCATCGTTTCCGCATTGACTTCCCGGTTGAAATTCATTCTTCCGACAACCGGAACAATCTGTGTGTGAAACGGATTTTTCCCGACGCTCATTTTCATATCCCTTTTCGGACCGTAAATAACAACGGATTCTCTTCCGAATGCCTGTGGAATATACCCTCCCAGCTTATCCAGCAAAGATGCTCCGATAATTCCTGCCGGCTCGTTGTTCTCATACAACGCGGGAAACCCGTCCACCATATGGGAAGATATCTTCGAGATGCTCAAAAAGGTTGAATCCACGCCGATCAGCGAAGCATTCGCCCACTTGTCCTCATGCTTGATCACAACCGTTTCCTCCGTTGCCTTCGTATATTGCTTTACGCCCGGCACGGACTGTAATTTCTTAAAATCTATTTCACTTTCAAAAAAGGTTTTTGTCTGGGAAGAACGGATGGTAACCGGAGCATCAAAGTCGGAATACAGTTTTTCGATCATCTTCTCAATCCCGTTGAAGGCAGACAAAAGGATCACCAGCGAAGCTGTAATGATCGTGATCCCGACAACAGAGATCCGCGTAATGATGTTAATTACGTTTTTCTTCCGTTTGGAAGACAAATACCGCCTCGCTATGTATAGAGAAACGTTGATAACGCTATTTTTTCAGCAAATTCTCAATTTCCATCGCATAATCCAGTGAATCGTCAATGAAATAGGCGAATTCGGGGATCTTACGCATGTTTTTCAGGCGTTTTCCCAATTCTCCCCGGATGGTTCCGGCATGCGACTGAATGCTGGCCAGCACTTCTTTTTTATCCGGGCCGGCAAAAATACTCAGGTAGCAGCGTGCCAGTGACAAATCCGAAGTGATACGAACCTGTGTTACGGAAACCATTGCACCAAGGCAGACCTCACGTGCATTGCGTTGAAAAAACGTAGATAATTCCTCCTGAATTACTCCTTCAATCTTATTTTGTCGAATTGATGCCATAGCGCAAAGGTACAATTTGTTGATGAAATAGCCTGCATGTGCGAACAGAGTTGTCACACCTGGTATTTTCCGGTAAAACACAGACCGGAAAGAACAACAATATAAAATACTGTTAAGTTTGGTACTTTTCATTTTAGGAAGTTGTACATTTGTTATTCATGTGAGGAGTTATGGAAGAAATTGTCAATAAAGTAAAAAACAGCGGACTGGTTCAGAAAGACCTAGCGGAATACAAGCCGAAAATGCCGTTTTACGAAATTGATCTGGCAGAACAGCTATGGCAGGGATTGATCCTGAAAGAAAAAGATTTCAGGACATGGCTGAAAGAAAACGACTGGTCGCACTACGACAACGGGGCAGTATGGATTCATTGCAGTTCCGACGCGATCGTTCCCGCATGGGCATTCATGCTTGTCATATCCAGATTAACAGAGCGGAACATCCCTTCCATTGTCGGAAGTAAGACCGACCTGGAGAAAATGCTGATAAAAAAAGCAATTGAGCAGGAAGACCTGGGTCGTTACCAGGATGCCATGCTGATCGTGAAAGGATGTTCGGATATCCATTCGATCGAGTTCGCGATGTCGGAATTCGTCGCTCATTTCCAGAAAGCGGCAAAATCCATCATGTTCGGAGAGCCTTGTTCGACTGTTCCGGTCTTCAAACGAAGTAAAAAGGCATAAGCACAGTAAAATGTCAAAAGCAAACCAAGATACTACCCAACTGGAAAAACAGCAAAGAAGAGAAGATTTCAAAAAAAAGATGCATACCATCATGTTTGAAACTTCCACGCCTCAGGGGAAACGATTTGACCTGTACCTGCTGGCGCTGATCATTTTTTCTTTACTGATCCTGATGATCGAAAGCCTTCCGCACCTTTCAAGGACGACCTACCTGATATTTTACATTTGTGAATGGATCCTGTCAATCATTTTCGTCGCCGAATATTTCCTGCGGATCTATGTTTCTCCCAAACCGATGAAATACATTCTCAGCGCCTGGGGGATCATTGACCTGCTGTCTATTCTTCCCGTATTATTACTGGCCTTTACCGATTCCGCACATTATTTCAGGATCATACGCCTCCTGCGCATCATCCGCATCTTCAAAATATTCAGGATCAACAAGTTTACACGGGAAGCATATTCGCTTTATCATTCACTGGTTGCCAGTATCTACAAGATTTCCGTATTCATGTTCTTTGTTGTGCTCCTGGCCATCATTATGGGAGGGCTGATGTTTATGCTGGAAGGGGAAGAAAGCGGTTTTGACTCCATCCCGGAAAGCATTTACTGGGCGATCGTCACCATTACAACCGTAGGGTTCGGAGACATCACCCCTAACACGGATGTGGGGAAGTTCCTGGCATCCCTGATGATGCTCCTGGGGTATGCCATTATCGCTGTACCGACCGGAATCGTATCTGTTGAAATGTACCGCCAGCGTGAAAAGGAAAAAACAGCCACGATGACCTGCCCGGGCTGTCATTACCGGAACGATGATAACGCGGTTTATTGCAACCAGTGTGGAAACAGGCTGAGCGGAGAAGGAAAGGATGGATAATGGCTATTGATGCCTGACTGCTCCAATGAATAAAAAAGGAAAGAGGGTTAACTCTTTACCTCTCCTCTTCACCTCTTCCAGCCTCTCCTCAAGGAGAGGAGCACTAAAAATAGGCCCTGTCCCAATCTTTCCAGACCGGCTCGTATCCTCTTTCAGAAATAATTCGCGCGATCTCTGCTGCCGGGCGTTCATCGCTTACTTCGAACTGCTCCAGCGATTCCGGTTCAGTGGAATATCCTCCCGGGTTTGTCTTTGAGCCGGCACTCATGGTTGTAACACCCAACGGAATGATATTTTCCCTGAATTTTTCATTCTCCCGGGTGGAAATTGAAATTTCCAGGTCTTCATTCCAGATCCGGTAAGCACAGATCAATTGCAGCAGATCACGGTCCTCCATGATGAAATTCGGCTCAATGATCCCTTCCGCCGGACGAAGCCGGGGAAAAGAGACGGAATACTTGCTCTGCCAGTAAGTTTTCTGTAAATAATCGATGTGCAGCGCATTGAAAAAGCTGTCCGTCCGCCAGTCTTCCAGTCCCAGCAGGACGCCCAGCCCCATTTTATGGATCCCTGCTTTCCCGATCCTGTCCGGGGTATTCAGGCGAAAATCAAAATTGGATTTCTTTCCTTTCGGATGGTATTCTTTGTACACATCCCGGTGATAGGTTTCCTGATATACCAAAACGGAATAAACCCCTGCTTCGTGCAGTTGGATGTATTCCTCTTCCGAAAGCGGTTGTACTTCTATCGAAATATTGGAAAAATAAGCTTTAATCTGCTTAATTGCTTTCAGAAAATAATGAATATTTACAGTATGATTGGATTCTCCCGTAACTAATAAAATATGGTCGAATCCTTCTTGTTTAACCACGGCGATCTCTTTTTCAATTTCCGCAGGATTCAATGTTTTTCTACGGATTTTATTATCCAGACTAAAACCGCAGTAGGTACAAATGTTGTTGCATTCATTGCTCAGGTACATCGGGGCATACATCTGGATGGTCTTTCCAAACCGCTTTTTCGTCAACGCATGGCTCATCTGTGCCATTTGCTCCAGGTACGGAGCTGCTGCAGGGGAAATGAGCACCGAAAAATCGTTCACATCACGTTTCTTCTTTGCAAGAACGCGTTCGACATCAGCAGCCGATGCACTGTAAATGCTTTCACGGACCGTATCCCAGTTGTATTGGTCAAATAGTTGTTGAAACGTTGAGCGCATAATTTTATAATTGAATATCATCTCCCCTGCCCCTCCTCAAGGAGGGGAGCAGATTCTTCTTCGAAAAAATAACACGTTTGTACATTTCCCTCCTTGAGGAGGTAACTTTGTAGTTTATTAGACAAAATATTCATACTCAATCATTTAAAAATGAAGTCAACGGACTTGAAGCGGATGCTCCTGAAATTTGCTGTCCCAACTGTGCTTCATACGCTTTCCGGCCGCTCATCACAGCCAATTTGAATGCTTCCGCCATCAGCCGCGGGTTCCCGGCAACGGCGATCGCGGTATTGACCAGCACAGCATCTGCTCCCAACTCCATTGCTTTTGCCGCATCGGACGGTGCACCGATCCCCGCGTCAACGATTACCGGAACTTTACTCTGCTCAATGATAATTTCCAGGAAATCGATCGTCTTCAATCCTTTGTTGCTTCCAATCGGTGATCCCAACGGCATTACGGCTGCTGTACCGGCTTCTTCCAACCGCTTGCACAAAACAGGGTCAGCGTGAATGTACGGCAACACTACAAACCCCAATTTTGCCAATTCTTCCGTTGCTTTCAACGTTTCAATCGGGTCGGGAAGCAGGTATTTCGGATCGGGATGAATTTCCAGCTTCACCCAGTTCGTTTCCAATGCTTCACGGGCCAACTGCGCTGCAAAAACAGCTTCTTTCGCGTTTCTTGCACCGGATGTATTCGGCAGCAAATGAATGAAATCGTACTTCAGATGCCTCAGCAAATCGTCTGTATCGGTTGTCAGGTCCACCCGTTTGAGCGCAACGGTTACCAATTCACTTCCCGAGGCCAGCACCGCCTCCTCCATTTGCAAGGAAGAACCGAATTTCCCTGTTCCCAGGAACAATCTCGATTTAAATTCTTTATCTGCAAACTTGAAATTTTCCATAATTTTTAAAAATTGGGCAACAAATCCTTTGCCTGTATAGTATTTTTTGTCAGTAATCCTGAAACAGCAATCCCATAAATCCCTGTTTCCATTAATGGTGGTATATCCTTTAATTCAATTCCCCCGATGGCATAAATTTTTGCCTGTTTCCCTTCGTAATTTAATTTTTCGATGATATTTTTATATCCTTCCAATCCCAAAACCGGGCTTAATTTATCCTTTGTCGTCGTAAACCGGAATGGCCCCAGCCCGATGTAATCACAATTTTCATCTATTCGCTGCACTACATCTTCCAATGTATTTGCCGTTCCCCCGATGATTTTATTTTCTCCCAATAGTTTTCTTGCTTCTTCAATGCGTGAGTCATTCAAGCCAAGGTGAACTCCATCTGCATTTACTTCTTTTGCCCACTCCGCATAATCGTTGATGATAAATGTTGCGTTGTGTTCTTTGCACCACTCCTTTACCTGCAAGGAAACAGGCATAAATTCCTCTTCAGAAACATCTTTCCACCGCAGCTGAATCCATTTACAACCTCCGTTCAATGCTTTTTGAATGTTGTGCAATTGTGCTTCGGCTGTCGAGCCTTGTGATATGTATTGAAGTTTGTCTGACATTAAGACCAAAAATTAAATATTATTATAAACCATTAAGAGGTTAAGAAAAGTTAAGGGTTTCAAGGCAGTTGAAACAACAATAAAACTTAATGCCTGTTAATTTCTTAATGGTTCTATCCATAAATTCATAACTTAACACTATTACCCTGCCAAATCGCTCCCAACATCGCCACATTATCAAATCCATTCTCAATTGCCAGTTGTCCATTTTCAAACGTTATTCCCCCAAGTGCAATCAGTTTTGTATGAAAATTCGTGCGTTTTTTCACTTCTTCCAATAAATTTTTCTCCGAAACGTACCCCGCTTTTGAAATACTTAGAAAAACAGGACTCAAAAACGCATATTCAAAACAATTCGGCAAATCATTGAATTCTTCGATTGAATGAACAGAGGTCGATAAAATAAACCCCGAATACTGTTCCCAATCGGTTGTTTCCCTGCGCTTCTGTTTCGGAAAATGCAATCGGTGGATATCAAATTCTTCTGCGATTGAATGAAACTGATGCAACACCAATCGTTTGTGAAAACCGGGCTTTATGCTTTCTATCAAAGAACGGTATTCCTGTTCCGGATAACCGGGTTTTCGCAAATGCAACAGCTCCAGTCCGTCATCAAACAATTGATTGATACGGTTAATTTCGTTTGGTAACGAAACAGGGTTGGATATGATGATTGGCTGCATAATTATATTGGGTCACCTCTCCTAATCTCTCCTCAAGGAGAGGAATTGCTCCCTTCCTTGTGAAAAGACCGGGGAAGATGACTTACAAATAAATCTCCTTCCCTTTTTCGATAAATTCGTTCGACTTTTCCAGCATTCCTTTCTCAGCAGATTCACGGATTTCCTGTGTGATCTTCATTGAACAGAATTTTGGTCCGCACATGGAGCAGAAATGCGCCACTTTCGCTCCGTCGGCAGGGAGTGTTTCATCGTGGAACTCTCTTGCCGTATCCGGATCGAGTGACAGGTTGAACTGGTCTTCCCAACGGAATTCAAAACGGGCTTTACTCAATACGTTGTCACGGTATTGTGCTCCCGGATGTCCTTTTGCCAAATCGGCTGCATGTGCCGCTAATTTGTAGGTAATCACTCCGTCTTTTACATCTTTTTTGTTTGGTAATCCTAAGTGTTCTTTCGGGGTAACGTAGCACAACATCGCACAGCCGAACCAGCCAATCATTGCTGCCCCAATGGCTGAAGTGATGTGGTCGTATCCCGGAGCAATATCGGTTGTCAATGGCCCGAGCGTGTAGAAAGGCGCTTCGTGGCATTCTTTCAGCTGCTTGTCCATGTTTTCCTTGATCATGTGCATCGGAACGTGCCCAGGTCCTTCAATCATTACCTGGACATCGTGCTTCCACGCAATTTTTGTCAACTCGCCCAATGTTTCCAATTCGGCAAACTGAGCCGCATCATTCGCATCTGCGATAGCTCCCGGACGTAAGCCATCTCCCAGAGAGAAAGCAACGTCATATTTTTTCATAATTTCACAAATCTCCTCGAAATGTGTGTACAGGAAATTTTCTTTGTGGTGGAACAAGCACCATTTCGCCATAATCGAACCACCGCGCGAAACAATTCCCGTAACACGGTTGGCTGTCAGATGAATGTAGCGCAGCAATACTCCGGCGTGGATCGTGAAGTAGGAAACTCCCTGCTCTGCCTGTTCGATCAGCGTATCGCGGAAAATCTCCCATGTCAGGTTCTCTGCCACTCCTTTCACTTTTTCCAGTGCCTGGTAGATGGGAACCGTACCGATCGGAACCGGGGAATTGCGGATAATCCATTCACGTGTTTCATGGATGTTTTTTCCTGTTGACAAATCCATAATCGTATCTGCTCCCCAACGACAAGCCCAGACCGCTTTTTCAACCTCTTCTTCGATGCTTGAAGTTACAGCACTGTTCCCGATGTTGGCATTGATTTTCACAAGGAAATTACGCCCGATAATCATCGGTTCACTTTCGGGATGATTGATATTATTCGGAATGATTGCACGACCTGCCGCAATTTCATCACGTACAAATTCGGGAGTGATTTTTCCTTTCGGGGTATTTGCTCCGAAGCTGTTTCCCGAATGCTGAAAGTCCATTCCTTTTGTCGCATTGTTGAGTTGCTCAATTCGTTGATTTTCACGAATGGCAATGTATTCCATTTCGGGAGTGATGATTCCCTGCTTTGCATAATACAATTGTGTAACATTTGCTCCTTCCTTTGCTCGCATTGGTTTGTGCTGGTATTCAAAACGCAAATGATCTAACTTTTCGTCGTTTAATCGTTGCTGGCCATATTCAGAAGTAATGGAATCCAATACATCAACATCTCCTCTGTCCAGAATCCATTGCTCACGAAGTCGTGGAAGTCCTTTTCTTACATCCACTTCGTAATTTTCATCCGTATAAGGTCCGGAAGTATCGTACACCGTGATTGGCGGGTTCTCTTCGGTTCCTCCATTGCTCAGCTTTGTCGGATGCAGGGTGATCTCACGCATCGCCACCTTAATCGGGTGGATTGTTCCGTCCACATAAACCTTTTTCGAGCACGGAAAAGGTGTTGTTGAAATTTCTTGATTTTTGTCCATAGTTTCTATATTTAATTTGGGCAAATCACCCTATTCATTATTCAAAATGCAATCTTAATTACCCTCCCTGCGTTGCGGTAATGACCAACACATCCGCATTTTCATTAACAAGGGTATCCGGCCATTCGGATTTCGGAATGACAACGTCATCAATGGCAACAGCGACTCCGCTTTGGTGTTGCGGAAATTCCATATCCAGCAATTCCTGGACAGAAAGTGTTACCTGCTTGTACTGTTTTTCCTGATTATTGACACTCAATTTCATTCCTTATCGCTTTTTATCAGATGATCTCTTTAGGAATGACTTTGAAAGGTACAGAACATACCACGTCTTTCACTTTTCCCTACGCCGGTATGAGCCGGATCAGGTTCAAAGGGTAAAATCTCAGCCTATTCAAAACAGACACCCCTAAAGTTGAAACAAATATACGAAAAAATTAATCGTTCAGAAAATTATTGATTTTTCCTGAGTAAAAGAAAATTTTCATCCTGTACAACTATGCTCCACTCGGGCGACCTGATCAGCCGATCGACCTCTTCTACGAATTGCTGCTTAGTCAGTGGATATGCCTCTCCTTTGGGTGACAGCAGGACATAAGAAGCATCTTTCACAATCGGGAACTGGTAGATTGTGGGACGCAAAGCTAAATGCGGAACAAAACAGGACTGTGCGCTCACAATGGCATGGGGAGGTATTTTTCGAAGGAGCACATGTGCTTCACTGACCGGGAAATCACGTTTATAGTGTTCGGCCTGCCAGACCCGGATATGAGCTTTTTCAACATAAACCACAGACCGGTCCATGGACCGAACGGAACAGGCAAAAGCCAGCATAATACTTGTAACCGACGCAAGAACCCGGATATTCTGCTGTTTCCACCCGGCGATGGTTTCAAAAATTCCGATCGCAAAAACAGGAGCAAACTCAATGGAATACTGGTAATTGATTCCCCACATGGACGGGTTGTCGTGATACAGTTTCTGGGCAATAACCGGCAGCAGCATGAGAAGATAGACAGGTCTGAAAAAACACAAAAAACCAGATACGATAAGGAAAATCCACATTTCGGCTTTGACATAGTCAAATTCGGGAAAGGGCGTATGGTTTACAAACAGCAGGCGCAGGCTTTCTACCGGATGGCTGACCATATAGACAAGTGCTTCCCCGGCATCTCCTCCCAGCTTGCTGTAATGAAAGTGCGGGTACTTGCCTGCGTTCGACAGGGCCGGCATGACATAACCCGTAACTACTATAAAATAGACCACTGAAAACAGGATGATCCCCACCAGGAAATAACGGAGCCGGACATCCTTATAATACTTAATGCAAAGCCCCATCGCTATAAAAATCATCCAGAGCGAGAGATTTTCTTTCCCGATGAGAATAACCAGGGTCAGTAAAGCGGCTTTCAGCAATTGTCGTTTATCCACTGCAAGAAACAACCACGGAACGAGCATAGATGCTACAACATTGCTGTGATAATCGAAAGCAAGTGCAGAATAAATACCGAAAAAGGATAGGAAATAAACCAGTGCGAAATGTTTCAACCCGGAATTCGGAAAGCGGTGCTCAACCAGGCGGTAAATACCTACGGCACCGATCAGAATGAATACAATCTGAACAATGAGAAGGGTATAGGTTCCGAATACATAGACCAAGGGAGAAAACAAAGGCAGGTATAAATCGAAATGATCGGCAAGGATATTTTCTGCTGTTTCCTTGAATACCGAACTATCGTTCCGGGAAAAATGCGCATAGTCATACAGGGCATTGGTATATAACCCCAGGTCCAGTGCGTATGTACGGAAACAATAATGATTCACAAGGGAGATCAGGGAGAACATCAGGGCGGCAGCTGTAAGTGTCATCCATAAGAAAGGTGCTTTGCTGGTCCGTTCCTTTATTTGTTGAATCATATTGATCCGCTTGCTTCGTCATTGATTATCGTGTAAAAATACGTTTAAATTTAATTCTGTTCCAACCGGAAGTTCTTTCTAATAATCTCAAACCGGAATGCAGCGGTGATTGGAATTTGAAAAATCTGATGTATATTCACCCTATGAAATACGTTTATCTTTTTCTCATGCTGATACTGTCGGCTGCCTGTTCGGGCGAGCGGACAAAACAGAAAAACAAGCAAAGTGACAGGATGCCGGAACCGAACATCCTTAATCTGTCTTTTGTCTACAGTGAAGGGGAAAAGATCATTTCATTCCCGGTCTGGTTCAACGATTCACTTGTCCGGGAGCGGGGAATAACTTCCATTGAACGGGTTTTTTATTACGAGTCCGGCGATTCGACGGAAAATGAATCTGAAGAAGATGTTACTCCTGAGAAAAAGATCACTTACCTGTTTGACAAGAACGGGTTTCCAAAGGAAATGCAGGTAGGAAATTATTACGATAACCGGCTGATCAGCTCTTTAACCGTAAAATACAGTGAATACAAACCTAAGACAGGATTCGCCAAAGTAACAATGAATGAAAAAATAAGCACGGAGGATTTCCCTTATGTAGAATTCCGGCAGCTCTCCGCTTCGAACCACCTCTACAGTTATAAGGACCTGTTCTCCAGTGACCGGCTGCTGATCATCCCGGACAGTAAAAACTGGAAACCTCTGGTTGTTGATACGTTGTGCAAGCCCGGTAAGGGCGATCTGATCGTCTGGGGTTCTTTGAAACATCCTCAAAAGATATACAGTGTTCAGAACCTGGTTGAAGAAAGTAATGTGCGGGAATTCACCTATGAGCATGGTGTGCTGAAGCGTGTGGAATGGACGGATGACCCGTTTAAGATCCATCGTACGTTCCGCTTTAACAAAGAAGGGATCTGTACCGGTTTTGCAGATTCAACGTTCAGCATGGGCGGTTTTGTCGCTGCTGCAAATTATTTCTTCGAACTGAACAATCAATTACCCGTACAGGTCACAAAAGAAGTAAACAGGGGAGGCGCCAAACGCATCATATTCAGGGAGTCTTTCACGTATCATTTCAACAACTAAACTGGTTGCCCGTGATCTGCCAATGAAACAATAAGACACTAAAAAACTGTACCCGGATCTGAGTACAGTTCTTGATTATGTCCTGTGTAGTTAACCTATTTTTGAGAATCCCGTAAACGGGCGCAGCACTTCCGGAATCTCAATCCCGTCGGCGGTCTGGTGATTTTCCATCAACGAAGCCATGATCCGCGGCAAAGCCAGAGCAGATCCGTTCAATGTGTGTGCCAGCTGTGTTTTCTTATCAGCTGTTCTGAAACGCAGCTTCAGGCGGTTTGCCTGGAATGTATCAAAACGGGAAACAGAAGAAACCTCCAGCCATTTTTGCTGAGCAGCAGAATATACTTCAAAATCGTAGGTCATCGCTGCTGCAAAGCCCGTATCTCCCCCGCACAGGCGCAGGATACGAAACTGTAATCCCAACTTTTCCAGCAGTCCTTTTACGTGCTCCATCATTTCTTCCAATGCTTTTGCCGTATTGGAAGGATGCTCGATACGTACGATTTCTACTTTGTCAAACTGATGCAGACGGTTCAGACCTCTTACATCTTTCCCGTAGGAACCTGCTTCACGCCGGAAACAAGGCGTATATCCTGTCATTTTAATGGAGAAATCTTCCGAAGGAAGGATCACATCCCTGTATATGTTCGTGAGCGGAACCTCAGCAGTAGGAATCATGTACAATCCGTCTTCGGGGATGTGGTACATCTGCCCTTCCTTATCCGGCAGCTGCCCTGTTCCGTAACCGGACGCTTCGTTCACTACATGAGGAGCAATGTATTCCGTGTATCCCGCCTTTTCCGCTTCTGACAGGAAGAAATTGATCAGCGCGCGCTGCAGCTTCGCTCCTTTCCCTTTGTAAAACGGAAATCCTGCACCGGTCACTTTCACTCCCAATTCAAAATCAATCAAATCGTATTTTTTGGCCAGGTCCCAGTGAGGGAGGGCTTCAAAATTGTAGGCAGGTGTTGTTCCCCACTCAAAAACCGTTTCGTTATCCAGCTCATTTTTCCCTGCTTTCACCAGCTCATTCGGCACATTCGGAAGCTGGTACATCAATTGCAGGATGTCTTTATCCAACTGGTCCACCTCTGTCTTTAAAGCTGCTTCACGGTTTTTCAATTCAGCGACAGCCGTTTTGGCAGCCTCCGCTTCCTCTTTCCTGCCGTCTTTCATCAACAGGCCAATGTTTTTGGAATACGCATTCATTTCCGACAGAATCGAATCCAGCTCAGATTTTCCTTTTCTCCACTGCTCGTCTTTTTCCAATAATTCATGGATGACCGGCGCAGCATCAAAATGTCTTTTCTTTAATCCTTCAATAATTGCTTCTTTCTCGGTACGAATACGTGTAATCTCTAACATAATGTTCTAATTTATCGGGAGCAAAATTAAGTATAAAAAGAAAAAGAGCACTGTAATCAGGTGAATTAATTCTGATTGCAATGCTCTTCTTCTAAAAATCTTAAAAAGAGGTTATTTCTCTGCTACACTGACTCTCTTGCTTTCGAATGCTTTTTTAATAATAACCGGATAAGTTGCTCCAAATTCGATGATGCACCATTCCCGAAATTTCCTCACCTCATCCGCATCAGTTATCCATTTCAGTGCTTTGTTCAATTCTTTTTGAAACAAAAAAGCATCAAAACTTACCTTTTTAAGGATTTTCTTTGTGAGTTCTAACATAACTTTTCTGGTTTTAGTTTGACTGACCCTAAATTAGAAAAAAAACAGAAAATCCGGAAAAAATAAATGTTAAAATGTTTTATCCCAATCGTAAGGCATTGGTAATAATCGCTTAAACTTACCTGTCCGTTAAAAATAAGCCGGGACGCGAAAAAATCACATCCCGGCCTACCGTTCTTTTTTATGCTGTTTAGAAGTTATATCCTACTTTCAGGGATGTTGTTGTTCCAATGGTCAATCGTGAAAAATACTGATCCTGCGCATTGTACGATTTGAATACTTCTTCTTTTCTATCATTCAGCAGATTGGAGATTTTCAAACCAACATTCCAGTTTCCGTTCTTCCCGAACTTTTTATTGGCATTGAAATTCAAGCTGTGGAAAGGCACTGTATACACGTCCGGACGGTCAACCATACCGACATATACCAGTGTTGACCCCTGCACGTTGTAGAAAATACCTACTTCCAGCCCTTTCCAGAATCCATTTTCTCCTCCGTTGTAAGAAAATCCTGCGTTTACCACATAAGGAGCCTGCCCGGCCATTTTGCGGTAATCTTTGATCACTTCTCCGTCACGCGCGTTGGCGATACGGCTTTGCTTTTCCGTTTCACTGAACTGGATCCTTGAATCTGTCACTGTTACATTGGTGATCAGGGCGAAGTCTTTCGCTTTTTCAGAGATGAATCCAAGCCCTAAACGGATTTCTACCTCGCCACCAAGAACCTGTCCGTCCCCTACGTTACGCGGCTGGAATGATCCTGCCTGGGAAGAGTACTGAACAATCTCAATCGGGTTGAAGAATTTTTTGTAGAACGCACTCACGGAAATCGTCTGATCCATCGTCGGGAAAATTTCCCATCTCAGGTCAAAGTTGTGAATGTCAGTGCTTCTGAGATTCCCGTCCCAGTAAACGGTTCCGGTACCATTGTCCTCGTCTCTGAACAAACCACCGATAAACGTTCTTCCTGTCAACGGGTCCACGATTTCTGCATACGACATCTCTTTGAATGAAGGGCGGGCGATCGTTTTTCCGTATGCCAGACGTACATTCTGCTTTTCTGTCGCTGCAAATACAAGGTTCAGTGACGGAAACAATCCAAGATCATTGAGTACGATGTCGTTGTTCAGGATGTTATACCCCATCTGGTCTCTACCGGTATAGCGCTGCACATAATTTTCCGCTCTCAGGCCGATCACCGCTTTCAGACGTTTCACCGGGCTGATTTGCGCGGATACAAATCCGGAGGTATTCTGCACGGAAGACGTGAACTGGTTCGGGTTATTCGGCAAGAACGTCGGCTCTATGGTCGTTCCTTTTGAAATATCACCGTTGTACGGCCATAAGTTTTCAGGAGCGAACAATTCATCGGGATCTCCTGTCAAATGAATGTTTCTCACATTGATCATAAATGTCCGGATGTTAAAATCACGCTCTTTGAACGTGTGTCCTCCACCGAATTTCAGCTCTCCCTTATTTCCGAACGCGTTGAATTTCCATGTAGCGTCCGCTTTTCCTGCCAGGTTGATTTCCTTCAGGTCTCTCCAGATACGCTCCGGGAATCCGGATTCCGTACCGATGGAAACACCGGCGGTCTGGGTTCTGTATCTTGTAAAACGTACATCCGGATCGTCAATAGTAGAATACGTCGGGGATAATTTCCATTCCATTTCCCACCGGGAATTTTTTCCTACTTCATGTTTTCCCATCAGCTGAGCATTCGTCATCCCTCTCTGGCTGTATTCCAGGTTGTGCTGGTAAGCGGAAAAAACAGAACCCTGGTCGTTCCCCTCGTAATCAAAAATCCCGGATTTGGATTCTCCGTTCTGTAAGTGTAAAATGTTGAATGTATATTTTGATTTCAGTGTCTTAAAACCTACTCCCGCCATTGCGCTCAGCATGACACTATTCACACCGAATGATCCTTTCTGAAACTCACGCATGTCCATTTCATAGATGGTCGGGTCAGGTCTTAAACCATACCTGCCGTATTCGGCGTCTTTATAAAACTCTGTATTGTTGCTGTACGATAACATGAAGTTATACCCGACAGCGCTTTTTTCCAGTTTTTTCTGGTCTCCGTATGAAAAGCTCAGTCCGAAATCCATCAGGCTCATTTGCTGCATTGCGCCCATGTTCGGGTTGAACCGGCTCAGAACGTCCTTGTAGCGGGTTGCGTCTTCACCATTGGGATTACCGATGATTTTTGCATAGAAAGGAATATTGTCTTCAGCGGGAATCGTGCGCAGGCCATTATCAAAGCCAAGGAAATCCGTTTTGCTTCTCGATTGCGTCAGGTAATCACCGTTAAAGTGGTAATTCGGGTTGTATCCCAGGCTTAAAGAAACGCTTCCCTGACGTTCATCCGGGAAATTTTTCAAAGAAATATCGACCACACCACCGGCAAAATCAGCAGGCAGGTCCGCGATAAATGACTTGTTGACAATCATGTTCTCAATGATGCTGGTCGGGAAAATGTCCATCTGCAATGTATTCCTGTCAGGATCTAATCCCGGAATGTCCATTCCATTCATAACCGTTTTATTGTAACGGTCACCGATTCCCCGGATAAACACATATTTTCCATTTGCCACAGAAACACCGGGTACACGTGTCATCGCGCCTGCGGCATCAGAATCCCCGATCTTCTTAAAGCTTGCGGCAGAGATCCCGTCAATGGCATTCGGCGCTTTCTGCTTTAAAACCAGGACCGCTACATCTGTATCAACTCTCCTGGTAGCGCTGACAACGACCTCGCCTACTTCCGTAACAAGCTCTCCCATTCTTACCACAGGAAGCACGTTGACCTGGTTTGGCTTTACCTCTACGTCGGTCATGCGCAGGGTATCGTAAAATAATGAAGAAAAAACCAGCTCATACTTACCTGGCTCTACCGATAGCTCATATTTTCCATCCAGGTCGGAAATACAACCTGATTTTGTGCCGGCCAGAGAAATACGGACACCTGTTGCCGCATCACCTGTAGCAGATTCGATAACAGCGCCCCTGATAGAACCGTTCTGGGCAATGGATAAAGAAGCAATTGAGATGAATGAAAAAGAAGAAAATAATACTTTGAGTTTCATAACTGTCTATTCTTTGTAGTTCAAAAAAGAATTCTAAAAACGACTTAAACCCGCAGCGGTTACTGCGAGTTTAAGTCAATTATTTATTTGTCTATTTTTTGCCTGTGGGTCATTAGAAGTTCAATTGTCCGGCAACAGCAGCCCAAGACCATCCAGAGAAAGCAGATACTGTTGCTCCTACTGTATTGGCACCCTGGCTTACACTTGTAGCATGCGCATCTGTTCCGTTAAGGAAAATTGCGTTCAATGCCACACCTGAAGCTGGAGTCACCTGAAGATTCTGGAATACCAGGTCTCCGTTCGCGAAGTTATCCTGAGTAGCTGTTCCTGACAGTGCGAAGTCACCTTTTCCTGCTGTAGCCGGATCCGGGAAGTTAAAGAAATAGATGTTTGAGAATGTTCCTCTTGCTCCGTCTCTGAAATCACCCATTTCTGAATCAGCAGAACCTTTAACTGTACCGTTTTTCACAGTGTGTCCAGCCAGGAATGCTCCTTCCGGTCCGTCAATTTCCAATGCGTGGTCTGTCGGGTTTGATCCAGGCACACAGATCACTACGAAGTTATCCAATGTTCCTGACCAAGCCTGGTCTGTATCAATCGCATCGTCACTAGCATTCCAAACAACAGCGTTTGTTACGTTCACTGATCCTCCGAACCACTCGATACCATCATCCTGGTTACCGATCACTTCCACGTTTTCGATCACTGTTCCGTTACCAACACCACCTAATGTCAACCCGTTGATCTCGTTACCTTCTCCGATGTTTGCTCCACCGTGACGGATAGAGATGTATTTGATCACTCCTGAGTTATCAGCAACGTTTGTTCCTCCGTACAATCCGTTCGGATCAGAAGCAGGGATTCCTTCGATCTGTGCAGTTTCAGCGTCAGCAGAGATAGGAGCATAACCCAAAACGATCACACCACCCCACAATCCGTTCATTGTAGGATCCAGGTTCGGGCTAGCGATCTGTCCTGGCTGGATTTCATCTGCAATTGATGTAAATATGATTGGCTGAGAAGCTGTTCCTTCAGCATTCAGTTTAGCACCTCTGGCAATGATCAACGCTGTAGCATTTGCTCCTGTTCCGGCTTCACCTTTTACGATAACACCTGGCTGGATTGTCAAAGTAGCACCATTAGTTACAGCGATACGGCTTGTCAACACATAAATCTTACCTGTTTCCCATGTTGTGTTTGAAGTAATGTTTGAGCTTACATAAACTGTCGACTCGTCTTCATCTGGAGTATTGTACTTACAAGACCCATCATCTTTTTTTGCTTTTGAGTCGTAGTTAATTGCAGCAGCATCTGTACAACCCTCTTTTTTACATGATACAGCTGTCATAGTAAGTGCTGCACCTAGTAACAACGTTCCGATTTTCATTTTTGTCGTCTTCATTTTTTTACTTTTTTTCGTTGGTGCAAAGTTGAAGCAACATCCCCAGAAAGGTGTTTTCTATAATTTATTTGTAAGTAAAATTTCTATTAACAAAATCGGTTTACCAAAAAGTTGATTCTTCCGGAACCTGCTGTATTTCCGACATTTTCAAGAAAGTTAATGTTAACTTAACATCGTTTCAGGCGCTAAAAATCAACAGGTCCATAAATTTGTTTAAAAATTCGTGCGGATGTTTTTTAAAATGCCTTTGAGGTCGGTCCTTTTCTTCTTATTTCTCGTCTTTTTTGCCTCGATCAATGCACAGGAACAAACAGCTACATCATACACTGCATTTTCGCCGGATGATTTTGTAAATGTTACCTCTGTTTCCAAGGAAAAGGGATTCAAAGTAAAATGGGGAATCAGCTATAGTGCCTATGAGCGCTTAAAAGGCAACAGCACGATTGTGATCCGCTATGCCGAGAAAAGTGCTGTTAAGGCCCATTCCGATGCCTGGCAGCAAATCAAGGATATTCCGCTCGAATCTACCTGTTATCTGGTAGACGGGCTGACGGATAATGAAGATTACCTTTTCTCTGTTGGTGTAACGGATGGCAATGATACTACCTGGTCGGAAAGTTACCCTGCCAGGACAAAGCTTCCCTGGGGGCTCTTTAAAATTATCGTGCTGATCGGTTCGCTCGGGCTGTTCATTTACGGGATGAAAGTAATGAGCGAAGGGCTGCAGCAGGTGCTCGGCTCAAAGCTGCGGAACCAGATGGGATCCATCGCTTCCAACCAGTTGAAGGGCGTTCTTACAGGTTTCAGCATTGCGTCGATCATCCAATCGTCTACCGTTACCACCGTTATGACGGTATCATTTGTGAACGCGGGAATTCTTACGCTGATCCAGGCTGCCGGGGTGATCATGGGGGCCAATATCGGGACAACGGTAAAAGCGTGGCTCATTAACCTGCTTGCTTTTGAAATCGACCTGTCTGCTTACGCGTTGTTCATTCTGGCCATTGCCGCCCCGCTTCTGTTCTTTGGAAAAAAACGATGGAAACCCTGGCTGAATTCCATTTTCGGCTTTGTATTCCTGTTCATGGGGCTGGGATTCATGGTGGAATCTATCCCCCAGTCGATTGAAGAGATCCCGTTCATCCATTACCTGCTTTCGCTGAAAGACATACCTGTAGCTGGTGTGCTGCTGTTTGTGCTGATCGGCGGAATCATTACCATTGTTACGCAATCCTCCTCTGCTACAATGGCGTTGACGATGGTGTTTGTGAGCGGTGGATTGCTGCCCTTCGATGTGGCAATCGCGATGATCCTGGGAGCAAATGTCGGTTCGGTCGTTGCGGTCGAAATGGCTTCCGCAGCCGGGAATGTTCACGCGAAACGCACCGCACGTATCAATACTTTATTCAATCTTGCCGGGTTTACCTGGGCGATTCTGTTGTTCCCGTTCATTCTCAGCGGGATCCAGTGGTTCATGACCAGCACCGGATGGGGTGATCCTGTCAACGACTCTACGGATTATGCCAATTCAGGACTGGCATTGTTTCACACTGTATTCAACCTGTTGAACACGTTGTTGTTCATCGGCTTCATTCCGCAATTGGTGAAATGGTCTGAAAAAACGGTCAAATCAAAAGGTAAATCGGATGAAATGTTCCACCTGGAATTCATTGGTACCGGGATCCTGAACACTGCTGACCTTTCTATTCTTGAAGCGAAGAAGGAAATCGCAAAGTTCGGACTTCTGACAGAAAGAATGTCCAGGATGACACGATCGCTCCTGTTTGAGAAAAATCCCAAGCAGTTTGAAAAGATCTTAAACCGCATCGAAAAGTATGAAGAAATTACGGATAAGATCGAGATTGAAGTAGTAAAATACCTCAACAAACTGGCGGAAGGAGATTTAACCGGCCATACTGCCGTGCGCATCCGGGGAATGAACAGCATGGTGAATGACCTGGAGCGGATCGGAGACATTTTCTACCAGATGTCGAAGACTATAGAGCGTAAAACGGAAGAAAAACTGTGGTTTACCCCGGAGCAACGCAACAACATCGGGAAAATGTTCGATGCGGTGGACGAAGCGCTGGCGATCATGTGTGAGAACCTGAATGCCCACCAGGACAGGGTTATACTGGACAAAGCGAATGAGGCAGAACGCAAGATCAATACGAAACGTAATGAGCTGAGAAAGGATTACCTGGAAAGCCTGTCCAACCTGAGCGTGGATGCCAACTTCAAAAGCGGGATGATCTACAACGATCTGTTTTCCTCCCTGGAAAAGGTCGGAGACCATATCATTAACGTATCGGAAGCGATTGTAGGGAAAGTATAAATGAATGGACAATGTAAAATGAATCAATTGTCAATTTACACGCTTTACATTGAAAATCAGAATTTTATTTATCATCTACCACGTTATTTATTTCATTGATATAGTTGTTCCTGTTTCTTACCATACGCGTAAGTTTCCAGATCATAAGCAAAAGAAAAGCTATGATCAACATCAAGTAAGATTGATGTATTAAATCTTTTTCATTATTACTACCATAGTAGATGACAACGCTGTAAGCAATCATAACCAGAGCACCAATAAAACTCAATAATTGCATCAAAATCATCAAAATCGAATTTGCAGTGGTGTCCGGCTGGAGATACCTGATCTCCTTAAGTATTCCGATAATCTCTTGCGGTTCTTTTTTCATATTCATCCATTCTTATTTTTTCAATTCATCCATCATCCACCACGGGTTTTCCTGGAACTTCTTCCAATGCTCCCGTGCCTGCCAGTTGACAGAAGCCAGACGTTCGACCTGTTTGTTTAAAAAGGCTTCATAGACGTGATCATTCTTTCCCATCCTGGTGGTATTCTTTCGCCGTTGTATCGATTCCAGGCTTTTACAGATCCGGTGATAGTAGATGATAAAATTAATACAGGTTGTCACCTGCCCTGCGACGATCACATCCCTTATCTTTTCTTTCCCTTTTTCATTGAGCGGGACCCACAGCGTAGTTTTCATACCGGAAGCGATCGTACAAATATTCCGGATATCATTGGTGGGCTCGCTTATTCCAAGCTCATAAAAAGAAACACTGCGGATGTTCACCTTCCTGTCGCTTAATTCAGAATGCTTCAGATCATAAATCGCCGTTGAAAAATGCTTATACGCATAACCGTTGTCACCGAATAAATCTTCATAGTTCATGCTTCGCAGGTGCTTCAGGAAAATGCTCCCGATCAATAACCCGGCAGAATTGACCCGGTTGACAAATAATTCCGCGATGGCATTTGGCGTCAGCACATTCATTTTATTGATCTTCCCGATCCCGACTTCATTTGTATCCGCCGCTTTCCTGATAATTCTTCTCGCAAAAGCCAGGACCAGTGTGGCTGTCACAAACAACGTCAGAAGCCCTGAAATGACCATTAACGCCATCCAGTTCTGCTGGATGAAAGGAAGAAAAAGCGATCCTGCCAGGATGATATCGGCAATCCAGATAAAGCGATAGATAGCGATCATCCTGATATTTCCTATCAGCGGAATCCGCTTTTCTTTCGTCGGTTCATACCCCGAAATATCGGGAGACGCAACATCTGCAACCACGATGAGATCCAGCTTATCTTTCCGTTTATCATACAACAGGATGGAGTTAATTCCCTGGTTGTCTACGATCCCTCCATCCATTAAGCTGACTGTTTTATTGCGTTCATAACGATGGATGGGAGATGCCGGTTTTACATACGGACCGAGATCAATACTGATGGGTTCGAATCCGCCCGGGAAGCAGGATGAAGCTGCCAATGGTATTCCCAATGGCATCGGCTTAATTAAATCACGGTCCAGCTTGTAGTAAAAGTTACCGATCCGGTGTAAAAAACCCGGTCTCTGCGCAATAAACCGGAAAGGGGTCCCCGTATTGAATTCCGTGGCATTGATACACGTAAATTCCAGGTGGGTATCGTATTCACCATCCTCGTCTTTCTCCGGAAGCACCGATTCGAACGTCCCGTTGTCAAACAGTTTTTCCGTATAAACACGTGCGAATCCTTCGATCAGGCTGTTTTTGGAATCCGGGCTGACAAAGTTGGAAATCCCTTCGTTTACCAGGTCCTCTTCGGTAAGAAACCGAAACACCCGGTTAAAGTAGGTTCCGAACGATTCACCCCGTTTGACCGATTGCGCATACGAAAGCCCCGTAATGCTTCCCCCGGAAACGGTTGAAATCGCTTTTACCTGTTTTAAAAGTGTTTCATTGTTGAGCTCCAGCGCGTTCAGATAGCTCAGGGTTCCCAGGCTGTATGCTGCTGCGCGGTACCCTCCCCCGGACATGGTCAATGCAATTCTCATCTGTTGTAGTTTGTAGTCAAAAAAGTCAGTTGTTGCTTCCTTTTAAGGAAAAAGCATCAACCGTTATTTACAATACAGGATTGAAGCCCGCTATCGTTTCCATTTTTTGATGATAGCGATCGGCAACTTTTTTATATCCCTGGCTTTTCAGATGGATCTCGTTATCCCACATCTTGTCTTCAGGAAAAACGCCCCTCAGGTCAATGTGATGGAATTTGCCATACTGACGATCCAGATCGCTTAATATTCCATTGAATCCATCCACCAATGCTTTGATAATGGGTTCCTGTTCCGTTTTCCGGTTCAATATGTTTTTCTTGGCAAAGCCGGGGAGCACCCACGGGCCTGAAATTCCCTTGAATGTTGTTCCGTTCGGCTTCGCATAATCGTATCCGTCCATTAAAATATCGATATCGGGATTCACTTCCCAGACACTGTTCAGAAACTTCACGATCGCATTTTTCATTACCAGGAGGTTCTGGTTAAAGACATCGTCTTTAAAAAGTTTCAGTCCCGAATCTTTGTGATTCAGGTATTGTTCGAATTCGCTTCCCACCACATCGTTTCCCCCTGCACTGAAAAGCACAAACCTCGGATTGTGTATCCTTATTGATGTCAGCACCTCCTGCAGGCTCCTGTTCCCGTTATTAACCGCCACATTTCCACGGATCGAATATTCGTTCCCGAAAACCATGTTTTCCAGCGTATCTCCGTGCTTGCTGTGCCGCTTAATCGCGTATCCCATTTTTCTAAGGTGGTCGATGATATCTTTCGTCAATGGATAGTCAAACCATGAATCGCCTTCCACAACCAGCTTCCGTTCGTGCTTTACCGTTTTGGACAATAGCATCATTTCTGAAAAATGCTCCAGCTCGATTTTTTCCTGTGCCAGTGTTAATGCTGCCATATTCGTTACAGGTTTCGGGGTTAATTATGTGATCAACAAATATAGATGATGTATTTTTACCCGCTTTAAGTAAAAATACCTGTTTTACAAGAACAATATTGCAGTGAAAATAAGCTAAAAATCCCAGATATGAAAATAAAAAGACATTTAAATGTACTTCAGAAAACCGGTTAAAAACTGTACTTCATAAAGTAAGAGCTAATCCAGAATCCATTGATTTTAACAGCATTTCTCAATAACTTTTCCAGGTATTTGGTATCCCCGAACGCATGATCCGTATTCCTGGTATTGGATACATAACCATCCTGATACAGTGTATAATCCGTAACATCAATGAGTGAGGAACGGTCATAATTCAAACCGGAGTTTTCTCCCCAATATATCGTTTTGAACTTCAACAAATCATGGTAGTATCTTTCTTTTACCGCTGCTATATCAATGTATTCCAACGGCCGGTCGTTGAATAGATTCCGTTTCAGGTAATACAGGATGTGCTCAGAGGGCGCGACCTTGTCTGCAAAATCCCTCAGCAAAGCATCGTCCTCGCTGTCTAATGCTTTTACCAGCGCGAATTTGAGCTCATCAAACGATGTGTAACCTTTATGGGGCTGCATCGTTTTTTCAGGGGTGATAAAATTACCGTTGTTATCCATCACCCGCATTTTTCCATTGCTGAATGTGAGCGCCTGGTAAACAGGTCTTTCTCCGTATTCAAATCCACCGGTCTGCTCAAAATAAGCAACTTCATCAAATAATTCCGCACTGACCGGTTTGTTGTCTGACCGGATAACCTGGTACTGTTTTCCTTTCCGGGCTTTGTATAGCCCTACCACTGAAATACGCTGCAACCCGGCATATTGAAACGGTATCTGCACTTCATTTTTCAGGTTTACCGTACCGTATTTCTTTCCTTTTGCCACAACAACCTGGGAGCAATTCTGATCGTTTGTTTCACAACCGTCTGCAGTGACGAAATCCAGGCTGATGTCATCGTATTCAAATGGAATGAGCACTTCGTTTCGTTCGTTTATCAGGCCGAACTTTTTCCCTTTCTGCACACTGTAATAACTATGCTCAGCATTTTCAAAACGTTGTATGATCCTGTCATAAACCATCGGTATGTCAAGTGTTCCGCTCATTTCATTCAGCATCCCGTATTTCCCGTCTTTGCTTTTTACATAGATCAGGGAGTGCCTCGTTGAGCTGAATGGATTCAACAGGTTTTCTTCATCCGGCACATAGCCGTATGCACTGACATTTCCGGGTAAAATAAGCTCATTTTTTTCATCCAGGAAGTTATAGGAATCGTCATCTTTCCTCAAAACGATGATTTTGCTGCCCTCAGTAGCACTGTTGGTGATCCACTGGTATTCGGCAGGCACAATGACACGGCCTGTTTTATCATATAATCCGGATTTCCCGTCCGGCTCGGGTGTCATTACCCGGAAAAAACCCTTTTCTACTCCAACCCATTCAAATTCAGCAGGAATAATCAGCTTACCATCCAGGTTGACCACACCGTACTTTCCATCCAGCTTTACCTTGATGAAGTCCCTGAACCCGCTTTCGTAAAACGTGCTTACATCATCATAAATTACAGGCACAATGATGGTTCCTTTCGGGTCAATGATCCCCCGTTTCCCGTCTTTCGTAACCCGAAGCCCTGTACTCAACTGCGCAATAAAATCATTGTCGTATTCAAATGGAACGATCTCCTCTCCCTGTAAATTAAAAGCTCCTGATTTGTTGTTTTTAACTGCCATAACGTACCCATAGCCGTCTGCATACACCCTGTCAAATTCAAACGCTGTTTTTCTACTGGATGATTTAAAATAGATACTGTATAAATTGTCCTTTCTCACCAGGTAATAATTCATCTGATCCACACGGGAGATCTCTTCGTTTTCAGCGGGATAGATTATTGCTCCTTCACTGTTTACCAAACCGAGCTTTCCGTTATTGGAAACAACCAGATCAAAGATGTACTTGCTCAGATTACTTCTTTTGAATACAAACGGATCATTTTTCTGAAGCTTGTCTGCTCTACCCGAACGTGTTGCAATCGTGTATGAAATGCTGTCGTATTCAAATGGAACGACAATGTCCTTTTTAATTACGCCAAACTTCCCGTTTGACTTTACGATTGCCAGGTTTCCATATACGTCCGCATATTCTATTTGCTGAGAAAAAACTTTTCCTGTTTCATTAAAGACAAGCGTTACATCGCCTTTTTTATTCTGAACGAATGACACTTCCTTGTTTCCTCCCAGAATTTTATCATATTTTACGGGCAGCACCAGTTTCCCACTGTCTGACAAGGTACCGTATTTACCGTTTTTCTTGACAAGATAAGTGTTGTAAAGAATACCGACACTGTCGTATTCCATAGTACCTAAGGGGCTGCCTTTTTCGTCAGTTATACCGTATACATTTCCTTTTTGTACGATAAAACCGTTCAAGGCATACGTAATTTTATCGTACATGGCTTCCTGACGTGTGTTTTTGGGGTAAACAAATCCGTATTTACCATCCTGCTGATAATAACCTGCATTTTTACCGTCTGCATCCGGCTTTTGCGCTGCTAAGCTCATTTCTTTCATAGGTTCCGGGACCTGGGAAATGGCATGGAAACCAAGTAAAACGAATGTACTGAAAAGAATGTGTTTCATCTGTCTGGTTCTTTGAACTGAATAAGGAAATGTATGAGGGAAAAAACTGAAAGAAACGAAACTTCCGTCTTTTCACTTCTCCGCAGCATACCGTTTGGGTTCTCCATATAGCAAAAACAATACCAAAAAGAGAGCAACCTAACCCTCCCGGGCAGGAGAACCAATAAGCTATTTCAGGCACTTAAAATAATCGAACGGCTCCAGGCAGGTATTGCACTGATAATGAGCTTTGCATGCAGTGCTCCCGAACTGGGAAACCATGCGGGTATCTTTCGAATGACAGAGCGGGCATTCCACAACCGGGGGGTCGGCAAACAACACGCCTTTATCCACCTCATCGGCGGGAGGAGCGATTCCGTATTCCTTTAACCTGGCTCTTCCGTTCTCCGAAATCCAGTCGGTGGTCCATGCAGGGGAGAGCACCAGCTGAACTTCAACTTCCCGGATGCCTTTGGATTGCAAGAGTGTTTTGATATCTTCTTCGATTACCTGCATGGCAGGACACCCGGAATAGGTCGGGGTAATGACAACAAGCACTTTCTCTCCATCAACAGTAACAGAGCGCACAACGCCCAGGTCAACAATTGTCAACACGGGAATCTCCGGGTCTGAAACCTCTTCCAGCCACTTCCATATCTGGATTTCTGATATATTGACTTGTTGATTTGCTGACATGTTAAATAACGGTAAATAATAGAATAATGTTACTCTTCCTGGTCAATTATAGATAGGTTTTTTCTTTTTGTGTTCTTTAATTGGAACGCTTTTAAAATAGTCTTGCTCAAAAGAATCATTATTATTAAAGCAAGGACTTTATAAATCAAATTTCTGATAAATTCTTCTGTTGTAAAATGACATCCATTTGACATATAATCCCATAAATCCTTATAATTTGACTCCTTTTCACATTCTTGTATATGCCGAGAATATTCTATTTTATGGGTTAGTAAATTTTTTTTGCTTGTATTGAAAGTATTTATACTAAAAAGGATAGATGAAGTTACGAATAAAAGAATGAATATAGGTAGAACAGTAAGTTTTATTCCCTGCTTAAATAGTACCAATCCTATTAATATTCCGAAAATCGCATTGAGAACATACCTTACATAATTTGAGTTTATTGAGACATTAAAATTATAAGATAAAACATCCCACAACAAAGAGCCCGTCCAAGGCAAGGATGTCACTACAACTGAAAGAATGATTACAATTCCTAATTTTGACATGCTTTCCAGTTTCTATACATTTATTACATCACAATATCAAGAAACCAATCTTCTACATTCTACTTCATCACTCATGATTAAAAAATCTACCACTTCATTCCCGGATACGCACGCTGCATGTACTGCAATTCAGCTAAAATGTAGCCTAAGTTTTCAGAGTGAAGCCCTGTTCTTCCTCCTTTTTGAACCCATCCGTTTTGCGGAATTACCAATGTTGCTTCTTCCAAAACTGCATGTACGGTTTTTTCCCACTCTGCTCTGACCGGAACAAGGCCCGGTGCTATTCCTTCGGCCTGCAATGCCGCATCCACTTCATTTTCGAAGAACAATTCATCGGTATAACGCCACAAGGTATCCAGCGCATATTGCGTACGTTGGTGTGATTCTTCGGTGCCGTCACCCAAACGGATGACCCATTCAGATGAATGCTTCAAATGGTATTTGGTTTCTTTCAGCGATTTTTCCGCAATGGCCGCGAGCTGCTCATCTGTACTGCTCTGTACTGCTTCATAGAATGGCTTTCTGAACGCATCAAATAAGAACTGGCGCATCATGGTTACAGCAAAATCTTCATTGGGCTGCTCTACCAGCAATACGTTCCGGTATTCTCTTTCGTAACGCAAAAATGCCAGGTCATCTGCATCTCTTCCCTTTCCTTCCACTTTTCCTGCATATTCCAGGATGGAAGTCGCCTGCCCGATAAAATCCAATGCCATGTTCGTCAGCGCAATGTCCTCTTCCAGGATCGGGCCATGCCCGCACCATTCCGACAGACGGTGCCCGATGATCAGGCTGTCATCACCTAAACGAAGTAAGTATTCAACTAAATTCTTGTTCATTTTCGTATAGCTAAAGGATTACATGTGAGAAATTCCGTCCGGAACATCGTAAAATGTCGGATGGCGGTATACTTTGGAATCTGCCGGCTCATAGAGTGCATCTGCTTCACCCGGGTCAGAGGCAAACACATCCTTTGACTGCACCACCCAGATGCTGATCCCTTCCGAACGGCGGGTGTAGACATCTCTTGCGTTTTCAACGGCCATCTGCGCATCTGCGGCACGCAGACTCCCCACGTGCTTGTGGCTCAACCCTTGTTTGCTTCTTATAAAGACCTCCCAGAGAGGCCAGTTTGCATTCGACATAATAGCTACTGTTTTATTTTAATTCGATTAAGCTCTTTCTTTATTCCTTTGGGCGCGCTTCTCTGCATAAGCAGCAGCGGCTTCACGGACCCACATCCCGTTTTCCTTCGCCTTTCTGCGGGCATCCACACGCTCTTTGTTGCACGGTCCGTTTCCTTTCACCACTTGCCAGAATTCATCCCAATTGATCGCTCCGAATTCATAGTGCCCTGTTTCTTCATTGAATTTCAGGTCCGGGTCCGGAACGGTCAGGCCGATCAGTTCTGCCTGGGGAACAGTTACATCGACAAACTGCTGGCGCAGCTCGTCATTTGTCTGGCGTTTGATTTTCCATTTTATGGATTGAGCAGTATGTTTGGAATCGGCATCATTCGGACCGAACATCATCAGTGCCGGCCACCAGAAGCGATTCAGCGCATCCTGCGCCATTGCTTTTTGCTCAGGCGTACCATTCGCCAGTGTTGTCATGATCTCAAAGCCCTGACGCTGGTGAAACGATTCTTCCTTACACACACGTACCATTGCCCGTGCATAAGGTCCGTAAGAACAACGGCACAACGGCACCTGGTTCATAATCGCAGCTCCGTCGACCAGCCACCCGATCGCTCCCATATCCGCCCAGGACAAGGTCGGGTAATTAAAAATGGAAGAATATTTCGCCTTTCCCGAATGCAGGTCGTCAATGGTCTCTTCCCTGTCAGCTCCCAGCGTTTCGGCGGCACTGTACAGGTACAAACCATGCCCGGCCTCATCCTGGACCTTCGCCAGCAAGACCGCCTTTCTTCTCAGGTTCGGGGCACGTGTGATCCAGTTCCCTTCGGGAAGCATCCCTACAATTTCAGAGTGCGCATGCTGGGATATCTGGCGGATCAGCGTATCACGGTATGCATCCGGCATCCAGTCACGAGGTTCGATCTTGATATCCTTATCGATTTTCTCCTGAAACTGACGTTCCAATTCTTCAATATTATTTCCTTTCATAGCCTTTTGAGTACCTCACAAATTTAGTGAAAAATGTTCGATTTCCCTGTATATTTTTGAAATGAATGTTCCATCCTTAACACAAACAATGGTTTTGGTTGGTATTTTTACGTCGTTTTTAGCTGTAAAATGATTAAATTCGCCGTCAAATCATCTATGATATTGAATATATGACACCAAAATTCCATACGCTGAAGGTCAAAGAGGTCCGGAGAGAAACAGAGGAGGCTGTATCCATTTCTTTCGAGGTTCCTGAAAGCCTGCTGGCCGAATATGCATTCATACCGGGACAATACCTTACGTTGAGAACAATGGTGGACGGAGAAGATATCCGCCGTTCCTATTCCCTGTGCTCGGCTCCTTATGAAAATGAATGGAGGGTTGCGGTAAAACAGGTGGAAGAAGGAAAGCTTTCGACATTTGTCAATACGGCTTTAAAAGCCGGTGATGAGCTGGAGGTGATGACTCCGATGGGCAATTTCAAGCTGGAGACCAACCCCATCGCACAGAAGTCATACGTATTATTTGCCGCGGGATCAGGAATCACGCCGGTTCTTTCGATCCTGAAACAGATCCTGACACAGGAACCGTTAAGCGATGTAACGTTGTTCTACGGAAATAAAAACTTTGCCTCCATCATTTTCAGGGAAGAGCTGGAAGCACTGAAAAATAAATACATGAGCCGTCTGCGTGTGATACACGTGTTATCCCGCGAGAGCCTGGGGAATAAGATCCAAAAAGGAAGGATCGACGGGCAAAAATGCGAAGACCTGTACCATTCCTTCCTCAAAGGATGGAACATTTCGGAAGTCTTCATCTGCGGGCCGGAGGAGATGATCCTTTCCGTAAAGGACAGCCTGGACAGATTAGGAGTGGCGAAAGAAAAGATCCACTTCGAACTGTTTACGACATCCGGCAGCATTGCACGGAAAAAAACAGAATATACAGGGCCTGAGATCAATGCGAATGTAAAAGTCATCCTGGATGGCGACACATACGACATTGCGCTGGGATCTACCGGCGATACCATACTGGACGCAGCGCAAAAAGCGGGAGCAGACCTGCCGTTCGCATGCAAGGGCGGAGTATGCTGCACCTGCAAAGCCAAGGTACTGGAAGGCGAAGCGCGCATGGATGTAAATTACGCACTGGAACCGGATGAGGTGGAAGCAGGATATATCCTTACCTGCCAGGCACATCCTGTAACGGAAAAACTGGTTGTTTCATTTGACGACTAAATCATGGGATTTTTTGGAAAATTATTTAAAAAGGAATCGACTGTAAAGATTCCGAGAGGCTTTTACAACATACCTGTTCAGCAGATCAACCGCTTGACAAAAGATGCTGTAGAAATTGTTTTTGCCATTCCACAGGAGCTGGAAGATACCTTTGCGTTTATGCCCGGACAGTACATTACCATTTCGGCTGAAATTGACGGTAAAGAGGAGCGCCGTTCCTACTCCATCTGCAGCGAAAAGGGAAAAAGCCTGGCAATCGCTGTCAAAGAGGTTGAAAAAGGAAAGGTTTCGACCTGGATCAACCGAAGGCTTCAGGCAGGGGAAAGTATGTTCATCTCCAAACCTGAGGGGCGTTTCTTATTGAACGATGCAAAAAAAGTGGTAGCAGTCGCTGCCGGTTCGGGAATTACGCCCATTATGAGCATGGCCTGCGAAGTCGAGAAACACGGCGACGCCTCCATGAAGCTGATCTTTGCCAATAAAACGGAAAGCGATATTTTATTCCGGGAACGCCTGGACAACCTTTCCAGGACCGAAACGCGGTATTTCCTTACCCAGGAACAAAAAGAGGGGTTCGGAAGCGGGCGGATCACCAAAGAAGCATTTATGGCGATCGTTAAGGAAGATCTGGGAATCCTGAAATCAGACGGTTTTTTCATCTGCGGGCCGGAAGAAATGATCCACAGTGTGAAGGCGGCACTCGAATTGTTTGGAGTTCCTGAGTCAAAAATCCATTTTGAACTGTTCACAACAGCTGCAAAATCGGATCCTGCCCCGGCAGCTTCGAATTTCAAAGGAACCACCAGGGTAAAGGTCATCATGGACGATGAATCGTACGAATTTGAAATGAACAGCAGCAAGACTGTCCTGGACGCAGCAAGCGCGGCAGACGTGGATGCTCCTTATTCATGCAGAGGAGGAGTTTGCTCCACATGCAGAGCGAAGGTACTGAAAGGCGCTGTCAAAATGAACCTGAATTATACCCTGACAGACAAAGAAATTGAGCAAGGATATATTTTAACATGCCAGTCGCACCCGACCAGCGAAGAATTGATTATTTCCTATGACGAATAGAACTGTTGTAATCGTTGGTGCATCCCGCGGGATCGGGAAGGCAATGGTTGATCTGTTTGCAAAAGACGAAGCACTGACCATCTACGCATTGTCACGTGATGAGGAGCAGATGCGCAAGCAATTTTCCGCATATTCCAATGTACAGTGCAGAGCGTATGATCTGACAACCAATGATGGCGAAAAACAGCTGGAATATATTTTCTCCAGGGTCCCTGCGATCGATATACTGATCAATAACGCAGGATACCTGGTCAACAAACCGTTTGAGGAATTAACGCGGCGTGATTTTGAACGCTCTTACCAGGTGAATGTGATCGGTGTGATGGAAACTGTACAGGCGTTATTGCCCAAACTGGAACATGGCGCACACATTGTGAACATCAGCTCAATGGGTGGTTTCCAGGGAACAGCCAAATTTGCCGGGTTGGCTGCTTATTCCACTTCAAAAGCGGCCCTGGTGAGCTTTACAGAGCTGTTTGCCGAAGAGTTCAAGCATACAGCGATCAAAATGAACTGCCTGTGCCTGGGGGCTGTCCAGACAGAAATGCTCCACGAGGCATTTCCCGGGTATGAAGCATTGGTTTCACCTGATCAAATGGCTGAATACATCTGTCATTTCGCGCTGACAGCACATCAATGGATGAACGGAAGGATCATTCCCGTTTCGCTGACAACACCTTAGTTTTTTTACAGTACGATACATGGGCAAAGAGCGCTTTCATGGACATGGAAACATCCTTGAAAAAACCGTCTGGAAGGGAAGCCGGAACGATCTTTTGATCGCTTTTTTGATTTTTACAGTATCTGCCGCAGGGTTACACGTTTTTATATGCTTCAATTATTCGGTGAAAGACAACACATCGTTCATGGAAGAAATAAAATCTCCCTTATCCATCATAACCACTTTTTTCATTGTTATTGTGAGTTATGGATTTCCATTGTTTTTAGTACGGAAACATTTACCTAAATCATTCGAAATAAATCATAAAAACAAGTCTCTTTATATTCAACGATGGAGGAAGAAACAAAAAACACTACGGTTGGAATTATCTCATACGACCTACAGTTTCTATGCCCAGAGCTGGTATTGTGTTTTGGAAATCAACGGCATTTTCTACAACTCAAGAGGGTTTCCAATCCAGAAAAGTGTCTATAAGATTATCGCCCCGAGACTGGGAATGATCTGGGATCAGTTGCGTTTACTGGAAATTACCCGTGAACTGGAAAAAGAAAATGTGCAAAAAGTCAAACCCAGAAAGGCCTCCTTCAGTGAATTAATTAATGAATGATACCACACTTGTATCAGCTGTATGCACTGATTAAAAACTCATACGCCTCCTGGATCTCCAGAAACCGCTGGTGTGCCTGCTCCTGTTTTTCAGCTGATTCCCTTGCATACCTGTCAGGATGATATACTTTAACCAGCTGGCGGTACCGTTGCCTGATCGCTTTTTCATCTGCATGCTCACTGACTCCCAGGAGATCCGCATATTTTTTTCGAACAGGAACAGATCGCGGCTGCTCCGCCTTTGTATGGTTCTTCGCGTGACCGCTTTCTTTCTTATTCCCGGTAGCTCCGCCACGGGCAGAAAAAATACAGGATTCAAGAAAGGGAATGTCCAGATGAAGGTTTCGGCTTAAGACCCTGAGCGCGTCGTATTCTTTCCTGTTCAGCGTACCGTCAATGTGGCACAACCCGACCAGGAAATGGATCAATTGCTTTTTTCGTTGTTCGCTGGCGTGCCTGTTCACCCAATCGACAACCGAAACAGGATGGATCGGGTAATGGAAGTTCCGTTCAATAATTTCATCGTAATTTTCGGGAACCTGTCTGAAATCCCTTAATAAGAACAATTTCATCCGTGCGATCTTCTGCATCTGGTGAAACCGGTCAATGGTGATGAAGTAGGTTCCCAGCGACATATATGCCTCCGCCAGGTTCGCCTTCGTGTATGGCAGGTCTTCCGGAAACACCCCGCGGATCCATTTACGGTTCTCCCAACGCTTGTATCCGAAATAGGCCAGGGAGAAGAAAAGCGGCATAAGAAATATGAACGCCCCAGCCCAGCCGGATCCGTCTCCCTCGCTACCAGCAGAAGGATTCACAACCGGATTCAGCGGAAAAACCGAATCGATCAACAACCAGGATATGGAAACCGTTTTCATTTTACGACAGGCAGAGTAGTTTAAAATATCATGTTCGCGGCACCGCGGGTACTAAAACAAAAAATCCCGTCACATCTGAGCAACGGGGTCTTTATCGTATTTTTCAAAAATCAGGCTTCTTCTATAACAAAAGAATAACTTTCCATGATCTGGTTTGCCAGCAATTTCCTGCATGCCTCTTCCACTTTCTGAGCAGCAGCATCCTTTGAATCAGCTTCGACAAATAAACGAATGTGGCGGCCGATACGAACTCCGTCGATTTCCGGCAACCCGATACTTTTCATGCTGTTTGTAACTGCTTTTCCCTGTGGATCCAACAATGCTTCCAACGGCATTACGTCAATTTCTGCTTTAAATTTCATGCTGCGAGTTTTTTTCGTTTATTTTCAAGAACTGATAAAATCAGGTACAAAATTATAATAATTGGGATAGCCCAGGCAAATAAAACCGGAATTAATATCAAACAGCTTCCCAAAAAGATGAACCTGATCTCGTTTCCTTTCCACCTGAAATGCTTGAATTTTAATGCGAACAACGGGAGTTCCGCGACCAGAAGCAACGACATGACCAGGGTAATGATGATCAGCACCCAGGGTGTCAAAACGAAGCTCAGGACAGCATTTTCCGTTCCGGTAGTGTAATCATGTGCCATCAGCAGCGGAAACGAAGTAAAGAAAATGGTATTTGCCGGTGTCGGAAGCCCGATAAAGCTTTCCGACTGACGGGTATCAATATTGAATTTTGCCAGGCGAAACAAGGAAAAAAACGGGATGATCAGCCCTGCAAAGCAGATGTAATCAATTCCATTCCGGTTTCCTGCGGTCAATTGGCTTGTAAAACTATTGATACGCAGGGCTACCTGCTCTGAGAAAAGCAGCTCTGCTGAGCTGTTAACACCTCCTTCCATCTGGATGATTAAAAGAATACAGACGATTATTCCCGGTGCTACCCCGAACGTTACCATATCCGCAAGGGAATCCAGCTGTTTTCCCAGTTCACTCATCTGGTTCAGCTTACGTGCCAGGAAGCCGTCAAAGAAATCCAGTATGGCTGCAAAATAAATGAGGTAACACGCCCATTCCAGCCGACCGGAAAAAGCCATGAAAATTGACAAGATACCGCACAACAGGTTCCCTGCGGTCAGTAAATTCGGTAAATTAAACATTCCGGGTGCTAAAATACACATTTAGAAGTGTTATTTTCAAGGAATAGCTCTATTTTTGTACCCAGTAAACAAAAATTGATGCGCTAACACAATTTTTTTATTAAAAAGTTGTTTATAGTCGCGTGAAAATAAAGCTTATGACTCATCGCATCATTGCCCTGGCAATAATTATACTATCAACTACTGCTTATTCGCAGACTGTTGCTCCTAAATATTCCAATGAATTCTTGGCCATCGGGGTAGGCGCTGACGCGTTGGGCCTCGGTAACGCTGTGGTTGCGAATACCGGGAACGTGATGTCTTCATACTGGAACCCCGCGGGGCTTACACGAGTGGATAAGTGGCTGGACGTCGGGCTGATGCACAGTGAATATTTTGCAGGAATTGCGAAATACGATTACCTGGGACTGGCACACAGCATTGATAATAAAAGTACGGTCGCTTTTTCCGCGATCCGTTTCGGTGTCGATGACATTCCCAACACTACCCAGCTGATCGACAATAACGGAAATGTGGACTACGATAAGATCACCACATTTACCGCTGCCGATTATGCTTTTTTATTATCCTACGCCAGAAAGCTGAACGTGGAGGGTTTAAGCCTGGGGGGTAGCTTCAAAGTGGTTTACAGGAAAGTAGGGGATTTTGCCAAAAGCTGGGGATTCGGGCTGGACGCCGGCCTTCAGTACCAGAAAGGCGAACACTGGAAATTCGGAGCGGTATTGCGCGACGCTACCTCCACATTCAATGCCTGGATGTTCACATTAGACGATGCGACAAAAGAGGTGTTTGAAAGAACCAATAACGAGATACCGTCAAACGGGCTGGAACTGACCATGCCCCGCCTGATCCTGGGTTCCTACGCGAAATATCCGCTGGGGAAAAAGGGAATTTACTTTGCCGGGGAGATCAACGCAGATATTACTACGGACGGACGAAGAAATACGGTGATCCGGTCGGGTGTATTTTCCGTTGATCCCAAAATGGGAATTGAATTCGGGTTCAAAAACTATGTTGCGATCCGCGCCGGAATCACCAATATGCAGTTCGTGAAAAACTTTGATGACAGCAAGTCATTCAACGTCCAGCCGAATATCGGGATCGGGCTGAACCTGAAAAGCGTGTACCTGGACTATGCATTTACGGACATTGGTGATGCTTCCGTAGCCCTCTATTCACATGTGATATCGTTACGCGTTGTGTTAAACAAACCTAAATCAATGACTAAATGATAAAACTGCTACACACTATTCTGCTTTTTTTTCTGTTCTGCTCCCTTTCCTGTGAATGGACTTTTTCGCAGGTATATGGTAATGAGTGGATTAATTACAACCAGCGATATTACAGCTTTTCCATTTCACAAACGGGGCTGAAACGGATCAACTACGATGATCTGAGCAATGCCGGTATTCCCCTGGGTTCATTTACGCATGAGCAGATCCAGATCTTCGGCAGACAGCAGGAAGTACCTCTCTGGATAGAGACCAACGGCGACGGTACTTTTGATCCGGGTGACTACATTTTATTCTATGCGGAGAAGAACGACGGGTGGCTGGATTCTACTTTGTACCTGGATGCGTCAAAAGCTGCGAACCCGTCCTATAGCCTGTTCAACGATACCATTCATTATTTCTTTACCTGGAACAACCAGACAAACAACCTGCGCTTTGCGGCGGAATCAGGTTCAGACCTGGCCAATTATACCCCTGTCGATTATGTCTGGAGCAAGTTTGAACAAGGATACGCCAATTCGTACATCGAGGGTGAAACACTGCAATCGCTGCTGTCCAGCTCTTTTTACGTAGCGGGAGAAGGTTACGGGCTTCAGCATGTGAACGGGGTGAACGGGTATAACCTCGACCTGACCGCACAAACACCTTATCCGTATACCGCTCCCGGAGCACCGGATGCGCGGTTCAGAGGGAAGGTTTCCACCACGGCGAGCGCATCTGTAGCACAGTTCGGAGACCCCAACCACCATACCCGGTGGACGATCAACGGACAGGTGGTATATGACCAGACAGGCTACGGACATTTCCAGTTTAACGCCGATGTAGCATTCCCTGTTGCGGGGATGGCCAATACAACGGACCTGGACTGGACTATCGTGGGAGACTTACCGGTAGCTACCATGTACCAGTCACTGACTTACTGGTCGATCGAATACCCGAGAATACCCAATTTCAACGGGGCCAATAAGTTCAAAATCCAGGTAGAAAACGGAAGCCAGCTGAAAAACAGGATCAATTACAGTGCCTTTTCGGCTTCCAATCCTGTGATCTTCAGCTTCGGCTCTTCGCCAAGACGCATATTCCCGGCAACCGACGGAACCAACCAGGTACTTCTGGTACCCAACAACACCAGTGGCAGCCGTACAGTTGTTATCGGTGAAGAATTGAATACCGCCGTAACCATCACTTCTTTTTCCCCTGTCAATTCCACAGGGTTCTTTACCAATTTCACGGCAATGAACCACGAAGAAGCCTATTTACTGGTCTACCATCCCAGCATGATCGCAGGAGCAAATGATTACAGAACTTACCGCCAGAGCATGCCCGGAGGGGGGCACAATGTGATTATGGCGAATATTGAAGAATTGTATTTCCAATATGGAGGAGGGATCAAAAAGCACATCAATGCTATCCGTAGATTTGCACATCAATCCTATGATTTAGCTGCAGAAAAGCCCGTCGCGCTGTTCCTGCTGGGAAAAGGAGTGGAGAACGAAGCCATGCGGCACGACATAGCGCTTTTCAACGAGAACCTGATCCCAACCTTCGGAACGCCTCCTACCGACCTGCTGATCACTTCCAATTTACCGGGAACGAGCTTGTGGAAGCCGCTGATTCCAACAGGAAGGATTTCTGTTAATTCGGACGCGGGCATTCTCAATTACCTCAATAAAATTACCACATACGAAGCACATCAGGATCAGAACAGCGTCTATAACACTCCCGAAAAGGACTGGCAGAAACATATCATCCACCTGATCGGAGGGGCCGACCTGAGCCAGCAGGCTTCTTTCAATACGCAGATGGAGTTTATGAAAGCAAAAGCACAGCGGGAATATTTCGGAGGTTATGTCCACACCCTGAAAAGGGAGTCTGACGACCCGATCCCTCCTACACAGCTGCAATCCATCATGAACCGGATTTCCCAGGGTGTTTCCATTATGACGTATTACGGCCATAGAGTAAGCGGGAATTCCACCGGGTTTGAGATCAACCTGGATGATGTACAGAACTGGAATAATTCGGGGAAATACCCGCTGATGATCGTCAACTCGTGCTACAACGGAGATATTTTCAAGCCGGGATTGAACTCTTCTTCCGAATACTTTGTAAACGCGCAAAATGTAGGTGCTATCGGCTATATTTCTGCTGTAAGTGTGGGCTTCCACCCAATGGTTGGAATTTACAGCAACCAGCTGTATGAGGAATTCGGGCGGCTGTCACACACAAAATCGATCGGTGAAAACATGTCAAACGCCATCCAGGCACTGGAATCTCCTTCCAACCTGTATATGGAAGTGACTGCCACGCAAATGCTGCTGAACGGGGACCCTGCTTTAAAGGTCAACTACCACCATCACCCGGAAATCGAGCTGCTGGAAGAAAACATCTTTTTCAAACCCGACTTCGTGGATCTGAATACCGACAGCATTGAGATGAATATCGTGCTGAAAAACCTGGGAAGCTCAATCGTGGATACCTTTAGCATTGAGATCCGCAGAAATTTCCCGGGCTCTGCCATCGATTCGATCTATACGATCAAATCCCCACGGCTGGATTACATAGATACCATTAAACTGAAACTCCCCTTACAGCCGGGAATCGCCGCGGGATTGAATACCTTTGATGTAAAAGTAGATATTCCGAGCTTTATCCAGGAGCAATACGATGAAACATACAACAACCAGGTGATCAAGAATTACTACCTCAACCTGGATGGGATCCTGCCGGTTGTTCCGTATGAATTTGCGGTCGTCCCGTATGATACCGTTACATTAAAAGCTTCCACCATCAACCCGATCGCTGAACACAATACGTACCGTTTCCAGATAGACACTACGGATCTGTTCAACAGTCCGTTCCTGAAAAACGCGGTTGTCTCCGGGCTGGGAGGAGTCAAGGAAGTGAAACCCAATCAATGGAATTCTCCTCTGTTACTGGAAGATAGTGTCGTTTATTTCTGGAGAGTGGCTGTTGACGGGCAGAACCCGGTTTGGGCAGAAAGCTCCTTCCAGTATATCCAGGGAAAATCAGGCTGGGGGCAGGATCATTTTTTCCAGTTCAAGAAAAACAACTTTGCGAATGTACATTATAATAGAAATACACGCCTGAGGGAATGGAGTCCGGATTCTGTTTTACTGTCTGTAGATGTGTACCCGAATGTAGCGGAGGACAATGCATATTACATCAACGGCACTCAATTGGATTATGGTGTTTGTACATGGACACCGCCACTTCATGTGGTTGTTCTTGATCCGGTTACATTTGAGCCATGGTTAACTAATTACAACGGCGCCAATCCTGGCAATGATTTCGGTAACATCCTCTGCAGAAACAGGGTGGAAAAGTTCTTCATTTTTAACCAGGACAACCTGGCGCATCTTCAGTCCTTCCAGAACATGGTACTGAACGAAGTACCGGACGGACACTATTTATTGATCTATGCACCAATCATGGGGTATTATGATTCGTGGAATGCATTGGATTCGGCAAACATGTACCAGACATTTGCCGCACTGGGCTCCGACAGTATCATTCCCGGACGGCCGAACCTGCCGTTTTCCTTTTTTGTCAGAAAAGGATATCCGAATACGGTGGTTGAACGTGTGATTGACCCGACAACCGGAGCAGGCTCCGAAAACGGGTATGCATTTATCCACATGGAAGCATACATGCCGACTTCCATTACGCAGGGGCAGGAAACATCCCCCCTGATCGGACCGGCTATGCAATGGGGCAATGTCTACTGGCAGCAGGAAAGCATCGACCCGATCAATAATGCAGATACCACACGCCTCATCATTCAGCCATATACATGGAACCTCAATCCGGGTCCTCCTGTAAACATGTTATTCAACACCAATGATTCATTGATTAACCTGCAAGGAATGATCAATCCCCAACAGTACCCTTACCTGAGGTTGCGGGCAAATTACAAAGATACAATCAATCATACTCCTGCACAGGTTGACAGCTGGCACGTGCTGTATGACCTTGCTCCTGAAGCAGCCATTGATGGATCGAACGGGTATTATTTCAGCCATTTGAATGACAGCATCTACGAAGGTGAAAGCGTTTCATTCGCGGCGGATATCAAAAACATATTCGATGTCCACATGGACTCCCTGCTCGTCAGCTACTGGATCGAAGACAACAACAATGTAAAGCACCCGATCACCTATCAGCGGCAGGATTCGCTCAGGGTAGGTGCAACGTTGAGGGATACCATCACATTTTCCACTAACGGGATGTCGGGATTCAATTCATTGTGGATGGAAGTGAATCCGTATATCAATGGCAGCTTATACATCAAAGACCAGCCCGAACAGTATCATTTCAATAACCTGCTGCAGGTTCCGTTCTCCGTAAACGGCGACAATGAGAATCCGTTACTGGATGTCACTTTTGACGGCAGGCATATCCTGAACGGTGATATTGTCAACCCGAATGCTGAGATCATGATCACCCTGAAAGATGAGAATCCTTATTTAATCATGGATGATGTTTCAGATACAACATTATTCGGTATCTATTTAACCGACCCGGCCGGGAATATGACACGTATCCCGTTTGTAGACGGGAACGGAACGACAGTCATGCAGTGGATCCCCGCAGAAAGCACCCACAAGCGATTTAAGATCATCTATCCTGCCGCGTTTCAGATGGATGGAAAATACAGGCTGCTGGTGCAGGGAGCCGATAAAAGCGGGAACCTGTCAGGTGATTTCCAGTACAAGATCGATTTTGAGGTCATCCGGGCATCAAGCATTACGCACATGATGAATTACCCCAACCCGTTTTCCACCAGTACACGGTTTGTTTTCACCGTCACCGGAACAGAAGTGCCGGACGATATCATCATACAGATCATGACTGTTTCAGGAAGGGTTGTACGGGAAATTACGGAAGACCAGCTGGGAAGGATCTACATTGGACGAAATATCTCCGAATATGCATGGGACGGACGTGACGAGTTCGGGGACCAGCTCGCAAACGGAGTTTACCTGTACACGGTAAAGGCCCGGATCAACGGAGAATCCATTGAGCACAGAGAATCCGGTGCCGACCAATACTTCAAAAAGAATTTCGGTAAAATGTACCTGATGCGGTAATGAAAAGGAATGAGGGCATTATCAGATCGTGAAGAATCTCCGGATCATTCATACCGGATAACGGATATCCGACTTATTTTACAAACTTGTATTTAAAGATACAGTAGATGGCTCTGAATCCGTCTTTCCATCCTATTTTCTTCCCTTCTTCGTATGTTCTTCCATAATAGGCGATCCCTACTTCATAGATGCGGATCTTAGGAATCCTGGCCAGCTTTGCGGTGATTTCAGGCTCAATACCGAAACGATTTTCCGTAATATGGATCTCTTTGGCAATGGAAGTCCGGATCAGCTTGTAACAGGTTTCCATATCCGTCAGATTCAGGTTGGTCATCATATTGGAAAGGAATGTAAGGAACTTGTTCCCGATCGAATGCCAGAAGAATAAAATGCGGTGCGGGTGGTGCCCGACAAACCGCGAACCATAGACAACATCCGCATTATCCATAAAAACGGGTTTCAGCAGCAGGTTATAATCTTCCGGATCGTATTCCAGATCGGCATCCTGGATGATCATGTATTCTCCGGTACATTCCTTGATCGCCCGGTTAATTGCCGCTCCTTTTCCCTGGTTGCGCTCCTGTGAGAAGAAACGGATGTTCAACTCAGGATTATTTCTCATATACGCTTCAACTTTCTCAACAGTATCGTCTTTTGAACAGTCGTTCACAATGACGATCTCTTTCTCAATGTTGTGCGGTAACACTACCGCCTTTACCCTGTTCAGAATGAGATGAATGGTTGCCCCTTCATTATAAGCAGGAATAAGTATAGATAATTTCTGAATATTCATTTATTAATATTGAGTGTGCTAATTTAATGAATAATACGTAGCAAATTTAATCCTGAATATTTTTAAGGGAGAATCTATCCTGTTGAGTACAATTTTGAGTTTCTTCGCCTGCTCTTGCCCTTCCGGGATCGGAAATCTGTATACAAAACCATCATCGTATGTATCGATGAAAATCCTTGACTGGTTGTACAGGATGTTGTTTCCGAGGGAGTCCATCAGCCAGAAATCCGCGAATTCATTATCCGCTTCCCGGTCCAGCTCAAAGGTTATTTCTCCAAACCCGGAAAGCGAATCAATGACGGGAATATCAAACAGAGGCAATTCAACTGACTGGACCGGTTCTGTCGTTTTCCATTCTTCACAGAGCAGGGTATCGTTCTGAAGGTCTCCTACTTCCAGCTTTTTTCTCCAGAAATACCAGCTGTATTTTTCATTCGTATTCAGGAATACTTTCCAATACATTTCCCTGGTCGTTCCATCCCAGGGGATGATCGCGCGCTGATACTGGAAGATCTGTACCTGCATCACCACAGCCAGGACCGGAAAGAAGGCCGCCAGCAGCCACTTCCCGGTTTTCATCTTTTCCGAAAAAACGGGAACGAACAACAGGATGAATACAGCATAAAAATCGATCATCGGCCGCTGCCCGATGCTCCCTCCGTAAGACCAGGCATGCCAGGAAGACAGCACATAAACCAGTATGGTAAACGAGAGGATAAAAGCAATGGCATGGTAATATTTTTTCTGGTATATCCAGTAAATGATTCCTGTCACAAATACCAACAACCACCAGGGCGTCCACAGGAAAAAACCTTTCCAATAACTGAAAAGAAACCGGAAAAATGCAGGATTCGTAAAATTAAAGCCTTCATCCCCGTAGTTGTAGTTCAGCGGGTTTCCCGTCTGCAGAAAAGAAACATACAACTGGAGGGAAAACAGAAGGCACAGCAACACTGATCCGATCAGCAGCGGTATAAGGTGTTTCTGAAAAATCAGCCTGACCTGCTGGATGTACGCTCCAAAGCTCTCGACCAGGAGGGGTGTGAAGATTAAAACCAGGACATTGACCGGCCTCACAATCACAATGAATCCCAGTGCAATCAGTGAAACAACGAGGTATCCAGGCCGGCCGGAAAGAAAATATTTCCTGACGACATACAGAAACCAGCTGACCAGGAAAAAGGAATAAACATGGCTGTATGCAGAATCATACATCGTATAGTTGAGGAGTGGAGTGGCAAACAGCGTAGCCAGCTGAATGAAAAAGATCCACCAGCCGTTGACGTGATAAGTCTGCAGAAGCAAACGAATAAAGACAAGGCCCAGAAACAAATAAAAGATCCCGGCATATAGCATTCCCTTCTGATAAGTCAATGAAAAGCCGTCCGGAGGATGAGCACTGTTCTCACCGGAAGCGATGGCATGGGCAACCAGGAAGAACGGCGCCTGCAGTACGGCCGTTCCGACAAAATATTTATTGATCCGCTGGCCGTTATCCAGCTGGCTGTAGATTAATTTGTTGTGCTCTGCCTCGTAAAACTCCGTCTGAAGCGTATCGATGTACGAAAAATGCAGATCGTTGTAGATAAAAAGAGCCGGTAAATATTCATAATATCCCCGGCCATCCGAACTGATGAAAACTTCTTTCCTGTCGGTATTTTTCTTATAGAGAAAATTATTGTATACAAATAATAAGATCAGTAGTATAATAATTTCCCTATAAAACCCGGCTTTACTCAACTTCATCAAAAAATATTTCATTGATTATAAACTTATAACAAACAATTTACACGTTGTATTAAATCTAAAATTCACAAATGGGATGAAATGATACTACTGTTAAGCTGCTTTTCATTATTTCGACCTTGTTCTCAACTCTATGCGGATTCCAAAAGTATAATTTTACGCGATCATTCTGCTGAACCGGGAAGGTTATTTTTAAATCTTCTCCTTTCTTCACAGGAACACTGCTCCAGGTTTGCCCGTCATTTACATCACAATTTAAAAAACCTCCATCATTTTCTGCCCTGAATGTTATTTCAAAAAACGAAACATTCTCCTCAATGACCCGGTTTATAATATCAGTAAATTCCTGCTTCGGCTTTATTACGAAATCAGATTTACTCAATCTGATCTGCTTATTGGTGGGGGCATTGGTTTTCTGCTGCTTGTCCAGAGGTATTTTCTGATAAATTTTTACATTCCACCTTTCTCCATGATAGCTTGCTCCGGGCTGAGCAGGTAAAAATTCATTGACAAGCACCAATTCTTTTGCTGCTTCCAGAGCGGACAAAGGAAGTCCCATTTCAGCAGGTCCGAAATGGCTGTCTCTTACGATAAAATCACCGTACCGGATTTCCGAAAAATCTTCCTCATTTCCCTGATACACTCTGTGCTCATAAACAGTATCCCTGCGCAGGGGATTGATTCCTAAATTAAATGCGAACAGGGGATGGTAATAAAAAACCTTTGATGTTTTGCTTTTGTACTTACTGATATAATCTGACGCCTGGATAATGCTTCGATCGAGCCCTATATTTTGAGTAACCCTGAACAAACTGCTGTTAAAATAAAAACAGGCAGTTATAAATGTAACAATATACGAGTACCTAATCCATCTGCTCTGAAAATTCAGCTGCTGAATCAAATAAGCCAGGCAAACAATCAGTATTGGTAACCCTATTGTCAGGACACGGGTTAAACCCAGTGAGCCTTTTAATCCATAAGCCCAAAAAACTGTATGAACAAACAAAATGCCGAAAAACGTCACAAATCCGAACAGCAGGAAATCAATTCTTAATGAATTGAATCGTTTTTTTGTGATCAGTACAATCAACGAGATGCAACCCGCAACCAGCATGAGCAAACCAATTGCGCCAAGGTACTGCTGCTTTAAGTTCCAGAAATGACTCCAGCCGCCTTTCCCGTATATAGAGGATGCCGGGTATGGATCCTGGTTTAAATACCAGAAAAAGTCTCCGAAAGCAACTAAACCTATAACAGCATAAATGACAAATCCTGAAAAGAGAAAAGGGATTGTTTTATACTGTTTGTTATATATTAAAATGATAAGTCCTAAAATAATAACCAGCTGTCCTTCACTCCGGCAAAACGGAAGAATCGACACGCAGAGAGCCATCCAGAGCCATTTTTTCCTGACCAGAAAGTATCCGCTCAGTAAAATCATAAATCCGGCCAGGACTTCTGTAAGTCCACTCAGAATAGTTGATGTATAATCGTATGAATAGAGTAAAGCAATGGGCACCAGCGCCTGTAGTAATGCTGATACCTGAAGCGCCCTTAAGCTTAAAAAGCCGATCCATGCAGTCAGAATGAAGATCAAAAGGTTCAGAACAATAATTCCTTTAAATCCAGCTATTGAAAAAGGACTTGCTAAGAGGGTGAAAAACGGCTTTCCCCAATGATCCAGATACATTACTGGTTGTTCAAGCGAATAATCTGCTATAAAGAAATGAGTAAGTCCGTCTCCATCAAGAGGAATTTCAATCAGCAATAGTTGTTTTATCAGAAAACAAACACAACCTACCAATATGCAATAGGGAAGAACTCTTTTCATCCAGGCGTTTTAAGAGTTTGGTATTAACAGGAACGGTAAACGAAATTAGTGTAATTTCATCTCCGGAACAACATCCGGAACAACCAGTTCTCCTTCTGTTTTTGAAATGATCTCTTCCACTGATACGCCCGGAGCACGCTCCAGCAAATGGAATTTTCCTTCTTTGATTTCCAGCACGGCCAATTCCGTAACGACTTTTTTTACACATCCGACCCCGGTTAACGGCAGTGTACATGCTTTCAGCAGCTTTGATTCCCCCTCTTTATTGGAGTGCATCATCGCAACAATGATATTTTCTGCAGAAGCAACAAGGTCCATTGCTCCCCCCATTCCTTTCACCATTTTACCCGGAATTTTCCAGTTGGCGATATCTCCGTTCTGGGAAACTTCCATTGCTCCCAGCACCGTAAGCTGCACATGTTGCCCGCGGATCATCCCGAAAGATGTCGCCGAATCAAAATAGACGGCTCCTTTTCTTGCCGTGATAGTCTGCTTCCCTGCATTGATCAGATCGGCGTCTTCTTCTCCCTCAAACGGAAACGGCCCCATTCCCAGGATCCCGTTTTCCGATTGGAACTCTACTTCAATTCCCTCCGGAATGTAATTTGCAACCAATGTCGGAATACCGATCCCGAGGTTTACATACCAGCCATCTCTCAATTCCTGTGCAATGCGTTTTGCAATTCCGTTTTTATCTAGTGCCATACTACAAAGTAAATAATTATTCCAACACAAACAACTCCACTTTCCCGTTTTGAATTAAAAAAGTAGTGTTTTTCGGGTTCCAAAGATACACAACAATGTACGCTGTCTTTTCATTGATGAAGGGGATTACCTTCCCCTGGTTCAGGTTGCCGGGCTGGTTATCCCACTTCTTCTTCAACCAGTTCAGGTTGATGCTTTCCTGTGAAAGCTCATTACCGTCCGCGTCTTTCTGCGAAATGACCACTGCAGCCACAAATGGAGCATGATGGGCGTCAATGGTCGCTTTGATCCCGGCAAATAACGGTCTTCCTTTGAGTGAGTCCGGGACCGGGAAGCTCAGCAGGTCAAAAAATTCATTGCCGGAATGGTTCCAGTTTGTCACCGAATCTGCCCTGGCGACAAGAAAATGAGACAAATCCTTTTTCCGCTGATACAGATACAGGTTGTTGACAGCCTCCTTATTCCGGGCAGCATATAATGTATGAAAATTATCCGGCAGCGGCCATTTGGTATCTACAACCTGGAAATCACACAAGGTATCAACAAAGCTGGATACCAGCATTTCACTTTGCTTTCCTCCTGCCTGGTAGTTCATATAGCTCCAGCAAAGCCGCTGCATCTGGTAGCCTCCGACCGTAACCGGGTACCCTTTTACGGATGATTGCGCACCGGAAACGCTGTCAAAAAATGCTTTCGGCGGGTTTTCCTCCATCGGAAACGTCGTTGTGGAAGTATTTACTTTCAACAAAAACTGGACGGGAAAAAAGAAAAGCGGAAGAGCCAATAAAGCATAGTGTCTTTGGTTGATTTTTTCAGCATCATTTACCAGGAACGCAATGGAACCGACCAGGAACGGAAACAGGTAAACCGCCGCCCTGTCTTCCGGGAAATTGACACCAAGCACATAGCGCAACGCAAAAACAGAAACAACCGAACCGGTCAGCAACCATCCGAAAATAAAAGACGGATAGTGCAGCACGACCGTTTTTACATGCTTCACTTTCAGTAAAATGACTGTAAAACCGATCAGCAATACGAGCAACAGACCTGTATACAGGAATGCCATCCATGGGGCGTAATATCCTGTAAAATACAGCGACAATGAATTTCCCGTGTAGTCCCAGAACGAAGACATTCCTCCATAATACAACGCACCTCCTTTTTTCAGCGCAAAGCTGAACCACACCAAGGGAACGAATAAGAGCAGAGCCAGAACCACAGACACGAAGGCCGTTTTCCGGGAATATTCTTTTCCTGACAAAAAAACAATGAAAGCATAGGAAATCAGCAGGAATGACGGAATCAGCAGGGTAAGATTGGAAGAAGTAGCAAGGAAGCAAGTCAGAATAATCCCGGGCAACACGATCGTTTTCCGGTTCTTGAGAAATTGCAGTAAAAGCCAGACAGCAAACAACAGCAATGCCATTGAGATGCCGTACCCCCGGGTCTGCCCGAAAAACTCAAATAAATAATGGGACATGACAAGCGACAGGAAAAATCCCCAGCGCACAAGACCGTGTTTCAAATAGCGGGCAACACCCCACGACGACCAGAAAAACAGCACAAAGGAGACTACATTCGGCAAGCGGATCATCCACGGATCATCTCCCAGTATCCGGTAAGAAAGATGCGATAAAAATGAATTCAATACATGGTTGTTCGCATCCCAGTGCGCATGAGGAGGAAGAAAATTCCCGGTCTGGATATAAAAATAAAACGTCGCTACCTCATCGTGCTGAATCGGCAACCAGACAGACCGCATTACCAGGTAGACAAACAATGCAGTAAAAAGTATCCATACAAAGTAACCCTGGTATTTTGCCTTATCGATCACTCTTTTTTCCGGGTTGTACGCTGTTCGATCCGTTTCTCAAATTTTTCTCCCTGGAAAATCCGCTGAACAAAGATCCCCGGTGTGTGGATGAAATTCGGGTCCAATTCACCAGCAGGTACCAGCTCTTCCACTTCCGCAATCGTGATCTTTCCCGCCATTGCCATCATCGGGTTAAAATTGCGCGCAGTAGCTTTAAAGACCAGGTTTCCTTCCGTATCTCCTTTCCATGCTTTCACGATCGCGAAATCAGCGGTAAGCGCTTCTTCTAAAATATGCGGTTTCCCGTTGAAAACACGGACCTCTTTCCCTTCCGCAACTTCAGTTCCATATCCGGCAGGTGTAAAAAATGCAGGGATTCCGGCTCCTCCCGCACGGCAGCGCTCTGCCAGGGTTCCTTGCGGAATCAGCTCTACCTCCAGTTCCCCGGAAAGCATCTGGCGTTCAAATTCAGCATTTTCACCAACGTATGAGCTGATCATTTTCCTGATCTGTTTTCCCTGAAGAAGCAATCCCAGTCCAAAGTCGTCCACACCCGCATTATTGGAAATGCACGTCAGGTTCTTTGTTCCCATCTTTACCAGCCGGGCGATTGAATTTTCAGGGATTCCACACAGCCCGAATCCTCCGACCATCAATGTCATCCCATCTTCAATACCTGCCAAGGCTTCTTCTACATTTTTTACAACTTTATTCATAGCTTTCTAATACCTGTCTGATTTTATCATTTAAACGGATCAAAATTTATGATCCCCGAACTATTGTCCTCTCCTCCACATGCAAACGCGTTCGGATCGTATGTTTCAGGAACGGCAAAGTCACTTTGTGTCAGATTGATGTTCTTGTCTTTATAGACTTTCTGCATATAGTACCCGAAGATCGGAAGCGCCATTCTTGCTCCCTGCCCCCATTCCATTGATTGGAAACGTACTTGTTTGTCTTCTGCTCCTACCCAGACACCTGTCACCAGGTCGGGAGTCAGCCCCATGTACCAGCCATCGGCATTTCCCTGCGTTGTACCTGTTTTTCCAGCCATCGGTGCTGTTAACCCACCCCACGGCCTGCCGGAACGGAGCGAACCTCCCGTACCGCCATTTACAACCCCTTTCATCATCTTTAATGTTTCGTATGCCACATTCTCGTTCATCACTTCTTTGGAATAACCTTCCTCGCTGTAGATGACATTTCCGTTCCGGTCTTCGATCCTTAAAACCGAAACAGGCCGGTTGTAAATCCCATTGTTGGCCCACATTGCCTGTGCTCCTGTTATCTCAAACAACGACAAATCCATAATCCCCAAACACATGGAAGGCACTTCATCTTCCGGGCGCAGGTGGATGTCCAGGTCTTTCAAGAGCTTGGAAATCGTTTTCGGACCCGCATAACCTCCCATCATTGACATCACGGCAACAGTACCCGGGTTGTTGGATTGCTGCAAGGCATACGCGACCGTCTTTCCTCCCGGCGCATTTCCTGCAGGGCACCATTTACCCGTTATCCTTCCATGCCCGTCCTCCAGGTCTACACAATAAGACATGTCCTGAAAGATCGTACACGGCTTCACTACTCCCATCGCTAAAGCGGTTCCATAAACGAATGGCTTGATCGTCGATCCGACCTGCCGTTTTCCCTGCCGCACATGGTCATACGCAAAACTGGAAATATCCGCTCCGCCTACCCATGCTTTGATGAATCCTGATTGCGGCTCAATGGAAATCAGTCCGGCATGTAAGAATCCTTTGTAATAACGAATGGAATCGTTCGGAGTCATGACAGTGTCTTTCGGGCCATTCCAGGAAAATACGGTCATCGGAACTTTCACATTGAACGAAGCCAGGATCTCTTTTTCGCTTAAGCCTTCTTCTTTCAGCAATGCATAGCGCTGACTTCCTTTACGGGCCCTGTTCATAATGCTCTCCACCTGTTCATCGGAAATAGCTACGCCATTGTAGCTTTCTGCAAACGGGAAACGTTTTCTCCGCTTGTTGTTCTTATCAAATTCGGGCTGCAATCCTTCTTTCAGATGGCGGGCTACCGCTTCTTCCGCATAGTGCTGCAAATCTGCATTGATCGTCGTATAAATGCGCAGGCCATCCTGGTAGAGGTCGTAAGGAGTGCCGTCTTTTTTCCGGTAGATGTATTCTCCTTTCTCATTTTTTGACTGGAAAAGCGCCGTTAGCTCTTTTCTCAGTGATTCCCGGTAGTAAGGCGCAATTCCTTCCTTGTGATCAACCACCTGGTAATCGACCATGATCGGTTCGTTCTTCAGCTGATCGTACTCCTCTCTGGTAATCTTGTGGGTAATCGCCTCATTGCCTTTTTCACTGTTCTTCAGCCACTGCATCAGCACCTGGTTCCTGCGCTGATGGATCAACAAACTATCTTTTTCCCTGGCTTCTTTTACCTCCGACTCATTTACCTTGTCCCTGTCGATTCCTTTGCTGGCAGCAATTTTTCCCCGGTAGTCCTTGACCTGGTAAGATCTTGGATTATACAGGGACGGGTTTTTCACCATCCCGACCAGGCAGGCTGCTTCAGACTTGGTCAGCTCATCCGGCCGTTTATTGAAATAAACTTTTGCAGCATTCTCTATCCCGACGGCATTGTACAGGAAATCAAACTGGTTCAGGTACATCGTAATGATCTCCTCTTTTGTGAACCGCTTTTCCAAACGTACAGCAATAATGTTTTCCTGGGCTTTTTCATCAATACGCCGCAACAGCATGTTACCGCTTCTCTTAATCTCTTCTCCTGCCAGGCGTGCCTGCTTCTCACGTTCACGATTTTGCAGGGTAAACAATAACTTTGCCAGCTGTTGAGTGATCGTAGAGGCTCCTCCTTTGCTTCCCATGTTCACAACGGCACGGGTCAGACCATAAAAATCGACACCGGAGTGGCTCATGTAGCGTTCGTCTTCCGTTGCGATCAGCGCGTTGGTAACAAACGGAGAAATTTCCTTGTAGCTGACAGTCGTCCGGTTGACCTGCCAATATCTTCCCAGCTCGGTCTTCGCATCATCGGCATATACAATTGAAGCCAGCATTTCCGGCGGATTGTCCAGCATCTCTACAGATGGCAGCTCATCCTCGGACTGAAAAAGCAAAAGAGCAGCTATGATGAAAACCGGGGACAATCCTCCGATCCAAAGCAATGTGTACAGTCGTTTGGTTGTTTTGTCGCTGAAACGTTCAGAATCTTTTTTTGCTGACATAACCTGAATTCTAATTTTGATGTAAAAATAGTGAAAAAAAGATTGCCTACCAGTGTACGGCAATTTTTCCGATTGATTTTCCGGATTCCAGCAGCTGGTGGGCTTTGTTCATATCTGTGTAGCTGAAATCTCCTCCGTTCTCCGTGCTGATTTTCCCCGATTGGTACATGGAAACCACCTCACTCATGCAGTGCTTCAATACGCCGGGTTTGGCATCTGCTATCTTGAGCATATTTACTCCTATCATGCTTTTCGACTGCATCATCAGGAAAGCAGGAACAGAAATTCCCATTTTCCTCAGGAAGTTGAGCTGAGAAAGGATTCCCCATTTGCCTTCCGCCAGCTGAGATCCTCCAAACAGAACAATACGCGAACCGGCTCCCAGCAATTGTTTATCCATTTTAAACGTACTGCCGCCAACAGGGTTGAATGAAACATCCAGTTGTTGCTTTCCTATGATTTTTTCAACTGCTTCGGCATAGTTCTCTGTGCGGTAATTGATGGCATGATCCGCACCAAGCGACAGGCATTTCCGTGCTTTTTCTTCTGAGCTCACCTTTGCAAAGACTACCGCTCCGGCTTGTTTTGCAAGCTGGATCAGCAGTGTTCCTACCCCGCCCGCAGCCGCATGGATCAGCACATTCTCACCACTCCTGAGCGGAGCGATGTAATTCGCCATGTAACAGGCGGTCACTCCTTGCGTTGAAAGTGCCAATGCATCATTGACAGGCATCTCACCGATTTCCGCCACCGCATCCACAGAAGTAACGGCGTGCTTCGCATACCCTCCGAAACGGGTAAAAGCAACAACACGTTTTCCTACCAGGTGATTGTTTTGAACACTCCCGGCTTCCAGGATCTTCCCGGCAACTTCATAACCGATAACACACGGAAACGGCGGTGCTTCCCGGTACAATCCCCGTCGTGCCATCACATCCGCATAATTCAATCCGAACGCTTCCGTTTCTATCAGGACTTCGTTTTCCTTCAATTCCGGGAGCTCAATATCTGCCATCCGGAAAGCCTGCTCCGGGCTTCCTTTTCGTGTCAATAAAAATCCTTGTGTCTTCATCTGTTACTGTTTGCCTTCAACGATCACTACAATTTCTCCTTTCGGCGCGTGCTGTTCATAGTAACTTTTAACCTCCTGCGCTGTTCCTCTTTTATACTCTTCGAACAGTTTCGTCAGTTCCCTGACCACACACACTTTTCGTTCGGATCCGAAAAATTCCTCCACCTGCCCCAACAGCTTTACCAGACGGTGCGGGGACTCGTACAGAACGATCGTTCTCGGTTCCTCTGCCAGCACTTGTAACCGGGTCTGCCTTCCTTTCTTATGCGGCAGAAAACCTTCAAACACAAATTTATCACAGGGAAATCCACTTGCCACAAGCGCGGGTACAAAAGCCGTAGGTCCCGGAAGGCACTCCACTTCGATGCCGTTTTTAATGCATTCCCTTACCAGGAGAAAACCGGGATCAGAAATGCCGGGAGTTCCTGCGTCTGATACCAAAACAACCAATTCAGAAGACTGGATCCGGCTGACAATCCCCTCCAGGGCTTTGTGCTCGTTGTGGGCATGAAACGGGAAAACAGCATTGCTGATTTCCAGGTGTGAAAGCAATTTTTTCGTAACCCGGGTATCTTCGGCAAGCAAAAAATCTGCTTCCCTGAGCATTCTGACAGAGCGAAGCGTGATGTCTTCCAGGTTTCCGATCGGTGTAGGAACCAAACACAGTTTAGGCATATCTTTCCTTAATTATGAAGAACGAATTTATGATAAAAATACAGATAGCGAAATCAAATCCGTATTCTTTTGGGTGGTATAACAAAAAAGCCCGATTAAACATCGGGCTTTTATCACTATCTGCGGGACGATTATTCTTCGTCTTTATCTTCAAAAATTCTTTTCGGGCGTAATTTTTCCCTGATTCCCAATGTGATCCAAAGCGGAACAATGAATCCCAGAGTGAATAACAGTAACCAGAAAGCCAGCCCTCCGAAAATCAAAAACAATACAATACCAAAAACGCTCATATTTGTGTTATTTTGAGTAAATCTTGCGGTAAAATTATATAAATAATTCTATCTGGCAAAGATTTTCCATACTTTCTTGACTGAAACGATAATTTAGATTCGTTTTAAAGTTTATCCTTCCCCAGCACTATTTTCGCAAACCGTTGATTCTGAAATTCAGAAGAAAATTTCGGGTTCGATGCAAGCTGATCTTTCAACGCCTGGTGATGTTCAGAAAGCTGTTCAAACTGTGCTTTGAAATCCTCACGATTATAGAATACCACTCCCTGTTCAAAATCCTCCCAATCCCGGTACTGTTCATGGATCATCATCGGGATCTTATAGGAGAACGCCACATTGACCGCTCCTGAGATCTGTCTTGAAAAATATTCACCAGCGCTTGGCGTACCCGGATGAACCAGCGGAAAAATTGCATCTGTCTGTTTCAGGTACGCATCGAACTCTTCCTCGCTTACAAAATCATTGAAGAGATGCACACGGCGGCTCAGCCATGACTCTTCCAGCTGCTTCCTGAACTGCTTCACCTCTTCCGAATGGTAATCACTTTTACCAATGAAATAAAAATGAACATGGCCAGGAGTTGCCTTTGCCATCTCGATAAAACCATCCAGGTCTTTTCTTCTCGATTCCACTCCCCCGATCACGGAAACCCAGAATTCGCCATGAGGCTTATCTACCTTTGTGTAAAAATGCGGGTAATTCAACGGGTAAAAAGAATCAACGGTTATTCCTCCGGCCGGTTTTGCATACCGTTTCAGGGTGTCGTTCAGAACAAAATAATGTTTGATCTTTTTTGAAATAAGCGATTGCGTGAAACTTGCGTCCAGCATTTTGATCGTATGAAGGATTCCAAAGAATTTCACCTCCGGAGCGGCCGTCAGGCACAGGTTCCGGATATGTCCTCCTTGTGCCGTATTCGCAATGACAATATCTATTTTATTGCGGGAAAACCACTTGTTTAAGCGGACCATTGCCCAAAAATCGCCCACCATGGATTTCGGCAGGACCACTTCGTGAAATTCATCTGCATACCGTTCAAAAGCACTGTTCCTGGAAAACAGTTCCCTGTTTCCGCAGAACACAACACCGGCTCCGGCCTTCTTCAGCGCGATCATCTGTGAAAGAATGCATTCATCGTGACTTCCGCCGATTTCCAGTATGGCAACCTTTTTATTCATCCGAAAGCAAAGATAAAACAATTGCCTTTCTCAAAACCGTATTCGGTTTTTTGATTATTTTTATCCCAAACATTTGAGCAAAGTCATGGCAGGATTGAAATTCCGGGTTCTATTGGACAGTAAGGAAAACACAGAGATATTCAGAGATGTAATCATTCCCGATTCGGCAAGTTTTGAAGATCTGTACAAGATCAGCATTGCGTCATTCGGGTTCAAGGGAGACCAGATGGCCTCTTTCTATATGTCAAACGACGAGTGGGACAAAGGACAGGAGATCACGCTGGAAGACATGAGCTTTGGCGATGAAGACAACACGACGCCCGTCATGTCAACAGCATTTGTCCGCGACTTCATCGAAGCACCGGACCAGAAAATCATCCTGGTATACGACTTTATCCGGATGTGGATCTTCCTGCTGGAGCTGGTCGGATACGAAAAAGAAACTCCTGAAAAGCCACTTATTGCCCTGACGGTAGGAACTGCTCCAAAAGAAGACTCCCGTTCAGGAGACGATAACGACGAGCTGTTTGCCGGAGAATTCGACGAGCCTGGAGAAGAAGACGAAGATGAGTTCGGGTTTAATGATTTTGATGATGATTACAACGATGAGGATTATTCATCGTTCGATGATTACAATGATTATTGATCCATGAGCACGCACAACGACCCGATCGGGCAGGCCATTATTGATTTTGCAACCTCCGGAAAGTCAAAAGACATCATTGTTTCTTCCGACCTGTGTGAGGATGATGTTATCAGATCCGGTTACTTATTCCGCACACTCAAAGAAATGCCTCAAGCGGAAAAAATAGCCCTCCATCGCTGCAAGGGGAAAATCCTGGATGTGGGTGCTGGTGCGGGAGCTCACTCAAAGGCATTAAAAGAAAAAGGATTCAGTGTAACAGCACTGGAACCATCCGCGGGAGCTGTCCGGCACCTGCAGTCAGAAGGCATTCCAACCATCCGGGAGACATTTCAGTCCCACAGTGGCCAGACCTATGATACGCTCCTGCTGCTGATGAACGGAATCGGACTGGCAGGAAAGCTGGAGCACCTGGAAGCATTCCTTTCCCACGCCAGAACACTGTTAAATCCGGGAGGTAAGATCCTGTGTGATTCGACAGACATCATGTACCTGTATGAAGACGAAGACGGTTCCTTATGGGTAGACTTAAACGCTGAATATTATGGTAATTTCAAATTCCAGATGACTTACGGCGATCACCAGACCGATTGGTTCGACTGGCTGTACGTTGACATTGAGCGGCTGAAAAATGCCGCTGAAACGACCGGATTCGAAGCAGAGCTGCTTTTCGAGGAAGACAATCATTACCTGGTAGAATTAAGATTAAAATAAAAAGAGAAATGAAATCATTCAAACTCACATTGCTTGCATTTTTACTTGGGCTGGCTCCCAATTTCCTGAAAGCACAGCACCTGGATCAATTTCCGACGGAATCCAATACGTTACTGTGGAAGATCGAAGGGAAAAAAGTTAAAAAAGATGCTTATATATTCGGTACAATCCACCTCATTGAGAAGGAGAAATTTTACTTTCCGGATCATTTCAGGAAGCTGGTCTCAAACAGTGGGCAAATCGTCCTGGAGATCGGGAACCTGAATCAAATGGAAGCATTGAATCACATGATGCTGCAACAAGGCACCTTTTTCGATTTCTTTACTCCTGAGCAGACGGACTCCATCCTGGTATGGGCAAAAGAATCAATGGGAATGGAACCGGAGCAGTTTAAGATGGCACTGGGGAAAATGAAGCCTTTCACGATTGTCCAGCTGACTACTCAGAAAGACCTGATCGGCAAAATAGAATCATACGACATGACGATCCAATCCATTGCGGTTGAAAACGATATTCCGGTCATCGGGCTGGAAACCATTGCCCAGCAGATTGCCATTTTCGACAACATGGATACGCTGACACAACGTGAAATGGTCATGGAGCTGATCCGGAACCCCCAGAAGCAAAACGAGACCTTGCAAACCATGTTTGAGATCTACCTGGAGCAGAATGTAGACAAGATGTACCAGTTCATCAGCGAAGAAGGAGGCAGCATGATGGATTTTTCCGATGACCTGCTTTTAAAAAGGAACCACGACTGGATCCCGAAAATAGAGGAACTGATCCAAAAGAAAAGCACCCTTGTCGCGGTTGGCGCAGGACACCTGGGTGGTGAAGAAGGAGTACTGCGGTTACTGGAGAAAAAAGGATACACGCTTACACCTGTTCAATTCTAAACCTGAAGCAATGAAAAAAATATACTGGCTGTTCTTCATTGGAATCATCTTCGTATCCTGTGGAAAATACAGTGACAAGGAGATTCAGTCATTCGATGAGACGATCGCTGCCTATGTCAGGAAGAACAAACTTGACATGACAAAATCCGAATCGGGGTTGTATTATACGATTCACGAAGAAGGAGAAGGTGACCCCATCAAACCCACTGCGATGATTTCCGCCATCTATACCGGAAAACTGCTCAACGGTGAAGTGTTTGACGAGCAAAAAGAACCGATGGAGCTGACCTTGAAAAACCTCATCCACGGATGGCGGGAGGTTGCCTATTACCTCAAACCGGGAGGAAAAGCGACAATCATCGTTCCGCCTCAACTGGGTTACGGACAGCAAAAACTTTCAAAAATACCGGAAAGCTCGATTCTGATCTTTGACATCGAAATTGTGGACGTCTACTAAATATTAACAGACATAATAACTATTAATCAATCGCTTAACATGACTAAAAATGTAATTTCAGCCATTGCGCTGACAGGAATGGCCATCTGTGTAATTGCCGCAGGAAATGCTTCGTTGGCACAAAAAAAGAACAGGAAAAAATCTGATGAGGATTACTATAAAGTTCCAAAGTCTGAATACATCATGCTGGAAAATGGAAAGATCTATCCCCTGGAAGAAGACAGCTATGAAATGGCGGATTCTGTTTCGGACTGGGATTCGTATTACGATTTTTCATCCGAAGAGGTGAACAAGATCCCTGAAACGATAACAGCGGAAAAATACACCATCACTTTCACGGAAGGAGACAGCTTTCAGAATGACAACAAATACAACAACTACTTCCCGACCTCATCCATCCTTGATGCAAAAATATTGAATGACGACAAGCTGTACGGTGAGTATTTTACAAAAACAGACACATCCATCGTCTTAAAGCTGGCCGGGGGTAAGACCAAAACATATTTCGCGCCGAATTTCCTGGAAAAAATGTCCCCTATGATGGCACATCTGTCCGGCTACAAAAGCCAGCCTTATTCCCATCAGTTCCAGGGATACCTGAAAGACCTGGACGCATACCTGATCTTCTGGGATGACAAAAATGCCAATCACCTTTTAACATTTTATGCCGAAGAGAAAGGTTACCTGCTGGTCAGCAGAAAGGACGGGAGCGAGATCCGCTGGAAAGACCGGCAGACCATATCTCTTTTTGACAATGAAGAGATCATGGAAGTACCGATCTTATCCATTGACCGGAAAAAGGTCCTGTTTGTGAACTCTTCTGAAATGAGACTCTATTCCGTTTCTGAAAATGGTTTCCGGGAAGAATTCAATGTTTCTTATCTCCAGGATGAGGAAGATCCGTACGGGTACGGAGAAAAGATAAAAGATGCCAAATGGGTGGGGGAAAATTCCTTTCTTGTTCAGATCGAATCACCTTATTTCGGTGAAGACAGTTTGTCTCCCAATTACAAGCTCGTCACATTCAGCAAACGTTGATATTCCCGGGAATTAACCGTTGAGCTGTCATTTCCCATTCCTGCTGGTCTGTGAATGTTGCAAAAAAATCGTTAAAGTGTGACAATTTGTCAGAATGATTTTTATTATTATTATTTTTGCAAATCAGTTTTGATTGTAGAATGGAATTTGAACAAAATAAAGTAATTGATGAAGGCAGGCAAGGTGAGGCAACAGTTGTCGAAACTTCTGTGCCGTCATCCAACGGAAAGCGCCTGTACGTGGAAAGCTACGGCTGCCAGATGAATTTTTCTGACAGTGAGGTGGTCGCTTCTATCATGACAAACGAAGGATATACCACTACCCGCAATATCGATGAGGCGGATGTGGTCCTGATCAACACATGTTCCATCCGTGAGAACGCAGAAACACGTGTGAGGAACCGCCTGACCGAATTTAAAAAACGGAAATCCGACCAACCTGAGCTGGTGGTAGGAATCTTAGGCTGCATGGCGGAACGCCTGAAAAAATCATTGCTGGAAGAAGAGCAGCTGGTGGACCTGGTTGCAGGCCCGGATGCTTACCGCGATCTTCCGAACCTGGTAGAAGAAGTTGGTTCCGGTCAGCGTGCCGTGAATGTATTGCTTTCTAGAGAAGAAACGTACGCTGATATTTCTCCTGTACGAATGGACACCGGAGGTGTGAGCGCATTTGTAACCATCATGCGTGGTTGCGACAATATGTGTTCGTTCTGTGTCGTTCCGTTTACACGTGGCCGTGAACGCTCCCGCGACCCGCAGACAATCGTCGGGGAATGCAGGGACCTGTTCGGGAAAGGTTACCGGGAAGTGACATTATTAGGACAGAATGTAGACAGCTACCGCTGGAACCTGACTTCCAAAGGAGAAGTCAAGGAAGAAGGGAAGCCAACAACCAATTTCGCTCAATTGATGGAGATGGTCGCGCTGGTCTCTCCTGATTTACGTGTCCGTTTCTCCACTTCACATCCGAAAGACATGACAGACGATGTGCTGGAAGTAATGGCAAAATACGAAAACATCTGCGAATACATCCACCTGCCGGTACAATCAGGAAATACGGAGGTGCTGGCACGTATGAACAGAGGATATTCACGTGAATGGTACCTGGAGCGGATCAAAGCTATCCGGAGCATTGTTCCCGACTGCGCTATCTCAACGGACATCATTACAGGATTCTGCGGAGAAACAGATGAAGAGCACCGGGATACTGTGGAGCTGATGAAAGAGGTTCAATATGAATTCGCCTATATGTTCAAGTATTCCGAGCGCCCTAAAACGCTGGCGGAACGCCGTTTTAAAGACGATGTTCCCGAGGATGTGAAAGGAAAACGCCTGAACGAAATCATTGACCTGCAACTGGCGTCTTCACTTTACTGGCACCAGCAGCAGATCGGGAAAGTAAAGAAAGTACTGGTAGAAGGCAAATCCAAACGCTCGGAAGATGAGTGGTGCGGCCGTGACGGAAGAAACTCAATGGTCATTTTTCCGAAAGGAAATTTTGACAAAGGGCAATACATCCTGGTAAAGATCACGGATTGTACTTCCGCAACGCTGAAAGGAGAGGTTGTTTCGGTGTGTGAGCCGGCTGCTTTCGACTTCGCTCAATCAGCTGAATAATGGAATTCAGGCACACATTCGGGGTGTACTCCCTGTGTTCTGAATAATTGAAACTTGACAATTCACAATTAAAAAATGACGCTGCAACAAGTAAAACAACGTTTTGGAATCATCGGGAATGCCCCGATGCTCAATCGTGCGCTGGAAGTGGCCATACAGGTTGCCCCGACTGACATTTCGGTGTTGGTAACGGGAGAAAGCGGAACCGGGAAAGAAATTATACCGCAGGTCATACACAACCTGAGCGCGCGGAAACACAAAGAATACATCGCGGTCAACTGTGGCGCTATTCCGGAAGGGACCATCGACTCCGAGCTGTTCGGACACGAAAAAGGATCCTTTACCGGGGCTGCGGGAAGCCGGCAAGGCTATTTTGAAGTAGCCGACGGCGGTACGATTTTCCTGGATGAAGTTGCTGAACTACCGATGCAGACACAGGTCCGACTGCTACGCGTACTGGAAACAGGCGAGTTTCTGCGTGTCGGTTCCTCTAAGGTCATAAAGACAAATGTGCGCGTAGTGGCAGCCACCAATGAAAACATGCAGAATGCTATCGCAACGGGTAAATTCCGGGAAGACCTGTATTACCGCCTGAGCACTGTTCCTGTTTCCCTTCCTCCACTGCGTGACCGTGGAGAGGATATTCACCTGCTGTTCCGGAAATTCGCAAGCGATTTTGCAGATAAATACAGGATGCCGACCATCCGTCTGACAGATGATGCCGTTGCCATGGTCAACCATTATTCCTGGCCGGGAAACATCCGCCAGCTGAAGAATGTAGTGGAACAGATCTCTGTGATCGAAACGGAACGGGAGCTGGATGCCCACAAGCTTAAGCAGTACCTGCCATCCGTACAGGCAAAGTCCAATATGCCGGCGCAGCGTGAATCGGAAGAAAGCATTTCGGAACGGGAGCTGATGTACAAGTTCCTGTTCGATATGAAAAAAGACCTGACCGAATTAAAAAAGCTGGTCATTGAGATCATCAATAAAGGAGGAAGTTTTTCTGTGTCTGGAGACCAGGCAGAGTTCATCAACCGGTTGTATGCCGATGTAGAAGCCACTCCTTATGAAACGGCAAAGCTGATTGCCCCGCCTTCCGGTGAGAAAGCCGTTGTACAGGAAGTTCCGTATCCGCATCATACCGCGGAGGACGAAGAAGAATACGAAGTACATGAAGTGGTGGAAGAATCACTTTCGCTGGAAGACCAGGAAAAAGACCTGATCAGAAAAGCATTGGATAAACACCGGGGAAAACGGAAGTATGCCGCCCAGGAGCTGGGCATTTCCGAGAGAACCTTATACCGGAAAATCAAAGAATATAACCTGGTAGAATGAGGATCCTGCATGTCATAGTGATTGTTTTACTGGCCGGGCTGACATCGTGCTGGCCCACCAGCGTCTCTTTTAATGATACAGGTTCGCTGCATCCATGCCTCACGCACTTTCAAATGGACCCGTTGGAAAACGCTGCATCCAACGCCCCCATCAATTACCCGATCGAACTGACAGAAGCCATAAAATCCGGTATTCAGAACAATACCCGGCTGCTGCTCTCCGGTGAGAATAACACTCCGCAGGTCACCATCACAGGAAAGATAACCAATTACTCCGTCATGCCCATCGCACTGCAGGAAGGAGATAACGCAGCCAAAAACCGCCTGACGGTCTCGGCAATGATGGAAATCTACTTCGATTGCCCCAAAGCGGACTATTCCCATGAAATGAAGGTAATGAGTACCCGTTTTACGGATTTCGACGCCAACCAGGACATTTCTTCTGTCGAGTCACAGCTGCTTACGGAAATAAACACGCAGATCGTCCAGGATGTTATTAACCAAATTTTGTCCAACTGGTAATGCTGAATCTCCACGAAATAGCAGCCCGAATCAAACAGCCGGAATTATGCAACGTGCAGGATATTGATTCACTCAGGACGTTGTGCGAGACGTATCCATATTCACAAGTATTTCCATTGCTTTACCTGAAAACACTTGCTCAGACCAATGATGTAAGGCTGGATACCGAATTGCAGAAATTCGCTTACCGTGTTGCCGACAGAGCCGTACTTTTCGACCTGCTGAACAACAAGAAAGCCGGACAGGTAAAAGAATCTGTTACTCCTGCTGAAGCGTACACCACCCGGGAAGAGTCCCCGGAATATCAATTGCCAGTAGAAAACGTGGCAGAAGAACCCCGGGAAGAAATTAGTTCTCCTGAACCATCCGTTTCCCTTCCGGAAGAGCGTGCTGAACACACAGACACAGCCACTCCTCTCTCCGGGGAAGAAACGGAGATACATACTCCGGAAACGGAAACCAACGAGCACGTACAGGAACCGCTTCCTTCGCTGCCTGACGATATCCTGAGCTCTATCAGCATCGGAGCGGAAGTTTATTCCCTGGAGGCGGAAGAAGCAAAGATTGTAAAACAGAAAGAAGCAGAAGAGCAGCTGGAGCTGGAAAAAGAGAAGCAGAAGCTCATCGAGGCCCTGGCTCAGAAAAAGCCGCTTATTGAGGAAAAACCACACGAAGAAAAAACAACGGACGAGCGGAGTTTTACCTCCTGGCTGAAGAAAAATGCAGCTTATATCAAACCGGTTGAAGAAAAACCGGACCCGGACGCATTGATCGAACGTTTCATACAAAGTGAACCCAAAATTTCTTCTCCGAAAGAAAAATTATTTGAGGACAGGACAGACAAAAATGAAATGTTCAATCCGACAAAAAAAGCAAAGGAAAGCCTAGACGAAACGCAACTTCCGGTAAGTGAAACACTGGCAAAAATTTTCGCCGCGCAGGGCAATTATCCGAAAGCAATTTACGCTTATCAGCAATTAATGTTGATTTTTCCAGAAAAAAAGGTTTTCTTTGCAACCCAAATTGAGGATTTAAATAAAAAAATTAATACATAACGATCATGAATGAGTTAATTACAATATTGATTATCATCGCAAGTATCTTGCTGGTATTAATCGTTTTCATCCAAAACCCGAAAGGTGGAGGGCTGAGCTCTGACTTCGGAGCGGCACAGCAAATCGGAGGAGTTCAAAAGACGAATGACTTTATTGACAAGGCAACCTGGTCTTTAGCAGGGATCATTGCTGTATTAAGCATCGTCATGACATTAAGAACAAAATCATTTGCACCCGTTCAGCAGGAACAGCCTGCAGCTCAGCAGGAACAGCCTGCAGCTCAGCCAGGACAACAAGGAGGCCAGCAGGGACAACAGCAAGGGCAATAATAACATTCGTTATATCGTAACGACGAACCCTGTAGCGCATGCGTTACAGGGTTTTTTGCATGAGTGCTGATCCGGAAAAAAGAAATTCTCACGCTAATAATCCGTTCGTTTCATGAACAATCCGGCGGGCAATTTCACCAGATTCACTAAATGTCAAAAAAAAGGTTGCAAACGATATTCTATTTAAGTAATTTTGCCCCCTCATGCTAAAATATTTGAACAGATACAAATTTTATGTGGCAATTACTGGCAAATATTATTCTCCGAAATAAGTTCTTAATCATAGGAATCATCACGCTATTAACCGTTTTTTTCGGTTATGAGGCGGCCACTGGCCTTAAGCTGGACAATAAATACGGTTTTATTCTTCCGAAGGAGTCTCCTGCAAAGATCGACTATACCAAATTTAAAGAGCAGTTCGGCGAGGACGGAGGAGCGCTTGTCCTTGCGATCCAGACTGATTCTCTCTATTCCGAAGACAAACTGTTAAAATGGAAGCAGCTGGGAGATTCCATCCTGACCTTTGACGGTGTTGAAGGAGTTATTTCAGAGGCTACCCTCTACTCTGTAGAAAACAATATCGAAAAACAGGAGTTTGAAGTACGGAAAATATTTTCGGACACCCGTTTCCAGGAAAAGTCCGTAGAGCAGATTGAGCACGAAATAAAACGCATTCCTTTTTACAATGGTATTCTTTACAATGACAGCACCAATGTATCATTGATGATGATCAACGTGCAGGAAGAATTCCTTTCCGACCAGAAAAAGGCCAACGTTATCCTGCAGATCGAAGAGCTGGCTCAGTCCTACTCAAAAGACTTCGGACAGGTCCGTTTCGCCGGGCTTCCGCACATTCGTGTTGTGATCAGTAAGCGGATCATTACCGAAATGTACCTTTTCATCGGGATGGCAATCTTTGTCACCTCCCTGCTTACTTATATCATTTTCCGTTCTACACGGGTCGTATTCATCTGTAATATTGTCATCGCCGTTGCTGTAATCTGGTCCCTGGGAAGCATTGCACTGTTCGGGTTCCATATCTCCGTGCTGATGGCGCTCATCCCTCCTTTGATGATCGTGATCGGGATGCCGAACTGTGTTTTCCTGATGACAAAATTCCACCAGGAAGTAAAGTCGCATGGAAACAAGATCAAGGCACTGACACGCGTAATCGGGAAAGTCGGAACAGCCACTTTTATCACAAACGTTATTACAGCGCTTGGATTCTTTACACTGGTATTCACAAACTCCGACAAATTAATGGAATTCGGTCTGATCGCGGCCCTGAACATCATGGTTCTGTTCGCTTTGTCGATCTGTATCTTGCCGATCATTTCCACGTTGACACAAAAGCCGAGCCACAAGCATTTGCGGCACCTGGACCGCGGGCTGGCAGTAAGATTCCTGAACGCGATGGTCTTCCTCGTGGAGAAGAAACGCAAATGGATATATGCCATTACCGGAATCGTATTGTTTTTCAGTATCTGGGGAATGATGAAAGTAAAAGCCACCGGGAACATCACAGGTGACTTGTCAAAAGACCATCAGATATTAAAAGACCTGCTTTTTATTGAAGATAATTTCGGAGGCTCCATTCCTTTCGAGGTAATGATCAATTATAAGGCTCAGAACCGCTTGTTTAAAAAATCGACACTTGAAAAAGTAGAAGCCATACAAAAGAAATACGAAAACGATACTTTGTTCTCAAAAAGTATTTCTATGGTGGATTTCATAAAAGTCATCAACATGGCTTATTATGGAAACAACCCGGACAAGTATGAGATTTTCAACAACCGGGATAAAGCACGGTTAAAAACATACATTGACAACTTCGATCTGACGAACCTGAACAGTTCGTTAAAGATGAAGGAATTGCTTGACACCACCAACACAACCCTGCGCATCCGGGCACAGATCAAAGACCTGGGTTCTTATGAGCTAAGCCAGAAGGCCGATCAGGTGAGGAAAGAAATTGATGCGATCCTGAACCCGAAAAGAAGCGAGATCGAAGGTTATTATACGAAGATCATTGCGGGCCATCAGGAATACATTGATACCTTACTGGAAAACCATCATGAAATCTACAATTCCCTCACCTCCATCATCGCAGGTAAGGATCATAATCTGCAGTACGCGTTCGATTCAGATTTTGATAAAATAAAGGAATATTACAAAAAAGACGATTTCAACAAACAGCTCCGGCAGGCAATTGATTATGAATACATGGATGCTACAATTACCGGAACAGCTGTTGTTGCAGCAGAAGGTACAATCTACCTGGTGGACAGCTTGCTGGGCGGTATCATCTTCGCGGTCATAACCGTAGGTATATTGATGGCGTTATTGTTCCGTTCCTGGGGAATGGTATTTGTATCGCTGGTTCCCAACCTGATCCCGCTTGTTATTACAGGTGGTATTATGGGTTGGCTCGGAATTCCGCTGAAACCATCAACATTGCTGGTGTTTAATATCTCTTTTGGTATCACTGCGGATGACTCCATTCACTTCCTGGCTAAATACCGGCAGGAACTGAAGAGCCAGAAATGGGACCTGAAAGGATGTGTCATCGAGTCATTGCGCGAAGCCGGGCTGGGAATGTTCTATACATCCATCATTCTTTTCTTCGGATTTTCCGTATTTACATTCTCTGAATTCGGCGGAACACAAGCACTTGGATTATTGGTTTCCACAACATTGCTGATCGCGATCAGCACCAACCTGATCCTGGTTCCGTCAGTATTGCTGAGCCTTGCAAAACGATTGTCTACAAAAGCATTCCAGGAACCTTTCTTTGATGTTTACGATGAGGAAGACGACGTAGAATGGGACCAGCTGGAAATCGATGACAAAGAAGCGGATCATTTCTCCTTAGACAGATCCGAGCCGGAAGAAGAAATCCAGGAAGATCTTCCCCGGAAGGACAAGTAATTCAGCTTTCCCTTAAACCGTATTGCTGTATAAAACCTCCTTACAGTTTTCACAGTGCATTTGGTTTGATTACGTGGGGCATTTTGTATCGCTTTGTGGTTATTATCCAATGTAACAACAGACGACGAAAAGTTGGTACAATAGATTATCTTTCCTGTCGGCTCTTTGCAGGACAGCCTATATTCTTCTGCGGATCAACTTATAACACGTGTAAAAACAAACGAGAGATCCTCTTTTGAGGATCTCTCGTCTGATCAGGTTCTTCCAACCGATCTTTCAATCAAAGACTGAACAATTATCTTTTTACGATCTTGGTAACCGACTGTCCGTTCAGTTTCAGGAAATAAACACCATCGTTTTGCTCTTTCAGGTCAATGGTTACACTTGATCCGGAAACATCCGCATTCTTATAAACCAATACACCCAGCAGAGAGTAAACTTCTACCGAAGCATTTTCCAGGCCGTTTGCAGCTGTTACTTTAAAGACACCATTGTTAGGGTTCGGGAATACACTCAGAGATTCATTTTCAATATCACCGATCGCCAGGACATCAATTAATGAACAAGGTGAAACTTTGGTACAACCATTGGCTGTAATTTCTACCGCATAATTTCCGCTGATTGTCGGAGTGAACGACTGAGCAGTTTCACCTGCTACCGGAGAATTGGAACCATCGCAATGTACCCACTGGTAGGTTGCTCCGGACAAATTGGCTGTAATGGTAGACCCCGTTACCGTTACTGAATTATCCAGGACACATTCTTCTTCAAAAATATAGATCGATCCTGCTCCTGTAATGGTATTGCTTCCGGAAGCATCTTCCGTTTCCCTGTAAGCTCCTGCTATGACATAATCAGGGGAAATAGCCACAGCGAAACCGAAATTATCTCCTTCCCCTCTGTCACTTGCAACAATTTTAGAAGTCTGTGACCAGGTCCCACCATTGTTTTTATAGATATACGCAGAACCTGCTGAACCTAAGCTGTCTTGTCCCTGAGCATTCTCGGTTTCAAGGTAAGCTCCTACAATCACATAGTCATCTGATATCGATACGGCACGCCCAAAATAATCACCTCCTGATCTGTCACCAGCTACCAGTTTTTGTGTCTGAGTCCAGGCATCGGAATTATTTGAAAAGATATAAGCTGCTCCTGCTCCTGTGATAGCGCTGCCTCCCGAAGCATCTTTCGATTCTTTAAATGCCCCGACAATCGCATTGTCTCCTGAAATGGCAACAGAAGCACCAAAATTCGCATCAAATTCCCTGTCATTAGCAACCAGCTTTTTGATCTCTGCCCAGGTACCTGAATTATTCTTAAAAACATACGCTGATCCTGAGAACTGGAGTGTATTTCCACCTGATACATCTTCTGATTCTCTTTGTGCTCCTACAATCACATAATCATCAGAGATAGCTACGGCATATCCAAAGTAATCACCTGGTCCTCTGTCTGAAGCGACAATTTTCTGCACTTCCGCCCAGGTTCCCGCATTATTTCTGAAAATATAGGCCGAACCCGAGCTGGGCATCTGTGTATTTCCCGCAACATCATGATCTTCACTATATGCTCCAACAACAATATGATCGCCAGAAATAGCCACAGCATAACCGAAATAATCGGTCGCTTCCCGGTCAGAAGCAACGATCTTCTGCACCTGGTTCCAGGTACCGCCATTATTTTCGAAAATATAGGCCGATCCTGCGCTGTTCACCGTATTCGCACCATTCTCATCCTGTGATTCAAAATAGGCACCTACTACCGCATAATCGCCAGAAATAGAGACTGCCCAGCCAAAATAATCATAATCGGCACGATCTGAGGCAACAATTTTTTGTACCTGTGACCACGTTCCACCGTTATTTCTAAAGATATACGCCGCACCTGCTTCCTGTAAAGCATTGCCCCCTGAAGCATCCGTCGGATCCTTTGGAGCTCCTACGATCGCATAATCTCCGGAGATGGAAACAGCATAACCGAAATTAGCGCCCTGTGCCCTGTCTGAAGCTGTTAATTTTATGATCTCGTCCCAATCTTGGGCATACGTTTGTGTCACCACCAGAAAAGTTCCAATAACAATCAAGAACTTTGTAAAAAACAGACTGTTAATCCTCATCTTAAAGTTTTCATAATTACTCATAATTCCGATTTTTAGTTTAGTTATACTTAAATATTGTTAGTCGTAAAATTATTAAAGATATTATTCCAACCAAATAATTTCACTATAATTACAAACGAACGGAACTTAAAATAGGTTGGAAAAAGATGTTCAATGACAGTGTTCCTGTCAGAAAAACCAGGAGGTCGTACCAACAAAGTGATTAATAGTCAACGACAAAGTAAAATAGAAAAAATTGCAAAAAAATCCGTTTCTTTGGCTATTGAAATAAAAACTGAATCTATGAAAGGAATTATTCTTGCCGGGGGATCAGGAACTCGTTTACATCCATTGACACTTGCGGTGAGTAAGCAATTGATGCCTGTTTACGATAAGCCGATGATCTACTATCCCCTCTCCATATTAATGGATGCAGGAATACGGGAAATCCTGATCATTTCCACACCTCACGACCTGCCTCATTTCCAGCGTTTACTTGGTGACGGTTCTTCCTTAGGATGCCAGTTCTGTTATAAAGTACAGGAACATCCCAACGGACTGGCACAGGCATTCGTGATCGGAGAAGAATTCATCGGGAAAGATAAAGTTGCGCTCATTTTAGGAGACAATATTTTCTATGGAGTGGGAATGGATGAATTACTGAAGGAAAATAATGATCCTGACGGAGGGGTGGTGTATGCCTACCATGTAAGCGATCCTAAAAGATATGGTGTGGTTGAATTCGATGAGCAGATGAATGCTGTTTCCATTGAAGAAAAGCCTTCGAACCCCAAATCCAACTATGCTGTTCCCGGTCTGTATTTTTATGATAATTCTGTTATTGAAATCGCGAAAAATCTCAGTCCTTCTGCAAGAGGCGAATATGAGATAACCGATATCAATGCTGAGTATTTACGACGAAATCAATTAAAAGTTGCGATTTTAAGCAGGGGTACCGCCTGGCTGGATACAGGAACGTTTGCGTCGCTCATGCAGGCGGGCCAGTTTGTCCAGGTAATAGAAGAAAGGCAGGGGCTGAAGATCGGCTGCATCGAAGAGGTTGCATACAGAAACGGTTTCATATCTGAAGACCAGCTGTATCAACTGGCGCAGCCCTTACTCAAAAGCGGTTATGGTCAATATTTACTAAATTTAATAAAACGCTGATGGAATTTATCTCCTTATATACAAATTATATTGAAAACGAATTAAAAAAAATAGACCTTCCTTCATCTCCCGCCAGACTATATGAACCGATCCGCTACTTTTTATCAATAGGAGGAAAACGCATGCGCCCGATACTGACCTTGCTGGGTGCGGAGCTTTTCGGGCTCGACAAGGAAAAAGCCGTTAACGGCGCATTGGCGATTGAAGCCTTCCATAATTTCACACTGCTGCATGATGACATAATGGACGAAGCTCCATTACGCAGAGGATCTGAAACCGTACATAAGAAATGGAATGCCAGTACAGCTATTCTTGCCGGAGATGTTCTGATGATAAAGGCATACCAGCTGCTTTTCAGGCAGGAAGGAGATCTGAGGCAATTACTGGCCGTGTTTAACAAGACAGCCGTTGAAGTCTGCGAGGGGCAGCAACTGGACATGGACTTTGAAAAACGGAGCGCAATTACGATTGAGGAATATGTGAAAATGATCCGTTTGAAAACATCTGTTTTATTGGGAGGAGCATTGGAGCTATCAGCAGTGATTGCGGGTGCAGGCTCCGGAAACAGGCAGCACATTTATAATTTCGGTGTAAATGTCGGGCTGGCCTTTCAGATCCAGGACGACATCCTTGACTTATACGCTGATCCCGGTAAATTCGGGAAACAAGTTGGCGGAGATGTCCTGGCAAATAAAAAAACAATGCTCTACCTTCTTGCGAAAGAACACGCAGACGGCAAACAGCTGGAAAAAATGGAAGAGCTTGTGTCGGAAAAAGATCATGCTAAAAAAATAGCCGGGATGAAAGCAATATTTGATCAGATCGGTGTAAAAGAATTATCTTTAAAACAGGTAAATCACTATTTTTCCATCGCCCAGCAGGAAATGGCACAGATCGATCTTCCATCTGAGAACAAATCCAGACTGACAGAACTAAGTAATTTTTTATTAAACCGAGAAGCCTGATATATCAAAATCTGCTACCATGAAAAAAAGAATCATTGTCAATTCAGTCGAAAGGATAGACGTCATCAATCATGCCGATATCATCTACATTGCATCAAGCGGCAGGTATTCAACTTTCATAACGGCTGATAAGCGAAAAATTACCAGTTCTCTGAATATTGGAAGCTATTTAGCTGAACTTCCGGAAGACCGTTTCATCCGTGTGCACAATTCGTATGTAGTGAACGTGGATTACATTCAGTACATCAGCAAGGGTGAAAACTGGTATTTAACACTTTCAGACGGAACAAGGATTCCTGTCTCAAGAAGAAAAAAGGATGAACTACTGGAACAATTATAGAATATCTCGTATTTACCCGTAAACAAGCCAAAAAATACACGAATAGCACCAAATTTTTATTGAACATAATTCAACGCTTACCTTGTTGCTTTTTTAACGTAATAGATGTAAGGGACTTTGATAATAATGTTATTTTTATAACTTGAAAATTATTGCTATGATTACTAACTACACACATATCGCCTCTCAATTCGGGAAAGCAAAAATTCTTTCTCTCGCATTAAGTTTTATTGTTGTTAGCTCAACATTCGCTCAGGATCATAACCATGCTCATTGCATATCTGAACAGGAGGTCACTTGTAAGAAGGACGTTGAATCAGCTTTTGAACAACTAATAAATGACAATTCATTTAAGCAATCCTTTTACAGCAGATTCAATGTGAATTACTCCGATTTCATCGCGTGGAACGCTTATGAAAAGAACATGCTCATCGGTTATATCAGCAACGATATCTGCTACAACAACAAAAGTTTAAATACGGTTGGCTCTGCTTTATTAGAGTTAATCGCAAGAACCAAAGATAATTACTGGTTTGAAAAGCCTGTGCTTACAAGTGACTCCGACCTGACCCAGGTTGGAAAGTATGTCTTCCTGGAGAAGGGTCCAGGCAAGGAAACAGGTAAAGAAAGCGGGCCTCAGAATATCCCTAAGACAGCAGCTTGTTTAAATGCCGATTTTGAAATGGGTAACCACACCGGCTGGAACTTATTCTGCGGAACAGTAACAGGGACTACCATGGGAGGAACAACAGGTGAAGGAACCAATTGTGGAACACAACACGCAATTGTGACAGGAGGGGCGGATCCCTTTACAGGATCCCCGCGTGTTTTCCAGGGAGGTAATTCTGCCATGCTGGGAGATGGACAGGGAACAGGTGCCCGTTACGCCCGTCTCAGGAAAGATTTCGTCGTATCGGCAACTAACCCCGCGATCACCTATAGTTATATGGCCGTGTTACAGGACCCGGGAGGCGGACATGCCAATGCGGAAAGGCCGTTTTTCAGTGCACGTGTATATGTCGGTGGATCTGAAGTAGGTTGTGCCCAGTATTTCTCTCACTTCGGAGACGGGCAAGCTGGCTGGGTCACAGGTGGAGGAGTGGCATACCGGGACTGGACATCTATTTTTGTTCCGCTGGAAGCGTATATCGGGCAAACTGTAACACTTGAAGTAACGGTAGGAGACTGTTCACAAACCGGGCACTGGGGATATGCTTATGTGGACGTAAGCTGTGACAATATGGAAGTAGAACAGTTCTGCCAGGGTTCATCTACGGTACTTTCTGCACCATCTCAAGGTATCCAGGCTTATGAGTGGAGCACTGGTGAAACAACTCCACAAATTACAATAACCACTCCAGGAGTATATACAGTAAATATATTGCCATACGGTTCTATCTGTTCAGCGACCCTTACCTATAATGCATCTATTTACCCCACTCCGACTGCCGATTTCTCTGTCAGCTCAAACACCATTTGTATTGGTGGGGATATTGATATAACAGACCTTTCCAGTGTTGAAATAGGAGGTACAATTACAGGCTATCAATGGAATTTCGGAGATGGCATAGTCACACCCATGTCAACCGGAACAATATCAGGCGTACCCCAGACAACGGGAACATATACCGCGCCTAATCACGTATACAATGCAATTGGTAGCGGCAATATTGTCCTTACCATCGAAACCTCTGACGGGTGCTCCGCTTCCTCCCAGGTTCCGATGAGCGTTATTGAAGGTCCGGAAGCCATTATCGCAGGGGATACCGCTGTCTGTAACGGAGACGGGCCTCCGGAAGTAACTTTTACCGGGTCATTAACCCCCGGACCGTATACGTTCTCCTATAATATCAACAACGGACCGACACAATATGTCACAACCGATCCAGGTAATAGCAGTGTAACAGTACCTGTTCCTACTGCTCCTCCGGGGACGTATGTATACAACTTAACATACATCACGGATTCCAGTACAGCACAGTGTGAGCGTCCACAACAAGGTAGTGTGCAAATCGTAGTAAACCCTCTCCCGACAGCCACGATCGCAACGTCAGCAGTCGTATGCCAGGGAGCAGCAGAGCCTGTCATTACATTTACCGGTTCAAATGGTGTTCTAAACACCAATTATGAGTTCACTTATTCCATAAATGGAGGAGCTCTTCAAACCATCGCTTCAACAGGTGGATCCAGTACCGTTACGATCGATCAGCCAACAGACGTCGCAGATACATTCGTATATGTGCTGCATACTGTTACTGATTTATCCACTACGTGCTCGGATACTGTTACCGGGGCATTAAGCACATCAACAATTGTTGTCAACCCGATGCCTGATGCGACTATCTCAGGATCAACAGTTGTTTGTCAAAACGACGGACAACCGGTAATTACCTTTACCGGAAGCAACAGCCATGGAGATTATGACTTTGTATACAGCATAAACGGAGGAACTTCTCAAACTTTAAGTGTAAGCGGAACAACTACCGGAACGGTTAACGTTCCAACAAACGTTGCTGATACATTTGTCTATGAACTGATCAGCGTATCAGACCCGCTGTCCGGATGTGAACAATTGATCAATGAAACTCAGACCGTGATTGTAAATCCGCTTCCTACCGCGACGATCCAAGGTACGACAACTGTCTGCCAGGATGCTGCCAGTCCGCAGATTACTTTTACAGGTAACGGAGGAACCTCTGACTATGAATTTACTTATTCGATCAATGGTGGGGTTCCGCAAACCGTAACAACTTCAGGATCCAGCAGTGTGACAGTGAACGTGCCAACGAGTGTAGCAACTTCTTATACATATACACTTCACTCAGTAAGAGACATTGTTACCAATTGTTCGCAAAACCAAACCGGTACCGCTACTGTTTTAATCAATCCGAGACCGATTCCTGCTGCAAGTGGTACAGTAACCGTGTGCCAGGGAAGCACTCCTCCGGTAATTACCTTTACAGGATATAACAGTACAACTGAATACGCATTCAGCTACAACGTTAACAATGGTCCACTTCAAACCGTTACGTCATCAGGATCAAATGTTGTTACATTAACTCAGCCAACAACATTCCCGGGAACATACGTGTATGAGTTAACAAATGTTATGGATCCGGCGACACTTTGTAACAGGGATACAAGTATCCTTGTCACAATCATCGTAAAACCATTACCGACTGCAACTGTGTCAAATCCTGTAGAAGCCTGTTATCTGGATCCGCAGCTACCAGTGGTTACTTTTACCGGACAAGGAGGAGAACCTCCTTACACATTTGCATACAACATTAATGGTGGTGCTACACAATATGTGACTTCTACCAATGACATTGCGACGATACAAGTTCCTACAAATACAGCAGGTCAGTTTATCTATACGATAACGAATATCCAGGATGGCAGCATTGAAGGATGTAACCAGGCTTTAAATATTTCTACGATGGTTACGATTAACCCGCTTCCGGATGTAGATGCAGGAGATGATTTCACAGTGTGTGCGGGAACAACTATCGTATTGACCGGATCAGGCGCTCAATCCTATACCTGGGATAACAATGTTACAAACGGAGTACCTTTCACTGCGACTCAGACAACTGTCTATACTGTTGAAGGAACTGATCACAACAACTGTGTAAATACCGATCAGATTACCGTTACCGTAATTCCTATCCCTGAAATGGACATAATCGGGCAGAACCTTTCCGGTTGTGCTCCGGTAATACCGGTTCTTACCAACAACTCCACAGGGAACCTGACGAATTGTACCTGGTATCTCGGTAATGGAGAGGTTCTCCAGGGATGTGGAAGCGTATCTTCCGTGTTCAATTCTCCGGGATGTTTCGATGTTACACTGGTTGTGAGTACACCTGAAGGATGTACCAATCAACTAACACTGGATGACTACATCTGTGTGGATCCTCAACCTGTTGCAGACTTCTATCCTAATCCTAGTGAATTAACGACTTATAACTGGGAATCCCAGATGGTCAATGAATCCGTAGGCGCCATTAATTACCAATGGGATTTCGGAGACGGAACCGGGTACAGCTACGCGCACTCTCCTACTCATGCATTCCCGAATGATTTCGGAGGGATCTATACCGTTACCCTGATTGCATCAACAGAGAACGGATGTGTCGATACAGCTTATGCGATTGTGACCGTAAAAGAGGAATTGATCTTCTACGTTCCGAATACGTTCACTCCGGATAATGATGACTATAACGAAACATTCAAACCTGTATTCACAACCGGTTTTGATCCTTACAATTATACGCTGTACGTCTTCAACCGATGGGGAGAGCTGATCTTCGAGTCGCATGACACAAATATCGGGTGGAACGGTAAATACGGGGTAGATGGAAAGCTCTGCCAGGATGGAACATACACCTGGAAAATAAACGTGAAAAAACGAATGGTTGACGAACACCTGGAATTTGTCGGCCACGTAAACTTAATCAGGTAACAAAACCTGGCTCAACACTATCAAAAGAGAGGAATGGTTATTCCTCTCTTTTGTTTTTAAATAAATTAAAGAAAAGCCTGTTCTGCATAAAATCATTATTTTAGCCAACTAGTTTGTATCAAGTTTCGTTTTTAGTGAAGATGATGAGCAAATGTAATACTCCTATTAAACCATAGCTTTATTTCTTTATGCGTCAGTTTATTGTTTTTATTATTTTGGTTTGTTTGTGTTTTGAAGGAAAAACCCAGAACATCCTTCCTTTATATTATGACACCTTGCAGCGCAACCAGGAAATAAATGTCTATGCTTCCGGAGAATTTGCATCATCGGCCATCTCCAACCAGCTCATGAATAAATTCATTTTCGGAGGAGAAATCTCAAATGAGATCATTGAAAAAATTAATGGAAAGCACAAATCACTGAACCGGATCGGGTTCTACGCAGATCCTACCATCGAATATATTAATTACACTATTCAGCCATTCAAACAAAAAAACTGGGGGATCATTATCAAAGCCGGGATGTTTTACAGTGGGGCTGCAAGATATAGAAGCGGCCTCTATGGACTGGCATTTCGTGGAAATGAGCCCTATCTGGGTTCCGAAGTGGATCTTTCAAACACAACCGCGGGAATCACCGGAGCACACAAAGTTGGTTTTGGATTCATCGATTCAAAAACAAAATCCAGTATTACGTTAAATATCTATGGAATCACGAATCACATCAATGGCTACCTGGATGATTCCTATTTCAAGCAAGATGAAACAGGCTTTTCTGCGGAGCTGTTGCTGAACGGAAGGGCCGATGTAGCATCGGGAACTTATTACAAAGGCCTGGGCGCAGGTATTGACGCGAACCTGTTCTTTAAAATCGGTCCGGAAAACAAACAGTCATTCATCCAGTTTTCCATCCAGAACCTGGGCATAGGGTTTATCAACAAAAATGTGGTAAGGTATTCAATGGATACAACGATCTATCACGATGGTTATACAATTTCCGACCTGACAAATGGAGAAACCTTGTTTGGTGAAGGAAAAAACATTGCAGACGAAATCGGATTAAGCCGGGATACTGTTGCAAAAACGATTGCCTTGCCATTTACTGTACAGATCGGAAAGATCATCGATGAACACAATACCAAACCATTCCAGTTATTTTACGGAGGAAGGGTCTATGTGCAAAATGGAGCTCTTCCCATGCTTTATTTCGGAGGTCATTACAGGAGTAAAAAATGGTTCAGAATGGGAGTAGGAGTTTCCTATGGTGGTTTTACGGGCCTGAGAGCAAATTTATATGCACAGGGAGCATGGAAGCAATTTAACATCGGACTGGCTACAACCGACATTGTCGGTATGACAGGACAAGGTAAAGGCTATGCATGCACACTTAACCTGAGCTATCGCTTTTTATAAATAGTAATGTTTAAAAGATGAGAAGAGCAGTTTTCATGGTAATGATATTCCTGACCGGCTGGATACAAGCCCAGTCGAATTTTTACAGGCAATTCTCCGGTAATGGATATGATTTCGGACAAGGTATTGTGGAATTGCCTGATTCCAGTTATGTGATCACAGGTGCTTCATCCAGTTTTACAGATGGACCTTCCCAGATGTTTTTATTGAAGATAGACAGCCTCGGAGAATATGTCTGGTCGCATCATTACGGCGGAGCGGAAACAGATTGGGGAAGACGCATAGCATATATTGAAAATGAAGGGTTTTATGTGGGAGGATATACCAATTCCTCAGGAAATGGCGCGTATGACTTCGCTCTATGGAAAATAGATGAATCCGGTGAGGAAGAATGGTTCAGAACATATGGAACCGGCGGTTGGGAGCGGGCTCACGGAATGGCGGTAACTGCTGATAGCGGTGTTATTTTAGTAGGAGAAACCAATTCAACTACAGATGGCTATACCGATATCTACATTATCAGAACAGATCAGGATGGAGTCATTTTGTGGGAAAACCAGATTGAGAACCCGGGAGCTGACAACGCATTGACCATCCACCAATACGATGATTCCACCTTCATAATAGGAGGATATTTGACGAATACCACTACACAATTATGGCAATCATGGGTCACCAGGATCAAAGACGATGGCAGCACATTATGGACACAGGTATGGGGAGATGATTATGACTTTGACGTAGCCGACATTGAAGTCCAGGATCAATCTATTTTCTCTGTAGGTGCCCAATACGACACCGATAATGGAAATATCTACCTTTCATCTGCTAAAATAGATGGATCAGATGGTACTATCCTGGAGATAAATATTACACAGAATACTCCTGAATCCGGCGTTGGGATAACAACATACAATGGTCCCTACCAACTGACGATTTGCACATCGATAGAAGGACAATATTCCTACGGAGAGGAAGATTTGTTTTTCTTTTGGTTCAATGACAATCTTATATATATGAATGTAGTCGGGACCGTTCAATATGCGACCGCACAGGTATTCGGAGAAATGATCACCACTTATAATTACGGAGCAGTTACAGTCGGTTATAATGAAGACATCGGCCCCGGCGGATCCAGCATATTTGTCTTCCGGTATGGAGCCGGCCAGTCCGGAGTGGGTGCCAATGATGATTTTACAACCTCACCACTCGTTTCAAACGAAACGCTTATATCTCCTGATCATGGCATAACTATTTATCCGAACCCTGTGTCTGAAGAATTAGTTATTGAAGCGAACGAACTGGCTTATAAAAGCAACTTTAACATTTCTATTTCAAACCTGTTGGGAATGCAGAATCTGAATATGCACGTGAATCAAATAGATCATTCAACCATCGATGTATCTTCCCTGTCTCCAGGAATCTATTTCCTTACTATCCAGGATGAAGCGGGAAATAAGGTTCTGAATAAAAAGATAGAAATAAGAAGGTAGCTTTATTTTTTCCAACCTTATTTCAGTACATCAATTTGTCCTGATAACATATTCTGGAATATAACTACTGAGCTCATTAATGGAGTGACTAAATGCACTATCCTCTTAATATCCCTGCTTGAGAAAATGCTTCATTCTTTATTTTTCAGTACACTGTGTGAGTGCTGGGTAGATGTAGGTTATATGGGGTTATATGTCGTTTATGTTTATATAGTTGTATGATTTAGTTTAGTTATGGGTTCATGTAGTTTTAGATTTTAGATTGTAAGTATGGATTGTTTGTATTGTTTGTGTGTGGTGTTTAGTAGGTTATATATCGTTTATGGTTCTGCAGTCTATTTCATATTTCATAAAACAAAAAAATCCCGGTACTCATTCGAATACCGGGATTTAAAAAGTGGCGTCGACTTACTCTCCCACCTTCAAAAAGGCAGTACCATCAGCGCTGGCGGGCTTAACTTCTCT
>JBBCIY010000008.1:0-189664 GCA_037189645.1 Crocinitomicaceae bacterium
GTTGCAGGATTAGAAAGCCCTAAGAAGTATCAAGTTTCTTAGGGTTTTTGTTTTTTGTAATGGTACACTCCCGCATTAAAAAAAGTACATGAAACGCATCAACGAATACAAGAAGCTGTTCCAGATTGAGAAAGAAATCAACCTGTCGGAATTGAAATCAACATACAGAAAGCTGGTGAAGCAATGGCACCCGGATAAATTCCAGGAGGGCGATCCGCTAAAAGAAGAAGCGGAAGTAATGGGGCAGCACGTTGTGGATGGTTATCATTTTTTAGTGAGCATTGCTCCCGAAACGAAAGAAGCCAATCAAGAAGAGTACAACACAACTATTACGGAATGTGGCATTTACGACTTCAAACACAAAGGATTGTTGTTGGAAATTACCTTTACAGATGGTTCCGTTTACGAATATTTCGGTGTGAATGCTTCGGTTTACAAGAAGTTAATTAACTCAGATTCACAGGTACGTTTCGCAAAACGCTCTATTTACAATAGCTTTTTGTACAGAAAATCGAAGAAAGCAACGGAGGGAGAGGATTGAAATCCTTAGAATCCTTGAGAACCGATATTTCCTAAAATTAAAGAAAACACCCCTAAAAGAACCCCTGTGGAAATGCGGGGGTGATTATTGAAAGTTATAAACTACTTCAGTTGTCAATAATAATCCCATGGAGCACCTGGTTTTGTCATTTCTGATCTAATAAATAAAGGCATCGTATCATTCGGTTCAACTCGGTACAATATGCTATCATAAATATAAGAAAAGTGGAATGGCTTCTCAAAACTCAACTCGTAATACATGGATATTTTCCATCCGTCTGTAGGTTTATCAACCCTCAGTTTAAATGTATAATTGTCAATCCTATTCACAAAAACACTAGAATCGTATGGTCTGACAATCATTTTACCATATTTCATATACTCTTTCATTTTGCCTAAAAAATCAAAAGTCAATGTTAAGTCTCTGTCTGAAGGAAGGTATTTTATTGTATCGTCACCTGAAAATGTGATACGATCTTTTATAGAAGCCTTTATTGTATCATAATGTATTGGTTCCCATAAAATGGCGACAGTTTGTTCTATATCTACTCCCTTATTTTCCTCTTGGCTACATCCCAAAACTAGTACAGCAACAAATATTATTAACGAAACTCTCACACTAATTTCAATTATTTAGACCTTATTCCAAAAATTTCTCCAATAGAACCAGAAGAGCATTGAAGTAGTTGATGGGAAGTTATTAATTACATTCCGAATATAAACATTTTTTGAACATTTTACTCTTAACCATTTTGTAAACAAATCCAACAAAAAGAGAATACTAAGGATTTAGAGGATTTGACGGTTTTAAGAGATTTGCAGTGGTTTCTAAAAACTTGGAATCCTTTAAATCCTTAAGAACCGAAAGTCCCTAATTTGAAGAAAAAAGAAACTACTTGACACGAAGACTATATTACCTCCTCATTATTCACAGGTTTTTGCTTTGCTTTTCTAATATCAAGTGACTTTGCCAATTGTTCTAAAAATGAATTTTCTTCCCTTTTTTCATTTATGACATTTCTAAATCCTTCCTTATCTGGTTGTGTAGCTTCTTGATATACCGTCTTGATATATTCAGAATTAGAAATCAGAATTTCAATAAAATCAGTATCAGACAAAAAATCATTTTTAATGATTAATCTGAATACTTCATTTTTTCCATTTAATAAACGATGCTTGATAAAATACGGTAAAATCTTCTTAGCAATGTTGATATTTAAAGGAATACTTGAATTTAAAAATTGATCTCTAATATTTTTTAGACTATTTATTAAAGATAATGATGAATTATTAGAATCGTAAATATTAAGTATATTCCACCAGTTTTTATCTAAAGTATTTTCCCTTAGTTTGTCTATAAGTTTCTTTTCAAAAACATCCAATGATGTTTGTGTTAAGGAATCTAAATTTAATTTATCAAAATATCTAAAATGGACGTCAGAATTATCAGTAAAGACTTTATCATATAATTCTTCAGTTAATTCTTTGAAATCAGAATTAAATTGGTCAATATACCTTCTTGAAATTGTAAGCTCATGGTTATTAAAGCAATCAATTATAAATTCATCATTTAATTCATCAACATCAAACTCTGTTCCAGTAAGATCCCAGTTATTGATTTCCTTAAGAAGTTCTGAATCACTAATAGATAAGCTTTCCTTAATATCTTTATAACTCTGTATGACACTCATTACATTAGGGCTTTTGTTTAAATCTGTCTTAGAAAAGAGTTTTATAATTATCTGTTTAAACAATATAGAATCCCTGAAATATATAGATTTTAACAACAAATCTCCATATGAAACATATTTTAGAATTCTTGTTGCAATTTGCTCCGCTCGATTTTCGTCGTCTGTATTTAAAACTGCTTGGAAGTGGGGAGAGTAAGATGAATTGAATTCATTCCCCCTTGCTATTCTCATAGCAATTAATTCATCAACAATATTTAAATCAGAGGATGGATGATTTAAATATAAGCTATAAATTTGAGCATCATTTAATAAATCTTTTAAATCAACATTTGTTTTTGATGTTTCAATAAGCTTTTTCATTACATCATCTGCCGAGTGTATGTTATTTTCATTTACAAATCTATTTAGGTAGTTTTTTAATAATTCTTTATAGTTTTTCAAATTAAAGTTCTCTACAAGAATTTGCGTATTGTTAAGTTTTAAAACATCTTCTACACTTAGGTTGGAAAGATGTTCATCTAATGAATTATTATTGGTATAAAGCTTATATTTTTTATAATCCCCCCCTTTATATTCGATTAATTTTATAAATAGTATTGCATTAACTTCCTTATTGTTTAATAATTTCAATACTCTGTCTTCCTGTAAATCTATACCTAAATCATCAATGACATCAATATAATGTTCAATATTTGATTCATCAACTAATTTTGCATATTCATTTAATAAGTAAGTTAAATACCTATCATCAGATGTTTTACTAATTAATATCACATGCCAATCTTCAATTTTTAGTTTAGTTATAGGTTTCTTAGTTTCAATAATTGCATTATAAAATAAATGCCAAGTTTGCTTTACATGAAGAGTTGATAATTTTGAATTTTCTTTTAAATCAGCTAACGTTTTAATTGGATTTTCAGAAACATCAATTTCTGAAATAACAGATGTAAATATTGAATCAATAAAATCTGAATCACAAATAGTATTAAAATGTTCGACATCATTTTTAATTAATGAATCTTTTAATTTCTGGCGATAAATCAATTCTAATGCATTATCAACATCGATATGATATACAATCGCTGTCAATTGCTTTGCAAAATCAGGGTCATTACTATAAAAAGATTTTAATCCACCCAGATATTCGAGATTTATAATTGCTTTTAAAGGATCTGCTAATATTTTATCCTTTAAAAGAACAAAAATAGCTATATATCTTTCCTTAAAATCATCATCTAAAAGTTTAATCGTAAGTATTTCATTTATAAACGAAATTATTTCTCTAGGTGTTATTCTTCGGTTTAAGAACTCATAAACTTGGATAACTAATCTCAACTCATCCTCATCATAATTAATAAATGCTTTTTTCCACTGCTCACTGAAAAACTTTTTCCAATTAGACATAATTGGCAGAGTAATCCTAAAAACAATGTCGAATGTTTTATTTACATAGTCATCCCCAAATTTATTATCAGTGCCGTTTAATTCTTTAAATGCGTTTTGAACATGCTCTCTATCAAATGGAATGATAACTTTAATATTTGAATATTCTTTTTCTGCGAAGAAAATATGTATTGATGACCAAATATTTAAAATATGCTTTTTGGGTAATCTATCGAAATTATCAAAGACAATAACAATCTTTTTATTTAAATCTTGATTAATATCTTCCATCCAATTCTGAAAATCTCTAACAGAAGGTTGATCTTCGGAGATAGTTTCAATTTTTGTTTCTTCTTTTTGTTTGTTCGTATAAACTTGAAAAGTTTCTTCGGCTGATAATCTAAATGACTTACAAAATCCCTTTTTATGAAACCAACCTTTAACTAAATTCCATAAAAAAATACCTATAACAATTAGAATAGGACCTGTGACTAAAACAAACTTCCAAAACAAAGAGTCAATTTCAAAGAAATCTTTAATTGAATCTTTGAATACATTCACTGTTGGAATATATATTATAGATAACAAACTAAAAATAAACCCAACGCTTAAATATGGTTGGTTAATCGTAGTTGTCTCTTTGGATTTCGCTAATAAAACCTTTAACTTATCATCCCAAATTTTCTTATCTCCCTTTTTTAATAAGCCTTTTTCATTTTGAATAAAATCTGTAAGTTCTACTAAAATTGCTTTTCGTTGCTCGTCTTCTTGATGTCCCCAAACATCATAAACAAAGAATTTATGAGTACTTTCAAGCTTCTTTTCTACTAATCGAACTAAGTTACTTTTTCCTGAACCCCATTCACCGTCAATTCCAATAATCTTAAATTCTGGCTCATTAATTATTTTTTCACTGATAACTTTAGCTATTTTCTCTTGTGACTTATTTTCAAACAAATCTTCACCTGATGGTTGATTTGTGAGAAATTTATGAGTGATTTTATTTGTAGAATTCTTGCCCATATTTACAGTTTTCTATAGTAGTTACTTTTTAGATATTTTATTCTTTTGGTTTTGCTGTGAGAAAGATGTCAATTGTTATACCATTATCCTTTTTTGATCTTGCACTATGTTGTTTTAGGTAGTATTGACATAAAAATCTGTCAACAAATTGATTAACTGACAGTTTGACATGTCAATCTAAAAAATCTCCATATCTTCATTGCCTTTCCGTTCATGCCATCGATCTTAGCTCTGAAAAAATAGAGCAATGGGAAAAAACATAGAGAACGAGCTTCCAAAAATCCGAGTGTTACTACGAACGGACAAACCCAAAAATGCAGAAGGAAACTACACATTGAACTATATTGTTCGGTTTATGGGGAAATCGATGAAGAAGCCAACAGGCTTGTATATCTCTTCCAAGGACTGGAACAAGAAGAAGGGAGAAGTTGTTGGAACGTCTAAGGAGATATTGAGGATTCAAGGAATTTTAAGTAAAAAGAAGGCAGATTTTAATAAATACTTTCTCAAATTTGATGCTACAGGAGGTAAAATCAGCAGAAAGGTAATTGACGATTACTTTGACGACCATCGGTTTGATAATTTCCCAGCCTACTTCAAGGGTGTTATCAGCAGAAGAAACAACCTCAACGAATTGACATTGAACAAATACAAAATCTGCTTGAAAGTGTTGAGCGAATACTGCAAACGAGAAAAGATTTCTCCGCTTCGATTTAACGACATTACTCTTTCCTTTTTACAGGAGTTCGATAACTATTTGGTTTTCTTTCGGAAGTTCGAGTCCTGTCCAGCCCATCCCTAACTAATTTGGAAATTAAAAGCAAAAGCCTACTCCTTGTCAATCGCAGAAGAACAGCATTTTTACCAATCATCACAAGATGAACATTCAAAAGTTGCTGCTGAAGAAATTTGTTTCCTATCTTTGCCGCGTAATTTTTTTCCTATGCAATACCTTATCGGGCTGATTTTAATATTGAATACTACTTTTTCCTTTGATCAAAAGATTTTAAAGGACATCCATTTGAAACGTTCACTGAAACAGGAAGGAGAACAATACCAGTTCACGGTCCTGGATAAGGATGAGAAAGGTGTTCGGAGTTATAAAAAAGACCGTTTTTACTACTGGTACAAAGCACAGCATGTGATCGCGACACAAGGGGCGTCTTCCGGCGACCTGCTGCATGGAGGTTTCGAAGCCTATCATGACAACAAGCAGCTTTCAAAAAAAGGAGCGTTCAGTAAAGGACTGAAAAGCGGAGAGTGGTTATACTGGCGCCAGGACGGAACCCTGATCACGGCGGAACACTGGAAGAAAGGACGGCTGAAAGGAACGGAAACAAACTATGACAAGGAAGGGAATGTATTCCAGACCACCCGGCATAAACGTCTTTCTTACAAACGAGAGAATGCTGATAGCATCGTGATCGGGAAAAAACTGTCCGGTTCGGAAACGATCTTACTGAAAGACTCGCTGGGAAAGATCACCCGGATTGAAAAAAAGAAGGACGGCGTATTACACGGAAAAGCAAAAGACCTGGAAAACGGAAAAGTGGTAGCGAAAACCTCTTACAAGAACGGACAACCAGTGATAAAAAAGGAAACTGAAAACAAAGCTACAGAGGAAGAGAAAACGACAGATACGGAAAAACGCAGGCAGTGGAACATCCCCGGGAAAAAGAAAACAGAGGAAGGAGAAAAAAGTGACCGCCGGAAAGAAAAAGTAAAGCAGGAAGAGGTGCAGAAAGAAAAGAAAGAGAAACCGCAAAAAACGGCTGGAAAAGCACCGAACAAGAGCAATTCCCAAAAGAAAAACTAACATTCTTACGTGAATACGAAACTAACAGCTTCTGCCCTCGGGTATGCCATCAATTTCCTGTTACTGACAGGACTTGTGTGCAGTGCTGTTCTGTTCGCTGCAAGTGTAAACAAACGGATCGAAGTGAATTATTCGGTAAAAGAGCACCTGGTATTCGACAACTTACTGGCAGTCAATTACGGAGCAAAATCCACTGAGAACAAGCAATCCTTTTTATACCACGCTCATGGCGATACTTCCAGGATCACCGTGAAGAACTGGGGAGCCTTCCGGGTCGTGACTGCAACGACGTTCCACCGGGAGAATGCCATTCAGAAAACAGCGTTGATCGGCAGCTCCGGACTCTACTCCTACGCTACCGTTTACGTGCCCGACAACCGGCAGGCATTAAAAGTCTGCGGAGATACAAAGATCAGCGGTATACTATACGGTTCCGAAAGAGGAGTTGAAAGAGGTCATATTTCAGGTAAGAACTACACACGCGATAAGCTCATCTACGGAGACACCCGGAAAAGTGATAAATCCCTGCCCGAATTGCATGAGTCGGCAAGGAACCTGACACTGGAGTCGTTCATCACAGGCGTTCAGAAAATCGAAATGCCGCAAAAGGACAGCGTTTTTTCCTTCGATGGAACAACATCCCTTGTCAGCTCGGTGGAACCTCTTGTGATTGAAAACAAGCTGAAAGGAAATCTGATCATTCATTCCTTTGAATCCATATCCATAAAGAATGTAGCACAGCTGGAGCATGTGATCATCATTGCGCCTGTCGTCACGTTTGAAAAAGGGTTCAGAGGAAGTGCCCAGGTCATCGCCCATGAGCAGGTGATACTGGAAGAGCAGGTTGTGCTCAGCTATCCAAGCACGCTTGTATTGAATGAACTGCAGGAGAATCCCGGCCTTTCCCCAAGGGGAATTTACCTGAAAGAAGGAGCAATGCTCGTGGGGGGAATCCTGATGGTAAGCCAGAAACCCAACTTCCGGAAACCACTGGAGCTGAAAATAGAAGAAGCGGTCGTCGGAGGATTGATTTATAACATCGGTGAAACGGAGATCAGAGGGAAGATCCACGGATATACGTACACAAACAGCTTTACAGTCCGGATCGGCGGCGGAGAATATAAGAACCACCTGGTAGATGCGGAAATTTCCAGTGAAACACTTCCAAAAGAGCTGGTACTGCCTCAGTGGATCAAAACGGATGAAAATAAAAAAACAGAGATCATCACATGGCTGTAAGAAAGATCAATAGCTCAAGTATTGCTGAAATAGTTGTCGCGCTGGCCATTATTTCCTTATGCTTTACAATTGCCTCACTGGTTTTCATCCGGGCAACGAACACCACGTTAAAATTCCAGAGCTTCAGGGAACAGACGATGATCCAGAACACCTTACTGGAAATGATGGTCCGGCAGGAAGTTGACCTGCATCAGCCGGAATTCCAGGCACAAGAGACACCTTCAATCAATGACAGCATTACTACTGTCGAATACACAGGAAACGATAACCGTATAGTATGGAAACAGGAATGGATCAAAGCAGACTGAGCGCAGTGCCTTCATTTACAATCCTGGAAGTAACGATCGTCGTTGCCATCCTGAGTGTTCTTGTGACGATCATTACATTAACACTCAACCGGTTTAATGAGCAGCTGAAGATCAACCGTGAAATCCAGCAGGAACTGAATAACTGGATGCTGGTCCGGTCCAATTTCTGGACCGAATACCATTTGTCCGACTCCATCGATGTGGTCAGCCAGTCCCTGGTATTCTACCAACCTCACAGATCCGTCTTTTACAGGCCGGAAGAAGAACGGTTGGTCAGGAAAGAACGCAGCAGCACAGTGCCTGCAAGCGCACCGGATCCGGATGAATGGAGAGAAATGAATGTTGAGATCTCTTCTATCAGAAAAGAAACAGCCGGGGAAGATGAAGTAATCATCCTTTCCTTTCCGCTAAAAGGAGAAGAAATGCAGCTACGGTTCTTAAAGCAAAAAAGTAAGGCAGGAGCAGTTAACCACTATTATGAGCAATTGAATGAGTGAGCAGCAGAAAAATATATTCCAGCGGGAAATAAAGCTGGGGAAAAGCTTTCCTGATAAAGCCAAAGAAGCATTTTACAATGAGCTGGGATCACTGCTGGAAAGTGGTATTGACATCCAGCGTTCGCTCAACCTGCTCACAGAAGAACAGGAAAACAAGCGTGTAAAGGCAATCCTGGAAGGACTGGAAAGTGACCTGGTCGCCGGAAGCTCCCTGTCGGAATCCATGTCAAAATTAACTCATTTTTCCTCTTATGAATTTCAAAGTATCAGGATCGGGGAAGAAACAGGGAGATTAAAGATCGTATTGCGCCAGCTCGCTTCTTTCTTTGAAGACAAAGTGAAGTTAAAGCGCCAGCTGATCGGTGTTTTTACCTACCCCGGGTTCGTGATGCTCATCACCATCGGTGTGTTGTACTTCATGCTTTCCAGTGTCGTGCCGATGTTCGAAGATGTGTTCAAACAATTCGGACAGGACCTTCCTCCGCTGACCCAAAAGATCATCTGGCTGTCCAACTACTTTTCGCTGATCATGCTCTACCTCTTCCTGGCAATAACCGGCGCCGGGATCTACATGTACACACAGCGGAACGAAGAATCCTACCGGAAATTCACTTCCGGGCTTATTCTCAGGATCCCCGTGTTCGGGCCGCTGATCAGAAAAGTGTACCTCGCAAGGATGTGCCAGAGCCTTTCCTTGTTGCTGGGAGCGAAAACTCCATTGGTGACGGCACTGGAACTGATGGAGGAAATGATCGACTTTTACCCCATAGAATCAGCGGTCCGGTCCATAAAAGAAGATATCAAAAAAGGAGGCGCATTGCATGAAGGAATGTCAAAATTTGCTATTTTTGACAAGCGAATGGTTTCTTTAGTCAAAATCGCCGAGGAAATCAACCAACTGGACACTACCTTTGACCGCTTATCCAAACAGTATCAGGAAGATATCGAATACCGTACAAAACTGATCGGAACGATTGTAGAACCCGCAATCATTGTAGTAATCGGGTTAATAGTAGGGATCATTATGGTTTCAATGTATCTACCGATGTTTAATTTGAGTAATGTTATAAAGTAAACATGTCAAAAAATAAAAAAAAGAGCGGGTACGCAGATGCCTTCTCATTGGCTGAAATTCTGATCGTTCTTGCAATTATGGGGATCCTGATCATGTTGGTGGTTCCGAACCAGACAGGGGTTGCTTCACGTACCAAAAGCCTGGAAGCGCAGCAGGAGCTGAAAATGATCCATAACCTTCAATACGCCCATTTCCTGCAGTTCTCCAAATATTCTTCCGACCTTCAATCCATCAATTACATTCCCCACAAGACAGTGTTGTCCGGCGGAACGGCAAATTATGAAATATCCATCATCGAAGCCACACCCGGGGGGTTCAAGGCAAAAGCAGAAGCTGTTGTTGATTTCAACGGGGATGGTAAAAAGAACATATGGGAAATCGACCAGGATGGTGTCCTGAAAGAAGTTCAGCCCGATTAAAACAATGCTCACCTTTTTCCTTATAGCTCTTCTGCTGGTTATCTTTTACCAGGATCTGCGTTACCGCGCGGTCATGTGGATATTATTCCCATTACTGGCAGGACTGTGCTTCTGGTACAATTACGGGCAAACCGACTGGACAGCCATTTTCCTGAACGTAGCGTTTGTCCTTTTTCTCCTGGCGGGATTAACAGTCTATATTTCTGTCAGGAGAAAGCAACTGACAGCCATCTGGAACGGTTTTTTCAGCTGGGGAGATATCCTGTTCATCCTGGCGATCACACCGCTTTTTGATCCGGTTCATTACATCTATTTCTTTACATTCGGAACACTGATGACCTTGCTTATTCACCTGTCTGTGATGAAATTCACCACCGATAAAACAATTCCTTATGCCGGTTATCTTTCACTGGCCTCCATACTCTACGTGGTATTTACACCACAGGTTCATTTATTTTTTCTCTTTCTGAATGGAAACAGGTAGATCAGTCATAGAAGTTTCACAGGAAAACCAGCAATTGATCCGCTCGGATGTTGCCTGGCATTACCGTATCCTTCCCTGTGAAGTTTCAGAAACAGAAGTCTCCTTTTATTGGGATGAAACCGGAAACGCTTCGCTGGTGAAAGAAGAGCTCACCGCTCTGTTCGGGAAAACCATTACCCTGACCCCGGTGGACAGTGAGCTGATCAAAAGAGCGCTCGGGAAATATTACCGGAATACTTCTGAAAGTGAAACAAAGCTCACTTTCGACGCCAAGACTGATTTTGTCGACCGTCTCATACAAGAAGCAAATCATCTGGGGAGCAGTGATATTCACATTGAAATCTTTGAAGATTTCGCACGGGTCAGGATCCGGATAGACGGCCACCTGATCCAGCGTTATACGATCGAGAAAAAAGATTATCCGGAGCTGGTGAACAAAATCAAGATCCGCTCCAACCTGGACATCTCCGAAAAGCGGCTGCCACAGGACGGACGGATCCAGTACCAGGATTTTGATATCCGTGTTTCGATCCTGCCCACCCTGTACGGAGAAAAAATCGTTATGCGGATCCTCGGGCACGACGCATCCTCCATCAGCATCGATAAACTGGGATTTTCCGGGGAAGAAAAACGAAATTACCTGGAAGGCGTTAAAAAACCGAACGGGATCATGCTCATCAGCGGCCCCACGGGATCAGGAAAAACCACCACGTTATATGCAACTCTGAAACTGCTGAATGATGAACGCAGGAACATTGTAACAGTAGAAGACCCGGTGGAATACACGCTGGAAGGGATCAACCAGGTGCAGCTGAAAGAGTCCATCGGTCTGACTTTTTCCAGTGCGTTGAGGTCTTTCTTACGGCAAGACCCGGATGTGATCATGCTGGGAGAGATCCGTGACGGGGAAACCGCCCAGATGGCAATAAGGGCAGCGCTTACAGGACACCTGGTGTTGTCCACCATCCACACCAATTCAGCCTGGGGAACCATCTCCCGGCTCATTGACATGGGAGTGCCTCCGTTTCTGCTGGCCAATACGATCAACACTTCCGTTGCACAGCGGCTGGTGCGAAAACTCTGCGATTGCAAAGTCGAGGAACCCCTCAAAAAACAGGACTGGATCATACAGCAAAGTGAGTTCGAAGCACCACAACACCATCATGTAGCATTCGGATGCGACAAGTGCCACTTTACAGGATACAAAGGCCGGATCGCACTGTATGAAGTGATCCCTATTGACGGAATACTGGCACAGAAGATCAAGAACAATGACTATAGCGTTGATGACATTTTAAGGGAAAGGGGCATCAGGAAACTTTCACAACGCGCCTATGAATTATTTACCACAGGAGAAACTTCACTGGAGGAGGTCTATCCTTTATTAACCGAATTTTAATGAGAAAACAGATTCTACTATCTCTTTCATTTATTTTTTGTTCTGCACTTTATGTGTCTGCCCAAAAGTATACGGAAATACAGCTGCGGGCATTGTTCGACAGTGTCTCAGTCGCTCATAAAGGGTACGATAACAAGCTGCAGTTGAATGTCACCCAGCTTTCCCTTGCCGAGCTGGTCAGCTCCGTTGCGCTGGAAAACAACCTGAATGTAAGTGTGGACCCTTCCCTGAGACAAAGTATCTCCTACAACTTCTTTGACGCGAAGGTAAAGGACATGTTCATCTTCCTGTACCTGAATTTTGAGCTGGAATACGAGTTCATCGGTACGATCTTATCCGTAAAAAAACGAGTGAAAGCAGAGGAGCCGGTCATTATCAGGCCAAGAGAGCTAGACATCACCTACAATCCCGCCAACCAGTTTTTATCCATGGACCTGAAAAACGATTCATTGTGGAGGGCTGCGGAAAAGATTACCCGGCTATCGGGAAAGAATTTTGTCATTGATCCCCAGATACGGAACAAACAGGTCAACGCGTTCTTTCAGAACCGCCCTTTTGATGAGGTGCTGGAAATGTTCGTACGGTCCAATTCAATGGGAGTCACAAAAGACACCTCAGGCTATTACCAGCTGTTCCCGGTAACAGAGAACACTGCTGATGCAGCCGGGCAGGCAGGTGCGCGTGGAGGAAGGAACACCCCTTCCCCCAAAGCCGGGAATACAGAGGAAACGGAAACATTCAGGCTAACCAGGACGCCCGAAGGGAATTTAAATGTTAAAGCGATCGGTACACCCCTGAGTGAAATTGTTGGAACCGCAGCAAAAACCTCAGGCGTGCATTACGTACAATACTCAAAGCTGGACGGAACCGCTACCATAGAAGTAAATAACATCAGCTTCCAGGACCTGATGAACCGCTTGTTCAACTCCACCAATTACAGCGCGGTAAAAGACGGAGACCTCTACGTGATTGGTGAAAGCAAGTTTGAAGGAATACGCAGAACAGAGCTCATCCGGCTGGAAAACAGGACAATCGAATCCGTAAAAACAGCCATTCCGAAAGAAATGACCACCGGGCTTGAAGTCAATGAGTTCGTTGAATTAAATGCATTGATCGTGACAGGAGGTGAGCGGCAGATCCGGGAGCTGAAATCATTTGTGTCAAGCATTGATGTTGTTGTCCCGATGGTACAGATCGACGTTATGTTATTGTACTCCGGGAAGAATTACGACCTGAACAGCGGGTTTGAAGCAGGACTGAGCAGTGAAAAGGTGAAAACAGAAGGAACGATCTTCCCCGGGCTGGATATGACGCTCGGCTTCAACACCATTAACACCATTTTAAATGCCATCAACGGCTTTGGGGTTGTCAACCTTGGGCAGGTAACCGAAAATTTTTACATGTCACTCAACCTCTTAGAGAGCAATAGCATCATCGAGATCGAAAGCACACCAAAGATCTCTACTCTCAACGGGCACGTGGCAAAACTGTCAATCGGGGAAACAACCTATTACCAGGAACAGCAGCTGAGCTTTCAGCCGATCAACCAGAACGCAGGATTCCAGCAAAGCTCAAGGGTCTGGAAGAACCTGGATGCGAACCTGAGCGTGACGATAAAACCGTTTGTAAGTGCCGATGAATACGTGACACTGACCATCACGGTAAAACAGGAAGATTTCGGAGGACGTGTTGACCCTACTGCTCCGCCGAACTTGTCCAACCAGAATTTCGAATCAGTCATCCGTGTCAAGAACGGGGAAGTAATCCTGCTGGGAGGGCTGGAAAAGAAATCTGTCAATGATTCCGGTAAAGGTACACCAGTACTTTCAAGGATCCCGATCTTAAAATGGTTTTTCAGCTCCCGGAAAAAGGTGCGTGAAAAATCCAAATTACATATTATTATCCGACCGATAGTGACCTATTAATGAAGTTCCAGCTGAAAAATAGATGGCATCCCAGACAGATGATTGTCGTGTTTATTGAAAACACGGGAACGGGCTTTGAATTGAAAGCAGTTTCCATGCATACCAGAAAAGGAATCCGTTCAGTGGATTCTTTCAGTTCCCTAGATGACATCATTGCTAAATACGGCACCTATGCCACCTACTGGGTACATGTTGACGGAACAGGTGTGCTGACCCGGATCGTAGATGCTCATTCCGACTATAAAAAAGATTTGCTGATGAATGTCGATCCGGATGATTTTTTCTTTACAACCATCAGTTCCCCGGGAAACAGGCTCGTCTCATTTGTACGGAAATCCGTTGTTGAATCCTTCATGGAGCAGATCCGTGAAAAGAAATTATTCCTCATCGGTGTCTCCTGTGGTTTTGCCCCGGCAGGACTGTTGCTGGAAGACAAGGAAACGGCTTCGTTCGACTATACGCTCACCCGGGAGGATCAATGGTTTACTTCACTGGAACGGATGGAATCACCTTCCCGCAACCAGTTTCACAACGGCAGCTTTCTTTCCAGGACAGAATTCCTGGCAACTGCGATCGGAAATGCTGTTTTTTCCCAACGACCTGACTTTGAGCCTGAATTCAATAAAGAAAAACTGAAAGAGGTCAGGGAATATGCTAAATTCAAAACCATAGGGGTGAGCAGTATCGCCGCAATCCTCCTCATACTGATCTGCAATTATTTCTATCTCAATCATCTCAATAACAGGATTGCAGACAAAGAGGCGGAGATCGCGCTGAATAATTCCAACCTGTCATTGCTGGACAAGCTGAACCAGGAAGAGATCCGGAAGAGGCAACTGGTGGCGAACTCCAACACAAATACCACTTTTTTCATTTCCTATTACCTGGATGAAATCGGTAAAAGCGTACCCGAAAAGATCCGGCTGCTGGAAATGTATGTGTTCCCGCTTACTCAGAAACTAAAGGAAAAACGAAAAGTGGAAATCGATAAGACCCGGATCGAAGTTACAGGATGGGCGTATGACAATATCGTTCTGGATGACTGGATCGAAAAGCTGGACAGGCAGGACTGGGTAAAAAGTGTGGAGCTCGTCAACTATCACCGGAATAATGACGAAGCAGAATTTAAAATCATTATCTTTCTGACAGAATGACGTTTTTTGATACATATAGCTACAAACAGAAGAACTATGCATTGCTTGTGATCATTGTACTGCTTGCTGCCGCTGTATACAAGCGGTCTGTTTCCGTTACAATTGAAACAAAAGCCTACGAAAGAGAGCTGAATGAAAAGCTGGAAACGGCAGACAAAGCTCTTGCAGATATCAGTACGAAAAACAATGAAATCGCGCTGCTGGACCGGATGCTCGGGAAGGAAAATTCATCGGTAGAGAAAGTACAGCAAGGGTTCTTAAACTTTTTCGCACAACGGTCGGCTTCCATCAGCGTATATAAGATCGAGGAAGTCCTGAAGTACCAGCATCCTGACTTTACGATCAATACCCATCAGGTCGTGCTGAAAGGAGGTTACCTGAAAACACTGGAGTTTATTTACAATATGGAAAAAGAATTTGACCTGGCACGGCTTGTCAATGTCTCTTTTGAATACAAAAAAGTGAATTCGGAAGAACCTGAATCACTCTATACAACATTAATCCTGCAAAATTATATGCGATGAAAAAGAACATCTTTTTTTTAACGATGGCAATCGGAATGACTGCTTTCCTGATGACAACGGGATGCAAGGAGATCATAGCGAAAAAAATATCTTCGGAGATACCCGTTCTGATCGTTCCCTCCAGCAATGATACCATCCAGTTCAATCCAGTTCAGTTCAAATGGGAAGAAATGGAAGGAGCAACCAGTTACAGGCTGCAGGTAGTAACCCCGGATTTTTCGAATATCAGCTATTTCACGTTGGATACGATCGTGACCGGAACGGAATTTTACGCAGCACTTGATTCTGCCGGATACGAGCTGAAACTGACTGCCCTCAATGCCGGGTATGAATCGCAAACCCTCGGCCCTGTAGCCTTTTGGGTAGGCGTGCAGCCATCTGCGGGAAGCGGTTCTTCAGTAGTGCTTTCCGCTCCGTCGGCAGGAGCATACAAACCGGAAAATTTTTCAGGACCGTTTTCATGGAACTCCCTTATCTCAGCCACCTCCTATGAGTTCAGCCTGAGAACCGGAAGTGTATTCGCCACCGGGACTCCCGTGCATTTCCAGAATGGTGTTGTCACAACAAACCTCACACTTCCCGGAACAGTCACCTTGCAGGAAGGAGAATACACCTGGGGAGTAAAGGCATACCTTTCCAACGGGGGAGAAACAAACTATTCGACACGTATCCTGTATATTGATACCACCGACCCCAATATTCCGGCCGGCACAATGATACCTTCCGGGACATTTGAGACGGGAACCGTCGTTTTTTCATGGAGCAATGGAACAGATCCGGGTACCATACAATCCCCTGTAACATCTGTCCTCCAGGTTTCCCCGGATCCAGGGTTTGCATCTACCTGGGCGGAAGAATCCATACAGGGCAATAACGTTTCAGTCGATATGTCTTCTGCTCCTTTCGGCACTTATTACTGGAGAGTGTACAATATAGATGCCGCAGGAAACACCTCTGCCTATTCAGCGTCTCACCAGTTTACATTGAATTAGTGAAAAACAAAGCCTTCACATACCTGCTTATAGTTGTTGTTGCCGTGATCTGGTACCAGGTATTTCTCCGCATCAAGTCAAATGTAGCCGCAAGCGATGAAGGAAACCTGGCGCTTTCACAGCAGAATCTGAAATTTGTTCTCATCCAGAAAGACACGTTCCTGCTGGATGCCAGCTACCGGGATCCTTTTATCGGGAAAGCAAAATTGGAACCCAGCGATCTTCCTGTTCAGGAGACCATCTCTCCTTCCTACGTACCTGCAAAGCCTCAGTTTACCTGGCCAACGATCAATTATTATGGCTGGGTACGAAAAACGGATTCCAAAAACCCATTGTGCATCGTAAACATTGACGGAATGCTGCTGTACCTCAGGAAAGGAGAAGAAATATTCGACGGAATCCGTGTAATGGCAGTTGAAAGGGATTTCATCCAGCTGAAAAAAGGAAAGAACCAGCACTATTTTTACCGGGAATAAATCAAATCCTTCCGTATCATTCCGACAAAATATAACAGACTCGTTAACAACTGATACTCCTATTATTTTTCTTCTACTACTACCGTCCTGCTTTTTCTGAACAAACCATTCAGAACGTAAAAAGCACATTCCTGTGCTACCTTGGAAGATGTTTGTTCCTTTACAACATCAATTATTAATCATACACATCATGAAGACAACATTTCTGTTAGTGAGCTTCCTGTTACTGGGCCTCACAACATTTGCACAAAACCCGGCGTGGAGCCTTCCACCCAAAAAACTTACAATGAATCCTTCTTCTCCCCCGGTAAGTACATCTCTGCCTACAACCGTAAATGGTTATATGGGACAAGCAGCAACCTGTGCACACAACATGCAGCTGGATGCAAACGGTAACATTCTCTTCTTTGTCGTAGATGAAATGGTCTATGATAAAGATGGGTATGAGATTGGCGTATTTTATAAAGGTTCTACATATGTTAAAGGAGATGCTGAAATTGTAATTGCTCCTGATCCAGCTGACTGCAACAGGTATTACATTATTGCAGTGGGTTATGCAACAAACTCCAATCAATTTCCCTATTATACCATCCTTGACATGTCCTTACCCAATCAGATTTATTCAGGAAGAAAAGGTGCGTTAGTTTATACGGACGGTTATACTGCTGTTTCTATTCCGGATATAACCCCCGATTACATGCCACCAGTATTAAATGATGTAAAAATGGGAGGGGTTTCCATTGCAGCTTCCAAGTTGAGAAGTGATAACAGTCGCTTCGTTTTTATCAACAACGGAAGAAAAATATACCGTTATAAAATTGATAACTCCGGCTTTAACTATCAATCTTCTTTTTCATTGCCATTGGCTGATTACAATGCAGTCTATAATACAACGGATATTCGCGGGGAGATGGAGCTGATTGAATTAGATAATGGGAATTACCGCATAGCAACACCTTTCAGGCATGAAAATTCAACTTATACTTTTAATCAGGTTGTAGTTTATTGTGCTGATTTAGATGCCAATGGGAATCTTATCAGTGGATCTGAAAAGGCATTACCTTTCAATACCTCATCCTTAGATAATTACCGGGTACCGTATGTACACGGTTTAGAGTTCTCACCCAATGGCAGTATATTGTACATCACACATGATAATACGGCACTGCATGCAAACCCATTGGAATACTTTGATTTTTCAAACCCTGCAGCAGGGGTTCAGCCGTTGAGCGTAAGCAATGCCGCTGATTTCAAATCTTCCCAGATAGAACTGGGACTGGATAAAAAACTTTATTTTGCCACCAGCAACCGGTTAGCTACGATTTCAAATCCTGACACACCTGCTACTCCCATCTGGACGAACAATGCCCTATCTATTACATACAGTCCAAATAACAGAGTTACTACCGTTTCTCCCAGCAGTACTGACATTTTAAAAACTTACATTCTTCCCGACCAGATCGACGGGATGAACTATACTGCTCATTTCTTTGCCAATACACAATGCTGCCTTACCAACAAATATTACGATGCGATCAGCTATACCGCAACAACAAGTGCCACCTGGCAACCAGGATGGTTCGGTAATCCTTTCGGTTCCATGACAGGGGAAATTTATATAAAAGAATCCCTGATCATTCCTGCCGGAAAGACCATCACAATTAAAAACATGACGTTTAAATTTGCACCAAACGCAAAAGTAATTGTGGAAAGAGGAACAACAGGAGGGCTTGCCGGAGGTAAGCTGATCCTGGACGGAACCACCTTTACCGCAGATGATGATTGTACCGAAAGTGCCATGTGGCTGGGTGTACAAGTGTACGGGTATAACAATCAGAACCAGTTACCGGCATCTACCAGCAAACAAGGCTGGCTGACCATGATCAACAATTCAACAATCGAGCATTCCATAAAGGGAGCATCGGCAACACTGTTTCTCCCGTTCATTTTTTTGGGGCAGGTTATTTATATATCAGACCCTGGTTATTGCGGAGGAGTCATCCAGGCAACGAATGCCACATTCAGGAACAACATCGAAGATGTGAATGTATTGGATTATATTGCTCCAAGTGGTGCGGGGAATGAAAGTTACTTCACCAATTGTACATTCATCACTGACGGTCTGCTCAACAATACAGCTTCTTCTCCTCTTTATCATGCTTACATCAATAATGTGAAGGGAGTTAAATTCTATGGCTGTGATTTTAAAAACACACAACCAAACCTCTACGCCTATAGCAAACGTGGGCAAGGAATTTATGCCAGCAATGCGCATTTCACGGTAGAAGCACGTTGCCTGAGCACGCTTTTCCCTTGTTCGAGCTTTGATTTCAGCACCTTCCAGGGATTGTATTACGGGATCAACGCTACTTCCAGTGATTACACCAGAACGATCAAAGCAGACAGAAACAATTTTATCAATAACATTTATGGTGTACGTTTGTCTGGCCTTAAGGGAGCTACACTAACCAGGAATAATTTTGAGGTGCTCCGATCCGCAGCTCCCAACCCGACTTTAGAAACACACGGTCTGTACCTGGATAACTGCGACCAGTATGCCATACAGGAAAATTCCTTCACGGAATACAACGACCCGAATGTATCTGCTCCGGGTAATACTTACGGGATAATCGTCAACAATTCAGGAGAAGCGCACAACGAGATTTACAAGAATAATTTCTCCAATATCAAAATCGGCGGGCAGTCTCAGAATATCAACGGAACAGTTTACGTTCCCGGAAATCCAAACTCTCCCATTACCGGTCTACAGTGGAAATGTAACAACTTCTCCGGTAATATCTACCAGGCCGACCTGGCTGTTACCTCAGGAAGAATTGACTACCAGCAGGGATATTTAGTCAGCCCTGTTTCAGATCCGGTGAATGCTCCGAAAGCTCCGGCAGGAAACAGATTCAGTCATTCTACGTTCAACGCGACAAATGACATTTTTGTAAACAGCTCCGCACAGCAGTTTCAATACGTCCATCATGCAGATGCTGTTACAACTCCTTTGTACTATACCCCTTCTTTGGTATCTCCGGTCATGAATTACAATATCTTTCTCCCGGTTTATTACAACAATACGACCTCTTGCCCATCGAAGATCAATGACGGGGGACTTGTAATCGTTTTCCCTCAGCTGCAAGTGAAATCGGATTCTCTGTTGCAGGTTATTTCTGAAAGGGAAAAGCTGATCGACGGAGGAAATACGTCACACCTGCTCAGCGAGGTGACGAATAAAAGCAGCAAAGAAGTAAAAAATGACTTGTTACTTGCTTCTCCGTACCTCTCTGATGAAGTATTGCTTGCTTACCTTGCAAAAAATCCGTCGCCGGAGGATCTGAAACAGGTCATTTCAATGAATGCTCCACTGTCTTCACAGGTTTCAAATGCAGTCAACCAAATGAACCTGCCAAAAAGCTTTAAAAGCATTACCGAAAATACGCAGGGCGAACTATCAGCAATGACCTATTTAACGAATGAGCTGCAATTCTTAAAACGGGAAAGACAAGAGCTGATCCATGAACAGATCCGTGTGCTGTTATTTGATGAGCAGGCTGAAAACCCGATGGAGCAAATCAGTACGATCATGAAAAAAGAAAAGATCACATTTACTCCGATTCCGGAAACAGAATACATTGACCTGAGCGATTATCCTGAACTTCAACCCTTCGGTGATTACATCGCCTGCATATTTGACCTCATCCCTCCTGCTGTTGTTGAGCCACTCGAAATTTCCCACGATAACACGGGAGCCGTTCCGGGAAGAGGTGACAGAGCCAAAACAGCAACAGACGGCCTGCTGCATATTTATCCGAATCCTTCTGCGACAGGAAATAACATCGTCATTGAACTGGAAGAAGCAGAACTGTCTGCCAGTACTTCGATAGAAGTGATTGACCTGACAGGAAAATCAATTGTACACGATCGCTTTGAGAACAAAAATGGCCGCATTGTCCTTTCTCCGGGAACATTGACTCCTGGTGTTTACATTGTGAAACTGTACGATAACGGTACATTGACCGAAACGAAAAAATTACTGGTTAAATAATCAGTTATTACATTTCAGCATTCAGAACCGGGTGGGCATAATGTCCACCCGGTTTTATATTTTATATCCGGACCAGGCCACCAAAAAACACAGATAGCAATGCCCTGAAAAAACTGTGGCGATGCAATCAATTACACCGCCACAGAATGCTGTCCGTAAATTTTTCGTTTAGCTCTTTTTAGGAACCAGCAAATTCAACACAAATAAAATAACGATTGCACCAATAGCTCCCGTCAGGATGAAACCAATGGTTCCTTCTCCTAGGTGAATGTTCAGCAGCCCGAGCAGCCAGTACCCGACAAAGCTACCAACAATTCCCACAATGATATTCCCGATCAATCCAAGACCGCTTCCCTTGTAGAGCGTTCCGCCGAGCCATCCTGCTACAGCACCAACAATAAGTGTCCATAATATTCCCATGTCTAGTTGTTTTTAATTATTAATCACAATAATATAGTTCCTGCAAATTAGAGATTTAATAATTGCAAAACAAATTTTAGAAGTACTTTTTTGATTTTTTAAAGTCTATTTCAACACCTTTTCCGTTACTGCTTTGTTTTTATTCGCCAGCTGGCCACAGGCAGCATCGATGTCTTTCCCCCTGCTTCTCCGTACGTTGACCACCAGCCCTTTACCTTCCAGGTAAGCTGCAAATTCATCTGTCTTTTGAGGATCTGCACGCTGAAATTCTCCATCATCGATCGGGTTGTATTCAATGATGTTGATCTTGCAGGGAACACACCTTGAAAATGCCAGCAGCTCACGCGCATCTTCAATGGAGTCGTTGAAATCTTTGAAAATGATGTACTCAAATGTAACCCTGGTTCCTGTTTTTTCATAGAAATAAGCCAACGCTTCAGCCAGTGAATCCAGGTTATTGGTATCGTTGATCTCCATGATCTTACTGCGCTTTTCATCGTTCGCAGCATGCAGTGACAATGCCAGGTTGAATTTGACCTGATCATCGCCCAGCTTCCTGATCATTTTAGCGATCCCCGCGGTAGAGACCGTTATCCTTCTCGGAGACATCCCCAATCCTTCTTTGGAGGTAATGATCTCCGTTGAGCGTAACATATTCTTGTAATTCAGCAAGGGTTCTCCCATTCCCATATATACGATATTGGACAACGGAATATTGTAACGCTGCTCTGCCTGGTTTTTCAAATATACCACCTGGTCTACAATTTCACCTGCAGACAGGTTCCGGAGCAGTTTCAATCTTCCTGTTGCGCAAAATGTACAGGACAAGCTGCATCCCACCTGTGAAGAAATACAGGCTGTCATACGGGAGGAAGTTGGTATGAGCACTCCTTCCACCACTTTCCCCTGCTCAATCTCAAATGCACATTTGATGGTTTTATCGGAAGAGACCTGCTGATCGGCAACGGAAATGGAATCAATGTAAAAATGTGTTTCCAGCTTACTTCGCAGTTCCTTGCTTAAATTGGACATTTCTTCGAACGAATGCGCATTCTTGTTCCACAGCCATTCGTACACCTGCTTTGCACGAAAAGCCTGCTGGCCGAACCCCGTCAATTGAGATTTCAGTTCTTCCAGCGATAAATTGCGAATGTTGATTTTGTCCGTACTCATATAATTTCACTGCAAAGATATGGATTTTTAAATTACCAATGATTTCACAGGAAGAAAGAGCAGGCCCTGTAAACCGGTAAAAACCAGGAAAGGTTTCAGAAAAATGACAGAAGCCGGGAGAGAAATTTTATCAAAATAAACAACAATATGCTCCAATCGCTCACTGAAAGACGCCATTTGCTCAAAAACCCGGTTGTTTGAAGCCGGTTTTCTGTATATTTGGATAAACACCGGTCGTTCCGGGTTTAAATGTAAAATCTTTTAAAAACTATCCCTTATGAAAACATGTTTCACTTTTTTCTTTTCTTTTGGTGTCCTTACGGGAACAATGGCACAACGAACAATGGACCTGACAGTTGAGATCGTATCTCCTGCAAGCAATACTTCAGTCCCGTTCAACTCCCCCTTCGATGTGATGGTAGAAATTACCAACCAGGGGAGTGAAAACCTCAACACCAGTGATTCCCTGTATTTTTATCCAACCATCAACGGCATTCAACCAACGAATATGGAGTATTTTACCCGCACAGGGTACCAGATCAATGCAGGCGAATCCCAGACATACGTGGTTCAGCTTGCGTTTTCACATGGCTATGAAAATTCAGACGTGGAATACTGCCTGGAAGTAAAGCCTGTAAATGCAGCTGACCCGATCCTGGAAACTGCTTCCGGGGACAATAAGCACTGTATAAATCTTTCTGTGGAGGGTGCAACGGCTGGCATTAACGGAACAGAACCAAACGAACTTATTGTTTCGCCCAATCCTGCAAAAGGGCTTATTTCCTTAACCGTTCAGCCGGATAACGGTAAAATTCAACTGGTTTCCCTGGATGGAAAGCAGGTAGTGAATACACAGCTTAACGGACAATCACTGGATGTGAGCGAGGTACCCAATGGAGTGTACCTGCTGAATTTTGAGCTGGAGGGTACATTCTACTCCAAACGGATCGTCATTTCCAACTAGGAATAAACCATTTCAAAACTTTGAATGCACGAATCCTGTGGATTCGTGCATTCAAATCAAAAAGCATAACCAAAGCTGATCATTCCGTCAATTCCTGGAGCTTTTCAGCTTCTTCACGGATCAGGTCCGTATTTTCATCCAGTTTCCCGGCTTTTTCAGCTCGTGTCTTGCACAGGCTGCATAGCTGGGTAATATTTTTCAGTTCCCGTGCCTGAGCTACGGTTCCATGAATGATCTCATCCGTTCTGTCTGTATTGATATAAGAGCAGGAATCTGACAAATGGTAGCGTGTACCCGATTTTGTCCAATACACGTCGTCTACACCGTTATTCAGGTCTTCCACCTCATTGATCTGGTCCGTATATTCTTCCACGGAAGGCGGGTTAAAGTCATATCCCGTAATCCCGGCGATCAGCAGGGCCACTCCGGCAATGCTTCCCAGGATTGCTTTTTGCTTTTTATCGATGTTTTTGTTGGTCAGTATAAAAATAATCAGCGGCAGGAAGGCCACAACCGCAGTTACCATTCCCAGCTGGCTTTGCATGAAGAAGAGGAATTGATTTTGCTTTGAAGCGGGGTCAAGCCGGTTGGATTTTTTCCAAAGCATCGAACCTGTGACTACCAATGCTAGGTCAACAACGATCAGGACAATGATCAGCCACATCGTAACAGGCTGCCTGAATAAAAGGGATATCGCCCAGATCTGTGCTCCGATCGCCAGTGCCCATAAAATCCCGGCGATCAAACGCAATTGTGTCGCTCTTCCTTTCGCTTCTTTTGTAGGAACGAATACCGTTCTTTCCTGTCCCGGATTTGCCGCTGAATCTGTTCCACCTTCAGCCCGCACGATTTTCTTTTTTGCCATTATTTGTTTTTTAGTTTAGTTAATGCGCACATTTTGTGCATTTTCCACTTTCAATAGTACAACAAAAAACAAAATACGCGGACGAGAAAAGAAAGAGTTTTTTAACAATCAGGGATTAAAAACAAGTAAATCACTAATAACAAGAAAGTTACATCATTTCAAGCGCTCCAGGGCACCTTTTCTCCTGATTAAATTCTTATAGTCCCATTGAATGTTTTGCGCTTTTTCCAGCCAGCGTTTCAGATCATCTGTATTGACCTGTTCAACTGAAGTGTACCGTATTTCAGCTGCTTTGAATTTTCCCTCAGGTGTCAGCCCGGGCTCGTCAAACGATTGTCCGCTCCAGAAAAGCAAACGTAACGCATCCTTGAGCCTGCTGAATCCTACGATCGGGTTACCGTCAATGAACCAGACCGGGTGCGCATGCCAGATCTTGCTTTCGGAACCGGCCAGGTGCGCATTGATCTCTTTTACAAGCACGTTCCCGATTTCCTGGTCGCTCTCTGACAGATTGCGGATGTACTGTTCAATTTCCTCGTTCATGTTTTCTTCTCCCCAGCTGGTTATTGATTGGTTTCAACGTATTTTTTGAAATTATTCAGAATGGCCTGCCATCCCTGCTCCTGCATTTCGATGGAATTGGTCATTTCAGCATCAAATACCGTCGTTACTTCCGTTGCTTTGCCCAGGTCTTTAAATTCCGTTGTTGATGAGCGTCCGTCTGTCATGGTATAAGCAATCCTCTGATGAGGTATCACTTCATCATAAACAGCTTCAAAGTCAAACCCGAAACTTCCGTCTTTTGCTTCCATTCGTGCCAGGTACTTTCCTCCTGTCCTTAGATCATTTTCGGCAACCGGGCATTGCCAGTCGTCGGAAGCAAAATTCCATTGTGTAATGTGCTCAGGCATGGTCCATGCATCCCATACCTGATCAATACCAGCATGGATCGTTGCGCGGACGGTTAATTTTGTTGATTTCATTTCAATCGTTTTTTACTTATTCACAGATCGATTTCAGCTTATTCAGTGCATTTGGCCAGGTAGTATTGAAATACTCAATGTATTCATCTGTGACATCTACATTCACCGTTACAGTTGTCACACCGTTCTTTTCTTCAAGGGAATAGTTCTCCAGACTGCCCGCCCACTGCCCGATCTCCGGTCCTTCCGTAATTTCTTTGTCCCCGTCCAATATTCCGTAATGTCTGATGGATATGAATTTACCCGGAATATTTTCCGCAATTTCAGAGATCATTCCTCCTTTTTTCCCGTTTTCATCCGTACCGATAAAAAACAGCTTGCTTCCTTTCTCCCAGCTTCCTTCATACGTTGAAGTCGGGTTAAACTCCGATGTCCATTGCTCATAGGTCGCTTTGTTGCCGATGCCCAACATCACGTCGTAGACCCGGCAGGCAGCGGCACGTATGGCTACCTGAAACTCTAATTTTTTCATACTATCATTTTTTATTTCTTCCCGTATTTTGCATCCAGGTAAGCAATCGTTTCTCCCATCAGCTTTTTCATCGCTTCTATGTTGATATCACTCAGCTTTTTGACGTAAATGCACGCTTTTCCCATCTTGAATTTCCCCAGGTCTTTCAGCAGATGCTCGTGTTCGGGCATCCCGGTATACACATAAAGAGAGATGGCTGCTTTTCTCGGGGAAAAACCGACCAACGGCCAGTCTCCTTCCTGGCGGCTTCTGTCTGATTTGTAATGGTAGCTTCCGAACCCGATGATGGAAGGTCCCCACATTTTTGGTTCAAAGCCAGTGTATTCCCGCATAATTTTCAGAAGCTCAAAGCTATCATTCCTTTTCTGCTCCGTATCTGCGAATGAATGGATAAAATCATGTACATCCGCATCTGTCACCATCGTTTTAATTGCCATAATCAATTATTTATATTTATCTTCCAGAAAACACCATTGTAGAACCACAGGGAGAAGAAATTTTTGAAACCTCCGTAACTTACCACGTTCTTCCCGTTCCAGGTGAACACCTCCACTCCCCATTTAATCGTTTTTTCCAGCGGAGCTTTACGTATAACCGACGCGATCATCTCCAGCTCTTCCAACTATTTTCCTGTATGCTGCATCATTGTATCACTATTAGGACGCTGCATCCACATCCTTCGGCCGATCGTTTCCTGAATACTGTATTCATTGCACTCATTTTCAGATCAATTGAATGATAAGATTTCAAGGCTTTGATTTCCAGATCTTATCTGAAAAAGGAAGGTATTCAGGGAGTGCCGCCGATCCATACCAATCGTAGATCTCCAGATCGAGCAGGCCGGCTTTGACCGCAGGGTCCGTTTGCAGCAATTCGTTTGCCTCTTCCTGTGTGCCTACATTGGTAAGAATGAAGATTCCCCTGTAATTCTTTTCATTTGCCCCCATCGGTCCCGCAATGACCATCTTCCCTTCTTTTACCAGGCGTGTAATGTTGTCAAGATGGCCTCTGAATAGCTTCCCGATTTCATTGTTGTCTGTCGTTGCCGGCTTTGCTCCCGTTTTCAGCAGTACGAAAATGTAACCTTTCATCCCGTAGTCGTCGCCCCCCAGCTTTTCGGCCAGCGCCGGGTCGTAAGCCGGGTTGGAGTTCTTTTCAGGGTGTTTGCCCAGTGTGTAGCTGATCACTTTATCTCCGTCATTGGAAATGGTGACCAAGAGTTCGGTATCTGACAACTTTTTGTAGATGATCTTTTTGGGGAAATCATGCCCGGGGTTTGAAAAAACGAACAGACTGTCTGACCTGGTGAGCCGGAAATCAACTCCTTGTCCACCGTTTTGGCCCAGCACAGTCGCCGTATAATTGATCTTTCCCTTTTTTTCCGAAATTTCAAGGTATTCCGAAATATACATCTTCCCGTTGTCCATCCTGTAAGAAAATCCCTTCAGCACCTGGTCGTTCAGTTGGTCCCAGTGCTCATACACTTCGCGGTTCTTCATTTTCCAGGTTCCTTGCAGAAACGACGGAAATGTTGTCTGTGAAAAGACTGATGTTGCAAAAAGCAATACAATAATAGCCTGGATCGTTTTCATTGTTCAATAATGTGTTACCTGACCATTGGAAACACCCGCTCCTATTCTCCGTCTGGCCAGCTTCCGGATTATGTTCGGTTAGTTGGGATTCGTATAATTTACCATCCAGCAGACACCGAATTTGTCGGTGAATGAACCGAAGTAATCACCCCAGAACATATCTGCCATCGGCATTTCTATTTTTCCGCCTTCGGACAGCCCGTTAAAAATCCTGTCCGCTTCCTCTCTGCTGCCGGGCGTAATGGAAATGTAATTGTTATTCCCTACATGCAGAACATGCCCGGCGCTAGGCAGGCAATCCGAAGCCATCAGGTGCTGGCCGTTCCCGATGGAAATCGCAACGTGCATCGCTCTGTTTTTCTCGTTTTCGGGTAAATTTTCCGTTCCCGGAGCATCGCTCATTTTCTGGAGAAAAAATTCTCCGCCGAAGACCGAATGGTAAAACCGGAATGCTTCCTCTGCATTTCCGTCAAAATTCAGGTATGGATTTAACAGCATATTTTTATAAATCTTAATTGTTAATCATTTCAATATAGCATATCACTGCATGGAATACAGCCCGAATGAATTTCCTTCGGAATCAATACAAATGCTGCAAAATCCGTGCTCCCCGATCGACATTTTCGGAGTAATGACCTTCCCGCCTGCCTGCTCCACTCTGCTTTCTTCCACTGAGCAATCCTCGCAGGGAAAGTATACGATCGTGTTCAAAGCAGCACCGTCACCATCCTTTGCTCCCGGCATTTCTATCAGTGCACCGGAGACAACTGTCGGATCACCCGGGTTCTGGGTATCAAAGCACGCCATTTTCATTTCCTGGTCCGCATCTCCGGGAGTATCCATATCCGTAAATGTTCTTCTCAACACTTCACTGTAAAATTTCTTCGCACGGTTGAGATCTTTCACATAGATCTCAAACCAACAAACCACATTGTCCATCGTTTTTTAGTTTAAGTGTTTATTTCTCCAGTTCTTTTTTCAGGTTGCTCAGTCCTTCCTCAAAGTCTTTATCCATGTTGAAGAAGAGCTGCATCAGGTTGAACGGGTAAGGCGACTTCCCTGTAATTCCCCAGGTGACCTTTGTTTTTGACGCGCCGGTTTCTTCCGTTGTAAAATAGCTTTGGGCAGGATCTCCGAATCCGAAGTCCAGCTCTGTTTCAACCCGTTTTCCTTCTACAATCCGGGTGATCTTCTGGGATCCTTTGTCCAGCACTTTGCTGTCCCATTTGTACACAAACCCGACGGTTCCGTCCTCTCCTTCGTAGGATTTCTTCATATCCGGGTCCATCAGCTGCCATTTACCGAAATGATCCTGGTTTTTGACATACCTGATGTATTCAAATACTTCCTGTTTCGGGCGGTTGATCACGATTTCCGATCCTGCCCTGAACGTTCTGGGCACAAACAGTGCGACGATCAGCAAAAGGGCAATAAACGCCGCTAAGCCGATCAGTATACGCTTTACAATTTTCATAATGAGTCAATTTTCAATCAAAAATATGAAAACGATGCGTCCGGCAACTTGTCCTATGGCAAGAAAATAAACAAGTTATGAAATTTCCTTCCGGATCCGGCTGAATGAAGTATCGGTAATTCCCAGGTAGCTCGCGATGTATTTAAGCGGTGAGTGCTGCACGATCTGTGGTTTCTCCTTCAGCAGCTGCAAGTACCTGTCCTTCGCGGAAATGGTAACGATCTCAAGGGAGCGTTGCTTGAAATGAAACAGGCGGTTTGTCATCCACAATCTTCCCCATTCGGGAAAGCCACCGATGGAGTGGAACAGTTCCTGGAACCGGTTAAAGTCGATTTTCCAGCATTCGCAATCGGTCAGTGCCTGGATGTTTTCCTGGGTAGGAACCCGCTGGAACAGGGACAGGACTTCAATGACAATCTCGTGGCCGGAGAAAAAGTCCGTGGTAATATCGTTTCCGTTGTAGTCATGGGCAAAAGAGCGCATCAAACCGCTTTCCAGGATGAGATAACTGTCGGAAACCTCCCCTTTTTTCAAAATATAATCTCCTTTCTTACAGGATATTTTCTGATGGGCAGCTATTATTTCCTGCAACTGATCTTCATTTATCAACGGATGGGCATACACCCGGGAAAGCAATTCTTCTTTCATACTTGGCAGTGCTATTCAGCAGCTAATCTAAGCAAAAAATACTTCAAATGCCGTATTTCAGCATTCATTTATTCGTTCGACATTTGTCAAAAAAACGCTATGAAAAATGTACTTCTGACTTGTTTCCTGCTTTTCTCGCTTTCACTAAGCGCGCAGCTCAGTATCTCAACGAATTTCCGGCAAGATGCCACCTGGAATGAAAGCGGAGAAAAATGGGATGTATTCTCCACGGATGAAAAGGGCACTTTATTTGAATTCAATAAAGAATTCACCACCTTCCGGCATACTACGGCAACCATTTCTTCGGACTACTACATCCAGAAATGGAATTACAATGATTCGACCATATTGTACACCATGACAGTCACCAGTGATGCCGGGAACCAGTACGAACTGATCATCGACGGCATCAATCAATGCGTGGCTTTCTTTTACTGGCACGGTGATACGTATTACCTGGTGCGCCATTCGATCAAGAATTCATGGATCAGGGAATAAATCCTGTATCCGACCAGCCCGGATGCCAATCCCGGAAGGAATCTTTCAGTACTGCATTATTTTTTCAACGCTTTCCAGTGTTCCACGGCCAGCAAAGCAGAAATAATGAAAACAACTGTCAGCAACCCGGTCTGTGAAGGATTGAGACTGCCTGTCAACTCTCCGAACAAATGAGAGGCATGCGCCAGCGCGTACAAGATACTGATGACAAACAGTACTGCATACATCCAGCGTTTGCATGCATACAGGATGAAAACGATCCACAGCATCGGTAGATGGTAAAACAGCGTCCGGATGATAAACACACTCACCGGTTCCTCGCCTGTCGCGTCTTCACGCACAACGTCAATTTCGTAAAACAGCTCCCCGATGTGGTAGTTGAAGTGAAGGATCATTCCGATGACGGTTAGCCCCCACAGTGTAATCAGTTTTGTTTGATTTGCCATAGTTATTTTTCTGGCGAAAATAAAACTTTGTTTGTTTGGAACCGAAAAGTGCGGTAATTTTGGTACTTTTAGGGTATGGTTATTCATGTAACCATTACCATTTTATTCTTTATATACGCATCATTTACAGCAAACAACCTGGCACACAGTGTTATTCCTATATCCCGGCATGAAAAACAGTCTGACATTACTCACTTTTACCGGAATGCTGCTCTTCCATGTGCAATTGTCAGCCCAGGGGCGCAATGAAGAAGTACGCGAGCTGAACCGGGTCATTGAACTGATGAACACGTTCAGCTTCTGCAACCAGCAATGGTATTTTGACGCAGTACAGCTCCGGAAAGCGCTTCATGAAAGCACTGACGGGATCAATGAAAATTATTTCTATTGCAGCAAAACCCAGCACAGCGGGTTCGTCTATTACTCAGGAATCGAAGAAAGCTTCCGTTTCCCCGAAATCACCCCCAACGCACAAAAGCAGGTTCCCGCTTATCAATCCGACTATATTCCCTGGCTGAAAGCAAGAGAACGGGTGCAACAGCTGCTTTCCGCTCAACGATACAACAGTGCAGTCATTCCTTTCATACTGGATTATACCGCTGCAGCTGACAGTTTGTTCGCCACGCATACCGACCTGAATAACTATGTTTCGGAGAAAGCATACCTGCCCGATCCTTTGTTTCAAAAAGCGGAAGTGATTCTCAACGATCACCAGCGCTGGTTTAAAGCCTGCTATGACCATTCACTGCGGCTGGACAGCATGTTGCAGCAGTATTACCAAACCCATCTTCCTCCATTCACTACGCACGCGGCCTTACAGAACGGACAGAAAGAATTGGATAAAAGCATGGACCTGCTGGCTGAATGGGCGGCAACATTGTATGCAGAAGACCTGTCTGAAAATGCCCGATACGATGCACAACTGCGCCTGCTCAACGAAGAAGGTCTAAGCAAGGATTCTGTTTACCTGTTTCACACACGCGGCTACGGCAGACCGAACAGCGGCTTCTGGCTGCATACCCGTTACAGGACCTTTTATACATCTATGAAAAGTACTGTTTACTGGTTCGCTTCATCCGAACGCCATACACCGCCATTCATGAAAACATCCCAGCGGGCATACAATGATTTTATCCGCAGTTACAATGCGATCGTGGAAGATTACAACGATTACATCGCGATTGCAGATGGCCTTACCTTTGCCAAAACATCGGAATGCTGCCTTTCCAGATCTGAAATAGACACGAACCAGAATGTACTTTTAATGAAACCCAGGCTGTTGTACAAATTTGAACTCACCCCCGTACCATTTACCCAAACAACCATTACAGCTCCCGAAACGCTCAGCTCCGACGAAACATTGATCAGGGAGGCGCTCCCCCATCACCTGGTTTACCTGCTGGACGTTTCCTCTTCCATGAACGGAGCGAATAAACTCGACCTTCTGAAAGAGAACGTCTCTTACCTGGTGGGGATTCAGCGGGAAGCCGACCAGATCTCCGTTGTGACCTTCTCAGGAACATCGCAGACCATTCTCCGGGCGGTTCCCTGCAACCGGAAAGAGCTGATCCTGGACAAGATCGGCCGTATCAGTGCAACAGGACAGACCAATGTCTATGAGGGATTTAAAACGGTGAAAGGATTGCTGGAAAGCAACCGGCTCGAAAACGGGGTCAATACAGTGCTGATCCTGACGGATGGTGAATTCGCACTTACCGACCAGATCCGGGCGATCATCACAGACCTGAAAACAGCCGGTATCGGTGTCTGCTTTATCTATCTAGGAAAGGAGATACCTCCCAAAAACAAAAAGATCTTCCGGAAGCTGGGGATCGATTACTATGATACCAGTAAAACGGACTTCAGAAAAATCGTATTAAAAATAGCAACAGAGTAGTTTTTTTTTGACCAAATGCTTATTTTTAAGGTTGAATTACAAGATCACTTTTAATTGAAATGAATTTACTCAACCGAAATACAGGCAGATGAAGTCTATTATTCTCCTATGCAGTTTGATTGCGCTGTTCTCAACATCCTGTAATCCTACTGTTTATCAATTGATGCAGTATGAACATACAGAATACCTGAAAAAAGATACGCTTTACATCATTCTGTATACGAACAATGAAGAGCTTCGTCTTTTGGATAAATACAATCAAAACAAGCGCTCTGAGCGGTTAAAAGAACAGACAGCGGAAACGAATCAATCAGTGATTACGGCTTTTGAAAATGAATATCACTTCTCTCATTTTGTTGCCTGGAACATGGATGAAAATGACTTCCGCCTGCCCAACGGGCATTATACAAATTTTCAGCTGTATTATGAATCCGTCGGTGATAACAGGGAACAGGCCAAACTTGCTCTGACGATTAAAAGTCCTGACCATAAAAATGTAGCGACTGTCACCGGCAACTTTTCTACCCATCCTTCTGTTTACAGGTACCTGGTGAAGCAGATGAATAAAAAAATTTCTAAAGTTTATGACAAGGGAATAAAGCTGCAAGAGGAATGATTTGTTAAAATAGAGTATATATTATTTCAATAAAAACGCTTAAAAATTAAATAAGGAGGTTTGTTATTCCTCCTTATTTATAATTTTTTAATTGTATACTATTTACTCATGGGTATATTCAAACTTTTTGTTGGTTCGTTGTTCTGTGTATACTGGAATTTCTTTTGATTTTGAATAATTAAATACCTTGTAAGTAATTGGACCCATCCAGGAAGGAACGTAAGGATTCGGTGTGCTGTTAAATTCACTTTTCAATACATCTCCCTTCTTCATTATCGCTTTTATTGCTAAGCTGTTTTTACTCAAAATCTCACAATCACATTCAACAACAATAGCTCCCAGGGCTGTACTTGCATTTGAGCTTTTTTGTATCATTATATCGACTGTGTCGGATGGTATATTATCCGGTTGATCATTAATCGGTTCAATTTTATCTTTTTTACAAGAAAAGATAAACATGGATAAAAGTGCTGGTAATAAAATCAATTTTTTCATGTTGAGTGTTTTTTATTGTTAAAAGAAGAAGTCGGCAATCGGTGCCAATTTATTTTCATTTATTTCGTAGTCCTTGTAATAGTCTTTCCCGTATAGCCTGTATTTAATTTCTTTTGCATTTTTTAGAGCTTCTATAAACTCATCTGATGGATTATACCAGTTCCTTTCAGATATGTAAGCCTGTGACGTTATTTTGCGTGATTCATCTGTTGATTCAAATTCAAATAACACACCATCAATTTTTACCATCAATTTTTCTACAAACAACCATTGGCTTTGGTATAAGTATGAATACAATATGTATGTATCTCCTGACTTTATAAGTCCTATACTTGATTCTGACATTGTTTTCAGGCTTCCTGCTGTCAGATTTAATTTTTTTGTGGTCCTACCTGTCATTTCATCGTATGATGTAGTCCATCCGTTTTTTCTCATCTCTTTTCTTTCCTGGTTCTGACACAAGGAATTCAATGAACATAAAATTGAGATTGAAATAATAAATAGTGTTTTCATTTTTTAATTGTTTTTCAGGTACTTTAATACCTCATGTTTTGACAAATATACAAATATGGTAGTATAATATTAACAACCTCAGTTAAAATATTTTGAATTTGCCTGTTATGGATAAAGACAAGTTCAATTTTTTAATCAGTAATACCATCAGATCGGTGCGGATAGAATTACACATGACACAAAGTGAAGTAGCCATACTTATGAATATGGATACACAGAATTTTTCAAAGTATGAAAGAGGTTTAATATCGCCTACAGTATTTTGGGTTAAAAAGTATTGTGATGCCATTGGATATGATTTTAATGATTTCATGACTAAATTATATAGGTCTTTTATAGAAAGTGGATCCGGCACATAAACCGGATCCACTTACACCCTATCAACCTAACCACCTAAAACATGTAAACAATTAAAAAACACTTATGAGGGTTATAAGTTCTTTCTCTCATTATTTATCTTTCGATAAACATTCAATATTCTTTTTATATGGTATCTAAGTCCTTTACCATTCATTTTTACTAACGTCTCATCAATGCTAAATAACTCAGTAACCAATACTCCAAACACTATCGCCTTCGTTACCGTCAAATCTATTGGGCTGATTGTTCATTGAGAAAGAGTAGGCAACTTTTCTACCCATCCTTCTGTTTACAGGTACCTGGTGAAGCAGATGAATAAAAAAATTTCTAAAGTTTATGACAAGGGAATAAAGCTGCAAGAGGAATGATTTCCCGGTTTTTAATGATCGAAGTGAGAAATCATTGTGTTTTTTGTATCTTTACGGATAAGTTCCCCCCTTAAAGGGACCCCCATTAAAGTTGTGATTTGCTTTACTTATGCTTTGTATGTTTTCAGCGGTATAAATGAAAACGCCTGACGGCTTGGTTCAAGTTCTTTATTTTTACGGATAAGTTACAACGGATGGCGAAATAGGTAGACGCGTGGGACTGTTGTGATTTGCTTTATTTATGCCCTGTATGCTTTCAGCGGTATAAATGAAAACGCCTAACGGCTTAGTTCAAGTTCTTTATTTTTACGGATAAGTTACAACGATTGGGAGCGTGTGGAATACTGGATAAGTGTTGTGATTTGCTTTCAAGTTCTTTATTTTTACGGATAAGTTACAACGTGGCAACAGAGATTTCCGCATGAATTTTGTTGTGATTTGCTTTCAAGTTCTTTATTTTTACGGATAAGTTACAACAAAAAAGTCCAAGACAAGAGTGTTCAGTCGTTGTGATTTGCTTTCAAGTTCTTTATTTTTACGGATAAGTTACAACAATTTCCTTTTCTATGCTGTCATCCATCAAGTTGTGATTTGCTTTCAAGTTCTTTATTTTTACGGATAAGTTACAACTCTTTGACTTCGTGAGCGATACCTTTCTCAGTTGTGATTTGCTTTCAAGTTCTTTATTTTTACGGATAAGTTACAACAAAACATCATCGCAAATCTCACATTTACACGTTGTGATTTGCTTTCAAGTTCTTTATTTTTACGGATAAGTTACAACAAAAGATGGCAGAGAGCGAAGAAAAGCACTGTTGTGATTTGCTTTCAAGTTCTTTATTTTTACGGATAAGTTACAACTTATCATGTTTATTCCTTTTCATAAAGTAAGTTGTGATTTGCTTTCAAGTTCTTTATTTTTACGGATAAGTTACAACAGTTTAATTAAAAAAGATGGCAAATATTTAGTTGTGATTTGCTTTCAAGTTCTTTATTTTTACGGATAAGTTACAACGTTCCGTAAACAACCGTAGGAATAGCAAGGGATCCGGTCCTGTTTTAGAAATAAAAAAACAGGACCGGATCCCTTTTCATCTGAAAATTAGCGAATTATTTCATTTCTGCGATTCTGCTAAAACAAAGTCAATTGCTGAGCCGGAGGAGTTGTTTCCTGCTTCTTCACTCCATGAAAGATTTCCATTCTGCCAAATTGCTTGTCCGTAATTGCAAAAATCCCGACTTTTCCTTTCTCGGGAAGATCTCTTTTTACTCTCAGGATATGCATTTCTGAGTTTTCCATGCTTTGACAAAAACGCATATAGATAGAAAACTGAAACATCATAAAGCCACTTTCAAGCAGCTTTTTCCGAAACTGAGCGGCATCTCTGCGCTCCTTCTTTGTCTCGGTTGGCAAATCAAATAATACCATTACCCACATTGTTCTGTATGCATTAAATCGTGATGTATCCATATGACTTTCTAACCAATCGTCAATTAAATTCAGGATAAGGGATTTTCCGGTTTTCTCCGGCGTAACACTTGTACAATCCTGCTGTTGTCATACTTACGGCATGAAACAAAGGACGCTTGATATCGTTAACAATTATATCTATTTGCGGAAGCTTCAGCAATTCAATTTTCTGTTCCTTAGTCAGCCCCTCCTCTTCCGATTGTTGCAACAGATTTAAAACAATCCAATCGACAAAAGGCCGATAGGGTTCCATGATGTCATCTGCCAGGCAAAAAGCATTGTATTTATTGCGGTGAAAAATTCCAAACGAGGGATGCAGTCCCGAAGCGGTAAGCGCACGTGCAACAATTGAACGCAATATGGCATAACCATAGTTCAATTGTGCATTAGGAGATTTTCGCTCCCGGGAGCGCAGGAATTCACTGCCATACAATTGCCCCCAGTAATAGGACGCTGCCTGGCCTTCACAATTGGTCGTATCTCCACTCAATACACTTTCCTTCAGATTGAGCAACCGCTCATTGCCCAATCCAATTTTGGCCAATACGTTTGCCTGGTTTTGAATTTTTTGCCGGACCGTCTGCTGCCACAATTGTTTTTTCAACGGAAGGCTGGATTCTACCTGTGTACGCATACGGGCCGTTTGCTCATTATTTGATTCGAAAGGGAGAAACATTCCGCTGGGCATGTACTTACTATCACAGTTGATCAATGCCACATTTTCATTCAACAATTCCCCCAGTAATAAAGAAGTAAGGGTAATCTGAGGATGTTCGATAATCATCATGCCAATATCTTCGATGGGAACAGTCTGAACAGTGCGTTCCTCGTTTTTAAGCTCTACTACCAATTGCCTGTTTCGAATGCTTAAATGGGCTGGATTACTAAAGTGAAGCGTGCGTTTTACCATCGTAACTAGTTTAAAGTGAACAAACTATTTTACTGACAGCAAATAAAAAGGTTGCGTTTTTTATTGATTTTTAATGCGTTGAATGATTAATTGAATCATTAGCCCTTTTTCGGAAGGATTGCTTTGAGCAACCAGTAATGCCATCGTTACTAAGGCATTGCGTTAATCTTTAATTCTCCCTTTAATTCTCCGCTTTCTTTGAAACGGTGCTTGTTTTTTTCTAAAAACCATATAAAGATGGTAATGTTCTATATTTCTAACAACTTATTTTATTAGTATATATTCCTGGTGTGCTGATTAATAGCAGGCACTTCTGTTCCCCTTTGGGTTGTATAAATTTGTATTTCTCCTTTTTGCTTACGTCTTAATTTAGTTGAATTGTCCATTGGCAGAATGGAGTGCCTTTACCTGCATTAAAATTATTACACTACTGATTATTAATATTTTGATACATTTCCTAATCTATCAACTTTTAGTTTGATACATTTTTCTTTTATCATGCTATCATTAATTGATTTTTCCATTTTATTAAGGGAAGAAAACTCCATTTTATTAACTATTGAAGTACTGACCTCTTGCTTGACAAAAAAACATTGGGAACCTGAAGAACTTACCATCTTATAAATTCTTTCTGTTTGCTCTTTCGTCAAATTATCGAAATCAATCATTGAAATATTCTCATCTTCATTTGGAGCATAAACCAAATCATTCGGAGAAAGAAAAAACAGTAGTTTATGCCCTTTTTCATTTGTTTCAGGTACAGAACTCAAACCTTGCTTTTGTCTTTCGATTACTTCATTTAAAGGAATTGTAGCATAATTTCTCTTTCCGTTTTCGTCCTGATAAATTGCAAAAAACAGATTTGTTCCTTTGGCAGCCTCTACATATTTATCTTTTTTATTACCTGATTGTCCTACTGCAAATCTTCCTGTTCCTTTTTCAAAAATTCTAACCTTATAGATAGGTTGATGGCGTTTACCTTCGTTGTATTGAGCAATATTTTTGTTCATATCCTCAATTCCTTCAGGCGAAAATGCTAATTCAGGATTATTGCCTTTACTTGCAAGATAATTTTTCAAAATTTTCTGAATTCCCGTATCTGTAATTGACGTTTCAATCTTCTTTAAATCAAAAGAAGTATCTAATGGCTTTCTTATAGCTGTTAAAATTTCTTTTTGAGATGTTTTAACCCAAGGTAAATCAACTTTTGCATATACAAATTCTTTATGCATTGGTTTCCGAATAGCCCAATTCACTCCTTTTTGTTCGACTAATTCTTTTTTCTTTACTCCGTTTTTATCTACCCATTTTTCATACTTATTGGTAGCTTTATTGATTACCCGCAAATTTTGTTTAAAACTAACAACGATTGTTTCGAGGGATTTTCTTGTGCCTTCCGTAAAGGTATCCCAAGGTTTAAAAAATTCCTTAAAGGTTTCTTTTTCTCTGTTTTCTTTTTGGTTAAAATACTTTTCTTTTTTACGCAATTTATTTTGTAAATCATACCGTTTCATCTCTGATTTTGCCGATTGATTGTTTAATAAATTAACGTGGTCTCTTGTAGCACAAGCAATTACCAAAGCGTCCAAAGCGTGATGTCTGTGGTCAATTCTTTTCTTTTGAAAACCTTTGCTGTATTCAAAAGGAACAGTTGGTAACTGTTTTTGATATTTTTCGTTATAGGTAGTAAATAAATTACTGTTTGTAATCTGATTCATACGTTCAAAACGAGGTAAAATCAAATCATTCCAAACGTCATTTAATCCCCAATCCTGCTTTAGTTCAGAAGTAATTTTTCCATTTAACGGAATGATGTTTTTAGAATTTACTCCGTCATCATCTTTTTCACTTCTTACAATATTTGACAAAACATTCGAAATAAATTTGCTGATATACCTTGTATCATTCAACTGCCTTTCAATCATTTTTTCAGGAATATCTTCCAACAAAAGTTTGTTTCGTTTACTTCTGTTTCTGGAATAATTTTCTTTGACAAAATCCCTGTATTGTTCTTCCGTAAAAATTTGAACTTCTTTTCCCAACCCAACAGAAACTTTCTGTCCATAATGGTTTTTGATGAACTCCAATCCTATCTGATTGTCTTTTAATTTATTGACTGCTGATTCACAAATCACTTTGTTGCTGAAACTATCATCAAAAAATCTGCTTTGAGGAATGATATGCTCAATTTCATATTCGTGTGTAAAGAGTTTATTCAAAGGAATAATCTGCCCCGTATAAGGCGAACGATATTTTTGTTCCAGCCACAATTTATAGCGTTGCAATTCGGATTTAGTAGGTTCAGCTTTTTTACTGATTTTTAAAATTTCTTCTTCGACCTCTACATTTGAATTTAAAACCCCGTCTTCGTAAATCTTCAGAATTTCCTGTTGCATTGGAGAATATGGACGAACATTTTCAACTTCGGTATCATTCATCATCTCCATTAACAGAGATTTGATTCTGAGATTTGTATTTTCGTTTTCAGTAACAATAGAAGACAATCGTTTCCGTTCATCGGCTGTATGTTTCATTTCCCGACCTAATTCGATGTGAATTTCATCAAAGAAATTTTTATCCCCGTTTCCGTAATGTTGCCAAATATCCTTCACAACACGAAGCGTTTCGGTAACAATCTGCTCCACAATCGGATTTCGTAAAGAATGTTGTTTGAAGTCTTTAAGGAATTTTTCCAAATCCTCAATAGTATTCCATTTACCTGCAATATCAGCTTCCGAATGTCTGTCGTATACAACATATTGAGCCAGCCAAAGAGGAAGCCCTTGAAAATCCGTTTCTGTTTCTAATTTGTGTTTTTCTGCTTTTTCTCTGACTAACAATCTGATTCCCTCATCATCAACTGCATTGATGATATTATCAATTCTGTTTTTTGTTTTATCGTCAATAGCCTCCCAACTCCAATATTTTCCAAACCATAACAAAGGGAGCAACTTTTTAATGGCTTTTTCGGAAAACGAGCCATATTCACTTTTAAAAGGAGGGAATTTCCTGAAATTCTCCACAAAAGAACTTACATCTAAATGATGTTTTTCAGAAAACGATTTTAATGCACTTTCATACTCTTTTTTATCAGTTACAGAGTAGATAATATGCCACAATTTTTGCTCAACTTCTCTATTCAGAAAATCGGAAGGAACATTTTCTACTTTGCTTAATCTTCTGTTGATTTCGTATCCTGTTTCATTCATAGGATACTTTTTAGATTCCTTTTTCTCGGAGTCATAAACATAATTCCAACGATACTTTCCTATTTCATTGGTTAGAGCTTTACCTTTCAGCTCTTTGAAAAAATATTTCAGAATATCCGTATGGTCAACCTCTTTTTGGGACATAAGAAACTCAAAAAGATTTTCCTTGTCTGTTTCGTCCTTAATAAACTCGTTTGTTACATCTATATCATCTTCGTTTTTATATATTTTCAGATTATAGAGCCATTGCCAGACTCTGAATTCCTGATAATACGGGTTTGATTTCGGAATGACTTTCAGGTATTCTTTCTTTTCAATTCCGTCAACTTTATACTTTCTGTATTCCAATGAACAATTGCCAATCGAAGATTTTTGACTTCGTAAAGGTCTTTGGTAGAAAATAATATCTTCTAAAAAAAGATGCAAAAAATCTTTATTGCTTAATGTTAACTGATGTACCTCATTATTTCGATACAATTCTCTTACACAATCATTGTACAAATTCTCTGTAAACAATTCAGGTTGAAGTTCAATCTGTTTTTTTAGAATGGCTTTTAGTTCTTCTTTGTAAAATTTACGTTCAATGGTACGAACCAGCTTTCCTTTAATCTTTTGATTTGGATTTTGAAGTAATGTGTCATAAATATATTCTCCGACAGTTTTCCGGATTTGTTCTATTTCTTGCTCTGTTTTAGTCTTAATTGCTATCCAATCCTTTTCAGAATCAACAGCTTTAAAAGTTCTTTTTACTTCTCCTGATTTCAATACTGATTCTGTTACAATAAATTCTTTCGTTTTATCAGCCCAAGTTTCAATATTTGTTATTTGTCGGTCATATTTCCATCCATTTTCAAAATAGACATCAAATAGAGTTTTATCTTTTACTTTTTCTCCAGAATCAATAATTCTATCTACTTTGAGTACTACAAATTCCTTATCTTTTTCTTTATCAAAGTCTTCTCCTCTCAATTGGTAGTAACCTCTTTTCTGGTTAAAATTTAAAATAATCCAGGCAAGCTCCTGTTTATCAATTTTCTTGGTCAGGCCTTTTTTACGCAGGTAATAAATTGTCCAATCATATGGAACTAGCTTATCTTTTCCTTTTTCATTTGTAAGTAATTGAGGTTGATACTTTTTGAAATCATTAAGCATTTCTTGAAAAGAATCTTTGAATAGAAAATCTTGATTATGATAAACCAATTTAGGTTCGGCTTCTGCGATAAACTTCCCGAATCTTTTTTCAAAATCTATTTGGTTTGCATAATGTTCGGGTAGAAAATTTAAAACGTTTAATACTCTATGCAATCTTTCTCTGCGAAGTAAATGTCTTTCCCGTAATCTCCTTACTCCTCTGTAACCCGTTCTTTCAGATGTTTGTGTTTTTGAGGGTTTACCTGCTCCAAAATTATCTAAAATATCTTGTGTCATCGGAATTATCCGACTTCCCATTCCGAGTATTTCTCCATATTTACTCTCAAAGTTCTGTCTAATCAAAGCCCAGCCAATAGAGTTAGTTCCCAAATCCAATCCAAGTATATTTTTCATAAATTATTTCAAGTATTTAATCGTCAATTTCAGTAATTTTTCAAGTGATGAAGATACTGATTTTTACTGTAAGTTTTTTACGTTCAATTATTTTGGGTATAAATACGTAAGCTGGTATTGAGAAAAAATAATTATATTTGTCTGAACTTGATAAGCAAATCACAATAAGGATTATTCCGTTGTGAAAACATTTAGCGCCTCGCCTATCTGCGGGGCATTTTTCTTTCTAAATGTTTCATGAACACCATAAAAAAACAAATAACATTTGTGAATAAAACATTCAAGGCGGGGCAACTCGCCTTTTTTTGTATAACCTTGGTAAATCAACACTGAAAACAAGCAACTTAAACACCATATCATTCCCGAAACAGCCTACCCCTTTATCATCAGCCGTTTTGATGGATCTCCTGAAAATCGTAAAAATGCGAACAAAACATTACCGGAAGCTGGATCCGTTTTTATATTTTTCATTATTTTTACACCGCTTTAACTGCCTGTTAACAGGTTCTGCCCTCCTAGTTCAACGGATAGAACAAAAGTTTCCTAAACTTTAGATACAGGTTCGATTCCTGTGGTGGGCACAAAAAAGAAGCGCAAAAATCCCCTTTGTTTTTTGCGCTTTCAGATCAATTTCAATTCCACAAATAATTAATTTCAGGAGCGTCCCCTGTGTCCATCCGCCAGCAAGTCCAGGATCGTTTTTACAGGACTGAATGTTTCCTGTGAGATCTCCACGAACAGGGTGTTCCAGTACGCCATGCCTCCGTTCCACAACCCCGGAAGCTCCATGTACCTGATCTCCTGCCCTTTCTGGGTTTTGTTGACAATGAAATACTTGGAATCGTCCCGGAACCGGACCAGGTCGATTTTATTTCCCTGCAGGTCATAAGGAGTTAAGGCAATCATCACCGGGTTAAAGTGCGTGCTTTTCACCATCAGGCGAAACTGCTCTCCGTGAAGCGAGATCTGCGCTTTTTCCACAATCTGCTTGGAAACAACCTCGTCATTGTCGATCCAGAACGGTCCTCCTCCCGGCTGTCCTTCATTGCGCACCATCCCGCACACCCGTACAGGGCGGTTAATGATTTTTTTCAGATCGTCCGTACTGCGGACAGTGTTTAATTCCACTGGTGAAAGGAACTGGTATTTTTCGTTCAGCTCAGCCAATCTCGCCTTGTCCGGATCATCCATCAGCTGTGCCAGCTCCGATCTGAATTTCTGGAGCAGCCCTCCCAGCACTGACCACGTTTCCATGGAATAATCCGAAGCGTTGAAATGCTGTATGTTATCAATGTTCTTGATGAAGATCAATTCACTGTCGATCGCATTGAGGTTCTCCAGCAATGCTCCATGTCCTGCGGGCCTGCGGATCACTTCTCCGTCACACTGTGCGACTTCTCCCTGGCTGGTGAAAGCAAAAGCATTGGATTCACCCGATTGGGTAGAGTATGTTACATCGTATGCTTTCCCGGTCAGGCCTTCCAGGCTGGAAATACTGGATTTGATCTTCTCTTCAAATTCAGGCTGGATCGTAAAGTGAAATTTCGCCCTCCCATTCGAAAGCCTTGTCCCCTGCAACACATGTTCCTGGAACGGGTTCAGGACAAACGGCTCATTGTAATGGAACGGGATCAGCCCTTTCGGTAAATTGGCAAAATTCAAACCTGATTCCCCCAGAAGAAACAAGGACAGTTCCTCTGCTTCGATCGTATTTTCACGGATCTTGGTCTTCAGGTCGTTTGGCAGCAGCTGGTAAAAGGCGAACTCCTGGATGTGGTTCATGAACCGTTCTACGGAACCGATATCCGAAGTATTGGGTTCATTCAGGTAATCGAACAAAAAGGCGAACATGCGGGAACCCGATCCGGATGCGGGGATGAAATAGGTGGGTGAGGCATTGCTCTTGCGGAATGATTTGACTGCTTTTTTCCATTCATCCTCTGACAGCTGGAGGATTCCTTCTCCTATCCTGCACGGCGCGAACAACGTCACTTTTGAATGGCCGTTGAATACCTTTTCCCGTTGCTCTTTTATTTTTTCTTCATTGTTCATACCTGGTTCTTAACCTCAATTGATTTACTTTGTACCGTGAATTCAGTGTTCGAATATATAAAATATCATTGGAAAGCCAAAGGAAGGCACGGTACTCATTCTCCATTTATTTACAAAATGGTGGACGAATGTTTCCGGGTTCCGCCGGAAAAAGACGATAAAGCCTGTATCCGGTCGCTCATTTCCCGCCTGGCAGCTGATAACCGGAGCATCCAAGTCGCTGATTTCGGAGCCGGTTCAAAAACACTGAAAACAGAACGGACGATCCGCTCCATCCTGAAAACAAGCTCCAGCAAAGGAAGATACGCCCGGTTATTCTACCGCCTGTCTGCATTCTACCAGCCTCAGCGGATCCTGGAATTCGGAACATCCCTGGGAATCGGGACGATCCACTTTGCAAAAGGCAACCCCGGCGCAATGATTACAACCGTGGAAGCATGCCCGGAAACAGCAGCAATTGCAATGGAAAATTTTGAACAAGCAGAGATCACGAATGTCACACTCTTTAACAAAACATTCACAGACTTCCTGGAAGAAAATGAACTGCCCTCCTACGACCTTGTTTTTATCGACGGGCACCACGACGGAAATGCTCTGTTGCACTATGTGGAACGGCTGAAACATTCCATTCACGATGACACCTTCATTATCCTGGACGACATCCGCTGGAGTGATTCGATGTTCTCAGCCTGGAACCGGTTAAAAGACGATGAGCAGTTCCATGTTTCCATTGATTTGTTCAGGATGGGAATACTGCTGAGGCGCCCCGGACAGCGAAAAGAACATTTTGTGATAAGGACCGGAAGGTAGTTATCGGGGTTCATTAAGGACGGTGCTGATAACCGAATCCTGCTATCTGCCTGCTTTTTTCAGAACAGACGATCTTTCCCTGCTCCGTTCCGGTTAAAAATCCGGGAACAGGGATCTTTTTTTCCTGCGCTTTCTGCACATAGTATTCTTCCCTGGACGGATGTTCCGGATACACCAGGTTATAGATTCCGTTTGCTGCTTTTCCGTGGAGAATACAGTGAAAGAAGCTGAGCACATCTTCCCTGTGCACCAGGTTCACCGATTTCTGACCGCCGGGAATGTCCTTTCTTCCGCTCAGGCTGAACACCGGGTAACGGTCCTCTCCGGTCAGTCCCCCCAAGCGAAGCACAATGGTTTGTTGAGGAAAATTTCGGAGCAGTAATTGCTCCATCCGAAGATAAACGGAATCCTGGTCCACGCACGGGCTATTCTCGTCAACGGAACCGCTTTCAGCAGTGTAAACCCCGATGGTTGACGTGAAGCAGATGCAACAATCACCTGGCAATTTGCTTCTCAGCTCTTCTATGAAATGAAACAATTCTGCCTGTCCGTCCCTGGGAATAGTCGAAGTGATGAACAGGAAATCAAGGCCATCCATGAAATCATCCGGTAGTGGTTCTCCAAAGACAAACCGGAAGAATTGACCGTTTACATCATCTGATCCGGAGGTCCGGCGGGTATAACGAACTTCGTGATTTTCATTTCCGGAAAGACTCCGTACCCAGTCCATTCCCAGCCATCCGGCCCCGATAACGCCAATCTTCTTCATCTCCAATTCCCTTACCAGATAAACGGGATCACGGCTTTCCGCTCTTTCGGGTAATCGTCAAATTTCTCTTTGTACCAGTTGTGATGAGAGATCGCCCTTGGGATCAGGTTGGCAAACGTCCAGACAAAAAATGCCAGTCCCGGTAAGCTCCATGTCAAAATTGCAAACCCGCCCCATTCCAGTGTTTCACCAAACAGGTTGGGACAGCTTATATACCTGAACAAGCCCTTTTGGGGGATCTTATAGCCCGTTTCACCCGGCTTCCGGAGGTTGATCAGGATCGTATCCGACTGCCAGTTGATGAACATTCCTGTTGCAAAAATCAGTGTTCCGATGATAAACTGGGGAGTTTGCAACCATTCTACCGGGTACACCCTGAATTCCCCGAGGTAATAACCGATCAGGAAACCGTTGTTCAGGTTAAAGAACAGTGCCATAAACATGATGGAAACCGGCATTTTCTTCCCGTTTGTTTTGATCCGGAGCGGGAAAACAATGCTTCTGTTGATGTAATGCAGAGAGAAAAGACCAATGATCAGCAGGTTGACAATGGACTGTACATTGCTTCCCGTTACTACGAAATAAGAAAGGACCACCAGCACAAAGAACTCCATGATGAACCAGCCCAGCTTGTTATCAATAAGCGGACCCCAGGTTGATTTGGTATGCCTGCCGTATGGTGCCGTAATTTTCAGCAAGGCAATGAATGTCACTACTGCGGCGGCTATCCAGGCCCACGCATAAATGGTATATGTTTCGAATGTAATCATAAGCTATTGATTAAAGTTTTCCTGTTGTTCTGAACCACTCAACGGTATCTGCAAGTGTTTCTCCCAGCTCCCGTACTGAATATCCCAGCTCTTCCCGGGCTTTCGTTGACAATGTCAGCTTATTCCCGTCCTGTAAAATATCAATGTATGCTTTATCGTACAGCGGCTGTTTTTTAGCCAGGTATGCATACGATTTTACAAAGGGAAGCCCGATACTGGCAGCCAGCAATGGCAATTCAACCAACCGTTTCCGGACTCCTTTCGCTTCCAGCACCAGGTCGGAAAATTCTTTGATGGTATAATACTTTCCACCTAAAATATAGGTTTCTCCTGCCCGTCCTTTTTCCAATGCCAGCACTGCTCCCTGTGCCATATCCCGCACATCGGCAAAATCGAACCCGCCTTTCACAACCGCGGGAACACTGCCTTTGCAGATATCAATTACCGCTTTTCCCAGCTTGGACGGCTTGTGATCAGGAGGGCCCACAGCGGAAGTAGGACATACAATCACAACATGCTGCCCGTTCCCGGCCGCTTCCTGCGCAAGCAGATGCCCGTCACGCTTTGTCTGGTCATAAAACACCGAACGTTCTGTCACAAACGCGCGGGATTCATCGATAGGAATGTCGTAAGGCTTATGAGAGAACGCATGTATGGAGCTAAAGTGAACGATCTTACCAATCCCCAGTTCCCTTGCCGTTTCCAGCACATTCTTTGTCCCGGTGACATTGATATCATACACCTGCTGGATGAATTTATATCCCAGCTCGATCATTCCGGCAGTATGTATCACCGCATCACATTGCCCCATTAACTCCTTCAGCGACTCACGATCCAGTACATTCCCTCTGACCGTTGAAACCGGGAGGTCCCGGATAGCTGAAAAGTCATTGTAAACCAACGCGACGACTTCGTATCCTTTGTATAACAACTCCCTGCAGACAGCAGCCCCGATGTGCCCTGCTGCTCCTGTTACTGCGACTTTCATTCTTCAAAGGTAACAGAAAGTATGTATACACATGGAAGAAATCCAGATATCTGAGCAAATGGAACAATTCTTTCAGATTACGATCCGTAATTTGTATCTTTACACCATTATCATTCTCTATGAAAAGGATATTATCAATTTTTACAACTATACTGCTTGTTGCCTGCCAATCCGAAAAAGGAGACCATTCTTCTCTTGAGAAAGGAACAAAAGAAGAGATACTGCGGATCATTCTTTCCGAAGATTACAGGGAAAAGCTGGGTATTGACGAAGAAGGGCGGAACCTGCTCTATGCATTTTACGAAAAACGAAATTTTAAACCGCTCTGGGCTTCCAAAGACAAGCTCGATGATGTCGGGACAGAATTGCTGCAACTGTTAAAGCATCCCGTCCGGTTCGGAATGTCAGACAGGCGGTTTGACCTGAGCTGGAATGAAGAGCAACCGGTACAAAATGAAATTGTCATTGCCTGCGGGCTGGCAAGAAGCTATAACGACCTCCGGTACGGAATGCTGGACTCCAGCTTAACGAAGCTGAAATCCGTTTCTTACGTTCCCCTTGAATCACTTGACACGTTATTGAATTTCAACCGGAAAAATTATGCGCAGAAAATCATCTCCTGGGGGCCAGGTGATACGACCTATCATTACCTGGCAAACGCCTTGTTCGATTTTGTACACAACAACCCAATGGATGAACCCAAAATTGAGCTGAAAACCAGCAAGGAAGACGCGGAAGCAGCTATTTCGGGAACAAAAAACATTCTTGTTGTAAAAAAATACCTGGACAGCACCCAGCGAAACGATTCGACAGCCTTCGTCACTGCGCTGAAAAGATTCCAGGCAGACCACGGGTGCAATCCTGACGGGATCATCGGCCAGAGTACCGTACGGGCGCTGACAGAAACAAATCTTCACAAAGCGCAGCGGATCGCCTATGCAATGGAAAAACAAAGAAACAAGGCCCGCTATCCGAAACGATATATCCACATCAACATTCCTGAATTCATGCTACGGCTGTACAACGAAGACACACTTTGCTCCGAACACCGCATCGTGGTCGGAAAATACGAAAATAAAACCCCGGAACTGACTTCCGGCCTGCATTCCATCGTTGTTTACCCCTACTGGAATGTTCCTTATTCCATTTCCAGCAAGGAAATACTGCCCGCGGCACAGAGAGATCCCGATTATTTTGAAGAAAACAACATGGTGCTGCTGCAAAAAGGAGATACCATCAACCCACATAAAGTCAAATGGAAAAAGATCAGGGAAAATTCATTTCCCTACAAAGTGGTGCAGCAGCCGGGATATAAAAATTCGTTGGGAATCCTGAAATTCGATTTCTACAACAAATACGATGTCTATTTTCACGACACACCTTCCAAAAGCCTGTTCAATGCTGTTTCCAGGATGTATTCCCACGGATGCATGCGTACCGAAAACCCGGTTGAATTAGCCAAGTATATCCTGGAGCTGGATGAAAACAAGATAACCGCCGACAGCCTGGACACACTGATCGCCCATACCGGGGTAAATTACCAGATCCGGCTGAAAAAGCGGATCCCGGTTTTTATAGAATATAACTCGGTTATTGTCCGCAACGGAGAAACCAGAATTTTACGGGATATCTACCTGAATGATGACAAGTTTCTGAGGGCTATGTTTCAGCGCCCTTCACCGGAATCCTGATTCGAAATACCCGGGATCGCTTCCTGTTCCGGAGATTATTTTTGGCTTAAATCTTGTGGTGTCGAAACAAATTCAGAAATTTACCTAAAAATAGAGAAATGCGTTTTTTTTCCGGACTTATGATTGCATCAATTCTTGTTTCCTGTGGCGGAAATAAAGAAGAAGTACTGGATTTGGATGACATTGTTACCAAAGCCGATTATGATACCAGGCCAAAAGCCGACAGCTTGCAGCAGCAGACCGTTTTCGTACCGTCAATCGCAGCTGCGGAACTGGAATCGGCCCAGATAAAATGGGATTCCGTCCTCATCAATGAAGAACTGACCGTTCCTGAACGGTTTTCACCCGTAACCATTGAAAAGTTCACTTACTGGACAAACAGCAAGCCGGTAGAATACAGCAGATGGTCTTTCCCCGATTCGTCCAGAACAATGAAAGCATTTCTAAACTGGATGAACTGCTACGGTGAAAAATGCCTGATGATCGAACTCCGGAAAAATACGAACATCCAGCGAAACGCGTTGCTGATCCTGCAGAATGACACGTCCATTGTCCAGATCCAGTCGGCCTCCCTTGGCTTGACGGAATTAAAAAAATGGAAAAAAATGTACTTTGAGCCCAAAGGAGCAAAATGGCACTACGTTGTAACACAGCCAAAAGGAGGAAAAGCAGCCTGGAGCAAATTCGGGGACGAAGCAGAAACAGAATTTATACAATTGGAAACAGAATAACAGGAAAATATGAAACTAGTAAACCGCGGATTTTTGATCGTTTCACCCCGGCAGCCTTTCTTTGACTGGGCGAACGAATTCGAGCAGGAACTGTTCTTCGATGAACACGATGACGTAGAACCGACACTTTACCTCATTGATGAAGATTTTATCGAAACGGAGCAGGTGATCAGGGACCATTTCAAAAAGATCTTTCTGAATGAGCTGAATATGATCACTGAAAATACGGCAGACCACCCGAAGATCAGTGAAGAGCTGTTTTTTGAATGGTTTCACGTAACAGCCGGAACAACCGTCCTGGATCTGCAACAGGCAGATCTGAAAAAGTTTGACCTGGATTGAGGGGTTCTCCCCTTTCATCCTGCTCCGGAAGAGGAAAGCCTCCTTAGAATGACTATTCCTTAACTCCTCCGGCAAAATTTTAACAACATTTTAGGAAAATAGTGTGTGCAATCGCTCAACTTTTTTCATCTTCAATTGTACAGATTGATATATATTTATAAAATAAATTCATGGATATGAACCGTATTTTCAACAAACTTGCCATTGTGATGGTATCATTTTTTCTGCTATCCGGTGGATGCGATGAAAAAGATCAGTCACAGACAACAGCCGATACAACCCAATCAGAGCAAACTAAAACTATGAGCAGATCATTTGAGTTTTCCAGCTATGAAGACAGCTGGAAAAAAGTTGATTCATTGGAAAATGAAGGGCTTCCGAAATCCGCATTGGAAATTGTAAACACAATTATGGAAAAAGCTCAGAAAGAGCAAAACCAGCCCATGCAGGTCAAAGCACTGATGTACCAGCTGAAGTTCAGCCGTGAGCTGGAGGAGAACGAATTCACATTAGCGCTCAACCGCATTGATGAACTGCGAAAGACCAACGTGGAACCACTGCGCCAGATCATGGCCTCCATCAAAGGAGACATGCTGTGGTCCTACATGGAAAATAACCGTTACCAATTCTACAACCGTTCCACTACACAGGCATTTGACCTGGGAGATGTCTCAACATGGGACTTGAAAACACTGGTAGATGAGTCCGGTAAACTATTCATGGAATCACTGGAAAACAAAGAGCAGCTGCAGCAGATCTCCCTGAAAGATTATTCATACATCCTGGCAGATGCCAGTGAGGATGCTTACCTCACTGCCCCGACTGTCTTCGATTTCCTCGCTCATCGTGCATTAAATCATTTCAGGAATGAGGAAACAGGAATTACCCGTCCTGCTGCTAAATTTTCTGTCAATGATAAGCGCTATTTCGGCACGGATGCAGAGTTTTTAAGTATTCCGACACAGACAGAAGATACACTTTCCCAGCACCTGTACTATGTAAAGACCATGCAGGAACTGGTTCGTTTTCACAGCAACAGCGGCCATACAACGGCAAAGATGAGAAATGAGCTGGAACGCCTTGCCTTTTCTCACCAGACATCAACCATTGATTCCAGGACAGAGGATTATAAAAACGCGCTGCTCCGCATGCAGAAAGACTATGCTGCCTACCCGATCGCCGGAGAGGTAAACGCCAGCCTTGCCATGCTGTACACAGAGCTGGGAAATGCTGCTCAGCCTTCCCATCCGTATTACCAGCTGCTGAAAACAGCGCATGAATTGTGCGAAGAAACGATCAGGAAATATCCTTCCACTTATGGAGCAAACAGGTGCGCTGTCATCAAAAAAGGAATCGAACAAAAAACATTGGGTGGAAATACGGAACGGTACAATTCATCCGGCAAGCCGATCCTCGTACAGACCTCATTCAAAAACCTGGATTCAGTGCATGTAGTGATCTACCAGGCCAAAGAAGACGAAGAGACCACTTATTACTACAATCTGAAAGAGCGCCTGAAAGGATTGAAAGTAATCAGCTCCAGGAAAATCGCCCTTCCGAAATCAGATGATTTCCATGAACACACAACAGAATTTGCGCTGGAATCACTCACTCACGGTAATTACCTGCTGTTACTGTCAACAGATCCTTCCAACCTGGAAGAAGGAAAAGCACTGCATTGGGCTTCCGACATCCAGGTAACAGACATGGCGTATTCGTTAAGAAGCCTGGGCGACAAACAATCCGGGCTACAGGTCACCAACCGCCACACAGGAGAAGCAATCACACAGGCAACTGTCAAAGTATACGAGTCGCAGTACAATTATTCTTCCAGAAAATACGTCAAAAAGCTGCTCGGAAGCTACAAGACCGACAACAATGGCTGGGCAACGATCCCTCACGGGGACAACAGGTACGGAAAAAGCATTGAAGTCACCAACGGGAAAGACAAGCTGACCTCAGGGGCTGACCTGTATACCTACGACAACAAAGTATCAACCGTTGTCACAGATCATTTATTTACAGACCGTTCCATTTACCGTCCGGGCCAGACCGTCCATTTCAAAGGAATCCGCCTGGAAACGCTCAATAAGTCAAGTAAAATCGCTCCAAACAAAAATGTGAAGGTCACCCTGAAAGATGTCAATTTCCAGGACGTTGCCACACTGAATCTCACGAGCAATGAGTACGGTTCGTATTCAGGAAGCTTCCGTTTACCATCTACCGGGTTAACAGGACAGATGCGCCTCCAGACCGAACACGGAACCATTTCTTTTTCTGTTGAGGAATACAAGCGCCCGACCTTCAAAACAGAGTTTGCCAAATCTACTGACACCTACAAACTGGGAGAGTCCATCAAGGTGGAAGGAAACGCTGTCGCATACGCGGGAAATGCTGTCGACAACGCTACGGTTAAATACATTGTAAAACGGGGAATTTACCTGCCATACTGGAGAGCTTATTATCTGAGGATCGCACCTATCTTTAAAAGTGAGGTAATCATTTCCGAAGGAACGGTTACAACAGATGAAAAAGGGAAATTCACCATCCGTTTCAACGCGGAAAAAGATCCGACACATCATTCAGCGTATACCTATACCTACATCATCGAAGCAGATGTAACGGACCTGAATGGGGAAACGCGTTCCGCAACAAAGCATATTACCGTTGGCGAAAGTGCCGTACAGCTGAATGTTTCTGTTCAGGAATCCCTGGATAAATCAAAAAACAACACGCTTTCTGTCAATACGACCAATTCCGACGGGCAAGCCGTTTCTGCCCAAGGTACCATTGTCATTTCACGCCTGAAGCCGATTGAGAAAGTGACGCGAAGCCGGAGCTGGAGTGTACCGGATCAGCCGCTTTTATCGGAAACAGAATTCAGCCAGCTGTTCCCTTACCTGGAATACAAACCGGTTGAGAACATCGCGCGCGCTGTTGAACAGGAAGTAGGCAAGCTCAGCTTTGATACGGAAAAATCAACGTCTGTCCCGCTGAATACTTCCAATTGGAAAACAGGAGACTATAAAATAGAAACCACCACAAAAGACAAGAATGGTGTGGAGGTAAAAGACGTACAGTTCGTAACGCTGACGGATGCCAATGCGACACAGGCGCCATTTGCTTCCGTATTACATGCTTATTCCCTGAAAAACACCTATGAGCCGGGCGAAACGATCACGGTTCCGGTTTCGAGTTCTCTGAGCAATCAGTTGATTTTAGCGGAAATCAATGTGGACGGGAACATTGTAGAACGCAGGCACCTGCTCCTGAGCAACGACCAGAAAACAGTTTCGTTCAAAGTGGAAGAAAAGCACCGGGGAGGGCTGAGCATTCACCTTTCTACTGTGAAATATGGAAAACAATACACCAAAGATTTCCAGTTCACGGTTCCTTACTCCAACAAAGAACTGCAGGTAAGCTTTGAAACCTTCCGCAATAAATTAATGCCGGGCGAACAGGAAGAATGGCGCCTGCGCATCACGGGGCCGAAAAAAGAAAAAGTTGCTGCTGAAATGCTGCTGACCATGTACGACGCCTCCCTGGATGCATTCAAGGGGCACAATTACAGCTTCAATCCGTTCCGCCAGAATTCGTATGCCGGTTACCGTGCTTTCACCGGATTCGGAAACAGTTACGGAAGAGCCTACTCCATATATGATGAGTGGTATGCCCCGGGAAATATCGATGCACCTGCATTAAACTGGTTTGGATATGATTCCTACCGTTACCTTTTCCGTAACAGCATGCCCTCTTATTCTCTTGAAGCAGTCACTATACAGCAAACCCGTGGTGTCTCAGAGAAAAAAGCGGCACTGAAAAAAGAATCACTGGATTTCGCGGCAGCTCCGATGGAAGAAGCTGAACAAGATGAAGCCGGGAACATATCCTTAGAAGATTCAGAAAATAAAGCTCAGCAGGGAGAAAACGCTACCTCTTCCGACGCTCCCGTTCCGTTGCGCAGCAATTTCAATGAAACGGCATTTTTCTTACCGCAACTGAAAACAGACGCGAATGGCGACATCCTGGTAACATTTACTGTTCCCGAATCGTTGACAAGCTGGAAAGTACTGGGGCTGGCCCATACGAAAGAACTGGAGTACGCATTGGTTCAAAACGAAGTGGTAACACAAAAAGAGCTGATGGTGCAAACCAATGCTCCCCGCTTTGTCCGCAGCGGAGATGAAATTGTGCTGACTGCAAAAGTGAGCAACCTCACAGACCAGGTTTTAAGCGGAACTGCCACGCTTCAGCTGTTTGACGCATTGACCATGCAAGAGGTCAGCTCCGTGTTTGAGCTGCTGGCTTCCAACCAGGCATTTGCGGCAGAAGCACAGCAAAGCACAGTTGTTTCCTGGAAGATCAAAGCATCTGAAAATACTAGCAGCCTGGTAATCCGGGTAATGGCAAAAGCCGCCAATCACACCGACGGGGAAGAACTCACCGTTCCTGTTCTGACGGACAAAGTATTGGTAACGGAATCCATGCCGATGACCAATAACGGAAAAGGTACGAAAGATTTCATCTTTGAAAAATTGTTCAACAGCAAAGAATCTGAAACCTTAAAACACCATTCGGTTACCCTGGAATATACCTCCAACCCGGCATGGTATGTGATCCAGGCATTACCGTATATGATGGAATACCCATATGACTGTTCCGAACAGATCTTTACACGTTTTTATGCAAACTCTATTGCCAGCAACATTGTTCGTTCTTCTCCGAAAATAAAAGAGGTGTTCGAACAATGGAAAAACAGCAGTCCGGACGCGTTTTTATCCAACCTGGAAAAAAACCAGCAGCTGAAATCCGTTATCCTGGAAGAAACGCCATGGGTACTGGATGCAAAAGACGAATCAGAACGTAAAAAACGGATCGCCCTGCTGTTCGATTTCAACAAAATGGACAATGATCTGGCGAAAAACCTCAACCAGCTGAAAGAAGCGCAGGTAAGCAACGGAGGTTTCCCATGGTTCCCCGGAATGCGTGAAAGCCAGTATGTAACGCAATACATCGTCAGCGGAATGGGGCATTTGAGCCAACTGAACATCGCTTCTGTAAAAGAAAGCAAAGATGTCAGGCAGATGATCCAAAAAGCCGTGAAATACCTGGATGCACGCATGCTGGACGAATACAATGATCTGAAGAAACGAAAATTGCTCACGAACGATTATTTCATTTCCCACTACCAGATCCAATACCTGTATGCACGTTCGTTCTTCAACGATATCAAATTCTCTTCCAGCGAAGAAGAAGCCTTTAAATTCTTTAAAGAAAATGCGGAAAAACACTGGCTGAAACTCAATCTGAACAACCAGACCATGTTTGCATTGACCTCTTACCGGAATGGTAATACGGTTCTCGCGGAAAAGATCATGAATTCCATTACAGAGCGTTCCATTACCACGGAAGAGATGGGAATGTACTGGAAAGAGAACGAAAGAGGATATTACTGGTACCAGGCACCGATTGAGACACAATCACTGATCATTGAGGCATTGCACACCATCAGGAAAGACCAGAAGTCCATCAACAATGCGAAGATCTGGCTGCTCCGCAATAAGCAGACAAGCGACTGGAAAACAACGACAGCTACTGCAAATGCATGCTATGCTTTGTTGATCGGCGGAAATTCCTTCACGGAGCAGAGCGGAAATGTGAAGATTGAAATCAACGGGAAGGAGATCAAGCCGGAAGATTTCGGCTCACAGGCAGAAGCAGGTACAGGTTACTTCCAGGCGACATGGACAGGAAAAGAAATTTCCTCCGACCTCGGGAAAGTAAAAGTGACCCGCAACGATGACGGCTTCAGCTGGGGGGCGATGTACTGGCAGTATTTTGAATCAATGGACAAAGTCACAAGCGCGGAAACAAACCTGAAGCTGAAAAAGCAGCTGTTCGTTGTGCGCCAGACCTCATCCGGGGAAGTCATTGTACCTGTAAAAGACGGAGAGAAAGTAAAGCGGGGAGAAAAAATCCGGGTTCGCATCGAATTATCCACCGACAGGAATATGGAATTCGTTCACATGAAAGATTTCCGCGCAGCGGGATTCGAACCGGTAAATGTGTTGTCGAGCTACAAATGGAAAGGAGGTCTGGGCTATTACGAAAACACACGTGATGTTGCCACTCATTTCTTCTTCGACTACTTGCCGAAAGGGAATCATGTGTTTGAATACGATCTGCGCGTAAGCCATAGCGGGGACTTCTCCAATGGATTTGCGACGATCCAATGCATGTATGCACCGGAATTTACGTCGCACTCCAACGGCGTAAGGGTGAAAGTAGAATAAATTTAGGCGTATTGTAACTCCCGGCAGCAGGAACCATGACACGGTTCCTGCTGCTTTTTTTCAGCCATAGCGTACTATAACGATTTTGCGATGCAACATACTTTCCGGATCTGCACTGACATCACCATTGACAAGAGCAATGTGCAATTGTCAATTATAAAATTGTACATTGCGTACTCCCTTACTATTCCATACCCTTTTTATGGTATTCTTCCCTGTTAAATTGATTTTTGACAGAGGATTCTACATGCCTTCGGCATAAATTTTGTTATTTTGCAGGCAATTTAGAACGATTTTAAATTGATGCACTTATAAATTACAAAAATCGATATGTTTATAGTTCAGTTCTCCAAAGCTATTTGTGCCGCAACAGTTGTATTCTCAGCTGCTTCTTTCTCATTCGCACAAAAGAAAAACGATTTGTTAGACCGGAATTTCTGGAAAGAAAAGCCTTCACTGGATATCGTAAAGAAAAAAATTTCCGAAGGACATGATCCCGTTGCTTTTGACGTCAATCAATTTGACGCAACGACACTGGCGATCAATACAAAAGCTCCCAACAATGTGATCATGCACTTGCTGAGCATCAAAGGGAACGACCCGAATAAGATTACGCACGACGGACGTACCTACATGTTCTGGGCAGCCTGGCAGGGAAACATGGAAGTAATGGAATACCTCGTAAAAAACAAGACCAATCTGAAGCACCTGGATGAAAAAGGGAGTTCTATCATGGTATTTGCCGCGCTGAACGGTCAGAAAGATCCAAAGATATATGATTACCTCATCAAGAACGGAGCGGACATTACTGCTGAAAAAAGCAAAGGAGGTGCAAACGTGCTCCTGCTGGCAAGCCCGTTCCTCAGCTCACTGAATGAAACAAACTACTTTACCTCAAAAGGATTGGACATCAAATCCACAGACGACAAAGGATACAATATCTTCGCCTATGCTTCAAAACATGGAAATACTGCGTTTCTGGATGAGCTGATAAAAGCAGGAATTGATCCGAAAGCGGTTGCAAAAGACGGTGGAAACGCATTCATACTGGCAACCCAGGCATCCCGCTACCACACCAACGACCTGAAGTTTTACCAGTACCTGGAAAGCCTTGGAATTAATCCCAACACATCAACGAATTCAGGAGCCAATCCGCTTCACAACCTTGCACGGACAAAGGACGGAGCGATCGTTGATTACTTTATTTCAAAAGGTGTAGATGTGAACCAGCCTAATGCGGACGGGAACACGCCGTTGATGCTTGCGGCTTACGGTCAGCAGGACCTGAATATTTTCAATAAATTCTTCGAAAAAGGACAAAAGCTGAATCATCAGAACAACGAAGGGCAAACCGCACTGACCTACGCGATCATGGGAAATACGACGAAAGTCGGCCTGCTGCTGATCGGAGGAGGAGCTTCCGGGGCTGTCAAAGACAAGGAAGGTAATAATATGAGCTATTACCTGATCAGCAACTACAGGAACAAACAGGATTACAGCGACAAGCTGAAAATGCTCTTTACATTCGGATTTAGCCACAACCAGTTACAGGCCAACGGAAACACGCTGTATCATGTCGCTGTACGTTTTAAAAATACAGAAGTGATCAGGGAAATTTCCTCCGACAAACGAATTGATATCAATGCATTGAACAAAGACGGGCTGTCTCCGCTGCACCTGGCAGCTTCCTCAGACGAGGATGGTTCCCTGCTGAAATTGCTGATCGAACTGGGAGCTGACAAAACCGCTTTGACAGAATTCGGAGAATCCGTATATGAACTGGCATCCGAGAATGAACTGCTGGAAGCAAACAACATTGATTTAAGTTTCTTAAAATAAACACACCATGAAAAGACTTTTCAAGATTGGAAAATTAAGCACCATCGCATTATTCACTGTTATCGGGCTGGCATTCAATTCAAGCGAAAGCGATGTAAAATACAAATGTATGATCCAGATGGTAAACTACATCGGTGAAAACGCATACGTCGTTGTATCATTGATAAAACCTGACGGTTCTTATGACAAAACGCTCTACGTTGCGGGAAAGGACGATGAGTGGTACCACGACATCATCAAATGGTGGGGTCATCAGAAGACAGCAAAGGACAAGCTGGATGGGATCACAGGTTCCTCCATTGCCGGCGGACAGAGAAGCATCGCACTGATCAAGGTTCCTGCCACAAAGATCGATAAAGGATACAAACTCCGTTTTGAATCTGCTGTGGAAGGACAGACCTATCACGCGAAAGACATCGAAATGGACCTCACAACAGCAACTATTAACCAGAAAATCGAAGGAAAAGGCTATATTCGCTACGTCCGACTGATCCCGGGATAATAATTGCTCAATATGACACGTTCTATCTGGAGATTGAGCCACCTTTCATTGGCATTGGTGGCTTCGCTGTTTTTGATACTTGCTTCTGTCAGCGGGATTTTTCTTGCTTACGAACCCATTCAAAACACTGCCAGATCCAATTTTTCACCCGGATGGGACGCTACACCACTGGCATCTTCCATCGATTCCCTGCGGTCAAGGTACCTGGAGGTTACCACTGTGGAAAAGGACGCGAATGGTTTTTACAACGCGTCCGTTCTGACAGAAGAAGGTGAATTTGAAACCTTCCGTATCAATCCTGAAACGGGGGAAAAATCCGGGGAGATTACAAAACAGTCTGAATTTTACGAATGGATGACAAGCTTCCACCGTTCCCTGTTTTTAGATACGCTGGGACGATTTTTTGTCGGGCTGACGGCTGTGATCCTGTTTTTTATCGCTGTTTCGGGAATGATCCTGGTCATTCAGCGGACAAAATCCCTCCGGGCACTGTTCGACAAGGTTGAAAAGACACTGGCTGTCCGGTTCTACCACATTGTTTTCGGGCGACTGGCTTTTATCCCGATTGTGATCATTTCACTCACAGGAGGCTATTTGTTCCTGCAACGTTTTGAAATCATCAAAGCCCGGGAAACACCTCCTTTGACCGTAGATTATGACAATCCGCCGAAGAACCCGGAACAACTGGATTTTTCAACGCTGACGATGGGTGAGATCAAAAAGATCGAATTTCCGTTCTCTCCCGACGAAGAAGATTACTACATCATTCAAACGAACGAACGGGAAATCGCTGTTCACCAGTACGATTATACCATCCTTGCCCAGGTGGATTACCCAACGACAACGATCTTATCCAACCTCAGCCTGGACCTGCATACCGGGAGGACCAGCAACTGGTGGGCGACCATACTGGGAATCGCCTGCCTGAGCATCCTGTATTTCATCTATTCCGGTTTCAAAATGGCCATTCTCAGCTTAAGAGGCAAAACAAAAAACAAATTCAAGCTGGATGAAAGTGAGATTTTAATCCTGACCGGAAGTGAAACAGGAAACACACTCGCCTACGCAAAGCTGGTTTATCAGCATCTGGTACAGCAGGGACATAAAGTATTCCTGTCGGAACTGAACACCTACAAGCCGTCAGATTCCATCCGCCAGCTCATCATCTTTACCTCCACTTACGGAACAGGAGATGCGCCGGCCAATGCTTCAAAATTTATCCAAAAGTGGAAAGCGCACCCGTTGAAACAGGAGATCAAGTACTCCATTGTCGGGTTCGGTTCGCTCGCCTACCCTGATTTCTGTAAGTTTGCACTGGACCTGGAACACGAGCTGAGCCGTTTTCCGAATGCGAAAGCGCTGATCCCGCTGGTAAAAATTCACAACCAGTCCTACCACTCGCTAAAAACATGGGCGACTGACTGGAACACTGCCTCCGGCTACCCGTTGGAACTTCCTGCAGGTATCCAGTCGAAAAAGCTCCCGTTGAAGCCATTCCTCCTGGAAAAAAAGCAAACTGTCAGCGACCAGGGCAACAAAACCTTTACACTTCACCTGAAATCAAAACAGGGCGTTTCATTCCGGTCAGGAGATCTGCTGGCGGTCTATCCTCCGGAGGATCCGTATGAACGCTTTTACTCCATCGGCAAGATCAGTAACGACGAATTGATCATCAGCGTTAAAAAGCATGCATTCGGAAATTGTTCCAATTACCTGGATCAACTGGATTTAAACACAACCATTGAGGCAGCTGTCAAAGTCAACAAAGATTTTCATTACAATCCCTCCAGACCCGCGGTTTTGATCGGGAACGGAACCGGGATGGGGCCATTCCTGGGGATGGTCGCCGAGAACAGGAACAAAAAACCAATGCATTTGTATTGGGGAGGACGCACCAGGCAATCGTATTCGCTGTACGAACATCATCTCCAAGGATTTTCCGGTGACGGAACATTAATCTCGTTAAACCTTGCATTCTCACGCGAAACAGGACAAAAGAACTACGTCGGCGACCTGATAAAACGAGACGGGCAGCAAGTAGCCGGATTATTAAAGAAAGGAGCTGTTGTCTATATCTGCGGTTCACTGGCAATGCAGCAGGATGTACTGGATGAGCTGGAACAGGCGTGCAGAACGTTTGCAAAAAAATCCCTGAATCATTTCCAGAAACGGGGGCAGGTAAAAATGGATTGTTACTGATCAATTTCAACAATCGCTGCTCTGAACAATGCCCATCCTGGAAATTCCCCGGTCATTTCCCTGCATTTTGATTGTTCTGTTTGCTTAAAAACTAAAAAATGATTAGCATTACACTCATAAAATCGTTGAAAATATGTACAAAATAACCCTCATCCTGTTCTTAATCACCGGTTCCCTGTCGTTTGCACAGAAAGAATTAACGCTGAAGGATGCCGTCCTGGAGCAATACCGCGGATTCTACCCTGAACAGCCTGTATTGTTCAAGTGGATTCCTGAAAAAACGGAATACACTTACCTGAAAGGATATACGACACTGGCAAAATCAAGTGTGAATGCGAAAAGCGATGAAGACTGGATGACCATTGCTGAAGTCAATCAGCTGGCAGGGACGAAATTCAACTGGTTTTCAGGGTTTGAGTGGATCAACGCGAATGAATTCCTGATTCACGATGGAATGACGTATGTGAAGGTAAATCCCGCAGCTAAAACGGCATCGGTTGTCAATCAACTGGAAGGTAATGCTGAGAACGCATTGGTTTCAACAGCATCATTGAATGTCGCTTATACTGTTGATAATAATGTTTATATCCACCAAAGATCAGAAATCATAGACGGACCTGCAACTCAAGTAACCAGCTTTTCCGACAAAAACATCGTTTCCGGGCAGGCAATTGCACGGAGTGAATTTGGTATCTCAGGAGGGTTGTTCTGGTCTCCAGATGGAAAAATACTGGCATTTTACCAGAAGGATGAGACAGACGTGCACGATTACCCGCTGCTGGATATCAATGAAACACCGGGCATTTTAAATTCCATCAAATACCCGATGGCGGGACAGAAATCAGAAAAGCCGCGGGTAGGGGTTTATGATACCGAAACGAAAAACCTGGTCTATATCTCACCGAAAGGAGCACCCGATGATTACCTGACCAACCTGGTTTTCACTCCCGATAACAACTACGTGATCATCGCGGAAGTGAACCGTGACCAGGACCACATGTGGCTGAACGTTTACAATGCGAAAACAGGTGCTTTTATCCGCACTTTATTCGAAGAAACCAACAATAAATGGATCGAACCGGAACACCCTGCTTTCTTCCCGGACGAAGCATCCAATAACTTTGTATGGATCTCTGAAAGGGATGGTTTCAACAACCTGTATTACTACGATTTCAACGGGCAATTAATCCGCCAGCTGACAGCGAACAAATTTGTTGTAAAAGACATCCTGACTGCCAGGAACGGCAAAATTTATTTCTCTGCAACCGGAGAAAATCCGCTGAACACAATGATCTATTCGGTTGACCTGAAAGGAAGGCAGGCATTGGTAACAAAAACAGAAGGAACCCACCAGTTAGAGCTGTCTTCAAACGGAGCCTTGTATTACGACGGGTATTCCAATCATACAACACCTTTTGAAGCAAACATCTGCACTTCAACAGGCAAACAGGCAAAACACCTGTTGACCGCTTCCAATCCGCTGGCCGGCTACAAGACCGGTAAAACGGAGATCGGGAGCATTACGGCAAAAGACGGGACAAAATTGTACACCCGCCTGATCAAACCAAGTGATTTTGATCCTGCTAAAAAATATCCCGTACTGATCTATGTTTACGGAGGTCCTCACGCACAGATGATCACCAATTCCTGGTACGACGGTTCTTCTTTGTGGATGAACTGGCTCGCAGAGCAGGGATACCTGGTCTTTACGGTAGACAACAGAGGATCAGCGGAACGTGGCTTCGCGTTTGAATCGCAGATCCACCGCCAGCTGGGGAAAGTGGAAATGGAAGACCAGCTTTCAGGAGTGGACTACCTGAAATCACTCGGATACGTTGATGAAAACCGGATCGCTGTTCACGGATGGTCTTTCGGCGGATTTATGACCACATCCTTACTGCTCCATTACCCGGGAGTATTCACCACAGGAGTTGCAGGAGGACCTGTTACAGACTGGAAGTATTACGAGATCATGTACGGAGAACGCTACATGGACCGTCCGGAGCAAAACCAGGAAGGGTACGAGCAAACAAGCCTGCTGACACATGCGAAAAGCCTGAAAGACAATTTATTGCTCATTCACGGAACAGTTGACGACGTCGTTGTATTACAGCACAATTACGCATTGGTAAAGAAATTCGTTGATCTTGGAATCCAGATGGATTTCTTTCCCTACCCGATGCACCCGCACAACGTAAGGGGCAAAGACAGGGTACACCTGATGGAGAAAGTACTGAATTTCGTGCTGGAACACAACAAATAATACCGGAAACCCTCTGTTCTGGTGGGAGATCCCGACATACTCGACGACACGTTTGTCAGCCCTGGAAAGAATCAGTTCAGCAGATTGACAGGCGTGTTTCTCGTCCTGCAGCTTCTGGCATTATTTCTCAGCAATGCCATCGCATTCTATGAAATGGAGACCATTTTATTTTCCGGCCCTCTTGTCGTAGTATCCGCTCTTATTTTAATCATACTCGGTGTTTTGCACAAAGAACGTTTACCACTGATCATGGGAAGTTATTCGATTATCCTTGCAGCAATCCTGTTCTTATTGATTTACTTCTACCAGATGGGGCCGTCCATGGCCCGGAAGAAACTGCTGGTTCCCTGGACGATCGTCAATTCCCCTTTCCTGCTCCTGTGGACTGTTCTCACCTGGAGATTCCTGGCGCGGAAAAACGGCTCTCCTGCCTGAAACCCTTCAAAGAAATCAGTGGTGCTGCAAGCCTGCTGCGGTTCCAGCGTCTCAACAGCGAAGCGATTCTGATTTCTAATATCTTTTTTACTATCTTTGTGAAACCATCGATATTGCACTTTTTTACAGTCATTTTTTTCAAAACGAATGAGTTATTTAGACGGATTGAACCCAAGCCAGCGCGCCGCTGTTGAAAACATATACGGACCTACCATGGTCATTGCAGGAGCCGGTTCCGGAAAAACGCGGGTGCTGACATTCAGAATCGCGTACATGATGGAGCAAGGCATTGACCCATTCAATATCCTGGCACTTACATTTACCAACAAGGCAGCGAAAGAAATGCAGGAACGGATCGCGAAGATCAGCTCTTCGGGCGCAATGGGACATTACGGCGTCAGCGAGGCAAAGCACCTCACCATGGGAACCTTTCACTCTGTCTTTTCAAGAATCCTGCGATTCAACGCCGACAGGATCGGTTACCCGCAAAATTTTACCATATACGATACCCAGGATTCAAAAAGCCTCTTAAAAGACGTCATCAAAGAATTGAACCTGGACGACAAAACATACAAGCCAAGCGCCGTTCTGGGCAGGATCTCAGCAGCGAAAAACAATCTTATCTCCGCGGATGCTTACCTGCAGAACGATGAAATAATGACGGAGGACAGGATGGCACGCCGTCCCGAGCTGGGAAGGATTTACAAGGCATACGCTACACGCTGCTTCAAGTCCGGAGCAATGGATTTTGACGACCTGCTGTACCAGACATACATTCTTTTACGCGATTTCCCGGATGTGCTCGGCTATTACCAGCAGAAATTCAAATACATCCTGGTCGATGAGTACCAGGACACCAATTACGCACAGTACATGATCGTGAAAATGCTGGCTGCTGCGTATGAAAATATCTGCGTGGTCGGTGACGATGCGCAGAGTATTTACTCATTCCGGGGGGCCAACATCCAGAACATCCTCAACTTCAAAAAAGATTATCCTGACTTCAAGCTATTCAAGCTGGAGCAGAATTACCGCAGTACAAAAAACATTGTGGAAGCCGCAAACAGCGTGATTTCCCGCAACATCGACCAGATCAAAAAAGACGTCTGGACAGACAATGACGAGGGGCAACTGCTGAATGTTATCCGGACATTGACCGATAACGAAGAAGGTAAATTAGTCGCTAACCGGCTGTTCGACCTGAAAAACCAGGAGGGCTGCTCATTCAACGATTTTGCGATATTGTACCGCACCAACCGCCAGTCGAGGGCATTCGAGGAAGCCCTGAGAAAACTGAACATTCCTTACAAGATCTACGGAGGACTCTCATTTTACCAGCGCAAGGAAATTAAGGACCTGCTGGCTTACTTCCGCCTTACGACCAATCACCGGGATGAAGAAGCATTCAAACGTGTGATCAATTACCCGAAACGGGGAATCGGGAAAACGACCATTGAAAACATTACGATCGCCTCTACCACATACGGCCTGCCAATATGGGATGTGATCACGAACATGGACCAATACCCCGTCCAGATGAACTCAGGAACACGCAATAAGATCGAAGAGTTTACCACGATGATCCGCAGCTTCACGGCACAGCTGGACAAGCTGAATGCCTATGACCTGGGGCAGCACATCGCCAAATCCAGCGGAGTGCTGAAAGACCTGTACGCAGAAAAAGACAAAGGTCCCGAAGAGGTGGAACGTTACCAGAACATCGAGGAATTATTGGCCGGACTGAAAGAATTTACCGTTTCCAAAGAAGAAGGAGAATCTGCAAGCCTGGCGGAATTCATGATCGATGTTGCGCTATTGACAGATGCTGACGAAGACAAGGGAGAAGAGAGGAATCATGTCACCATGATGACCATTCACTCCAGCAAAGGGTTGGAATTTCCCCACGTTTTTCTGGTTGGGCTGGAAGAAAACCTCTTCCCTTCCCAGATGGCATTGCAGTCAAGAACTGAAACGGAAGAAGAACGCCGCCTGTTTTATGTCGCCGTTACCCGTGCGATGAAAACATGCACACTCACCTACGCTTCATCCCGTTTCCAGTGGGGTAACCTGACCAGCTCCGAACCCAGCCGTTTCATCGATGAGATCAATCCGAAATACCTGCATTTTGAAACACCTCAGAGAGGGCAAGGCCGTTCCCTGAACTCAGGAAGACCGTTAGGCGTCGGGTTTGGAAATGCTCCCGGAGGCCTGAACAAACCGTTGAGCGGAGTTTCTCAGCGTTCGTCTTCCGATATTCAGAATCTGAAACCTGTTTCCCAGGCATCGGGAGGGAAAGCGGATACCTCCGATCTGAAAGTAGGCTACAACGTGCTGCACGATCGTTTCGGGAAAGGAAAGATCACAAAGATAGAAGGGCAAGGACCGGATAAAAAAGCAACGATCTTCTTCCCGCATCACGGAGCAAAAAATATTTTACTGCGCTTCGCGAATCTTACGGTAGTAGATTGATTCATGTACCAGTGAATCCGGCTGTTTCCATAATAACCCCGCTGAAAAATGCTTCCGCATGGATCCATGAAACCATTGAAAGCATACAGCACCAGTCATTCAAAGACTGGGAACTGATCATCATTGACGATCACTCCGAAGACGACTCGTTCGCCATCGTATCCGGGATATGCACCCATGACAACCGTATCAGGATCCTCCGGAATGAAGGAAAAGGAATCATTTCCGCGCTGAACCAGGGATTATCTGACGCAAAGGGAACGTACATCACACGGATGGACGCCGACGACCTGATGCCGGGAAACCGTCTGCAACTAATGGTTGACGCATTCAAAGACCTTCCTGAAAAAGCTGTTGTAACGGGAAAAGTCCGTTATTTCTCCGAGCACCCTGTTTCGGAAGGTTACATGAAATACGAAAACTGGCTGAACGAACGCATTGAACGAAACGACTTCTACGATCATATTTTCCGTGAATGCATCGTTGCCTCTCCCAACTGGATGGGCAGGACAGCAGAATTTAACAACTACCGGCTGTTTGAGACACTGGACTACCCGGAAGACTACGACCTGTGCTTTCGCTGGATGAAAAACGGGTTTGGCATCCATCCGATCCATGAAACAACATTGCTATGGCGGGAACATCCCGGAAGGACCTCCCGGAATTCCGCACATTACCAGCAGCGATCATTTTTCACACTCAAATTAAACTGGCTGATGCACTTCTACCCTGCTCCGGCTTCCATCGGGATCATCGGGACGGGAACAAAAGGGAAGTTATGTGCAGAACTGCTCCGGAAGGCGCATTACCCGTTCAATTTATACGATCTGAATTTCCACAAATACAGTGCCCCGCTCTATGGAAGAACAGTACTGTCTCCTGAAAAGATAAACGATGAAATCGTACTGATCGCCCGCTACCCGGAAGTAATAGAAGAAATTCAAGCCTTTGTTGAAGAAAAAGGATATGAGATCGGTAAGAATGCGTTTTGGATGTAACGAAGCAGAGGGGCAAGGAAGGTTATACTTCCATTTTTACAGGCTCCAGCAGCTCACATTTCATCACTCCGTCCCGGTCAATCTCCGTTAAACGGATTTTTTGGAATGTATTGGTCATCGAAGCATCATAAGGGAATTTCACTTTTACATAGTTTTCCGTGAAACCGAACATTACGCCCATGTCTTCTTCCTGTTCGAACAGCACTGTACGCACTGTTCCTACATTCTCTTCGTAGAATTTACGTTTTTTCTTATCGGAAAGAATGTGCAGCTGGTTGCTGCGCTCTCTCCTGACATTCATCGGGACAGGTTCTCCCAGTTTAACCGCTGTGGTATTGGCTCTTTCTGAATAAGTAAATACATGCAGGTAGGAAATATCCAGGTCTTTCAGGAAATTAACCGTGTCCATAAAATCCTCATCCGTTTCTCCGGGGAAACCTACGATCACATCCACCCCGATGCAGCAGTCAGGCCGTAGTTGCCTGATATAAGCAACACGTTCCGCATACAGTTCACGCAGGTACTTGCGGCGCATTTTTTTCAGCAGCTTATTGGAACCCGATTGCAGCGGGATATGGAAATGAGGAACGAAATGTGTTGATTCTTCCAGTGAAAAATGAATGATCTCATTCGTCAGCAGGTTCGGCTCAATCGACGAAATCCTGTAACGGTCGATTCCCTGGATCTTATCCAGCTCTTTTATCAGACCAAAGAAGTTTTCTTCTCCTCCCTGTCCGAAATCACCGATATTCACACCTGTAAGGACAACTTCCTTGATATCTGTTTCTGCGATTTTATAGGCTTCTTTGACAGTCGTTGCGATGGTGGCATTCCTGCTTTTTCCTCTTGCCAGAGGAATCGTGCAGAACGTACAGAAATAATCACACCCGTCCTGGACTTTGAGGAACGACCGTGTCCTGTCGCCAAACGAGAATGCGGGAATGAATTCTTTCGCTTTTTTGATGTTCTCAAAAGCCACCTCCGCCGTTTCTTTTTTGGCAAGCGTTTCATCAATGTAATCCAGCAGGTTGAATTTTTCGTTTGCCCCCAATACCAGGTCCACGCCGGGAATCTCACTGATCTCCCGGGGCTTCAGCTGCGCAAAGCAGCCGATGATCGCCACAAATGCTCCCGGGTTGATCTTCAGCGCACGTTTTACCAGCTGTTTGCATTTCTTGTCCGCATTTTCCGTTACCGAACAGGTATTGATGACAAAAATATCAGGTGTTTCTTCAAAATTCACCTTCGCAAATCCCGCGTCTTCAAAAAGACGGGAAATGGTAGATGTTTCTGAAAAATTCAGCTTGCATCCCAATGTGTAAAACGCTACTTTCTTGTATTGAATCATGATGAAAGCGCAAAATTACACAGATTTAGGTTAGAAACCACATTTTAACTGTTTTTTAAGTCCGTACAAACAAAGTTTATTTTCTCAAATACCGTTTATTTTGACAAATTCTATTACCGGATATCGTTATATTTGCAGCACTAAAATCAGTGACCATGGTATATGACATCGCAATTGTCGGAGGAGGAATTGTCGGAGCAGCAACATTTTACAAATTACAAAAACGGCATCCGCATCTGTCCATCGTTTTATTGGAAAAAGAAAATAAGCTGGCAGATCACCAGACAGGTCATAACTCCGGGGTCATTCACTCGGGATTGTACTACAAGCCGGGGTCACTCAAGGCGAAAAACTGCATCCAGGGCCGTCATGAACTGGTTGCTTTTGCAAAGGAGCACGGGATCAAACACGATGTCTGCGGAAAAGTTGTTGTGGCAACGGACCCGAAGGAATTACCCTATATGGATAAGATCTTCAATACCGGGCTGGAAAATAAGATCGAAGGGATCGAAAAGATCAGTGCGGAGCAGGTAAAGGAAATTGAACCCCACGTAGTATCCATCGGCGGAATCTGGGTTCCGTGTACCGGGATCATTGATTTCCGGGGAGCTACCGAAAAAATGGCAGAGCTGGCACTGGCTCAAAACCCTGACAGCGCTTTAAAAACAGGACATGAAGTAACCGCAATAGAACGGAATGGTGATGTATCGACACTAAAAACCAGCAAAGGAGATTTTTCCGCGAAACACCTGATTTTCTGCGCCGGGCTTCAGGCAGACCGGATGGCAAGAAAAGACGGGGTAAAATTAAAGGAACAGGTAGTAGGCTTTCGCGGAGATTACTATGAGCTGACAGAAGAAGCGAAACACAAGGTAAAGAACCTGATCTACCCGGTTCCCAATCCTGATTTCCCGTTCCTGGGCGTCCACTTTACACGGATGACCGACGGTGAGACAGAATGCGGACCGAATGCGGTATTTACATTCAAGCGGGAAGGTTACGGGAAAACGGACTTTTCACTCAAAGATACTTCTGACGCATTGGGATATGGAGGAACGTGGAAACTGTTCTTCAACAATATGAGCTTCGGGATCAATGAATACCGCAGAGCTTTTTCAAAGAAATTGTTCCTGAAAACATTACAGCGGATGATCCCGTCACTCACAATGGAGGATCTGAAACCCGGCCGATCGGGAGTACGCGCCTTGCTGCTAAGCAAAGACGGAGATACCCGTGATGATTTCCGGATCGAATACCACGGCAACTCCATTCACGTATTGAACGCTCCTTCCCCGGCGGCAACGGCTTCTCTTTCAATCGGGGGATACATTGCCGACGAAGCGGAAAAACACTTCGGGATAAAGTAACGACGCAATCCCGGGTAAGGCCCTACCCACCCGGGCTGTTACTCCCTTGCGTTGGGAGTCAGCTTGGAAAACTTCAAAAATTCAGGAACTAAACGTTTAAGTGAAAAATGGTTTATTAACAAATAATTAAGTTTTTAACCCGGCTTTTTGCTTCTTTTGGCACAGGTTTTGATTCATAAAACGAAATAAACAAAACCCCGTTCCTATGATGAATAAAATAATACTCTTCAGTTTTTTATTGGCAACAGGCAGCTCGCTCGCACAAGACGACAGCCACTCCCGTGTAAAATCGGAGCTTATTGAATGGGATGCTGTTCGTGGAGAATGGCTCGCCGAAAGCTTTAACGCCATGGCCGGCAATCAGCCGATTCCGGACCGTACATTCCCAGAGGACCTAACCCCGGCGGAAATGTATTCTCTTGTGCCGAATGAAAGGCAGGAACGGATCAGAGCGATCGTCAGCCAATCTGGAAGAACAAGCAATCCTCGTGAAAACCAGGGTTCCGGATCAGAACGGACAGGTACGCAACGTGTTCCTGTCGGGGAAAATCCGGCCACAAATCCAACCATAGACCGGGGAAGCCGCTATAATTATTACGTAACCCGCCCCGGCTGTAATTTAACAATGGGCAGAAGCTACGGCGACCCGCATATCCGTACATTTGACGGCAAATCCTATTCTTTCCAGACAGTCGGAGAATATGTGTTGTCCAGCTCTCCCGACCGTTCATTTGAAGTGCAGGCACGCCAGAAACCACAGACCAACCAGGTTTCGTTGAACACAGCTGTCGCAATGAATGTTTATGGAGACCGGGTCGGAATCTATGCAAGTGACTTTCCCGACGGGCAAAGCGGAACTCCTGTCCGCGTAAATGGCCGACCGGTTTACCTGAGAAATGAAACATTTTACCTTCCTCACGGAGGAACGATCCAACATACAGGAAGAGAATACGTCGTTACATGGCCTACAGGTGAAAAAGTACAGGCAAAGCTTTCAACAACCTCCGGAATGGGATTCATGAACATATCCGTATATGTGTACGAATGTAATGGAGATTACTTCGGGCTGATGGGCAATGCAAACGGACGCAGTGACGATGATTTTTCAGGAAGTGGAAACAGGGCAAACCTGGCCAGCTCAACGATCTTTGAACCGTTCGGCTCCCGTGATTTCGGGAGAAACACTTCCGCAATGGAGCGCGAGCACCTGGCTTTTCTCGCACGGGATTTCGGAAGCCAGTTCCTGGTGAATGACCAGACTTCATTATTTGATTATGGATTCGGACAAAGCAGCTGGACCTTTTATGATCCGTCATTTCCAAGAACGCATTTAACACTTGGAGATCTTTCCCAGGCTGACAGAGACAGGGCCAGAAGAGAATGCGAAAGACAGGGAATCCTGGCGGATGAAATGACCGGTTGTGTAATGGACCTGGCGCATGCCAACATCCAGCCGACACCCCGGCCAAACACTCCTAACAGAACAACCGGGCGTGACCTGGGAAGGGTAACGGAACGAACTCCGAACGTAAACAGGCCGGATATCTTTGAACGCGAACGCACCCCGACAAACCGCGATGGTTCAGGAACCGATAATCCACGGACCGGAAGCCATAGCAACGGATCGGGAAGCGGAGTAATCGGGAAAGACCGGGCAACAATTGAAAACGAGACCGGAGCAACAAGGACAACTGCTCCTGTTACGGTCGATGGCAATACGGACGAAGAACCCGGCAGAATAACGAGAGACAGAGAACCCGACACACGGACAAACGGAACTGTTATTGAAAGCATCAGCAGGCCTTCCGGCAGCAATACAAACGTGAATGAAGGGAACAGTAAACCTGTTGAAAATCCGGGCAGAACAACACGCAAACCATCTTCTGACCAGGGATCTGCTCCTATAGCACAGCCGGTTGAAAAACCCGCGACACCATCACCGGTTCCGGGAAGAAATACCCGGGAAACATCCAAACCGGTTTCAGAATCGGGTTCCGGGACACCTTCCGATAACAGCGGAACTTCTACCGATCCCGGATCCGTTTCCAAACCTCAATCAAGCGGAAAGGAGCGTTCACAACCGGCATCTGCTGCACCTTCCAAAACCGTTAAAAGTACGGAGAGTGGAACTAAATCCGGTGTGAGCAGTGGTAGCCGCAGCGGGACACGTTCTTCGGGTACGTCGACGACTACTCCGTCACGTGGAAGATAAATAACAGACTTGTATCGTAGTCCGGAAATTACCTTCCGGACTATGATTTTTTAATCAGGATGTTCTTCAGCTCATTTACCTCTTGCTGCAATCCCATGATGGAACGCGAAACTCCTTCATTGTCCATCTGAACCTCCGGTAATTCAGGTGAGATATAGTTCACGAACTTCCAGATTTCCAGGATATCGTTTACATGTACCAGGTATGGCTGGTAAAACGTATTGGTAGAGCACAGCTGGAACGATTGTTCCGATTCCAGGCGGTTGTGCAGCACTTTAAAGACGATTCCTTCATCTTTCGTGATGACAACGCATGGCGTCCCGTTCCGGATGGACATCCAGTTTTGAACAAATTCACCCACAACAAATGATCCTTCCACCACGGGAGGCATCGAATCACCTTTTATCGGGAATGAACGGTATTTTCTGTCTTTGGAAAGAAAAGGAAGCGTAAACGTCGGCAATACTTTCAGGTAATCCGGATCGGCATAGCCGGCGGTATATCCTGCAGAGGCCTTTACAGGCACCAGCTCTATCAGTTCTTCATTCTCTTCATTCACCACCGTAGTCAGCACCCGCAACTTAAGCCCTTTTACATCCGTGTACAGTCCTTTGTCAATCCGCTGCCAGTCAGCTTCCGAAAATTGTTCGAAATCTTTTTTTACAAGCTCATCGATCGGAATGGTGTGGTATTCTGACAACGCGATCAGGTTGTCAATATTCGGCTGCGCGACTCCGTTTTCATAACCGCTGTAAGTAGAACGGGTGAATCCCAGTGCCGTTGCAATTTCCTCCTGCGACAACTTTTTTCGTTTACGGAGTAACTTTAAATTATTTCCAATGCTCATATCCAAAGATTTAGTTGTAAAGGTAATTTAAATTAAATAATAATCAAAAAAATGACTATAATTTAATCAAAAAATAGTATTATCCTGTCGAAACAGCACTATATGGGGCATTAAGGCTGCAATCAGAATAAGTTTCCTTCAGTATCATTCTTTCAAAAATTTGTTTAATTTAGTAATATGAAATGGTGTATGAAAGGAGTATTACTGACAGGCTTGTCGTTATTGACTTCCTGTCAGCAGCAGCTGGTCGGTCTTTTCAGGAAAGGAGAATATTCTCAGAAGGAAGGAATAGTGGAAGTTCCCTTCACAATTGAGAACGGTCTGATCATTGTCCCGACCGAAATCAACGGGGAAACCTATCGCTTCCTTCTCGATACAGGGGCTCCAAACGTCGTTTCCACGGAATTGGCGGAAAAACTGAATTTTAAGAAAAGAAGAGATATAAGAACCAACGATTCACAAGGAAACTCTTCGATGCTGAGTTATGTTAAACTGGGAAAGGTGAGCATACAAGGAGCTGATTTCACCAATACGACGGCTGCTGTAGCAAATCTGAAACAAGCAGATGCAATTGCCTGCCTGAACATTGATGGCCTGATCGGTGCCAACCTGATGAGAAAAGCGTACTGGCAGATCGACTATTCCAAAAACATACTTCACATCATATCCCACAAAGAAAAACTCTCTATCCCCGACGATAGTTACAGCATTCCTTTCACTGCTGAAGCGACAGGCACACCGATCATTCACCTGAAAATCGGCCAGACCGATATAAAACGGCTGAAAATGGATACCGGGTCGGTTGGTTTTTTGTCTACAGACAAGGACCATTACAAAGACCTGAAGGCGAAAGGTGAAATTTTAGCTGAAAACACCGCTTACGGAACAAACTCCGTCGGGCTTTTCGGAGCTTCAGAAAAAGACACTGTCAGGCAGGTGCTGGTAAAGACGCTCTCAATGGGTAACCTGGACTTAGATCAGCAGATCATCGACCTGAGGCAATCAAAGCTGTCCCTTTTGGGGAATTCATTCTTCAAAAATTTCCTGGTTACCATTGACTGGAAAAGCAATATCCTATACCTCTCCCCTCAGGGTGAATTTTGTAACTCATTTGCTGAAAGCTTTGGAATTTCCCTCATGAAGGAAGGAGACAAGATGGTCGTTACGATGATCACAGAAGGAAGCCCGGCGCAACAAGCCGGTATCCAGATAGGAGACATCGTTTTACGGGTCAACGATGTGGATGTGGCTCACACGACCCTGGATGAATATTGCAAGGTCATCAAGCTTGTCCGTGTAAAAGAAGTGGAAACGCTCCGGCTGGTACTGGATAAAGACGGGGGGAAGAACGAATATTTCCTTACCAAAATGCCTGTTTTATCCAAATGACATGAACATATACTGCATAAGCGGGTTAGGAGCTGATGAACGCGTGTTCAGAAATATGGACTTTCATCCCCACCGGGTCATTCACCTGAAATGGATCTCCCCGGTTAAGAATGAGCCCCTGAGAAGCTATGCATTGAGAATGGGACAATCGATCGATCAGAGCAAACCGTTCGTATTGATGGGATTATCGTTTGGAGGAATGCTGGCACAAGAGCTTGCAAAGACAATGCATCCATACAGAACAATCGTCATTTCATCCATCGCCGGAAAGCACGAACAGCCCTTCCGGACACGCATCATGGACAGGCTAAACATCTACGACCTTGTCCCGGACAAATACTTCTGCCGCCCGTCAAAAATAGCGTTCTACCTGTTCAGCGCCAAAACGGAAGAAGAACGTCAGATCCTGGCGGAGATCCTGTCAGAAAGCGACCCGGATTACACTCGCTGGGCACTCAATGCCATCGCGAAATGGGACAACCAGGAGATCGTCCCCGCGTTCCGGATCAACGGAAGTGATGATAAGCTATTTCCCATCAGGAAAATCACCCACGACTATACGGTTAAAGGAGGCGGGCACCTCATGGTGATCCGGTTCGCTAAAGAAATCCAGCAGGAAATACTGAAAGCCATCGGCTCTGTTCATTGAGAGGAGGAATACTTCTATGCCTCTTCTTAACAAATCATTAACTGTAAGTGACCCGTTTTTTCTTATATTTGGAATATGAAAAAATGTATCTTCTTCTTATCCCTGTTTATTACAGTCACAGGCTACTCCCAAACAGTCATCCCTTTTGTGGATTTCAACAAATGGTTCAGAACGGTTGAAAACGGTGTCTTCAAATTCATTGAAATGCAGGAGATCAAAGGTTACAAAGCAGGAGACAATGTGGTCGCTTACCTTGACATCAGGGGGAATTTACGGGTGTATGACGGTAAAGAACGGCAGGACATCTCCAATATGGACCTGGAGTACCAGATCTCCGACAATATGGTCGGATGGAATATCGGAACAACCCTGGGAATGTGGAGAGCCGGAAAGACCAAAACATTATCGTTTTTCGGAGGGCAATACATTGTAAAAGACGATATCATTGTTTACATGGATACCCGGTTCAATTCGATGCTGGTACACTGGAATGGCGTTGAGTACCCGCTTCAGACGAGCACTACCGACCTGTTCCTGAACAACAGCGCCAAGATCGGGGAAAACATCATGGCATACGCCGACAACGGAGGGTTGTACAAAATCTTTTACAAAGGAGCAACTCACGAAGTGGGTGTATGGAACGGAGACATTGATCTGAAAAGCGGTACGGATATCGTTGCATTCAATGATCCCAATACACGTACATTCGCGGTCTTCGACAAAGGAAATTTCATTGATGTGGAAGACCAGTGGGTAAAAAACTACAAGGCAGGAAGAGGATTCGTCGTGTATGAAGATGTTGCGGGGAATTTAATGGTATACAGGAACGGCCAGAAATCACAGCTTTCGTCATTCCCGGGAAAATGGGATGTAGTGGACGACATCGTGGTATTTGAAAACAATGGCTTTACCTACTGTGATGTAAACGGTACAACCACGCAGGCAGCCAATTTCAAAGTAACCGATTACAAGATCAAAAATGCAACCATGGTGTACCGGAATATGATGGGTGGGGTGAGCACTGTAATAGACGGGCAGGTCGTTGAATTAACCAATCTTCAAAATTCAGAGTTTGAGATTTACGGTAATTCCGTACTCGTGAAACTGTTTAACAACAGCTTCCTGGTATACCAGAAAGGAAAAATACTGAGAATATAAACGATATAACGAACGGGAATAAAACAAAAAAGCACTCAGTTGAGTGCTTTTTTTATTGAGCGGGAGACGAGATTCGAACTCGCGACCCTCAGCTTGGAAGGCTGACGCTCTACCAACTGAGCTACTCCCGCTTATTTTTTGAGCCGATAGAGGGACTCGAACCCACGACCTGCTGATTACAAATCAGCTGCTCTAGCCAGCTGAGCTACATCGGCTTATTATTGTTGGTACTATTACTTCTAAAGAACGACCAAATGTCTTTCTCATTTGGGATTGCAAATATATATAAAATTTTATTTCCTGTAAATTTTGATCAAAAAAAATTAATTCAATCTCACGTATAAAACACAAAACATTGAAAAACACTATTTTAAATCAATGTATTTTTACACCTCAACAGATCAATGGCTTACCTCTTCGTAGTCAACATCCTGGACTCCTCCGCTCACCTCGTTGTCCTTTATGATCTTCGTTTTGCCGAACGTCTTTAATTTCCGTTCTTTTTCTTCCCGGAACTTCCTCGCGGCATTATTGATCCGGCGTTCTTCCTCCATATTCCTCTTCGCGATCAGCAGCTGGCCGATGAACCTCAGGATGACCAATCCCCCGATAATCATCACTATCATCTTCAAAACCCCGGATACACTTAAAATCATCATTGCTTCTTTAACATTATACTACGGCCGCACTATTTCACTGCTCCCTGCAAAAATAGTCATTAGTTCGCTATTTTCCCAAACCAGCAGCAGGGTAAGCAGGTGCAGGTGTAAAAGAATCGTTAAAGAGAAGGGAACCACCTTCCATGTTAAAAAGATTTTTTATTTTTATCCTATGAATTTCTGATTTTCCCATTACATAAACTAGAGCTAATGACGACTGAAGCATTATTCGACGAATTAGAAGGCATCACCAAAGAAAATATATTCTACATAGAAAATAATATCCCGAATTTCTCTTCGAATCAGCTAACGTGGAAACCCAGGCAGGACGTGTGGAATATAAAAGAAGTCTTTGCACACTTACTGGAGTTTGCCAACTTCTATCATTCGGCTTTCTCTAAAAAGATCGACACCACCAGCTTCAGGGAACCGAAAGACGTTTTCATTTCTTCTCCCCTGGGAAAAAGCATGTGGAAATCAATGAAACTGGGAAACGCCAGGAATATCAAACGAAAAATAAAAGCTCCGAAATTATACAACCCGCTCATTGTAAAGTCGATCGTGACGGAAAATGTGATTTCAGATTTCCTTGAAAGTCAGCGTGATCTGCTGGGGATTTTACAACGTGCCAAAACAATCAATCTCCGGAAAGCGAAAATAAGGCTTGCAACGTCCAATGTCATTAAATTCAGGTTCGGCGATGCGCTTCTCTACATTGTCTATCACAATGAACGGCATATCCAGCAGGTAATCAACCTGACAAAGCATCCTAATTTCCCGGCAGAATGAGCAGTAACCAGTCCGCATATTGCAAAGTTTCAATCGCACCCGTCCGTTCCGACCAGAGAGACGCCGGAGAGATGGTGACTCAGTTACTTTTCGGAGAAGTGGTCGATGTGCTGGAACAAACGGAAAAATGGTGGAAAATAAGGACCTATTTTGACAATTATACCGGCTGGGTAGATCCGAAACAATTGCGGAAACTCACAAAAAAAGAAGTCGGGAGATGGCTGGAAGGCTTGTCTTATCAGCGGGAGCTGATCACAACACTTATCACTCCCTGGGGTAAACAGCATCTTTTCAAAGGTTCATTTGTCCCGTATGTAAAAAGTGATTCGTTCATGATCGGGAATGATGAATTTTTCTGTCCCCAGAAAGAGGAACCGGAAGGCTCTTCAAACCCGGTAGATATTGCCAGGGAATACCTGAACGCTCCTTATTTATGGGGAGGAAAGACTCCGTTTGGCATTGATTGTTCCGGCCTGACTCAAATGGTATTCCGTTTCACAGATATCAATCTTCCCCGCGACGCCTCCCAGCAGATCGAATATGGAAACACGATCGATTTTGAAGACCGTTTGCCCGGCGACTTATTCTTTTTCAAAAACGACGATGGAAAGATCATCCATGTCGGGATGATAGAAGACAGCAAAAGAATCATCCACGCAAGCGGGCAGGTGCGGATCGATCAATACGATGAAAAAGGAATCAGACACCATTCAGGTGAGCATTACACGCATACACTGGCAGGGATCAGGCGAATGATCTGACAACAAAAAAAGGTATTTACCTGTATCTGTCTGAAACAAAGATTTATTTACTTTCTTCTCCCGTTGCTGCCGCCTTCTTGTTTTCAGAATCCGAAGATGCATTCCCCTTGGAACGTTTCCCCAGGTAAATTCCCAGTTGAATCTCATGTGTTCCGCTGGCCGCATTCCTGATCTTACCCACACTATGCTCATACGCATAGCTGATGTAAATATTTTCTACCAGGGTAGTCCCTAACTGGAAAACCAGGTTATTGCTCGTTCTTCCATAAATTCCCAGCCATGCAGCATTCTTATAGATGAATCTTGCCCCGAAATCAAGGTTAACAGGAGTGTTTTCAGCAACTTTCATAATTACTCCCGGCTCTAAAACGCTTTTTCCTACTTTTAGCCCGTATGATACATTCAGAAAGTAGTGCCTGTTGTAATTGCTTCCTGTCTCTACATTGCTGAACCGGGCCTTGTTCCTGAACATTTGGGTCATTCCGGCTCCGAAAAGCAATCCTTTTCCGTAGAAAACAATCCCTGCGTTGGCATCAAAGATATGCTGCTGGGAAGTATTGCCCAAAGCCGCTGCGTATGTGTCATCCACCTGGTCATACAGGACCACCCGGTTCGGATTGATCCTGAAATTCCCCCATCCAAGCCCTAATCCTACTCCGACATTGAATTCCTTGGTCACGGGTATATGGATCGCATAGCTTCCGTACACGCCGACTTTGTTGAACACACCGATTTCATCACTCATGATTCTTCCTCCCACAACATGCTTCAACGCTCCTACTGTCACATCCGGGCGCGCGTGCATCATCTTTCCTTTCGGGTTGTATTCCTTTAGCCGGGCACTGTTACCGATCCCAATGACAGAATGCCCGCTCAGATTAACTGTTTTGGGACCGTTCCCTGCACCTACCCACTGAAGCCGGGTAGTCAGGTCGATCTGTGCCACGCTTGACAATCCTCCTGCGGCGGGATTGTAGATATACGGATTCTGAAAACCTGCCGCAAATTGTGACTCCTGCTGTGAAAATGCAAATCCACTAATTACCAGCAGGGAGATAACGATACTATTTTTCATTTCGGAAAATTGTTACTATTAATGAATAATACTGATTGAACCGTTGTAAACCGTGTTCTGGCCGTCGTTCAGTTCCAGCTTGAAATAATAAGCCCCCATCGGCAATTTTTCACCTTTATACGTCCCGTCCCATGCAGTAGCATATCCTGTCGATTCAAATACTACATTTCCCCACCGGTTAAAGATCGTCATCTGGCAGTTGGGGTAAATCTTTTCCAGGTTGTGCACGACAAACAGGTCATTTTTCCCGTCTCCGTTCGGAGTGATCACTGTCGGGAACACCGGCTCAAAGTCTTCACAAGGAATGATATTAATGAGCAATGTATCCGATTCCTTCGGGCACAATGTGTGTGTTACTGTATAAATAATCCTGTTCTCCCCCATCAGCAGCTCCGACACTTCGGTTTGAGAACTGCCGGGAGTGTGAATGAATCCTCCTCCTGAGGAGAAAAGCCACTCAAAGGTCTGGAGGGAATCGGTAGGCGTTGCTTCCACCAGTACTACCGGGTCCGTACCGTAACAAATCGTCGTATCAGCCGTCAGGATCGACTGTCCTCCTCCTCTGAAAATATTCATTGTATCTGAGTTAGACGGGCAGCCTGGTGCAGATACCGTCCAGATCACCTGGCTCCATCCATCCGGCATATTTGTCAGGACAGTAGCCGGGCTGGCCGGATCGGAAATGGTTGTTCCATGAGGAGAGCTCCATGTACCCGTTCCTGAAGCAGGTGTAGCAGTCGAAATATTCAGCTGCTCCACTGAGCAGGCAAACATGGTATCCTGTACATTTGCAGCGGAAGGTGCCTGGGAATTAATGACTACCAGTGTATCGGAAGTCGTTCCGCAGTCGGCAGAAGTAACTGTCCATACGAATACGCTTGTCCCTACCCCCAAATTATTCACTCCCGGAGCCGGTGCGCTGGAATTGGTCAGAATTCCCTGTCCGCTCAGCAATGTCCATTGTCCTGTTCCTGAATAATAATCATCGGCATGGATCACTGTTGTTGTCTGTCCGCATACCGCCAGTGTATCCAGAGCGATATTCGCGATGGCAGGTGTACCGGATACGATCAGGTTATCGACTGCAATGGGATCTCCGTCCCCGCTGATACTTCTGTATTCAAACCCGATCCCGACGAGGAATTCGTCATTGTTTGTCGTTGCGTTCAATGGAACGCTTATCGATGTCCAGTCTGCCACATTCGGAAGCGTATCCTGTATGAACCAGAATGCTCCGTTGTTCAGGCTGTACATTACAAAAGCAACATTGCTTGTATGTGTAGGATTGAACTTATAATCAAATGAAACAACATGTGATTTTGTGCAGGTTCCGTCGATTTCTACCGAAGCGATCATTCGTTCCATCGCGCTCGGAGGAGCCGGGTTAAATGCATATTGGTCTTCACCATCCGTCCCACAACCAGGGTTCAAACCTCCTTTGGAAGCGTATAACGCGCTGGAGCCGGCCTCAGAAGCACCGTTTCCGGCACATACGGCAACTTTCCAGGTATTGACTCCGCTGTGATCGAAGGTCATTGTTGAGCCGCTTTCAAAATCAGTTGAAAAAAGTTCTACACTTTGGGAATAGGAGCAAAAGCTCAATAAAGTGGAGAAAGCAAGTACTATTCTTTTCATATTCATAAGCTGTTTAGCAGTGCGCAAATATATACAAAAGTGCCACTCTTATCATTTTAAATGAAAAAAAGTCCGGCGTGAACCATCAAAATCCACTTTTGAGCCAACACTTTCAATGATTCCTGATAAAACCTGTTTTTCAGAATGCCAGCAACTCCTCCAGAGCCGTTCTCACTTTATCCGCATCCGGCAAAAGCGTAGCCTCCAATGTTGAGTTCAGCGGAATTGCAGGAGTATCTACGGAACCTACAATCGCGACCGGTGCATCCAGGTACCTGAAATTATCGCGCTGAATTCTTCCGGCAAGGCCCAGCGTAAAAGAAGCTTCAATTGATTCTTCCGTTACCAGCATTACCTTTCCATGCCGTTCAGAAACTTCATTAATCAGGTCGAAATCAAGTGGATGAAGTGTGCGAAGGTCCACGATTTCTACTTTTTCCCTGAAATCCGAACAGGCCTCCAACGCCCAGTAAACCCCTCGTCCGTACGTAATTACTACACAGGATTCACCGTTTTTCACCGAGTTTTCGTCTGCGGATTGCACAATTCTTCCTTTCCCGATCGGAACCACATAATCTTCGTCCGGTTCAATGGACATGGCTCCTTCCGTTCCTTTTATCTTAGACCAGTACAGTCCTTTGTGTTCCAGGATCACTACCGGGTTCGGGTCGTAGAAAGCGGCTTTCATCAATCCTTTCAGGTCTGCTCCGGTTGAAGGATAAACAGTCTTTACTCCCCGGATGTTCGTCAAAACGGATTCTACGCTCGAAGAGTGATAAGGCCCTCCCGAACCATACGCGCCGATTGGTACACGGATCACACAGCTCACCGGCCATTTTCCGTTGGACAGGTAATAAGAGCGTGAAACTTCCGTGAACAATTGGTTCAGTCCCGGCCAGATGTAATCGGCAAACTGGACCTCAACGATCGGCTTCAGCCCGACAGCCGACATTCCGACTGTAGAACCAATGATATATGCTTCCTGGATGGGAGTATTGAACACACGGTCATCTCCGAATTGCTGCGCGAGTGTAGCCGCTTCACGGAAAACACCTCCCAGCCTTCCGCCAACATCCTGTCCGTACAATAAGGATTCGGGATGCCTGGACATGATCTCACGAACTGCAAACAAAGCGGAATCGACCATAACGGTCTTTTTCTTTCCTTTCGGCTCACGTTCTCCCTTTTCCTCTGTTACGGGTGTCGGGGCGAAGATGAAATCCGTAACGGATTCCGGGGAAGGATCTTCCGCATTTAGCGCACGGTCATAGTCCGTATCCACCAGTTTTTTTACACGGTCCTCAATTTCGTCCAGTTCAGCTTCACTAACTCCAACGGATAACAATTTTGCTACCAGTTTAGGATAGGGATCTTTTTTTGCGGCCTCTTCCAGGTCATCGCGGTACCATTCTTTTCTTACCCCGGATGTATGGTGCCCCAGCAAAGGAACTTTCGCATGAATGATAAACGGACGGCGTTCTTTTCTTACGATATCGAACACTTCTTTTACCGTGTGATAAGACAAATCAAAATCAGAACCATCAATGGAACGGACTTCCAGTCCATTGAATCCCTGGGCATATTTAGCAATGTCCTGCGCTCTTGTTTCAGCCGCATTTGCAGAAATATCCCACCCGTTATCCTGCACCAAGAAGATGATCGGGTATTGTTTCAATGCCGCCATCTGGAACGCCTCGGAAACCTCTCCTTCCGTACAGGAAGCATCTCCAAGTGAACATACGACAACCGGATTTTTATCTCCAAAGTCTTCGGCTAACCCTTGTTTTTCCTTGTATTGAATTCCCATCGCAACCCCTGTGGTCGGAATGGCCTGCATTCCCGTCGCAGAGGACTGGTGTGGAATCTTAGGCATGTCATCACGATTCAGTGAAGGATGGGCATAATAGGTCCTGCCCCCTGAAAAAGGATCGTCTTTTTTAGCAAACACCTGCAGCATCAGCTCATAAGGAGTCATTCCGATGCCCAGCAGAATACTGTCGTCACGATAATAAGGAGCCACCCAGTCCTGCTTCAATAACTGCATCCCTACCGCCAGCTGAATTGCTTCATGGCCCCGGGAAGTAGCATGAACGTATTTGGAGGTGACCTCTTTATTGGCTTCATATTTTTCTGCCAATGTTTTCGCTGTGCACATCAGTTCAAATGCCTGCAACAAGGTTTCTTTATCTGTGGTATGTTTGGTTTCTCCTTTTTTTACAGTCGCTTCTGCCATTCTTTTTTATTTTGCTCCTCAAATATACAACTTCAACAGAAAATAGCCGCATTAAATTTTATTTGTCTCACTTCACAACTTTCACAACCGTACTCCTGCCATTTCCATCGTATACAGTGACAAAATAAACACCGTTATTCCAATGCTGTGTCCGGATCGAATACGTAGAAGCAGCATCGATCAATTGTTCCAGGAACACCTGTTTTCCTGCCATATCCACCACTTCGACCGATACATTTTCCGTATTGCTGTTCCGGATGTGAATTTCATTTTCAAACGGGTTCGGAAAAACCGTGATTCCCATTTCCGCCAGCAGGTCAACCGCAAGGTGATTGATTACCAACGTCTGTGAAAAGGTTTCACTGCAACCATACACATCCTCTGCTGTTAACGTTACAGTATATACACCATTCTGATCATAGACATGGACAGGCTCGAACTCATTGCTTGTCGATCCGTCTCCGAAATCCCACGAATAAATCGTTCCGTTCACAGAATTGTTGGTAAATGAAACATTGGTGTAATCAGCCACCTGGTAATCAAAATCCGGGATTATTTCAGGTTGCTGGATGATGTGGAACCATAACGTGTCACTTGAGCAGTATACCTCGTTGAACTCCACAACCGAAATATCATAATTACCGCTGTTTCCAAACATGAAATGAAGGGTATCCGCATGGTTTCCGATCTCCTGGGAGGATCCTGAAGCGTGCCACATCCATTTATAATGAGCCCCGGAACTTCCTTCCACGGCTAATGTAATAGCCTGGTTATAACACAGAATCACCGTATCGGCGCTCAGTTTTACCGGGTCGGGCTTTGTCATCAGGACCAAAAAGTCGGTTGTTCTGGGCAGCAGTGTATCGTACCAGAAAGCAACCGGAGGGTTGGTAAATGTTCCGTTGTCACTTCCGTCCAGCATGTGCCTGCCCGGAGCAGAAGAGGTATAGAATTCATTGTAGATCCCAAGATTATCCATCCGTTCCTGGATGGGTTTACTTCCATAGACATACGGGAGCGTAAACAGCCCGAACGGCTGGCCATATTCAAAAGGAACCGTAGGGTCATCCGTTCCGTGCATCTGCAGGATAGGTACATCGCCGGAAACGATATTGAGAGTATCCTGGATCGCTCCCCAGTAATTGAGCACAGCACGGACTTTTGACGTGTGTCCGAAACTATTTCCCGAACAATCCAGGCATCCCAGGTCGTTTACAGTCCCTCCTCCGTATGTGCTTGCGGGGCGCTCACTTTCTTCGTCCATATAGGCAACGTGCAGTGCCATAAATCCTCCGGCGGACATTCCTCCGAAGTAAATGTAATTCGTATCAATTCCATAAACGGATGCGTTTTCCTTGAAATAACGGACTGCTGCCTTCCCGTCCTGGATGCCTCTGTAAACCGCCCGTTCAGCGCTTTCCCCATCCAACGGATTGAATCCTTTCCGGTAATCCAGCGAGGCCGTAACGTATCCTTTTTTCGCAAATGAATCACAGATCGCGATCATGTTGTCAACGTTTCTTGATCCGTTCAGAAATCCTCCGGCATGCGCGAAAATGATCAGCGGACGGTTGGTCACAACGTCATCTGCCGGCTCGTAAACATCCATCCTCAGGTCAGTATTCCAGTAGGGCCATACCCATTGGGGAGCAGAACCATACTGTACATCATTCTGGACAGACACCTGGTTAAAAACAGCGTGCCGGTAACGCATTTCGTCGTACTGTGCCGGGGCAATAAAAGGAGCTGTGAAACACAGCAGCAGTGTAAGAGTAGAATAAATTTTCATTGGTATTTTCGATTACAGACTCCGAATATACCAAAAATACCCCGTATATTAAAATAAAGTTAACTCAATGTGAATTTACTGTTACAGTGATTGCTTCGTCCTGCAGCGTTCAATAGAGACCATCGCCCTGTCCATTGTATCTTTTGCAAGTGTGGATTTCGCGCATTTTGTATAGAAATCAATCGCTTCCGGAAAATTTCCCTGAATCTCGTTCATGATCCCAAATTCATTATACATCAATGACTTATCAACACCAGGAGTAGCCAACCCTTTTTCCAGCAGGCTTTTCAATTCATCAAATTTCCCCAGTGTTGAAAGCAATACACTGTAATTCGAATAGATCGCAGGATACTGCGGGGCGGTTTTCAGCGCCTTGTCATAATATTCCTCTGCTTTCTGATAGTTCTGGAATTTTGTTTCGTACAGCCATCCTAAATGATTGTAGGCTTTTCCGAACGTAGGCTCTTCGACCAGGATGTCTTCCAGTTTCTTAACCGCGGCTTCGTAATACCCGTCCCGTATATCCAGGTCTGCCTGGTTAAACAGCTCTTCCAGGCGGATGTTAAAATATAAATCACTCATAATTGACAATCTTACACTACAAGATTACGAAAAATTATGTTAGATCGGCTATTTCCGGGCTGACTTCTGTTATTTACCAGTACCGCGCAACATTATGACCGCCCCATATCACTAATTATCTGCCGCAAATGAACGATTATCATCTAACAGGACCGTTTTTCAGAACCAGGACGACCCCTTGAAAATAAATTGAGGCCCGAATTGAACAATTTCATTATTTTTGTTCCTTATCACTTCCGGACTAACCGGGGTGGACTAAACTAGAATTGAAAATAACAAAATATGCAAGAACGAAAACGCGTATTAATCACAGGAGCAGCAGGATTTTTAGGCTCGCATTTATGTGACCGGTTCATAAAAGAAGGATTTCATGTCATCGCAATGGACAACCTGATCACCGGTCGTTTGAAAAACATCGAGCACCTGTTCAAGCTGGAAAACTTTGAGTTTTACAACCATGATGTTTCAAAGTTCATCCACGTTCCGGGAAATTTGGATTACATTCTGCATTTCGCTTCACCTGCCAGCCCGATCGATTACCTGAAGATTCCTATACAGACCCTGAAAGTAGGATCACTGGGAATCCATAACTGCCTTGGTCTTGCAAAGGCAAAGAATGCACGGGTACTGATCGCTTCTACATCAGAAGTGTACGGCGATCCGAATGTCCACCCGCAGACAGAAGAATACTGGGGGAATGTCAACCCGGTAGGCCCAAGAGGAGTATACGACGAAGCAAAGCGTTTCCAGGAAGCGATGACGATGGCTTACCACACCTTTCACGGCGTGGAGACCAGGATTGTCCGGATCTTCAATACGTACGGCCCACGCATGCGCCTGAATGACGGACGTGTGCTGCCTGCTTTTATCGGACAGGCACTCCGCGGGGAAGACCTGACGGTTTTCGGGGACGGTTCCCAGACCCGTTCTTTCTGCTATGTGGATGACCTGGTGGAAGGCATTTACCGCCTGCTCCATTCTGATTACGTGTACCCGGTCAATATCGGAAACCCGGATGAAATCACTATCGCGGATTTTGCGGAAGAGATCATCAAGCTGACAGGAACCAGCCAGAAGGTCATCTACAGGGATCTTCCTGTTGACGACCCGAAGCAACGACGCCCGGATATTACAAAAGCCAGGGAAATTCTCGGATGGGAACCGAAAGTTTCCCGCAGCAAAGGGTTGAAGATAACGTACGATTATTTCAAAAGCCTTTCAAAAGAAGAGCTGAATGAAGTAGATCATTACAATTTCGACAGGTATATTATCCGGTAGAAAATTAATCGCACAATTCGGAAATTTCAAAGAATGAATTATTACGCACACGAAACAGCAATTATTGACGAAGGTTGTACCATCGGCGAAGGAACCAAGATCTGGCACTTCTCCCACATCATGCCTGATTGCATTATCGGGGAAAGGTGCAACATCGGGCAGAATGTGGTCGTATCACCAAAAGTGATCCTGGGAAATAACGTGAAAATCCAGAACAATGTTTCCATCTATACGGGTGTCATTTGTGAAGATGACGTTTTTCTCGGGCCTTCAATGGTCTTTACGAACGTAACGAATCCAAGGAGCGCGGTCAACCGGCGTGACCAATACGCGAAAACAACCGTTAAAAAAGGAGCCAGCATCGGTGCAAACGCTACCATTGTATGCGGACATGACATCGGCCGTTATGCCTTTGTCGGAGCTGGTGCTGTTGTTACCAAAAATGTTCCTGACTTTGCTTTGGTAGTCGGAAATCCTGCCCGCCAGATCGGTTGGATGAGTGAGTTCGGGCACCGGCTGCAGTTTGATGAAAACGGGAAAGCAGTCTGCCCGGAAAGCGGGGATGAATATGAATTGAGAAACGGAACCGTAAGGAAATTTTGAATGTTGAATACTGAATATTGAGCAGTGTCCTTTAATAACAAAAAAAGATGTCTAAAATAAAATTTGCAGTGATCGGAGCAGGACACATTGGAAAACGTCATGCTGAAATGATCCGGAGAGAAGAAGAAGCGGAACTGGTGGCAATCGTTGACATCCGGTCGAAAGAAGAATGCGGAGCGCAGGATTTTGACGTGCCTTTCTTTTCTTCCATCGAGGAGCTGCTGGATTCGGGAATCGATTTCGATGTGGCGAACATCTGTACTCCCAACGGATTCCATGCTTCGCAGAGCTTACAGGTTTTAGAATCAAAACGTCATGTTGTCTGCGAAAAACCGATGGCGCTTTCCAAGAAAGACTGCGAGGAGGTTATCTTCAAAGCACTACAGGTCTCAAAACAGGTATTCTGCGTTATGCAGAACAGGTACTCTCCTCCATCCGCGTGGATCAAGAAGTTGATTGAAGACAAGATCCTGGGAGATATTTTCATGGTGCAGCTGAATTGTTACTGGAACCGGGACGAAAGGTATTACAAGCAGGGAGGCTGGAAAGGGAAGCAAGACCTGGACGGAGGAACCTTATTCACCCAGTTTTCCCATTTTATCGACATCATGTACTGGTTATTCGGAGACATTAAGAACATCCAGGGTAAATTTGCCGATTTCACGCATAAAGACCTGACGGATTTTGAAGATTCGGGAGTCGTGAATTTCGATTTCATCAATGGAGGAATGGGCTGCATTAACTACTCGACAGCCGTATCCACTCAAAACCTGGAAAGCTCGATCACCATCATCGGTAAAAAAGGAAGCGTAAAGATCGGCGGGCAGTACATGAATGAAGTGGAGGTCTGTACGATCGAAGGATACGAAATGCCGGAGCTGGCTCCGACAAATCCCGGGAACGACTACGGTCCGTACAAGGGATCAGCGGCGAATCACAATTACGTGATCCAAAATGTGATCGACACACTGAAAGGAAGGAACTCAGCTACGACCAACGCCCTGGAAGGGTTGAAAGTAGTGGATATTATAGAACGCATTTACGAAGTAAGAAATGAAAGCAATCTACGATAAATTAGTAGCAAAGGAAAGCAAGCTGGCAGTCATCGGGCTGGGATATGTCGGGTTACCGATCGCGCTTGAATTCGCAAAAAAAATCAAGGTAGTGGGATTTGATATCAACCAGCAGCGTGTCGACCTGATGAAACAAGGGATCGACCCGAGCAACGAGCTGGTGAAAGAAGATTTTGAGAACCGCGATATCCTGTTCACGGCAAGCATTAACGACTTGGAAGATGTTGAGTTCTTTATCGTAGCCGTTCCGACGCCGATTGACGACTCCAACCTCCCGGATCTGAAACCACTTTTGGGCGCTTCAAAAACAGTAGGAAAGGTGCTGAAAAAAGGTGATTACGTTGTTTTCGAATCGACTGTTTACCCGGGATGTACGGAAGAGGACTGCATTCCGATCCTGGAAGAAAAATCCGGGCTGAAATTCCCTGCTGATTTCAAAGTAGGTTATTCTCCGGAGCGGATCAATCCCGGAGATAAACAGCATACGTTGCAAAACGTCATTAAGGTTGTTTCAGGCTGCGACGATGAATCGCTGGAGCAGATCGCAAAAGTATATGAGCTGGTGGTTGGGGCAGGTGTACACCGGGCGGCATCCATCAAAGTCGCAGAAGCAGCAAAGATCATTGAAAACACGCAACGGGATGTAAACATCGCGCTCATCAATGAGCTCTCCATCATTTTCAACCGACTGGGAATAAATACATTTGATGTACTGGAAGCAGCGGGGACAAAATGGAACTTCCTGAAATTCTCCCCGGGACTGGTCGGAGGGCACTGCATTGGCGTCGACCCTTACTACCTGACCCACAAAGCCCAGCAGGCCGGCTACCACTCAAAAGTAATCACCAGCGGGCGGTATGTGAATGACTCAATGGGCTTTTACATCGGGAAACAAACCGTTAAAAAGATCCTGGCAAAAGGAAAGCACCTTCAAAGCGCCAAAGTGCTGGTAATGGGCGCTACCTTCAAAGAAGACGTAAGCGATATCCGGAATTCAAAGGTCATTGACGTGGTCAACGAGTTGAAATCGTTCCAGGTACAGGTAGACCTGGCAGACCCGCACGCATCTTCCAGAGAGATGGAACACGAGTACGGCATCGGATTAATCGAACAGCCTACCAATGATTACGATGCGATCATCGTCGCTGTCAATCATAAAGAATACGCACAATTGACGGAAGCTGATTTCAAAGCGATGCTCAAAGACGACCTGGGTGTATTCGTGGATGTGAAAGGAATCTTCAGAGGAAAGATCAAAGACCTGGAATACTGGTCGCTGTAATACGTCGCCTTTATTCTAATCTTCTTTGCTCAGGTGACGGATCACTTCCGCTGCTCCCATCAGGCCGAATAGCCCGGGAATATAAGATGCCGTACCATAAAATGATTTCTTGAAATTGCTTCCGTCGGTCATTTTCAACGAATCCTTTCGCTGCAATTCACTTGAGAACACCGCTCTTACACGCCGGAAATCAACACCCTTTCTTTTCAGCCGCTTTTTCAGATGAGCTGCGAGCTTACAATTATAAGCTCCTGTCAAACGGGCCACTTTTACCGCGGACGGGTCCATCTTCCCACCGGCTCCGAAATGAGAAATGATCCTGATCTTCAAACGCAGGCAGGCAATGATCCATTCCAGTTTTGGTGTTACAGAATCAATGCAGTCCATGACATAATCCGGCTTGTATTCTTCCAGCAGTTCCCATACACGTTCCGGAACAACAAATTCCTGCACGACATTCAGATCAATATCCGGGTTGATATCCCTGATCCGCTCGGCTAACACAACTGCCTTGTTCCTGCCGATCGTAGAATCCAGTGCTGTCAGCTGGCGGTTTTTATTGGTAGGATCAAAGACATCACCATCAATAATGGTCATTTTCCCAACTCCCGAACGGGCGATGAATTCCCCGGCAAATGAGCCGATACCGCCTAACCCTACGATTAACACATGTGATTTTTTTAATTTTTCGATGGGTTCCTTCCCCATTAACAGTTCGGTACGTTCTAACCAATTTGCCACCTTGTAAAAGTATTTTTAAAATTTGCCGTTATCAAATCGTTTAATTCCTGCAAAGATATTTTTTTTAGCTCAGCCACACATTCGTACACGTGCTTTATTTCAATTCCTGCGTCGTCGGTCTCCAGCAACAGCTGACGGTCCGGGATATTCGCCACCATCTCTTCCCGCTTCGGGTGGTTCGTGATTCCTGCTCCCAGGCTGATCATCATCCCTGAAGATACTACCTGATCCAGTATGCCGTATTTTGCAAATCCGTGAAAAACCCAAGGCTGAGTCGGCCGGTATTTTCTTCTCAAAGCAGAAAGTTCATTCCACATTTTCACACAATGGATGATCAACGGCAATTCCAATTCCTCCGAAAGCAAGATCTGTTCCTCAAATATGGAAGCCTGTACGGAACCTTCAGGCCCTTTCAATCCGTCCAGTCCGCACTCCCCGATCGCCAGTGTATATCCGTTCATGTTTTTTTTCAGCACCTCCGCTACCTCATTCGTTGAAAAACGGGCTGCATCCCACGGATGTATTCCAACGGAGTGAAAACAGGACGCACCGGAGCCCGGAACTTCCTGCCTGATCTCAAAATCCGGGTGAACCGGGTAATGTGTATGGCAATTTGTGAACATTTGTTAAAAATGAATTGATACAAAAATGATAATATTTTGAAAAAATAAGTATTTTCGGCAATTCAGAAAATTATTAAGCTATTAAAAACCGAAAACAATGAGTTCAGAAAAAAATCCTGATTTTTTCCAATCCAGAGTATTGGGGCATCCCAGCGGGTTATTCGTTTTGTTCTTCACAGAAATGTGGGAACGTTTCTCTTTTTACGGAATGCGTGTATTGCTGGTCCTGTACCTGTCTGCTTCTGTCATTGGAACAAACCCAGGATTAGGTTGGGATATCAAATCGGCGACAGCATTGTACGGAACGTATGTAATGTTATTATACATAACTCCTGTTTTTGGAGGGATCATAGCCGATAAATACCTTGGTTCATGGAAGTCCGTCATTATCGGGTCTATTATCATGACGCTTGGACACGCTTCCATGGCCATTGAAAGTAATGTCACCTTTTTTATAGGTTTAGCCTGCCTGATCATAGGTACAGGTTTTTTCAAGCCCAATATGCCTTCCATCTTAGGAGAAATGTACAAAGCATTCCCTGAAAAAAAAGATGGCGGGTATACCATTTTCTATATGGGAGTAAATGCCGGCGCTTTCTTCGGAATGCTATTGTGTGGTTACTTTGCTGAACGATTCGGATGGCATTGGGGATTCGGACTGGCAGGAATCTTCATGCTACTGGGAACCATTCAGTTCTGGCTTTCAAAACCGTTGTTTCAAACTATTGGAGACTTGAAGAAAACAACACCTGAGGAAGAAGAAAACGAAACATACAATCATCCCGATGAGAAAATTAAAAACCCGTTCAGACCAAAAGACTGGGCACTGACCATTTTTGTTTTCATTTTCGGATTGATCTTCGCTTTTAACGACCCCATATCCAAGCATATGCCCGAAAAAGATCTGTTTAAATTCATGGATATCACTTATGGAGAAGGACAGGTTTTCAGAGGTCAGTATATAATAATATTTGTTACACTCTCAGTATTCCTGTACCTTATTATTACAAGAATTAATCGCTATGGAAAGGTAGTCAGAGACAGAATGTTCAGCATTATCATTCTGGCATGCGCCTTACTTTTCTTTTTCATGTGTTTTGAGCAGGGTGCGAGTTCTCTGGTAATTGTAGCAAGAGACTTTACACATAGAATCATGGAAGGGAATGCTGCAATAACGTTTAACATTGTAAACAGCTTGCTGACAATTGTACCACTCTTATTCATCAGTTGGGTACTTATTCTTCTGGCAAAGAAAACATTCAAGGTAATTTCAGCGTCTAACATTACATTACTTGTCTGTTTCGCACTTATCTGGGCGGCCGCAATCGTAATGCTGAAAACGGACTGGACAACAAATGCCTATAAAGTATCTTACAAAGCCATTGAGATTCCGGTTTTTGATGAAAAAACAAACGAACAAAAAACTGATAAAAACGGAGAGCTCGTTTTCAGAAAAGAACCAGTCGGTGAACTAAAGGACATGGCGACAAACGTCGTGGATGTTGAAGCGGTCGTTGGTTCAAAGGAAGAATTATCCATTGGACAATCGGTTTACATACATCCGGAGTCGGGAGACAGGACGGTATTGGTAAGCGGTGAACAATTGACCAAGTTGCAACAGGATTATAAGCAACACACCCAAAAACGCAACCTGATCACAGAAGCAAGCGTTGTGAAGGAACTGAAAGGCCAGGTAGAAATTCCTACCACCTGGTTCTCCACCATTAATGCGCTATTTATAATCATGTTAGCTTCTTTCATCTCCCGCATCTGGGACTCGAAATACAACCCTTCTGCAGCCATGAAGTATGGATATGGATTGATTTTCATCGCTATCGGTTTTTTAGTGATCGGCCTGGGTAGCGACGGAATGTCCGATACAGCTAAATTGTCTTTATTCTGGCTAGTTGCTATCTATTTCTTCCATACAGTAGGTGAACTATTCATTTCCCCGGTAGGGCTATCGTATATCAGTAAACTGGTACCTGCCCGGATGATGGCCTTTATGTACGGAATGTGGTACCTGGCGATTGCCATTGCTCAAAAATTAGCGGCATCAATCGGAGGGCAAGTAGAAGAAATCCAGAAAGAGCATGGGTTAAGTTATTTCTTCTATTTGTTTACCGGAGTAGCTTTGGGCGCAGCAATTATCATTATGTTACTGAATCCTTTGATCAAGCGTTTGATGCACGGAGTAAGATAAAGACCAATTTGATTCAATTTTGAAAAGTTGCCATCTATTCAATTTTTCATATATTCGTATCCTTAATAAATGTTAAAATGAATAACGAAATACAACTGCAAAAGGGACATCCGAAAGGATTATACCTATTATTTATGACTGAATTGTGGGAACGGTTCAGTTACTATGGAATGAGAGCTATTTTCACATTGTTTATGATCAATGCTCTCTTATTCGATAAAAATTTATCATCAACAATTTATGGTAACTATACCGGTTTAGTGTATCTGACACCATTGATCGGAGGTTACGTTGCCGATCGCTACTGGGGGAACAGAAGATCCATTCTGTTTGGAGGGATGATGATGGCCACCGGACAGTTTTTCATGTTTCTTGCCGGGTGTTTTTATACCGAGGTAGGATTTGCTACCACCTTAATGTTCGTCGGATTAGGATTCCTTATCTTCGGGAATGGTTTCTTTAAGCCAAATATCTCAACGATGGTTGGTCAATTGTACGAAGAAGGAGACAGAAGGGTTGATTCAGCTTTTACCATTTTTTACATGGGTATCAACCTGGGAGCTTTCCTGGCACCGATTGTGTGTGGAACCCTTGGTGAAGTTTATGATAAAGAAGGATTGATTGTTCCTGCAGCTTTCAAATGGGGATTCCTCGCGGCTTGTATTGGTATGATCATTTCAACACTCTGTTTCGAATTGTTCAAGAATAAACTGATCGTTGCACCTGATGGAAGCCCGATCGGGACAAAACCTAAGAAAAAAGAAGTCACGACAGAAACTCCTAAAAAACCTATAAATGTAAAATCAATCCTAAACTGGATCATCATTGCATTGTTGATCTTTGTATTTTTTAAAGGAATACTTGGTTTTGATATGATTGGCGCATTTATCTATGCTGCATGTATCGTAGCTCCTGCATCTATCATTACAGATAAATCATTAACCAAAGTGGAGAAAGACAGGATCTGGGTAATCTTTATCATTGCTTTCTTCGTCATTTTCTTTTGGTCTGCATTTGAACAAGCTGGTGCCTCTCTTACTTATTTCGCCCAGGAACAAACGGACAGGATGTTATTCAACAAGGAAATCCCTTCTTCTTATTTCCAGTCCATTAATGCTGTGGCAATCGTAATTTTCGCGCCGATATTTGCTATTATCTGGACGAAGTTAGGGAAATCCAATAAAGAGCCTTCATCTCCGGTTAAGCAGGCGTTAGGTCTTTTCCTGCTTGCTTTGGGATATCTGATCATTGCGATTGGTGTGAAAGGCTTAGACCCGAATGTAAAAGTAAGTATGCTGTGGTTAATTACCTTATATACGATCCATACATTTGGTGAGTTGTGCCTTTCGCCAATAGGTCTGTCAATGGTTACAAAACTGGCACCGGTGAGATTCGCATCTTTGTTAATGGGTGTCTGGTTTTTATCCACGGCAACGGCAAATAAATTCGCTGGTGACTTATCCAAACTGTACCCGGAAGACGTAAAACTAGAAAGCGTTTACGAACTCAAAGAAGGAATTACAATTAATAATAATACGTATGATTTTGGAAAAACCTCCGTTAAGGAGATCGTAGATCAGAATTTAGGAGAAGTTTCCATTTCTTTAGCTGAAGAAAAGGCAAAAGAAGAACTTAGCATAATGGACAAGTTTAAGCATAATCTGTTTGGAATTCAGGATGAATCACAACCTGAATTATTATCCGTAAACATTATCAATGCTGACACAAAACAAGATATTTCTGAATACCAGAAGAAATTGACGTTCGCTTCCAGTAAAGATCATGATTATAATTATCATTTAAGTGCAGATAATTCAAAAATGTATGTTCTTAAGACAATAAAGGATAAGAAAACAAAGGAACTGTCTTCCAGCGTAGAGGTCTGGAACCTGAATCCTAAAAAACCGTCCTTTTTAGGAGTGGAGATTTCTTCCCTGTATCATTTCTTCATGATCTTTGTAATTATGGCGGGAACAGCATCTCTTATTTTGTTTGTTCTTTCCAAAAAGCTCATGAAAATGATGCATGGTGTGAAATAGCACTTTTTACATTTCAAAACACTTTCAAGAGGTTGCCACAAAATGGCAGCCTCTTTTTTATTTGTTATAGCCTCACCGACCCAACCTCTAATATCTTATCTCTGTTGTCTAACGTCTTTTTCCTATCTTTGCATCCTGAATGAAATTTTTACGTCAAAATATGATCATATACAAAACTGCGGAAGAGATCGCAATTATGCGTGAAGCTGCCCAGGTAGTCAGCAGAACGCTGGGGAAAATCGCGGAAGTACTGGAGCCAGGAATCACAGGTGCCGAACTTGACAAGATCGCGGAAGAATATATCCTTTCCCAGAATGCGATCCCGGGCTTCAAAGGATTATACGGTTGTCCAAGCACACTGCTGATCTCTATCAACGAACAGGTTGTACACGGGCTTCCGACAGAACGTAAAATTCAGGAAGGAGATATTGTTTCGGTAGACTGTGGGGCAATTTACAACGGTTTTTACGGAGACCATGCCTACACATTCGCCGTCGGTGAAGTATCCGAAGAAGCGAAACAACTGCTTAAAGTGACAGAAGAATGCCTGTACCTGGGAATTGAGCAGGCACGCGCAGGAAACAGGATCGAAGACATCGGCTGGGCCATCCAGACACATGCGGAGAAACACGGATACGGAGTTGTCCGCGACCTTGTGGGGCACGGTTTGGGGCGAAAAATGCATGAAGATCCGCAGGTTCCCAATTACGGGCGCAGGGGAAGAGGAAAAAAAATACAGAACGGACTCACCATTGCCATTGAACCAATGATCAATGTCGGGACGGAAAAGGTGGAACTCCTGGAAGACCAGTGGACAATTGTAACGGCAGACGGGAAGCCGAGCGCACATTTCGAACACGATGTCGCTGTGGTAGACGGAGAACCTGTGATCCTGTCAACCTTTGATTATATTCACGAGGCACTTTCCAAAAAATAAATGAGCCCATCAGGAAAAACGATTTCCGTCATCGTATTGTCGTACCTGCTATTCGGACTGTTCAATTTATTTCAATTCGGGCAATTCGTCGTTCCGGTCACTTATAATGCATTGGTTGTTTTTGTCATTACATGCGCTGCTTTTATTCCAAACCGGAAACAATTAAAGACGGTACATGCGTTGTTTTTCATGTCTGCTTCCCTGGGATTCATGCTTCATCCGTTCCTCTGGGAGATCTTTCTCAGCCAGGAACAGCAGTTCAGTCTTTTTGACAATACGGTATTTGACGTCCTGAAAATCATTCAGTGCGTGATCCTCACAACCTTTTTCCTGATGGTCAGCTACAACAAGGAAGAAAACAAGCTGAAAATCGAATGGCTGATCCCCGCTCTCTTATCTGCCGGTTGCCTATTTAATCCTCCCATGTGGTATGTCGCACTGTTGTTTATCCTGTCCGGACTGAGTGCATTTTACACGTTAAGAAGACGGACGATAGGTACGGATGTTTTAATGAACGTACTTGTTGGAACCGGGGTCATTTACCTGATCAGCATATTCTATTACTAGAAAAACCAGCTCCATAGCAGAAACAGCTCTATCGCAATAATGCGATGGGATAAATCAAGGTGTTGATAAAAAGAAGGAGTAAAGTTATTGATTTGCCTTCTCCACCGGGTTCTCTGTACCCCCGGCTGTCCGGATCTCAATAGCATCATCCGCCTCACCATTCGCTTCCGTACCGGTAGAAGCCGGAATTCCCGGAACAGGCTCTGCCACTTCAGAAGCATCACTTACCTGTGCGGTGGTTCTTTTAGGAGGAGTATAGCGAACAGAATTATCCAGGTCATCCATCGCCTGGTCCAAAGGGCGCCTTACTTCTTCGGCAGTCTCTCTGAAAATGCCATCCAGGTTCAGGTCTTTCTTGTATTCCCCGGCAGATTTCTTGATCTCATTCTGGATGTCCGAAGAAGCATCCTGGATTTGTCGGATCGTACGCCCGACCGTCCTGGCGATCCCGGGAATACTCTTGGAACCAAAGAAGATCAGGATAAATACGAGGATCAACAATACTTCTGATCCGGCAACATCATTTAAAAACAGATACACTGGACGCTTTTTTTAACAAAGTTAAGGAAATTTTACCGTTCAGACCGGAGATTCTAAAATTTAACGTTTTATTAGAAGCTTATGGTACCCCTGCTGGAACAAAAACAGCCGGTTTTCAGACCGGCTGCTGTATAATTGAATGGTTTCAGGTTATTCCAGGAAGCTGTGATGCTTTCCGTAATACAGCATCTGCTCTACGAAATCCATACTATAATCCACAACTATATTGATTGTCTCACCATGCTCGTTCACTTCCGCGTACAATACAGGATTGACAAACCCGGAATAAGGAGCAATGTTCAGCGGCTTCACTCTGTCCAGTACCTCCTTGTGCAACGCATGGTCCACTTTCACTCCGTAATTGTCAACCAATGCCTGTCCCGCTTTGAAATCTCCCTCCGATTTTATACGCTGGATCTCTTTCAACAACTCACCGAACAATGTTCTCAGCTTAGCATAATCACGAACGACAAAATAGGTTTTTCCACCTTTTACGACTTGTTCAATGACTTTGTCCTTTTTTCCTTTTTCATACGCCCACTTCGCTACCAGCTGACGGTTCTGCATGTGCTCTTCCTGGAGGTTCTGCCCCAGTTCCAGGCGCTGCAACTGTGTCATCATACCGTTCCGGATATAGCCATCGTACTCTGCTTTAGCAACTTCAAATGACTCTGTCAAGCCCAGATCGATCATTTTCTGATCGAAAATATAATACAGGCCAACCAGGTCTGCCCGTGCTTCTTCCAGTGTGCTCGCATACTGTTTCAGTGTCTCTGAAGGTTGTCCCACTCCCGGGTTCAGCTGGCCGGAAGCATGGCCGATCACCTCGTGCAGGGCTGTATGTAATTTTCCGGCCAGATAACCATGTTTCTCAGCGCGTTTCTTCTCTTCATCGGAAAACCCGAATTCGTCGATCAACCCCTTTCCTCCTGCTTTATCGTAGGCTTCGATGATATTGCCCAGGCTCACTGATTTGGAGCCATGTTCTTCCCGGATCCAGTTATTATTCGGCAGGTTCACACCAATCGGTGTGGAAGGTGAAGCATCTCCCGATTCCCCTGCCGCCTGTACAACTTTATAGCTGATCCCTTTCACTTCCTTTTTCTTGTGGGAAGGATGCAACGGGGAGTTGTCCTCGAACCACTGCGCATTTTCCGCCAGCACACTCATTTGCTTTGACGCTTCAAAATCCGTGATCTGGACAATGCTTTCAAAATTCGCCTTTTTGCCAAGCGCGTCACCGTACACTTCAATGAATCCGTTGATCCAGTCAATGTCTCCCTTGGTTGATTTTGTCCACAGGACATTATAATCGTCCCAGGTTTTCAGGTCTCCTGTCCGGTAATATTCGATCAGCTTTTTCAAAGCCGCTTCCTGGTCTTTGTTCTCTGCAACGGTAACAGCTTCTTCCAGCCAGTAAATGATCTTGTCAATTGCTTTGCCGTATTTCCCACCCGATTTCCAGACGTCTTCGTACAGCTTTCCGTCTTTCAGGATGAGGGTAGAGTTTAACCCGTGCTCCACAGGACGCTTCGGGTCCGGGTTTGGCCTGGATGCGTAGAATTCTTCCACCATTTTCTGCGTTACCCCCTCTCCGTAAAAGCCATTGGCAGACGCCGCGATGATATCCAGCTTCGGGTCCTTGATCTTGCGGTAGTTCGCTTTTTCAGGATCGAACATTATGTCCAGCACCTCGTCTTCCAACTGGTAATTTACCGCTTTAAGCAGCGATTGGAAGTATTCTCTTGAAAATTTAGGCCTGAACTTTTCCATTCCATAGTGGTGGTGGATACCATTGGCAAACCAGACCTGCTTCGCGTAGGTCTCAAAATGATTCCATTCTTCCCTCTGACCTTCTCCTTTATAGTTTTCAAAAATATGCTCAATCGCTTTCCGGATCTTCAGGTTATAAGGGTTGTTCTGATCCCAGTTGATATCACGGCCTGCCAGACCTGCCTGGTAAAGATTATACACCAGCATTTTTTGCTTTAGTGTCAGCTTGTTAAAGTCTTTGATCTCATAACGCAACACCTGGATATCCGCAAAACGGTCAACTTTCACATCCCCGAATTCTCCTGTCATTTCAACTACTTTTCCTTCGGTCTGACCTGTCGAATAATAACTCATGATCATCATTCCCAGGGAAAGCAGCCCGATTGTCATATAATTTCGCTTCATACCTGATTAATTTTAGGGTTAAATGTAGAAAAATAAAGACATAAAGGCAAACATTTCCTATCCGCACTGACATAAAATCTATTAACTTTGCAGCACTTAAAAACTGATAACTAAAAAACGATGTCACAAGTAATGAATGATTTTGAAGTACACCGGATTCTCGCTGAATTGGGAATTGAGGATGTAAATAATGGTGCTTCCACTGGTGGAAGATGGTTCAATACAAGAGGTGAGAAAATCACATCTTACTCTCCGGTTGACGGAGCTGTAATCGCCACAGTTGATTCTGCGACGGAAGCCGATTACGAAGCCATTGTACTGAAAGCCCAGGAAGCATTCAACGAATGGAGAACGTGGCCGGCTCCGAAAAGAGGAGAAGTCATCCGCCAGCTGGCTGAAAAGATCCGTGAATATAAAACTGCTCTTGGAACACTGGTTTCCTATGAAATGGGAAAATCCTTACAGGAAGGTTTGGGTGAAGTACAGGAGATGATCGATATCTGTGACTTCGCAGTTGGATTGTCGCGTCAGCTGTATGGCCTGACCATGCATTCTGAGCGTCCGGGTCACCGCATGTATGAGCAATACCACCCGCTGGGGGTTGTGGGAATCATTTCCGCGTTCAACTTCCCGGTGGCTGTATGGAACTGGAACACGGCTCTTGCATGGGTTTGCGGTGACGTTACCATCTGGAAGCCGTCCGAAAAAACGCCGATCACTGCCATTGCCTGCCAGCAGATCACAAAACAGGTTTTTGACGCGAACAATGTTCCGGAAGGAGTTTCCAACCTGATCATCGGAGACGCTTCCATCGGGAAACTGATCGCTGAAGATACCCGTATTCCGCTGGTTTCCGCAACAGGTTCTACCCGTATGGGGAAATCTGTCGGTGCAGCTGTTGGTGCCCGTTTGGGAAAATCACTGCTGGAACTGGGTGGAAACAATGCCATTATCATTACTCCAAGCGCTGACCTTAAAATGGTGATCCCGGGAGCTGTATTTGGTGCGGTCGGAACCTGCGGACAGCGTTGTACATCTACACGCCGTCTGATCATTCACGAAGAAATTTACGATACAGTAAAAGAAGCGCTGGTAAAAGCATATGGGCAACTGAAAATCGGGAATCCGCTGGACCAGAATAACCACGTAGGGCCGCTGATCGATCAGGATGCTGTCAAGGCTTACCTGAATGCGCTGGAGCAGGCAAAAACCGAAGGTGGAACCATTCTTGTTGAAGGCGGAGTATTGTCAGGAGACGGATATGAAACAGGATTGTATGTAAAACCTGCCATTGTTGAAGCGGAGAATCACTATAAGATCGTTCAGCACGAAACATTTGCGCCGATCCTGTACCTGATCAAATACAAAGGCGGGGTTGAAAATGCAATCGCTTTACAAAACGGTGTTCCTCAAGGACTGTCTTCCGCTATTATGACAACCAACCTGAAAGAAGCAGAGAAATTCCTTTCTTATGCCGGTTCAGACTGTGGTATCGCCAACGTAAACATTGGTACTTCAGGAGCTGAGATCGGTGGTGCATTCGGTGGAGAAAAAGAAACCGGAGGCGGGCGTGAATCCGGATCCGATGCATGGAGAATCTACATGCGCCGACAGACAAATACGATCAACTATTCCGACAGCCTTCCGCTGGCACAGGGAATCAAGTTTGAATTGTGATTTGAGACGTCAGACAGGAGATAAAAGACGTTAGACTGGGCCGGGATGCAACTTTTCGCATCCCGGCTTTTTTTGTAGCATCCATGTAAAGAACTTTTCTCACCGCTGTTCAATGACTGGCATTTCATTCATATTTTGTATTTTTGGGAATTTACAGGATGAAAAAAATCAGGCAATCTTTTCTGAAACAGTATTTGCTCCTTGCAGCATTATTTACGGGAACTGTTTCTTTATCCCAGGTACCATCATTCGGCAGTGATACCCTGCTTGATGTAGGCTGCTGGAATTTAGAGTGGTTCGGGGATACCGGGTACGGCCCGACGAACGAGCAAGTGCAATTCAACAATGTCAGGAACGTGTTGAACAATACCGATATGGATGTATGGGGATTTACCGAAATGTCCGATGCCGGAGCTTATGATCAGCTGCTTTCGGAACTTCCTCAATACGGAGGTGTGCTGGCCACTTACAACCAGACTCAAAAAACGGCTTTGTTTTACAAAAAAGAGCTGTTTGAAGTCATTTCCTCCAGCCATATCTTAACATCGTCTTCGCACAATTATAATTTTGCAGGCCGCCCTCCCCTGGAGATCAGGTTAAAAACAAAAGCACCGCTGGAGCCCGATACCCTTTATTTCATAGTCGTTCACCTGAAAGCCTATGCCGACCAGGAATCCTACAACAGGCGAAAGGGAGCAGCAACCGCCCTGAAGAACATCTACCTGGATCCCCTCCGGAAAGATCATAAGACCGTAATACTGGGCGACTGGAATGACGACCTGGACGAATCAACATATAACGGAATAGAAACGCCATTTCAAATTTTCCTGGATGACCCGGAAAATTATTTCTTCCCCACCAAACAGCTGAGCGATGCGGGTAAAACATCGTATGCCTTCTTCAATGGCTCAATGCTCGATCACATCCTGGTCACCTCTCCCCTGCAATCGGACTACATTGCCGAATCTGCAAACGCCCTGGATATGATGCCTGCGTATATCACTAACTTTTCAAACAACACATCGGATCATTTCCCGGTTATTTCTGCTTTCCGGCTTGAAACAGATCCTACAGCAGGAGTTTCCGGTCAGCTTTCCAATAAACACATATTTGCCGTTTCCGCTGACGGAGAGAAGGTCTTTGCACTGGGAGAATGGACGGGAACCATTGACCTGTACACTATAGACGGGATGAAAGTGGGGCAATTCGAAAAGCAGGAACCACACACAATGGAAATTTCCATCCTGCATCTTCCCCGGGGAGTATACATTGCTTCTTTACAACAGGAAAAGGGAAGAAAAACGTATAAATTTGTGCGCTAAATCCTGCCTGGAAAAAGAATCAATTACAATTTGGGACATTTTTTGCAATGTACCCCTTTCTTTTTGTATTTCTTGCAGCAATTCTTCTTTTTCGCACAAGCACAGTTATCTCCACAACTAAAAGCAACAAAAAGTGGATGTTCCAGTTCCGTTTTTTCTTTGAGCACCATTCTTATTTAGACTAAGTTTAAACAAAAGTAGTATCTATTTTTAGATTGGCAATAAGAAACCGGAAAGAAAATGACGTTTAAAATTTCACAAAGGAACACAGTCGCTACACCTGGCGTTTCAATGCAAGTTCTGCCAGCTTCAGGATCGCATCGTCTTCATTTTTGAACCGGAATGAAGCATCCAGCTGGAAAGAGGTGGAACTGACTGCTTTCAAACGGATGGAACACAGCTGTATTTCTTCTGACAGGTCCAGCCCAAATGACGAGGCAGGGTTTAGCCTCAGAGCCGCACGGATCAGCCTGCTTCCTTTTATATTGAATAAAGGTTTCAACGACCCGGTCAGCACAACACCTATTGACTGTGAATTTTCAGACAGCTCCGCATTTTTAGTTACTCCGAAAAAGACCGTTCTCGTATCGAGCTGCCTGATAAAATAGACCTGTTTCCCCAGTTTAACCGTTTTATTCTCTTCTTCCCAAACGGCGTTTGGAATGGCCTCCACTACCTGCTGTATACTTGTTTCCTGTTCAAAACCAAACACGAAATCCCCATCCGGGGCCAGGAAGCTTTTACCATCCGTTTCGGAAAGTGTTATTCCCCTGTAATTAACACTGATTCCTGTCAACGGCAGGTCAATACCAATGTATTTCGCCAGTGTATCATTCAGCTCTTTTGTTACCAGGTCACTTGTAAGATGAAAGCCGGACGGTTTCAGAATAAAGCTCAGCTGGTTCGATTTCAAGGTTCCTCCATGGTTGATGATTCCCCGGGATGACAATACATTCTTATCAACCGAAACCGTAAATTCCGCATTTCCGTCTTCTGACCGCTGGCTGACAGCCATGAATTTTCCGTTTTCAAAACTAGGTTGTTCGACTGCTTTACCGCTTTTTTGCCCGTCAATAAAAGCATACAGCTCCTCTTTCGTCAACTCCCTGGACTGAACTACGATTCCAGAGTTACCCTGGTGCCTTGCAACACTGGTGTTTCCAAGCAACGTATTGATGTCCCTGTTCCACTCCACCGGGTTGATCACCTGGACAATCAGTCCCTGCAGTTCCTTTCCGTTGTGTTTTGCCTTGAAATAGGTAACGGGCTGCGCCCAGTTGATCCCGTATTGTTTTTCGGGAGAAGCGCGTTCCGGTAATGTTTTGATCCTGTTAAAAAGATCATCGCCTTTTCCTTCAAGCAATACATCTGTCAATAACGTTTTAAGCACATCCCGTCCGTCCATGTTCACGATGACCTCAGCATTTTCAGGAGCAGTATAAACGGAAGAAACATGTCTGGGCTGAAGCGCATACAACGAGAACAGCAGGCAGATCAGCCAAAGGAAAACCAGGAGAACTCCCCCGGCCAAAATCGACCCAATTTTATTTAATGCGCTTCTCATTGATGCAAATGTACTATTTCTATCAACATCACGCCATCACAACGTACCTGCGTCGCTCATTTTTGTTATTTCTCTTAAAATATCCTATTTTCGGAGCTAAATTTGCGTTATGATCTCTCCATACAATGATGAATATTTTATGAAACAGGCGCTCTCAGAAGCCCGAAAAGCACTGGAAAAAGAAGAAGTTCCGGTCGGAGCGGTCATCGTAGCCAATCAGCAGATCATAGCACGCACGCACAATTTAACGGAATGCCTGCACGATACAACAGCTCATGCCGAAATGCAGGCGATCACGTCCGCTTCCGGCCATATCGGTGGGAAATACCTGACAGGATGCACCTTGTATGTTACGCTTGAGCCTTGCGTCATGTGCGCCGGCGCTTTGTACTGGTCGCAAATCGACAGGGTGGTGTTCGGAGCCAGTGATGAAAAACGCGGAGCAGGCAGAATTGACGGGATCTACCATCCCAAAACAAAAGTCGAAGGTGGGTTGCTGGCTGAAGAATGCGGACAGCTGGTCCGTGATTTTTTCAGGTCAAAAAGATAAGTACTTTCAGGAGTTCCTATTTTCCAGAAAAGCCGGCATCCTCATAAGAAACGATAGGCTGCCATCACTCTCCCTGGGATCGTTTCCATTCTTCATCCACCTTGCACAATTCCTCAAAAAACGGGACGCCCCACGCCCGGATGATCGGTTCTTTCAAAAAGCGATAGACAGGAATGTTCAATTGTTCTCCGCACGCACATGCAGGCGCGCAGATCGACCACTCATCGTAGTTAAGTGCAATAAAATCATGGAATTTCTTTACACGAATCGGATATAAGTGACAGGAAACGGGTTTCTTAAATGTTGTTTTTCCTTCCAGGTATGCTTTCTCAATCGCACATTTCGTGATTCCGTTCTCGTCGAAGTAAACAAAAGCACACTCAGCACCGTTCACCAGTGTCGTTACCGGCTCCCCATCATGGTCCATGTAGAATACCCCGGTTTTTTCAACCGCCTCGATCCCTTCCGGCCGCATGTAAGGCAGATAGCTTTCCAGGTCTTCTTCCATCTGGTCAACTTCTTCATACGTCAAAGGTGCCCCCGCATCTCCTTCTACACAACACGCTCCCTTGCAGGCATTCAGGTCGCAGACAAATTTCTGCTCAAACAGTTGAGTGGATACCAACTTATCATCTATTTCAACTAACATCTCAAAACTTTGTGCAAAGGTCCGAAAAATAAATGAATTTTTCAGCTTCCCCAATTCATCCTGTCCAGGTTCCGGTATTGGATCGCCTCTGCAATGTGTGGTGTGCCGATCAATTGTTCCTGGTCCAGGTCAGCGATGGTCCTCGCCACCTTCAGAATACGGTCATAGGCCCTGGCCGACAATCCCAGCCTGTCCATCGCGTTTTTGAGGATCCCTTTGCTTTCTTCCGCCAGCCGGCAATGCTCCTTGATCTGGTTGCTTCCCATCTGTGCATTGCAGTAAATTCCGGCGCTTTCCGAAAAGCGTTGCTGCTGGAATAACCGGGCCTTGATTACTCGTTCGCGAATATCCCTGCTGCATTCTCCTTCCTGCTCCATCGCCAGCTCATCAAACGACACCGGTGTCACTTCAATGTGCAGATCGATCCTGTCCAGCAACGGGCCGGAGATTTTGTTCAGGTAATGCCGAACCGCCCCCTGATTACACGAACATTCTTTTTCCGGGTGGTTGAAATACCCGCACGGACAGGGATTCATTGCGCCGACCAGCATTACTCCCGCAGGAAAATCGATCGTGTACCTGGCCCTTGATATGGTTACAACACGGTCTTCCAGCGGCTGGCGCATTACTTCCAGTGCCGAACGCTTGAATTCGGGAAGCTCATCCAGGAACAATACTCCATTGTGCGCTAGAGAAAATTCACCAGGCTGCGGAAAAGTCCCTCCGCCTACCAGCGCGGTGTCCGATATGCTGTGGTGCGGTTTCCGGAACGGCCGGTGTGTAATGAGCCCGGTTGATTTGATCTTTCCCGCGACACTGTGAATCTTTGTCGTTTCCAGCGCTTCATCCAGTGTCATAGGCGGAAGAATCGTCGACAAACGCTTTGCCAGCATTGACTTTCCTGCTCCCGGAGGACCGATCAGCACGATATTATGACCTCCCGAGGCTGCAATTTCAAATGCACGCTTGATCTTTTGCTGTCCCTTCACATCTTTGAAATCCACTTCAAACTCATCCAGCATATTGGTAAAGGTCGATTCGATATCAATTTTTGTGGGGAGGACGGAAAGCTCTCCATTAAAAAAATCAACAACTTCTCTCAGGTTATTCATGCCGTAAACATCCAGTCCGTCAACAACTGCGGCTTCGGACGTATTCTCTGCCGGAAGGATCACAGAGGTGAATCCCTCTTTTTTAGCCTGCAAGACCATCGGAAGAACCCCCTTGACAGGCTGGAGCTTCCCATCCAATGACAACTCTCCCATTATCTGGAAGGATTCCAGTCGTTCCGGGTTGATCTGCCCGCTTACCGCCAGAACTCCGACGGCAATGGGAAGATCAAATACCGCTCCTTCTTTCCGGATATCAGCCGGGGCCATATTGATGGTAACTTCCCGTTGCGGAAACCTGAGACCGTTGTTGGAAAAAGCAGCCTTGATCCGCAGATGGCTCTCCTTAACGGAAGAATCGGGCAAACCGACCAGGAAAAAATTGATCCCCTGCCCTAAATTGACTTCAATGGTGATCGTCGTCGCATCAATCCCGATGACGGAACTGCTATAGGTTTTTACTAGCATAAAAGGTATGTTAAAGGTTATTTCTATCTTAAGTTAGTAAAAAAGTTGAATTAAAAAAAGTTTTTTAATGAAACGTTACATTTAGATTTCGGTTTAACCGGACAACATAAGCACACCAATAATCTGTACAATAAGAAAGCCTCTTACTTCTGCCTGGTTATTCCCTGTGCAATCCTTCCCCCGATCCACGCCATAGGAATATACGCGATGAGGAGATCGGTCAGAATAAACCAAACCGGTGCAGGAATCATAAAGCAGGCAAGGATTCCCCCGATCAAAAACAGAGCTCCGATCCCCAGCGAACATTTCATTTTATGCCTGGAAGCAATCACTCCGGCGATAACGGCCCCGGTGAGCGTTCCCAACGCATGTGCCAGAAAAGGGAAAACGAAATACCGGAACTCCAGGCCGGGCATCACACGTGCCAGCTCCTCCACATTACCCGGATCGATCCCTTCAATGGGAAATAAGTAATGACCAATTTTTATCAAAGACATGTTGACCACTCCCCCGGAAAACCATCCCAGGATAATCGCCAGTATATTTCGTATGACCGGGCTCATATTGTTATTTTTTCAGGTTATTTTTACGAATTATCCTCCCTTTCTCTTCGTCTGGTAGCCCTCCGCTTCCAGGATGGCAATGATCTTATCCCGGAAATTTCCCTGCACCAGTATCTCCCCGTCTTTCACGCTCCCTCCTACTCCACACTTTGTCTTGAGTAATTTCCCCAGCTCTTTCAGGTCATCTTCTGTTCCGGCAAAGCCTTCCACCAGGGTCACTTCTTTTCCTCCGCGTGACTTCCTGTCAATGGAAACGTATAGTTTCTGCTGGTTCTTCGGAAGTGTTTCCGCCTCATCATCTGCATCGTACTGGTAACCGAAATCAGGGTTGGTTGAATAAACAATATTGATCCGTTCTTTTTTATTTTTAGCCATAATCGTTTGCTTTTAGTTCGATTTTTCAATCAACGCTGCTTTCAAATCATCAGCAATAATGGCGTCCGGCTGCTTCTGCAACGCCTGGCGGATCGATTTCGGAGCACGCATGTCAAACAAAATTACTTTTTTATTTTCAGATTTCATCATTGCAACATCCTCTTTTGCCGCTTTCGAATTGCGGATAATTACGCCTTCACAGGCATAATTTCCCTGTTTCAGAACGCTGTAATCATCCATTGTATAAATATCCGCGAAAATTGTCCAGCCTGTGAGGGCAAGCTCATTCAGCCACGATTCATAATTTGTAACAACAATAAAATTGACTTCCGTCCAGGTATCGATCGTTTCCCGGAGCGCATCGACCACCTCATCAAGCACAATGGGTTCTCCTGTACAGCCATTGTAATGCCTTATGTCCAGGTAGAATGTTTTCCCGGAATAAGCCGCAAAATTTAAATCTTTCAACCGGACAAGCTGTTCTTTATTCAGGGTTTTAAAGCGAACATTCTTCAATGCGTCATAAACCGATTCCGAGATACAGCCGTTTCCTGTCGTTTCATCTTCCAGCTTATCGTCGTGCAGCAGCCAGAGTTCTTTATCCGCCGACAACTGCAGGTCTATTTCCACTCCCGAAACACCGGCCATCCCCAATGCCAGCTCAATTGATTCCAGGCTGTTGGCATGATAAACCGAGGAAGAGATGTTCAACCCGTTCCCGGCATGCCCGATGACCTCAACAGGATACGATTGTTTCTTACCACATCCCAGGATCAGTAACAGCAGTATGTAAACAGCACTAAAACGCATAAATACACTCCATTTGAATGACATATCCCCATGTTCCCGATATCCTTGTCTTTTTATACATGTGATTCATCCCCTGTTCCCAGAGACCTCCGACAAGCAACGTCTGGCCGATCTGCCATTTCTTTCCGTACCTCCACCTCAGCCCGGCATTCAGTTCATGGTAATGCGTTTCTCCTTCGGGAACCTTGCTGTACCGAAGATAAGCATAACTGTATTGGACAACAGGACCCAGCCTGAATTTTTCTTTCTGAAGCACGCTGTAAAAAATCCCTGCCTTTACTTTCGGGAAAAACCTGGACTGGAATACCGACCGGACAATCCCATATTCAAAACCCGCCAGGACATTCCAGGACCCGAAAGCCCTTCCGTATTCCACTCCGTGAAAGAAATCGGTTCGGCTGTAACTGAGCGACGTAGCAAGTGTATTCTGACCCGACACCGTCAGATCACACAACAGGAATATGAGTAACAGCTTTTTCACATGCAACAAAAAAAGCGCACCGGGATGCGCTTACAAAATTAGTTCAATACGGGATTACCCGTTAAAATCAACAGCAAGGGAAGAAATTCCTTCGATCGGGTTCATAATCAGGGTCGGGATCTGCGCTTCGTTATTCATAAGCGATACCTCATGGTTTGCGGTAATTACTCCCAACAGATTGTTTTTATTCAGGTTCATAAACGCGATCAGATCGCCTCCGACATTGATCGCATGCTTGATGATCTCTTTATCAAAATTGCTGCTTGGCGCAACTGTGGTTGTCACTTCGATGTTTCTTTCACTAAAGAATTTATTGGCGAACAATACGTTCGCTTTCACTTGTTTCTTCAGGAACTCATCCGATTCATCCGGTGTGATCACATGTACCCGTGAATTGAAATAAGCAGCAATGTCAGCGACAACAGCTAATTTCTGCTTTGTCTCTTTATTCAGGTCCAGCGGAACGATAATGTCATCGTATCCGGTGTCTTTCGGGCTTTTTTCCTGAACGATGATAAAAGGAACCGTTGAGCTGTTGATGACTTTCAACGCATTGCTTCCGGTAATGTGCTGCCATCCCTGAATACCATGAGTTCCCATGAATATCAGTTCCGCGTGCTTCTCAGCCGCGAAATCACCGATGTCTTCAAAGATGCTCCCGATACGCACATTCGGAATCAGTTTTACGGACGTATCAAACTGGGATAAAATCTTGGTCAGTTGTTGCTCGGCTTCTTTTATATCTTTTCCTTTTGCAATGACATGCAATACATTGATCTCTGCATTTACCTGGCTTGCAGTTGCAATGGCATGCTCCAGTGCAATATTCGCCACATTTGTGAAATCGTGAGGAACAATAAAGTTTTTTGTTTTCATAGAAGAATTATATACTGGTTTTATAGTTTCAATTTCAGGTGTAATATTAGTAAAAAAACAGCTTTCATGTTCATAAATGAACGGAAAAATGTTGTTTTAAGTCATTTAATCTGTTTCTCCCGTTCATTCCATCTCGATTTTATAATCGCATTGAGTATCACGACCACAATTATCAGCAACGACCCGATGTAGAAATTCATCCCCAGCAGTTCATGCTCTTTCAGCAGGAAAATCGCTAAAACGATGGTATAGACAGGTTCCAGGTTGACACTTAGCGAAACTGTAAACGCTCCCAGTTTCTTAACCACATCTATCATTAATACAAAAGCCAGGCTGGTACAGACGATGCCCAGGAACAACAGCCACCAGAAATCAGACTGCGTCATGCTGAGCGCCTCCGTTGTCAGCTGTCCGTCAGCATACAGCACAATCGTAAGGAAAACGATCCCTGTAAGCATTTCATAAAAAGTAATCTGGGGAGACGGAATCGTTTGCGCCAGCTTCGCATTGGAAACAGAAAAAAGCGCGGCCAGAAAAGCTGCCGTCAGTCCGTAAGCCAGTGCCACGTATTCATCTGCCTTAAAATCCGAGGAAACAAAGTAGATCCCGTAGATCACAATCAGTCCGAACAAAAATTCAAGCCACGAAAATTTTCGTTTCATGATGATCGGCTCCAGCCAGGTCACATGCAATGTGGTGGTTGAAAGGCACAGGATGCCCAGCGAGGCAGTTGAAAGAGCGATTGCCTTGTAAAATGTAACCCAATGCACGCAGGTGATCACACCAACCAGGAACAGCTTCCAGAGATCCTGAGAGTTTTTGAGCCGGTAGGAAACCTTGAACAACGGCAGCAGAATGAATAACCCGAAGGATGCGATGATCACCCTGTACCATACAATTACTTCCGGAGACAGGTGGATCAGCTTACCAAGAATCCCGGTAAACCCCCAGACAAAAATGATGACATGCATCAGGATGTGATAACGATATTTAGCCACCATAATTATGTTCCAAAATTCAAGCCTGCAAAAGTAGTGAAAAGATGGTTTGCTGCGATCGTGTACTTCACCTTTTTGAATGTTATTATTCTGTGGCCAGCTTCCCCGAAAGCAGATCGTTTTACAGCTTTTTATCCGGTTTTTCGTTAAAAAATAAAAAATCAATATTATTTATAACCGTTTTGTAAAAATTCATCAAAATATTATCCTTTTTTATAAGAGTCCTATGAATTAATATGTCTAACTTTGTCGTTCCAAAAATTGTGCACAAAGACATGGATAAGATTTCATACGTTGGAAATGCAGATGTGAACGCGATTGACCATCTGTATAAGATGTATCAGCAAGACCCTGAAAGTGTTGATACGGGTTGGAAACGATTCTTCGAAGGATTTGAATTTTCCAAAACGAACTATGACTCAGACAACGAAGTTCCAGAAAATTTTCAAAAAGAGTTAAAAGTACTGAACCTCATTAACGGTTACCGTACCCGCGGACATTTGTTCACCCGGACAAACCCTGTCCGTGAGCGCCGCCACCACGAGCCAACGCTGGATTTAGTGAATTTCGGGCTGGAAGAAAGCGACCTGGATACGGTTTTCAAAGCCGGTGAGGAAATCGGGCTGGGAGCAGCCACTTTGAGAGCGATCATCGATCACCTGAAAAAAACATACTGCCAGTCGATCGGGATTGAGTTCATGTACATGCGCGAACCGCACACGATCAAATGGATGCTCAATGCCATTGAGCTGACAAACCGGCCAACCTATACGAAAGAAGAGAAGATCAGCATCTACAAAAAGCTGGTTCAGGCAACCGGTTTCGAAGCTTTCCTGGGAAAAAAATTCGTAGGTCAGAAACGCTTCTCCGTTGAAGGACTGGAGTCGTTGATTCCCGCACTGGATGTCCTGATCGGAAAAGGAACTGATCTGGGAGTTCAGCATTTCGTAATGGGAATGGCACACCGCGGACGTCTGAACACGTTGGCGAACATCTTCGAAAAACGACCGAAAGATATCTTCGCGGAATTCGAAGGAAAAGAATTCGATTTCAATGAAGAATTTGACGGTGACGTGAAATACCACCAGGGATATACTTCGTTCGTAGAAAGAAACGGGAAGAAAATCAGCCTTACACTTTCTCCGAACCCATCTCACCTGGAAGCTGTCAACCCGGTTGTTGAAGGACTTTCGCGAGCAAAACTGGACAACAAATACGACAACGACCTCAGCAAAGTTTGCCCGGTACTGATCCACGGAGACGCTGCCATTGCCGGACAGGGAGTGGTCTATGAAACAATCCAGATGGCTGCCCTGGATGGCTATAAAACCGGAGGTACCATCCACATTGTGACGAACAACCAGGTCGGATTTACAACAAATTACCTGGACGGACGTTCTTCCACTTACTGTACGGATGTCGCGAAAACTACGCTTTCCCCGGTATTTCACGTAAATGCGGATGACGTAGAAGCGGTTGTTCAGGCAGTTGAAATTGCAGTTGCATACCGCCAGGAATTCAAATCGGATATTTTCATCGACCTGTTGGGATACCGTAAATACGGCCACAATGAAGGGGATGAACCGAAATTCACACAGCCGAATCTGTACAACCTTATCGCGAAGCACAAAAACCCGGGAGAATTATACCTGGACCGCCTGATTCCTCAGGGAGTTATCACAAAAGAAGAAGCGGACAAGCTGGTAGCAGGTTATCAGGAATTCCTGGATACAGAATACAATGAATCTTCGAAGCAGACTAAAGCCACAGTGTTCGACTTCATGAAGGAAGAATGGAAAGATCTGAAACGGGCAACACGAACAGACTTTGAAGCATCTCCTGAAACCGGTATTCCGAAAAAGAAATTACTGGAATTGGGAAGAAAACTGGCAACCCTTCCGGAAGGCAAAAAATACTTCAGAAAGACCCAGAAAATTTTTAACGACCGCCTAGAGGCAATCGAATCAGACCAGCTGGATTGGGGAAGTGCCGAAATGCTGGCATACGCCACGTTACTCGATGAAGGACACCCGGTACGTATTTCCGGTCAGGATGTAGAAAGAGGGACGTTCTCTCACCGTCATGCTGTTGTAAAGACGGAAGACAATGAAGAAGAGGTTTTAACACTGAACCTGCTGAGCGATAAACAGGCTCCTTTCTACATTTATAACTCATTCCTGTCCGAGTATGCGGTATTGGGATTTGAATACGGTTATTCCATGGCAACTCCAAACGCGTTGACGATCTGGGAAGCTCAGTTCGGTGACTTCTTTAACGGAGCACAGATCATGGTTGACCAGTTTATTACCGCAGGAGAAGACAAATGGTCTACCCAGAGCGGACTGGTGATGTTGCTGCCTCACGGTTACGAAGGACAAGGAGCAGAACACTCTTCCGGGCGTATGGAACGTTTCCTCCAGCAGGCAGCGGACCTGAACATCCAGGTAGTGAATACTTCCACACCTGCCAACCATTTCCACCTGTTGAGAAGACAATTGAAACGTTCTTTCAGAAAACCGCTGGTAGTCTTCTCTCCGAAAATGCTGCTGCGTTATCCGAGCGCGGTTTCTTCACTGGATGAAATGGCAAAAGGCAGCTTCCAGGAAGTGATCGACGATCCGAACGCGAAAGTGGCAAACGTTGATACAGTGGTGTTGTGTTCCGGGAAATTCTACTATGAAGCATCGGAAAAAGCTGCTGAAATGGGAGTTGACAACATGGCATTTGTCCGTCTGGAACAATTGTACCCGTTCCCGGAAAAACAAATTGATGCAGTATTGAAAAAATACACGAACAGCAAACGCATTGTCTGGGCCCAGGAAGAACCTGAAAACATGGGAGCATGGCAATACATTGCGATGAGAATGCGTGACAAAAATGTGATCGGCATCACGCGTCCGGCATCTGCCGCAGCAGCAGAAGGCTCAAAAGAATTACATTTAAAACGATTGTCAGCATTGTGGAAAAACCTGTTCCAGTATGCTTCAATTAACGCTTAATACAAATTATAAAAACCAAGTACGATGTCAGTATTAGAAATGAAAGTGCCAAGTCCGGGAGAGTCGATTTCCGAAGTGGAAATAGCTCAATGGCTGGTATCAGATGGTGATTATGTAGAAAAAGATCAGGCAATCGCAGAAGTGGATTCTGATAAAGCAACATTGGAATTGCCTGCGGAAGCAAGCGGAATAATAACATTAAAGGCGGCGGATGGCGATGTAGTGAAAGTCGGACAGGTTGTGTGTTTGATTGATACTTCAGCAGAACGTCCCGCAGGCGCGGCTCAGCCGGCTCCTGCACCAGTTGAAGAAAAGAAAGAAGCGGCTCCTGCCCCTGTACAGGAAGTGAAAAAAGAAGTGGTTCCAAACCCGGACCCGGTCGCTAAAAACTACGCCACAGGAACTGCTTCCCCTGCGGCAGCTAAAATTGCAGCAGAAAACGGAATCAATACAGCACGTATCAGTGGAACAGGAAAAGATGGCCGTGTAACAAAACAAGATGTACTGGCAGCAATGGCCGGTGGTTTCGCTTCCGATTCTGTTCAGGGTTGGGGAGGAACACGTGATCAAAGCCGTGAAAAGATGTCCATGCTGCGTCGAAAAATAGCAGAGCGCCTGGTTTCTGTGAAAAACGAAACGGCCATGCTGACGACTTTCAACGAAGTGGATATGAAACCAATCATGGATCTGCGGAACAAATACAAAGACCGTTTTGCAAAACACCATGAAGTAAACCTGGGGTTCATGTCATTCTTTACAAAAGCCGTAACGGAAGCATTGAACCTGTTCCCTGCCGTAAACGCTCAGATCGATGGAAACGAAATGGTATTCCACAACTATGCTGACATTGGCATCGCGGTTTCTTCTCCAAAAGGATTAATGGTGCCTGTAGTTCGCAATGCAGAGCAAATGACACTGGCAGAAATCGAAGCGGAGATCAAACGTCTGGCGATCAAAGCACGTGACGGGAAAATCACTCCGGACGAGATGGCGGGAGGAACATTCACAATCACCAACGGAGGTGTGTTCGGTTCAATGATGTCAACACCGATCATCAATCCTCCGCAGTCCGCGATCCTGGGAATGCACAATATCGTTGAGCGCCCGGTTGCCATTGACGGAAAAGTGGAGATCCGCCCAATGATGTACCTGGCATTGTCTTACGACCACCGCATTATCGACGGGAAAGAATCCGTAGGATTCCTTGTAAAAGTAAAAGAGATGATTGAGAACCCGGAACGAATGATCTTCGGAGGGAAAGACCCTTACGAAGTATTGCTGGGATTGTAATTCAACCATTCATGATAATTCGAAAAGCGACGGGAAACTGTCGCTTTTTTGTTTTCTGCTTCTCTGCCAGCTTTTGAAGGAAATCCATTGATTTCAGAAGACCCAACCAATTTATTCTATAATTTTGTTTCAATGTCAGACAAGAAGCTATACATTATTTCCGGGTGTAACGGAGCAGGTAAAACAACTGCTTCGTTTACGATCCTACCTGAAATTTTAGACTGTAAAGAATTTGTCAATGCAGATGAAATTGCAAAAGGACTATCTCCGTTTCAACCTGAAAAAGTTGCCGTTGAAGCAGGAAGGATCATGTTAGGCAGAATAAATGAGCTGCTCTCTGAAAATGAAAACTTTGCTTTTGAAACGACACTTTCCACGAGGAGCTACAGGAATAAAATAATTGCAGCAAAAAAGAATGGGTATAGCGTTACGTTATTGTTTTTCTGGCTTCAATCAGTTGAACTTGCAAAAGAACGGGTGAAAACCAGGGTTTCAGAAGGCGGGCATAATATTCAGCCGGAAGTCATTGAACGAAGATACAGGAAAGGGATCAAAAATCTTTTTTCTATTTATTTGTCTATCGTTGATAATAGTTATATCTTTGATAATTCAGAAGGTGTTCATGAATTGATTGCTGAAAAGGAGTTCGGAGAATTGACGATCGTAAACACCAAGAAGTTTAATTTGCTCAAAAGTTACTATGACAAAGATTGAACGGCAAAAAGAGGAGAAAAATAAAATTCTCAAAGGACTTGAAAAAGTGTATGAAAAGCTGATCGAGTTCAAAAGACAAAAGAATAGCGAGCTTGTCATCTTGAAAGACAATCAGATTGTAAAGGTAAAACCTTAAAAAAAGTATTATCAAGCAAGATTGATATATTGAAAAGCGACGGGAAACTGTCGCTTTTTTTATACCTGCCGGCCGCTTCTTTTTCAACATCAGCCGGCTTCCTTCAACTCTTAATAAAAAAACTGATTTAGACGAAAAAGATCTAAAAAATATTTATCCGAAAGCCGGAAAACATAACATCAAACAGCTCATACAGTTATAACACAAAAAGAAAAAGAAACCAGCTCCTTTACCAACATATTCTGCTGTTGCTGTTAAATCCTTATGCAACCATTTGGTTAAAAATTCAGTTGTTAGAGATATAACAAAAATTATCTACAGAATGAAATTCAATCGTATTACTGCTATAAGACAAATTATTACCATTAGTTTTTCTTGTTTGATTTCCATATACGTTTCCGCACAAAACCTGCAGGCCACTTTTGATACAACAATCAATACCCTGTGCAATGGTGCCGGCTGTAATTACCAGGGACCGAGCATCCTGATCAATGAGCTGATGATCTCTCCCAACTCAGGCGACGGATCTTTATCCGGAAACGGTGGGGTTTCGACAGGAAGGGGTGAGTGGATCGAGCTATACAACCCGAATCTGTGCGAACCGGTCGACATCTCTTGTTATTACCTGGGCAATTATACCTATGAAGGAACCGGGGGATTCAGAATCCCGAACGGTACGATCGTCCCTCCGGGCGGATTCTGCCTGATCCGGGGAGGAAACGTGACACCGGTACCGTCTAACCTGCTCTACGTAAACGGAGGAAATGTCATTGAAATCGTTGTGCCTTACAACGTAACGGATGCGGGTGTATGTTCCGGAGGGAACCGCCTTTGGTTTCCGAACGCAGGAGGGTGGTTTGCCTTTTACGATGCGAATGGCGTGCCCCAGGATGCAGTTGCATGGGGGAACTCCAATCTTTCAGACAGAAACGGTAACCCTTGTATCCCTTCAAGCACGGGATGTCCGTCCGCAGCTTCTCTGGCAAGCTATAACAACATTCCGTCAGACAGAAAAACCGTTGTTACTACCGTAGACGCTTCGACACATATGGGACAATCCATCAGGAGAGATATTGACGGAGGAACCTGGAACAGTTACGGATCTCCTACTTATGCGGATTGTAACGCCACCTGTATACCTACAATGTCATCTACCTGTAACGGTGTGGCAACCATACATGTGACCGGTGGAACTCCTCCTTACTCCTACGCATGGAACGATTCAGAAGCACAGCTGACGCAAACAGCAACCGGCTTATGCGCGGGAATCTATACCTGCCAGGTGACGGATGTCAACGGCGAAACGCAATCATTCCAGGTGGAAATCATTGATTTCGTTCCTGATGTAACAATGTCCATACAGGAAGAAATATGCATTGACGGAGGGCTGGTAACTCCTGTCGGTTCTCCACAACCAGGCGGTGCTGCCTCGGGAGTATTTTCAGGGACAGGAATCACAGGAAATTCATTTGATCCTGCTGCTGCAGGATCCGGGCAACATGCCATCACCTATACCTATACGGATGAGAACGGATGCCAAAACTCCGCATCTGACGCCATCACCGTTAACCCGCTGCCTGTAGTAACCATCACAAATGTTGCTTCACCTTACTGTTCAGACATCCAGGATGCAAACATCCAGTTTTCTCCAGCAGGAGGACAATTGTCAGGAACAGGTACTTCAGGCAACCAGTTCCATCCTTCACAAGCCGGAGCAGGTTCTCATACATTGACGTATGCATATACAGATGCAAACGGGTGTGAAAATTCCACGACAGTAACCGTTGATGTCATTGAGGCTACTCCTCCGACAATCACGGCGGTAAGTGACCTGTGTATCGATGGTGATTCCGTTACCATCCAGGTAAGCCCTGCGGGAGGACAGTTCCAGGTGAACGGCTCAAACGCATCCCTGACATTTTTCCCGGGAGATTATGGAAGCGGAATCCATACCCTGACATACTCCTACACGGATGTGAACAGCTGCATCGGTACAACAACAGAGTCGATTCATGTGCACGATCTGCCTGTTATTGATATGAACCTTGATCCTGTTTACTGTTACGGAAGTGGATTCATTGCTGTTGTTCCACAACCGGCAGGAGGAACATTCACAGGTGACAATGTCGTAAGCGGAGGATTGAATTTAACAGGTACGGATCCTGGAAATTATTCCGTTCACTACGAAGTAACGGACCAGTTCGGATGTTATTCGGAACAAACTTCCAACTATGTTGTTTCAACTCCGATAACTCCCGCTTTTGAGTATGAAGTAAACTGTTTCCAGAATATACAAGCAGTTGCAGCCCCTGTCCATACAAGCTACCAATACAGCTGGGATCTGGGATCAGGTAATGCTTCAGGAACAGTGCTCAACCACTATTTTGAAGAACCGGGAAATTATCCTTTGACACTGACCATTACTGATCAGCACGGTTGTCAATATACCGTTGCCGATGTGGTGCATGTTCCGAAAGGCGTATCGCCTTCTGATTATACTGTTCCTAATGTGATCACTCCCAACGGAGACGGGATCAATGATTTCCTTGAAATGCCGTTGCTGATGGACGAATGTTTCACCTACAAAATAATCATTCTGAACAGGTGGGGAAGTGTCGTTTTTGAAATGCTGAACCACACTTCCATTTTTGACGGGCATGACAAGAACGGGAACGAACTCACGGAGGGAGTTTACTTCTACCAGGTCCAATCCGATGATTTTGACTGCAATGATCCTGAATTAAAAGGTTTCTGTTCAGGTTTCATCACGATCGTAAGGTAAAAGCAATCCGGATAATATGAAAAAGCGACAGGAAAACTTGTCGCTTTTTTTGATTGTTGTTCACTGAAACCAGAGCGTTTATTCACCATTTTATTTTATCTTTATTACATAATGAATTTAATCAGCCTCTATGAAGAACAGCCTGTCTTTTTATGTAACGATCTGGATCATCCGGTTAAAAGGATTAAAAAAGATTTTCAGCGAATCGCCGATAGATTATAAGAAACTCCGGAAAGATGATGTCCACCGTCCCAAAAGCAGGTTTTTGAAACAGAATATTACAGCCGAATTCAACGTCCTGCAATCCCGGATAACAGAAATCAGGCGACAAGAAGGATCAGAACAACTGTTGCTGTTCATTCACGGAGGAGCTTTCATCTCCGGCCCGTCCAAACACCACTGGGATACGGTAGAGACCATCTCCCGGCGGACGGATTACACCATCTGGATGTGTGATTATCCCAAAGCGCCGGAATATACGATTGATACCATTTCGGAAAACATAGATGCTGTGTACCGACTGGCAATGGAGAAATTTGCTCCCCACACGATCGTCCTTGCCGGTGATTCAGTGGGAGGAACACTCATTACGGCTCTTGTACAGCGACTCAATCCCGGCGACCTGCCGGCACAGATCATCTTGGTTTCACCTGTTGCGGATGCCACGCTGTCGAATCCTGACATCGATGCCATTGACAAGAAAGATCCCATGCTTTCGAAAAAAGGGGTATTGAGTGCAAAGGAAATGGCAGCTGGCCAGTCCGGTTTAACGGATCCTTCGATTTCCCCGGTAAACGGTAATTTTCAGCATTTCCCGGAAACCACTCTTTTCCTGGCGGAGAACGACATCACTTATCCGGATCAGAAACGCCTGGTTGAAAAACTAAGGAATGCAGGTGTGAATTATGAGGTCGTCACCGGGCACAATATGCCGCACATCTGGCCTTTTCTTCCCGTTATGAAAGAAGCAAAACACGCATTGGACAAAATCGTATCGATTTTAAACCGATGACCGGGTCATTCCATTTTCTCCGCCAGGTACTTCCAGTACCGTCTGGGAACGTGCTGCAGGTGAAGTTTCATGTTTCTCCTGGATTCGATATTGGTGCTTTTGAAGTACTGTTTCCATAAACGCCGGAACTGTTCATCCCGGTCATCCAGGGTAATAACAGCAGCCTGGCTGACCAATGTATTTTTTTCTTCGGATGTCAGCATCACTTCTGATACAAACTGCTGGTTGTACAGCAGCCCGTATTTCCGTTTCACATCGTAAATCAACCAGGACTGGTCCGCATACCGTTTCCTGAAAAAACCGGAAATGAGCGGCAATACATTAAAATCGGGCTCGATAATGGCGAAATACAGGCCATCGCTGCTTTTCTGAAACCGTACGAATGCTTTCATCCGGTGGCGTTCCCTGCTTACTTTTTTCAACGCCTGGGAAAAATACAGCACATCTTCATCGCCAAAGTTGGACAAAACCACTTCATTGCCGGTAAAGACCTCCCGGATGATCCTGACTGAAGCACTCCATGCCTTCCGGTCTTCTGAGAGGAACACCCGGAAAAAATCATAGGAAGTATTTTTGCCCAGCTTTTTTACCAGTCCGTTGTAAACCCGTTCTGCTTTTTCCGGAGACGAGTTGATCAGCCTGCTTTCATCGAAAAAACTGCCCTGGTACTCTTCTTCCGTCAGCGGGATAATATTTGTTTCCTTTCGTTCAAAACTTTCAAAAACACAGGATAAAAACCCCGTATAACTGCCGTCAAAAAGGTAATACATGGTCAGAATAAGCTCAATTGTCCGCTTTCACCTTTATATTTCCCGGATCCCTTTTGCAGGATGCTGCTCCTCACTGCCGCCATGCTTTGCGCTCCCAGTGTAAGCGGAGTATCAGCGCAGACCATGAAATGCCGTGCCCTGTTAAATGCAATTCCCATCTTCCGGAGCTGGTATTCATGCAAACGCCCGAATTTCCTGGCATGCATGATTTTCATTGCCGACTGCCGGCCGATTCCCGGGATACGGATAATGGTTTTATAATCAGCCGTATTGACATCAACAGGGAACAAATGAGGATTTCGAAGCGCCCAGCTGAGTTTGGGATCAATTTCCAGGTCGAGGTGCATGTTTTCCGGGCTGAGGATCTCATCCAGCCGGAAGTCATAGAAACGCAGCAACCAGTCGGTCTGGTAAAGTCGGTTTTCCCTGACCAGCGGGGGCACTGTTCCCACCTGCGGCAAAAACCTGTTGTCGGTATTGATCGGGATATACCCGCTGTAATACACACGTTTCAGCTTGTAATGCTTATAAAAATCATTTGCCACATTCATGATCTCAAAATCAGATTCAGGCGTGGCTCCGATTACCATCTGGGTACTTTGCCCCGCAGGAACAAACGTCGGTACGTGCCGGGTGATCTTTCTTTCTCCTTTGTACTCCTGTATCTGGTTGTTGACAAATGCCAGCGGTCTTTTGACGGACTCATGATCCTTTTCAGGTGCAACCAGCTTTAACCCTGCCTCAGTAGGAACTTCCAGGTTGATACTCATCCGGTCCACATACAAGCCCGCTTCTTTGATCAGCTCCTCACTGGCTCCCGGGATGGTTTTGAGATGAATGTAGCCGTTATAACGCTCTTCGGTCCGGAGCTTTTTCACGATCCGGAGTAACCGCTCCATCGTAAAGTCGGCATTCTTAAAGATCCCGGAGCTCAGGAACAGCCCTTCAATGTAGTTTCTCCTGTAAAAATTCATCGTCAGGTCAACCACCTCTTCCACCGTGAATGCCGCACGTTTTACATCGTTGCTTTTTCGGCTGACACAAAACGCACAGTCGTAGATGCAATGATTGGTAAGCAGAATTTTTAACAGGGAAACACACCTTCCGTCCTCCGTGTATGTGTGGCAGATCCCCGACGCGGACGCATCACCGATCCCTCCTGTATTTTTTCGCTTGCTTCCGCTCGAGCTGCAACTAACATCATACTTTGCGGCATCCGCCAATATTTTCAGCTTTTCTTCGATTCTCTGCATGGAATGTGAAATTACGTTATCAGATGCGTAGGAGGGGAATTGTGCAAACTGTATCAAAATTAAAAAACAATGGACAGGATACCAAAAAAGGTATGTTAATTTATTAGTTTTACCGCCTGTATCCTGCTTAACCTTCTCAATTCAAATGAGGAAGAGAGTTGCCCTTTACGAAAAACCGGTCATTAATAAACGATCAATGAAACACATTACAGTATTTTGCGGTTCGAGCCTGGGAACAGATGCAGTTTTTGCAGAACAGGCATACGCATTGGGAGCCACATTGGCACAGAAAGAAATCGGCCTGGTATATGGCGGCGGACACGTTGGGTTAATGGGAGCGGTAGCGAACGGAACAATAGATAATAACGGCAGCGCTATTGGTGTGATCCCTGAATTCCTGAAAGCAAAAGAACTCGCACATCCCCATCTTACTGAGCTGATCGTTGTAGCGACCATGCACGAGCGGAAGAGCAAAATGAATGAACTATCCGATGGCGTCATTGCCTTACCGGGTGGCTACGGAACACTGGAAGAATTATTCGAAATGCTGACGTGGGCACAGCTGGATATCCATCAGAAGCCGATCGGGATATTGAATACCAATGGCTTTTATGATGACTTGCTGGCGATGATCCGTAAAATGGTGGAAAAAGGATTTCTGCACCAGGCTTACCTGGAAATGATTGCTGTCGACAGTGATATTGACCGGCTGCTGGGCACAATGGAAACATATGTTGCGCCGGAAGAAAAGTGGCTGAAAATCCAGCGTTAATTATTCCCGGAACAACTTATTTGAAGAGTGCTGAGATTTCCTCTAAAGTAACTTTGCCAAAATACTCCGTAAGATCAACGGCAGCCAGCACGTTCCTGACCGATTCAATGCTGTGCTTTTCGCCCGTCAGCCGGTTTTCAAGCTCTTCAATGGGCCTGGATGCAAAAAAGTCACCGAAAATTTTCACTTTATTAATGGTTCCCCCACGTACCACATCCATGTGTAATTCAATAAAGCCTGCGGGAATCTTTATCGCTTTCTTAAAGTTATAATCAGGCGAAAAACCAAAGTTCCAGTCCCAGGTACTGTATTTTTCCTGAACCAGCTGCTCAATGGACCGGATATCTTCAGCTGTCAACGTGTACATTTCACTCATCTCGTCAATCTGCCTCATCTTACCGATCAGCAACTGCTTAAAACCGGAAACAGTTGTTCCGTCAGGTAAATAATCAATCAGGTTGGTAACACGCGCGCGATTTGATTTTACCGCTTTGTCGATGAACTTCATAGGATTTACCTTTAAAGCATCTCCTAAAACGCTCATCTGCGAGTTGATCAGAATTGTTCCGTGCTGAATCATTTTCCCGTTTTTTGCCAGCTTGGCGTTACCGCTGAATTTCTTTCCGTCAACAAGCAGGTCATTCCTTCCCTCCAGCCTGGCAGGAACGTTCAGTTCATTCAATAACGTTAAAACCGGCTCCGTAAATTTTGAAAAGTCCATGAAGTCGTTTGATCCCAGTAAGGTATGAAATGAAAAATTCAGATTCCCTAAATCATGGTATACTGTTCCTCCCCCGGACATTCTCCTGACTACCTTGATAGCATGCTCATTAACGAAATCGAGGTTAATTTCTGCCAGTGTATTCTGAAACTTACCAACAATAATAGAAGGCGCATTCATATACAGCAGGAAGATATCTTCGGTTGGATATTTGTATAAAAGGTACTCTTCTGCTGCAATATTAAAATAAGCATCGGTTGAAGGAGAATCAATAATAAGCATCGGTTATTTCTTTTTTATGATTAATTGTTTCGGGTCAAAAAAGTGATTCAGCGGGCCGTTGCCTTTCCCGATCCGCAGGTCTTTCCCGTTCAGGATCGCCTGCTCCACGTAAACCTGTGCCCTGGCAACGCTTTCGCTCAATGACAGTCCCTGTGCCAGGTAGCTTGCGACAGCTGAAGACAACGTACATCCTGACCCATGCGTATTCCGGGTTTTAATACGTCTGGAACGGAAGCTTTCAACCGGCCGGTCCTGCTGCATTAAATACGAAACCAGCTCATCCTGCTGCAAATGTCCGCCTTTCACCAGCACGGCTTTGCTTCCCATTTCCAGGATTTGCTTCCCGGCTTCCTGCATCTTTTCAGTCGTTTCGATCTTTTCGTTGACCAATACACTCACTTCGTCCAGGTTCGGAGTGATCAACGTCGCAAGCGGGAATAAGAGTTCCTTACAGGCTGCGATGGTTTCATCCTTGATCAGCCGGTGCCCGCTTGTAGAGACCATCACCGGGTCAAAAACAACCGGCCCATCATAATGCTGCAGGTTGTCAGCAATGATCTTCACCAGCTCCACACTGTGCACCATGCCGATTTTAATGGCATCCGGGTAAATATCTTCCAGGATGGACCTGATCTGCAGGCCGATTGCTTCCGAAGGGATTTCAAAAATAGCCTGTACTCCTTGTGTATTCTGGACAGGTAATGCCGTCAGCACATTTGTGGCATAGCACCCCAGCGCTGAAACCGTTTTGGTATCTGCCTGGATCCCTGCTCCTCCACTGCCATCAAACCCGGCAATGCTTAATACTGAAATGACTTTCTGCTCTTTATAATGTGTCATAACTGATCTGTTTTAACTGCCTGGCTGCCTGGTACGGATCTCTGCTTCCACAGATTGCGGAAACCACTGCGATGCTGTCTGCTCCGGCTTCCAGCACTTCTTTTGCATTCATTTCATTGATCCCTCCGATCGCGATCAATGGTTTTGTTGTGCATTTTTTCAATTTTCTCAACCCGTCCGTTCCCCATTCCGCCAGTGTGTCTGTTTTCGTTGGTGTGGAAAAAACCGGGCTTACTCCCAAATGATGTACAAATGCCAATTCTTCACTTTCGAGCTGTTCCGGCACTTCCAGTGACCAGCCAATATGCGCTGGTGCTCCCGGCATTTTTACGATCTCAGAAGGTCTCCTGTCTGTTCTTCCTACATGGATTCCCCATGCTCCGGAAGCGATCGCAACTTCGACCGAATCATTGATGACCAGCAATGCATTGCAGGAATCCGTCAGTTCTTTTAATTGCTTTGCCCTGGAAAGGTAGGCTTCGAACGAGCAGTTTTTTTCCCGCAGCTGAATGATGTTCACCCCACCTTTCAGCGCTTGCTCTGCGACTTCCAGCCATGGAAAATAAACGCAATCTCTCTCTGAGATCACCAGGTACAGCGGGTATGGAAAATCCGGGTTAAACATACGTTACCTGAATCCTGTGTTCAATGGTTGCTTCATCCAAGTTGTACAATGCATCGTACAATTCTGCCTGCAGGCTTCCGGGTCCTTTTGATTGTTCATAAGCCAGCTCTCCCGCCAGGCTGAATAACGCCACACCGCTGACTGCTTCCATGAACGGGTCTTCGTTCAGCCCGATAAATCCTCCGATAACGGCCGTTGAAGAACATCCCAACCCTGTTACTTTGGTCATTAATTCATGTCCGTTCCCCACTCCGACGATCTCCTCCCCGACAATATAATCCACTTTTCCTGAAACACAGACAACGGAACCTGTTTTCCGGCGAAGCTCTTTCGCAGCTTCCAGTGCCTGGTCACTCGTGTTGGTACTGTCCACTCCTTTTGCAAGGTTTACCGAAAATGAATTCAGCGCCATGATCTCAGACGCATTTCCCCGGATCACAGTCGGCCTTAACGCCATCAGCTCCCGGAGAACTTCATTCCTGAAAGCAGACAAACCCGCACCGACGGGATCCAGGATCCACGGTTTATGGATTGAACGGGCTTTTTCAGCCGCTTTTATCATACTTTCAGCCCAGTAATCGTCCAGCGTACCGACATTGACCACCAGTGAGCCGGCAACTTCAACGGCCGTTTCCACCTCTTTGTGGCCGTGGATCATCATGGGAGACGCCCCGATTGCCAGTAACGCATTCGCCGTATTGTTCATCACCACAAAGTTGGTAATGTTATGCACCAGCGGGCTTTTCTGCCTTAAATCGCCCAGCTTCCGGATTATTTGCTGCTTCATACTCTTTTCGACTTACCAATTCCAGTCAAAATTAGCTATAATCCCGATAAATCAGTAATATCGGACAATATTGATTGAAAACTAAAAAGTTATTCCTATTATTGTATAGAACTAAATCTGCAAAAATGGAAAAATCAGAATCAGGCGCACCGATATACAGATACAACGAATCTGAAAAAAAGAACTTTGAAGGCCCTTCGGGAGAGTCTTCCATCGACGAGATATCCGATCATATTGAAAAGTACGTTGGAAAAATCGACATGGTGTTTCATGAACTGATTTCAGAGCAGGTCCATATTGATGTGCACTGGGTTAAGCCCACCAAAGAAAGGCCCTTTCACACCCTGGTTACTTCCGGAATGAGTGACAAGCCCATGAACACGCCGGAAGGAGTCGAAAATTGTGAGTATGCAGAATTGTGCATCTGTCTGCCGGAAGACTGGAAAATATCGGAAGAAGATTTCGAGGATGAAAATAACTACTGGCCGGTAAGGTGGCTGAAAATGCTGGCTCGTTTCCCTCACACATACAATACCTGGCTGTGCTACGGCCATACGGTGCCCAACGGAGACCCGGCATTGCCCTTCACCAGCCAGACCGAGCTGAATACGATGCTCCTGTTGCCTCCTGTGGTCTTTGATAATGAATTCCACACCCTGCGGCTAAAAAATAAATCCATTGACTTTTATTCTCTCATTCCGCTGTATTCGGAAGAAGTCGATCTAAAATTGAAGAAAGGCGTAGAAGCACTGTTCGATGGGTTTGATCAACACGGCGTTACCGATATCCTGCAGCTGAACAGGCCGAACACGGCCCAGAAGAAAAAGAGATTCGGGTTATTCTGACATCCAGCAACTGTGCTGAAAGCAACTGGTTTGTTGCACGTGAAGGAATGGTAAAACAATTACCTGTCATCTGCCGGTAAAAGTAAAAAGGAGAATTAAAAATCAATTGTTACCTTTGAGCAATTTCAAGTTATAGCTAAAAGTACAATTATGAAACAACTGTATGCACTAATTCTCATAGTTTTTGCTTTGTACCTGCCTGTTTCCGGGCAAAACCAGCCATTATCGCCAGTTGAAAGAGCATACCTGTTTCACATTGTCAAAAAAAGCCCGATCCTTGAGATGCACATCGGGCGCTATTTCGAGTACAAAGGAGAAGAGATCAAATTTGCAAATGGCAACATTCATTACGATTCCATTGAAGCCATGATCATCAACGACCCTGACATCCTGATCATACGCCACGATGAAATCGCCAAGTCACCGAAAGGAGTACTGGCAGAAGCAGCAAATAAAACCGCCATCTGGGAATTGAATAAAATGCTGCTTGCAAAACGGACAAAAGATCCCATTTTCGATACGTATGAGAACAGGTACAACCGTTTTGAAACGATACTGACCCAATTGTTACCTCCGTCCGTGCTAAACGATGCAAAAACGGCTCCGCATCCACGCATGGACAATGTGTTAAATCCCAGCCTGTCTCTCGATGACAAGATCGCGCAGCTGAGCACATTCCGGGGAATGAGTCACGAAGACGAGCTGACCGTTATCCAGGGAATCTCTTCCGCTATTAACCGTTATATAGAGGAACGGACAAAAGAGATATTCGCTTACCTGGGGGGCCAGTACACAACATTTACAAACGTGCTGACCGCCGCAGGAGACGGAAGCATTACTTCCGGTCTGCTGGATGAACGCGAAAAAGATGAAAAAGGAAGATGGAACAGAGGGCTTCCGAAAGCCATCGGCTTGTTCCCCTACCAGGTTTATCTCACGCAACCGCAGACAAAGAAGGAACAGCCTAAGATTGAACCGATGCGCTACACGACAACCGACTTAAAGACCGTAGGAGAAAACCGCGTCACCAATCTCCATTTTGATGTCTGGGGATACAATGCAGCCAAACAAACGACCGTCGTCATTGAAAAGAACGGGAAATCCTACCACCTCTTCGGATCGGGAGAAACACGCTTCCTGTCTCCCGACAGCACATTTTCTTCCGGCACAACGTTCCAGTCCATTATCAACGAGCTTGAGTTTGTGAAAATTGCCGACCTGACAGAAAAAATATCGGGAAAAAGAGGTTTTGAATACTGGATCGAACATTACAAACAGAAAAAAGATGAAACGGAGCTGAAGATCGTAAAATCCGAAAAACAGTTTTCCGACCTGGGATACAAACCCATAACCACCTCAGACAAGCCTTCGGCAAAAGCCAAAAAAGCCAAGAAAAGGGCAATGAAGGCAGGTGTAGGAGCAGATAAATGGAATGCCGCACCGACAACAGATGCAGGAAAGAAACAGAAAGGGAAATCGCAGCATACGATCGTTTCGCTTTACCAGCAATTCGACTGGTACAAGAACAAGATCAAAGAGCTGGAAAAAGAAAAGCAGGAAGCAATAGACCTCCGCGCCCGTTACCAGCTTCAGCTGGATGAATACAAACGGGTCATGGGCCATTACTGGGTTCCGTACACAGAAAAGGATGGCTTGTACACATTTTCTGACTCCTGTACGTTTGACATCTATACCCAGGAATTTCAGTTTCCGGCTTCCGATAAATCCGAAGATTTTGAAGTTCGCCTGATCGCAATACCGGAATCCGCGCTGTCAAAATCCGCAGACGAAGTGATGCTCCATCTTTCCCTTATCGATTCAAAACCGAATTACGATGCCCGTCTGCAATTGCAATTACTTGATCAGTTTGAATCGGATAAATATGATTTTTCAGGCTCCCTGCTCAGCGATAAAGACAGCATTTCCATCCGTCAGTTCTTTGAAGCACTGCTGGAGAAAGACAAAAAATTCGAAATTATAGCCAGGGGACAAGGAGTCGGGAAATGGAACGGCGTGCAGGTAGTTAAGGATTATTCTTCAACAGAGCAAAATTCCTACTCAGAAATCGGGAAGGACAATGAAATCTATAAGCGATTGCGTTTAAGCGAAATAATGATCAACATTGAACGGGATGTTGTAATGGAAGTGAATTCCTTCACAGATCCTGTGAGGTCGAACTTCGCCATACCGAAAGCAAGTATTGAAAGCCTTAAAAATCAATACCGTCTGACCAATAATGAAATTTTAAGCGCGTACAGGACTGCGAGCATCCTGAAAAGGTTCAAAGAAGAAATCAGCGTTCTGGCCGGCACGTACATGACACGTGAAGAAGCAAAGATCATTATTGACAAATTCAACCGTCAGTACGAAAAAATCAAAGTCTCCATCGGCCCGGGATCTGTTAAAATAACAGATTTCTGATCATCCGTATTTTTTTCCGGGATAACTTATGATAAAATTCCGGTAATAATTTTTGAAAATTCATTTCATAATCATAAATTTGCTTAAAAGCTATTTATGATAGAAATAACTTGCTCGCAATGAAATTATTTTCAATTATTTGCCTGTTCTCTGTAACCGGCATTGGTTTTTCACAAACCCTGACAGAAAAGTCATACGTCCCACCTGTTCTTCTAGACAACGGAAGCCCAAGCACGAACATAATAGATCCCAACGGTGCGAAGCAAGGAATGTGGTATTACTCGGACTACAAAGGAGAAACCTGTTTTTCACAGCGGTTTGAGGACCATGAGCTCATTGAGTCCTTTGTGAAAACAGGAGACCATTGGAAAAGCACAAACAGTTTCCCTTCCCTGAATGAATCAAAGGAAGTGATGAAAAGTGAATTGTCAGCTTATTTCACAACATACAAATCCACTACCGGGGAGGACAAACAATTCTTTATCTACCCTGTAAACAACCGGCCTTCTATCGTTTATCTGGGTGATTGGAACGCAGGAGAAATCCCGAAATTCGAGAAAAAAGCGATTGCTATTGTACTTAAATATACTACTGATTATGACGTATTTTTATTCTTTGAATAAGAAAATACTCCTCTTATTCCTTGGATTTACTGCCAGCATTTCTTTTGCTCAAAACCTAGTAGTAAATCCAAGCTTTGAAAACGTGAACACAGGGCTCCTTCAATGTTCCTGGTATACCTCTCAGGCACAATTTAATAATGCCATCGTCGGATGGACGTGCCCCACAGCCGGTTCTACTGATATTTTCCATACCAGCCTGGCAACTTCCTGCTACTGCAGTCCCAATTCAACCCACACAGATAATCCCGGGCAACAAAATCCCCGGACAGGGAATGCCTACGTCAACATAACTGTTTACGGCTCAGGAGGGTGTACTCCTTACCGGGAATACATTCAAGGCTCGCTTACAACACCTCTGATTGCGGGTAACACGTATGAGGTCGAATTCTATGTAAGCCTGGGAGATAAATCAAACAGGGCAGTAAACAACATCGGAGTCAAATTTTTTAATACTCCGCTGAATAATGGCTCCATGTGCGTTTATTCTACAACGCCTGAGCTCAATTATACCGGAGCACCGATCACCGACAAAACCGGGTGGACAAGAATCTCCTTTTGCTACACCCCTACCGTTTCGGGGCAACAGTATTTTGTAATCGGTAATTTTTATCCTGATAATGCCACTACAGCTGTACCTGTTACAGGTACAGCGGGAACGATCCGTTATTTTGTCGATGACGTAAGCATCCAAATGGCCACTTCCAATCCCTCCATTGTCGACGGAAATATTAACTTATGTCCGTCAGATCCTCCAACAGATCTTTTTTCACAGCTGGGAGGAACTCCTCCAACCGGAGGAACCTGGAGCGGGCCTTCCAACCTGACAGGAGGACATCTGGGGACTTATACCCCTGGTGTGAACGTACCGGGTGTGTATACCTATACCTATGGTTCCGGCTCTAGCTGTTCCGTTACAGGAAGTGCAACGGTTACTGTTACACAAAATTCTACCGGGACCATTTCAATCGATCCTGCTCCATCTCTGTGTGCGGCTGATGCTCCCATAACGTTAACTGCTACTCCTGCCGGCGGGCAATGGAGCGGTAATGGCATAACGGATATTACAAACGGAATATTCGATCCGGGAATTGCCGGAACGGGCACTCATACAATTACTTATACGAATACAGGCGGATGCGGAGGAAGCGGAACAATTGACATTGTTGTTGCAGATGCAGATGCAACGATCAATCCTGTAGCAGATCTCTGCGACAATGCTGCCGCTATTACACTAACGGCTGTAAATCCGGGTGGAACATGGTCAGGCAACGGTGTAACGGGAAATACATTCGACCCTGCAGCGGCAGGACCAGGGAACCATACCATCACCTATGCTATCGGAGGAGCATGCCCCGATACCCAAACAACAACCATTACGGTCAACCAGGCAGCGGATGCAACAATCAATCCTGTAGCAGATCTATGCGAAAACGCTTCGAGTGTTACACTAACAGCCGTAAATCCGGGTGGAACATGGTCGGGCAACGGCGTAACAGGAAATACATTCGATCCGGCTGCGGCAGGACCAGGAAACCATACCATCACCTATACGATCGCTGGAACATGTCCTGATACAAAAACAACAGTAATCACCGTCAACCAGACAGCAGATGCAACAATCAATCCCGTAGCAGATCTATGCGACAATGCTGCCGCTATTACACTAACGGCTGTAAATCCGGGTGGAACGTGGTCGGGCAACGGTGTAACGGGAAACACATTTGATCCGGATGCAGCAGGATCAGGGAACCATATCATTACTTACACAATCGGAGGAGTGTGTCCTGACACAAAAACAACAACCATCACGGTCAATCAGGCAGCGGATGCAACAATCGATCCCGTAGCAGATCTATGCGACAATGCTGCCGCTATTACACTAACGTCCGTAAATCCGGGTGGAACATGGTCGGGCAACGGTGTAACGGGAAATACATTCGACCCTGCAACAGCAGGACCAGGGAACCATACCATCACCTACACGATCGCTGGAGCATGTCCTGACACAAAAACAACAACCATCGTTGTTCACCCGACTCCAAGCGCAAACATCAGTGTGACCCCAACGACCGGCTGTGCTCCGCTGTCGGTAACCTTTAAAAACATGAATGCAATTCCCGGAGCATCGACATCCTGGAATATCGGGAATGGTCTGACCTATTCCAATACCGACTCACTGAACTACGTTTATCATCAATCCGGTTGTTACGATATCCAATTCCAGATATCGTTAAATGGGTGTTCCAGCCAGTTGATACTAAATGATGAAGTATGTGTGGAAGAAATTCCTACCGCGGCATTCACTTTTGTAAAGCACTATGATCTCAATGAATATACGGTTGAGTTCACGAATCAGTCGATTGGTGCAACAGATTATTACTGGAATTTCGGTGGCCTGGGAACATCAACGGAGGAAAACCCGTCGTTTAACTTTCCGGCTTCTCACAGTGTACATACAATCTGTCTTACTGTTTCCAGCGATTTAGGTTGTTCCGACGAAGTCTGCCAGCCGATTCCTTTAGAAGATCCTTTGATATTCTACGTACCCAATACATTTACACCCGACGGGGATCAGTTCAACCAGGTATTCAAACCGGTCTTTACCTCCGGATTTGACCCTTTCGACTATACATTACTGATCTACAACAGATGGGGAGAATGTATCTTTGAGTCGCATAACGCTGAAATTGGCTGGGATGGTACATACAACGGAAAATTGGCTCCGGATGGCATTTATACCTGGAAAATTGAATTCAAGACCCTGGCCAACGATGAAAGAAAAATCCAGGTCGGGCATATTACCCTGATGAGGTAGTCCAGTCGTTCTTATTCGATCAAAACCCTGGATTTCTGGATGTAGTTTTTACTGTCGGTCCAGTATTCACATCTTATGTCATAATTTCCCTGGTGCAATTTTTTCAGCGGGATCAGGAAGATTTCCGTGCCTGTTACTGAAAATGATTGGTCGAGCTTTTTGTCATTCGGACGCCACAAATGAACAACAACGGAATCCGGACGGATGTTTTTCGCAAACTGGATGATCAATTGCTCATCTTTCTGCGAGATCACAAGTGAATCCAACGCATTTCCCGATGAAATCGCATCTATTTCGCTCTGGTATGCAATTTCTTCCTGATAATATTCTTCCGTAACCAAATCCACTTTCCGGCTGATTAAAACAGAAACCAAAACACCGATAAAAACGATGAAAAGCCCCATAACGATCATTATTCCTTTTCCCCAATTCATAACCGAATCATTTATTGTTTTACAATCCTATCAGTAGATAGGCCCTATTATTTTAATCCTTTCCGCATCGATGCGCCTGCCATTTCCATACACCTGCAGATCAAATTCCTTCTTCCCGCTCTGTACTTCATTCAGCGGGATGCGGACGATGAACCGTTCCTTGATGGTTCCCTCGGAAGGAAGCCTCAGGTCTTTGACAACCTGCTCTACTTCCCCTTTCTGGCCTTCGGGCAATTTCAAATCGATCTTGTATTCATTGCTCGTCTTATTGACAAGGCTGATTTCAAAAATATTCACGACATTTCCATCATCAATGCGGTACGTCGTTCCTCTCTGGCGCAAAATGATGCTTTCAAAGTCTTTGCGTGTCAGCATCGCTGTAACAACCAGCCCCAGCAAAACTATCAATAATCCTGAATAAGCCTTGACACGGGGCGTCCAGGTAAACCGTGTCTTCTGGACAATATTATTCTCCGATTTAAAAGCGATCAATCCTTTCGGCAATCCTACGCTTTCCATCATGTGATCACAGGCATCAATACAAGCCGTACAATTGACACATTCCAGCTGCGTTCCGTTTCGGATATCAATCCCGGTAGGGCATACATGCACACACTGACGGCAGTCGATGCAATCCCCTTTTCCTGCTACGGACCTGTCTTCGTTCTTACGGAACTTCGCCCTCTCTTCTCCCCTGACGTGGTCGTATGAGATCACCATTGTATTAGCATCCAGCAGTACCCCCTGGAGCCTTCCATACGGGCAAATCGTTGTACACACCTGTTCTCTCAGCTTTGAAAAGACAAGGTAAAACACGGTGGTAAAGATCACGATCGCCACAAAACCTCCGATGTGCTTGTTCAGCGGGTCTGTCTGAATCTCCCACAGCCTGTCGGAGCCAATGATATAGGCCAAAAAGGTATTGGCTATCAGGAAAGAAATTCCCCAGAAGATCAGGTGTTTCAGGAATTTCTTCCTGATCTTTTCACCAGTCCACGGAGATTCTTTCAGCTTTTTCTGGTGTGTGTAATCCCCTTCGATCCAGTATTCGATTCTTCTGAAAACCATTTCCATGAAGATGGTCTGCGGGCATACCCATCCACAAAACAAACGACCAAAGATGATCGTAAAGAATATAATAAATACGACGCCCAATACCATTACCAGTGCGAAGATCCAAAAATCCTGCGGCCAGAATACACTGCCGAAGATGATGAATTTACGTTCGAAAATGTTGAAGAGCAGCATCTGCTTCCCTCCGATTTTGATGTGTGGGGCTAAAAAGAGGAAGGCCAAGAGAAGATAGGACACTATTTTTCGGTAGTTATAAAATGTCCCACTGGGTTTTTTCGGGAAAATCCAGATACGCTTTCCCTTGTCATTTACGGTTGCTATATGGTCTCTAAAACCTTCCCCTTCTATGCTCATAACTATCTAAGGTTAAAATTAGATAATACACTCCCCACTATTGTTTATTGAACGTCACATGGACGCTGCTTTATTTACTGTTCATCAGGTTCCTTGATGGTTCCCTCTGCCGCTTTCCCCGCAGGCACTTCTTTCAGGTGCAACAAGTAAGAGGCTACCTGCTGTATCTGTGTCGGCTTCAGCTTTGAAGCATGCTCGGGCATCCCGTTGGATGTACCATATTTGATCACACCAAACACTTCTTTGATATCATACCCGTAAATCCACGCCTTATCGGTCAGGTTCGGCCCGATCTTTCCGGAACCGTCTTCCAGGTGGCACGTAGCACAGTTGATCTCAAACACGACTTTTCCCTGATTCAGATCATTTTCATCTTCCAGCAGCTCCGCTGTAGTTTCATCTACGTTCATCGCCATCTTCACCAGGTATTCTTCCACTTCTTTCTGTTTGGTGATCATTTCCTTGTTGTATTCTGCTTCCTGCAAATCTCCCGTACCTAAAACATGGTAATGGAATATGTACACGACAGCAAAGACGATCGTAGCATAGAAGCCCCATACCCACCACGGCGGAAGGTTGTTATCCAGCTCACGGATCCCGTCATATTCATGATGCAGCAGAATGGTATGCTCTTCCTCGATGTCTACAGCATTTGTCAATACCTTGTTCAGTTTCTTCGCAACAGGAGCCGCAATAACTTTCTCCTTCGGTTTCCGTACCATGCGCATGAAGTTCATAAACATGTTTCTCAGGTAGAAAACCACTCCCAGGAGCACCAGGTCGACCGCCAGGAACAAGTACAAGTCCTGGTTTTCCACCAGCAGCCATGGCTGGCCTTCCTGGGCCATTCCCGGCCTGTTGAATGTCAGGGCGTACAATTCATTCCCGGCAAACAGGAAACTCACAAGCAGCGCAATGGACAGCATTGTTTTGGTTCCGTTATCGTTATTATTCTTCGCAATCCTTTCTTTGAAATAATCCGATCTCACCAATGTGGAGATAGAGCCTGCTATGAGCATGATCGCAAGGATCAGTACAACTGTCAGCCCGATAAGCCAGTAAAAAACAGTCAGGTTCTTCTGGTAATCAGGAACATACTTTACCGGGGAAACTTCCACACCCTTAGTAACATCAGTTACGGCAGCAGGCGGAACCCATGCATCAACGTAATCAAAAATGGCATTGATCTCTTCTGTTGACAAAGGCTGAGGATCCATTGTGGTGGGAGAAAAATCCTTGATTGCATTGGCCATGGTGCTTTTTCCCGAAGTGATCAGCGCATTTGAATTTTTCACCCAGTCGATCAGCAAATCTCCTTCACCAGCCTCTATCCATTTGGCCCGCACCCCAACCAGGTCCGGTCCGGTTGATTTTTTTCCCAATGTGTGGCATGTAAAACATTTTTTAAACAACTGCTCTCCATTCTGGGCTAAAGAACCGAATACATTGGCGACAATACCGGCTACTATAACTATTTTCAACAACCTCGACATTTTCATTGTTTTACTGTTTCTTCTTGAATCACTCTACTCTCTTCAGCATCCATCGGAATGTTGCTCAATTCTTCCACCTCTGCTTTCGACATCCGGATCACCCGTGTCAATACAATCGCAAAGAACAAGGTGAAGATCAGGAGAGAAATCAACGGGTAAATATCAATTCCTTCTATTGTTGTTAAATTGTGCTTTATAAATCGTAACATAACATTCTATTTAGGTACATCACTCGCTTTAATATCTGTTCCCAACCGCTGCAGGTAAGCAATCACCGCAACGATCTCCTTTTTCTCAATATCCCGGATCAGTTCTTCTTTATTTACATTTTTCAGAACATCGGGCTCAAAATTGCTGACAATGTCTTCCGCGATTTCACGTGCCTGTTTTTTCAGGTCTGCAACTGCCTGCTTCGCATATCCTTCCGGATAAGGCACATTCAGTGTCTGCATCGCTTCGATCTTCTTCGCTGTCAATGAAATATCCAGGTCATCTGTACGCATCCACGGGTATGCAGGCATGATGGAACCTTCGGAAACATCTTTCGGGCGGATCATGTGCTCATAGTGCCACATATTGCTTCGCAATCCTCCTTCACGAGCCAGGTCTGGCCCCGTACGCTTCGATCCCCACTGGAACGGGTGGTCGTAAACGAACTCCCCGGATTTGGAATATTCCCCGTAACGGACTGTTTCAAAACGCAACGGACGGACCATCTGAGAATGGCAGTTGTAACAGCCTTCCCGGATATAGATGTCCCGGCCTTCCAGCTCAAGCGGTGTATATGGCTTTACACTGGAAATCGTTTTCACGTTTGATTTCACTACCAGTGTTGGCACGATCTCAATGATCCCTCCGATCGCAACAACGATGATGCTCAGGATCATGAACTGAACCGGTTTACGTTCAATTCTTCTGTGCCAGTATTCTCCTTTTGTCGAAACCTTCAGGTTCTTAGTTACAGGTGCCTCTGCCGGCTCTTCTGCCTGGAATGACCCTTTTCTTGCTGTCTTGATGAGGTTGTAGAACATCATCACTGTACCTGTAATGAATAACAATCCTCCGATTGAACGCAGTATGTAGTACGGCCGGAGTGCCTCCACCGTTTTCAGGAAATCTGCATTTACCAGCGTTCCTTCCGGGGTAAATTCCTGCCACATCAATCCTTGTACAAAACCTGCCACATACATCGGAATCGCATACAGAATGATTCCTAACGTAGCGATCCAGAAATGCTGATTCGCCAGCTTTTTGGAGTACAACTCTGTCCTAAACATTTTCGGGAACAACCAGTACAGCATACCGAATGTCAGCATACCGTTCCATCCCAGTCCTCCAACATGCACGTGGGCGATTGTCCAGTCGGTAAAGTGGGAAAGCATGTTCACATTCTTCAATGACAACAACGGCCCCTCGAACGTTGCCATACCATAGCATGTCAGGGCGACAACCATAAATTTAAGCGTTACATTGTCCCGCACTTTGTCCCATGCTCCACGTAAGGTCAGCAACCCATTGAGCATTCCTCCCCATGACGGAGCAATCAACATCACGGAGAATACAACCCCTAAACTCTGTGCCCAGTCAGGCAGGGAGGAATACAACAAGTGATGAGGTCCAGCCCATATATAGATAAAAATAAGTGCCCAGAAATGGATGATGGACAACCGGTAAGAATATACCGGACGTTCTGCCGCCTTCGGAACGAAGTAGTACATTAATCCCAGGTAAGGCGTTGTCAGGAAGAATGCTACCGCGTTGTGCCCGTACCACCATTGTACAAGTGCATCCTGAACCCCTGCGTACCAGGAATAGCTCTTGAAGAACGAGACCGGAAGCTCAAATGAATTGAAAATATGCAGGATCGCTACCGCTACAAATGTTCCGATGTAGAACCAGATCGCAACATACAGGTGCTTCACTCTCCTGTTGAGAATCGTGGCAAACATGTTCCATCCGAACACTACCCATAATAGCGTAATCGCAATATCGATCGGCCATTCCAGCTCAGCATATTCTTTCGAAGATGTTATTCCAAGAGGGAGTGTCAATACAGCTGAAAGAATGATGATCTGCCATCCCCAGAAGTTAATGTAGCTCAGCTTATCACTCCACATCCGTGCTTTCAGCAACCGTTGTAAAGAATAATAGACTCCTGTAAAGATTCCGTTCCCTACAAATGCAAAAATCACAGCATTGGTATGCAGTGGACGGATCCGTCCGAACGAAAGGACTTTAAACCCTAAATAATCATTAAAAAACTGCGGAAATGCCAACTGCAACGCAACGACAAGTCCCACAATCATTCCAATAATCCCCCAAATAATGGTGGCGTAAGCAAAATACTTTACAATCTTGTTGTCGTAATTAAACTTCTCTACTTCCATCTTCTTCTTCTTTTGTTTCGGTTTTTTCGTCTTCAAAAAGAATTCTTACGGATGGAGAATAATCATCCTCGAACTGATTGCTCCTTACTGCCCAGATAAAACTGATCAAAAAGAACAGCGCAATCAATAAACTAACTACCAGCATCACGTAAATAATTCCCATGGGGCAAATGTCATAAGATTGTCATAGAGAAAATATGAGCGGAATGAGGTAAAAACATGATTTATGTCATGTTTTTTATACAAACAACTAACCATCAACACACTAACAGCTTAAAAGGGCTTAAATAAGTATGCAATACGCACCGAAAACGTAAGGCATTACTATTAATTCATTCCCCGAACCAATCTGCGTTGCAACTGTGTGTATCATTGTTAATAAAATACCGTTTGTATTCCTTCAACAAGCCAAGGAGCTTCCTATTTTTGCAGAAACTCAATTTTATGCTTAAAATAGGTGTGCTCGGAGCAGGACATTTGGGTAAGATACACATTCGGCTCATAAAAGAATTACCTGGTGAATACGATCTTATCGGGTTTTACGATCCGTCTGATGAAAATGCAACAGCTGCTCAGGAACAGTTTGGCATCAGAAGATATGAATCCGTTGAAGAGCTGATAGATGCGGCAGACTGCATTGATATTGTTACTCCCACCATCGCCCATTACGAATGTGCAAGCCTTGCGATCCGGAAAACAAAGCATGTGTTCATTGAAAAACCGGTCACGGAAACGGTTGAAGAAGCAAAATCACTGATGAACCTGGCTCTGGAAGCCGGAGTTAAAGTACAGGTTGGCCATGTGGAACGTTTTAATCCTGCGTTCACTTCCGCTTTACATTACTTCAACCGCCCGATGTTTATCGAAACACACCGCCTGGCCCAGTTCAATCCCAGGGGCACTGACGTACCTGTTGTCCTGGACCTGATGATCCATGACCTGGACATCATCCTGAGTGTTGTAAAATCAGGCATCAAGCGCATTTCGGCTTCCGGTGTTGCGGTTGTAAGCGATACTCCCGACATCACCAATGCCCGCATTGAGTTCGACAATGGTTGCGTTGCCAATTTAACGGCGAGCCGCATCTCCATGAAAAACATGCGCAAATCCCGTTTCTTCCAGAAAGATGCCTATATCAGTGTCGATTTTCTCGCAAAAGAACTGGAGGTAGTCAGAATGGAGACACTCGAAGACCAGCCTGGCCCTTTCGATATCGTATTCGATATGGGAAATGGGAAACCGGTGAAGAAAATTTATTTTGACAAACCTCAGCTGGATGAAACCAATGCTATCAAAGAAGAATTGCGGACATTCGCAGAAGCTATCAACCAAAACACAACTCCGATCGTTTCTTTAGAAGACGGATACCAGGCGCTGGACGTAGCCCACCAGATTTTAGATAAATTAAAATCATCCATGGCATTGGTTACAAATAGCTGATTTATTGAATACATCCAATAAATATCCGGGTGAAAGTTATGAAATTGTGTGGCATCAACAATAATAAATGGTATTGTTACGTTAAATAAAGTCTTATATGAAGAATTTATCTCTGCTATTAATAGTCAGTTCAATGATAGTTATTTCAGGATGTGTCAAAAACAATCCTGATCCTTCCTGGATTGAGATCAAAGAGTTCACCGTTGAAAAAAATCCTTCGCTGAATAACAATGAAGGAGATCTCAGCAACAATGCTTTTACAAACGGATGGGTATATATCAATGAAGAATTTATCGGTATTTTCGAGCTACCTTGCAAAATTCCCGTACTAAAGACAGGTGCAGCTTCGATCCGTGTGTATCCTACTATCCTTAACAATGGGGTTTCGGCAACAAAGAAATTATTCCCGTTTACCGAACCGTATGAGACCACGATGGAATTGGTTCAGAACGAAACAGTCACAATAGAACCGGTTAGCCGGTACACAACAGGAACAACATTCTGGGTAGAGGATTTTGAGGGCAGCACCATCAAGATAACTGATGGAAATGATACGCAAACCTCCATTCTGACACAATCCGAAGACGGAAATACATACGGCAGGATCATCTTAACACCGGAAGCCTCCAGGTGGTCAGCATACATCAGCCTGGAATTATCCAACCAGGCTCCGTTTACTTTTCCGATCGGATCGGAGATCTATCTAGAGTTTGAATGTAAGAATACTCATCCGATAAAAACCAACTGTACATGGATAAAAACCGATGGCACCATCGGAAACCAGGTTTATTATGGAGCAAGCGCCTATAACCAGGGCTGGAAAAAAATGTACATCGATTACACCGAAACAATCGCTTACTCAGGAGGGTACGGGTTCTGGTTCGGTTTCACATGTGATTTGCCTGAAGGAGAAACAGAAGCAACAATACTTATTGACAATATAAAGGTAGTGTACCGATGAATTTCTCCAAGTCAAAACTGGCAATCTTCCTGATTTCTTTAGACTGGCTTGTTGCATTGGCAGCCTGGGCCAGCTTCTACTATGCCCGTAAGGTGTACATTGAAGAAGTTGGTTTTTCGGTAGGTTCATCCTATTATCCCGGCATGGCAATCGTTCCGGTTTTCTGGCTGGTTATTTTCGCACTCCAGGGAACATACATTGATGTACGAAGACTGCATCGTATGAAAGTAGCCGGGCAGACATTCTTTGGATCTTTGTTCGGAACAATTGTCTTGTTCTTCTTCCTGCTCCTGGATGACGAAGTGGATGACCACACACTTTTTTACCAGTCCATTCTGTGGTTATTCGGTATTCATTTTACTTACTTCCTCTTTGCACGGCTGCTTTTCGTCAGCCGGCTGGTTAAGAAAATACACCGGAGAGAAAAAGGATTCCGGACACTGGTCATCGGTGGAAATGAAAAAGCTGTTGACATCGTTTCGGAATTACAGCAAATGAAAAAAGGCAGCGGGCATCTGCTGGTAGGTTTTGTCAACCTGAACGGAACAGACCGGTTACTCGAAGACAAGCTTCCCTATTTGGGAAGAGCCGACGATGAGCTGGAAGTGATCATCCGCCAGCACCAGATCGAAGAGGTGATCATCGCACTCGAAAGCAAGGAACATGACCGGATCCGCAACCTGATTGTGAGGATGGAAGGAAGTGACCTGAAAATAAACATCCTTCCGGATATGTATGACATCCTTTCCGGGTCTGTAAAAATGAGCAATCTTTTCGGAGCCCTGCTCATCGAAGTGAACGCGGAAGTAATGCCTGTTTGGCAGCGTGTCATCAAGCGATTCATTGATATCGTGCTGTCCCTGATCGCTATCATCATCCTGGTTCCTGTGTACCTGACACTGGCAGTTTTAGTGAAATTGTCCTCCCCGGGACCGATTCTGTTCTTCCAGGAACGGATCGGGAAAAACGGTGAGCCGTTCAATATTATCAAGTTCAGGACAATGTATGTGGACGCGGAGAAATGCGGGCCTCAGCTCTCCTCGTCAGTAGATCCACGCATCACCCCCATAGGACGCATTATGCGCAAGCTCCGGCTGGACGAATTACCCCAGTTTTTCAATGTGCTAAAAGGTGACATGTCACTGGTAGGTCCCCGGCCTGAACGCCAGTTCTTCATTGATAAGATCGTTGCTGTTGAGCCTCAGTTCCTGCAACTGACAAAGGTTCGTCCCGGAATCACATCCTGGGGTCAGGTAAAATACGGGTATGCAGAAAATGTGGACCAGATGCTCCAGCGTATGAAATACGACCTTCTGTATATGAAGAACCGGACATTAGCGCTGGATTTCAAGATCATGCTCTACACGATTCTGATCGTTGTCAAGGCCAAAGGAAAGTGATTTTTCAATTGCTGTTTTTCCGGAATTCATCCTGTCCAGCGTCACCTTTCAACTATTTTTGCGTCTAATAGTTATATTTATTAATTTTAGCAAAAACTCCGCTACATTATGAAGCATTGGATACTACTTTCATTCGCTTTGACATTGTTCAACAGTTTTGCGCAAGACATTACGCACAAACATTCCATACACCATTCGTTTATTGAGAACAAAGGGCAATGGCATGACGATGTGCTTTTCCAATCAAAGTTCCAGGGCGGAAACATGTGGATCCAGCAGCATAAATTCGTATTTCACCTCCAGGATTTCAGTGAAACCCACGAAGCTCACCTGGGGCAGACTTCAGTTCCCGCAAAAGAAAACAAGCAAGCTGTCGTGCATTTCAATTTCCGGAACTCCAACCAGGTAACGGACATCCATAAAGAAGGAAAAACAGATCATTACTACAATTATTTTATAGGAAATGAACCGGATAAATGGGCCAGCGATGTAAGAGGTTATTCCGAAGCTGTGTTAAGGAATCTCTACGACGGGATTGATCTGAAACTGATAGAACAGGAATTACATATCAAATATGAATTTCACGTTTATCCGAACGTAAATCCGAGCCAGTTACAAATAGACATTGCAGGATATGAGAGGATACAGCTGGACGAAAAAGGCAATCTTCACATTACTACTTCCGCAGGAAATATAATAGAGGAAAAGCCTTATGCCTACCAGATCAAAAACGGAAAAATCATTGAAATTTCCTGTAACTTCTCCTTAAAAGGGTCAACACTTTCGTTTGAGCTCGGAAATTATGACCCGACCGTTCAGCTGATCATTGATCCAACCCTGATTTTTGCAACATACAGCGGGGCAGTATCAGACAATTTCGGGATGACGGCAACATTTGCGGCCGATGGCAGCGTTTATTCAGGTGGTACTGTTTACGGAAACAATTACCCTACCCCGGATATGAATGCTTATGACATCACATCCAATTTTACAGTAACAGCCAATCCTACTTACGGAATTACGGATGTATTCGCGACAAAATTTTCCCCGGACGGAACTACAATGATCTGGACCTCATTCCTTGGTGGCGGGGGACCGACACAGGGAACAGAAACTGCGCACAGCCTGATTGCTGATGAGAATGACAACTTGTTCATTTATGGAGCAACTTCCAGCCTAGATTTCCCTATTGTAAATGGTTTTCAGACAACTCATGCAGGAGGAAACACCGCCAATTATTATTATAACGGAGTATATTATGGAAATGAGGGCTCTGACATATTCATAGCAAAATTCTCTGCGAACGGACACAATCTACTTGCTTCCACATACATCGGAGGATCAGATAATGACGGAGTCAATTACAATATTACTTCCGGAGTCTACGGAAGTTATGATTCATATGATTCCATTACAAATAATTACGGTGATCAGTTCCGGGGAGAAATTATGCTCGACCAAAACGGAAATTGCATTGTTGCTTCCTGTACCCGCTCGACAGATTTCCCAGTTCAGAATGCTTTTCAACCCAACCTAGCCGGACAACAGGATGGTGTAATCTTTAAATTAACTCCTGATTTATCAACTCTTATCTGGTCTTCTTATTTTGGAGGCTCCGATAATGACGCCTGTTACTCTGTAAAAATCGATTCATCGTACAATATCGTGGTGGGTGGCGGAACCAGTTCCAATGATATCCCGGGAACTGCCGGCGGGTGGCAAAGCAGTTATAATGGCGGGAAAACGGATGGATTTGTATTCAAGCTCACTCCAGACGGACAAACATTAACACAGTCAACTTATGTTGGAACGCAAAACTTAGACCAAGTATTTTTCGTAGAAATTGACAGGAACGATAAAATTTTCGTCGTTGGTCAGAGTATCGGAGGGACTTTCCCGGTAATCAATTCACCCTATTCAAATCCGGGAAGCTCCCAGTTCATTGCTAAACTGAACGAAACTCTGACAGGAGTAGAAAATTCTACTGTATTCGGGAGCAGTACGCCTACCAAAGACCTCTCTCCTTCCGCATTCATGGTTGACATCTGCGGCAATATTTATCTTTGCGGCTGGGGAGGGGAACTAATCAAACCCAATAACCTGTTAACACCTGATGATTATCTATCAGGAATGCCCATTACATCGGCAACAGCATTTCAAACAACACCTCCGAACGGATTCGATTTTTATCTATTTGTAATGAAAAATGATTTTTCAGATGTCTTATATGCAAGCTACCTCGGTGGACACCAGGCAAAAGAGCACGTAGACGGAGGGACTTCACGCTTTGATAAGAACGGAATCGTTTATCAGGCAATGTGTGGAGGATGTGGAGGATTCAGCGATTTTCCTACTACACCAGGAGCTTACTCAGAAAACAATCAGAGTACCAAATGCAATAGTCTGGTTTTCAAGTTTGACTTCAACCTCATTCCAAATGCAGAGTTTATCGCCGATCAGACAATAGGTTGTGCTCCGTTTACTGTAACATTCGACAACTTTTCTTCCGCATCTGACTCCTACCTCTGGGATTTTGGAAACGGGAACACTACATCTGTAGTTGAAGAGCCGACGATCACTTATACTAGTCCCGGAACCTATACCGTGAAGTTATATGTTACCGACAGTGTTTGCCTGCTGACAGACAGTGCACAGATTGTCATTACAGTAACAGACTCCATTCAATTATCAACCTCTGCAGATCAGCAATTGTGCCTGCCCGCTCCTTTAAATTTAACCGCCTTCACGAATGGAGCAGCAGACACTTTTCTCTGGAGCGATGATCCTTCTTTTACAAATGTACTGAACAGCAATACTTCCGATTCAACACTGACGATTACTCCGACAGAAACCACAACCTACTATGTGCAGGCTTCCAATCCCGGATGCAGCAAGGTAGACAGCGTCGTCGTCCATTTCATAGGGTCTTCGATACATCTTGTCGGAGATGACTCTCTATGTCTGGGGGAAACAAGCACCATTACCGCCGTGAACAGTAACCCTGCCATTAATTTCACCTATCAATGGGGTCCTGCAGGAGAAATTATCAGTGGAAACGGAACAAATCAGGTGCAGGTGCAACCTTCCCAGTCTCAGTTTATTTATGTAACAGCGACTGCCCAAAACGGATGTGAAGCGGAAGATTCCATCTGGATCGCTGTTGGCAGTATTCCCGATTCATTGGTAAATGTATCCGCCAATCCTGCCATTGTTCCGATAGGCGGACAAACCCACTTAACAGCTTCTCCCGGCGGATACAGCTATAACTGGCTGCCCCCCGGATCCGTTCATTCTCCGACAAGCCAGACAACAGGTGCAACTGTGGAAGAATCAACTGTATTCACCGTTCTGATCACTGACGGTGTCTGCCAGAAAACGGATACCGTATGGGTACAGGCATTTCCGTTCGTATGTGACGATCCGTTTGTTTATGTGCCGAATGCTTTTACTCCCAACGGTGACGGAGAGAACGACGTACTGTACGTCTACGGAGAAATGATTTACGGTATTTTATTCAGGATTTATGACCGATGGGGGGAACTGGTATTTGAAACAACCGACAGAAACGGTGGATGGGACGGAACATTCAGAGGAAAATTGCTCGATCCTGATGTATATGATTATTACCTGCGGGTAGACTGTATTGATGGGATACAGAACATCATCAAAGGAAACATCACATTAATGCGATAAATCATTTTACCTTTTTTAAGGTACTGGCCGATGAGTATTAAACCATAACTTTTCTTTAAATTTGCACCCAAAATTTAAAGACTCCCACCGCGATGATTGAAACAGATATAATTATAATTGGAGCAGGGCCGGTTGGACTGTTCACCGTTTTTGAGGCAGGATTGTTAAAATTACGCTGCCATCTGATTGATTCTCTTCCACAACCGGGCGGGCAATGTTCCGAAATCTATCCAAAAAAACCCATCTATGACATCCCTGGGTTCCCGTCTGTACTGGCAGGTGACCTGATCGACAACCTGATGGAGCAGGCCGCTCCTTTCAAGCCTGGTTTTACACTTGGTGAAGCTGCCGTATCCATTGACAAAACAGACGATGATAAATTTATCGTAACCACGGTCAAAGGAACAAAGCACATTGCACCTGTTGTGATGATCGCAGGAGGATTAGGTGTTTTCGAGCCGAGAAAACCACCTATTGATACCATCGAAGCATTCGAGGACAAAGGAGTTGAATACATCATTAAAGATCCTGAATTTTACAGGGGAAAACGTTGCGTAATCGCAGGTGGAGGTGATTCCGCCCTGGACTGGTCAATTTTCCTGTCCGAAAAAAATATTGCCAGTGAAGTGACGCTGGTGCACCGCTCGGCATCTTTCAGAGGGCATCTGGATTCCGTACAAAAAGTGATCGATCTTGCAGAAGCAGGGAAAATCAAACTGGTAACGGAGGCAGAAGTTGTGGGGTTGAATGGCTCCGGAAAACTGGAAAGCGTTGTTATCAAACACAATACCGAAGGAGAATTTACAAAAGAAACCGATCATTTCATTCCTCTTTTCGGGTTAAAACCTGCTTTGGGGCCAATCGCTGATTGGGGACTGGAGATCGAAAAGGGAGCGATCAAAGTAGACACGCTGGATTATTCAACCAACATCCCCGGGATCTACGCGATCGGTGATATCAATACATACACCAACAAACTGAAACTGATCCTGTGCGGGTTCCACGAAGGAACACTGGCCGTTCAATCTGCATTTGCCCGTATTCACCCGGACAAGAAGAACATATTGAAGTATACGACCGTAAATGGTGTGCAGGGGTTTTAAAGCAGAATACCAGCTATATTTCTCTAGAAATCATATTGATTTTCAAAATATAGTATGAGTTTGGAGTTAAGTTCATACTATATTTTGAGTTTTAACAAATAATAACTATCAATATAATCGCGAAATCCGATAATTGATAAAGTTACCTACCCTGCCAATCATAAAATATACAAAAACAATAAACTTATGATAAACAGAGTAAGATATACAATGTTTTGCACTAAAATATTACCTTTTGCAGGAGTTACTTTCATATAAATGAAAGTGTTTATCATCAATAAAAATATACAAATTGAAATAATATATTTCTTATCAAGAACACAGCAATGTGATATAGATGAAAAAATGATGAAAAAGTCGATTAATGAGACCAAACATATAGCATAAATATGTGGTACATCTTTTTCTTTAAATTTCGATTCATAAAAATTTCGAATATTAAAAATTAATTTACTTCTCCATCGTACCATTACCAACCGCTTTTAAAAAGTTCCCACATTTCTTCGTATGAAACATTACCATAATGGTCCAATGTGGCTCCAGATTTAATTGCAGCCCCATGTATCCATTGAACTGCAGGTTTTAATAGAAAATAAGTAGCACTCACAGCTGTACCAACAGGACCGCAAAATCCTACTACACCAAAAAAAGCATCAGCACCTGTTTCTATAGAAATACTTCCATTTGTTGTGATTTCAGTATAAGCCGTATGAGCTGTAACAGCAATTCCAATAAAATTAAGAATAACTCCTCCTGTTTTTACTACTTTTAATGCAGAGGTCTTTGTTGAATTAATATCCATAGCCCTAACCTTTGAGGACTTAACAAACTCAGCATCAACATATTGATTTCCATTAAAATTAATACTCCATGTTTTTGTTTCCCCTTTATATTGTACCTGAAATTTACCCGATTCTAACAATTTTTTAGCTTTCTCAAGTCCACCTAATTTTTCTATTGCAAGTGCTGATAGGCTTAATTCAGTAGTGGGTATTTCTTCCAACATATCCCACACCCAATTTGAGATGGGTGTTGTAGAACTCGAAGATTTAGTCGGTTGATTTGAGTTAGTTGGCGTTTTAGCTTTACTTAATGAAAGTAGTGAACCAACTTTTAACGACTTCGCATCTTGAGAGTTTATTTTTTGCAATTCTTGATAATCAGTGCCTGTACGTTTACCAACACTATAATATGTATCACCTTTTTCAACTTTCCAAAACCATGCACCTCCTACTTTTGCAGAGTCCGCTCCATTCGGGTCAATAAACCAAACAGGGTTATTTCCATTCAATGCATACGGTGATTCTTGCGGTTTAAATACAGGGTCTTTTGTTAGCCATCTCCCTAACCTTGGGTCATATTGCCTAAACTGTGTTGTGTAGCTATTTTTCGTTCCTTTCATCTCGTCATCACTCTCGTAGCCATTAAACCCATAACGATAATCCCCGTCACTTTCATGTTTTCCTGGCATCTGCATACCATATGGGTAGTAATCAGAATAGATTTTTATATCTGCCGTATAATAACGGGATGGTACAATTTCACTTCCAAATACAGCGCCTTGTAATGACAGGTTATGATTGCCCGTACTAGCATCATCCGTTGGATTCAAATTATCCGAAAAACACCAGTATCCTTTAAGATTCGGCTCCGTTCCCTGGAAAATGGTGGATTTGTCTTGTTGAATCTGGGTAGCTGAACGTTCGACATTCCAATAGCTCACTTCACGGATATCTCCGTTAAAGTAGTAACCTACAGGCCTGGCTCCTACATAAAACGGTGCATCTAGCCCTGAAAAAGAACCTGTAACAGCATATGTCGTAGAATTTTCCAAAATACCATCTACATAAATTTTCCAAGTAGTAGTGTTAGTGCCTATTTTTACTGTTCCCGCTATATGGTGCCACTGTCCATCGTTAACGGCTGTAACACTCTGACCAGAAGAATAAGAGGTTACTGTTCCATGTCTTCCATCAAAATTGACTCTTCCGTTTGAGAACAAATTTAAATGTACCCCTTTCTGTAAACCTACATATATGATCTGAGAAGCGATACCTACTGATCCTGATACGGGTGGCGTAGTAGTCCTTATCCAGGCCTCCAGTGTCACCTCATTCGAAAGATCTGCTGAAAAGGTTGCCGATATCGCCCTATCATTTACACCATCAAACTTACCATAATAACGCTGGATATTTTCTGTTCTTCCAATCTTACTGTCCGTTATCACCTGCAGCACATTCCCCAGGTGATTTGACAATTCATAACGCTTGTCTCCGACTTCATTGATCACTAAACCTTCGTTGTTATATGATATCGGGAACATCTCAAGATTCAATTGCTCCTGCCCCAGTCTTGATGATCCGTATATATTACGTTCCCGAAGATAGATATTATCATCATCATCGTTCGCAGAATATACACTCATTACATTTCCCTGTGCATCATGAACATAGTATGTCGTATGATGATGATTACCGTCAAAGTATTCCTTTACGGTACGATTTCCCATACCATCATAATAAAAGTATATTACTCTTCCGTCAGTGTAGTTGATTTGCTTGACTTTATTGGTAACGGTCCATAAAATGTTATCAATTCCTTCATCCACGTCTTTAACCAGCTGACCGATGGCATCATATGAATAATTATCCGCATTCATTGAATTATCAATATCTACATTGCTGAATAGTGAGGCTCCTGCCAAATCATTTACCCAGTTCAGCTGGTTGGTACCTGCATTGTAATAGTATTCAAAAATATCCATTGGTATTCCACTTCCTCCAACATGACGTTTCAGGGTTTGCAGATTACCGTTTTCATCAAAACTATAACTACTCTTATATCCTGACAAATTATGGCTTACCGACAATGTCCGGTTATAACCCGTCATTGACTTAATACGATTCAGCTGATCATAAGTATAATTGGTCTGGTGCGTACCCAAAGCTGCTTCAGTATCATCTGAAATAGCGGTGTGCATGCTGCGGATATTACCGCTATACAATCCTGCCCCCAGGTTCGGATCTCCGCTCAGGGTATAATTGAGCATGGCAGTATTAGCAGCCTGATAATCGCCATTGTAATAGCTCAAACTGTACCCGAATACATCTCTTCCGACCTGAGAATTAACCACTGTTTTTTTTCCATCTGAGCCCATCATGGTCTGCTCGCTCACTTCTTCCCCATTCACACTCTTAATCCATCCCTGAATGGTATAAGCGTAATCCAGCGCCTGTACTTTCTTTTCTCCCAGCTCTGTTCTGGCAAGCGGACCATGGTCATAGTAAAAATACTTAGCATCCTTCTCCCACACAAAGCCGTCTTTCGAAGTTTCTGTTATTGTTACACGGTTATCATCATCGTAACTATAACGATGCATAAACTGATCCTGTCTTCCAGGCTGATAAATAACTTTGAGCACATTACCGCTCACCAGATCATACTCATAGCGCATCAATCTGAAGTGTTGATTTCTGAAATCTGCAGGTGCGATTTTATTGACCTGGATCAGCTGCTGCACATTTCCGTGAACATCGTAATCATAAAACGATCCTGTCTGATAAGAGCTATTATCATCCGGAGCAGAAGGGTTGAGTGAATTGAAATAGAGTACGCCTGTTATTCTGTTCCTATTGGTTTGAGCAGAATAGTTCTGTCCGTACCATCCAAACAACGAAGATACGCTTACTACTACTGGGGAAAGTCCCTGAAAGCGAACAACCTGTATAGAAGCCGGAAGCCTGTCATAAATAGTACGGGTTACTTCAGTCCTGTTTGTTGATAAATTATTGGGGAAATTACTCTGATTAACAGCATCACTTTCTCCCATACTGCTATGAAGCCTTCCTCCTTCGCTGATCCAATAGCCGGAAAGTCCCATTTCGCCTGCTTCAATTACCCTTCCAAGTTCATCATAACGAGTATAGCTGAAACGATTTGCACTATTCTGCTTGGCATTCTGGCTCATTATCAACCGCCCCAGTTTGTCATAAGCAAACCGGATTTCACCTCCATCCGGTGTTTTTTGGTATACCAGCTGGCTTAAAGAATTATAATTGTAGGTAGTCTCCAAAGTATGATTCGGTGCCAGGTTACTATTGACGGTAGTATACGGATTTAGCTGACGATGAGCATTGATCTCCGCATTGGTTGCACCTATATTTCCACCTGCATTCACAATGGGCGTTTCAACAACCGGCTGTGAACCTGTATTATACGAATACTCAAACCGGTCTACTCCTTTAGGAGGAACCGTTTGTACCAGATTTCCCGCACGATCGTAATAATACAGGGTATAATGGTATTCCTTATTATCGTGGAATTCATAGAAATTTTCTATAACGCTGTTAATCGCACCTTCCACATAAGCCTGTATAAATGTCTTTTCCATCTGCACCAGGTATATTTCGTGCTGGTTGAAAACATTCATACTGTCAACACTATTTTCCCACTGGGCACAAGGAAATTCTACCTGAGGCTGAGGGAAATATCCTCCCCGCTTAACCGACGGACAGATTGTGAAGATACTGAGATAAACCTGCCCAACATATTCATTCCAGGTTAGATAAGATGCCGAAGCCGGGTTCGCATAATCTGGATATCCCGAAAGTGTATTGTAATACGCTGTGACAGCAGCTGAAAGTTTTGTGTTTGAATAACCGATCGGTGTGGAACCAAACTCATAAATCGAAAGGAAATTAGGATCTTCCGTCGAAGTGATCCCCATTGTAATAATATAATTCTGATAGGCACCTGCAATGTATGCATAAGCAGATTGGCAGAAATTTGCTTCTGTTCCTATGTATTCATTCTGTAAAATAGCAGCTTCATCATATCCCGGTTCATCCGGAACAAGATCTCCTGAAAACCGAGTCTCCATAAATGCCTTATAGGTATCATAAGCACTTGTACAACTCACAGGAAGCTCTGCTGCCGGGAAACATCCATCACACGGGGGGAGTTGGATACATGAGAGCATTCCTGTAGCTGTATATGTTACCTGATTACTCAAGGTTACAGTACAGGTAAACGCAGTCGCCGTTTCATTGAGCTCCAAATTACTTATAGAAGCAATCGCTTCGCTCCCATTCAATGCTTCATTACAAAAGGAAAAGGAAATACAGCTTTGTGGCGAAACAAATTTTGCTACTCCTCCCCAGTTATATCCATAAGTAAAACAATCATTCTCAAATGTTATAGCATGGTTTACAATCTGAGGATTCGTGACAAAAAGGTATTCTTCCATGTCCATTAATGCCTGTGGCTGCGTGTTATTCGGATTGGAAACGCCAACCAGCTCATTTAACAACTCCTCAATCAAAGATTGTAGTTCATTTACCTGCTCTTCCTGGCAAGGGCAACTGAAATCCAGTTGGGAAGGAAAAGATTCAATTGTATAGGCATGATTACCACTTTCATTGACCATCGTATTGGTAGTATTCGAGGTAATTACTGAAAAATAAGTCGTTTCTCCTACAATATCAAATGAATTAATCAACACAGACCCGGATGGTGGTATGAATCCGATATAATAGGTCATTGCCCCGCTGGAAAATGTTCCTGCAGATCCTGTCCAGGTTACTCCTGATCCCGGGCCAAAGAAAGTTGATAAGATACTGTTCTCGTATTCAGGATATCCCGTAAGCGGGGTTATTGTGGTCAGCAAGTCTCCGTCTAAACTCAATCGCTGAAGAAACGCCAGCATCGCAGCTTCGAAGGCTTCTTCTTTCTGACATTTCGGATCGTACCGTCCATCACTGTTGGAATAGTCCGCCTGGCATCCATTCAGGTTAAGACTGTTAAGATTATCATATGTCACGACCACTTCCTCAGTATTGGAGGGATTGTTCCCTACTGTAAGAACAACACTAACTGCTGTTGAGGAAGGATGAGGGTAACTTTGCCCGACATTAAAAACCTGCCATCCAGTCCCATAGGAAGACCAGCTGTAACCGACAGGAGAAGGGATAACAATCGTTACTTCGGAACCCGATACATTCAGATTATTCCATTGCTCCTGAAATTTTATTTCCAGATTGCTGCCATTGATACTACCGGTGACAGTCATTCCCGAACCATCTGTTAAATTGGCAGGATCGGGAATAGGGTAATTACCTGACGTAGTCATTGCGGCAAAAAGATCCGGAACCAATTCATCGACATCAGTCATGCTTGTTCCTGACATGAATGTACCTGTAGTCAACAAAGCATTTAACAAGCGCTCCATATCCACCGTTAACGGACACAATCCCGTCTGTCTCCACTGCTCATAATCTGCATGTACCGATAGTTCATTGATAACCGCTGCATCGGGGGTTCCTGAATTATAGAGAGCATCAATACGCACAATACGATTCTGCTTCGGATTATATGCTGCCTGGCAACCTTCCACAGGGAAGCTAAAAGTTCCTCCAAGATCAAGCACAGCAACAGCTGTCAATACCACTTCATCATAATAAGCGCTATGCTGAAAAGCATTCAGAATTCCAAGGCTAAAGTCGGCCGGTCCGATACACCCGTTGAAAAAACCTCCATCCAGGCTATACAGATCCATCAAATATTGATTGATTATCGCTTTGTAAGAAAGGTAATAAGACTTATACAGCTGCCAAATCATATCAGCATCCTGTGGATAATACGACAGTACATCAGTCCAGTTACTGATATTCGTATTAATTGTGTTGTTAACATTTATACCAAAATTATTTCCGTAAACAACAGTTTTAACAGCGTAGTGCAACATAGAAAGCCCGCTTCCCTTATAATCGGAAAGAGCCTCTGACATAAGGTTATTTTTGAGCACTGTATAGGAATTCCCCAATGCTGTTAGCTGGTTATGCACAGGATAAGTGATGTGAAAATAGGGATCAATATCCAAAATGGCATTTGTGCTCTGAAAGCTGATGCCATACACATTATCATCAGCCAGTTCATAAGTAGTGATTTCATTTTTCAAGACAGCGTCAAAATATTCACTTGACCAGTTAAGAGGAGTCCCTGTTGTGGGTACCTGGTATTCAGTGGTACAGATTTCCTGGACATAGGAATACAACGCATACTCAGGGTGATAAGGCAATAAAGAGGTCGCCCAACTATCTTTGAACCGGTCTGCAAAATCAAGATGGCTCAACAAATCCGTAGGGGCAACTTCATAGATTCCCTGGGCATACCCGTTGGAAGCAGCCGGATCAACAGTAGCCAATAAAGGTGGTGAATAAGTACTTCCATTATAGAATACCTCTACCTGGGAAGGTGTACCGTCTTCATCATAATAAACCGGAGATCTCCAGTTTCCGGAAAGATCATTCGGAATCCGGTAAACACTCAGCATATCAGCATTGGAAAGATCTCCGTACTGTCCTCCGGGATAAAGATCAATAAGCATCATTCCTGTATACACATCGCAGGAAATAACCGGAGCACACGGCGCACGGCATTCATCCAGTAAAGCGACATATTCCAGTTGAAGATCTGCCTCTTCCTGTGAAGTAAAAGTAGCAGGAGGAACTACCGTGGCTGTTTCATCAATTCTATTCAGATCTTTTGCACGACGAAGCATAAAATCAGTTGCGGTTCCTAATGCAGAAGCGCATTCCTCACAACCATTCTCTTCACATTCAGAAGGGGTATAAACGAATTGTGAACTATCAAGCAAACACGGATTCGCATCACTCAAATAATGAGCTGTGTAATATTCCAGAGCTTCCTCATTCACTGTTAGCTTTTTATGCAGGGTATAAGTTCCCTGCTCAAGAAACAGGTTCTCAAAAGCCACACTTAACTGGTCGCCGATTGTTGAATTTACTGCCTGGATCCCGACAATATGTTCGTAGGACTGTGAAAAAAGTTCCTGGCCACAGTCATCCATCAGACTGATCGTCAGGTCATACACATACGGATAAGATACCCCGGCAACCTCATCACACGATTCTTCATATACATCTGTTGTAACATCATAGTAAAAGTTATACTCCGTATTATCAGTAGCAACTCCTATCTGTGTATTGAGTCTCAGTCCATCATTCAATGCTCCGAAACGACCTGTCGTAAACCGTTCGTTATTATCTTCTTCCGTATCCTGATCCAGGCTGTTTTGTTTGTTTAACAAATTATTCGCAATAATTCCATGATAGGGATTGCTCGATTCCGAATTCAGGCTTTCCAGATTTGCAGGGCTGTTGCCTGCAAGCCCCGTCGCCACTACTCTCCCCTGTTCATCTATATAGCTCACGCTTACCTGCCCATTGGCATCTACTACCAGATTTTTCTTATAACGGCTGTTATAACCTATTTTGTAACCAAACAACCGATTCAATTCTTCCTGGCTGGGCTGGAGGTAAAAATATTCCGTTTCATTGCCGGATCCTACCTGGTGAACGCTCCCCACCCCTCCCTGGCGACGGATTCGGCCAGTATTATCCGGTGTATATTCAACCTGGACAAACGGATAGTCATTCGATTCCGGGACATATTGCTGCCAATCCGTATCTCCTGTGTGACCGTGTGCGGAATAATACAATCCTGCTCCAACCTGGTCATCCACAGGATCTGCTGATACCACAGAACATTCTTCCACTGTGCTTTCCCAGTCAAAATTGTGATGACTGTATGAGTTCTGATTACCATCAAGATTCAGTGAAGGATAATACCGGATAGAAGGATTATCAAGCGGGACGGGTAGCATTTGGATCACTCCACGCCCTTCATTATCGTAAATCGTTTCCTCTGCAACCGACTGATTTTTTGAATTCATACGGGTAACTGTCTGTCTTCCTCGTAATGAACCATCAAAATAACTCACAACCTCTTTTTTCTTCCCATCCTCAGCATACACAGCCTGATATTGCCAGTTTCTTGCTCCCTCATGAGATGTTGTAATAGTAATAACATCCGGCCAGTCAGAAACTACGTTTTTTACAATTCCATTGTTGCTGCTCCATTCACCATATTTTTCCTTTTCCGGACTGTCCAGCCACCTTCCTACGGGGCGCACTCTGACAATAAGATAACCTTTTGCAAACACCTGGGGAATCCGGTAACTCTGAAAAGCTGTGCGTATTCGCGTACTGTTGTTCTTAAATTCTCTTTCTTTCAATGTGATAAGATTAGAAGTGACAGGGGGCATTCCTATTACCTTATGATAGTTATCTACCCATGTCCATTCCAGGTCATAAGCTTCAGCTCCAGCTACATAATTCCAGTTAATCAGGATATCGTTTGTAACTGCCGTCGTTGCATTTCCGGTTGTCGTATTGGCAATGTTTCCCTGGGAATCATACTCCAGGAACTGTATTCCTAATTGAGGAACAGCCATACTCAACTCATAATATCTCTCAGCACTATACCCCACTTCCAGAAAGATAAATTCAGGAAAATGCAGCATAGAAAGCTGATTCATCGTCGAAAGGTTAATACTCCAAAGATTTAATACCTCTACTTTTACCTTATGAATACCATTCATCCGGTAATCCGCTGCATCAATGTTTACATTAGTACCTCCGGCATAACTTTGTATCTCAATTGTTTCTGTAATACTCGCCAGCGCTCCACCGGAATTATTATATGGTGTGATTTTCAGCTCCGCCTTAAAAGCCATATTACCGGACTGATGAGGGAGGTTTGTTCCGTCAATAAACCCTATACGCACATATGATAAGCTCCTTACGTCTGTAAAAACACCCGAAAGAAGTTCTGAAAACTCTCCGTCTTCCATATTCAACACTAATCCAGGATGGATATTTCCCCCTTCTCTCCGGATATTCCAGTTAACTTCTGCCGAAAAAAGGTGCGAGGAGCTGAAAAGCGTCCATAAAACAAATAGTAGATTCAATCGTTTCATTGTCATTTCTTTATTCAATCATTTTGGAACTTTATACCTGTAGACGTACTTATTGCTCCACTTTAGGGTTACTGCTTCTGGTCTCCTGGATGGTCATAACGCCCCTGTTTGTCTCTTTTTTAATTCGTACCAGCTGCCCTTCTTTATCATACTCGTAAAAGGTAGCATAATTGTTATCATCCAGTTCAGCTGCCAGCCACAATGTTTCCGGGTCATAAACATACGATTTCATGCTTGCATTGAAAGGATGCACCCGGATATCGTCGAAGTAACATTCTATCGACGGATGATCATTGGAAAGATGAATATCCATATCCGTTGTTCCTGCAGGGATAGTAAACTCACCGATAATACGCTGCCAGCCATCCACAATATCCCCGGAGGGATAAAACTGGTATGAAGCGCTGCCAGGTCCGAAAAACTCCAGCTCAATATATGCATTATCGTAATTTTTCACCTGGGTAGGCTGGTTCTCTTTTACCCAGGCGCTAATCAGATAATTTCCCTGTGGAAGAGGAGAAAAATTACTGCAGCATTCGGGTTCTGCTACTGTAATGGTTGCACTGCAAGATGTTGAACAAAAAGGGCCGGTATGGTAGCCTGCTGTTATAGTTAACGTAACTGTATACTGTCCCGGAGCTGCATAAATATGACTAAACGTCTGGCCATTTGTCAGAATTCCATAAGTATCAACCGTACCATCTCCATAATCAATTTCAGACCAGTTATAAACACCGCCGGAATAGTTTCCTCCAACATATTCCACTTCTATCTCTAATTCATTATTCGGAGCTACGGTCAATGCAATACAATTATCTCCTATTCCGAATAAAGGATCGGAAGCAAGGTACTCGAATGTAGTTGTATAATTAGTTGAAAACCATTGTCCAGAATAATATGTATACCATGTGGCAGTCACCGTATAGGTTCCCGTTTGAGAATACTGATGGTGTACGTCTGTTAATTGATCATATTGAATAAAAACAGGTGAATTATCTCCAAAATCCCACTCCGTATATGAATTTTCTTCCAGCGGAAGAAAATCTAAGCGAAATATACCTTCTCCCCCGCATGTATTCCAGCTAATAATGACCGGAAGGGGAGTATTGGCACTAACATCAAGCATTGTTAATGCAAAAAATAACATGATAAACAATCGCACAATTCCTGATTTATTTTTCATTCTGTTTTTAATTTATATTGTTATTCCTCACAATTTAACTTCTTGCTCAAAGTAACTCTTGAACTCCCTTTCACCCGAAGGCTATGCTTTCCAGTATGTGCTTCAGTTGAAATCTCTGATAAAGGATTGATCACATTTTTAAAGGTGAAATGGGCACTATGCGGACAACCGTCAAACGTATAATCTTCGAACCCGTCATAGCCTATTTCATCATACCGGGCATTGGCTCCTACAGCCATTGGAAACATATTATTATAACCGTATTGTGCTGCCGAATGCCTGTTGAGCGCATCACGGTTTTCCAGTTCAAAACCATAGGGGCTGTAATCGGTAACTGAAGTGACAAAGGTCCAGTCATTCAAATCCTGTATCCAGTTACCGTTACTGTCAACTTTATACATTGGAGAGAAAGCAGTAAAGAATCCCTGCATACGCGGGGTAACATCATTGTGACGGTTTCTTCCTGTCAGATAGGTACGGGATGTACGTGTTCTCCATATACCTTTTTCATTCATTCTGTAAGGATTATATATTTCTCCTAATCCTGGAATAGCGCACTCACAAGTGACTGTCCATTCATCAGAATATTCCACTGCACCTGCATTGATAATGTACCAGTCATTCCAGCTTTGTGAAACAAATGAGGTGGAACTTAAGGCCGTAATATCATTCCCATTTAAATCCTTGAGCGGGTTATGTTTCAGTATAATGTTCATGACAGCTGCCGATTGCAGGTTACGTCTTCCTGAACGTGTCACCTCTATTGCTCCTGCCCCTCCATTGACAGGATTTCCCAATGCATCAATGAGTGTGAACTGATTGTTTGCAACATCAATATTAGATACCCATGCGATCTGCCCCGTAGCAGACAAGTACAGCTCATCCGCTTCAAGCAGGTAATCTTCCACATCAGAGATACCATTGAGCGTATACACTCCTCCGCTCACACTGGAAATCGCACCTTCGAATCCGAGGTTCCTGGCCGCCTGCCCCATTCCGTTATAGTACCAATGTGCAGGATAATTAAATGTATAGTATTTATCATTATACTCATCTACTGTCTCAGTGATCAGGACCTCTCCTGTCTCAGCGTCCCATGCCAGGTTCTTTGTATATACTGTCGCTCCGGAATCATGGGCAATGGTTTCCTTTAATATCCCGAACGTATTGATCACCTTGGTAGTGGATACGGAACGAAAACGATCCTCAGTTTGCGAATAATCCGGCAAAGGCAGCGGAACCAATGCCGGGAAAGCTGCTACCAGGAAGGTTGCCAGATTGCCGTTAACTCCCGGAATACGCGTTTTTGTTTCATTTTCACGGAAATCATTTACAATGTCCACTTCCACACCAATTGTTTTCATTTCAATACTGCCATCAGGATTAATAACCTTTACATGATTATTTAGCCGCCCCTTGTTCTGGTCTGGCCCCATAGATGCATTATAAGATGAAATCATGCTATTATTATCGTAGATATATTGAATTCCTGATATCGGAGCAGTCTGATCTTCTGCATATACCCATTGTGCCTTTTGTTTTCCATTCATGTCATTTAAATGTATGACATATCCCTGGGAGGCTGTAAAATGCTTTCTGACATTCAAAGAAAGGATATTGTCCAATAGTTCCTTCTTGTCTTCTTCTGACTGTAAAGTCGTCTGGTCTACAATAGTAGGATAATCTTTCGACGTATAAAATTCAGTCACAACACTTCCGGTACGATGCAGCTTTTTAACCTGATGACCGCTTGCCAACGGCTGCCCTCCTGCAAGGTTTGACACTTTTACACGGGAATAGGTAACCTGGGGATTAGGAAAAAATGATTCTCCAAACGGTTTTTCCACATAATTTTCCTCATTTGGGGCTAATAAATGCTTGGTTGCGTAAAAAACAGGCTGAACAAACGGGTTCTCTTTATTTCCAATGGGCTCGTATGTAGCTACACCGCTCGTATTACCCTCCGTTGTAACATATTCATAACGTTGCCCATAATGCATTGTCTGATACCCCGATGCACCATTATTCATTTCTTCCCATACATCACTGATCCGGATCTCTTTTACACGGCAGCCTCCTCCCAGCTTCTTTCCATCAGGCTCCATTAAACGAACCCAGGATTTCCCTTTTATAAAGCACCTACCCACACCCTTTTTCTCCAAAGCTCCATTAGGTCCGGAAAATATTTCCAGCAAACTGCTCAAAGAAGAAGGAGACAGCAGATCAGTTACTATCGCTTCGATATCATCAGAATCTCCGTTAGGTTGAGCACTATAAACATGATCATTCAGGTATTTTCTTCCGAAGCTCCAGGTCGCTTTTGAAATCGGGTGCACGTTCTTGTTAACGAGTCCTCCTATACCTCCTTCCTGCTCAACAAGCTTTACGGGAATACTTAAAAAGTATCCACTCTGTCCATTGACGGTAAAGATTTGTGCATCTCCGCTATATGGTTCCGAATTATTTTGTGGCTCATACTCAAAATATCCTGAAACGTAATCATATTTTGCATTTGCCTCATTACCTGGAATAGCTCCAAGCTGGGTCATATTCATTAAAAAACGAAAATAAATCGGATTATTTTTCAGCGTGCTCAAATAGTCAGCAGCAACGGTTCCCGGATCAACCTGTACATAAATGTAAGGTTTCGGCTTATTCACTACAGGAGATTTAAAAAGTTCCGAACTCAACGTATTTTCATCAAGATCGGCAGCGCTTCCTATTGGAGAAGAGCCGGCTCCCACAACTTTAAACATACGCATAGGTTCCTTGTCCTGAATATAGCCATAATCATCCGATTCGTATGCAACCGAGATAATACCACCGGAAGGAAGACCGATTCTGGATAAACACCAAACAGCAGAACGATTATCCTGGATCTCTTGTTCCTGACTTGTATAAGGAAATTCTGCGGCTGTCAGAGGATCAGTATTACCGCAGTTTCCTATATTTGGCAGGTAATTCCCCCAGGTATCATACCCCTTGATATTGTAAGCGGGGTTACGTCCGGTTAGCTCCTTTTTTGCATGATTGGGGTCATATATCCGATTCAGATGCGCAGCTGTAAGCGTAATGCCTGAATACTCATCAGGATGAATGTAGCTTCCGCTACCCGTATCCCAAACAGGAGTGTATTCTCCATAGTTGAATGTATATCCTGAATATTTTCCCATGTTGGAATTACGATATGTGAAATAGATTTTCTTAAGTGTCAATTTTCCTCCATGGTTAGAAAGTTCATTTGAAGAAAGCTGATCATCAATTCCGGGAATAGGGGTAACACCAGAGGCATTGACAATATTGTTAGGAACCCCTGGGCAAAGGGAGTAAGAATACTCAAAATGTACCTCCTTGATCGGAATGCTGCTTTGCGGATTCTGAGCATTGTATTCCCCGACCGAATAGAGGCTGATTTTATCCAGTTTATATGAATTATTATTGGCTGCCATCCCTCCATTTTCTCCTGCAACTCCTTTTGCATCTTTCCGGGGCGAATAATGGAATACTGCTATATGTGTTTTTGTTTCTATCTTATCAAGATAATAGATCTCTTTCTCTCCATAAATATATGTTCCTTGATCGTCTTTTTTGTCTGTTTTAAAACCCTCATTATGTGTTGCTTCATTCTGTGCATAGGGTATTCTCCACTTATAATTTTTAATATTGGATCCATTGGGAACTCCCGCAGACTGGTTAACCTGTCCATATGTTTTATAAGAAAACTTTGTATAACTTCCAAAATCATCAGGTGTAGGGCCATTTCCACTGAGATCCTGATAGTCAGTAGACAAAACAGAGGTTAATAAATGTGTGTGGACATAAGCAGGTGTTGTGACACGATTAAAGTATTTATCATTGGGTAGCAAGTTCTTCCATCCTGATTCATTTGCTGTACTTGCAGGATTATAATTTACCACTCCTTTATTACAATCAGGAGTTCCGTCAACGGCAAAAGTTGCTTCTTTCTTTAACGTATTATAGACTGGAAGCCCGTAAATATATCTTGCACCATCGGTTCGGACAACCTGAATCTCAGCAGTATGATGATTTTTAGCCTGAGCGGGTAATGTATACTGGGAAGAGTAATTTAACGGACCAAATCCCTTTCCTCCAGACACATCTTCTTTTGTAAGCATATTAATTGCCTGATTTCTGGCCTGACGCTGTGTACGCTTGATAGGGGAAGATACCGGCTGTCCACTTTCTGCTCCTGTTCCCGTTATCTTTTTGCGGATTTCGCTTTTTACTGTTCGATAAAATTTTTCACCAACAAATGGGATTCTAACAGGCTGGTAGTCTCCGACCTGTGAAAACATTTGAGATCCTGACCCCTGAAAATCACGGTCTATGCTTAAATCTCCAACATTCTTATAATGAACCTTCTCATAATCAGGATCATAATTATAATTTTCTTTCAGGTAAGAAAGAATGTAATTATTTTCCGACCAAACCCCGGACTTTCCAGATACCATGGAAACTTCAAAGTCCAGTCCTGCATGAACGGCATTTCCCGTACCTACTTCAAAACCAAACGTCCCTGAAGTCGATCCGTCATTCACCCGTGGATCGAAAACATACCCCACCTGATTTCGGTATGGCCGGAATTGCCCTGAAACCCCATGTCCCTGTACGGAATAAGTATCATAGGTGTAATTCGTCAAAGGAAGGTTCGTTGTATTGATACTGAAAGCTCCGTCCTTTTCTCTGTTAAAGTCCAGTGCATCATCATAACCAGCCAAGTCTGTATTTGCATACCCGTAGGCTTTGACTGTCTTAGTCATCTCCGAAGGCTTTACAATCATCACTGTACCATATGCAGTGATCTGCCCCTGTCCTTCTCCTCCGAACACCTCAGCTCCAAGGGCCGCATTTACAGTAAAGCTTCCTGTTTCCATTCCTACCCGGCGGGAAGGAGTGTAAAGCTGCTCTGCAAAGCTAACCGAAGATCCGACGTTCTGCTGATTAATGGTTTTGATCTTCTTATCTTCTCCTTCACCAATATGCGCCTGTTTTTTCCTGGTTACATCAATCGTCATCTGTGACACACCTGTTCTTGAATTCCAAGGAAGCCCCACACTGGTAGTTAATTTCGTATTCCGATCATTTTTTACCTTGTTTTCAGCATGTAATGAAAAAGTGGGAGAGATCGATAGTCCATCCGGACCTGATTCGGCATTAAATCCTACAGACGCATTTTTACCGAGATCCATCTGAACTCCAACACTGGGTTTAATGCTAAACCCCCGATAATTATTATACATTGCGGAAACACCTATCGTAAAATTGCCAGCTTCACCCTCTCCTCCTTCCACAAGATGCCCGGCCGCGTCCAATTCAAAACCAACAGCTGCCGGAGTAAACTTAAAGCTTGCACCTGCAGTTACATTCGGCTTCAGATAATTTTCGTAAATGAGCTCATCACCCTGAAAATCATCAGCCAGTCCCCTGACATTTCTGTTTATCTGTCCAACTGAAAGATTCCATCCCAACCCCACCCAGGAGGCCTCCTGATCCATTCCTACGGAAGAAGAATAAGATATATTGACCGGGTATCCTCCTACATCCAGCAGCGGAATGTTGTAATTCATATCCCCCGTGGAAAGATCAACCATATCCGAAGTACCAACGGGAGTAAACGATGCAAATTCAGGTTGAGAAGGTCCCCCTGTTAAAGCAAACGCCTGTAGAGGAGCAACAATTTCAAAAAAAATTGTAAGCGCGACAGTAACACACGTTACCTTGAATGTATTACTTTGTCTGATTTTTCTTATCATAAAAAGAGTGTATGTTGTTTTACTGTTGTTAGTAGAATTGTTCAGATGCTGACTTAAGATTTAATCAGTCCTCGATTTTGAAACGCAAATAAAATTTTTCTTGTTTATTATTCATAATTTCTAAAATATAGTTGTCTTCTTGCAAGCTGGAAACATTCAACGCATGCCGATTATCACCATATCCGCTTCCTGTCAAAGGCTGGATAGTTGCGTTCAAAACTGCATTAACCGCATCTCCGTCCCTGTAAACATTATAGTTTAATGACGTAGAATGATCATATTCTTCATCATAATAGAAGTAAAGGTGACTTAAATAAGGCCTGTATCTCACTCCCCTCAGCATTCTGTCCATTTTTGCAAATACCTGGTCGCAGTAATTCGGTGGAATCGGGTCTGAAACATACATTTTAAAGGTTACCTTTGGACGGTCCGAAGCTGTTGTGGCATCAGAAGAGTGGTATCCCTGAGTGGTATAAATTGAATTGTACAACTGCAATTCAAATAAAAAACCATAATTCTGTACATTATTTTCTCTCCAGTGCTGCCAAAAGTCGAGAACGTCAATGTTCTTGATTTCTGTAGGTGATAACATTTCCGGAACATTCACTAAAATATCCGTAGAGGTTGCTGGCATACTGCTATGAGTAACGATATTTTCCTGCCATTGCTCCACAACTCTTTTCAGGTGAGACTCATTGGATCTGGTTCCATCATTTGCAATTCCTTTCAGCTGCATGACCGATTCGGTCAAATTGATTTCCTGGTCGACCCACAATCTAAACCGGATCAATGTTCTGTTCTGAACAACAGTGCTCCAAAGGCTAAAATCAAGAGCGACTATATAATTCTCCGAACCAAAATTAACCACAGCATTTTCATACTCAATTGGTCCTTGGACTGGAGCATCATCAATAAAATTAGGCCCTGGATTGAACTCTATTTCCACTTCTTCACAGTTTAACCCTACTAAAAAAGCGTAATAGAATTGTTCCGTCCCTGCTATTGAGCTGGTAACTCTTAGTCCATACCATCCGTAAGGAACCCCTGTCAGATTCAAAGCGGTTTTCCCTGGCATCGAACCTGCAGCGTTAAACCATTGATAAGAATAAGTCCCTCCCGGACCATTCTGCAAAACAGGTTTTACAGATCCGTTATTTGCACCTGCATGACTTTCATGGTCAATCGTAGCAGCCACTACAGACATTGGAATGTAATAGGAAACTTCAAGCTTGGGACGGGAATTAACATCCACATGATCATCTGATCGAAATGTCCTGTTTTTTGCGACTGTCTCCGTCTCATTATTATGATAAAGCACCCAGCCATTATTCGGGTAAACGTTGGCGACCATTTTCTGAACATGATCTTTAACATTGAAAGTAAGCCAATAAGTACCGGTCATTGAGGATGACGTGATTATATTTGTAGTAGAATGCGAAGGTTTGTTGTTCCACGACAAGGTACTTTCCTGCCAGCTTTGCTCAATTCGTCCTGCATAAATATTCGGAGCACCGGTTGTGCTTTCCACATATATTTTCAGATTGGCAGACGTAATTATCGCATTCGACGGAATACCAGACAAATCATATTCCACATAAGTTCTGTTAGTAACCCAAAAGCCTCCAAGAAGAGGCACATAGAACCGACCGGCTGTGGCGAGATTAGAATTGGCACCTCCAGTATCATTAACGGAAAGATCATTTGCTACTGTACACTTAGTCGAAACGATGACAACATTCTGAACTTGTGAAAACGATACAGTGAAGCACAACAAAACTATAAAAAGCAGCAGTGTATATTTCATATGTTTGGTTTGAAGAAAAGAAAATTTCGGCTTAATTCAATTATAACGTTTTACTGACAATAGGTAAATTTAATCCCTGGTAATTTCTGACCACTGCTTCAATACGGTAACTACGCCCGTTGTCTATCCCACGGTATAAGTCAATCTGAATGACTCCTGAATGATAAAGGTTATTATCTATAACAGACTGAAGGGTATGCTTGGCTTTATCAACCGGATTTCCTGTCTGCTCGTCATAAGCCGTTACGATGATTTCTCCGAAGAAATCAAAGTCATTGACCCACGTTTCTGTCCGAATCACCTTCATGGACAGAGGATCCTTCCCATCCACCTGTACTTCTATTGTTTCAAAATATGCGTTCAAAAAAGCACTATCCAGCTGGCAGTAGGATGAAAAATGGAAGAATAGAAAAAATGATGAAAATAGAGATAGCTTTTTTAATGTAGTTATCATAAGTAAGAGTTCTTTTTGTTTTTTATGCTATACAAGCAACATTTAATTACGGTGAGGTGACCAAAGATAGTATTTATTTTTTCTCTCAATAAAAAAATCAAAAAAATATGTCTTTAAAAACAATTAAATAAATTTAATACTATACATTTGCCCCATTAATTTAAACACTTTATTATATGAAATTTAAAAGTTTATTGATGCTAGGATTTGTAGTTTTCTTAGCTGTAGCATGTGGAGGAAAAGGAGCTGCGATTGTCAACAACTGGACATTGGACGATATCACAATCCCTGATGCTGCTATGGAAGGTCTTTCCGACGAACAAAAAGAAGCTGCAAAGTCTAACTTGAAAAACATTGTTGGTGAAATGAAAGGTAAAATGAACTTTGATTTCAAAGCTGACGGGAAAGTTACTACTGAAGCTCCGGATATGTTCGGAGGTGATGAGCCAAAAAAATCAGAAGGAACCTGGAAATTGAGCGAAGACAAAAAAACGCTGACAATTGAAGTAGACGGAAAACCTGAAGAATTCAAAGTGGTTGAGCTTTCAGGAAGCAAATTACAGATTGAGCAGGAAAGAATGGGAATGGTTTTTATTCCTAAAAAATAAGAGCCTTTCATAAAAAGAAGCCAGGGGTCGTCTCAAAAGGACGATCCCTTTCTTTTTCCCGATAAAAACCGATTTCATAATGCCAGCCGGGGCAACTTGCAAAAAAAACAGTGTTTGCCCTTCATGTTCCGGTTCTTTGTGTAGATTTGTAAAAAAACACCTGTAATATGTTGGAATTTTCTGACCGTTTAAACAATATGGAAGAATCCGCGACACTTGCCATGTCAAGATTAAGTCGTGAGCTGAAAGCACAAGGAAAAGACATCATTTCCCTGAGCCTGGGAGAACCGGATTTTCACACCCCTCAATTCATCAAAGACGCTGCTGTTGAAGCAATGGATAATAATTTCACCACTTACACCCCTGTTCCGGGATACGATGATTTAAGAGAAGCCATCTCAAACAAATTCAAACGCGATAACGGACTGAATTATTCAAAAACTCAGATCGTAGTATCCACAGGAGCGAAACAGTCATTGGCAAATGTTATCCTGAGTATGATTGGGAAAGGAGATGAAGTGATCATCCCCGCTCCATACTGGGTTTCCTATATCGAGATCGTGAAACTGGCGGAAGGAGCTCCGGTGATCGTCGAATCCGGGATCGATTCCGATTTTAAAATAACGGCAGAACAACTGGAAAAGGCAATCACCCCGAAAACAAGAATGATGATCTTTTCCACTCCGTGTAATCCTTCCGGGTCTGTTTACAGCAAAGAAGAATTAAAATCATTGGCACAGGTAATTGCCAGGTACCCAAATCTGGTAGTAATTGCAGATGAGATCTATGAGCACATCAATTTCGCAGGAAAGCATGAAAGCCTGGCGCAATTCGATGAAATATACAACCAGGTAGTAACTGTGAACGGTGTATCCAAAGCCTGGGCAATGACCGGCTGGAGGATTGGTTATATCGGAGCGCCGCAGCCCATAGCGGATGCCTGCACAAAAATGCAGGGGCAGTTTACATCCGGAACCTGTTCGATTGCCCAAAAAGCGGCAGTGGCAGCGGTAAACGCTGATCCGGCTATTTTGAAAGACATGATTTCCGCTTTTCGCAGGAGACGTGACCTGGTACTGGAAAAGCTGGGAGCAATCGAAGGAGTGAAAGTGAATGTACCCGAAGGAGCGTTTTATGTCTTCCCGGATATTTCTTCCTACTTTGGAAAATCATACGGCGGAACAATTATCAACAGCTCGGCAGACCTGTGCATGTATTTATTGAACGAAGCACTGGTCGCTCTCGTTTCCGGAGACGCATTCGGCGATTCCAATTGCATCCGCATTTCCTATGCGACATCAGAAGAAGTCCTGGAAGAAGCATTGAAAAGAGTAAAAATCGCTTTAGAAAAATTGAATTGATGAATATCCGTAGTCTTTTCGAACGATTTAATCAATTGAAAGTCGCTGTAGTCGGCGACATCATGATTGATGCTTATTTGAAAGGAAAAGTAAACCGAATCAGCCCCGAAGCTCCCGTACCAGTGGTAAGCCTAAGCAAACACGAGGAACGGCTGGGAGGAGCGGCCAATGTGGCATTGAACCTGGTGGCATTGGGAGCCCGGCCTGTTATGTGCTCCTGCGTGGGAAATGACGACAACGCCAGGCTGCTTGTCGATCTGCTTAAAAAATCCGGCATCTCTGGCGAAGGACTGGTATTCAGCCCGGACCGGATGACAACAGTGAAAACAAGAGTCATCGGCAACAACCAGCACCTGCTCCGCATTGACTCAGAACAGACGAACCCGATCAGCACGGATGAAGAAGACAGGCTGATTTCCAATGTACGCTCTTTAATTGAGGATGGTATCGACGTTCTCATATTCGAAGACTACAACAAAGGAACTCTGACAAAACGAGTGATCACGGAGTTAATTACCCTGGCAAAGCAGCACAACATCATCACCACTGTTGATCCGAAAAAAGAGAATTTCTTCACTTACCGGGGAGTTACATTGTTCAAACCGAACCTCAAAGAACTCACCGAAGGTACGAACGTGTTGTTTTCATACGGAAGTGAGCCGGAAAAGCTGAAAAAAGCAGTTGATATCCTGGAAGATAAATTACAGAATGACATTTCATTTGTGACGCTTTCAGAGTATGGGGTCTACATCAAAGACAAGAACGGAGAATACCACTTCCCTGCCCACATCAGGAACATCGCCGATGTCAGTGGTGCCGGAGATACGGTGATATCCGTCGCTTCCCTGTGCCTGGCTGCCGGCGCACCCATTCATTATATTGCCTCCCTGGCAAACATTGCAGGAGGGCTGGTATGTGAGGAAAGCGGGGTTGTTTCAATCGACAAAAAACGATTGCTGGATGAAGCCGAAAGATTGATCCGGTAACCATTCCAGAGCAGCTGTATCCGGTAAATTATATACAACTGCCATAAAACGAAAACCCTGAAAAAGTTTTTTTCATTACATTGTTAAAAAATTTCATTTGTAATTAAAAAATAATTACTTTAGTCGCCAACTTGTTTGTAAAAACATAATATTTTTGAGTATTATTGCACCAATAAAACACTTTTTATGAAGAGAAGACTACTAATTATCTCGGCTCTTTTCCTCGTTGCAGCGGGTAACTCTTACGCTCAGCAGGACAAACTCATAACTCATTTTATTTATGACAAGATGGGTGTAAACCCAGGAGCAACGGGATTTGATAAAGACATTTGCGCTACTTTGTTGTACAGAAATCAGTGGGACAAAGTAAACGGGGCTCCGAACTCCGCTGTTTTTAATGTTGAAGCCAACCTTCCTAAAATTCTGGGTGGTATTGGTTTATCGTTTTACCACGATGCAATCGGGTTCAACAGGCAAAACAATTTATTGCTGAATTATTCCTATCACCTGCCGATCAGCCCCGTAGGAGAATTAGGGATCGGTGTAGGAATCGGTATGATCAATTTCGGGCAGAACCCGACCTGGGTACCACCGACAACTCAGAATGACCTGACATTACCGGTTGGATTCAACGCTACAAACCTGGATCTTAACTTCGGGTTGTATTTCAGAGGAACATCAGACTGGTACGCTGGTATTTCATCGACTCACCTGAGTGAGTCACTGCTGAGAAAACAGATCAGCATGGTGGATTACCAATACCAGACAAAGCGCCACTACTACGCAATGGGAGGTAAGACCTTCCGCCAGGTAGGTGGCAGCGATGGTGACATAGACATCCAGGCTTTGGTGCGCACGGAATTCACAAAAGTTTCCGCGGATATCAACGCACGCTATATCTGGAGAAACATGATCTACGGAGGAATCACATACAGAACCATCGACGCGATCGGTATTATGGCCGGGTGGTATCCGATAGACAACCTGCTTATCGGGTATGCTTACGACATCTCCACAAACAAGCTGGCGGGAATTTCACGTGGTTCACATGAAATTGCTGTAAGATACTGTTACAAATTCCCACCGGTGCCGTATGCGACAACACGTCACCCAAGATGGTTGTAATAAATATTTTTTATGAAATATTGTAACCTTTTTCAGGTTATGCCGTTACATCAGAAATGAAATTGATCCTGTAGTACGTTATTTTTGATTCGGCAAACAATAAAACGAGGTAGAATGAAAAAACTTTTGTTGATTGGTTTAATTGGTGTGTTCATCGTTTCTTGTAAAACAAGAACCGGGCACCTGACAGGTTCTCTTGGAAGACCTGTATATCATCCTGAGATTCCATTAGGGATGGTTTACGTAAAAGCGGGGTCTTACCAGATGGGTGAGAACGATGCTGACGTGCCGTTTTTACACCAAACACGTGCAAAAACTGTTTCTGTCCAGGCATTTTACATGGACCAGACTGAGATCTCAAATAATGAATACCGCCAGTTTGTAGAATGGGTGCGGGATTCCATCGCCAGGGAAAAGATTTACCTTTACCAGGACATCGACGACGATGTTGCTTCCGGGTTTATCAATTACTCAGATGTTTACTTTGATGAAGGAGCTCTGGAATACGTAGATTTCGAGCCTTCCGACAGGGATATCAACAGAACGATCTTTAACCTTAATTGGGACAGAAGATTCAGCTATGATGATGAGGAATACGTTCCGATCCTGGCAGACTTGTATTATCCGGAGCCTCAGCGCTTCTATAAGCGTCGTACAATCGATACAAGAAAACTGATGTTCCGTTACTACTGGATTGATTATGTAGAAGCGGCAAGAAGAGGACGAATCGATATCGTAAGAGATGGGTATGACTACCAGGGAATCAAGCAGGTTGACAATCACCGTATGCTGAATACAGGACCTCACGAATTTACTCAGGACCCGCAAGGACAAGACCTGGATATGGGACGTTTCAACAAAAAAGGTCAGAACAACGCGATCCGTGGACATGAAAGCCGTCAGCGATTTATCATTGATGAAGTAATCAATGTGTATCCTGATACACTGTGCTGGGTACGTGACTTTACGTATTCATTCCACGACCCGATGACCAACATGTATTTCTGGCACCCTGCTTACGATAATTACCCTGTAGTAGGTGTTACATGGCAGCAGGCAAAAGCATTTTCAGTGTGGAGAACACAATTACTGAACAACTGGCTGGTTGAAATGGGAGAAGTATTTGTGAACGATTTCCGTTTACCAACAGAAGCAGAATGGGAAAGAGCTTCCAGAGGTGACCTGAACATGTCTCAGTACCCTTGGGGAGGTCCTTACATCCGTAACGAATCAGGATGTTTCTTAGGAAACTTCAAGCCAATGCGCGGACGTTACTTCGAAGACGGTGGTTTCCACACAGTGAAGGTCTTCTCTTATAACCCGAACGGATTTGGTTTGTACTGTATGGCTGGAAACGTTGCTGAATGGTGCGAAACTGCTTACGACGAATCCATGTACGAGTTCTCACACGACCTGAACACTGAATACAGGTACGATGCGATGGACTGGGATCCACCTTCAATGAAGCGAAAAGTAACAAGAGGTGGTTCCTGGAAAGACATCGGGTATTATATCAGAAACGCTACTCGTAGCTACGAGTACCAGGATACTGCCAAATCATTCCTTGGATTCCGTAACGTGCAGACACACATCGGAAGAGGAGGAGCTGATTTCTCGAAAGAGGGAGGTGAAGAAATTCGAAGCGACATAAACCTTCGCTAAGAATACAAGCAAACAATCTAATAATTTTTAAAACCAAAAAACTAGAAAAACTATGAAACCAGGAAGTAAAGCGTGGAAAAATTTTATGGCTAAATTGTACGGTATCGGTGCAGCAGTCGTAATTGTAGGGGCGTTATTTAAAATTCAGCACTGGCCGGGAGCAGGTATCATGCTTACAGTAGGATTGGGAACGGAAGCAATTATCTTTATTTTCTCCGCATTCGAACCGATCCACGAAGATCCGAATTGGGAATTGGTATACCCTGAACTGGCATTGGGTCATTCCGAAGAATTGGACCACGATGCATTGCCGGTTGCAAGTTCAAGAGGACGTAACGCAGGTGGAAGCGGGGTTACCGAACAATTGGACAAGCTATTGGAAGAAGCAAAAATCGACAGTGAACTGATCGGTCGCCTTGGTGACGGTATGCGCAGATTAGGAGACAACGCTCAGCAATTGACAAGCGTTACAACAGCTGCTGCTGCAACAGATTCATACGTAAACAGCTTGCAGGCTGCTTCTCAGAAAGTATCTTCTTTATCTGAAGCGTACGAAAGAGCATCTGTTTCCATCTCCGGTTTGACTTCTACAACACAGGAAGGAGAATCTTTCGGAGAGCAAATGCAGAAAGTATCTAAAAACCTTGCAGCGCTTAATAACGTTTATGAGTTGCAGTTGAAAGGTTCTACACAGCACCTGGAAGCAACTGAGAAATTCCAGTCACAAGTTACGGAAATGATGCAAAATCTTTCTGCTTCTGCTGAAGACACCAGATTGTACAAAGAAAATATGGCATTATTGTCTAAAAACTTAACTGATTTGAATACCGTATACGGTAACATGTTAAAAGCAATGACAATTACAAAGTAATCAACCTTTTACTTTTAATTTAAGTGCATTACATTATTGTAAACCAATAAAAATATTTTAACATGGCAGGAGGAAAAGAAACCCCAAGACAGAAGATGATCGGGATGATGTATCTCGTTCTTACGGCAATGCTTGCATTGAACGTATCCAAATCTATCCTTGAGGCGTTTGTTGCTATCGAAGAAAACATCCAGAAAGCAAATATAAATCAAACGCAGAGAGGAAACAAAGCGATTACGGACGTTAATGAAGAATTGAAAACTTCAAATGGTGAAGAAAATAAAGCAAAAAGAGAAAAATTGCAGTATGTTCTTGGCCAAATGAAGAAAATTGATGATGAGACAGCTAAGATTATCGCGGACCTTGATAAGGTAAAACTGGAAATGTTGAAAAAATCCGGTGAAAAGGTTGAAGCATACAAAGATAAAGATGCTGAAACAATCTTATGGGAAAAAGGTGATGGTGTTAAACCGATCCGTATGAACCTGATGGCTGTTCAGGCAAAAGATCAATACGATGTTCCAATGCAGGTTATGGGAATTAACGAAGACCTTAAGAACCCGAAAGGAACTGGTTTGGATGTATGGAAAAAGTTCAACAATTACAGAGCTAAACTGGTTGAATTAACTGGTAGTTACCAGTTTGCCGGAGCCAAGCCTTTCTCTATCAAAGTTACGGATATCAATAACTATTCTTCTTATGATGACCTGACCAAAAAGGTTGAGGACATGATTACGAAAAATGGGGCAAACGCGAATCTGAAAGACGATAAGGATTATTTGGTTAACATTTACAAAGAGTTGACTAAGCTTGAAAAAAATATCGTTGGTAGAGATAAGCTGGAATTGCACTGGATCGGTATGACTTTTGACCATTCCCCTCTGGTAGCTGCAATTGCATCTTTGTCTTCTCTTCAGCAAAATATATTGAGTGCCAGAGCGATGGCACTGGAAGCATGGAAATCCCGCGTATCTACCGGTGAATACAGCTTCAATAAAATTACGGCGCTTGCTTATGGCCAGCCAATTGCCAACACAGGAGACTCTGTCTACCTGAAAGTGATGATGGCTGCCTATGACTCCGATAACCAACCAATAGTTAAAGTATTGGAAGGTGCAGAAGGTGCTTCCGTTGTATACCCACAAAATGGTCAGGGTATTGTAGGATTCAAAGTTGGTGGAGGAACTGAGCAGGTACTGAAAGGTACTGTTTCCATCAAGAATAAATCCGGAATGGATAAAACTGAAAACTGGGAATACAAGGTAACGATCATGAAACCTTCCGGGGCGATCTCATTACCTGAATTGAATGTATTGTACAAAGGGTATTCAAACCAGGTTGAAGCAGTAGCTTCCGGTTTCGATCAGACAACACTGTCAGGTACGGTTCCTTTGAGTAAAAGCGGAAACGGATGGATCGCAACTCCAACACCGGGCCCTGCAAGAGAAGCTACATTGACAGTATCCGGTAAAAACTCAGTAACCGGTAAATCCCAAAGCTTGCTGACAAAAACATTCAAGCTGAAGAACATGCCGAAACCTGACGTTTACTGGGGGTCTGTATCTAGCGGAGGAAAAGGCTCCAGACAAGAAGGAAGGATTTTTGCGAAATACGGAGAGGAAGTTCCGTTGACTGCGAACTTTACGATCACAAACTGGACTGTTACAGTATCCGGTTTGATGGGAGAGCCTTCCGGTTCAGGAAACAGCCTGACTCCTGCAGCGATGAACTTAATCAAACAGGCAAAGGCCGGCTCTACAATTACAATTGTATGTGATGTAGTAGGACCGGACAAAGTGAAGAAAAAGTCTGTAGGAGCATTTAAAATTTAATTTATAAATCTCGGAATATGAAGAATCTGATTGTTAGCTTAAGTGCGATCTGTGCGATGGGAGTTTCCTACGCTCAGATAGAGGATGCTGGTCCGGTAAACAACCCCGCAGATGGTGTGATCGACGGGATTGTTTTGAAGGAGCACATTCCTACAAAGCAAATGATAAAGTACGAATTCGTTCGTGAAGCTGATGTTATGTGGAGCAAGCGCGTATGGCAGACAATCGATCTTCGTGAGAGAATGAACCATACACTCTACTTTCCACACGATGAGATCTCTCCGACCGGAGAATGGATCAAGCATGGTGAGCGTTGGAGCTTGTGGACGGTGATCCGTCACAATATCATCAACGGGAAACTGACAATCTTCTGTCCGTTCAACCCGGCTTACCAGGAAAGTAAGGATGGCGACCAGCTGAAATACCCTGTGGTACCTCAGCCAGGTATGACCTATTATACAGATTCTGTCTACCAGAAATTCATCCAGGAATACCAGATGCTGGGTAAGTTAGGTCCTCAAAGTGACCAGGCCTTATCCGATCAGTACGGAGATGACTCTATGGCAATGGATGCTGATGGTGTATGGGGACTTGTCTATCCTCCGAGAGAAATGGAATGGATCACTTCCAAGGATATTATCCAGTACCGTATCAAAGAAGAATGGTTTTTTGATAAAGAACGATCCGTGCTGGATCAGCGTATTATCGCACTGGCTCCTGTAGTCTATATGAAGGAAGTAGATTCCCAGGGAAACGAGGATATCGGTGGAACCAGAGAGTTATTCTGGCTGTATTTCCCTGAATGCCGCTTCGTTTTCAACAACTACTACTCATACAATGACAAAAACGATGCGCAATGGATGAGTTTTGATGACTTATTCTGGAAAAGAAGATTTACATCTTTCATCTACAAGGAAAGTAACGGTTTTGACAGAAAAATCGAGACATACAGAAGCGGTGTTGACGCGCTGAGAGAATCTGAAAAAATCAAAGAGGAAATTAGAACTTTCGAACATGATGTTTGGGATTTCTAGTCTGATAATTATTTAATACATTCATAAAAGAGCCTTGCAATCGCAGGGCTTTTTTGGTATTGATAAACAGCAGTATTTATTACCTATACAGCTTCTTTTCAACAAGATAAAATTATTTTATTTTTACCAACTTAAATCGTATATTTGGTAAGAACAAACAACACAGGACTTATGAGCAAAAATTTATATATTGTTCCTCACGATTTAACTGAGGTAGGTGATGTAGCCCTGAACTATGCCCTGCACATTTGCAAAAGAGTTGAAGCGGAAATCCGGGTGCTGCACCTGGTATCTTCCAAAACAGCATTGAATGCCGCCACAGCTAAAATCGATGGTATTATAGAAAAGCTTGAAGTTCCTGACGGCGCTACAATCACGAGACAAGTCCAGGAAGGGAATATTTTTGAAGATATCGGACGGATCTCTACAAAGGCCGGCGCTCAGCTGATCATTATGGGAACTCACGGCCAGCAGGGTTTTCAGAAACTCTTCGGAAGCCATGCGATGAAAGTCGTTACCAGCTGTGATATTCCTTTTCTGATCGTTCAAAAAGGTACGGAGATAAAAGATATCAATAAAATAGTAGTACCGATCAACCTGACGAAAGAGAGCCTCCAGATCGTCAATCTGGCAGGTGATGTTGCCAACATATACGGTGCTACAGTCCATGTTGTGGGAGCAAAGCAGAATGATGAGCTCCTTACCCAGCAAATGAAAAACAGGATACTGATCGTCAAGAATCAATACGAAGAGAGGAATGTGCCTTGTAACGTCGAGTTTTTGAAAGAAGGAGGGGGCTCGTATTCCAGGAAGGTAATGGATTATGTAAAAAAACATACTGTCGATCTGATCGCAATTGCGTACTATTCCGAAAGTCTGCTGCCACAATTGGATACATTTGCACAAAGTTTAATAACCAATAAAGAAAAATTGCCATGTCTTGTGCTCAATTCCAAGCAAGCATCGGCGTTGTATTTTTAAAATGAAAACCGGACAGATCAACAAACTAAATATACTTCGTTTCACAAGTGTAGGAGCTTACCTGGGTGATGAAGAAGATAACGATGTATTGCTTCCCAATAAATACCTGACAGATGAAATGAATGTCGGGGATGAAGTGGAAGTTTTTTTATACCGGGATTCAGAAGACAGGCTGGTTGCCACTACTGAACAGCCATTGGTAAAGCCTGGCGGGTTTGCTTTCCTTAAAATAAAAGAGGTCAATTTTTATGGTGCTTTTGCCGATTGGGGGCTGGAAAAAGATCTGATGATCCCGTTCAAAGAGCAGCACATTACATTGAACGAAGGTTCATATTACCTGACAGCATTAAAGCACGACGAAGCCACAGACCGGCTGTACGGAACGACAAAAGTGAATAAGCTGTTCGAACCGTGTACGGATGAGGCATTAATCGGTAAAATTCTCCCAGTTTTAATTGGTGATAATACCGATTTAGGTGTAAAAGTCATCGTTGACGACAAATTCCTGGGAATGATATACAATTCCGACATCCCCCAGGGGATCCGCCGTGGCGATTATACGGAAGGATACATCTACAACATCCGTGAGGACGGAAAGGTAGACTTCCGGTTGGGAAAACCGGGGTACCAGCGGATTGATGACTATTCCGACAAGCTCGCCAGGACACTGAAACGGCTTGGAAAGATCAGCCTTACGGATAAAAGCTCTCCTGAGATCATCATGGAGACGGTCGGAATGAGTAAAAAAGTCTTCAAACAGGCAGTGGGAAAGCTCTACAAAGAGAAATTAATAGAACTGAAAGAAGATTCCATTGTCTGGATAGGATAACACAAATTAAGGAGATCCGGAAGGAGCAATTTGTGATCAGTCGAAATAATTATAGAAATTGAACCATTGCGTGGGAGCCTGCTTTACCAGCTCTTCCAGTCGTTTCACATAGCGCTCAGCGATCTCTTCCGGCGAATGTACATCTGTTCCGCCGACAACCGGGTCAGTAGCGCTCAATGAAAAATGTGTGGACGTGGTTTTTATCGCGTAAACGAACGTAATCGGAACTTTGAATTTGTAAGCCATGATGAATGGCCCCGCGGGGAATTGAGCAGTCCCGTTCAAAAAGGGAAACGTGAATGTTTTCTGCCCCGGAACGGTTCTGTCTGCGTGCAAAGCGATCATTTCATTACGCTTCAGTGCCTGGTGGATCAAAATCAGGTGCGACATGTCCTCTTTTAAAGGTATGAGGTTGTATCGGGCGGGCTCAACGTTATTTTCCACCAATTGCTTGATCTTCTCTACTTCCGCATCCAGCATCAATATGTTTATTTTGGATGTGATGCGCTCACCGATCAGATTTCCTGCGTTTTCCCAGTTTCCCACGTGTCCCGAAAAAAGAAACCCTCCCCTGCCCGATTCGTACATGTTTCTGAGTACAGCCTCGTTGCTGAATGAATGTGTATACAGGCGCTTCCGTGGCGTTCTGAGTGCGATGCGGTCAATGATAATCTTCCCGAATTCATAAAAATTAGAGGCAGCATAGCGCAAACTCTTTCCGCCGGAATAGCCGAATCCTTTTTGATAGAACTGAACCAGTCCGTTGCGTTGCTTCCGCGCAAAAAGCAGAAAGTAACCGGAGACCCAGATACAGAAGAAATAGGAAATACGCACACCTAAAAAGCGGATGCAGCATATAAAAAAACGGTAACCCCAAAGAGAACCTTTCGTTTTACCGTCCCATTTTTTTTCCATAAATGCTATGCTACTGCTATTCGCTGCTCTGCCAGGTCATAAAAATCGCTGAATGTAACGATCGCTTTAAAATCATCGGAAGTCGGCTTAAATCCTAAGTTTTCTTCAATGACAACGACTAAATCTACATAATCCAGACTATCCAGGTCCAATGTGGTGTGGAGATTGTTTTCAGGTAAAATAAGGACTTCGTCCACTTCAAATTCTTCGGACAAAAAACGTTTGGTTATAGCAATTATATCAGCTCTGTTCATGGTGCAAATTAAGTGAATTTTAGCTTACTTTTTAAATTTTTTCACAATAATCGATGAATTTGTACCTCCGAACCCAAATGAGTTGGACAAAAAACAATCGATTTTATGTTCCTTATACTCAGGAACTACATTGATTTTCTTTGAATCTTCATCCGGGTTATCAAAGTTGATGTTCGGCGCTATAAAGTCATTCTGCATCATCAACAGCGAATAAGCGATCTCGCTAGCTCCCGCCATCCAGCACTCATGTCCTGTCATTCCTTTGGTAGAGCTTACAGGAACCTTCCCTCCCAGTACTTCAAAGATCGCCTGTGCTTCCGTTGCATCTCCGATCGGGGTGGAAGTCGCATGCGCGTTGACATAATCGATCTCCGAAACATCGATCCCGGCATGCCTGATCGCCATATTCAGCGAACGGAACTGCCCGTCAAAGTTGGGGTTGGAAATGTGGTCTCCGTTTGAGGAAAAGCCATATCCCACAATTTCTCCTAAGATCGGCGCGTTGCGCTGCAAGGCAGATTCCAGGCTTTCAATGATGACAGTCGCTGCGCCTCCTGACGGAACCAGCCCATCCCGGTCCCTGTCGAACGGGCGGCTTGCCTTATCCGGTGTATCCTGTCGGATCGAAAATGCTCCCAACCCGTCAAAGCTCGCCATGGCATACAGGTTGATCTCCTGTGCACCCCCGCAAACAACCCGCTCCTGTAATCCTTGCTTTATCATCAGGTATCCCAGGCCGATGGCATGAGAACCGGAAGCGCAAGCGGCGGAAAGCGAAATGTTGATTCCTTTCAGCTTATAAATCGTCGAGAGATTCATATTGACCGTACAATTCATATTCTGAAAAATATCCCCGCTACCGATCAGCGTGGTGTCTTTACGGTCACGCACCTTGTCGATTGTATTGATAACCGCCCCGGCTGTAGAATCATTCCCGAAAATGATTCCTGTCTCGTTAGCAGCAAGAAAATCAATGTCCAGTTTTGCCTGCTCCATCGCCTCACGTGTTGACATATAGGCAAACATGGCAGGTTCATGCATCCCGATCCTGTCCCTGCGGGATAAAAAGGGTTTCAGATCAGGCTCTTTCACAAAACCTGTCAGGCAGGAGCGATACCCGAATTCCTTACGGGATTCATCATAAATGATTCCGCTTCTTCCCAAACGCAGCGAATCCAGCACCTCCTGTGTGTTTTCGCCCAGGCAGGAATAGGTTCCGATCCCGGTTATGACCACTCTGCGTTCCATGTTATGCGTATAAACCTCCGTTGATATTAATAACTTCCCCTGTAATGTAACCGGCTTTATCCGAAGCCAAAAAGCTCACCAGGTCCGCTACCTCTTCCGGCTTGCCGAAACGGTTTGCGGGAACCATCTGCTTCAGCTGCGCTTCGTCCAGGTCACTGGTCATATCGGAAACAATAAAGCCCGGTGCAACAGCATTGACCGTAATCTTACGTTTCGCCATTTCCTGGGAAAGTGCTTTGGTAGCCGCGATCATCGCTCCTTTTGCCGCTGAATAATTGGTTTGCCCCGGGTTTCCTTTCAAGCCGCTCAGCGAAGCTACATTAATGATCCTTCCCGAACGGTTGCGAAGCATTTTACCGATAACAGCCTGCGTACAGTTGTACATTCCCTTGACGCTGGTATTGATCACATCATCCCAGTCTTTTTCGCTGACCCACGGAAACAGATTGTCTCTTGTGATTCCTGCATTGTTGACCAGCACTTCAATGTGTTTATCCGGGTTGGATTCCATCCATGTGTTGATCCTGGAAACGACCTCTTCGTTGTTCTTCACATCGAATTGCAGTAATTCCGCAGAACCGCCGTTAGCAACGATGATGTCAAGCGTTTCTTTCGCTGCTCCCTCGTTCCCGGCAAAATTGATGAGGATGTGCAGTCCCAGGTCTTTCGACAGCTGAATCGCGATTGCTCTTCCAATGCCCCTGGAGGCTCCGGTTACTAATGCACACTTCATACTTCCAAATTTGTATTTCTTAAAACGTTCGTTACTTCCAGAATGTTTCCGGACTGAACCACATCTTCATTGATCATCGGTACTGTTTTCCGGATCAATGCATAAATTTCTTTTGTCCTGGATGCCAGTCGTCCGCGCTTTTCCTCCGGGAGCAGATCAATTGCCTGCGCTACGGAGATCATGTGGATCGCCATCACCTGGAATCCGTTCTCAATCACTTTTCTCGCCATCACCGCGCTGTTTGTGCCCATGCTCACAATGTCCTGGTTATCGTTGTTGTTGGAAATGCTGTGCACGTACATTGGGTTAGACAATGTCTGGCTTTCCGCCGTCGTCGACGTTGCCGTAAACTGCATTCCCTGGATCCCGAAATTGAAGCCCAGTGTCTGTGCATTCAGGAACGGAGGAAACACGTCATTTATTTTACTGTTCAGCAGGAAATTCAACTGTCTTTCCGCCAGCATGGTAAGTTTCGTAACAACGATCTTCACTTTGTCCATCTCCAGGGAAACATAATCCCCGTGGAAATTCCCTCCGTGAAAAACATTGTCCAGATCAGCGCGAACGATCGGGTTATCGTTGGTGGAATTCACCTCCCGTTCCACCACTTTCCGGGCATATTCCAATGTCTCATCCACCGGTCCCAGGATCTGGGGAACGCAGCGAATGGAATAATATTCCTGTATCTTCTTCTTGAACTCCCGCTGCTGCAATGCCGCATCGTCTTCGAACAGCTCTTCCCGCTTGCGGATCAGCTGAGAATCGTTCAGAAGGCTTCTCATTTTCCGGGCAACGGCAGACTGTCCTTCATGCAGCTTCACCTGGTTGAGTCCTTCGGAAAAGGAATCGTCAAATGCTTCCACCACTTCGTTGATGATCGCAGATGCAGCAATCGACCAATTCAGCAGGCGCCGGGCATAAATGATGTTCACAGCAGCAATTCCTGTCATGCAGGAAGTTCCGTTCATTAACCCGAGCCCGTCGCGTAGCTGGACCTGGAGGGGTTCAATGTTCAGCTCACGGAACACATCGGCTGTTTTTCTCCGCTCACCTTTATAGCGGACATATCCTTCTCCGATAAGGTTAAGCGCCAGATGTGCCAGCTGCACCAGGTCTCCGCTTGCTCCTACTCCGCCATGCTCGTATATTTCCGGGTAGATCTCATGGTCCAGGAATTCTCCTATCTTTTCCACTACTCCAAAGCTGACTCCCGAGTTTCCTTGCAGGAAGTTATTTGCCCGGGCAACAAGAACGGCTCTTGCTTCTTCATCACTGATCACATTTCCCGTCCCGGAGGAATGGCTCCTGATCAGGTTGTATTGCAATTGGTTTAGTTTGTCTTCGTCAATTTTAAACTGCGCCATGGGACCAAATCCCGTATTGATCCCGTAAATGATCTTATCGCTGGCGAATTTTTCAAGAAAAGAAAATGATTGCCTGACCTTCTCTTTTGCCGACTCATCCAGTACAAAAGCTTTTTTGTTAAGCGCAATATTCTCTATATCTTCTAGCGTAATTCTATTCATCGAATTCGTTAATGCTTTTTTGATTTATTTCAATTTCAGTTCCAGGATCGTATGGAAGCTGTCGGTATGCAGGTGATGCTCTCCGACGCATTCGAACCCTGCTTTGTCAATAATGTACTTAAAGACGCTTGAAGAATACATTTTGCTGTTCCCGTTTGCCATTACCGTAAAATAAAGCGAGGTAGCGATCAATGAAAATTCTGCTGCGGGGAAACGCTGATTATCAATGAATGTTTCCATGATGTACACTTTCGCCCCTGGTTTTGCGGTTTCCTTGATTTTCAGTAAAATCGACTCGATCTCCGCTTCGCTGAAGCAATCCAGGAACTGGCTCATCCAGTACACATCCGCTCCTTCAGGAATCCTTGCTTCAGGATCCAGCATGTTGACCGGGTGGTAATGCACCCTGTCCCTTACGTCAGGGTACTGGCTGATGTTCTCTTTCGCAGCAGCTAACTGGATGGGCAGATCAAGGATCGTCACTTCTATTTCTTTGTCGTAGCGTGTACTTGCCAATGCCCATTTACCGGTATTTCCACCGATATCGAAAATCATCTTCGGATGATCCTTAAAAATAATTCTCAATGCTTCATCGAATGAATTATCCGAATAAAAATGATCAAAATCAAACCATGATTTTTTCAGCCTTCCGGGTAATGCAGACAATCCCTGGTAAATGGTATCCCAGTCACCGATCTCTTTGAGTCCGGCAGGTTTCCCTTCACGGATCGCTTCTTCCAAGTGAAACAATCCTTTGTAACAAATATCCTGGGTAAACATCAGGTTGACCCGTGTCATTTCATCACGGGCAATAAAATACCCGATCTTTGACAAGCTGTATCTTCCCTGTTCCTTTTCCGTTAAAATCCCTGAAGCGTGCGCCATTTCTACCAATACCCGGACACCATATTCACTGACACCGGAAGCCTCCGCCATCTCCTTGATACTCAACCCTTCTTTCGACTCAAAAATCTTATCAATTAGCCCGGTAGCCAGCATCGTATATGCTGTCTGAAATACGAATGGGCTAAAAGCGATTTTCTGCGCTTCATATAATGCGTTAATAGCTTTCATTTAATGTTTTATGTATTTGTTTCTGATCAAAGGCAATCAAAACACCCAAATTGAATGCAAAGTTAGAATTATTACCGGAAAAATATTGATTTTCTTTTGCCCGTTGCACACTTTCCCGAAAAAAATACGTCATTCAACGGAGGCCTTATTCTGACACTGGCAGGAATCTTTAACCGGGACAAAAAACGGGATTCCGAACCGGCTTACAGCTCATAGGAATGACCGGGCAGTTAAATCAACAGATCCGTCACTTTGAGATAATTAACAAAAAAATAAGGTTTTTTAAACTAAAATTACAATACATTTGATAGTACATTATGATAAAACATTTACTACAGATAATCGTCTTCTCATTACTTGCCTTCGGTTCAAAGGCTTCTCACATTGTGGGAGGAGAGATCTATTACGACTATCTGGGTGGTAACCAGTATCGCATCTATATCAATGTTTTCCGGGATTGCCTGTCAAACGGGGCAGACTTTGACATGCCGCTGCCCCTTGGAATTTTTATGAATTCCACCAATGCCCTGGTACAGCAGCACAGCGTTCCTTACGCCGGGAAAACAAACGTCCCTGTAACATTTAACAACCCCTGCGTTGTTCCACCATCCAATATCTGTACTGAAAATTCCCTGTATTCGATCGTTGTTACCCTACCTCCCGCGCCGGGAGGGTATCGCGTGGCCTATGTCCGCTGCTGCCGGGGGCCGAACATCAATAACCTGGTCAACCCGGAAGATACGGGGTTGACCCTAACCGTAAACATCCCGGGCGTTGAGAATAACGCGTACCAGAACAGCAGTCCGCGGTTCAACGGTTATCCGCCGATGCTGCTCTGTAACAATGACGACCTGGTATTTGACCATTCCGCTTCGGAACCGGATGGAGACCAGCTGGTTTACTCGCTGTCTACTCCATACAGGGGAGGCACTACCTTGAACCCGATGCCCACTCCTACTCCTGCACCTCCCTACTCTCCTGTTTTCTGGGGAGCTAATTTCTCACAGATGCAGCCTTTAGGACCAGGCTCTTCCATTTCAATCGATCCTTCTACCGGTGTTTTGACAGCTTCTCCGAATTTAACCGGCAGGTTCGTCGTGGGAATCCGTGTGGATGAATACCGGGGCGGGACCTTGATCTCAAGCACCATACGCGACTTTATTTTCCAGGTGTTCAATTGTAACATCACGATGCAGGCCATACTTCCGGGTGAAACGGAGCTTCCCAGCTACACGGGATACTGTACCGGAAACCTGAACGTACAATTCTTAAATCATTCATACGGCGGAACGCATTACTTATGGGATTTCGGAGATCCTACGACAACAGCTGATGTAAGCACCGCTTTCCAGCCCAGCTACATTTACCCGGATACCGGCAAGTATACCGCTATGCTGGTGGTGAACCCAGGGTGGCCCTGTACGGATACCGCTTATATTGAGATCAACCTGTACCAGGAGCTCAACGTAAACATCTCACACTACACTGACTCCATCTGTTTCATCAACAACCAATACGATTTTACCGCGGTTTCAGATGGGCCGGCCACAACCCAGTATTCATGGGATTTCGGTCCCAATTCCACTCCCGTGTCCGCACCGGGATCAACTGCATCCACTCATTTTACGGCAGAAGGCAGCCATCAGGTCATCGTGACGGCTACTTTCGCGGTATGTGAAGCAAAAGATACCGTCACCGCGTATGTCATTCCCCAGCCCGAAGCTTCTTTCAGCATGCCGTCCAACTACGAATGTGACGGATTGGAAGTGAGTTTTATAAACACTACGCAACACGCTTCAAACCACTTATGGGACTTCGGAGTGAATGGCGCGACAAGTACGGCGCCTTCTCCAACATTTGAGTTCCCGGCAGGCGGTAGTTACGTGGTAAACTATTATGCTTCTTCCAGTCCGGAATGCGTTGATTCCATGCAGGTAATCATTAACGTGAATGAAAAACTGGAAGTCAGTTTCACCCAGAGCCCGGATCAATGTATCAGTGAGAACCTGTTTGACTTCGCCGGAACCGTTGCGGGGCCTTCACATGCTGTATTCACCTATACATTCGGCTCGGGAACAGACTCTCCAACCATTCCCGGTCCAGATGCATCTGGGATCACGTTCAACTCACCGGGAATACATACCGTCACCCTGACAGGCCAGTTTGACAATTGCATCGAAACCTATACTTCCCAGGTGTTTATTTATTCAGAGCCAACCATTGGTTTCAGCATGATCGACGGATTACAGTGCGCTCCGTTTTTCGCTCAATTCAGCAACCACAGCACGGCAGATTCTGAGATGTTCTTTGAATGGGATTTTGGTGACGGAGGTACTTCTACCGAAATGAATCCCGGCTATGTGTACAACAATCCCGGACAATATCCTGTAACCTTATCTGTTAAAACTGCTGAAGGCTGCATTGATACATTGTTCCTGACCCAGACAGACCTGGTAGATGTAAACCCTACGCCAGTTGCAGCGTTCAGCACAGACAAAACGGAGACCGACATCTGCCACCCGGTGGTACATTTCTCCAACCTCAGCCAGGACGCTTCCCATTACTATTATCGCTTCGATGACGGCCCTTCCTTTTCGCATGAGGAAAACCCGTCCTACTATTTCCTGAACAGCGGAGACCACTATGTGTACCTGATCGCTACCTCCGATAAAGGCTGTAAAGATACTTCCGCTTTCCAGAGAATTTACATTGAACCTTTTTCGGTGTTCATTCCCAATACTTTTACACCGGATGGTGATGAGTTCAACAATCACTTTGAAGCCAGAATGTGGCTGGAACCTGCTGAATGGGAACTTCGAATATACAACCGGTGGGGAGAAATGGTCTATGAAACATTTGATTACCAGTCCAAATGGGACGGAACATACAACAACCGGATGGTGCCTCCCGGAATGTACACGTACACATTACGGTACAAGCCCTGCGCGATTGAACATCATTCCATAAAAATGACGGGGCATATCAATGTCTTAAAATAACCCGGTTTATTTCCAATAATTTCATCCGATCCGGAAGGTACAAACGCAAAAAAAGTACCTGTCCAAAAGTCATTAACCACGAAAAAACAACTGATAATCAAATAAATTATTCGAATCAGCAGCCGTTTTCAGGCAAACAAAAAACCGATGAGAAAATCCCATCGGTTAACATTTTCATACCAATAATGAGGTATTACAGTAACTTTTTAATTTTAGGGAAATTGTACCAAATCAGCCCTATAATTGCAAGAAAATTAACTACCAGCCCAGCTATCATCAAATACCCTGCATTTGGATTTTCACTGGCTATTTTGAGAAAGGCTCCGTTGAGTATTGAAAAATTAGCGAGTATCAAAATACCTATAAGTTTCTTATTTATCTTATCCATATGCTTCATCTTCATTATTTATATAGTACAACCTATGCAATGTATAGTAATTGCTGCGACCACTAAATATGGCTTAGCAAATTGTGTTACACAACCAGGAACATCCGAACAAAATTCTTTCCACTCCTGAACAAAGCAATCACTGAAATTTTGTCCGGGAGGATGCGAACCACAAGGAGCAACAGCCAAAATATCCGGATCTGTTGTCACATCAATGATATTAATATCATCTGAAGTGATTTCCTCCTGTTTATGATCAATATCAATCATAAATGTCCGACCTTGTATTTTATTACCTGTCATCATATAGATGTTATCGCTAATATACAAAAAATTTCTCTCCCATCTAAATAGGTAGTATCTCCCGATGAACTGATTAAAGATTTAGAATAAGAACAGAGAAATACATTCTCATCGAATCGTACACGCTGTTCAGAATGATTTATACACTTCCAGCGCTCTTTTTGCAGAAAGTACCGCACTGTTCTGCGTTTCCAATCCTTCCGTCCAGCCGCCGATGACACACAATCCTTTGACCTGATCTACCCGGGCATGCAGTTTTTCCAGGTTGGCCACGAACTCAGGGGTGATCAGGGGGTGATAGAAGGTCGTTTCATGCAAGAAAAACCCTTTTTCCTTTACCCGCCTGGTATCTTCTTCAGACATCCAGCTCTTGTATATTCCATTCAATCTCGGAGAGATCATGGACAGGTTCATCGTAGAAAATAACAGCTGGTTGTCTTTATCGGAAAAAATGTTGAGAAAAGCAGGTTTCCGGGTATTGATGTAAGCAGTATCCTGGTGCAGTACAATGTGCGCGTCAAAATAGGGGAATTGCCCCAGCAAAGCGCTGGTTTCTTTCAGCGTTCCATCCTGTGAGAGCAACTTTCCGGCAATGTCGGCATGAACCGCCATCACTACAAAATCAAATTCCTGTTGAAAGACACTTCCAGCTTTTTCAAACTGAACGACAAATTTCTCGCCTGCTCTTTTTACGGATAAGACAGGAGAGCTGACAGCTACATTTACCCCGGATCGCTCCAGGTTCTGCCCGATCCGACCGATCAATCCGCCCATTCCTTCCTGCATAATGAAAAAACTGTTCGACGCTTTCGGTTTCCTGAAAGCAAACAGGCTGACGATCTCGAATGCCGATGTCTTCCTGATGTCTTCACTATTCGTTCCCAGGGAAGCCGCCAAAAACGGGTAAATGATCTCCGTCTTGTACTGTTCGGTAAAATCAAGTGTTTCAACCCATTGCCCGATGCTCTTTTCTTTCCACAGGTCAGGGTTCCTGTAAGCCTTGTATGCTTCCATGTTGAACCTTTTAAGCTTTAACAGGTTGCCCAGCTTTTCCCCGCGTAATTTACCGTTCAGGGGGGTTACCACCAACGGCTTTTCCTGGTCTTCCCGCTGTATGAGCAAGGTCCCTGCGGTAGATTCCGTAGCGATCGTTTCCAGTCCCAGTGTTTCATCCAGGAATGCCAGGTAATCATCCCACGGACCTTTTGAAAAATACTGTGGGCCAATATCTATCCGGCATTTTTTCCCCGAACCGGTCGTTACTTCAATTGTCTGCGCATTTCCTCCCAGGACGGCCTCTTTCTCAAAAACCGTCACCTGCGCATTTTTATCATACTGATGAATGTAATGTGCCGCCGATACTCCTGCGATCCCTCCGCCAATTACAGCTACCCTTTTCTGGGTAAAACCTGCTGCCGGAAGCAGCAATATAACGAATAAAGAGATAATTTTCATGCATTCAATGGTTTAAAAAAGATGTGAAAATATAAAAATTAACGACTCCATCAGCTTTATCCAACTTCCGTGTTATTGGTTGATATACCCGGGCAACAGCTCATTATGTCCCTGAAGGATGTTAAAAAAATAACATATCAGCAACTGTAAACAATTAATTATAAGTATATTAATAGTAGTTTAGCATCCAATATTTTAACTACGTATTTATGAAAAAATTTAATTCTTTATCTTTCGGTAAGAAAGTGAACAATCCATTTATTTGCTGTGTGCAGGTAATCTTCCTGTCGCTTTTTTCACTCTCGGTAAGTAATGGATTTTCCCAGGCCGCAAGCGCTACATGGGCACTGACTTCCAACGGAAATGCAGTTACTACGGGGAACATTACCGCCACCGCAGTTTCTACAGGTCCCGGGCGTCCTGACTACGGGGGGATCGGAGCCATGTCTCATACGGGAGATGGTGTCCGTTCGCAAAACTGGAACAGAGCCTCCTATACAGGGTTCAGCATCACCAGCCAATATTTCAACAGGGATTACTATCAATACACGGTAACTCCAACAGCAGGAAACACGTTCAATGTGAGCAGTGTTACGCTGGAAGCTTCTGCCTCTGCATCCAGCTCTTCCTGGTTTGTCTATTATTCCCTGGATGGGTTTACTACCTACACTCAATTAGGAGCTACACGGAACCTGACTTCTTTTACAGGATTAAACATTGATGTCCCGGCAGGAACTACGCTTACTCTGAGAGTATACGGAATGGACCTAGTTTCCAGCAATACTTATTTCAGGAACAGGAACGTCGTGATCTCCGGAACAACATCATCCGGCTGTTCTACTCCCAACCAACCGGCTTCCATCTCTGGAACCGCTACGTTATGTGCTGGAGGAAATCAAACGTATTCCGTGGCAAACGACCCGAACGCGACAAGCTATACATGGACACTGCCATCAGGATGGAGCGGAACAAGCACAACAAACACCATCAACGCAACCGCAGGAACAAACGGAGGAACCATTGCTGTTACAGCCAACAACGCGTGCGGAAGCTCTACACAACAGACATTGACTGTCAGCACCAGCGCCGTACCGAATCAACCGGCTGCCATTTCGGGAACAGCGACCATCTGTGAAAACGGAACAGGAACTTATTCCGTAACGAATAACCCGAACGCAACAAGCTATACATGGACACTGCCATCAGGATGGAGCGGGACAAGCACAACAAACACCATCAACGCAACCGCAGGAACAAACGGAGGAACCATTGCTGTTACAGCCAACAACGCGTGCGGAAGCTCTACACAACAGACATTGACTGTCAGCACCAGCGC
>JBBCIY010000009.1:0-50339 GCA_037189645.1 Crocinitomicaceae bacterium
TAATCCTGCAACCATACAGGCTTTTCTTTTTGCTTTTAACAATTCTGCGGTCTGGACGGGACTCGAACCCGCGACCCCGTGCGTGACAGGCACGTATTCTAACCAACTGAACTACCAAACCAATTTCTTTCACTTGCGTGGCCAACAACAGTTGACATTCTAAGAGATTGTGTACTGCTTTATGTTAAAAGCGATTGCAAAGATACGAATATAATTTAAAATCAAAACAAAAAAATAAAAAAATCGTAATCTACTTTGTTTTTTATGTGTAAAGTGCTGGTAAATAGAATTATAAGGTCGTGGAGGAGAAACTTTCCCCGGCACACTTAAAAAAGTGTAACTTTGCAGCGATTTAACATATAAAAACTGGTGAAATGCGTTTTGAAAAAGAATTGATTGCGAGAAGTGGTGGTAAATGTGAAATTTCAGGAGAAACTTCTGGCCTGGTTCCGTATTTAGTTGCTCCGAAGCAGGGAAACAGCGCAGATGAGTACATATACATAAATGCCGGTTATAAAAATCAGCTGGAAGGAAACGCTGAGGTAGACGTGAATCAATGGCGCTGCCTGAATGACGCGATGTGGAGTGAGGTCGATGCGGTAAAGGTCGTCGCTTACCGCATGCTGAACCAGCTGAAATCCGAAGGATGGCCGAACGATTTGCTGGACATGATCTACCTGGACGATGAAACGATGGAATGGGCGAAAAGCGGGATCGTTGACGAAAACGCGCCCAAGCATGTTGATTCGAATGGTGTTGAACTGCAGCACGGAGACAGTGTTACGCTGATCAAAGATCTGAATGTAAAAGGAGCAACCTTTACTGCCAAAAGAGGGACTCCCGTAAGAAACATCCGTCTCGTTCACGATAATCATGAACAGATTGAAGGAAAAATAAACGGTCAGAGCATTATCATTTTGACACAATATGTGAAGAAATAACACATTGGAATGATCCGGAACGGGAGAACCGGTGCAGGTTCTGGATCAGCTTTCCTGCTTTCGTCCGGAACATCCCCGATAATTCATAATCCATAATTGATAATTCTCCATTATTATTATTAATTTTACAGTCAGAATTAAATTGGAATTATGGGTTGCTCAAGTTGTGGAAGCGGAGGCGGTACGCCACGCGGATGTAAAAATAACGGCACCTGTAGCTCTGGTGGTTGCAACAAATTGGAAGTGTACGACTGGCTGGCAAACGTATCGTTACCCGCAGGTCAGGCATCCTATGATATAGTAGAAATTCGATTTAAAAACAGCCGGAAGGCTTTCTACCGCAATAGCAAAGGACTGAGTATTCAGACCGGGGATGTTGTAATAGTGGAAGCCAGCCCCGGGTTTGATGTCGGTGTCGTTTCGGTTGTTGGTGAACTTGCCAGGATACAGGTCAATAAAAAAGAACCAGGCTTCAAAGAACTGGAAGCCAGGAAAATCATACGCATTGCAAATCAGGATGATATTGACAACTGGATGAAAGCGCGTGCGCTGGAAAAGGATGTCATGTTCTCTTCACGTACACTTGCGGTGAATCTGGGGTTGGAAATGAAGATCTCCGATGTCGAATACCAGGGAGACCTGACCAAAGCGACGTTTTACTACACTGCTGAAGGAAGAGTCGATTTTCGCCAGCTGATCAAGGACATGGCGGATGCGTTCCGTATCCGTATTGAAATGCGCCAGATCGGGGCACGTCAGGAAGCATCCCGTCTGGGAGCGATCGGCTCCTGCGGGCGTGAGCTGTGCTGCTCGACCTGGCTGACAGATTTTCGTTCTGTTTCCACTTCCGCTGCACGTTATCAGCAGCTTTCACTGAATCCTCAGAAGCTCGCGGGACAATGCGGAAAGCTCAAATGCTGTCTGAACTACGAACTGGACATGTACCTGGAGGAATTGAAATCCTTTCCAAAGTCCGATGTAAAGATCCACACCGAAAAAGGAACCGCCTTTCACATCAAAACAGATGTGTTCAAGCGCCAGATGTGGTTTGCCTATACAGGTGAAGCAGCGATAGGATCGGGGTTGATGGCATTATCTCCCGACCGCGTGAAAGAAATCATTGCGCTTAACAAGGAAGGAATCAAGCCAAAGGACCTGTCCGATTTTGTGGAAAAAGAAGAAGTGGAGGTAAAAACGGACTACGAAAATGTGGTAGGGCAGGACAGCCTGAACCGTTTTGAGCACACGTTCAAAACGAAAAAGAAACGAAAAAAGAAACGGACTCCCGGAAATTCGGTTGTTCCTGAGGCGAAAAATGGTGAGGTAAAAGCGGTTAAAGAGCAGCAGCCGAAGCCACATAACCAAGGGCAAAAACAGGCGCGGCCGCAAAAGCCAAAAGAAAACCAGCCTGCTAACCAGCAGAAGGAAGGAGAGCAAAAACCGAGAAGAAACAATAATAACAGAAGAAGAAACCCGAATAGAAAAGGAGGGAATAAAGAAACCCCGAAAGGAGAAAGTTGATACAAATGAAAATGCGGAATCTCATATTTTTTTCGGTGCTGGTTCTTAGCCTGGTCAGTTGTTCCGAAGCACCTTATTACGAAAAGGTATACAGCTTCGATAACAATGAATGGAAGCAGGACCAGAAATCGGTTTTTCGTGTCAATATCGATGATACATCTTCTGTTTACCGGTTTGTACTGACCTTACGGACGACAACGGAATATGAAAACAGTAACCTGTGGTTGTTCTGGACTTCCAAAACGCCGTTGAACGAAGAAGTGAGAGAACCTTTCGAGGTGAAAATTACAAACCCGGACGGAAGCTGGATCGGTAAGAATACCGGAACGATCGTAGAGAATCAGCTGACCTTTGCCGACAGGAAGATTTCTGTTCCGGGAGAATATGTGTTTACCATCGAGCAAGCCGTCACTAAACCGGTGTTGGGAGAAGTACTGGATATCGGGCTGAGTATTTATAAGCAATGAGACCGGCGCGCCTCGCCCGGGGATCACAAGAATGTTTCTGGAGGTGTTGTTTGCCGTATTCCTGCGTTTAGTTATATTTACCAAAATTAACAAGAGCTATGTACAACAATCTTTTATCCGAAAAGAACGGGCAGATTCAACTGATAACCATCAATCGCCCGGCACAATTAAATGCATTGAACAAAGAAACCATTGAAGAATTGAGCAACGCTGTAAAAGCGGCAGAGCAGGATACTTCTGTTGGTGTAATTATACTGACCGGTTCAGGGGAAAAATCCTTTGTAGCAGGTGCCGATATCAAAGAATTTGCTCATTTTTCGATCGCCCAGGGCGGAGAGCTGGCCCAGAGAGGACAGCAAACATTATTTGATCTTATTGAGAACCTGGAAAAGCCTGTCATTGCTGCTGTAAACGGGTTTGCGCTCGGCGGAGGACTGGAGTTGGCTATGGCTGCTCACATCCGGATCGCTTCTTCCAATGCCCGTCTGGGATTGCCGGAGGTATCCCTGGGAGTCATTCCCGGGTATGGAGGGACGCAGCGGCTGGCTCAATTGGTAGGAAAAGGAAAGGCAAATGAGCTGATATTTACTGCCGGAATGATCAAAGCAGACGAAGCATTGGCGTGGGGATTGGTCAACCATGTAGTGGAACAGGAAGAGCTGCTGGCAAAAGCCACTGAAATGGCAGAGAAGATCCTGGCGAATTCAGGTACGGCAATAGCCTCAGCGATCCGTGCGGTCAATGCAGGATTCAAAGATGGAGTAAACGGTTACGAAGCGGAGATCCTGGAATTTGGGAAATGTTTTGGAACAGCCGATTTCAAAGAAGGAACAACTGCCTTCATTGAGAAAAGAAAACCACAGTTCAGGCATTAGACGCTTTTCGCTGTTGGACAGGAAGCATGCTGGCGTTGAAAATGTTCGTTTGGATGAAGAAAACAGAAAAGGCACGAAGTTTATTGGCAGATTCTCTGCGGTTTCTGCGTCGTTGCAGTAAATAAAAATGAATTAAATGGAAAATCCGGTAAAACGATTGTTGGGACAGACTGCAGTTTACGGGTTAACCGTCATTCTCGGCAGAGCCCTCAATTTTTTATTGGTTCCGTTGTATGTTTCTGTTTTTACGGATCCGAAAGATTACGGGGTTGTTTCCATTCTCTATGCCTGGGTGGCATTCCTGATCGTATTGCTTCCCCTGGGGATGGAGACCGCCTTCTTCAAATTCATCAATGACAATAAAGAAAAGAAAGACATTGTTTTTCAGAACAGCTTTCTGACTGTTGCAGGATTCAACAGTGTTTTTCTGCTGCTTGCCCTGATGTTCAGCAGCACCATTGCTTCCTGGATGCTGATGCCGGAACATCCCGAATACATCATCCTACTGGCATTCATTGTTTGCATTGATGCCACATCGGCGTTGCCGCTTGCCAGGCTGCGATCGGAGAATCAGGCCCGTCGTTTCGCAACGATACAGCTTTCTTCCATCCTGGTGAATATCTTTTTCAACGTCGTATTACTGCTGTTTTTCTTTGATAATACCAATCCGCACCAGGGAGTTTTATACATCCTGGTCGCCAATTTGCTGTCATCCCTGGTTAAGCCATTGATGGTATACAAAGACCTGCTGAAGGTCCGGTTCACTTACAACGGTGAGCTGGCAAAAAAAATGCTGATTTACTCACTGCCTTTGGTCCTGGCGGGATTTGCGGGCATCATCAATGAAACGATTGACCGGATTTTACTGCACAATATCCTGTACGAAACACAGCTCAATTCGATGGCCCCATACTCGGGAGCTGAAGAAAAAGCGATTGCCTATGCCGAAGGACAGGTAGGGATTTACAGTGCCAGCTACAAGCTTGCCATGCTGGTAACCATTTTCTTGCAGGCATACCGTTATGCTGCCGAACCGTTCTTCTTTTCCAACGCTGAAAATACGGATAGGAATAAGCTCTATACGAAGGTCATGAACTACCTTATCGCGGCATTATGCGTGGTATTCTTAACCGTTTCCCTGAATCTCCAGATCTTTAAATATTTCATCCCGAATGAAGCCTATTGGGAAGGTTTGAAAGTCGTTCCGCTGCTCTTGCTTGCCAACGTCTTCCTGGGGATTTATTTCAACCAGAGTATCTGGTACAAGCTTTCCGGACAGACAAAATTCGGTGCGTTTATAGCCGTTGGAGGAGCCGTTCTGACCATCGTGCTGAATGTGCTTCTGATCCCGGAATACGGCTACGTTGCAAGTGCGTGGGCTACGATGATCGTTTACGGAGCCCAGATGGTAGCTTCTTATGTTCTCGGCCAGAAATACTACCCGATCAAATACAATGTACGGAAATTCGGGTTGTATTTTGGGATGGCCTTGATCATTTTCCTGGTATTCCGCTCCATTGGACTGGAAGAGGGAATGTTGCAGTTCGGGGTGCACAATTTCTTCATTCTTCTGTTCATAGGCCTGATCTATATCATGGAAAAGCCGTCGAAAAAACAGGAAGAGAATAAGGTGAAACGATACACCACGGATTAAGTGACAGCCAGCCTTTCGGATCCCCGGGTGCCGGGTTCGCAAAATATAAAAATGTTAAATTTTAATTTTTTCTTGCCCAATTCAAAAAAAAGAAAATACATTTGTAAAAATCGAAAAAAGAAAATGACATACATGAACTCATACAGGAATAATTCAGCTGCGGCACATATGATGTGTTGTTGTTGCGTTCTTTCATCTTGTATCGGGTACTAGATATTTAACCTAACAGAGAATAGGTTTGAAACTCCTCCGATACATTTCGGGGGAGTTTTTTTTTGATAGAACAACACGTAGAAAATAAATAAGACATGAGGACAGTATTTTTAATCGAAAAGCACAATAACGACATTCATCACAACATGTATCTGAACATGATGGTGTGTTGTTGTATGCGATACAAAGAAAAATGCTGTGTCTAAATTTGTAATAGTTTTCAGAGAAGGGCTTTACGACACAGCAACGTAAAGCCCTTTTTTTATTTAAAAAATTCAATTTTAAAATGAATACAACCAACAATAACAGAGTTTTAATTTTCCTCGCCTTTCTCAGCATCTATGTGGTCTGGGGGACAACTTTCCTGGCGATTTCATACGGATTGAAAGGATTTCCGCCGTTTTTGCTCTCAGGATTCCGTTTCTTTACCGCCGGGCTTATTTTGCTGACATGGCTTTACCTGAAAGGAGAAAAGCCGTTTTCATTGAAGACCTGGCAACGAAACAGCGTCGCCGGTTTTCTGATCTTAACGGTCGGAGTGGGGTCGGTAACCTGGGCAGAACAATACATTTCATCTACGGAAGCAGCGATTATTATTGCCTCCGAACCTTTCTGGTTCATCCTGGTCGACAGGAAAAACAGGTCCTTTTATCTGAAAAATAAACTGGCAGTAGCCGGGCTGCTGTTCGGGTTCATCGGTTTGCTGATCTTCTTCCGGGACAGTCTCTTTGCGGTAAGCGCTGAGAGTGGCTCCGCGGCAGGGATCAGGACGATCGCGTTCATCCTTCTTGTATTTACCGCATTGGTATGGGTGCTGGGATCACTTTATTCCAAAAAGCCGACAGGTGCCTCTATTTTTATGAACGTAGCGCAACAGCTCGTTATCGGTGGTGCAACCAGCTTTGTTCTGGCAACAATAACAGGAGAATGGCGGCAGTTCGATCCGGGGAATGTTCCATTGGAAGCCTGGACAGGATTGATCTACCTGGTTGTGTTCGGATCCATCATTGCTTACCTGTCTTTCATCTGGTTATTGTCTGTGAAGCCGGCAGCCCTGGTAAGTACCCATACATTTGTCAATCCCATTGTCGCTGTCTTTGCAGGAGCATTGATTGCCAATGAATCGATTTCGGCAGGGCAGACACTTGGTGTCATCATCATTGTGGTAGGGGTTGTCCTGACCAATGTTGTCCAGTATGAGCTTCCGAAGCGGACGAAAGTAAAGATAAGGCGAACGACCAGAGTCATTTTGAGAACCCCGTTATTTCACAAACGCGTTACACAATTTTAAAAACAATGGAAACAATTACAGTAAAGACAATCGACACATTGGAGCAGAAACTCCTGAGAGCCGAAGCACACATTGGCAATACACCGCTGATCCGGATCTCCGGGTTCCATCACAACCCGGATGTCAGGATTTTTGCAAAGGCGGAATGGGCGCAGCTTTCAGGAAGTATAAAGGCGAGAGCGGCTTTTAACATCATCCGGGAAGCCATCCGCAACGGTGAATTACATGCCGGTAAAACCCTGCTGGATGCTACAAGCGGGAACACAGGAATCGCCTATGCAGTGATCGGGAGAGAACTGGGAATAAACGTCACGCTGCTTTTACCTGAAAATGCTTCAGAAGAACGGAAAGAGATCCTCCGGTCACTTGGAGCTGAGGTCATCCTGACCTCCCCGTTCGGAGGAACAGACGAAGCTCAGGAGCAGGCTGCGAAAATGGCTGAGCAGTATCCAGACACTTACTTTTATGCAAGCCAGTATACCAATGCAAATAACTGGAAAGCGCATTACTTCGGAACAGCGGAAGAGATCTTCAGCGAATTGCCGGAAATAGATTACTTCGTGGCAGGATTGGGAACAACAGGGACGTTTACGGGTACATCTAAAAAACTGAAAGAGCTCAACCCGGAGATCACTACGATCGCTTTGCAGCCCGACAATCCTTTGCATGGGCTGGAAGGATGGAAGCACCTGGATACCGCCGTTGTGCCGCTGATCTTTCAGCCGGAATATGCCGACAGGATCGTTGAAGTAAGTACAGAGCACGCTTACCAGCTTATTCCTGAGATCTATCACATGCACGGATTGTTGTTGAGCCCGTCCTCTGCGGCCAATATCGTCGGCGCATTATTGGTCGCTGATTCGGTAAAATCCGGAACGATCGTTACAGTGCTGCCCGATAATGCTGATAAATATGGTGAATTAACACGATCAATTCTGAATGCATGATACGAATGAGTGAACATATTAAAGAAGCGTTGGAAAAAGATGCGTTTCATTCCTTCCCGGACGAGTGTTGTGGTTTCATTCTGGGAAAGGAAAATGGGGAGGAGCGGGTGATTGAGAAGATCATAGTGGTGAACAATGCCAGAGAAGGCGATAAACGAAGACGATTCGAAATAGCGCCTTTGGATTATCTCAAAGCAGAACAACAGGCAGAACAGGAAAACCTGACGCTGCTTGGTGTTTATCACTCGCATCCGAACCATCCGTCAGTTCCGAGCGAGCACGACCGAGTAGCGGCACAGCCCTATTTTTCCTATATCATCCTTTCGGTACAGGAAAACAGGCTGGTTTCGGTTCAATCGTGGAAATTGACAGACCAATTTCAATTGGAAGAAGAAAAAGTTTTAATTTTAAAATCAATACAGGCATAGCTATGGCAACAATTATCATTCCCACGCCACTCCGGAAATTCACCGGCCAGGAGTCGCGTATAAACATACAGGCGGAAACTGTAAAAGAAGCAATTAGCAAATTATCGCTCCATTTCCCGGAATTGAAAAAAAGCCTTCTGGATGAGAACGGCAATATAAGGGGATTTGTGAACCTTTTCGTCGGGGACGATGACATCCGTGATTTACAGCAGGAGAAGACACCGTTGTCACCCGGATCGGTGCTGAGCATCATTCCCGCAATTGCAGGAGGAAGCGGAGAAGAGGAGATCTCTTTTTCAAAAGAAGAGCTGGAACGTTATAACCGGCATATCATCATCCCTGATTTCGGGCTGGAAGCTCAGAAAAAACTGAAAGCCGCGAAAGTGCTGGTTGTTGGGTCAGGTGGATTGGGAAGCCCGCTTCTGCTGTACCTGGCTGCTGCCGGAGTCGGAACGATCGGGATCGTGGATTTTGACGTAGTGGATGACAGTAACCTGCAGCGTCAGGTCTTGTTTGGAGTGGAGGATATCGGTACGCTAAAGGTGCAAGCGGCAAAAAGGCGGCTGGAGCAGCTCAATCCCTATATTGAGATCAGGACTTATAACACGCAGCTGACTTCGGAAAATGCGTTGGAGATCGTGCGTGAGTACGATGTAATAGCGGATGGAACAGACAATTTCCCGACGCGTTACCTTGTAAACGATGCAAGCGTGATCGCAGGGAAACCGAATGTGTATGCATCCATCTTCCAGTTTGAAGGGCAGGTTTCCGTTTTCAATTATACGGACAAAGATGGAGTAACGGGCCCTAACTACCGGGACCTGTACCCGGCTCCGCCTGCTCCCGGACTGATTCCGGGTTGTGCGGAAGGAGGTGTATTGGGAGTATTGCCCGGGATCATCGGATCGCTTCAGGCAAATGAGGTCATTAAAGTCATAACAGGGATCGGCAAACCGTTGAGCGGCAGGTTTTTTGTTTATGACGCGCTTTCATTTGAAACAAGGACACTGAAGATCTCGAAAAATCCGGCGACCCCGGAAATTACACAGCTGATTGACTACGAACAGTTCTGTGGGGTGAAAGCCATTGAAACTCCTCTTAAGGAAATCTCCGTCGAAGAATTCGGAGAATGGATTGCCGGCAACGAAGATATCCGTGTAATTGATGTTCGTGAACCGGACGAGTACCGGGAGCGTAACATCGGGGCATTGCTGATCCCGCTGGCAGCTGTCAAAGACAGGGCAGGCGAAATTCCGAAAGACAAGAAAGTGGTGATTCATTGCCGGTCGGGAAAACGAAGCGCCACTGCTATCCGTCAGCTGGAACAAACGTTTGGATATACAAACCTGTACAACCTGAAAGGTGGAATTTTAGCTGTTTCCGAACAGCAGGAACAGGTATTCTTAAGTCAATTTTCATAGACAACAGATAGCGTTGGTCAGATACATGGAGATCTGTTACTGGAGCCAGTTCAGCTTACCAGGTCTGTTTGCCTGTCCCGGAGAATGAAAAAAAGGTGCTGTGGCCGAGTGGTTCAGGCACAGCTCTGCAAAAGCTGGTACACCGGTTCGAGTCCGGTCAGCACCTCTTTTATTGTTTAATTTTAAAAATCAAATACCATGGCTACATTAAGATTGGGCGATACCGCCCCGAATTTTACGGCAGAAACAACCGAAGGAACACTGGATTTCTACGATTTCCTCGGTGACAAATGGGGAGTTTTCTTCTCACATCCTGCCGATTTTACTCCTGTCTGTACAACAGAACTGGGAGCAACTGCGAAATTGAAAGATGAATTTGAAAAGCGCAATGTCAAAGCACTTGCGATCAGCGTGGATCCGATTGAGCAGCATCACGGCTGGGTGAAGGACATCAACGAAACGCAGAATACGGTTGTCAATTTCCCGATCGTTGCGGATCCAGACAGGAAAATCGCTGAATTGTATGACCTGATCCACCCGAATGCGAGTGAAACATTTACTGTCCGTTCGGTATTCGTTATCGGACCGGATAAAAAGATCAAGCTGACAATTACCTATCCGGCCTCAACCGGGCGCAATTTCAATGAGATCCTCCGGGTGATTGACAGCCTGCAGCTGACAGCCGATTACCAGGTAGCAACTCCTGCGAACTGGGAGCACGGACAGGATGTTGTCATCGCACCGGCAGTGAAAGACGAGGAAATCCCGGCGAAGTTTCCGAAAGGACATAAACCGGTGAAACCTTATCTGCGCTTAACTCCGCAACCCAACCTGTAATTGTTGTATAGAAAGAAAACTCCGGGATTTGAGCGATTGAATTCCGGGGCTTTTACCAAAAACGATCAACTATGAATGAAAAGATAAAAGGATTGTATGTAGATGAGCATGTAGTACGCTTTGTGGCTGCTCAGGTTATTTTTATAACGGTTGTTGTGCTTATAGAGCGATGGGAGTGGCTGAGCGCTGTGCTTGCTGTGGATTTTGGGATCCGGGCATTTACTGTTTTCCCTTCCCCTTTGGCGGCTTTTTCAAAAAAGGCTGTGGAAACAGCAGGATTAAAGCCCCGTCCGATTTTCGCGCCACCCAAACGATTCGCAGCAGGGCTGGGATTCGTTTTTTCAATTGCAATTACCCTCTTGCTCTACCTGGATCTCCTCTACAGCGCATATGCTGTCGGAGCAATTTTAATCTTCTGCGCCTTGCTGGAATCAGTGTTTAAGGTCTGCCTGGGATGCCATGTCTACAATTGGATCGTGCTCCCGATTCAGAACAGAGTCCGGAAAAATAACTGATAGATTTCAACATACAAGTGGATTCACCAAATGATACGACTGGAAAACATATCGAAAACATTCCATCAGAAAGGAAGAACCTTTCAGGCATTGGATAACATCAATCTGACCATTGAGCAAGGGAGCATTGTCGGGATCATCGGAAGTTCCGGTGCCGGGAAAAGTACCCTGGTCCGGTGTGTCAATTTACTGGAGAAGCCGGACTCCGGGAAGGTCATTATCCAGGGGAGAGACCTCCTGCAGCTGAACAGGAAAGAGCTTTCGCGTGAACGCAAGAAAATCGGTATGATCTTTCAGCATTTCAACCTGCTTTCCTCCAGAACGGTTTATGAAAATGTTGCGCTTCCGCTAAAGCTGGAGAAAACAGATCAGCGAACTGTACGGAGCAGGGTATCGGAGCTTTTACGGATTGTAGGATTGGAAGACAAGGCCGGAGAATACCCGAAAAACCTTTCCGGAGGTCAGAAGCAACGGGTAGCGATTGCACGTGCATTGGCCAATTCACCCCATATCCTGTTGTGCGACGAAGCCACCAGCGCGCTGGACCCGGTAACAACCCAGTCCATTCTTCAATTGCTGAAAGACATCAACCGGCAATTGAACATTACCATTTTACTGATCACACATGAAATGGAAGTGATAAAAGCCATTTGTGACCAGGTTGCTGTGATAGACCATGGGAAGCTGGTGGTAAAAGGCACACTGGACGAGCTGATCACCGGCAACGATCCGGTTATTTCTCAATTTATAACAACAAAAAATATGACGATTCCAAAACAATTGACCGACGGCCTTCAGCAAGAATACACAGAGGGAGTTTTTCCCCTGGTAGAAATAGAGCTGAATGGAAATGTGTTCTTCAAAAAGCTCATTGAAACCATCCAGGGGCACTATGAAATACCTTATAACATCATTAAAGCAGATATTGAATATTCGGGAAAGGCGAATTTTGGTAAACTATTGGTACATCTGAAAGGAAGCAGGGAAAAGAATGAGCAGGTCATTCAGTATTTCAACCAGTCCAACATTAAAAATTCGATCAAAGGATATGCTGCTTGATTCAACGGTCTCATTGCTGCTGAATGGTCTCTGGGAAACCATTTTTATGACCTTCACATCCGGGTTCTTCGGTTTTTTACTCGGGCTTCCGGTAGGAATTATCTTGTTTCTTACCCGTCAGGGGCAGTTGCTTGAGCACCGGGGGCTGCACCAGTCACTGGCAGTCATCGTCAACGTGTTCCGGTCCATTCCGTTCATTATCCTGATCGTCTGGATGATTCCGTTTACACGCACATTGGTAGGAACGTCCATTGGGATGAGCGCCGCGTTGGTTCCGTTGAGCATAGGGGCTGCTCCTTTTATTGCCCGGCTGGTCGAAAACAGCTTGCTGGAAGTTCCCGCAGGTTTGATTGAAACAGCCCGGTCGATGGGAGCGACGACCTTGCAGATCGTTTCAAAAGTAGTACTTCCTGAAGCCCTTCCATCATTGATTAATAATGCAACAATTACACTCATTACGCTGGTTGGCTACTCCGCGATGGGAGGAGCAGTTGGTGCGGGAGGGCTGGGGCAGATCGGTTATCAGTACGGGTATATTGGGTATGATGGTACCATTATGAACAGTGTATTGTTCCTGCTGGTTGTGCTGGTGTTTGCCATTCAATTTGCAGGAGATGCTCTCTCAAAGAAATTTAATCACAGGTAAATCAAATAAACGGATAACATGAGAAAACAATTTTTCACGCTGGCTGTTATTGGTGCAGCAGTACTTTATTCCTGCGGAAACACCGCAAAGAAGGAGGACCCGAATTACATTCGTGTAGGGATCACCTCGGGTCCGGAACGTGAGCTTGCCGAAGCTGCTAAACGGGAAGCAAAAGAAAAATACAACCTGGAAGTGGAGCTGGTCATATTCAACGATTATGTCGTTCCGAATGAATCGCTCAACCAGGGAGACATTGATGTGAATGCATTTCAGCATGTTCCTTACCTGGAGGAACAATCCCGGCAGCGAGGATACAAGCTGGCTGTTGTTGGCAATACGTTTGTTTACCCGATCGTAGCCTATTCCAAAAAAATCAGGAACATTTCAGAGCTGAAGAAAGGAAATACGGTAGTGATCCCCAATGATCCTACAAATGGAGGCCGTTCATTGCTGCTGCTGGAAAAACATGGTGTGATAACGCTGAAAAAAGGAGTGGGGCTGCTGCCAAAGGTAACCGATATCAGTGAAAACCCGAAGCAGTTGAAAATTCTGGAGATTGAAGCGCCTCAGTTACCCCGTGTGCTGGATGACAAGGAGGTCAGCCTGGCGGTTATCAACAATAATTTTGCCGCACAGGCGGGTCTGGACAGTGACAAATACGGGATATTGAAAGAGGACAAGGATTCTCCGTATGTCAATGTGATCGTTGCCAGGAGTGATAACAAAGATACCGATAAAGTGAAGAATTTTGTGAAGGCTTATCAGTCAGAAGCAGTGGAGCGTGCAGCACAGAAAGCATTCAACGGAGGTGCAGTGAAGGGATGGTAATCAACCCCGGACGTTTGCGGATGCATTCATTCTGAGTTAAAATCTCAGATCATCGATCAGGTCTGAATCGACAGGAATTGTCCGCTTCCGGATCATGCTTATAAACCGGTCCCATTCGGCTTTATTGGCGGAAAAATTGCTGATGCGCACCCTTTGTCGTTGTCCGTCTTTTTCCATGTAGATTTTATTGTCTACGATAACAAGTTCTTCCATGGAATCAAACGGGTATCTTTTTATAACCATGCCAAAGGCGTTGAATAATACGATCTCATTGGTACGCAATTCAAAAATCGGCCTTTTGAAGGAAAAAGCTCCGATGATCATTAGGAATAACCCCAGGAACAATTGAAAGGGTAACCGGGAATTGGTATTGATCAGATACAGATTCACCGCGAAGATGATGAATCCGGAAACAAGCAAAGTAACAGGAAAAGCTAACTTGTAATGTACTTTCATAACGCCAATATAGTAAAAAATAATAAGTTAGGAAATCCCTTGGTGTATTTCCGGCAGACAAATTAAAACCGTAACTTTGTGATATGATCATTCGGAAAGCTACCAAAGAAGACAGTGATTCAATTGCCCGGTACCTGTTATTGGCGATGGAAGATATTGTTTATGAATTCATCGGGGAAAAAGACCCTGTGAAAGCAAAGGCATTTATGGCATACCTGGCTGAGCACGACAACAATCAGTATTCCTACAGGAACTGCTGGGTAGCGGAAGACAGCAGTGAGATCATTGCAGCCGTTGCCGTTTATGATGGTGGAAAACTGCACGAATTGAGAAAACCTGTCGGAGAATATGTCGTTGAGGTGTACGGAAGGCCCTTTCACCCGGAAGACGAAACGCAGGCAGGAGAGTTTTACATTGATTCGTTTGGCGTCAGCCCGGACCGGCAGGGGAAGGGGATCGGCTCACAGCTCCTCCGGTTTCTCATTGATGAATACGTCCATCACCATCACCAGAAACTCGGGTTACTGGTCGACAAAGACAATCCCGGTGCTAAAAAGCTGTATGTAAAGCTTGGATTCCAGGTTGCGGGAGAAAAGACACTGGTTGGAAAACAAATGGAACATCTTCAGATCGGGTAAACAGGCACTCATGCAGATACAATATTGGTTTGAATTGTTCGGTACGGCATTTTTTGCGATCTCAGGAGCACTTTCCGCAACTGAAAAAGCAAACATTGACTGGTTCGGAGTCACTTTTATCGGTTTCGTTACGGCACTGGGAGGCGGGAGCCTGCGTGATGTTTTACTGGGAAGCTACCCGATTGTCTGGATCAGGGATGTGAATTTTGTATACGCCATTTTAGTGGGAGTTGTCGTAGCCCGCCTGTTCTATTCACCACTGATCAAGCTAAAGAAAACCTTCTTTCTTTTCGATACACTCGGAATTGCTCTTTTCACCGTGGTCGGTACATCAAAAGCAATCTCCCTGGGAGTCGGGAACATCAATGCGGCAGTGATGGGAATGTTTACCGCTGTTTTTGGCGGAGTGATCCGCGATATACTGACCAACGAGATCCCGATAATCTTCAGGAAGGAAATCTACGCTACGGCCTGTTTTGCAGGGGCGCTGGCCTACGTTGGTCTGCATCACCTGGATGTCGATTTCAATGCCAACTTCGCCATTTCCGGTGGCTTGATCATTGCGATCCGCATTTTAGCTGTTGTGAACAACTGGCAGCTCCCGAAATTTAAAGGGAGATAGAAGGCAGACAGCGGTTTGAAAGCATGGTTCAGGGCAGATCTGACAATATTCATTGACGCTTTACCCTGTAGTGAGATCATTCCTCCAGGATAATAAAATCCCCGCTGAATGGTTGAGCATGTTCAATGATCTGCCGGAGTATCTCAGAATAATTACCATCCGGGCTCAGCTGGAGAAAGTTGGTATAACGCTCCTGTAATTCACCTTCGGGAAATAGTTTTTCCTTGAGCTGCTGGATGGTTTTCAGGTTCTTATCGTGCTTTCCTTTTACGGTTTTATACAAACGGTCTTTCACCTGGTTCAGCTGTTTTTCCATGCGTACACTTTCTGCGGCAGCGTAAGCTTCCAGCGACGGATCAATGGACAATGTCGTTTCGGTAATCTGTTTTTTCAGGACCTCCATTTGCTTGTCCAGCTCGCTGAAATCCACTTCATCGCCTGCGTTTGCTTCCAGGTACGCTTTCTGGAGAATGTGCAGTTCTCTGAAAAGATCCAGCGGAGACAAGCTTAGTTTTTCCATCTTTTCAGAAGCATTTTTATCGATCCATAACACAGAATTCCTCGTCTGCAGTAATGGAAACGGGATTCCGGCTTCATCAAAAACACCTTTTAACTGCAGCCAGTAATTGATCTCACCGGCACCACCCACATAGCATAGGTTGGGTAAAATCACCTCCTGGTATAGCGGCCGCAGGGAAACATTCGGGGAAAAATCTCCGGGCGACCGTTCCATCCACTGCACCAGCTCTTCTTTGGAATACGTTCCCTTCCCGGGAATCTCTATCGTTTCTCCGTTCTCAATCAGGCGCTCACGGATGCCATCGGAAAGATAGAACAAATTGATCTCTCTCGGAATGATTTGTTGTTTACCGCCAGCTGAAACCAGCTTTTCCGTTGTCTGTGTAATTGCCTTGTATGAAAACTGCTCGTTTACGTCCCTGATCATGTACGGTAAGAATGCCTGCTTGAAGACAGCATCATCCGCATTGATGATCACAACACCGTATTTCCCAACCAGGTGGTTGATCAGCTTTCTGAACGCTTCGGTATAGTTTGTGCCGTTGAAAACGTTCAGCAATTCGAATACCTCGCTTTCCGGGTGATTTTTAAATAAGTCGGTTAACTGTTCTGTGACAGCTTCCCAGTCTTTCATCTCGAACCGACCGACCGGTCCCGTTTGCTCCGTTTCCCAGGAGATGGTCCGGTTGAACAAATGAAACGATTTGATTTCATCATAATCGTGATCTTCCGACGCCATCCAGAAGATGGGAACGAATCCGGCCCGGGGATATGTTTGTTTCAATTCCTCACATAACCGGATGACGTGTGCGATTTTATAGATCACGTACAATGGGCCTGTCATTGCTACCATCTGGTGCCCGGTAACGACTGTAAACGTATTTTCATCAGCCAGCAACCGGATATTTTCCCGGACAGTTTCGTTTATTTCCAGTCCTGTGTATTGCCGTTCCAGCACATCGACCAGTTGTGTTCTTGATTCGGCGGAAAATGTTGCTTTTTTCTTCTGAATCTGTCCTTCAAATGCTTCTTTTGAAAAGGGTGCGGTTAAAAATTCTGAGTACACAGACTGGTTGTAACACATGTCCAGTTGCTGTTGTGAGAAAAAGCCTGTTTCCCTACGGTCTATTGCTGAAATTTTCATGGTGCAAAATTAAGCAAAATAAAGACCCGGAGTAACGCAGACAGATTTCCCCGGATAGAAATAGGAATGCAAGAATTGAGAAGAAAACAGGGACGCCGGGTACTGCCCGATGAACAAACCAATTCGCAGAATAGCTTTTCAGATTCAAATGAATCATTATCTTTGTTTGAAACAATTCAACATTTATGAAAGTAAATCCGGCATACAAGACCAAAGAAGATTTGGTGGCACTTTATAACAAACCTTTATTGGAATTGGTGTTTGAAGCAGCAACAATTCACAGGCAGTATCATAATCCGAGAGAGATCCAGATGTCATCGCTGCTGAGTATTAAAACAGGAGGCTGTTCTGAAGACTGTGGTTACTGCCCGCAAGCTGCCCGTTACCATACAAATGTTGATGCGCACAAATTAATGACGGTTGAATCGGTAGTGGAGCAGGCAAAGAATGCGAAGGCGAATGGCTCTTCCCGTTTGTGTATGGGAGCCGCATGGAGAGAAGTGCGTGACAATAAGGATTTTGACAATGTCATAGAAATGGTACAGGCTGTTAACGACCTGGATATGGAAGTATGCTGTACGCTTGGAATGATGAACGAAGAGCAGGCACGCCGCCTGAAAAATGCAGGATTGTTCGCGTATAATCACAACCTGGATACGTCACCTGAATACTATGGAGATGTGATTTCCACCAGAGAATACGAAGACCGGCTGAATACCATTGAGAATGCAAGAAAAGCAGGAATTTCGGTTTGTTCAGGTGGTATTATCGGGATGGGAGAAGCAGTAGAAGACCGGATGGGAATGCTGATGAGCTACATGGCGATGGAAACCCCGCCGGAATCGATTCCGATCAATGCGCTGGTAGCGGTAGAAGGGACGCCGATGGCAGAGCAAAAACCGATTGAGCAGTGGGAGCTGATCCGGATGGTGGCTACGACACGTATTGTTTTCCCGCAGGCAGTTGTGCGTTTATCAGCAGGAAGGACGAAAATGAACATGGAAGCGCAGGCACTGTGTTTTATGGCAGGTGCAGGTTCTATTTTCGCCGGGGATAAGTTGCTTACGACACCAAACCCGGAATTCAATGAAGACAAGGAAATGTTTGAAATTTTAGGATTGATCCCGACGCAACCGTTCCAGAAAGGAGAAAAACCGTTGACGATCCCGGATCCTAAAATTGAAGAGCGCAAGCTGAAAGAAGCGCAACGTGCCAAAGAGCTGGCTGAAGCGAGAGAGAAAGTAAAAGACCCGAATTTTCAACCCAGGAAAGTAAAGGTAGAAGCTTAAATCAATAAATTTGAAATCCCCGGTCATTACAGCCGGGGATTTTTTCTGGAAATTACTATCAAAATGAAAACCCTTCTGCGACAATGAAAAAGATAAAAGCAAATAATGTACTGTTGATAGCGATCGCGCTATTGAATTTCATAACCGTATCCTGCTCCCAGGACCAGTCACCATCAGAAGCTTCCGTAAACAAGAGCTTATTGTTTATGGAAGAGGAACTCCAGAAAATAAATGGCGTCCAGTTAAACAGAGGTAATGCATACCGGATGGAGGTAAGGTCAGAAATGTTCGGCTTTCCTCAGAATGAACGAAACGGAGGAACGTTTCAAAAGCTGGAATATGTCCTTCAACGAATGGATCTTATTGATGTTCATGCTGCTAAGCTCATTCAATACATTGACCAGCTGAAAGTGGACCTTCTGACAAGATCGGGAGCAGAAACCGGTACCATTATCCTCGGGAAAGGAGAAGGAACAGTACCAATGAGGTTGAATTTATATGAATTGAAAGCTCCTTCCGATCAGGTAATCATAACCGACTCCATAAAGCTTTACCGCTCAATTAAGAATTACAGGGATTCCCTTGTGTTCCTGTGCGCGAACTATGAATGGGGCGGCAAATCTTATACGCTTCCCATCATCAATACAATGGAGGATTATTCAACGTATGAGGAATTTTTGGATGAACTGGAGTCAAAGCTGGAGACACAAACCTATAACTATATGGATGACAGGAGTGTATTGTCCGATCTGTACATCGAGTTGAGCAGAACCGCATGGAAAGTAATTGATCAGCGAAATACCTCTTTGCTGACGAATTTATGCCTTCTTTCAGTTCTCCAGCAAGATATTTTATCAAGCAGAGCCTTAGCTTTTGGTCATTGGAAGTCAAAAGTATCAACGGGTGAATACAGCTTTGATGCTCTTACAGCAATCGTTCAGGGGCCGGAAATCGTTGAGGTGGGAAAATCGCCGGAGTACAAAATATTTTATGCTGCTACTGATTCTAGCCAGGAACCTGAGATAGTGGTTTCTTCTCCGGGAACGGCATCTGTAAAAAAGAACAATGATGGAAGCTATTCCCTGATCTTATCTGCTGAAAAGCCGGGAACGGTGAAATTATCGGGCACATTAACCATTACAAACAAGTCTGGAATAAAGCGTACGGAGCCCTGGGAGAAAAGTGTGGTTATCCGGTAATTCATGGTGTGAAATAAGGTTCTGAATTAATTTACTTTTCCTTTGATTCGTGATTGTCTGGCTTAAAGTGCATTGCCGGACAAGGCCTCTGCCGGTTTTTAATACGCTCAGTATGATCAGCCTGTTTATTGATGGAACACTGCACGTTTATTTTTCTATTTATCAAAATGTTATATATTTGAAAGGAATGCCGAACGATTAATCAGCTACTATGAAAACAGATAAACAGTTGAAGGTAAGTAATCCTTGCCCGTTTTTACTGGCGCGAATGAAAAAGGATGAAGGGGGATATTACTGCAGCTCCTGCTCGAAGACCATCATTGACTTTCGCCAGAAAACAGAGCAGGAGATCCGAGCGTCGATTGATGAAAACACGTGTGGAATCTTTCACCTGAACCAGCTTAAAGGCCAGCAGCGCCTGTCGGGAGTGAGGTTATTCGCGTTTTATTGCCTGACGGTTTTGTCTTTTCTGGGATTCAGTGTGAAACCTGTTTATGGGAAAACAGACACGGAAAAAACAAAATACATGATCAATCAGCTGGATCCCGGTGAGAAAGACAAAAAACAGAAAAAGAAAAAGCAATCCATCCAGAAGAAAAAGAATAAGAAAGGAACAATCAGAGTGATTGGAACGCCTTCCTTTTAATGCCTGATGGTTTCAAAAGGCCCGGTTCTGCCAGATGGTCACTTTGATTATTTCACGATCTTAACCACGCTTTCTTTTCCGTCGATTGTTATCCTTGCGAAGTAGATTCCTTTTTCAATCCCCTGCATGTCGATGAGCGGTGTATCGGCCTGTTTTCTGATCCTCCCGTTCAGGTCGGTTATTTCAACATGCAGGCTCTGAAATGCCTGGTCTGTGGAGATATGAAGCTCGGAATTTACCGGGTTCGGATATACGTGGATACTGTTTTCAATGGATTGGATCCCGAGTAAACAGGAAAAATCAGCTTTTACGGCGTGATGTGCCAGTCCGAAGACAGGGTTGTTTACAATGGTCTGCCCATAAGTTGTTAAGGTTGTAAATTGCCCGTCTGATGTGGATGAAGGATTCGTTTCATTTGCGGTCATGTTTCGTGTTGGGCATTCGTCCCGGTGCCATGTCCACGCCAGCCAACCCATATTTTGGTCCTGGCAGGCTTCCAGCAGGCTGGTCATCTGGATCGGGTCGCAGGCAAAATCCACATTGCCGATTTCTCCGAAGATGACCGGAACAGTTAATGCTGACAGCTGGTTAACGATGGATTCCATTCCGTTCGCTGTCTCATTCCAATAGGCATGGCAGCTCATGATGATGCGATTCAGCGGATCGTGATTATTAAAACCGGCTGCATTGCTGATCACAGTCTGGTAATCCATCCCGTAGTTCGGTGCGTCAATGATGATCGGCACTTCTATTCCTGCTGCTCTCAAATGTGTAATTATATGTTTATAATGGGTTACCCATACAGCCACTTCGGCTGCGTAATTCGGATTCAATGTATAATTCGGAGCGGGGTACATTGCCGGACCGTATTCATTGGCAACATTCACGAAAAGGTGAGACTGATGCTTTTCGATCAGGTCCAGCACCGGCTGGCTGGTCCACCAGCCGACAACTTGTGTGTTGAAGAGAGCGGTGTCTGTATGAATATGGGTAAAATCATGAATTTCCAGGACAGTTGCGATGTCCGCTGCTGCAAAACGGGAGATGACACTGTCCAGCCCGGTTAAAGTTAACGCGGGGCGGGACGGCTGGCCGTAATCCACGTACCATTGGACCCGTACAGTATTGGGATTTGCCAGGATGATCTGGGAAGACAGCTCTTTTCCATTGTTCAGGTTTCCCGGGAAATTCCAGTCATCGGCAAGTGAGTAATTCACTCCGCGCGGGATGAATTCATTTCCGCATGGATCGGTGATCTTATTCCCGTTGGTCCCGAAAAAATGCTGATCTTGTGAAAAGGCCGATGTGCTCGCAAGAAGCGAAGCTACAAGGTTTATTGTAAAAAAGCCGAAAAAAGTAGTATGGTTTTTCATGTGATATTGTTTGTTGTATATCACAAAGATACGACAGATAATCGTTTATGGAATAAACCTTCCTTTTTTCTTTTTGTTTTTTTTCATCCGCTTTTTATTGTCTTTAATCGATTTCTTTGCGGTTTTTGATTGGTTGTCCCAGTGACGCTTGTGGGCGGCTTTTACCTCTTTCCGGGCTGCCTTTGCTTCTTTCTTTCGCTTTTTGGCAAGCGCTTTTTCTGATTCTTCTACCGTATCGTAAGTTTTCTCAACTTTTGAGCTGCCACAGGAATGGATGAAAAGTGCCGTACTGCATACTAAAAACAGCCCGATTAACGTTTTAAGACTCATGTGTGTATATTTTATATCTTTGTTTGTAATTAAAACGCAATGAAATTACCAATTATTTTAATGCTTGCGCTTGTTTTGGCTTCAGGTACATTTTCCTGCAGAAAAAATAAACTGCATCCTGTTCCGAGTATTCCGTTTGATATCAGTATAAATATTAACCTGCCTACATACAGCGCACTGACCGGAGTAGGAGGCTATGCCTATGTAGACGGCGGTTCGAAGGGGATCATCGTTTACAGGATGAATACATACGAATTTGTGGCATTCGACCGCCATTCCCCCGCCAATGACGGAGAGTGTGCAAAACCCCTGGAAAATGATGAAGAGAATTTTCTGATACTGAGAGACAGCTGCAGCGGAGCAACTTTTTCCCTTATTGACGGGTCCCCGGTTTCCGGATCAGATTTTGGACTGCGTAAATATGTTACAGTATTTGACGGGAATACCAACCTGAGGATCTATAATTGATTGAGTAATAAGCGTCCGCCAAAGACGGGCACTTATTGTTTATTTAATATTTGTCAGGCTATTTATTCAGCCATGCCCGAAGCATCCAGTTTTCTTTTTCTTTTTCACGGATCAGGTCACTCATGAAAGCGCTTGTTCCTTCATCACCTTTTTCATTGGCTATCTCCAGGATCGCCCGCTCCTGTGTCAGCAAGGTCTGCTGTGCGTCCAATATGTACTGCACTCCGGTTTTCCCGTCATGGATGATCGGGTTTTCTTTGATCTTGCTTTCAGCAAGGTACCCGGAAAATGAGGAGATCGGCTGAAGCCTTAATGTCAGCAAGCGCTCTGCCAGTTCGTCAATGATTTCCAGCGCACGCGTATACCATTCCTCATATTTTACATGCAGCTCGAAAAAATTCTCTCCTTTGATGTTCCAGTGCAGCGAACGCAAATTCTGATAGTGTAACTGGTAACCTGCCAATAATTCATTCAACGCTTTCTCATAATTTTTGTCCTTTTCCATCGTGTTTGTCTTTATGTGTATCAATAATACAAAAATAATCCGGTTTGTAATATAGTTTAAATTGATTAACTTTATATCATGATAGAAAATTATTATAACATTACTCCGCAACAGATCAATTACATCATCGAACTGAACAATGAACGTAATTTTCAGCGGGCCAGTGAAAAATGTTTTGTTACCCAGCCGACCCTGTCTATGCAGATCAGGAAAGTAGAGGACTTACTGGGATTTGCAATCTTTGAGCGCTCACGGATTCCTCTGGAGCCAACCCCGGAAGGTGAGCAGCTGATCGAAATACTGAAAGACGTGCAGGTGGAATACAGCCGTATATCATCCCTGGTGCAAAAAATACAGGGAAACCATACCGAATTCCTCCGTCTGGGGATTATTCCTACGATCAGTGCGTACCTGCTTTCAGATATTTTTGAAACGGTACGCAAAGAAATGCCTTATCTGCAATTATCCGTACATGAGCTAAAATCACAGGAGCTGGTGGATGCAATGGAAGAAAACCGCTACGATGTGGGGATCATGGCAGGACCGCATACAAGCAGGAGAATGCGTACCATTCCCTTGTTCAGGGAAGAGATCCGGATCTATTATCCCAAAGGGAAGAATGAGCTGGTAGCCCCGGATGAAATAGCCGACGAACAACCCTGGCTGCTGAGCAAAGGAAACTGCCTGAGGACACAGATGGTGAATTTCTGTAAGCTGGAGGGCGAAAATCCGGAGAATCAGTGGAATTATGAAGGTGGAAATATGGATATCCTTACCCGGATGGTAGACCTGAATGGTGGATATACCCTTGTTCCGGAATACTACCACATGAAAACTCCTGCTTTGAAACGCATCTATGACCCGGTTACAAAAGAATTTCCCGCGCGTCAGGTCATTGGTATCGTACCCACGAAATTATCCAAGAAAAACAGTGTTGACGCTTTGCTGAGGATTATCCAGCTGCACTACAATACACAAAAAAGAGATGATTTCAGGATACTGGACTGGAAGTGATACATTTCACCCACTGATTCTAAAAAGAAATAGATATGACGAACAAAAAGATACACACAACTGATTACTTCAATACTTTGATCGAAGTAGCGGAAGACTGCCCGGTTCTCCGGGGAGAGATCCCGGTAATGAAAGGAGATAAGCCGACGGTTGCTACAATCCAGTATGAGCTGATCAGCAAGCAACCTTATAAATGGACTTCCGATGACCTGCTTTTCCGGATTTATGCAGATAAAAATGAGCTTACATCATCCGAATACCCGGATGCAAGAGCGTTGTTCTTTTCAAAGGGACAACCCTGTTTCAGAACATCTCCTTTAGCAAAGCGATACGGGTTTGGAATTCATTTTGACAAAGCAGGAAGAATGGCGGTTTACGGATTAGAAACAGAAGCATACCAGAACCTGCTTGCTGATCCGGCGATCAAAAAAGTAAAGGCGATGAGAAGCTCAAAAAAGTAGCCGTCACCAGCATTAAAAATTCCCGGTTTTCAGGAATTCGGTCATCTTTTCGAATGCTCTTGCCCGGTGGCTGCGTTTGTTCTTCTCATCACGGGACATTTCCGCAAAGGTGATCCCACAGTTCTCCGGTTCAAAGATGGGATCGTATCCAAAGCCTTCCGTTCCTGTCTTTTCCCTTCGGATGGTTCCTTCAACTATTCCTTCAAAATGATGTGTTTTGCCATCAATGATTAAGCAGATCGCTGTTCTGAACCGGGCTTTCCTGTTTTCAATTCCCTGCAGCTCATCCAGCACTTTCCGGATGTTTGCATTATCATTCTTTTGTTCACCTGCATACCGGGCGGAATACACCCCCGGCCTCATTCCCAGTGCTTCGATTTCCAGGCCAGTGTCATCGGCAAAACAGGCAGTCTTGAAATGTTCAGCTACATACCTGGCTTTCAGCTCTGCATTTCCCTGCAAGGTTTCGGCATCTTCAGGAATATCTGTGGTACATCCGATGTCGGCCAGTGTCCGGATAGTAATTCCTTCCGGCATGAGTGCCTGGATTTCCAGTGCTTTATTGCGGTTCTGGGTGGCAAAAACAAGATTCATTTCAATCGGCTTTATGTAAAAACAAAAAAACGGAGGTGTAAGCCTCCGTTTCAAAAATACAATTATTTGATGGATCAAAGATCTAATTGATACACATCATCAAGACCATCATTATTCTTAATCGTACATTTCTGATCACGGATAATTCCGTCTTCAATGGAATAAACCCATCCGTGCAGGTGGACTTCCTGTCCACTTTCCCATGCATTCTGGATGATGGAAGTTTTTGCAAGATCCAGTACCTGCTCCTGTACATTCAATTCAACAAAACGGTCAAATCGTGTCTTGTTGTCCCTGATGGCATCCAGCTCAGCCTTGTGGAAGCGGTACGTATCTTTGATGTGACGGATCCAGTTGTCGATCAGCCCCACATGCTTGTTGGTCATGGCAGTGGCAACCCCGCCGCAGCCATAGTGTCCGCATACGATCACGTGCTTTACTTTCAGTACATTCACGGCGTAGTCCAGTACGCTCAGCATATTCATATCCGAGTGAACCACCATGTTCGCAATATTCCGGTGCACGAAAACTTCTCCCGGTTTCGCGCCGATGATCTCATTGGCAGGAACCCTTGAATCCGCGCAGCCGATCCACAATACAGGTGGCTCTTGCCCTTTCGCAAGGTCGTTAAAGAAATCAGGATCTTTTTCCAGTTGTTGTTTTGCCCAGTTCTTATTATTTTCCAATAATTGGTTATAGTACTTTTCCATTGTAATATCTTTTAATATTCTTGTTTACTTGTTAATAGCTCTGTTGACTATTTTTTATGTGATTGGCTCTTTTTTAGTTATCAGTGCCCCATTACTTCTACTTTCGGAACTCTGAAAGTGGTCACTTTGATGTTCCGTTCTTCCGCAGTGTGGGTACGGAACTCCTGTATGACTTCCAGCACGTCGTAATCGATCGCTTTGCTGTTGGATCCGTCAATGATCAGGTGAGAGTTGGCAGGAACTTTATACAGTGATTCCAGTATGCTTCCTTTGTTCAAAAACGTAACCTCTTCGGAAAGCTGGATACGGATCAGTGGTTTCCCGTTTTCCGTTCCCTCTTCGATCTTGTAGTTATTCCTGTAGTTTTTCCTGAGGATGAAAAATACTGCAAACACCAGACCGATTGCGATACCTTTCAGCAAGTCTGTCAGCAATACTCCAATGATGGTTGCTATAAACGGAAGGAACTGGTCCCATCCAAGCTTGTACATCTTTTGATAGAGTGAAACACTGGACAGCTTATATCCTACCATCATCAGTATGGCTGCAAGCGAAGCATAGGGTATCATGTTCAGTATGTTGGGAATCAGGATCACGCAAAGGAACAGCAGCACACCGTGCAGAATGGTGGACAGCTTGGATTTTCCTCCTGCATTGATGTTTGCGGAGCTTCTTACGATCACCTGGGTCACCGGCAATCCTCCGAGCATCCCGGAAACGAAGTTACCGATTCCCTGTGCCTTTAATTCCTGGTTTGTCGGAGTAGCGTTTTTCTCCGGGTCCAGTTTATCCGTCGCTTCCACGCTCAGCAATGATTCCAGGCTGGCTACCAGGGCGATGGTAAAGGCGATCGCATATACGTTGGGATTCGTCAAAGCAGAGAAATCAGGGAAGATCAAAAAGCTTTTGATATCACTGAACGATTCTGCTACCGGTAGAGTTACCAGGTGTTCGCCCGACATTGCCAGTTCCGGGAAAGAAGAAGTGAAGATTCCATTGATGACAACACCAAGGACTACTACGATCAATGCTCCGGGAACGAATTTAAACAGTGCGATCTTCTTCATAAAAGGCCGGTCGAAGAGAATGAGGATCGCCAGAGAGATAACAGCAATGATTACTGCTCCGGGGCTGATAAATTCGAGTGCTTTAAAAATTTCAGAAAAAGTATTTTCTCCGTCTGCCTGGAGGAATGATTCGTCACCCATAAAATCCTTATCGTATCCGACCAAATGCGGGATCTCCTTTAAAATTAAGGTAAGACCAATGGCGGCAAGCATTCCTTTAATGACTGAAGAAGGGAAGTAATTCCCGATGACCCCGGCACCTAAAAAACCGGCGATTACCTGCAGTACTCCTGCAATGACAACGGAAACAAGAAATGCTTCGAAGCTGCCCAGCGTGGCGATCGCACCGAGAACGATTGTGATCAGGCCGGCTGCAGGACCAGAAACTCCCAGGCGGGAACCACTGAAAAATCCTACAACTATCCCACCTACAACCCCGGCAATGATACCGGAAAATAACACCGGGTTTTCTCCGGTAGATGCTAGTGCAACCCCTAAACACAGGGGAAGGGCCACTAAAAAAACCACCAAACTGGCAGGAGCATCACTTCTCCAGTTGGAAAAAATATTTTTCATCGATTATAAATAATGTGTTAAAAATAAGATTGTAAGCACGCTGAAATGACGTGCAATAAACATTAACACAAAAAATCGGGAGGGGTTTCGACCGAACTAAGATAAACGTCCTCGTATGTTTTTACAGGGACAGTACTGAACACAGTAGGCTTGTATAAAATCTCCTCGAATACTTCAAACGGGTGGATATCGGACTTGATGTATTTCTTTACTTCCAGGATTTCCAGGTGAGATTCGTCTTCTTCCAGCATCGCAACAGACATTTCCATCCCTTTTTTGTACCCTCCATAATTGATTACCAGGTTACAGGCGGTGAAAATTGAAAGTAAAGCTATTGCAATCCATCTGTTCATACAGATACAAAGTTAAAAAAATGAGAAAAAACAGGATTTTAATAAGTGTTAAAAAATCTATAATTTTTTCGAAAGCCTGCCTGAATGAAACTAGGTCTTCTGTTTTTTCTTCTTTGCAGCCGGGAACAGAATGTTGTTCAAAATCAGGCGGTATCCGGGAGAAGTAGGGTGCAGGTTCAGGTCGGTATGCGGGTCACCGACTCTGTGTTCGTAATCTTCCGGATCGTGCCCGCCATAGAACGTCCAGGTTCCTTGTCCCATTTCTCCGTGAATGTACCTGGCGGTTCCCAGCGCCTTATTTTCTCCCATTATCAATACATTGGGTTTGATGTGCTCCTTTACAAAGTCCGTTGTCTGCCCCATAAACCCATTGATGATGTTGGTATGGCATTGGGTCAGCATCGTAGGGACAATGTCCCATTTCGCGGAAAATTCGAAGAGGGTGAATTTATCGGTCGTTTCCCGTACACCATTCCTTCTTCTGAGTTCCGTTCCATCGATGGAGGAATATTCATATTTCAGCGGGTCCCGTTCCAGCTTGAAATTTTCAAAAGCAAATGTCTGGTTGAAATCCAGCTGCTGCTGGCAGTTCGGATGAGCCGGGTCTCCGTCGTACATGACTTCACAAATGTCGGTATTCTGAGCCGCCAGGGCAATGTCAAAGCTGTCGGTTCCACTGCACATCGTGAACAGGAAACCTCCGCCAAGCACAAAGTTCTTAATATTCAGGGCCACAGCTAATTTCAGCTGGGATACTTTCTGAAATCCCAGGGAAGCGGCCAGCGCTTCGGCATCCGCAACCTGCTGTTTGTACCAGGGGTACGAACGGTAGGAGGCGTAGAACTTCCCGTACTGTCCCGTGAAATCTTCGTGATGGAGGTGCAGCCAGTCGTATTCGGGCAATTTTCCGTTAACGATGGCGGAGTCATAGATCTTATCATAGGGGATTTCCGCGTATTCCAGCACCAGTGTTACGGCATCATCCCAGGGTTGTTTCCCGTCAGGGGTATAAACCGCTATTTTCGGCGCTTTTTCCAGCTGAACGATCTCCATGTTCTGTTCAGGATGCGCGATCTGATTCCTGATTGAGTTTGCCTGCCCGTCGGTAATGATCTCATAACGGATTCCTCTCAGGAGCAATTCTTCTTCAAGTCCTTGCAGGTGGGGGTATAAAAATGAGCCCCCCCGGTAATTCAACAGCCATTCGATCACCACTTCATGTTCCAGTGCCCAGTAAGATACACCGTATGCTTTCAGGTGATTGGTTTGCGAATCATCCATCGGAACGAGGATCTGCGAAGCGTTCAATTGAAAATTGATGATCAGGAAGAAGATGCAGCTTAATTTTTTCATACTATCGGATTTCGGCATTGAAATAAACCTTCAGAACGGATTCAGAATGGGGTGTCTTCATCAAAAGACCTATCAAAATCCGACCCATCGTCGTCAAAAGAATTCATTTTTGAAGGAATGGTAATGCTGTTTCCTTCAAAGCTTTGTATCGGGTTCAGTCCGCCTCTGTGTCCCATATCCGGCAGGTCACCGAAGTTGTCTAGGTTCTCAAAACGGGCGAATTCCCCGATAAACCTCAACCGGACTGTATCCAGCCCTCCGTTCCGGTGCTTTGCCACGATGATTTCACCCACTCCTTTATTGGAGGCGCCGCTCTCATCTACATCCAGGCCGTAATATTCCGGGCGGTAGATAAAGGATACAATGTCAGCATCCTGCTCAATGGCTCCTGATTCACGCAGGTCGGAAAGAATAGGGCGCTTATCTCCTCCCCGTTGCTCAACTGAACGGCTCAGCTGGGAAAGAGCGATGATCGGTACATTCAGTTCTTTTGCAATTTCTTTAATGGAACGTGAGATCGTTGAAATTTCCTGCTCACGGTTTCCGGCACCTTTTGAACCTCCTACGGTCATTAATTGCAGGTAGTCAATGATTACCATGTCAATGTTATGCTGCATTTTCAGGCGGCGGCATTTCGCCCGGAGGTCAAAGACGGAGATTCCCGGAGTATCGTCGATGTACAGGGGAGCTGTTGCCAGCCTGGAAATACGTGTATGCAATTGCTGGAACTCGTGTTCTTCCAGGTTTCCTTTTCTCAGTTTTTCAGCGCTCAGCCGGGCTTCGCTGGCAATGAGACGTTTCACCAGCTGTACGGAAGACATCTCCAGGGAGAAAATGGCTACTCCCATATTGTGATCCACAGCCGTGTTTCTTGCCATCGAAAGGACAAATGCCGTTTTACCCATGGCAGGACGTGCAGCGATGACGATCATATCGGAACGCTGCCATCCGGATGTCAGTTTGTCCAGCTCTATGAAGCCTGTAGGAACTCCCGAGATTCCGCTTTTGTTCTGAGAAGCCACTTCGATCTCTTCAATGGCCTGCCGGACAACATTCTGCATCGATTCGACCGATTTTCCCATGTTGTTCTCTGCGATTTTGAACAATTCGTTCTCCGCTTTTCCGAGGACGTCAAATACATCTTGTGTTTCGTCGAAGGCATCTTTGATAATATCGGAACTCACACGTATCAGCTCGCGTTTGATGTGCTTTTCAGCGATGATGCGGGCATGGTATTCGATGTGCGCTGTAGATGCGACCCTTGATGTAAGGGAAGAGATATACGCAGCACCTCCCGCCGCTTCCAGTTCGCCTTTTTTCTTCAGCAGGTTAATGACCGTCAGTAAGTCTACCGGAGTAGAGGTTCCGAACAGATCCCGGATCGCACCATAGATGTACTGGTGTTTCGGGTCGTAGAAACTACTTATCTTCAGGATGTCAATCGTGTCGGTAACAGCGTTCTTTTCCAGCATCATCGCTCCCAGAACGGCTTGCTCCAGGTCTACCGCCTGAGGTGGTATTCTTCCTAATTCGTTGATTACCGGGGTGCTTGATGATATTCTGGCTGCAGGCTTCCGTTTTTTATCCGATTGATTTTCCATAAGCACAAAGATAAGCAATTGAAATGCTCGAAAAAAGTGAAATCAGAAAAGAACGGAAAAAAGATATGCATACACGTTATTAACAATTGTTGATAGCCGTGCCGGAAGAATGCAAAACCTGTAAATTCCGGGAAAAGTAACAATTATTTCCTCGTAAGGTCGGTTACCAGAAGCGGGTTGTCAGCTTTTAATTCTTCGACCAGTTTTTCGATCTCACTGACCGTGGGGTTAGCTTTTATACGCTCCACCTCTGCGTCGGTGATCCCGACGAGCTGTAGGAAGGTGACTTCTCCATGAGGTGTTTCGATCGTGCCCAGTTCTGGGTCTTTTACGAAAACAAACCCCGTGATTTGCGTATCTGTATTCAGCCGGATCGGTCCGTTTGCCGGGATGAAGTGAAATTCTTCGAACCAGTTTCCGCTGTTGAAAACGTACCTGGCCAGGTTGTTCATGACTTCAACAGCCCATAGCGGGTCATTTTCGTCTTCTTCAAAAGGAACCAGCCGGAAGGTGAATTCAAATCCCCATTTGCTGTATTCTCCGCCTGCCTTCTCTTCATCGTAATACAATTCGCTCATTCCATAGCTGATAAGATGGCGATGGAATGCCTGATTGTTGCTGTCATAGATGCTTGCTCCGTCGATCGGGTCGGTTCCTCCGGCAATGTAGTGTACACCGCAGAGTGGGGGATAATGACGTGGCTTTGTTTTTCCGTATACGGTTTCCAGCTGTTTGTCAATGTACATCCAGCCCACTGCGTCTTCTTCGGAGAATTGCCGTTTATATTCCTGTAAAGTCATCATTTCTTCTTTTTTAAGAACCGAATATATGGAAAATGAATGAGATAATGAAGAAGCGGATATTAACTTCTTATGAAGTATAATTCAACGATTTCCCGGTCAATGAATGCTTCCCTGCTTTTTTCATTTGCCGGTTTATAGATGGTGATGAACCGGGCGACACCTCCTTCTGTTTCTCTGAAAACATCAGCCGTGACGTAGCCTGAAAATTCAGATACGTACATGATACTGCTGTATTGTTTTTTGTAGGGAGCTCCCCGGTAAAGGGCGGCTATGTTTTCCAGTGTCCGGGAATCATAGTAGAAACCGAACATGGTGTAGTGCTCGGGAAGGTCGGTATAGGCGAATGTGAACTGAATGGCGTCTTTCACCGGCAGGTTTTTTGAGATGATTTTCCTTGCTTCTTTGCTGGTAAGGGTAATGTACCTGTGATCCAGCGTGTCAAAGCGATAGTCGCCGAAGAACTGCAGTGCTAATGTGTCTGCAGGGAACTCAAATACCCTGGTTTGCATCGCCTGTTCGTTGGGTGCTGTTTTTGAGCTGATCACCCGGATATAATTGGAACAGGAATTGAACAAAAATAAGAGTGTCAATAGCTTTAAAAGTTTCATACGATTGTTTTAGAGGTGTGGCAGCCGTTTTTCAGTTTCCTTTCTTAATGCTTCAAAATTGTCATGCGTCGCTTCGTCAAAGTGGATGACGCACCGTTCCCCTTTCATGATTTTCAAGCGGCTGAAACTGGTAAATTCCAGTGAGAAGGAGCCGGAAGTATAGCCGGATAATTCTGTCCAGGGATAATAATACCGGATGAGTCCCAGCCCCAGGAAATTTCGTTTTTGTATGCCTTCATCTGTCAGCTTTATAACAGGGAACCCATGCCTGATAGCATACCATCCGGCCAGGATGCCGAAGGTATAGAAAAAACAAAGCAGTGCCAATAGGATTGTCATGGCCCACATTCCGTCAGGAAAAGGTATAAATACGATCACCGGAAGCAGGAGCGTGCCGAAGAGCAAAGCGACTACTCTGAAAAGGATAAACCAGATACGCAGTTTAGATGTGAGAATCATCGGCTGTTTTGTTACCAAATATAGAAAAAATATGGATCACATTGTTTTCAGAAGGAGGAGGTGTCGTTTCAACTCTAAAATATAGTAAGTTTGCAGTCAGATGAACAGGCTGGGCGCATTTTTAGTGGAAAAAACAAGCGGAAGGAAACATTCTTTCCTGAAATTTTTACTGTGCTGGCTTGTCCTGTTCACCGCGAACATTGTTGTGAGACTGCCTCATTTCCTGTCCAAAAATTTCTGGTTCGACGGCGATGAAGCGATCATCGGTATCATGGCGCAGGACCTGTTGGCCGGAACGAATTTCCCCATCTACTTTTATGGACAGAATTACGGGTTATCCACCTTTGAAGTACTCTCAACGGCTCTCTTTGAATGGATGCTGGGCCCCGGTACGTGGACCTTGAGGCTGGGCGGGTTGCTGTTGTTCAGTCTGGGAGTAACCTTTGTGCTGAGAGGTATCAGGAATTACAATTTGCCCCGCTGGGTGGTACTTTCGATTGCAGTCCTGATGATCACTTTCCCGACCTGGTATTTATGGGGAGGAATGGTGAGAGGAGGATACGTCACGGCATTCCTGTTTGTCTGTATCATCTTTTACTGTATGCTTCAAATGAAAGGATCCGGCTGGCAGCTGCTCTGGATCGGGATTGCTTCGGGAATCGCATTTGAATCCCATTTCCTGATTTTATTGTCATTTGGTCCCATCATGGCGTGGTGGCTGTTCAGTCAGGAACAGTACTGGAGAAAGGCACTTTTTATTCTTGTTGTTTTTGTCGCCGTGGTGGCATTGTTCCGCTATTGGGGATATGCCGGTACCGTTTTCTGGGAACCTCCGAAAGCGGATTGGGGGATGAAGGACCAGTTTCAGAATGTAATGCTCCAGGTGAAGGGATTACTGGCTGGATTCAGCAGCTTCTCTTATTTTGAGATGAGCATTGAGCGGCCGGTTTGGTGGAACATACTGCTGGTATTCCTTCTTCTGTCGGGCATTTCCTTGCTGGTTATTGACTGCTTTCGTTCTGCCTCTGCCAAAAGAAGGTATTACCTGTTGGTAGTTGGTTCTGTACTGGTTTACCTGTTTTTGATCTCCACCTCTGATATTGTGTCACCAAGGTATTGGATCGGTTTGTTCACCGGGTTGCTTTTCTGGATCATCTTTGCGGTTGTAACAAGCAGTGAACGGAACAAACCGGCTGTTTTGATGGGCCTCCTGGCAGCTGTTTCGCTGGTTGGGATCGCTTCCGGCTCAAAAATGAAGCATCACTGGCTGGATGTCGGAGTGAATGAACAGCAGGCGTTTCATGGATTTTATAAGGAAGCTGAAAAGAACCGGGTAAAAGCGATCTTTGTGACAGATAATCTCCTCCAGTACCAGTGGAATTACCTGTACGGGCAGAAGATCCCTGCCTCTGCGTTCCGGCAGCGGGAGCGTACACAGACATTCTGTGATAAAGTCAACCAGATCTATTCGGAGCACCCGGACCAGGTTGCCCTGGGAGGATTGTGGGGAATTTTCCTGTCGATGGATCTCATCGACGGATTTAATGATGAAAGGTACCAGGTTGAAACCAAGTACTTTCTGAACCTGAACGCCCGGGAAGATTTTGTGGAGCGGGGAATGAACTATATTCTCGAAAGGGGAGGATAATTATACACCGGAATAGTGTAACCTTTTTGACAAATTGCGGTATATTATTTGTGTTATACGGTAAAAATCAACTGAAATGATAGTGAAAATTCTGATTGCGATGATTTTTGCAGGATGTCTGCTGAATACCCATGCCCAGGTGGAAGACGCCTCGTGCCTTCCCCCGGATAAGAAAATCGTAAAGATCATTGACAAGGCCAGGCAGTCAACAGATCCCAAAGTTGCCGTTGACGGGTTCCTGGAAGCAATCGGCCAGGCTCCGGACAACGCGATGGTTTATTTTGAATATGGCATGTATGCCTTTAACAAAGCGACAGAATACTACGAACGTTCCCATAGCCCGGCAGCGGGTGATAAAAGCCTTCAGAAAGCGGAGGAAATGTTCCTGGAAACCATCGAATATTGTAAGGATTACCATGCGGATGTCTATTATTACCTGGGAGTTATCAACTATACACAGGAAGAGATGGACCTTTCAAGAGAATGGTTTGAAAAATTCGTTAACTTCAGATCAGACGACGCGTCCCGGTATTCTTCCGACCACGCGAAAAAAATGGCGGATGTAAAAGAAGTCGTCGGGGAATTTAACGCGGAATCGGATAAGAAAGCAAATGCCGTTCCCTACAATCCGGTGATGGTTCCGAATGTCAGCTCCCCGGAAGATGAATATTTCCCGATGATCTCTCCCGACAACGAGCTGATGTTCTATACTCGTAAAGTAAACGAACAGGCAAGAGGAGAAATGAAATCGTTCTGGGTAGAGAAATTTACCTTTTCCCAACGTGGAAACATGACCCTTCCTTTCGACAAAGGGACATTTCTGGGGCTGCCGTTCAATGACGGTAAATTTGACAACTACGGGGCCAGCACGCTTTCAGTCGACAACAAGGAAATGATCCTGTGCGCATGCAAGACCGAAACGGTTTACGAGCAGCAGTACAAAAACTGTGATCTGTACATTACGACCTATGAACGCACGGGAGAAGGAGGGAACGACTTCAAATGGTCGGAATTGAAAAACATGGGCCCTGCCATTAATACCAAAGACGGATGGGAGGGGCAGCCTTCTCTTTCCGCAGACGGGAATACGTTGTATTTTACCACTACCAGGAAAGGATCGCAGGACAATGACATCTATTATTCCACCCGGGATGAAAACGGGGAATGGTCACAGGCAAGGCCGATGAAAGAGCTGAACACACCCGGAAAGGATAAAAGCCCGTTCCTGCACCAGGATAGTGAAACCTTGTATTTCGTTTCGGATGGAAGAGGAGACCAGGTGGGCGGACTTGACATCTATTATACCCGGAAGGAAAATGACAAATGGACAACGCCTAAAAACATCGGTTACCCGATCAACTCGGAAGCGGACGAGATCGGTATTTTTGTTTCCATCGATGGAAAGCTGGCTTATTTTTCTTCCCGGACTGGAGGAAACTGGAATATTTACGCATTTGAGCTGTATGAAGAAGCACGTCCGAAGCCGGTGGCGATCCTGAAAGGAGAATTGAAGGATGAGAACGGACAGGCAGTGGAGAATGCTGTGATCGAGATCGCTTATGAAAACTCCGATGAGGTGACAAAGGTGAAAGTGAACGGCAACGACGGGAAATACGCGGCGATCGTCAAAACGGACCAGAAGCAGGATGTAATGGTGACTGTGAAGAAGGAAGGACATGCATTTGATTCAAAGCTGATCGAAAAAGAACAGATCGCGGCTGTTTCTGCTTCCAACGATGTTGCCATCAGGGGGAATGACCTGGATGTGAAAGAGCTGAAAGTAGGAGAGGCCTATACGATCAATGATATCTTATACGCAACGAATTCTGCGGAGCTGACTGACAAGTCGAAATTCATCCTGAAAGGGTTTGCCCGTTTCCTCAGTGAAAACCCGACGATCAAAGTATCCATCAACGGGCATACCGATGACGTAGGAGATGACGCCAGGAACCTTAAGCTGTCGGATGACCGTGCGAATGGCGTGAAAAACTACCTGGTCAGCCTTGGGATCAGCACCAGCCGTTTAAAGGCTAAAGGATATGGAGAAACTCAGCCGAAAGTTGCCAATGACTCGGAATCCAACAGAGCGAAAAATCGTAGAACTGATTTCGTCATTGACAGCTTATAGTTAAAATTAGTTTAATTTTGCAGTAAAAACAGAACGTAATTATGAAATTAAAATTAGCAGCGATTGTCCTGGGAGCGATGGTTTTCGTATCCTGCAAAAAGGATTACGAATGTGAGTGTACAACGGTGTATTACGATGAAAGCGGTATCTATGCCGGAACCAATGACGATGTGAAGTACATGGTAGGAAGCAAAACAGAATGCGACTCCTATAACAAATCGACAACTACGGAAGTAACAAACTGTTATTTCGACAAAGACTAATAAAAGTTAAAAGGTTTTAGGGGGTGTACTGGAAGATACACCCCTTTTTTATATTTTTGAACCATGCAGTTCCCGATTAAAAATACACCGCGCTGGTTACTTGTTGTTATTGACCTGTGTATTTCAACACTATCGCTGCTTCTTGCATACCTGATGCGGTTTGACCTGAGAGCGGACAAAGAGCTGATTGAAAGGGAATGGAACATCCTTTCCCGGACGATCGTATTTTATTTCCTGATCAAGCTGGTAGTATACTTCTTGTTCAGGATTCACAGGCGTGTGGTGCGTCATACATCTACGATTGATATCCGGATCATTTTCTTTTTCAACTTTGTATCCTCCGTGCTGTTCTTCATTGCCGGGCTGATCCGCTATGAATTCGACGACGGGTATTTTTTATTTCCTACAACGGTGCTTATTCTTGAGTTCCTGTTCTCTTTTACACTGATGGTCGCGGCCCGGTTCATTGTCAAATTACTTTACCTGGAATCGGTTAAAATCAAAACCGCAGGGAAAAATATACTGATTTACGGAGCCGGGATTTCAGGGCTGGTAACAAAGCGGACCATTGAAAAAGATACCTTGTCGGAATACAGGATCACAGGGTTTATTGACGACAATAAAAAGCTGAGCGGGAATATCCTGGAAGGACTGCCGATTTATCATACTTCGAAGCTGGAGCAGCTGCTTGATGCCGAACAGATCGACCTGGTGATCCTGGCCATTCAGGAACCGGATGAAGAGAACCGGAAAAAAGTGGTGAACCTCTGCTTTCAGAAAGGGATTGAAGTGCAGAAGGTCCCAACGGCGAAAAGCTGGATCAACGGCGAATTTTCCACCAAGCAAATCAAGTCTATCAAGATTGAGGACTTGTTGGGCCGTTCGGTGATCCGGCTGGATGAGAAAAAGATCAGTGATGAGCTGTCAGGCAAAGTCGTGCTTGTTACGGGGGCTGCCGGTTCCATCGGAAGTGGGATGGTGCAGCAGATCCTGAAATTCACCCCGGAAAAAGTGATCCTGCTGGACAATGCGGAATCTGCTATGTATGATTTTGTCAACGAGCTGAAAAGTACGGACCCGTATGCTCCTGTTGAGGTTGTGATCGGTGATATCCGCCATGCGGACAGGATGAAACGTTTGTTCGAAGCCTTCCGGCCAAGCTATGTCCTGCATGCAGCGGCTTACAAGCACGTGCCGTTAATGGAGGACAATCCGTCAGAGGCGGTGCTGACCAATGTATGCGGAACGAAAAACCTGGTGGACCTGGCGGTGGAATATGGAGTACACAAATTCGTGATGATCTCAACAGATAAAGCGGTCAACCCGACGAACGTGATGGGAGCTTCCAAACGGATTGCGGAAATCTATGCGCAACACAAGAACGAGCTGGGAAAAACGAAATTCATTACCACCCGTTTCGGGAATGTACTGGGATCCAATGGGTCGGTTATCCCGTTGTTTAAAAAACAAATAGAGCAGGGAGGACCGATTACTGTGACGGACGAACGCATCACCCGTTATTTCATGACCATCCCGGAAGCATGCCAGCTGGTGCTGGAGGCTGGTACGATTGGCGAAGGAGGGGAAATCTTTGTATTTGATATGGGAGAATCGGTAAAGATCATCGATCTTGCCCGGAACATGATCAAATTGAGCGGACTGGAAGTAGGAAAAGATATCGAGATCAAAGTGACGGGACTTCGCCCGGGAGAAAAACTGTACGAAGAGCTGTTGAGCGATTCGGAAAAAACACTTCCTACGCATCATCCTAAAATCCTGAAGGCAAAAGTGCAGGAAACCGGGGAGCGGGAAATCGCGCTGATCGAAGAGCTGATCCGCCTTTTTGAAGGGCAGGAGAACCGCAGGATTGTAGCGAAAATGAAAGAGATCGTTCCTGAATTCAAGAGCAATAACTCTGTTTATGAACAACTTGATAAACAATAACAAATACATTTAAAATGATTACACCAGCAAAAATTCAAGTTCGTTTTGCCGATTTAGATACCATGGGGCACGTGAACAATTCAGTTTACTTAAGTTACTTTGAGTACGCACGGGTACACTATTTCAATCAATTACTGGGATTGGGATGGGACTGGAGGAAGTTTGGGGTATTGGTTGCCCGGAACGAAATCAACTACCTGAAACCTGTTCTCCTGAATGATGTTCCACAGATCGAGATCCTGCTGGATTCCATTGGTTCAAAAAGCTTTACTCTTGCTTATGAAGTAACAGTAAACGGAGAGTTGACAACGACGGGAAAATCTGTCCTGGTCTGCTTCGATGCCTCTGCGCAAGCTTCAGTGCCGGTATCCGGTGACTGGAAGAAAGCGCTTGAAAAGCTGAGAAAAATTGCAGTATAACATTCCCTGTCAGAATTCATGAAGTTAGTTGAACTGACTGATAAGGTACTTGCGGTTACGCCGGTCTTTGCAGAAAACTCAAAGGACGATTCCTGCGTGCTGGTATTTCTCCATGAAGCCCTGGGATCTGCCGGGCAGTGGAAAGGTTTTCCGCAGCAATTGTGCAATGCCTTGCAATTGAATGGTATTGTGTACGAGCGGGAAGGTTATGGGAATTCTTCACCAATGCGGAAAAAGCGGGATACTACCTATTTACACCAATATGCTTTGGAAGAGCTGCCTGAGCTGTTGAACGTTCTGCTTCCCCGGGAAAAACAAGTGATCTTAATTGGCCATTCGGACGGAGCTTCCATCGCATTGCTGTACGCGGCCGCATTCCCGGAGAAAGTAAGGGCAGTGGTGAGCATGGCGGCGCATGTCATTGTAGAAGATGTCACCTTGAAAGGGATCGCTCCGGCAGTAAAGGCATACCGGGAAGGAAAGCTCAACGGGCTCCGGAAATTTCATGGAGATAAAACAGAAGAACTGTTCTATGCCTGGGCGGATACCTGGAACCTGCCCGAATTCTTTGAATGGAATATCTGCAAAGAGATAGAAACAATTGCCTGCCCGGTACTGGCATTGCAGGGGGCGAATGATCAGTACGGAACGGAAAAGCAACTGGACCTGATCGCTGAATCGGTTAAGGACGGAAAAGTAACAAAAGTGATGCTGCCGAAATGCGGGCACCACCCTCACCTGGAGCTTGCTCCCGAGGTGGAGAAAGTGATCGTGGAATGGTTGGGAATGGTGGATGCCCGGCGGTTAGATGTCTGATGGTGTTAATTTCTGACAAAAAAGTATATTTTTCTTTGAAAATGTTACCGTGGTATATATTTTTGCGGCGTGAAGATAGAAGATGAGATAAAAGTTGTGTTTAAAACACCTCAGCAGAAAGCGGTAGTGAACCTTCGCCATACATCCAATTTTTTGTCGAATTACCAGAATCATTTTATGGCGAAATACGACATTTCAATGCCGCAATTCAATATTCTCCGTATTTTGAGAGGAGCAGGGGAAGCGCTGAATGTTCAGACCGTTAAGGACCGCATGATCGAACGTTCACCGAACACGACCCGCCTGATGGACAAGCTCATTGATAAGGGACTGATCGACCGTATCCGTTGTGAATCGGACCGCAGGGTGGTGTATGTCAGCATCACCAAAGATGGCCTGGCATTGCTTTCAACAATTGATGACGAACTGGATCAGACTTCATTGTTCCCAACCAGCCTGACAGAAAAAGAAGCCAACACGCTAAGTGATCTGCTTGATAAGCTGAGAGCGGAGTTTGCTTGTAAATAAAGAGATGATTACACGAAAATCCCTGTCGTAGCTAAGAACCGAACCAGTATGCATAATCCTGCCGGAACGATGTTTTCATATTTTAGCATAGACTTTGAATTAAAATTGCTTATTTTTGTAAAAGCAGTTGAGATTTGAATATAAAATGGAAAGTATAACAATATATCCTAAGAATGAAAAGCAAAAAACTTTGCTTAAATCTTTATTGGAAGAGTTGAAAGTTCGTTTTGAAATTGGAGAGAAAGAAAAAAATACACTCCTTTCAGAAGACGAATTTTATATGAAAATTGATAAATCAATAAAACAAGCTGAATTAGGAAAAACCAGAATTTTACCAAAAAATAAGCAAAAAGAAGTGCTGGGTTTATGAACTACGAAATTGAATTAACTGATGAAGCTAATTCTGATATTGAACGGCATAAAAAGTCAGGTGACAAAAGAATCTTGATCAAGATTGACAAGCTCTTTAACGAATTAAGGAAACATCCAACTTCCGGAATAGGGAAACCTGAAAAATTGAAGCATTATAAAATCGCAACTTGGTCAAGAAGAATTACCGATAAACATCGATTAGTTTATAGAATTCAAGATAGAAAAGTAATTGTTTTAGTGCTTTCAGTTTGGGGGCATTATAATGATAAATAAGCAGAAGAACCACATACATTAACAGGAAAGTAAGAAATAAAATAAACAGCCCGCTGAAATTCAGCGGGCTGTTTGCTATCATGTTATTTTAAAAAATCCTATTTCTCAACCACTGCCCGCCCGATGGACTGGTAATAGAATCCCAGCTTGTTCATTGTTTCCGTATCAAACAGGTTGCGGCCGTCAAAGATGACTTTATCGCTTAATAATTGCCCCATTTTTCCGAAATCAGGGTTTCTGAAAACTCCCCATTCCGTACAGATCAGTAAAGCATCCGCATTTTCCAGCGCCTGGTATTCGTTTTCCGCAAATCCGATCTTATCGCCCAGCAGCTGCTGTACGTTCGGCATCGCTTCCGGGTCATAAGCAACAACGGATGCGCCGGCGTTCAGTAATTCGTTGATCATATACAATGCAGGAGCCTCACGGATGTCGTCCGTATCCGGTTTGAAAGCCAGCCCCCAGACAGCGATCTTCTTCCCGGAAAGGTTGCCCCGGAAAAAGTTTCTGATGCGTGGGAAAAGAACCGTTTTCTGCTCTTCGTTCACTTTCATCACCGCGTTCAGGATCTGGAACTCAAAATTCTCTTCCTTCCCGCTTTTAACCAATGCCTGTACATCTTTCGGAAAGCAGGAGCCTCCGTACCCGATTCCCGGGAACAGGAAGCGTTTCCCGATCCGGTCGTCGGAACCGATCCCGATCCTTACTTTATCAACATCAGCGCCGACCAGTTCGCAGAAGTTGGCGATTTCGTTCATGAATGTGATTTTTGTCGCCAGGAACGAATTCGCAGCATATTTTGTCAATTCGGCAGATTTTTCATCCATGAAAATGATCGGGTTCCCCTGACGCACAAACGGCTGGTACAATTCTCCCATGACTTTCATTGCCCGTTCGGATTGTGTTCCGATGACAACCCTGTCCGGTTTCAGAAAATCGTCGACAGCGAATCCTTCCCGCAGGAATTCGGGATTGGAAACCACGTCAAAGTCACAGGTCGCGTTCTTGGCGATCATGGCATGAACTTTTTCCGCGGTGCCTACCGGAACGGTGCTTTTGTCCACGATCACTTTATAGTCCGTGATCAGTTTTCCGATTTGCTCAGCAACTCCAAGTATATATGATAAATCTGCGGAACCGTCTTCTCCCGGTGGAGTAGGGAGGGCCAGGAACACAATTTCGGCTTTTGCCAGTCCTTCCTGCAGATCGGTGGTAAAACGCAGGCGGTTTGCTTTGATATTGCGCTCAAACAATACGTCCAGGTGAGGTTCGTAGATCGGAACTTCGCCATTCCGCATACGCTCTACTTTTTTTACATCAATGTCGACACAGATCACCTGGTTTCCTGTTTCAGCGAAACACGTACCTGTTACCAAGCCTACGTACCCGGTTCCCACTACTGCTATTTTTTTCATGTTATTAGTTGTTTTCAATGAAAGATGCTACTGCATTACAAATTGCTTCTAATTGTTCTGTTTCCATTTCGGTATGGATCGGAAGGGAGATCACACGTTCTGTCAGCCAATCGGTAACTGGCAGGTCAGTTGTTTCGCTGTTAAACGCGGAAAACATTTTTTGCCGGTGTGCCGGTACCGGGTAATAGATCATCGACGGGATCTCTTTTTCGGCTAAATAAGCGTTCAAAGCATCTCTGTCGATTCCTTCCAGTGTTAATGTATATTGATGAAACACGTGACTGGATTTGCTTCCCCGTACTGGTGTCTTCACTCCTTCGAACGAGGCGAAGAATTGATCGTAATGATCGGCAACGGCTCTTCTTCTCGCATTGTAATCATCCAAATGGCGCAGTTTTATTCTCAAAACTGCTGCCTGTATGCTGTCCAGGCGGGAATTACACCCGACCACGTCGTGGTAATAGCGCTTGCTTTGCCCGTGATTAGCGATCATTCTTATTTTTGCGGCCAGCTCATCATCGTTGGTGAACAAAGCTCCTCCGTCGCCATAGCATCCCAGGTTTTTGGAAGGGAAGAAGGAAGTGCACCCGATCGTTCCGATCGTTCCTGTTTTTGAAACCGAACCGTTGCTGTGTGTATAATCGCATCCGATCGCCTGCGCGTTGTCTTCTACAACAAACAGGTTGTGTTTCTTTGCCAGCTCCATGATTGGATCCATATCCGCTGCCTGCCCGTATAAATGAACGGGAACGATCGCTTTTGTCCTGGATGTGATTGCTGCTTCGATCCTGGAAGCATCCATACAGAACGTATCCTTATCGACTTCTACAAAGACAGGTTTTAATCCAAGCAGGGCAATTACTTCCGTTGTGGCAACGTAGGTGAAGGACGGAGTGATTACTTCATCCCCGGGTTTTAATCCCAATGCCATTAATGCTATCTGCAACGCATCCGTTCCGTTCGCGCATGGAATAACGTGCTTTATATTGAGGTAGTCTTCTAACTCTTTCTGAAATGCCGATACTTCCGGCCCGTTTATGAACTGTGCGTTCTCAATTACATTCAGAATCGCAGTGTCAACTTCATTCTTAATGGATTGATACTGAGTTATCAGGTCCACCATCTGTATTTTTTTCATCGATGTGTTTAAAAAAGTAGTACAAAAATAATCATTTTTATAAAGAAGCGTTTGGGAACAAAAGATAATTCGGTGATCGCCGGAACAGGAGAATGTGCTTCCGGGAATAAACCGGCGGGTTTATTTTTTAAGCAGGCAGACAGCATACGCTTTTAAAGCCCTTCGTTCCCCGAATGAGTCCACTTTTTCATGGGTGGTCGCCTTAATGGAAATCTGTTCTGTACCACATTCAAGAATGGTTGCGATGATCTGCTGCATCTCGGGAATGTGAGGGTTTAATTTGGGCTGCTCGGCAATGACCGTACAGTCCATGTTACCGATCGAATATCCTTTACCTTTGATCAGGTCGTATGTTTTTTGCAGCAGGATTTTACTGTCGATCCCTTTGTATTGCCCGTCTGTATCCGGGAAATGAAACCCGATGTCCCGGAGATTCAATGCTCCGAGCATCGCGTCACAAATGGCATGCAGCAAAACGTCAGCGTCTGAATGTCCTGACGCTCCCAGGTCGGATGGAATCTCTTTTCCTCCGATGAACAGCTTCCGGTCTGTAACCAATTGATGAACATCAACCCCAAAACCGATGCGAACGTCCATGATTATTCCGGTTTATCTTCTGCTTTTGCGCTGCTGCTCACTTGACCGAGGGTAAAGCGCAGGGTGAACCGGAGTGTATTGGCTAAAGGAGAGCGACGCCCGCCTACGGCAGCAAGGTATGAAACGTCGATTCCGAAACGGTTGTATTTCAACCCGGCTCCTACGTTAAAGAACTGCCTGTTTCCTTTATTCGGCGCTTCGTAAAAGTAACCGGCGCGGATAGCCAGTAAATTGTTGTACCAGTATTCCAGTCCCAAAGCGATATTGATCTCAGACAATTCTTCCACGAATTTGGATCCTTTTTTAATCTGGTAGCTTCCGTCAGGATTCTGGATATAGTTCCCTTGTTCGTCTTTCAGTGGTGTTCCCGGCGCGTCGTAGAAGGACTGAACCAACCCCTTGATCACTCCGACATCGCTTGAATGACCTGAGATCAGGGTAACATCCCCGTTTACATCCTTGTAGTAAATTGCCGGTGTCGGAACCAGCAGTTTCTGGAATTCCAGGGCCACGGTCAGGGAATTGTACTTGTCGAACTTCATTTTGTATGCGTTCGCCAGCTTCAGGTTCATTGGGATGAAATCCCTGTTCTGAGAAGATGAATAGCTTACTTTATTACCGATGTTGTTCAAGGTAAATGCAAATGTATAGTCACCCCGGATATTTCCAAGTTTTGCCTGGTCGTTGAAATAAGTAAAAGAAACGTCAGCAGCTCCCGCGATTGCAGCCCGTGAGTCCACGCCTTCCACAACATATCCTCCTGTCAGGTTGGAATGGGCAAACTTACCGTTTACACCAACGCTGAGGCGGTCGCTCAGCTTGAAAGCGTATCCTGCTGTCAACTCAAATTCGTTGGGCTTGTCATTCCGGATAAAGCCACCATTCTGGTCCGTATAGGTGATCTCACCCAGGCTGAAATAACGCAATGCTCCACCTACTGCGTGTCTTCCGAATTTATAGTATCCCGAAACATAGGACAAGTGCATATCATTCGTCAGGTTTCTCAGCCATGGGGTATAAGAAACACTGATCTCGGATTTATCTTCTGCAAAGATCAGCATTGAGGTATTCCAGTACATAGAAGTGGATGAACCGCTCAGCGCTGTTCCTGCTTCTCCCATACCTCCCGCTCTTGAATCGGGAGTAATTGACATAAATGGCAGTGCGGTGGTAATGGTATTGAGTTGCAGCTTTTCCATGTCTTTTTCTGAAACGCCGACTTGTGCCGTGGCATCAAGTGTTGTGAGTGCAAGTATGATAGCTGCAATTCCAAAAAATGTATTCTTCATCTATTCTGTTTTTCAATTTGAGAGTTGGCAAATATACGCATTAATCGTTCCTTTATTGTGTTCGGTTTACAATAAAACTAATTTTTCTAATTTTTCAGCCATTTCTCCGTTCGGAGTACGTACTTTTAGACGGTACACGTAGACACCGCGTGCAAGATCATCCCCGAAATCGTCCTTTCCGTCCCAGTGAATTCCTTCGGAACGGTATCCCTGCGTGTAGATGCTTTTATTGATGGTTTTCACCAGTCTTCCCGATACCGTAAAGATCTGGATCTGTGTTTCCAGTTCCGTACAACACTGGTTGTGCTCAAAGTAAAATTCCGTGCTGGTAGTGAAGGGATTCGGGTAATTCAATACGTGGTCCAGTGACAGTTCGGCTTTTTCCTGTACGATGAATTCGATCGTTTCCTGTGAAGAATTGTTGTTGACATCCCATACCTTTAATGTCAGCGTGTGCCTTCCGGGTTCCAGCTGGGTAAGCTGGTACCTGAGCTCCCCTGATTGGTACGAATCCAGGTCGTTTTTAAAATACTCGTTCAATACGATGGGATTGCTGGTCTTCTCATCAATGACTACTGTGATATCATGCCCGATCCCGTTTCCGACGGTATTGATCCCGTTCTCGTCTTTCAGCTTGGCGATCAGGAATGGCGTCTCATCCGTTATCCCTCCGTTTACGAAGTTCTCATTGTTCAGGAACATCGTGATCTCAGGACCGATGTCGTCATCCAGTCCCTGTGGATTGACACCTCCCACAATGATCCGCTGTTCTTCCCCGATCGCGTCGATGGATTTATTGTCCGCGTAGAGGCTGAATTTTCCGTTTCCGTAAGAATAATTGATGTCTTTAGGAACGATGAACTCAAATGAGAAATGCCCGTTGGTCACAGTAGACTGACCCCTGTAGATAACGTTTTTCTGAAGCTCAAAATCGTTTACATTTGCATGATAGATACTCGGTCCCGGTTTTTGCCCCAGCGTTTTGAGCTGTTTTGGCTTATCGTATAAAGACGGAGTAGCGATCCCGTTGAAATTGGTCAGAATGTTGCCATTGAAATCTTCGATGTGCGCCTTGACTTTCACCCTGCTGAGCGCCTGGATGGTATCGGCTTCTAGTTGCGGGTTGATCCCATTGACACTGTCTATGACTATTTTATAGTGCGGTAGCGCGATTTTCAACGCCGGGTCTCCGATCAGCGTAAATGCCATTTTATCAGTACTGTTGCTGGTCGTTCCCATCTTGGTATGCATGATGATCTCTCCGAATGTACGGGGAGAATAATCACTTTCCCGTTTAAAAACATTTTTAAAGAAAGAGGAGACCACATCTGAGTTAATGCTGTACCCTACAGTCCGCGTTGTTGTCATCATGGCAATTGCCCCTCCGATCGGGTTGATGGACATCCATTCCCCTGCGGATACCAGTTCCGGGTTGTCAAACCGGGTAAATTCACAGGTAGCGGAAACAAAAACCGGCAGGCGGTCTGAATTTTTCAGTTCCTGTATGGTCGCGGTAGTTAAGATCCTCGCATCCGATAACTGCAGTTCACTTCCGTGTCCGACATAATTGATCACCAGGCTGCCTGAATAAAAGCTGTTCATCAATGCTTCGTTCAATGCCGGGGAACGGTTTCCCGCCACGGTTGATTCCACCTGGTACGCATCCAGGTACAATTTATCTGTATTGATTTCAGGGTGAGTGGTTTTTGTATAATTATAAATCGGCTCAAGATCATGATTGATGAACCAGTCTTCCAGGTCTGCGATGTTGACTGCCTTCGTTCTCCAGTCTCCGAACGATGAGGTAGATACACCATCGACACAGTTCACATTATTGTCAATATAGAAATTGGAACCGCCTTTCATATAGTGCTCAATTTTATCAACCTGCTCTTTGGCCATTTGATTATCCGAAATGAGCAGGCGTCCGATTCCGACATCCGGAAGCACCCCGCTGGACATTCCTTCATTGTCGTCCAGGATCGCGTAGAAATCGTCTGCTACGATATTGTACTGGGGGTTTTCAACGAACAGGCTTCCCGGGAGCTGATAGGTAGGGATGAAGTTGTTGTTCCCCGTAACCCTGTTCTTAGGATCATAGCTTCCGTCACCGAACAGGCAGACGTATTTTGGAGCATCGGCCTGGGAGGTGGAACGGTCATAGAACATTTTCACGAACCTGCGGATTGCTCCCGCATCCATTGCCCCGCTGCTGAATTCGTTGTATATTTCATTGATGTTTACTACATGTACGGTCAGCCCGTTATTCTGCCTGTGCAGATCGGCCAGCCGGTTCGCCTGTGAAGTGAAATCAGAAGGTGTGATGATTAAATAATCGGCCTGGTCCAGTGCATGCAGGTTCTGGTGATTGACGATGCCTGTGAACGACGGGGCGAAGAATTGCTGCCCGTTGCTCGCTACGTATTCGTTTAAGCTGTCAATGGGCGAACGAAAAGAAAAGGTTGACCCGGACAGCTGCCCGGCAACCAGGTAAGGCATGTTCTTATTGGTGACGTCCCACACAAAGCCGTTGGCAGGGAAATTCTGAACAGTAAATTCTCCGACATTTCCACTTCCCATTGATTCCAGGTCACGGAATGAAAACTGGTTGCCTGTAAAAACGAGCTGCCTTCTTGAGTTGATCTCAATTTTATCCAGGTGGGCTGATACACTTGGCACATTCCGCTGGAAATCGATCCTGACAGCGATAGTGGCATTTGAATTGTTAAAATTGAATGTCTGGGTAGAGCGTGAATAACTTTGAGAGCTGCTGGGAACTGCGGCGTTTAAGAGCAATGATCCGTTTATGGTGTACAGCAGGTTTCCGCTCGCGGCAGAGGGACTGTTCGACCCCATGGAAATGATCGCCGTAGAAGGAGCATTGGGCACAGGATTGGGAATGGAAAAGTTGAAGGTTCTCGACAATTCCACATCAAATTCCTCGCCATACCACCGCTGTCCTGATTTGGATGGATTGGTCAGGTCGTTTTCATGCACGGCACGGAAGGAGTAGCTGGATATGTTGTGCGTTGCCGGTGCTGTGCTTGACGATTGGCTCTGGATCCTCAATGGCGCTACGTTGGGGTTAATGTTGATGAAGTAGCAGGATTGATCCGAATACAGGTTCCTGACGTTTACAAAACGGTCGGAGCTGCTGGCAATGTCCCAGCGGTGAGGGCCTTTCGCATAAAATAAGATGTAATCGTTATCGTCGAAAACACCATCGGATTCTCCGTCTATATAAATGGCGTTCATTGCCAGGTCATCCGTTCGGGGAGCATCGTTCCTTTCAGGGAGGAGGCCGTCTCCGTTCCCATAGATGTGAATGTGCTGCGGGTTCAGGTTGTTGACATTTATCCCGATGCTTGCCAGGAATTGTTTGTCAATTCTATAGATTCCATCCTGGGTAACGGCGATTTTATACCAGCTTCCGCTTCCCGGACGCAATACGGATTCTGTTGCAAATGATTTTCCCGGGTACTTCTGAACAAACGGGATGCTCGTCTGCCTTACTGAAAAAGAAGTGATCCGGTGTATGGTATTGTTCTTTTTTACGAACGGGACGATCGAAAGCACCAGGTATCTTTTTCCTGCTCCATTTGTGACGATTCCGTTCCATTCAGGTGTTTCGCCAATGTGAAAGCTTTCTTTATTCAGGAAATCGATCTCTTTCTGATGTGCGGGAGCCGTTTGAACAGCCAGCAATTCAAATGAAGCATTCATTTTTGCCGGAACTTCTTCCATGTGCTGGAAATAGATGGAGGCATTGGAGTACGTCTGTCGCTCAAAAACAGGCACATATTTTTTTTCTCCGTTGGACATGATTTCCTGGGGAGCCGACCAATTTATGGTAAATGTCCGTTCCTGCTGAGCGTGCAGGTTGAAAGAAATGAAGGAAATGAATACTATGTAAAACAGCTTTAGAGCAAGTGAATTCGTAATATACCGTGTTTGTTTCATAATGCAAATATCAAAAATCCCAGGAAGGTAACCGACAAAAAAACGCAATAATTCTTTGATTATTATAAGCAAATTATAATATTTGTAACCTTTTATTGAATTTTGCGTTTAGCATGTATGGCGAACATAACGTTCAATTATATAAAAGGTATGATCTATATTTACTAGATATGAAAGGATTAACGCGATTGATAACTACTGGATTCTTTTGTTTGACTGCTCTTTGTTCGCAGGCACAGGATCCATCGTTCACGCAATTTTACTCAAATCCGATCTATTTGAACCCTGCATTTGCCGGTTCTCACGGATGCCCAAGATTTGCAATGAATTACCGTAACCAATGGCCGAGCTTGTCAGGGAATTATGTAACTTATGCTGCTGCTTACGACCAGTACTTTAAAAACATTTCCGGCGGGATCGGTGTGTTGGCAACACACGACATGACGGGACAGGGAACGATCCAGACCTCAATGCTGGGACTGATCTATTCCTATCACCTGAACCTGGGGAGGAAGTTTTCCCTGATGTTCGGAGCAAGAGCTGCCTGGTACCAGAAGTTCCTGGACTGGGATAAGCTGACATTCGGAGACATGATCGACCCGAGAAGAGGGTTTATCTACCAGACAGGCGATGTTCCGCGTGGAGGAAGCCGTGGCTTCTTTGATGCTTCTGCAGGGATCGTCGGGTACAATGAAAACTTTTTCTTCGGAATAGCAGCACATCACCTGAACATGCCCAATGAATCCATGATCGTGGGCAACAGCCCGCTACCGATGCGTTTTACAGGACATGCCGGAGCAGAAATCAAGCTGGGAGGGAAATCCAAATATTCCAACACAACTTCGATCATGCCAAACGTGATCTACCAGTACCAGAACGGTTTCCAGGAGTTGAACGTGGGTACTTATATCAAGTACGGGATTTTCACAGCCGGGGTCTGGTACAGAACAAGCGACGCATTCATCACTACGATCGGAATCAACACGGGAATGTTCCGTCTGGGATACAGCTATGATGTTACTGTTTCGCAGCTGAACAACGGAGTTTCCGGCGGAGCGCACGAAGTGTCACTGGGACTGAACCTTGCCTGCAAGAAGAAGATCCCTCAGTTCAGAACC
>JBBCIY010000010.1:0-205649 GCA_037189645.1 Crocinitomicaceae bacterium
GGAACAAACGGAGGAACCATTGCTGTTACAGCCAACAACGCGTGCGGAAGCTCTGCACAACAGACATTGACTGTCAGCACCAGCGCCGTGCCGAATCAACCGGCTGCCATTTCAGGAACAGCGACCATCTGTGAAAACGGAACAGGAACTTACTCCGTAACGAATAACCCGAACGCGACAAGCTATACGTGGACACTGCCATCAGGATGGAGCGGAACAAGTACAACAAACACCATCAACGCGACCGCAGGAACAAACGGAGGAACCATTGCTGTTACAGCCAACAACGCGTGCGGAAGCTCTGCACAACAGACATTGACTGTCAGCACCAGCGCCGTGCCGAATCAACCGGCTGCCATTTCAGGAACTGCAACCATCTGTGAAAACGGAACAGGAACTTATTCCGTAACGAATAACCCGAACGCGACAAACTATACGTGGACACTACCATCAGGATGGAGCGGAACAAGCACAACAAACACTATCAACGCGACCGCGGGAACAAACGGAGGAACCATTTCAGTGACGGCTAACAACGCTTGTGGAAGCTCTACGCAACAGACATTCAATGTAACCGTAAACACCGTTGATAATACCGTTTCAGCAGATGGAATCGTACTGACTTCAAACCAGTCCGGAGCTTCCTATCAATGGTTAGATTGTTCCAATGGGAACGCTCCTATCACAAATGCGACCGGGCAGTCATTCACACCTTCACAAAACGGAAGTTATGCTGTGGAGGTAACACTAAACGGATGTTCAGAAACCTCCTCCTGTATCGCTGTTAATTCAGTGGGCATCGAAGACGTAATCTACGGCGATTTGCTGAATGTTTATCCAAACCCGGGAGAAGGATTGTATACGATCTCATCTGAAACTGCGTTCAATGCGGCTTCGGTTACTGTTTACTCCGCTTCCGGACAACTGGTCATGAGCCGGGAAAACATCTTTGGAAACGAAGTGAAAATTGACCTCACCAATCAGCCTGGTGGCGTGTATGTGGTCAGCTTAAACAACAGGGAGCAGCAAGCTCATGTAAGAATTGTCAAACTGTAAAAGTACTTTTTATATTCCAGTGAGGGGTTTGTATTCACAAGCCCCTTATTTAGTTTATAAGCTCCCAGATCTTAGGAATGAAAATAACAGAACCAACAATAAACGCCGTGATTGCAGTAACAAGAACTCCGGCTGCGGCCAGGTCCTTTATGATTTTGATCTGCTGATGTTTGCCCGGAGAAATGAAATCCGCTATTTGTTCCGCGACTGTATTGAACAGCTCTGCCGAGATAACCATCCCGCTACACAGCGCTATCAGCAGCCATTCAACAGTGTTGATCTTCAAAAAATAACCTGCAAGGCACACAGCAGCAACCGCGAATAAGTGGATCCGGGAATTGTGCTCATGGATAAGCAGCCAGCGGATTCCATTGAAAGCATAGTTAAAGCTCTTTAAACGATCAGGCACAGAAAATTTTCCCTTTCTCATGGTACGTCTTTTTTATCTCAAACGAACAGTGTTCCATCCGTGACTGTCAGATCATCCCTTTCGCTTTTAATTCCAGGTATTTATTGATCGTCTGGATAGACAGGTTTTCAGGCAGCGTCAACACAGCCTGGATGCCGTTCTGCCTCAGCTTAAGCGCTATTTTCGATTTCAGGTCCGACATCTGCTCCGCAACGATGGTCTGGTAAACTTCCCGCATTGTCTCCGGTTTCTGAAACGCCAGTGTTTCCAGGTCACTGTTCTGGAACAATACGGTGACCAGAACGTGCTTCTGGTTGATCTTTCTCAGTACCGGCAGCGCTCTGTTCATTGCCGCTTCTGTTTCAAAATTGGTAAACAGAACGATCAGCGAGCGGGTTTTAACCGTCCGGCGGATAGACTGGTACAGCAGCTCATAATTCGGTTCCTTAAATTCCGTTCGCTGGTTATACAAGGCCTCCATGATGGAACGCATTTGCCCTTTGCTTTTATCAGCAGGGATCTGCATTCCCATTTTATCCGAAAAAGTGATCAGGCCTGTTTTATCGCCATTCCGGAGCATAATGTTACTCAATACCAGAATGGAATTAATGGAATAATCGAGCAAAGACAGGTCGTCAAACTCCATCTGCATGGAGCGGCTCTTGTCCAGTACACAGAAAACACTCTGCGATTTTTCTTCCTGGTATGTATTCACCATCAGGTTTGCAGAACGGCTGGTGGCTTTCCAGTTGATGGTACGCAGCTCATTTCCCTGGACATAATCCTTTATCTGCTCAAATTCGCTGTTGTTTCCCAGCCTCCTGATCCGCTTGATCCCCGAATTGACTTTTTGCTGGTGAAAGACAAGCAGCTCGTATTTTTTTAACTGCAGGACGGACGGATAAACCCCAATGGTCTGCTGACACGGAACCTCATACCTCCTCATTACCAAATGAAAAAATGAAGAAATAATGAAGAATGCATCACTGAACTGAACGTTTCCTCTTTGTTTCGGTGTGAACTCATACGTGTATGTCCTGCTTTTGCCTGGTAATACCAATCCCCAGAATGACAGCTCTCTTTCCTGCATTTCCACCGGAAATCCTTCATACAACCGGAATACAACCGGCTGGTTGGTAACATTGGCCACTTCCAGCTCAACTTTGTTGGCATCTCCGAGGTTCAGCCGTTCATTGATCTTCCGTTTCAATGTCAGAGGACGTGAAGGCGCAAATATCAGGATGGCATCTACCAGTGTTATTCCCAGCAGCGATACAAGTGAAATAATGGCAGGATAGCGGAGCCATCCGATAACAGACGACAATGCGAACAAAAGTACAGCCGCAAAGAACAGCGTAAAAAACAACCTGCTTAAGTATATGTTCCTGAGTACTTTCATCCTGATTATCGCCTATCAATTATATTAAATTCCCACGTACCGGTTATACAGCTCCACTGACTTTTCTTTATCTCGGTACTTCTACCTGCTCAATGATCTCTGCGATCACTTCCTCCGTTGTCGTCCCGTCCATTTCCGCTTCCGGGGTAAGGATCAAACGGTGATTCAGCACGTGAGGCGCCAGAAACTGGATATCTTCCGGTGTCACGAAGTCTCTTCCCCTGATCGCTGCCAGCGCTTTGGACGACCTCAGCAATGAAAGCGAAGCACGTGGAGAAGCCCCTAAATAGATGTTTCCATGATTCCGTGTCTTGTGGATCAGCGCCGCAATGTATTTCAGCAGGTGCTCTTCTACAATGATATTTTCCACCACTGTCTGTATTTTCCGGATATCCTCCACGGAGAAAACTTTCTTAATATCACTTAAATCTCCGGTTCTTATCTGGTTCTTGTACCTGAACAATATTTCTTCTTCCTCGTTCAGCTCAGGATACGTGATCTTGATCTTGAACAGGAAACGGTCCAGCTGTGCTTCAGGCAGGTTATATGTTCCCTCCTGGTCGACAGGGTTCTGGGTAGCTACCACCAGGAACGGGAAATCCATCGGGTACAGCTTTCCATCGTATGTGATCTGGCGCTCTTCCATGACTTCGAACAAAGCGGATTGTGTCTTTGCCGGTGCACGGTTGATCTCGTCAATAAGGACCACATTTGCGAAAACAGGTCCTTTGTTGAACACAAATTCACTGTCTTTCATGTTGTAGATACTCGTACCGATCACATCCGAAGGCATCAGGTCGGGGGTAAACTGGATGCGTGAAAAATCGATATCCAATGCTTTTGCAATAACTTTTGCAGAAAGGGTTTTCGCTACTCCAGGAACACCTTCCAGCAACAAATGCCCGTTCGAAAAGATCCCTGTCAGCAGCAATTCCACCATTTCATGCTGGCCGATCACATAATTGGAGAATTCCCTTCTCAATTCGTTCACCTTTTGAGAAACCCAGATGATCTCAGAATTCTCACGTTCAAAACCATATCCCGAACCAGGTTGAGAAACAGGAGAGGCAGGTTCCTGGGAAGGGATTTCTCCTGCAGGTTGCTGCTCGTCCTTCGGCATAAAACCGGAATAATCGTTTTCCTGTTCGCCGTTGTTATTGTTCACATCTTCATTCATCTTATTTCAATTTATTGTGAGCTTCAACAAAACGTTTGAATTGTTTGGCATCCACCCTGTTCAACTCTCTGTAATCTATTCTTAATACGTTGTCTGCAAAATGTAATTGCACCTGCTTATCATCCTGGTAAACAGAAGTCAGCTGGTCTAAATTAAATACTTTTTCTTTTCCGATGAACGGAAAGAACCTGATTTCCCTGTTCGACCACGAAAGGAACGGCTGCATCAACCGCCTCATTCCCAGCACAACCGGCAGCATACCGATCGGCCACAGCAATACGCCGACTGCCACGGCATTGACCAGCAGGTAAGTTCCGTAGGTGATCAGCCCCATACCGGTCAGGATCATCAACCCGGAAATCCACGCGTTCCTGTACACTACGTATGTTTTCAGCTCCAGGCGTTCCTGTACACGTGAAGAGATCAGTCCTGCATTGCGGTAAAAGTTCAAAATCATTTTCCTCAGTTCGGACAATTCCTGCTCGGAAGTATTGTACTCTTTCAGCGATCTCAGTGTTTTGAGAATGGCGTTTATCTCTTCCTGGCTGACATTGCTTTTTTGCGAGAGCGATTCGATCTCTTTCTCTGAAACCTCTTTCGACAAGTCGATATTGAAATGCTTCTGAATGATGCTGTAGAAATTCGAACGCTGGATCCTGACCATCGCGAACGGATTGCGCTGGTTGAAATAAATGGATGTAATCGTATCCGCAAAAATCAGCGTCATATTCCGCTTCCTGGGAATGAACGGTACGAGCGGCTGCATCCGTTTTGCCCTGAACAGGAGGAACAGTACCAATCCGGCAATCAGCAACGACAAGGCAATGACCCTGTTCTTATCCTGGAAGATATACTGCAGGTAGCTGTTGTCTCTTTCCTGGCCATTAAAGTCATCCCAGGGATTGTATTCCGGCTGTTTATAACGCGCCAGCTCCAGCCAGTATACGGACTCATTTTTCGGGATCTCGTTGAGCCATACCTTGGAATAGTCATACCCGTCTTTTGTGAGCAACTGATAATTGGTGAACAATTCCGGTGTTGTATTCAGGTAGATCTTTCCTTTGCCATAGGCAATCACCCCACTGTTCATAAGGGTTCCGTATCCACTCAATGATTTGAATTCCAGCGAATCCAGCAGTTCAACATCTTTGTAACCGTTCCACTTCCTGGCAACTGTAAAGGACTGGAAGCGGGATGTGAATGTGTACGTCCTCTTGGGTGTCGCTACGGCGATCGTTGTGTCGTAGTAAAATCCTGTCCGGACAAAATCAAACAGCGGGTAGTACATGTACCCGTCCATTTTGTTGTGGGCGATGAACAGGTTCGCGCCATCCCTGACACGCCCCAAAAGCGTATCGATTTCCTCAGGATACAAGGCAAAATGATCCCCGACAAACAGAAAGGTCGGCTTGCTTGCCCGCGGAATGGTATCGATGCTGTACAGATAATCGACCGTTGTAATGTGCTTACCCGGATCCAGGTGCAGCTGCAGGAGCGCGTTCCAGTGATACAGGCCTAACGGCTGCATGCTGGACAGCACATATTGCTCATCCCAGTTGGCATAAACAGCGGCAGTACTTTGTGCGCCATTTCTCCCATGCCCTTTTTCACTGGTGCCGGAGAACACCCATACGAGCAGTATCGCTGTGATCACAACGAACAGGATCAATCCTATTTTATTTCTCCTGCTCATGACTGAGGGTTTAAGGATTGATAATAATTTTCCAGTACCGGCTTCAACCGGTTGTAATCCTGCTGTGTGATCTCATAATCACCGTACCAGACCAGGTCGTAAATACGGACACATTCCCCGAAATCATCGTACCCTTTGGACTTCCTGGTTTCCAGCAGGTAATCGTAATTGGTCTTTTCAGGCTTCCAGTCAATAAAATTGTTTGCAATCAGCTCTTTCAGTATGAACATAAAATGAATGCGGACACACTCCCGGTAGTTGTTGCCCAGCTGCGCTTTTTCCAGCTTCAGCTCCAGCTCGGATTTCGTAACAACGGTAGGGTTCCATTCATCGTCCACATTCAGGCTCACTTTGCTGTCCACCGGCCTTATCTTACTGATGATCAGATACAGCAGAAAAATCAATGCGGCAATGACAATGAGCAGAAGCACTACTTTCCAGAATTCCCATGTACCAATGGTCGGGAAGTTGACATCCGGCAGGTCAATATCGGGTAAATCGATGTCGGGCAGATCAATGTCCGGAAGCTCAACGGGATTCGGAGGAAGGATATCCGGGTTCGGTTTTTTGACCACTCCTTCACTGTATTCATCCCCGTATCTTTCGATCCGGCTTTGCGACAACTCGTCTTCAGACAATACGGATTCCAGCGGCAACGCATCTTCCACCCGATCGTATTCTTCGTAGTAGTAATCGCCCATACTGCTCGGATAGGAAGAATTCCAGTTATCTGGGCCTTTGAATTTCTTACTTTTATCGTATTTGTTCTGTTTGCTCTGCTGCTCGAAATAACGGTCTGTTTCACTGTTCTGGGACAACAGGAAAAAAGGGAAAAGGAACACTATGAAGCCGCTGATTATCCTCATTCCTGGTTGCGTTTACGTTTCCCAAACTGTTCAAATTCCTTTCTCAAACCGATCACCTGCTCTTTTTCAATAAGGTTGAAACAGGAGAATGCAAGCAATAAGGCAAATAACGGCAGGGCAAGTAACACGAACAGGATGTATACCAGCTGCCGGAATGAATTGGAATAATACATGTACTCATCCTCGGAAAAAAGGATGATGGCACGGTTCATAAAGTCCGTCACCATGTCCAGCAGGTCTCTCATTACAGGCTCATTTGACCATTGCTGGTGGATACTGAATACCAACGCGATCGGCTGGATGAAGATCACCATTGCCACGGAAAAGAACAGGATCATCAATAATCCCGAAGAGTATGCTTTGCGGCCGAGCCTGAATGCATTTTTCAACCGGTTCGCCGGTTCATCCGACAAGCCGGCATAAGCTACGTTAACCGTAATGAGCGGCAGGATGAACAGCAGCAGGAATTTGATCTCCATCGGCGTAAAGAAAAATAGCCAGTAGAACGGGGCCAGTGAAAGATAGATCCCGATGAACCGCTCTCTCAGGTAACGGAAAAAGTCAGCATACGAAAAGTGGGTTGTACCCGATTTCAATGACCAGAAAACAGCTGCGAAAACCAGCGCGATCAGCACCGACCATACCAGTCCGGCAGCCAGGTCCGTAGCGGTGTACAATCCGTACCCGAAAATGATCTGTGCCTGGGCATACCAGTCGAACCAATGCTGCGACAACATTCTGTCCATGTGTACCTGTCCCTGCAAAAACGCTACAATCAATCCCAACGGGAGAACCAATGTAAAGATGACAGAAAGGAACTTTTTGGAATAAACAGCATACGAATACAATGCGTCCTTGATGACCTCCCCCTCTGACCGGAGCTTGTAGAAAACCGGTTTCTGCTTCGGACGGAAATCCACTCCTTCCGACTGCCTGACCAAATGCGGGTATTTCCGGGCGACAATAAACGGATAAACAACGTAATAAGCGACGATCATCGCGAAAGAGAACAGAATAATGCACCACTTCGACCACTCCGGCAACAACTGGTAGTTGCGGGTAACATAGCTTTCCAGAAATCCAGCGATGATGATGAACGGTACTAAGCTCAGCATTATTTTCAGCCCCCGGATCGTTGAAATTCTCAGGGATTGCATCCGGGTGTAACTTTTAGGGAACAGCCAGCCATTTCCTGCGGTGATGCCCGCTCCGCCTGCGAGCACAATTGCAGAGATCTCAAATGCTCCGTGGATCCAGATTCCCAGGAAAGAAGTGATGAGCAATCCTTTTGTCTGGAAAAAATACTGGAAAGATCCCAGCATTACACCATTCGAGAATAACAGGATGTGTGTTCCGACAGTAGCGAAAAAACCGGCAAAGAAGGTAAGCAAGGCAACGTTGATGTTGTTGGTCGTGATGTGTATGAACATGGACAACTGTGACTGGCTCTCATATACTGCCAGCGGGTTTCCCCTTGCGATATTCTCGATAGTCATATCCACATACGCATCTCCCATTACGATCCTCGGGAAATCAGGATTAAAATAGGTTGTCACAACACCGACAGCAGCGTATGCAAGAAATGAGATCAGTGCGAACAGGATGGTCTTACGGGAACGGTATACTTCCAGCGGAATGGAAACGGAAATTACTTCGAGTATTTTTCTCCAGGTTTCTCCTCCCTGCTTGTGGACGCCTGAAAAAACCTTTTGCGCCAGCTGGTTGAGATACACCCTGACCGTCCTTCTGTTATAGAATGTCTGTGCATAACCCAAATCCTCTGTAATATCCAGGTAGAGCCTGCTGAGTTCCTCCGGGTCTCTTTGAGAAGACGCGTACGCTTTCTCAAATTTCGACCACTTTTCCCTGTTCTGCTCTATGAATTTGGTTTCCTTCAATCTCGTTCTTTGAAAAAGAACATAAATATAGTAAAGAGATCGAGACCGGTACTATCTTTTACAAAAAAATTTCAACCTTACTGGAAAGCTGTCACAAGCAGGTAAACGAGTCCTGCAAAGATCGCAGAAACCGGAATGGTCAGGATCCACGCCCAAAGCAGCTTCACTGTCACTCCCCACCTTACCGCTGAAGTCCTTTTGGTAATCCCTACACCAACAATACTACCCGTGATCGTATGCGTTGTGGAAACGGGAACTCCCAGGTGCTCGGAAACATACAGCGTAATCGCTCCCGCAGTTTCGGCACTCACACCTTCCAGTGAAGTTACCTTCGTGATCTTGGATCCCATTGTTTTTACAATCTTCCATCCACCGCTCATTGTACCCAAACCGATAACGATAAAGGAAGTAAGCGGAACCCAGCCCCATTCTTCAACGAAGTGCGCGAACCTGTCAGGAGAATCGATCCATTCGACATCACCAGCCATCTGTACATGATAAAAAATAACAGCGGCACCGATGATCCCCATTACTTTCTGGGCATCGTTCGCACCATGCCCCAGGCTGAACAATGCAGACGACACCAGCTGCAACCTTCTGAACCAGACATCCGCTTTGTGAGGAGTTGTCTTCTTGCAGATATGCATGATCAGGACCGTTATAAAGTAGGCCATGGTCATTCCTAAAAGCGGAGCAGCAAAGATGAACAACACGATCGGTAATACTTTCGCAACATTGATCACACCCTGCAATGTGTCAAAATGCATATAGGCATGTGTCAGAGCTGCCCCCATAAACCCTCCGATGAGCGTATGGGAAGAAGAAGAAGGAATTCCGAACTTCCAGGTAATCAGGTTCCAGGTAATTGCAGCAACCAGACCTGCCAGGATCACTTCCAGCGTAATGTACTCTTCCATGACCGTTTTCGCGATGGTGTTACCGATTTTAAATTCCCCTACAATATACAGCGAAATGAAATAAGCCATAAAGTTGAAGAACGCCGCCCACAATACAGCCTGAAAAGGTGTCAGTACTTTCGTCGCTACAATGGTCGCAATGGAATTGGCTGCATCGTGAAATCCATTAATGTAGTCAAAAATGAACGCCAATATAATGATGGTTATCAGTAAAGTCATGATAATTTGCTTCTGAGCGTGCTTAAATTATGAGTATTTCACCATTACGGATTCCAGTACGTTGGAAACTACCTTACACTTATCGGTAGCTGTTTCCAGGGAAAACAATACTTCTTTGTGCTTGATAATGGTTTTGGCGTCGGTTTCTTTTTCAAAGATATCTGCGATCGCTTTATCGTGGATCTTATCCGCTTTCACTTCCAGTTCATTGATCTTTTTACAGATCACGGCGATGTGTGTCAGTTTCTTTTTTCCTGCCAGGCAGTCAATTCCTTTCTGGATCAACCTGCACGATTCCACATTTACCTCCGTCAGTTTCTTGATGGATTTCGTGATGTCCTCTACCTGGTAATGATTGATCCGGTTCGCGGCATCATTGAGGTAGTCGACCACATCATCAATGGCAATGTTCAACGAGTGAATATCTTCGCGGTCAAACGGAGTTAAGAAATTCCGGCTCAATTCAAGGTTGATCTCCCGTGTGATTTTATCTGAATTGCTTTCCAGCTCGGCGATTTGCGAGAACAATGCGTCTCTTTCTTTCTTCGAAGCATTGGCAACTTCATCTATTTTAACTGCAACTTCCACCAGGTTGAATGAAGCCTGTTTTAGCAAGGGAATGAATTTTTTATCCTGTGGTACAAGAAACTGTAATATTTTGTTTACAACATTAGCCATACTTCTTTGTTTAATTTGGTGCGAAGTTAGCGGTTCAATATTAACCTAATGTTACCAAAATCTTACGAAAATAAAATCAACGCTTCATTCATTTCATCACACTGTGCGGATCCCTCCCGGGCGCCTAGGAACAGTTACCAACAGAGCAATCAATTTTCTGATTTAAAGAAGCATACCTGAGTTCCGGAAAAAAAAACAACTATTTTTTCCTAAAAATAAAGCGCTAATAAAAAAATATACTTAGATTTGCACCCACGATTTTGAAATGCCCGGGTGGCGGAACTGGTAGACGCGCTGGATTCAAAATCCTGTGCCTTCGGGCGTGCCGGTTCGATTCCGGCCCCGGGTACCGCCAAAAGGAAGTCTTTTTCAGGCTTCCTTTTTTTATTCCCTTTCCCTGAAATGCTGGAACACGATGGCAGCAGCTCCCAGCACAGCCGCGTTCTTATCCTGCAATTCCGAAATCCTTACTTCCACCCTGTTCTGGTATATTTTCAGTGCCGACAGCTCTATGTAATTCTTCACTTTATCTGCAAACGATTTTCCTGTCTGCGCATATCCACCGAACAGTATATACGCCTTCGGGTTGGAAAAGCACAAGAAATCAGCCAGTGCATTTCCAAGGATCCTCGCTGTAAAGTCGAGTATTTCACGGGCGAACTCATCTCCGTCAATGGATGCTTCGGTGACATCCTTGCTCGTAGGATTCTCCATGCGCAGCAACTTTGATCCGGCCTTATTTTCAGATTCCAATTCGTAGATGCTCCTCACAACCCCTGTAGCAGAAGCGTATGTTTCCAGGCACCCTTTCCTGCCGCAGCCGCACAACCTCCCGTTTTCCACTACCCGTATGTGCCCGTATTCACCTGCCAGCCCATCTTCCCCGTATACTACCTTTCCATCAATCACAACACCACTTCCCAATCCTGTTCCCAATGTAATCGTTACGAAGTTTTTCATCCCCACGGCAGCGCCAAACAACATCTCACCTACGGCTGCCGCGTTGGCATCATTGGTCATAATCGTTTTGCACCGGAATTTTTCAGTAAAGATCTTCGCCATCGGGATAATTCCTTTCCAATGTACATTAGGAGCAAATTCAATGTTGCCGGTGTAATGGTTTCCATTTGGCGCACCGATCCCGATTCCCATTATCCTGTCATGGAATGTGTGCTCTTTCAAAGAACCGTAAATAAAATCAGCTAAAGACTCCGGACGGAGGCATGATCTTGTCGATGTTCTGCCTTCAAATACAATATCCCCTCTTTCATTCACTACACCAAATACTGTATTTGTTCCCCCGATATCTATTCCCAGAGCTAGTTTTTCCTCCATAAATTAAAATTCGTTATTCCACTCACTATAAAAACGGGATAAAAAATCTTTCATATAAATCGTCCTGTCCGCGGCAATCTGCCGGGCCGTTTCCGTGTGCATTTTCTCTGCTAAAAGTAATAATTTCTCGTAAAAATGATTAATTGTCGTTGATTTTGATGTTTTGTAGGCTTCAAAGGTATCGTGCAACCGGTGTGTTACTGCCGGATCGTAAATCGGGTTCCCGGCATGCCCTCCGTATGCAAACGCACGTGCAATACCAATGGCTCCGATCGCATCCAGCCTGTCCGCATCCTGTACAATCCTGGCTTCCAGGGAAGATGTTGTATCGTCTACATTCGCTCCTTTGTATGAAACACTGTTAACGATCTCCTTCACCCGGGCAGCCAGCTCTGCAGTTCCTCCACACGCAACCACTGCCTGAAAAGACACGTCGCCACCCAATGTGTCATCCCCTCCGTTGAATTTATAGTCGGAAACATCATGCAGTAGTGCGGCCAGCTCAATAACCAACTGATCCCCTCCTTCTTTTGAATGCAGATACAACGCATTCTTCCTTACCCTGTCAATGTGATACCAATCGTGCCCTGTCGCCACATCGGAACAGCGTGACCTTACAAAATCCGTTACCCTGTCCGTAAAATTATCCGTCATTCTGCCTTTGTTATGTAAAATTTCAAAGATAAAAAAAGAGGATACTCAAATGAGCATCCTCTTTCCGCATTCTAAAAAAATAAATTACTTGACTACTTTCATTGTGTGAGCAGCATTGTTTTCACCATTGAAGTGAACAAAGTAAACTCCTTTGTTCCATGCAGCAGTATTTACCACAGTAACGTTTCCTAGTGTTACGTTCTCAGCAACAACTTTACCGTTGATGTCGGTCACTGTGAAAACAACAGCCATGTTGCTGTAATTTTTGATCGTCAGCTGGTCATTTACCGGGTTCGGGTAAGCCACAATTGATTGGCTAAGTTCCACATCCGAAACAGAAAGGTCATCAACAAGTACACAAGCGGATGTATCTGAACACGTTCCATTGTCAACGATCACTGCGTACTCTCCCGGAGCAGTTGCTGTGTAAGATGAAGCAGTTGCACCGGAAATAGGTGAATTGTCATCACAGTTGATCCACTGATAGGTAACAGTACCGGATGCAGACACTGTAATTGTTTTACCAGTTGTGGTAGTCGTTACAGTCGGAAGGTTTGCTCCTGCACATACGATTTCGATCGCATCCGTTCCGCAAGGCAACAACTGGTATCCTGAAGTGTACGGGCTTGAAGAGTCAAACTGGGAACCGATCCCTGTTACATTGAATGGTCCCTGAGGAGCAGGTGCTCCTGCCAGGTCAGTAGAAGTCAGGATACGGATCTGGAATGTATTTGTTCCGTCCGTCACATCCAGGTTTGTATTTGCTGACGGGAACGTTGCGATTGGAGTTACCAATGTTACATTTTCCAAAGTAATGTATTGTGATTCCGTAGATTCATCCAGTACCGTTACAACCGTAGGAGCATTTGTTTCAGCACCTGTAGCCAATACGTTCACTTCAACCGGAACTACCTGCAGCAATCCGTTAAATTGCTCAATTCTTCCTTTAATTTCAATTGAATCTCCTGCAACCGGGTTTGTATAACCGTTAACATCTGTGCTGGAGAATACATACAATCCTTCTCCTGTTTCATCAATGATGATGAAATTGTAACCTGCATTCGCTCTGAAATCCATACAATGAACAACTCCGTGCAACCTTACCAGCACATTCAGTGAATCACCTACGCCATTTGCGTCAACACCATTGATCTGGTCGATTGTATAAGAAACGTAATCATTTGCAAAACCTGAAACACTTACTGTATCATTATCCGCATCTGTAGATGAAACGATGATGTCTCCTGAAAATGCACCATAAGCCGGTGAATTTCCTCTTGTGTGAACTGTTGTCGCAGCAACCGTTCCCGAAACCTGTGTCAAAACAACAGAAGGAGTAAAGGTTGTATTATCCAGGGACACTTCAAATCCTGCAGGAGCAGTCACTGTAATGTCATCTACCAGCGCGATACCGGTAACCGTAAAGGATTGAGAAGCAGAAGGTGTTCCCACAATGTGGTCAAATCCTGTCAAAGAAGCAGGAGTTGCTGTAATAACCGGAGAAGCGGAAGAGCAAGATCCCGGGTCATTAATCACTACGTCTAACGTACAACCTGCTTCATCAGCATCTGTAATTGTCACAGTAACGTTTCCGGCTCCGGCAGAACCGTCCTGCAACTGGAAAGATGTTGCAGCACCATAAGTCCCGGTTGTCGGGGTAATTGTTCCGGAAGAAACAGAAACGCTATATGTTGCTCCCAAATCATTTCCGGTTGGATTCAAAGAAAAAGTAACATAATCATCTGCCGTGTCTCCTGATGTTCCATTGTCATTACAAGTTAAAGCAGTCAGATCTGCTGAAGTAATGTTACAACCCGCAGCCACGTATGGAGACCATGTAAAGTCATCCACCATGATCCGCTCAGATGCAGGATAATTGAAGTTTGAAATCCTAACCAGGATATTAGTGTTCGCACTGTTGATCGTTCCGGTGAAAATTTTATAATCACTTGAATTGTCCAGAGAAGCATTGTTAATTGTCTCTACAAATGTCCATGATGTACCACCATCTGTAGAATATTCAATATCAAACTGAGGATCCGGGCTACCATCCCAACGTCTGATGTTAACACTAAATGTAGAAACACCTCCGGAAGCTATCGTTGCAACAAACGAAGTATTCACCTGATTTCTGAGCCTGTATGCATAAACGCCGTTTGCACCGGGTGTACCGGCAGCAGCAGCAGTGGTTTCCCTTAAACAACTGGTACAAGTTGATGAAAAATCCCCGTCAACATAGGTATGATTGTCTCCATATGATCCTAATGCGACAGTACCTGCCGTCCACTTGGTATCATCATCAAAATTGATTGTCGTTTGACCAAAAGCCAATACCGGCAATGCAAAAAATGCAAGTAATAATTTTTTCATGTTTTTTTATTTTTTAAATAAATGCTCTGCAAATGTAAGAAAGAACCAACCTAAAAACCTAGCATTGAATGTAAAGGAATTATTAACAAAATGAAAAAAGCAGTCTTAAAAACTGCTTTCTTCATGTATCTTAATTTTTGTTCTGCATGTGCTCATCCTCTTCTTTATCAGGAGGAAATAACTTTGGTAAATCGTTTTTTCCCTGCAACCTGTCCATCATTTCCTCTAATTGTGAAATGGAGATCTGCTTGGCGATAAAGTTCTTATCCTTGTCCAAAACGAATACCCGGGGTGTTGAAAAAATATCATAGGTCGTATGCACATTCATCGACTCCAAGGTCGTAAAACGGGGGATCAGCTGCCGTGCATCTTCTTTTCCCACTTTCAGAATGGTCTCCGTCACTCCCACGTTTATAAAATTCAGCTTGTTCTTCACGATATAGTCCTTCCATTTTTTATAGCTGTCTCCCGATGCTTTTCCGATCGCAACGACTTCAATATTCCTGTCCTTCAGCTTTTTGTCGTACAGCTCCGCCAGCTTCGGTGTGATCTTCTTACAATGACCGCATTCCGATTCCCAGAAATACAGGATCGTATATTCCGCATCTATTTTATGCATGTTTACCCAATTGAGCTGGTCCCAGGGCTTGTCCAATGTGTCCGGAAGAACGATATTGGGTGCTTTTACTCCCATCACAAGGTGTTTCTGAACACTGATCTTGTCGCACAATTCCTCCAGCTTTTCTTCTGTCATCCAGAAAGCGGGGGATTTTCCTTCGGCATTTTTCGAGCAGTAATATTTGTCTGCCATCATTACATATACCTTGTCCATTCCCATCTGGTTACTTTTTCCATAGGTGCTTGTGACGTAGGAAACGGTGTATTCAAACGCCTTTGATTTCGGATCCATCTTTTCGTCGATCAGCTTATAAGCGTATTTCAAAATCGTATCCCAGTGCTGGATCAGCATCTTGCTGCTGAAATAATATTCTATCTTATTGCCGAAAACAGGTGTGTTTACCAACCCGTCCACTGAAAAATCCACGTTGTCGAAGTAGTGATCCCTGTAATAGTGGTACCTGAAATTGGAATCAATGATGTTTCCTTTCGCATCTTTCGGCGCTTCGGGGATCTCAACATCTATTGTCATCCGGATCATTTTACCGACGAACCGGCCGGAGTGCGTCCTGATAAATTCTTTCTGGTATGTCTCCACTTCTTTATTGATTGCGTTCAGCTGGCTCTCCATGTCCTTGTACTTTGCGTCTTCCTTATCGAGGGCGTTCATGTCGTTGTGCAGCTTTTGGGCAACTGTGCGTTTAGATGACATGTATTTCACGTATTCATTGAAGATCTTGTTTTCTTCTGATTTTTTGATCTTCATATTTTCAACAAAGTTCGGCCCCTTCGTTTCCAGGTCTATCTCCTCATTATTGTAAATCACTTCTATCAGCTGTTGTCCCGGAAGCAGCAATCCCATCATACCGGGTTGCTGTTTAGCACCATTGAACTCCACATATCCTCCCTTAATGACAGCAGTATCCGCATAATACAGCTTCGCGCCGTTGTATTTCACCAAGTGAACGGTTGTATCCGGCTGTCCGATGATCTTAAACTTTAGCTTCTGCCCAAATGTGAAAGTTGCTGATAGAGCGATCAATACTGTAAGAAATGCTTTCATTTTGCTTTTAATTTAATAACTGAAATTATAAATACAGACGCAATATCTGTTCCAAAGAGCGCAATATTAACATTTATTTAACCAAGAAAGAAACCCTGACGAAAAGATAATTCCCCTGACGAAAAAAAGGCGGTTTTCAACCGCCTTTCCTGTTCTTACGACACATAGTCTATATCTTAAACACACCGGTGGACCTGACCACTTTTTTATCCGGGCCGATGGTTTCGCACATCATTGTCACCAATGCTCCTTTTCTTCCCTGCCTGATCAGGTTCATCGCTTCAATCGAGAGCTGGTTTCCGGAGCCGGTCACTTCTCCCATTAATCCCCCCACGGTTATGGTCCATTTCCGGATACTGAAACTGGCCTGGAGCGGAATATCATCACTGAACCGGGCAAAAACCCGCTTTTCTGTTCGTATGCCATCTCCCCCGTTGGCAATCGTTCCCCAGTAGATGTCCGGTTTTGGCAAATTTTTAAGTGCAAACGTTTTGGTAATGAGCTGCTGTGTTTTTCCTGTGACTGTATTTCTGCCGGACACAGTGAGCGTTGCCTGGCGGCCGGGACCTACCGGAGGTTCAACAATCCAGCCGTTCGCTGTTTTTCTTATCGGAACAGAACCGGTCAAAATGGTCTGGTCAAAGCCGGATGCCACCGCTTCAATACCATTTTCATATCCTTTGTACAATACATTGAACTGCGGTATGGAGATCGCTCCGGAAGGTTTCATAACCATTACTTTGTATTCCCATGGCTCTATCTTTTCAATTCCTGATTTGTTCTTAATCGCTACTGTTCCTTTCAGAATCTGCTCGTTTCCTCCGCCAACTTTAAATCCAATGATCCCCTGCCCGTTTTGCGGGTAGCTGATCGAAGCATCCGAAGGGCCTTCCACAATTTTAACCATTGGCTGGTTATCGGAGTCATAGGCAACCACCATCACTTTCAGATAAACCGAATCACCGGTATTCGCGATCGGCTGGCCATAAGCCAGGGCCGTAATTTTGTTGAAGCTGTACTCTCCCACTGTCACTTTTCCTTTCCAATGATTCAACGCCAGCGCTCTTGCAGAAAGGATATCCTGCTGTAACGAAGACAAGGAAGCGATTGCGGCTACAAGCGGGGAATGATCAAACGTCATCCCGATCCAATGAACACCTTTCTGGTCATGTACTTCATTTTTTTCGTTCTTGGTCAGCATCATGTACAAGTCTTTCAAAACCTGCTCATCGTCCCTCAGATTCGCTGTTTTCTCACTCTTCCGGAGCATCGTACTGACTTTCTGATCCAGGTCAGCGTTGTCTGTGTAGCTGTTTATCTCTTCCGTTTTTACAGAGAAGACGGATCCTCCCAGCTGGTATGAACCTGTCAGCTCAACGATCTTAGACCGGAAACCATTGAACTTTTTCCACAATTCCAGCCCTTTTCCTTTCGGGTCTTTGATGCTTTCACTGATGCCCAGCACCTGCATCGGGATGTCATACTGGTCTTTTGCCTGGATCGCCATGCAGTGCATCCGTGCGGGCAATACACCTTCCTGCTTTTTCCAGAGGATCGACGCGTTGTCGTTGTTTTTGTACACAGCGGTATTTTCTCCTGCCTGCTTCAGGATATCCAGCTTGATGCCATCGATAAATTGAATGACTGCTTCAGTTTCCTGGTCGATCTGTTCCATTTGCCGGAGGACGTACTGCAACTTCTCTCTTTTTGCTTTCTGGTCTTCTCCTGTCGTAACGTCCAGCTCATTCTTCACATCTGTCCTGAATCCTGTTCCTCTGTCAGCATGCACAATATTTGCTTTCTGGATGTTCTCTTCAATCGCTACGAAAGCATCAAGAATGGATTTGGATACATTCAATGCGAGCATTGCCGTAAGAACGAGATACATCATCCCGATCATTTTCTGCCGTGGGGTTTCTTTTCCTCCTGCCATAACTATAAAATTTTGTTGGTTTTCATTATTCTTAATGCAGGAGAACGGGAAAGTAACAACCCGATCCGGTGTGAGCTTACCCGGTTTTATTTTGCTTCGTCATTTATTCGTAATTTTGGCACTTCCGCGGGTAGTAGTGTCCCATCCAGGCTCATGCACGAGAATACCAACTGATCCGGTACCAAGGCAGTGATATTCTTGATAAAAAGGACATTCCGTTTGAAACGATCATTCAATCGGTGGCCCAATAAAAAAGGCGGTCTCTCAACCGCCTTCTGTTTATATCAACGAATGATCATCAGTGATTTTGTAATTTAATCAGGTTCAACGCGGACCCGGCTTTGAACCACTCGATCTGCTGTTCGTTATAGGTGTGATTCAATCTGATCGCTTCTTTTGAACCGTCAGCATGAACGATTTCCAGTGTGAGCTGTTTTCCCGGAGCAAAATCAACCAGGTCAATGAAGTTGAACGTATCGTCTTCCCGGATCTTATCGTAATCTGCTTCATTCGCAAATGTCAGCCCAAGCATCCCTTGTTTTTTCAGGTTTGTTTCGTGGATCCGTGCAAATGATTTTACGATTACTGCTCTTACCCCCAGGTGACGGGGCTCCATAGCTGCATGCTCACGGGAAGAACCTTCTCCGTAGTTCTGGTCGCCTACCACAATGGACGGTATTCCGGCAGCTTTATAGGCACGCTGCGTAGCAGGAACTTCTCCATATCCGCCTGTCAGCTGGTTCTTCACTTTATTGGTTTCCATGTTGAACGCGTTCACAGCACCAATCAACATGTTATTGGAGATATTGTCCAGGTGTCCACGGTAACGTAACCAAGGACCAGCCATAGAGATGTGGTCCGTTGTACATTTACCGAATGCCTTGATCAGCAATTTTGCTCCCGTAATATTTTTTCCGTCCCACGCAGGGAATTCTTCCAGCAATTGCAGACGTTCAGAGTCCGGCTTCACATCAACAACGATGCCTGATCCGTCTTGAGCAGGTTCCTGGTACCCGTTATCATCTACGTCAAACCCTTTCGGAGGAAGCTCGAACCCTGTAGGTTCATCCAATTTGATCTGCTCTCCGCTTTCATTGGTCAGCGTATCTGTGATCGGGTTAAAATCCAGTCGTCCAGCGATAGCGATCGCCGCTACCATTTCGGGTGAAGCGACAAACGCGTGTGTATTCGGGTTACCGTCAGCACGTTTCGCAAAGTTACGGTTAAATGAATGGACGATCGAGTTCTTCTCTTGTTTTTCAGCGCCTTCTCTGTCCCACTGACCGATGCAAGGTCCGCAAGCGTTCGTAAAGATTCTCGCCGATTCAAATTTCTTGAATGTATCGATGAACCCGTCTCGTTCCGCCGTGTAGCGCACCTGCTCCGACCCCGGGTTGATCCCTAAGATCGCTTTGGGTTTCACGCCTTTGCTAACGGCATCTTCCACGATAGAGGCTGCCCTGGACAAGTCTTCGTAAGAAGAGTTGGTACAGGAACCGATCAATGCCCACTCAATGTCCAGCGGCCAGTCATTCGCGATCGCTTTTTCCCTGAACTCGGAAATCGGCGTAGCCAGGTCCGGAGTAAACGGCCCGTTCAGGTGTGGAGTCAGCTCGGAAAGGTTGATCTCAATCACCTGGTCAAAGTATTTTTCAGGATTCGCATATACTTCGGAGTCTCCTGTCAGGTGTTCCGCAACTTTATCGGCTGCATCCACTACTTCCTGGCGCCCTGTTGCGATCAGGTACCTTCTCATGGAATCATCGTATCCGAATGTTGAAGTCGTAGCACCGATCTCAGCTCCCATGTTACAGATGGTTCCTTTACCCGTACAGGACATTGCTTCAGCGCCTTCTCCGAAATACTCAACGATGCATCCCGTACCTCCTTTTACCGTAAGGATTCCCGCTACTTTCAGAATGACGTCCTTCGGGGCAGTCCATCCATTCAATTTTCCTGTCAGCTTAACACCGATCAGCTTCGGCATTTTCAGCTCCCAGGCCATTCCTGCCATTACGTCAACAGCGTCAGCACCACCAACACCAACGGCAACCATTCCAAGTCCTCCCGCATTTACGGTATGAGAATCCGTACCGATCATCATCCCTCCCGGGAATGCGTAATTTTCCAGAACCACCTGGTGAATGATACCTGCTCCCGGTTTCCAGAAACCGATCCCGTATTTGTTGCAGACTGATGATAAGAAGTTGAATACTTCTGAAGATTTGTTCAGTGCTTCCTGAAGATCTTTGTCCGCACCAACCTTTGCCTGGATAAGGTGGTCACAGTGTGCAGTTGAAGGTACGGAAACTTTCGCTTTTCCTGCCTGCATGAACTGCAGCAATGCCATCTGGGCTGTCGCATCCTGCATCGCTACTCTGTCCGGAGCAAAATCCACGTAGGATTTTCCCCGTTCATATTCTGTTGTCGCGTTTCCATCCCATAAGTGGGTATAAAGAATTTTTTCAGAAAGAGTTAAAGGCTTCCCTACCACTTTTCGTGCTGCAGCGATACGTTCCGGGTAACGCTCATACACCTTTTTAATCATGTCCAAATCGAATACCATATCTCTTGTATTTAAAATTTTTATACGTTCAACAGATGAAGCGCAACAACCTGTTTAATTGGCCACTATTGGCTTAAACTTCGTCAAATTGATTCCTTCTACCGCAGCTTTGTATTCCTCTACATTCGGGATCCGTCCGAGTATTGCGGACAGAACTACTACCGGAGTGGATGCAAGCAGGGATTCTCCTTTTTTACGTTCGGAATCTTCAACGACTCTTCCCTGGAACAGACGTGTAGAAGTTGCCATCACCGTATCTCCTTTTGCTGCTTTTTCCTGGTTACCCATGCAAAGGTTACACCCCGGACGCTCCAGGTACATCATCTTTTCGTATTCCGTACGGGCTGTCGCTTTAGGGAACAGATCGCTGAACTCAAAACCGGAATACTTTTGCAGTAATTCCCAATCTCCTTCCGCTTTCAGCTCATCAATGATGTTGTAAGTCGGGGCAGCTACTACCAAAGGAGCGTTGAATTCAACTTTACCTTTCTGCTTTTCGATGTTCCTGAGCATTTGAGAAACGATTTTCAAATCGTCTTTGTGCACCATACATGAACCCACAAAACCAAGATCTACTTTTTTATCTCCTCCGTAGTAGGAAAGCTCCCGGATTGTATCGTGCGTGTATCGTTTGGAAACATCTTCATTATTCACATCAGGATCCGCAATCATTGGTTCATCAATGATATCCAGGTCAATCACCACTTCTGCATAATACTTCGCGTTTGCATCGGGGGTCAATGCCGGCTTTTCACCTGATTTAATTTCCGCTATCCGTTTATTCGCTTTATCAATCAATCCCTGAAGAACCTGCTTTTTATTGTCCATTCCCTTATCGATCATGATCTGGATACGGGATTTTGCAATTTCCAATGATTCGATCAATGTATCGTCCTGGGAAATACAGATGGATGCTTTTGCTTTCATTTCTGCAGTCCAGTCTGTGAATGTAAATGCCTGGTCGGCCAATAATGTTCCAATGTGAACTTCAATGATTCTTCCCTGGAATACATTTTCTCCTGCAAACTGCTGCAACATCTGCAATTGTGTGGCATGTACCACGTCCCGGAAATCCATGTGCTCTTTCATGGTTCCTTTAAATGTCACTTTCACCGATTCCGGGATCGGCATAGACGCTTCACCGGTAGCCAGTGCCAACGCAACCGTTCCTGAGTCAGCTCCGAACGCCACACCTTTCGACATTCTTGTATGAGAGTCACCACCAATAATGATTGCCCACTCGTCTATCGTAATGTCATTTAAAACCTTATGAATCACATCCGTCATGGAATGGTATTCTCCTTTCGGATCGCGGGCAGTGATCAACCCGAAATCGTTCATGAATTTCATCAGCTTCGGGATATTTGCCTGCGCTTTTTTATCCCAGACAGACGCAGTGTGGCAACCTGACTGGTATGCACCGTCAACGGTTGGCGAAATTACCGTAGCCGCCATTGCTTCTAATTCCTGTGCCGTCATCAGTCCCGTTGTATCCTGCGAACCTACGATATTGACTTTTACACGCACGTCTGAGCCGGCATGCAATACTTCGCCCGGAGTTACGCCAACAGCATTTTTATTGAATATTTTTTCTACGGCCGTTAATCCCTGCCCTTCAACGGAAACTTCTTTTGAAGGAGCAAATACAGGTGGAATAGCTATGCCCAGCGTTTGCGCTGCAAACGTTTGTATCTTTTTACCGAATACAATCGCATACGACCCGCCTGCTTTTATGAATTCCATTTTCTGAGGTGTAAGTGCCTTAGAGATGTCGATCAGCTCCCGGTCGCCGTTATACAGCTTCTTCTTCTTTGTATTTATTGTCAGGACAGTACCCGTAGCAACAGAATATGCCTCTTCCAGCACGGGCTCCCCTTTCTCATTGAGCACAGGGTTTCCGGCTGCATCCACTTTTTTCACCCAGTTTTTAAGGTCAATACCGATACCACCGGTAACATCAACAGTTGTAAGGAAAATAGGAGAAATACCGTTTGTTCCTGCAACGATCGGAGCGATGTTGACAAATGGGACATAAGGGCTTGCCTGCCTTCCCGTCCAGAGCGCTACGTTGTTTACGCCTGACATCCTGGAAGATCCTACTCCCATTGTACCTTTTTCGGCAATCAGCATCACACTTTTGTCAGGATGCTGTGCCTGCAATGCCCTGATCTCCTGTTGCGCCTCGGGAGACATCATGCATTTTCCATGCAATTCACGGTCGGAGCGTGAGTGTGCCTGATTCCCCGGAGAGAGCAGATCGGTAGAAATATCACCTTCGGCAGCGATATATGTAACCACTTTAATTTCTTCAGGAACATCCGGTAGCTTCGTAAAAAACTCTGCTTTTGCATAGCTTTCCAGGATATCCTTCGCAATGGCATTCCCGTTGTTATACGCTTCCCTTAAACGATCCGTGTCTGCATCATACAGGAAAACCTGTGTTTTAAGCACTTCTGCGGCTTCTTTGGCAACAGAGACGTCATCACCCAGCGCCAGGTCAAGCAGCACTTCGATAGAAGGCCCGCCTTTCATGTGTGACAATAGTTCAAAAGCGAAAGCAGGTGTAATTTCTTTCACAACAGCTTTTCCGAGAATGATCTCTTTTAAAAACTGGGCCTTTACACCGGCAGCCGGCGTAGTTCCGGGCAGTGTGTTATAGATAAAAAACTTGACAGAGTCTTCTCTGTGCGGGTGTTCCGTATCTTTAATCTGTGCAATGATTTCACTTAACAATTCTGCTCCATCAATTGGTTTTGGATGCAATCCCTGTTCTTTTCGTCCTTCAATCTCTTTGATATATTCGCTGTAAGTATTCATGGTGGAAATCTTTTCTCCTTTTTTATCTATTTTATTGTGTCTATTAAATCATTTAGCTGCATCCTGACAACCCGGTCTGAAGCACCTGCCCCAAAAAATGACAGGGTTATATTTTTCTGTGAAATTCCAGGGAAATAATGCGCATACGCTCCCTTGCTGTTTCTGTATCGAATACCATATTTTTGAGTAAATTAATCATTTTTTTAAGTCTTGCGAAATTACGCATTTTGAATAATTTCAACAAACGACTTTGGGGAAAGTTTAGCCAAAAATTCAAAATACAGCTCAATTTAGAATTATTCAAAACAAGGGTGGGGAATTTTAGTAAAAGAATCCATACTTTTGCTATGCAAAATATAAACAGAAACCTTATGAAATTTTTTATCGATACGGCTAATCTGGATGAGATCAGGGAGGCAAATGACTTAGGAATACTGGATGGAGTAACCACCAATCCGTCCCTGATGGCAAAAGAAGGTATTTCCGGAAGCCAGAACATCTTCAATCATTACATTGAAATCTGCACCATTGTCGACGGACCTGTATCGGCAGAGGTCATTTCAACGGATTTCGCAGGGATGATCAAAGAGGGAGAAGAGCTTGCCGCACTGCACAAAAACATCGTCGTAAAAATCCCGATGATACCGGAAGGCATCAAGGCGATCAAATACTTTGCTTCCAAAGGGATCAGAACAAACTGTACGCTGATCTTCTCTGCCGGGCAGGCGTTGCTGGCAGCAAAAGCAGGAGCAACCTATATCTCTCCGTTCCTGGGGCGCCTGGATGATATTTCCTTTGACGGGCTGGAGCTGATCGCACAGATCCGTACGATCTATGACAATTACCTGTTTGAAACAGAAATCCTGGCTGCGTCTGTACGCCACCCGATGCACATCATTCACTGTGCCGAAATCGGTGCAGATGTCATGACCGGTCCGCTGAAAGCCATCAAAGCGCTGGCGAACCACCCGCTGACAGACAAAGGGCTGGAACAGTTCCTGGCTGACCATGCGAAAGGAAACCAGTAAGAAAATTCCTATTTTTTTAAAATATGTTTCTCAGGCAATCCCGGAAATCTCATCTTGTATTTTATACATTCGTAGGGCTATTTCTGGGATTGTTCGTCCTGGTCGAATCCATCAACCAGAAGCTCTGGACAAATGATTTCCGGGTTTATTATGGCGCCGTACAGGATTTTTTTGACGGCAACAATCCTTATATAACCAACTACGGGCTGGATACCGGGTATTTCAAATATCCGCCTTTTACTCTTTATTTATTCGGAATCCTGAAGCTGCTTCCCTACTGGCTCGGACAGGCCATTCACTTATCGCTGTCGGCAGTCGCGCTGATGATTTCCATTCCTTTGTTAGCAACAGCCGGAGACCGTTATTCCTTCAACAAGCATCAAGCCTGGATCCTTTACGCCGGTTTTTTCAGCATTGCCGTTCACCTGGCCAGGGAACTGCACATGGGAAATGTCAACCTCATCTTATTGGGGCTGTTCTCTGTGGGACTGTATTTTATCGACCGGAAATCCGCCATTACAATTACCTGCTGGAGCCTGATGATCATTCTCAAACCAATCATGATCTTAACACTGGCTCCCTTGTTGTTTTTCGGGAAATGGCGATTGGTTGGCTACATCGGCCTGGCAGGTCTGTGTTTTTTCCTGTTTCCGGCTATCCACCTGGGATGGAACGGGAACCTGGAGATATGGACAGATTGGTACAGATCCATCTCCGAGCATGGGAACTACATTATCAGCTCCAATTCACTGCGCTTTTTAGCCAATTACTATTTCAGTACAACCTCAGAATGGCTTCCTTCTCTGACCGGACTGGTGTTGCTGACAGGAACTTTACTCTATACCAGGCGGATTCACCGGATAAAAGAAGCAGATTGGGTGGTCATTTTTACTGCATTCATACCTAATTTCTTCGTAACGGACACCCAGCATTTTTTACTCTCCGTTCCCCTGATTATTTTCTTAATACAGGAATTATCCCGTCAAAAGCCGGTTTTCGGATGGATTGTTTTCGGAACAGGGTTTCTGTTGTTTTCTTTAAACTCCAATGATTTACTGGGAAAAGACCTTGCGAATTACCTGAGCGACAGAGGTGCTGTCGGCATTGGGAATATGCTGTTCATCGCTTTATACATTACGCTTCTCACCCGAAAACTGCCTGAAGAAGCAACTACAAAAGCCGGAACCAGCTACTAACCTATTTCACTTTCTTCACTTCGATGATCCCTTCGTGCGGGTAAGCCATCAGGCAGGCAGGCACATTCTTATCACACTGATCGATCTTTTTATACCGCACCGACACAGTAATACCCTCCGGATAAGCGGATAGCTTTTCATAATTACATACATAGTGGTCTTTGCTGTCGATCCGGAGGTAAGTACCTGTACAGTTCCTGACGATAGTGGCGTTGTTCTTCCAGGATTCTTTTTTACAGGCAAAAAACAATGCTGAACAAACGATCAAAAAACAAATTGCCTTCATAGATATCTCCTTATGTCTCTGTATGAACGATTAAAATTCTATTTTATTTCCTGGAAAAAACCGTCGCGCTCGCCTGGGCTGTCGGCATAATGACCAGATCGTTTATGGTAACATGCTTCGGACAGGTGGCGACAAAATAGATTGTTTCCGCAATGTCTTCCGCCACAAGCGGCTCAAATCCGTCATACGTCGCATCGGCTTTTTGCCGGTCGCCTTTGAACCGGACCAGAGAGAACTCCGTTTCCGCAGCGCCGGGAGCAATATTGGTGACCTTGATATTGTCATTCACCAGGTCAATGCGCATGGCTCTCGATAGTGCATCTACCGCATGTTTTGTAGCGCAATAGACATTTCCCATCGGGTACACTTCTTTACCTGCAATGCTTCCGATGTTAAAAATATGTCCGCGCTGCTGTTCCCGGAAAAACGGAATGATGTTCTTTGAAACATACAGCAACCCTTTGATATTGGTATCAATCATCTGTTCCCAGTCATCGATATTTCCCTGGTCGATCGGCTCCCGCCCGGCTGCAAGTCCCGCGTTGTTGATCAGGATCGCGATGCGCTGTTTCACTTCACCGGAAAGGGACTGGACAGCATTTTCCACCTGTGCCAGGCTTCTTACATCAAAGCACAGATCGATCACTTCAATCCCATGAGGAACCAGCTCTGCCTTCAGCCGTTGCAACCGTTCTTTTCTTCTGCCTGTTATAATAATATTGTATCCCTGAGCAGCGAATTTTCGCGCGCATGCTTCACCAAACCCGGACGTTGCACCGGTAATAAAAACAAAATCAGCCATTTTTAAGTTTTTTCGGGTTGAACACGATCAGTGTCATACACATCATTGCCAGCTGAACCGGGACTTTATACCGCACAATGGCTCCGATCACCGGGGTTGTCCAGCCGATCAGCAAAATTAATATAAATGAGAACACACACAAAGCGATGATCAGATGAAGCTCTTTCCTGCTGACAGTTCTCCGGAAAAAGCAGACAACCGTAATAAATAGCAGCAGCAATCCCCATCCGTCTATCACGGACAAACATTTGAACTTCGATTTTGGAGGATCATCCGGATATGGCCGGAGCAACACGTTATTGATGGCCTCCGGGATATTCGCCAGCAAGGTTTCCGGGGATTCTTCAATGGGCGTAATTTCGATGTAGCTCCCGCTAAATTCGCCATCGTAGATCATTTTCCAGGGTTTTTCGTTGGGATAGATCGTGCACCGCTTCTTATCTTTCCTGGCACCGGGTTTGACGTAATCTCCGACCACTTCTTTCGTCAGGAATACCGTCGAATCTGTTTCGTTGATCTCCACATAAGGCATATCCGCTCCATAGATGATATACACACACGTATCAGCCCGGGCATACACTCCACCTTTCCCGATATTGATGAAATCAAACTGCTGGGAGGAAAGCTTATCAACTACCGGCTTCATCGGTGACGTAAGCAACGACAACAAAGCCCCTGCAATCATTACTGCCAGGACAGCAACAGCGATACGGGTATCTTTGATCCACCCGAACAGGAAGTACACAAAGACCGCCGGGATAATACACAGCAAGATATAAGGTTTGATCCCTACCAGGCAGCCTGCCGACAGCAGCAGTAAAAGTGTTCTTTTAACCGGTTTAAAACTCCCCAGCACCGTATACATGAATAAGCCCATTGAAAAAATGATCAACGGTTCTTTCAAAATCCCGGAGGACCAGAAAAGCACATTCGGCATCAACAGAAATGCCAGGAAAACAACGGAAGAAGAGAGTTTGACGAATGGTAGCAGGGAAATTGTCATCAGCCTCAGCCCGACAAGGGAAATAAAGGAGGTAACCATTAGGTGGATAAACACCTCCCCGAATGAAACAAAATGGATCAGCGAATGAAGACGCAGGATATTCCGCGCATCGTTGAACCATTTACTGCTGTCCGCATCCCATTGTGTTGTCTCGGAAAGGTATTCAAACAGCAGGGCCCTGTCGTCGAAACCGAATAAAAACCGGAAATATGCCCCTGGAGATTCGTAAAAGACGGAATTCAGGATCCCGCTGTCTCTCATGAACTCACTTGAATCCGCTGTCAGCTCCCCTACTCCGTAGTGATACGCATAGACATACAGGAAAAAGCACCCGACCAGCACCTTGAGCACAAATCCCAACGGCATCAGCCAGGGTGAAGCATCCGGCAACCTGAAAACAGGGACGAAACGCAGCGTAGTAATGACCAATAAAAAAAAGAAAACGATATACAGTATCACGCTCCACCAGTTTGCGCCAAATATACATTATTAATTGACTTTCCGGTCACTTGCGCGCCAAGAATGAAGAAATCAGGGTTCTGACTGAAAATCAGTGATCTCTTCGACATTGATTCATCCGTGAATGCCGGGAGAATTACAGTCTCTCCACACGTTCTTTTAGTTCCCGGTTCATCAGCTCAAAACCTGCTTTTGTAGCTTCAAGGCTGATCAGCCCGACCAGGATTCCCGTAAATTTCTCCCCGTGAAAAAAAGTCGTTGTTCCATCCTCATTATCTCTTAACCTAAACCGGTGCTCCCCGTCGAACAATCCCCTGAAAAACAGCCTTCCCTTCCATTTCAACTCGCTGCCTTCTGTCCGGGCAATGACAACGGGCCGGAAGACCATCCGTTTACCTCCCGGAGGGGTTATTTCCACTTTGATCGTATTGTTCACCTCTGCCCTGCCGCTAACGGACCTGATAAACGGGTTCCAGTCCGGATAATTTTTAAAATCCGTTAAAACGGACCAGACTTTTTCCGGTGCCGCGTTGATGTTGATCTGTGTTGTGATTTCCTTTGTCATACCGCTTGTTTTAATTCCCGGTACAAAGATCCTGCATCACCCGGGAAATGCACTTGACAAATATCAAGAATTCAGCGAAGCCGTTTTATTTCTCACCCGGCTGAATGTTTCCGGGGTCATTCCAAGCATGGAAGCAATATACTGGAGTGGAACCTGGCTGAACAATTCTTTGTTCCGTTCAAAGAAAAAACGGTAACGCTCTTCGGCAGTCATCGATAGATGTGTAAAAATCCGGTCTTCCAGCATCGTAAAACAGCGGGCAATGAATAATTTTTCCAATACCGACCATCGCGGAAGCAGGTTCTCCAGTCGCTTGTAATCCTTCCTGTTCAGCGTTACCAGCTCGGTATCGGTCAGCGCCTGGATATTCCAGCGGGCAGGTGTTTCAAAGACGAGGCTGGACAGATCCGTCAAGAAAGAATCTTTTGCAGAGATCCATTGCGTCACTTCTTTCCTGTCCGTTTCTACGAAGATCCTCAAAAAACCGGACCGTACGAAGCTCAATTTATCGCACCGCCGGCCGGCCTTCACAAAATATTCTCCTTTTTGCATGCTTTCCGTTTCAAACAACGAAACGATCGTATGCAGCTCTTCCCGGCTAAGTTCACCAAAATACTGCTGTATGCTCTGTTCAAGTTCTTTCATATCAATCCTCCTTTTCTTTGAATTGCGGGTTTTCAGTAAAACCGTATGTCTGAGCAAGCATCAAAAACGCCATTCCTGCAACAGCGCCGGCCAAGCCATAATACGCATCCGTAATATCCATTGTATTGATCACAGGAAGCGCCAATTCGTAAAGAAAATTCACAGCAATCAGCACTCCTCCCAGCCAAAATATGCTTTTCATCCCTGCCCCCTGCATCAGCCAGAAATACCCCGTTCCGGCATAAAGCAGGAAAGTAATGGAGAAATTGGAAACATGCGTATAAAAACCGGGAAATGCCGTCATTAAGAACTCCATTCTTAAGTATTCTTTGGTCCTTCCCATAAAAAGGATGAATGCCCCGGCCACCAGCGCCAAATAAACAGCCGTCAGCCATAATTTAGGGATATATTTTGGTTGAAAACCGGGAAACGCCATGCGCCATTAATTTGAAAGCAATTAATTACCTGCAAAAGTATGAAATTTACTACATTCGCATTTCTTCATAACACAAAACCATACAGAATGATTCCTTTTTCCCCTCCCCGCATTGACCAGAAGGTCATTGATGAAGTAACCGCTGCTTTGCAAAGCGGATGGATCACAACCGGACCGAGAACAAAAACCTTTGAAAAACGCATTTCGGAATATTGCGGATGCAAAACGACCGTTGCGGTCAACTCCTGGACAATGGGAATGCAGGTATTGCTGCACTGGTGGGGAATTAAAGAAGGGGATGAAGTCATTTTACCGGCATATACCTATTGTGCCAGTGCGAATGTGATCATTCATGCGGGAGCAAAACCCGTAATGGTGGACCTGAATGCGGAAGATTTCAACATCAGCGCTGAAAAGGTTAAAGCTGCCATTACTCCGAAAACAAAGGCGATCATCGCAGTTGACATTGCAGGATATCCATGCGATTACGACAAATTGTACGATGTGATTGAGGAAGCAAAAAGCCTTTTCCGGGCAGGTTCCGGACAACAGGAAAAACTGGGAAGGATCCTGCTGATCTCAGACGCAGCGCATAGCTTTGGGGCAACCATGAACGGGAAACGGAGCGGAAGCCTGGCGGATATTTCCAGCTTTTCCTTCCACGCAGTAAAAAACCTTACAACCGCCGAAGGAGGAGCCCTGTGCTTTAACCTGCCCGACCAGTTCGACCATGAAGCGATCTACAAACATTTCTGTACACTGATCCTCCACGGACAGTCAAAAGATGCGCTGGCAAAGACACAAAAAGGGAATTGGCGCTACGACGTGGAAGATCCCGGGTTCAAATGCAATATGACCGACCTGCAAGCTGCAATAGGCCTGGTGGAACTGGACCGCTACCAGGAAAACCTCGACCGGAGAAAACACATTTTTGAATGCTATGACCAGGCATTCGCCACAGAAGAATGGGCCATCACTCCGAAATACAGGGACGAGCATAAAGAAACCTGCTACCACCTGTACCTGCTCAGGATAAAAGGCATTACGGAAGCCCAGCGGGATGCGATCATGCAGGAAATATTTGACAGGGATGTTTCAGTCAACGTTCATTTTCAACCTCTGCCGATCTTAACGGCTTATAAGAAAAGGGGCTACAGGATGGAAGATTACCCGGAAACGTGGAATAAATATTCCAATGAGATCTCTCTCCCGGTATATTTCGACCTGACAGACGAGCAGGTAAGCACTGTAATACATGCCGTAAAGGACGCCTGTAAAGCAATTCTGGGATAACATGACACGATTATTTGCTCATTTCCGGGTTAAATGATACCTTTATCGGTAAAATTAAAGACAGAAGAACTATGAAAAAGCTGATTAATAAAATAGTGTATGCGGCATTCATCGCAGTGATTTTTGCTTCCTGTAAGAAAGATCCGTCACCATCCATAGAGATTGCCATTGCAGCCGATGATGTTTATCACCAGAACGTTTCTGTCGATATCAGGGAAATATGGCTCAATTATGCCACAAAGAAATCAAAATCCGAATGGATGAAACTGGAAATAGCCTCCGGGATCTATGACCTGGCAGACCTGTATGCAGACCAGCGGGACACCATCATCCTTGCACAGACTTCCATTGAAGACGCCAAAACACTTATCCAGCTTCGCATGATCTTCGGAGGCACCGGCAACTCGATCATCACCCAATCCCAGGATACCCTGGATATGGCTGTATCTGCCGAGGGATTAAGCGGTGTAAAGGTCGGGATAAACAGGAATGTCGATGCGGGAAAATACTATGACCTGCGGCTTTTACTGGCAGGAGATTCCGTTGCCTTGCATGAACCGTCTCCCGTTTTTTCTCCCATTATCCGGGTCGATTCGCTGACAATAAAACCTTAATTTTTCATTTTGAAAAAAAAGTTTCATTTTGAAGAAAATAAGGCACACTTACGGCACTCATAAAAACAATAAACACCCTTTAAATCAATAAATTAAACAAATGTTTTTGTTTTGGCAATGTATTTGCCATATAAATAACAACAAAGAAATTAACATCACTATTCATAATTTTTTTGCAATTAAACCACAACTTAGCCTGGTACTTTACAACTAAAACCTAGGCACTTTTTTACAACTAAACCCTTAAGGTTGCTTTTCGGCAACCTTTTTTTATTCCGGTAATTTGCATCCGGATTCAACCGCTCACCCTAAAAATCAACCATTGGTCCAATAATCTGGCATTATTCGATTAGAATGATTTAATTTGTAAAAAAATTGTAACGAATGAAAAAACTAATTTTGGGAGTCTTTGCAGGCTTCTGCGCTTTCAGTTTAACCGCTCAACAAAAAATTGAGTTCGTTGAATATGATCTGCCAAATGGCATTCATGTAATCCTGCACCAGGAGAAATCCACTCCGATTGTTGCTGTTTCCGTATTGTACCATGTCGGGTCAAAAAATGAGAAACCGGACAGAACGGGATTCGCTCACTTCTTCGAGCATTTGCTGTTTGAAGGATCGAAAAATATCGACCGTGGAGAATACGATAAGCACGTAGAAAAAAATGGAGGGGCATTGAATGCAAATACATCCATGGACCGTACATTCTACTTTGAGCTGCTTCCATCCAACCAGCTGGAGCTGGGGTTATGGCTGGAATCTGAACGCATGCTTCATGCAAAAGTAGACAACGTCGGGATCGAAACCCAAAGAAGTGTGGTTAAGGAGGAAAAGCGCCAGCGGATCGACAATCAGCCTTACGCTACCTTCTTCACGGAGCTGTTCAAACGACTGTTTCCATCCCACCCATACAACTGGCAGCCGATCGGTAGCATGGAGCACCTGGATGCGGCGCAGGAAGAAGACTATATTGATTTCTACCAGACATTTTATGTCCCGTCCAACGCAACACTTTCCATCGCGGGAGATATTGACATTGAGCAGACAAAAAAATGGATCGAAAAATACTTCGGAAGCATTCCGAAAGGACAGGCGATCAACTTATACCGTGATTTCCTGAGCTTATCCGATGCAGACTTCTCTAAGAAATACAGTGTGGAAAAATCAATTTTTGATGACAAAGACTTTTTCAGCTCTAAAAATGCAAAGGCAAAAGCCATCATTGCGGAATACGCTAAAAAGCCGACCACTGTTACCCAACCGGGAAAACCGACTGAAAAGCCAACTTCAGTGATCAAGGAAACAGTGTATGACAACATTCAGCTGCCGGCATTGTTCATTGGGTACGTATTCCCTGAGCAGACCAATGAAGACATCTATGCCCTGGAGCTGATGAACGCCGTACTTTCCGGAGGTTCCAGTTCACGCATCAACAAAGAGGTCGTTGAACGCAAACAATTGGCGACAATGGCTTTCTCATTCGGATACGGACTGGAAGACGCAGGAGTAGGTATCTTCGCTGCAATTGCTTCAAAAGACATCGCGCTGGACGACATCCAGAAAGAATTTGACGCGCAGATCGAAAAGATCCAGAATGAACTGATCACACAGGAAGAATTTGAAAAAGTACGGAACCAGTTCGAAAACCAATCCGTTTCTTCCTACTCTACGATCGCAGGGATCAGCGAAGGACTGGCAGACGCGCACGTATATTACGGAAGCGCGAACTACATCAATGTGGAGCTGGAAAAATACATGAAAGTAACACGTGAGGACATCCAGCGTGTGGCGAAAAAATACCTGACCAAAGATGCACGTGTTATCCTGCACTATTTACCAAAAGAAGAATCTAAATAATTGACGAGCGATGAAAAAATTAATAATAGCATTAGGATTAATCACACCGGCTGTACTTTTCGGTCAATTCGATCGTTCAGTGGTTCCGGCTGCAGCACCTGCAAAAGCGATCAGTATTGCAGACCCTGTAGTCTTCAAAACAGCAAACGGCATTACCGTAATTTTATCCGAAAATCACAAGTTGCCACGGGTCAGTTTTAACCTTACGGTTGGAAACGGCCAGCGCCTGGAAGGGCAGAAAGCCGGTCTGTCTGACCTGGCGGGAGACCTGATCCTGAGCGGAACGACAACACGTTCAAAAGATGAGATCGACGCGAAGAAAGACTACATCGGTGCAAATATCAATGCAGGAAGCAATACGCTGAACCTGACGTGCCTGACAAAGCACATGGACGAAGGGCTTTCGATTTTATCAGATGTCCTGCTAAACGCCAATTTCCCTCAAAGTGAGTTCGACCGTGTTGTAAAACAATGGGAAAGCAACCTGATGACTGTAAAGTCAAGCCCTGAAGCAATGGGGAAAAACGCGTTGATGAGCGCTTTGTTCTCCAATCACCCATACGGGGAAGTGGTAACTGAAACATCACTGGGAAAAATCAACCGCGATGATGTACAGCAATACTTCAAGCAGACATTCGTACCGGATGGAAGCTACCTGGTAATTGTTGGTGACATCACGAAAGCAAAAGCGGAAGAAGCAGTCAACAAGTATTTTTCTTCGTGGACAGGAAAAGCGCTTCCGAAAGTGGATTATCCATCTGCTAAAAACCTGAACGGAAACCGGGTCATCTTTGTTAAAAAACCGGGAGCTGTTCAGTCATATGTGCAGGTAGCATTCCCGTTGGATGTGAAAATCGGTGACGCGAACCACGTTCCTTTGAGCGTGACCAACTCGATCTTCGGAGGAAACGGATTCGGAACACGCCTGATGCAGAATCTGCGTGAAGACAAGGCATATACTTACGGAAGCTATTCTTCTTTGAACGTAGAACAACAAGGAGCTTACCTGAGCGCAGGAGGAAATTTCAGGACGGAAGTAACAGACAGCGCTATCGTTCAGTTGCTGTTCGAATTGGACAGAATCACAGACAGCTATGTAACGGATGAAGAGCTGAGCCTCACAAAGTCAGTGATGACAGGAAGCTTCGCACGTTCTCTGGAGCATGCTTCTACCATCGCACGTTTCGCTTTAAATATTGAGCGCAATAACCTGGACAAGGATTACTACAAAAATTACCTGAAGAACCTGGATGCAGTAGACAAGGATAAAGCGCTGGAAATTGCACAAAAGTTCTTTACAGCTAAAAATTGCTACATTGTTGTTGTAGGAAACGAATCCGTACTTGAAAGCCTGAAGCAATTCGATGCCGACGGACGTATCGAGATCGTTGACGCATTCGGGAACCCGGTACAGGAGATGAAGAAAGCGGATATTTCTGCTGAAGAACTGTTCAAAAAACATTCGTTCCACGTTACCAATACGACGTCTGAGAAAAACCGTGACAAACTATTGAAGAAGATCAAGTCGGTAACACAGGACATCGAAATGAGCATGTCACAGGTTCCTTTCCCGATGAAGTCCGTTCAGTTCTGGGGAGCTCCGAACAGCGAAGTAATGACAATCGAAGCACAGGGAATGGTCATTCAGAAGACTTATTTCGACGGAAAATCAGGGTATGAATCAAACATGCAGACCGGCAAAAAAGAGCTGACAGCAGAAGAGATTGCAGCGAAGAACAAATCAGTCGGGCTGATCCCTGAGATCAACTACACAACAAGCGGCATGAAATACGAATTGCTCGGAATCGAAAACCAGAACGGAACAGACATGTATGTAGTAAAATTGCACGATGGCGAAAGCGAAATGTACGATTATTACAATACACAGACATACAGCAAAATCAAGCGTCTGATCATCGCAAAAGATCCTGAAACGGGAGAAAGCAATGAAGTATTGACTACCTATACGGATTACAAGGCGGTGAATGGTGTACTGATGCCTCATAAGATCGTTCTTTCTGTCGGTGAGATGGCATTTAACGGAACGGTTAAGTCCATCACAGTCAACAAAGGATCCATCGCTGATTACAAATAACATTCTTTTTCGTACAATTTACAGAAGAAGCGGTCCGGAAACGGGCCGCTTTTTTTGTTTACGGTTTTATCCAGTCAGTGACCCATTTTAACCACTTATACAGTTTCTGAACCTGTTTTTAAAAACAATAGTACATTTGCTATATGCAGACAAGCAAAAAATTGTATTGGGGAGCACAGCTGCTGGGTTGGACGGGATATTCCTGCCTGATCTATCTCGCAGCGTACGTCAACAAACCCAATGAGATCACGACAGAGCTCCTCATCCAGCTGCTGTTCATGACATTTTCCTGCATCCTGTTCTCCCACCTGATGAGGATCTTCATGCTCCGGAGGAAATGGCTCAATAAAAAGCTGGTAGCGCTCATCCCGCGGATCATCCTTATTTCCCTTTCCTGCTCCGTACTGATAGAATACAGCTTGTCCACCATGGAATACTTCCTGCTCAGCGAAGAAAGCGCATACCTCAGCCCGGGAAGGGTTATCATCAACATCCTGGCATTATCCATGCTGATCATCTGCTGGAACGGTATTTACTATACTTACCACTTTTTTCAGAAATCAAGGAAACAGGAGCTGGATAACATTTCTCTGGAAGCATCCAAGAACGAAATCGAACTGAAAAACCTCCGGTCACAGCTAAACCCGCATTTTTTGTTCAATTCCCTGAATTCCATCCGCGCACTGATCGATATTGAACCTCAGCACGCGAAATCGGCTGTTACAACACTCTCCAACCTGCTGAGAAAATCACTGATCTCAGGAAAAGAAAACCTGATCCCCTTAGAAGAAGAAATTGAAATTGTGAACAACTACCTGGAATTGGAAAAGATCCGCTTTGAAGAACGGCTGACCGTGGTCCGGGAGCTTGACGAGCGGCTCAATTCATTTCCCGTTCCACCGTTCTGTTTACAGACCCTGGTCGAAAACGCGATCAAGCACGGGATATCGAACCAGATCGAAGGAGGATTTATTAAAATCAGAAGTTACACGGAAAATAACGCCGTTTTCATCTCGGTGGAAAATACCGGCAGGCTGGGGCATTCTCCGGATACGGGGATCGGCATTACCAACACGCAAAGACGCCTGGCCCTGCAATACAACGGAAGAGCGGGTTTTTCACTCGAAGAGCTTGAAAACAGTGTTCTGGCAACCTTAAATTTTGACTATGAGAACCATTAAAACCATCCTGATTGACGATGAACGCCTGGCAAGAGAAGAGCTGAAGTCCATGCTGAAAGATTTTGAAGAGATCGAGATCATTTCGGAAGCAAAAAACGGGAAAGAAGGAGTGCAGCTCATCAATGAGCTAAATCCCGACCTGATCTTTCTCGATGTCAACATGCCTGGATTGTCCGGTTTTGACCTGCTCAAGCAACTGGACGAAATTCCCCTTGTTGTTTTCATCACGGCTTACGACGAATACGCCATGAAAGCATTTGAAGTCGATGCGCTGGATTATATCCTGAAGCCTGTCGTTCCCGAACGGTTAAAGGATGCCGTCAAAAAGGTGGTTTCAAAATTCGAGGAAGACAACCTTTCGGGGAGTGCTGAATTGTACAACCTAGAACCCAAAAAAGTATTATCCGTGAACGACTCGGTCTTTATCAAGGACGGAGAAAAGTGCTGGTTCATAGAATTGTCGAAAGTCCGGATGCTGGAATCGGAAGGAAATTACGTAAAAGTTCATTTCGACCAGTTCCGTCCGCTTATCTTACGCTCACTCGGCAGCTTCGAAGAGCGACTGGACCCGGATTATTTTTTCAGGGCGAACCGGAAATTCATCATTAACCTTAAGTGGATCGAAAAAATAGAGAACTGGTTCAACGGCGGACTGATCGTGGAATTAAAAACCGGTGAAAAAGTGGAAATATCACGACGCCAGGCCATTCGTTTCCGGGAATTATGGAGCCTGTAGCAAACAGCATTACTTTTTCGGCAGCACAAAATACTTCTGCCCCAACCGGTCGTATTGTTCGGGGAAGTAATCTTTGAGAATAGCCGTGTAGTAATTATACGCTTTGTGCTGCAATGTGAAACTCTGCTTTTTATACAAGCTTTTATCCTCAAATAGACCATTCACATCACGTTTATAGATCTTCATCAGCGAATCGTTCCTGAGAATGGTGGAATCTTTCAGTTCCAGCGGATATTCCGTAGCTGAAATTTTAATCAGGTTTCCCGTATGGACATAATTCACATCTTCGTGAAAAGCAGGCATCCTGATTTCTCCCAGTTCTTTCAGCAGCTGCTCCTCTATGTTCTTTGACATATTCCTGGCCAGCTCATTGACTTTGTCTTTAAAGAAATACAACGCTCCGTCAAGTGCGGCATTTGACATGGAAAACCCTTCCCTGTTCACCAGGAATTCCGTCAGGTTTGCCTGCCAGAAGGTGCTGTCATTGTAGCTCACCGGTAATTTAGTGACAAAATCTGCGGGATTATGCAATAGATAGCTCATCCCCGGCTCACAGTAGTTTTTGGTGTATTCCTTTGAAAAAGAAACGTTCCCGATCATCGGGTTGGCAAACGCATACACTTTGAAGGTGTTTTTCTTGCTCAGCTCTTTCTCAGGAAGATAATCCAGGTAAGCACGGACCAATTGCGCCAGCGCTCCGCCCTGCGAATGGCCGGTGATGTAAATATCGTAGATCCCTTTGCTGTTCAGCTCCGAAATCTGCTTCAGCAGGTCATCCCTGAAAAAACAGATCGCCAGCATGTATCCGGCATGCACACGGCTTCCATCCTTCTCTCCCACCTGGTACTTAAATTCGTTTCCGTTCACGACGATCTTATCCTTCACAGGGATCATCGAAGCATACAAATTTTCCAGCCAGCTGGACTGCCTGGCAGTTGACCCCCGGAAGTGGATCACCCCTTTGTTCCCTTTGGAATAAACCTGGAATTTATTATCCATTCCATAAGCGGGTGAAGTGTAAACCTTCTGATAACCGGACGGCAAAATGTCTTTATCATCCTTGTAAAGATCCAGGTATCCGAAACTATTGCAGATCTGTATCATATCACGTGCCTCCTCCGCATCAAACCCGCCTTTGATCTGTGAAGAGCAGCCGAAAACGGTGAACAAAGCGGCCGATAAAATAATGGATCTCATTCTGTTTGGATTTATCAGTAACATACAATCAATAAAATTAGTGATTATTTGTTACACAAAAACAAGGCCACAGGCATGAGTGGCAAATAAAAACGAATTAAAAAGGCCCTGATCTGCTTTCAAGGCCCTTCACAATATACCGGTCTGTTTATTTTACTATGAACCGTTGCCGGATCTGCCTGTCATCCGACCGGATCAGCACCAGGTAAGTTCCGGGAGCAAGATGGCTGACATCTACAGTTTGTATTGCATCACTTTTCCCTTCCGCTCCATATACTTTTTGTCCTGACAGCGTATAGATCCGTATCCCATCGATCTTGCCGGACTGTATCTCAACGGTAAGCTGATCGGAAGCCGGGTTAGGATACACACTGAGCTGCCCAGTTCCCTCATCGATGGAATTCAAAGCCAGCATGCTATTGCTGACCACAACATCATCCAGATAGATGTACCCACCCAACGCAGAAATATAACTAAACTTAAACTGTACATTCTCTTCTCCTGCAAACTGGGAGACATCTACTGTAAATCCGCGGTACTTACTCTCATCCATATCCAGCACAACACTCTGCAGATTCAACGGGTTCAGTATCGGGGCATCGTGACCGCTCAGCTCTGCTCCTCCTTCCTTAAAGACTGATGTATAGGTTGCTCCGCAATCCGTTGTTACCAGCACTTCCAGCGTATCTGCCAGAACAGTATCTATTCCAAGTACATCCGCCGTATACTCTGTGTAGTTATAATCCACATTGAAATGCAGGTAAGCATTACTTTCAGCAGAGATGTTGATTCCCGGGCTCACCACTTCCTCCCTGGTACCTGCATTATCAAAGATAAATATGGAGTTGAACGTGTTTAAAGCCTCGTCCATATCGTAATAGCTAAACGGCAATATGTAATCTCCTGAGTTGTTAAATGCCCATTTAGTAAGGTCAGATTCAGACGAGAAATGTTCTTCAAAAGGCAGGTTATATACCGTATTATGGATATGAACAGCTTTGGAAGCGGTATTGAAATCTTCAAACAAATCCACCGAAGACTGGTTCAATGCATGTATCCCTGCTTCAAAATCATACGTATCATCCATTATATTGCTTTCTACCTCATAACCGGGTAACTGGATGAATACAGATTCGTGCATGGCCAGGCTTCCCTGCCAGATCATCGTATCTCTGTGAGTACCGATTCCATAGGAAATTTCAATATCGGTCAGCACGTCATTGCCCGTATTCTGCAAAAGGATCTGCGCATCAATGATTCCATCACAGGTTCTGACAGGAGCAATCACATTATAAATACCTGCGTCCAATCCGCCTGAATAGGGGTTATCGAAGAACGCTGTATACGGATATAACTGCAAATCGGGTACTGTATGGCCTCCGGGGAATTTTTTATAGGCAACCTTCGCGTTTTCCTGCACCAATTGCGCTACCATCACATTGACAGGCTCTATGTACAAATGGTCGGTATCACCTAGGGTAATGTAGATCGGAAACTGGCCGGCATTGGACAGGTTATAACCGAAATAACTATTTTGATTGGCTCCTTCCTTCACTCCCTGGATAGCAGGAGTATTCAGCAATAACGCTTTAAAACGGCTGTAATGATCCAGTCCGTAACGCAATGCGCTTCTCCCTCCCAGGGAAAAGCCCTGCAAAATGATCGAATTGGTATCAATGTTGTAATGAGAGATGGCATACTGAATAGCTGTTTCAATGAAGGATTCATCTCCCTGCGGGGTATAGAAATCCCTTGAATTGTCGTTTCCTCCGTCCGGACAGATCAAGATCGTTGAAGGAAATGCCGCTTCGAAATTCAGTCCGTTCACCAGAGCGTTCCGGTAATTATTGGAATTATCTCCCATTCCATGCAGGCCAATCATGAGCTGGTAAGCCGTATTGTTGTCATAAGAAGTGGGGACAAAATTTGAAAGGGTTCGGCTTTCACCATTAAATGTCAATGAAATAGTAAAACTTCCCGTTTGCTGGGCTTGTAGCGTTCCAGATGTCGAGATGAGCATACTGCTCAATGCAAAAAATATAAACTTTTTCATAATTACTAATTTTACACAAAACTAGCCCTGAAAAAGTTCAGAAAATGGTATAAATCGGACAATCTAACGCCACTCAAAAACGATCTTCTTGTTACAATATATCTCCACATTTCTGAAAAAGGCCTTGGGCGATCTTTTTGTTAAGGATTTATAGATTTTCGTAAAATAAGAAGGATCGTAATAATTGCTTCCGTAAGCGACATCCGTCAGTAACTTAAACTGGTCAGACACCAGCTTGTTTTGCAGGGAATGCCTGAACTGAACGATTTTCCGGTAGTTTAACGGAGATATTCCATTATACCTGTGGATCAAACGATACAGGGTTCGTTCCGACATATGGACCTGGCTGGCGACTTCCGGAATTTTGTGATTCGCTTCCACATCTTTTAAAAGCATACCCGCTTTTTTATAGATTTCCCAGTCTGGCTTCAGATGCAGGACAGACAATAAGAATCGTTCCAGTATCCTCAGCTGCTGCCTGTGATCACTTTCCGAAAAGAACAATCTTATAAATTCCGTATAATCCGGGCTGCTTTCCCACTCAGAAAACAATTGCGTGTGACAACTCACGATATCGCTGAAATTACCCGGGATGAAATTACTCAGTGCCCCATCTTTAAAGATGATCGTAACCTTATCTATCTGGCCGGAAAACCGGATCAGGATCGGGTCCAGGTAAACCCCCTGCAGTAATATTTTTGGCTGGTAATTCCCTGAACCTGTTACAGCAATTTCATGTTGACCGATTGTGTATTCAATGCCTTTATGAATATTCAGCGCTTTTTTATAATGCGGAAATGCAAAGAACTGGACCGGCTGAGTATAATCAGCTTTCAGGAAATAAAAAAAATCAATAAACTCTTTCAGAATTTCAGATTCCGGTTCGTAGTGTAAAAAATTCATATCGACGGTGGTTTAGCATCCCGATGTATCAAATATAGTCTATTTAATGGAGAATAAAAAGACTTTTGCGTCCTGATCAACAAATCACTGCCTGCCAGTAGTCAACTGTCATCATCTCTCCACTGTCCAGCCTGAGAGCATAGGATTGTTTTTCAACCTTCCGGATTGAAAAATCAATTTTCTTTTGAAACAAAGCGCCTTCGTATGAAAACGTGTGGTATTCCCCGTTTTCTCCGCAGATGTCCACTTCCGGAGGAAAACCTGAGATCAGTTCTTCCGACAGATCCTTTCCGATGAATGACCTGTCTAACTTATCCGCCTGTGTTACAATGATCGTTGATTTGATTCCCGACCGCAGGAATTCAGCCATCACCTCTTCTGGCTCTTTACCCCACAACGGCTCTACCACCTCAATACCGTAGGGATGCAGCTTACTTTCCCGGTAAGACCTGATATCTGCTAAAAAAATATCTCCAAAAACAAAATGGGTAACTCCCTGCTTTTTAAAAAGCAGGATAATATCCTGCATCTCACCGGAAGCACCATTTTCATCCACGAGCACCGGGAAAAGCGGAATACCGATACTCTCCGCCTGTTTTTCCAGTAATTCCAGGGGAATGGAATGCATCAGAGACCTCAGTGTTTCTTCATAAACATTGGTGAGCAAAGCCACTACTTCCAGTTCGCCGTCGCTGATCACTTTCGTCAGTGCCAATGCGGAATCCTTTCCGCCACTCCAGTTAAATACCGCCTTTTTCTTACCCATAAGCAGCAACTAAAATAAATAAAGCATACGAGCAATCGTATGCTTTACGCTTAAAACTTACTTTTCTATCTTCGGCGGGATGAGTTTATACACTACCGGCGTAACGATCCTCGACAGCAGCGTAGAACTTATCAATCCACCGATCATAACGATTGCCAGCGGGGAGATCATCGGGTTGCTCGACCAGGCTATCGGAAGCAATCCCCCGATAGCTGTCAGAGTGGTTAGAATGATCGGCAGGAAACGGATCTCTCCCGCTTTTTCAATCGCATCGTTCAGCTCCATTCCCTCTTCCCGCAGCTGATTGGTAAAATCAACCAGCAGGATGGTGTTTTTCACTTCAATTCCTGCCAACGCGACCAAACCGATCGCCGCGACGAATGATAACGGGTTGCCGGTCAGCCAGAGCGCGATCACCGCTCCAACAATCCCCAACGGGATGACCGACAGGACGATCAATGTGCTTTTAAACGTTTTAAATTCCAGGATAAGGATGGCGATGAACAAAAAGAATGTGATCATAATGATGGTTCCGAATCCTCCGAATGCCTCCTGGCGGCTCTCTACTTCTCCTCCCATTTCATAGTGATAGCCTGCCGGCATTTTCATTTTATCCATTTGCGCGATCACATCATTGATGACCTTGTCATTCGTATATCCCTTTTTGACGAATGAATTAACATACACGACACGCGTCCGGTCAATATGATTGATCGAAGACGGGGAGGCCTCCATTTCTACGGTCGCCAGCTGACTCAAAGGAACAGCTGTTCCCTGCACGTTATTCACAAAGATCTCGTCAAATATGGACAGATCGGCATAACCGTTCCGGGGAATGCTTACCCTGATCTTGTAATCGTTATTATCTGTTGACGGGTCCGAATAGGTCGCTACATCAAAACCTGCCAGCGCCATACGGACCGTCCTGTCGATTGCGACTGTCGGAACTCCAAGCGCCAGCGCCTTTTCACGGTTTACATTTACTTTCAGATCCGTTTTGTTGTTCGTCACCGGGTTGCTCACGTATTCCGTTCCTTCCGTGGAAAGCAGGATATCTTCTGCCTTAGCCGCAAGACTGCGCAGTGTATCGAGGTTGTCACCAAACAGGCGGACCTCAACCGGGGAAAGGATCGGAACACCCTGCTCAAAGTTCTTTACTTCGACCTTTGCCCCCAGGAAAGTATCCCATTTTCCGCGCAGCGTTTCAATGAGCTTCATTTTTTCCTTCGCGTTCACATGGTCGTGCAGCTGTACAAAGATTTCTGCAAAATCCTGCCGTTCGCTGGATTGGTCCAGGTTGTAATAAATACGTGGGTTTCCTTTCCCGACATTGCTTGCATAGTATTTCACCTGGTCATGGCTTTCCAGCTCTGCTTCCAGCATCCGGGTCAGGCTGTCGGAATGATAAATGTTTGACTGCGGAGGAGGTGTCAGCGTAATCATAAACTGCGGTTTCTCCGAAGGAGGAAACAAGCTGAATCCCAGGATCGGGATCATCGCCAGCGCGCCAAGGAAAATTCCCAGTGCGATAAAAACCGTAATGACAGGCCGCTTCAACGCTTTGTCGAGCCACACAGCATACGTTGCATGAATCACTTTCTGGAATGTCCGCAAAACAACATTTCCTTCCGGGTCTGCATGTGGTTTCAGCAACCTGCTGGACAAGAAAGGTACAACCAGCAGCGCGACAAACATAGAACCGATTACCGACCCGATCACGGCAGTAGGAAGGCTGCGGATGAAATCACCGGACATTTCAGGCATGAACATCAGCGGCAGAAAGGCGATCACTAAGGTTGCCGTACATCCTGCAACTGCCAGCGCAATCTGTTTCGTTCCCTTGATCGCTGCTTCTGTCCGTGTATATCCTTCCCGCATCCACCGCTCAATGTTTTCCACTACGACAATGCTGTCATCCACCACCAGCCCCAGCGCAATCACAAACCCGACGATGCTCAGCTGATTCAGGGAAAAACCGGAAACATTCAAAATGACGATACCAATGGCAAGTGACAAAGGAATGGCGATCATCACAACCAGGGAGGCGCGTGTTCCCAAAGGCAGCAGCGTGATCAGTACCAGGCTGATCGCAATAGCGAAATCCAGCCCTAAACCACTCAGGCGCTTATTTACGTTCTCTGCCTGGTCGAAATTGACAACCAGGTCCACATTAGCCGGTAGTTTTTCCCTGAATTTCTCAATGACCCTGGTGTATTCCTTTTGTGTTTCACTGATATTCATTCCCTGTTTCTGGGCAGCAGTCACAAAAAGGGAGCGATAGCCGTTCAGACGGGTGATGTGGTTATCAGGTGCAAAATCAGGGTAAATATCCGCGACTTCCTGCAACGATATGTTCTTTCCTTCAGAGCTTGCCACAATCGTATTTTTTATCTGGTCAATGCTCTGGTAATTTCCGCTTGTCTTAACACTGAACGACTTTTGACCGGCGTTGACACTTCCTCCCGGAATGTTCGAAGCTTCGCTGCCAATGGCATCCATGATCTGTGAAACAGGGATCTTCATCTGCGCCAGGCGGTCAGGATGTACATCCACCCGGATCAGCTGTTCCGGCAAGCCATGTACTGTCACTTCTTTCAACGCATTGACTTTCTCCAGTTCGGATTTCAGGTCATCCGAAATCTTTTTCAGCGTGGCACGTGATGCATTTTCAGAGATCAATGCCACCTGGACGACACTGACTCCGGTAGGGTCTACTTCCAGGACCTGCGCACTGTAAATTCCATCGGGTAATTCTTCCTGCTGTGCCGCTCCCAGCTCCCTGATCAATTCCTGGTATTTCGTATCGTAGTCCGAGCTGTGCTCATATTCCACAAACAAGAATGCGAGCCCGTTAATGATTTTTGTTTTGATGCGCTTGATATTGTCTAACCCGTAAAAGCGGGCTTCCAGTGGTTTAACGACCAGCTGCTCCATATCTTTGGGGCTTGTTCCCGGGTAGACCACGACCACGGGAAATTTGGGCGCTTTCATATCAGGGTCCTCTGCGCGAGGCATGTTCATGAGCGTGTTTGCTCCTACCAGCATGATCAGCAGCACGATGATCAGGGTAAACTGGTAATTTTTAATGGGATATCTGATAATACTCATACTCTGATTTCTTAAACCCGCAACTAATTATTTCACAACTTTTATCTTTGATCCTTCTTTCAGATACGGACTTCCGGAGACGATCAGTGCTTTGTGATTTTCCAATCCTGATGAGATCAGAATGTTGTCTTTTTGAATGGCGCCGATCTCTACCTCCACTTTCCGGGCGGTCTGGTTATCATCGGTTACAAATACATATCCCCGGCCGGCATCTCCATCCAGCAAAGCTTCGTATGGTATGATCCACGAATCCGTTGCGTTGCCGAAAATCTTCACTTTCGCGAACATCCCGGATGCAATGGGTAATTTCCCCACTGAGACTGGCTGGACCTGGATGGTGAATGTTCCTGTATTCGGGTTCAGTCCTTCCGATTTCCTCAGCACAACCGCAGGAATCTCATCCGGGAACGCATCGGTGGTAATCACCGCAGAATCTCCTTCCCGGATGGTCGCCCACTGACGGTCGGAAACACCTATTTTCACTACCCAGTTTCCTTTTTTCGCTCCATTTATCTGGAGGACAGGGGTTCCCGGCCCGACGATCTGCCCTTCATTCGCCAGGCGAAGCAGCACGTACCCGTCTGTTGTGGCCCTGATCTCGGAATAACGCAGGTTGAACTGAATCGTGTTCCAGTCTTCCCTGACAACATCCAGGTACGTTTGTGCGTTCTCAAACTGCTCCAATGTCGCCACACTGTCCTTGTACAGTTTTTTCGCCCGGTTGAAATCGCGTTCCGCTTTTTCGACTGACAGTTTCGCCTGCGCGGCTTTCGCATTGAGCTCTGTCATGTTCAGGATTGCCAGCAACTGCCCTTTCCTCACCATATCCCCTTCTTTGACATAGACCCGTTCAATGATGCCTCCGTTTTTGAACGAAAGCAATGTTTCATCATCTGTTGAAAACAAACCGGTGGTCTCTGTTGTCGACTCTCCTTTTCCTTGTGAAAGCGAAAGGACCGAAACCGGGATCTGTTCATCTACTTTCAAACCATTACCGGGAAGCTCATTTTTGCAGGCTGAAAGAAGCGCCAGGAATACAAGCGGGTAAACTCTCATTGTTCTGAATGTTAATTGTTTCATCATGCGTCTCATTAATTTTGTTCATTTCCAGGAATAGGGTACGAAGCTGTTTCCCGCTCCAGTTTTGCCAAAGCGCTCAGAAACTGGTAATAGCTGACACTTGCGGCTAATTTTGCCGAGGTGAGCTGTGTCCTCGCATCCACTGTTTCAATATAGGTATTGACACCGGCTGTATACCCTTTATCAATCAACCGGAAATAGGTTTCCGCCATTTCCAGCTGCTTTAAAGCAGTCTCGTAATTCTTTTTGGCAGCAAGCACTTCATTATAAGCAACGTTCACAGCAACATCCAGCTGCTGTTCGATGTATTCTTTCTGCAGCTTCGCTATTTCAATCTCGTTTTTAGCTTCCCTGATCTTCAGGTTGTTCCTGTTCCCGTTAAAAATCGGGATGTTCAGCTGTAATCCGAGCATGTAATAACGGGACTGGTCATTGAATTTGAATCCTTCAGATTGGGAACCTACGTCTGCGAATCCACTCAATTTGGGAACAAACACCTGCTTGTTCATACGGACAACATCTTCACGAAGCGTGATCATGTGGTCCAGTGATTCCAGCTCTTCCCTGTTTTTTGCCGAAAGATCCGTCTTCTCAACAAAAGGAATGATCGTTTCGCCGGATGCGATTTCGATCACTTCATCCGCACCCCGGTTCAGCAACGCGTTGAAATAGCGCTGAACGGATTTTACCTGTAATTCGGCAGCTGTCAGCCGGGCTGTAGCCTGTGCAACCTCTGTTTCAGAACGGAGCACATACGCATGAAGCCCGCTTCCCGCTTCGATCAGCTTTTCATTGGTACGTTTTCCTTCTTCTGCCAGCTGGATCGCGTTCTGGTGAATCTCAGCAGCTTTCAGGGCACTCAGGTAATTATAATAAGTCGTTTTGATCTCCCTGACCAGCTCACGCTGGTAGATCTCCACTTCATTCTCCTGGATCAGCAGTTTTTTATCCTGGATGCGCTTGTTGTGAATAATATCCATGTTGAGGATCGGAACAGAAAGCCGGATCCGTGCATCGTAATAATTTTTCGGGAGGAAATTGATCTGCTGGTTCTCAATCAGGGGGAATGCATTCTGCCCCATGAACTGGTTCAGGGTCGAATACACCGGGTTCAGCATATCACCAACCGGGATCTGGATATCACGACCACCTTCCGCCGTTGTGTATAACGTCTGGAATTCTAATGTCGGGATGTACAGGTTCTTTGCCTGTTTCAGGGCATACAACGCGTTTTCCAGGGATAAATTCCGCTGCTGAAGCACCAGGTTGCTTTCCAATCCCTGATCAATGTATCGTTCCAGCACATCATCCTGAGCCCGGGCAGCACCACACAGCAACAGGAAAACAACAAGCAGATTTCTTAAAAGGCCATTCATACTTAACAGTGTTATCTATTTCTTACTTTTTGTTTGCTCCATCAGGCTCACATACGTTTTGAAAGCACTTTCCAACAAGACATCAGAAGAGCTTTCAGAAAGGCATTCTTCTCCCACTTTCTGCAAATGTGTCGTGATGTGCAGGGAACATAATCCATGCACCATCGACCATGCCTGCAATGCCGTATGATTGGGATCGCTGCCCGGGAAATAGCCGGCTGCCTGGCAATCCATCACCGTCAGAACCAACAGCGCAAACACCTGTTTTCCTTCTTCCCAGCACACCGGGCCATCTTCCGATTCCAGGTAATCCATCGGTTCCTTCATGATGAACATTACTTCATAAAAATCAGGGTATTCCTTTGCAAACCGCAGGTATGTCCTCCCGATCGCTTTCAATCGTTCAAACGGGTGCTCAACCGACTCCAGCGATGAAAACATCATCCTCAGGATGGCGAACCCTTCCGTATGAAGCGCATGAACAATGTCATTCTTGTCTTTGTAGTACAGGTAAATCGTTGTAGGACTGTACCCGATCTCCGACGCAATCTTACGTATAGAAGCAGATTGATACCCTTCTTCGACAAACAGCTTTTTCGCCGCATTCAGAATCAGGTTCCTGACATCTTCTTTTCGCTTTATTTTCTTCTCCGGGTTTTTCATACGGCAAAAATAAATCAAAAAACTTAACACTGTTAATATTTTTATTTGTTTTTTATGAAAAAAGCTTGAAAAAACAGAAAAACACCCCTGTTTAACAGCGGAAACAAACAGGTTACAATCTTTGCTTTTCACCAAAAAGCTTCTAACTTAGCGGTAAAATCCTAAAAATGTCATTCAAAAAAGTAAAACCGGAAGTAGCTGCCGCTCTGAAATTCATCGAAATAGAATCACTCGGCGATGATGCACAGCGCTTCTTTTCTGCGGTTAAATCCGGAAAAAACACGTTCATTACCGCTCCTGTTTCTTCCGGTAAAACAACAACAGCACTTGTTTCGATCTTTAATAAAGTCAACCAGGAATACGAGGGCTCTCCCCGCGCCATCTACCTTACAGATACCATTGAAAAAGCAGAAAACTTTCATAAGAAAACAACTGTTGTGTGCCGGAAGCTGGACATTACTTCGGACCTTATTCACGATAAGGGGAACATCATTCAGCAGCGGAACGATATTTTTGACGGAACGGAGATCATTGCCGGGAATCCAAAGCGTATTTTTGAGCTGTACCTCCAGAACGGGATCAATCTGAAATTGCTTGACCTATTCATTGTAGATGACCTGGACGATTGCCTGGCGGACAATAAACAAGCGGAACTGAAACGCCTGATCGAAAGCCTGGAGCACCGCACACAGCTGATATTAATGGCAAATGCCAGCACTAAAAAAACGGTGGCTTTCGTAGAATCCCTGGAAATCCCGTTTACGCTTGTCGAACAGAACGATACACTATAACGAATAGATTGTATATCTTTACACCAATGTTGAAAAATGATTTACTATTAAGAGCGGCGAAAGGCGAAGCGATTGAACGTTACCCTGTCTGGCTGATGCGACAGGCGGGACGGATCCTTCCCGAATACAGAGCAGTAAGAAACCGCCTTTCGGGATTCAAGGAGCTGGTCGAAACACCTGAGCTGGCTGCCGAAGTGACCATCCAACCTGTTGACATCCTGGATGTAGACGCAGCCATTATCTTTTCTGACATTCTTGTCGTTCCGGAAGCAATGGGATGTGAATACCAGATGATCGAGAAAAAAGGGCCCTGGTTTGAAAACACCGTCCGATCAATGGAAGACCTGGCAAAACTGGCTGAAACAGATTTTGACATTGAAGACCGGCTGGGGTACGTAACAGAAGCGATCCGTATCACCAACAAAGAGCTAAACGGGCGTGTACCACTCATTGGTTTCGCAGGTGCTCCATGGACCATTTTCTGTTACATGACTGAAGGCCACGGATCAAAGACATTCTCCGAAGCCCGGAAGGTTTTATACACCAATCCAAGTTTGGCACACGAGTTGTTAAGTCGTATAACAAAGGTAACTGTTTCCTACCTGAAAGCACAGGTTGCTGCCGGGGCTCACATGATACAGGTCTTTGACTCATGGGCAGGAATTTTAGGACATGCACAGTACATGGAATTCAGTCTGCCTTACCTGAAGCAGATCGCCGGTGCAATTACAGAGGTGCCTGTTACACTGTTCTCAAAAGGTGCGGTTGAGTCTGTCAACAATGTCGCCGACCTGAGCTGTGACACCATCGGGCTGGACTGGAACATGAACCCTCAGGCGATACGTGCTCACGTAGGTGAAACACGGACGTTACAGGGCAATTTAGACCCTTGCGCGCTATACGCATCGCATGAAGAAGTTGAAAAATTGACAAAAAATATGCTTAACTCATTCACAAGTAAGCGACATATTGTAAATTTGGGGCACGGGGTGTACCCGGACGTTGATCCTGAGAAGGTTAAAACGTTTATAAAAACTGTAAAAAACTATGAAATTCAATCTAAATAACATGAAAACATCAATCACAATGGCGATAATAGGCCTTTCTGCTACGGTTGCTTTCGGACAGAAAAATGACAACCTGGTTCCGAACGGCAGCTTTGAATCAATCGACAAAGAGCCGAAAAAATTAGGTAGCATTGAAAGTGCAATGGGGTGGTATTCTCCTACAGGTGCAAGAGCAGACCTGTTTATTCCCAATAAAAAAGTTCCCATCATCGGTGTGCCGTCCAACCAGTTCGGAAACGAATCGGCCAAAGATGGTTCCAACTACGCCGGGATCGTAACGTTCTCACACAACAACAAGGTTCCCCGTTCATACGTTTCCAACAAGCTGGAAGTTCCGTTGAAGAAAGGAGAAAGGTATTGCGTTGAGTTCCACATTTCACTGGCGGAAGCTTCTGCCTATTCATCGAACCAGATCGGGGTGCATTTTTCCAGCAAGGCGTTTGCTTCTGCCGTGAAAGACAACATCATAACGAAAACGCATGTTCTCGACGAAGGAAACAAGATCTACTCCGCGCCTTTCGGCTGGGACAGGGTATGCGGAACGTTCATTGCGGAAGGAGGAGAAAAATACATTACCATTGGTAACTTCACGTCAAATGAGCATACCAAGAATGTAAAAGTGAAAAAAGACCCTAAAAATAAAGTCGCTCCGGTTGCTGCAGCGTATTATTACCTGGATAACATTTCCGTAACGCTCGTTGATGAAAACAATGTTTGCGACTGTGCTCCGAACGATCCGACTGAAGGATTCTCGAAAACAGTTTACCAGAAAGCGATCAACCTGGCAAGCGACATGGATCCGGCTAAGAAGATAGAAGCATTACAGGTTTTCTTCGGATTTGGAAAAACTGACCTGACAGACGCGGGAACAGAAGCGCTGGATATGATCGTAGAGATCATGAAGCAAAAACCAGGATATAAGATACAGATCAACGGGTATTCGGACGAAGTGGAAGACGCAGCATCTGAAGACCAGCCTTTCTTCCAGGGAATGGATGGCAAGCGTACAAACACTGTTTTCAATTACCTGAAATCCAAAGGGATTGGTGAACACCGGCTGATTGCATCGCCGCAGGGAAGCGCAGAAAAGAGCGCTGAGATCACAGAATCAGATGAGGAAGACATCATACAGGCTAAAAATAGAAGAGTAGAGTTCAAAGTAAGGCAATAACCCGCCCGATCACTCAATAAAAAAAAGCTGATTTGGAAAAACCAAATCAGCTTTTTTTATGTTATACCTCGATAAAATTACCTCCACCTACTTTCTTTTGACAGTCCCATCTTCAGAAATTACCAGCTCAGCCTCCGGGATGTCCAGTTCCGTCAATTGCCTGATTTCCTGGATCGCCTTACCTGTTTCATCCAGAACGGGACCTCCTTCTCCTTCCTGTTTTATCGCAACGATCTTTGCTTCAAGGAACCGGCCGCTTTTGTCGGTAAACACCTTTACAACCGGAGCTACTCCCAAAGAGCCTTTCAGGTTAAAACGCCCATAAGTTGCAAAATTTCCCAGGCTGTACGCGATAAAGCGGTCTTTATACAGGTCGATGGCACGTGTCAGGTGCGGACCATGGCCAAACACAATATCAGCCCCTGCATCAATCACAACACGGGAAAATTCATAGGGATTTCCCCTGTCTTCCCCCAGGAACAACTCTTTTTTCCGGGTGATCCGTTTATAATTTGCTCCTTCAGCTCCCCCATGAAAAGAGACGATCACAACGTCGCAGATGGAATCCAGGTGGCGCACTATTCTTCGCGCATTGTCATAGTCATTGATTTTTTGCGTTCCATTATTGGGTGCAAACGCGCAAAACCCGAAACGGATTCCTTCCCTTTCAAACGTCGAATAAGGGTATTTTTCCAATCCCGCGAAAGCAATGTCCGCGGAATCCAGCAACCGGGCCGTGTTTTCCCTTCCCGTATCACCAAAATCCCCAACATGATTGTTTGCAATGCTCAAGACATCAAAACCCGCATCTTTCAGGTAACCGACATAATGATCCGGGCTTTTGAATGCATAACAAACAGCCGGGTTCTGGCATTTCTTCACCTCTCCCTTGCCGGTCAGCAACACGCCTTCCAGGTTTCCGAACGTAACGGTAGCGTCCAGCAGGATACTTTTTACAGGAGTTAATAATTCTCTTCCATCCTCCGGAGGAAGATAGCTTTCAGACGGAAAGTTTGTCCCCAGCATAATATCTCCTACCCCGATGATCGAGACCGTATCTTTCCCGGGATCATCCGTGTCATTTGTCCAGGCATTCAGCCAGGATAATTCAGAAAGCTGCACCGGAAACCTGGATTCGATCTCAGGCAGCGAAAAGAAAAACAGAAAAGGAGACAGCAAAAGGGCCGTTTGTTTCGTCATATCCATGGGGTTAATTCTGGTACAAAAGTAGCAAAATACAGTCTAATAGTGTTTTATTTCACCGGATTAAAATGATTACCTTTGCCCGGTAAGCGTATGAAAAAAAACACATCCATATTCTTTTATTTCCTGAGCTTATACGTCATTGCTCAGTTTGTCTGGTGGGGCTTCCACATTCTTGACCTGACCGATCAGGTAGCTGGAAACACTCCGAAGGGAAACAGAAGAATGATCATGATCATCGGGGAAGGGGCCGTTTTCCTTGCCATTCTGGTCTTCGGAATCATCCGGATCAGGAGAAGCATCCGGAAAGAACTGGAATTCTCACGGAACCAGAACAACTTTCTCCTGTCCGTCACCCACGAATTAAAAACTCCCATCGCCAGCACGAAGCTCTACCTTCAAACACTGCAAAAACGCACTATCAACGAAGAAAAGCGGGAAGAAATCCTTACAAAAACACTGCAGCAGAACGAACAGCTCGAACGGCTGATCGATAACATCCTCAATGCATCCCGCCTGGAAAACAAGCGCCTCGTATTGCACCAGGAAGAAACCAATGTTTCCGCGTTTCTCAACAGCATCTTTGAGCGCTATGCACGACAATACCCACACATTCCCTTTGTGAATGGCATTCAACCGGATATTACCGCCGAGATCGACCCGTTCATCTTTGAAACCATTGTCAATAACCTCATCGAAAATGCCATAAAATATGCCGGAAATGACGGTCCGGTTACAATTGAACTGGTAAAAAATGAGAAACTGACTGTACGGGTAAAAGACAGCGGTCCGGGAATCCCTCTGCCGCACAGGAAAGACATTTTTAAAAAGTTTTACCGCGTAGGCAACGAAGAAACACGGACACAAAAAGGATCGGGACTGGGATTATTTATTGCCAAAGAGCTGTCACGCCTGCACAAAGGACTGATCAAATATTACGACAACGATCCCAGGGGAGCCGTTTTTGAGCTGTCATTAAATACGTAATGCGATGACCGGAACATGGATTGGTACATACCAGCACAAAAGCAAATACACCCCGGCAGAAATACGGAATCAGCCGATCGGGTTCACACTGGAAATTCTTGACTTTGATGGAATCAATTTTTCCGGAACTGTTGAAGATCATGCAGGGACCGGAGGAACCCGCGGGATCGGGAAAATAGAAGGAAAAATCAAAAACAGTAACGTCTGGTTTATCAAAATAATGCCAATCAGAACTATTTTGCTGGGGAATAAGGTCATTGAAGAAAACAAGCCTCACAGAAAGATATATTATTCAGGAACTTACAAACAAAATTCCGTGCAAGGAACCTGGAAATTCAAAGCTGGTTTTGGCAGAGTCAATCAGAAAATCGTTTTTTTCCCTCCCGTAAAAGGAACCTGGGAAATGGAAAAAAGGGAGGATACATAATTTTTGCATGCAAGCGGGTTATCCGCTTTTTCAATCCATTTTCCTATTACCTTTGCGCTATGAAAGATCATTTCGGGTTAATTATTCTGGACGGTTGGGGAATCGGTGACAAATCTCATTCAGATGCGGTTTTCAATGCGAAAACTCCCTACATGGACTACCTGATGCAGGAGTATCCCAATGCCACGTTGCTGACAAGCGGCGAAAATGTAGGTTTGCCTGACGGGCAAATGGGCAATTCGGAAGTGGGCCATCTGAACATCGGGGCCGGAAGAATCGTTTACCAGGAATTGACCCGGATCAATAAATCTATCCGGGAAGGCGAATTATTCCAGAATCAGACCTTGTTCGATGCCTTCAGTTATGCAAAAATCAATAACAGGAAGGTACATTTCATCGGGTTGGTTTCCAAGGGTGGAGTGCACAGCTCACAGGAGCATTTGTATTCGCTTTGCAGCATGGCGCAATCAAACGGATTGAGTGATGTTTTTGTACACGCATTTACAGATGGCAGGGACTGCGACCCGAAAAGCGGGCTCCAATTCCTGATAGAGCTGGAAAACAACCTGAAAGATTCTACCGGGAAAATAGCTTCCGTAATCGGGCGCTATTATGCCATGGACAGAGACAAACGGTGGGAACGTATCAAAAAAACGTATGACCTGCTGGTGAAAGGAACCGGAACGCCATTTGCAAGTGTGCAGGACGCCATCACTCATTCCTATGAAAACAATATCACTGACGAGTTTGTCGACGCTTCGGTGATTATCAATCCTGACGGAACACCAGTTGCCGTAATTGAAGAAGGCGATGTGGTCATTAACTTCAACTTCCGTACAGACCGGCCCAGAGAAATCACGATTGCACTGACACAGCAGGATTTCCCTGAGCTGGGAATGCACAAACTGAACTTATATTACGTTACGATGACCAATTACGACGCAACATTTGAAAATGTGCACGTTGTATTTGAAAAAGACAACCTGAAAAATACCCTGGGAGAAGTCCTTTCAAAAGTTGACAAAACGCAGGTTCGCATCGCGGAAACTGAAAAATACCCGCATGTCACCTTCTTTTTCAACGGGGGAAGAGAAGAAGAATTTCCTTTGGAAAGCAGGATCCTGGTCAATTCTCCAAAGGTAGCCACTTACGATCTGCAACCCGAAATGAGCGCTCCGGAAGTCACACACAGGATCTGCGATGCAATTGAGAACAAGCAGCCGAATTTCATCTGCCTGAATTTTGCAAACCCGGACATGGTCGGCCATACCGGTGTTTACAGTGCCATCATAAAAGCAGTGGAAACCGTCGATGCCTGCCTGAAAGAAGTTGTCGAAACCGGTTTAAAGCACGGTTACGAATTCCTGATCATTGCCGACCACGGAAATGCAGATTATGCCATCAATCCTGACGGTTCACCGAATACGGCCCACTCCCTGAATCCTGTCCCGATGATCCTGGTGACCAACGACAAAGACCTGGAGCTCAGAAACGGGATCTTAGCCGACGTAGCTCCGACAATTCTGCGCAGGATGAACATTGCCGCGCCAATCGAAATGACAGGGGAATCTTTGGTGTAATTGTCACTTGTACATCGTCAATTACACTATCTCTTCCTGTCCAGCCATCCTCTTTTTTTGAAATAAAACAGCAGTGCACCGGCAATTACGATCATCACACCCCATGTAATGTAATAACCGTATTTCATCTTTAATTCGGGCATATTCTCGAAATTCATTCCGTAAATCCCCGCAACGAATGTCAACGGGATAAAGATCGTGCTCACAATCGTCAGGAGTTTCATGATTTCATTCATCCGCTGGCCTTGTACCGCGTAATACAGGTTGGTCAAGCCTTCCAATGCGTTTTTATTGGATTCTATTTCTTCCAGGATACTGATGCAATTATTTTTCAGGTCTGTATAATAGTGATGTGTCTCCTTCTTAAAAAGCGGGCTTTTCGAGCTTTCAAGCGCGATTGAGATTTCTTTCAGCGGAGCCACAATCCTTCTCAATTCCATCAGCTTCCGCTTTTGCAGCTCAATATTGGATAAGATCTTCGGATTGGATGTCTTGGTGATCTTTGAATCCAGGTCTTCAATCGCCGATGTATTGAGGTCCATTACTTCATAATAATTATCGATGATCGCGTCCAGCATCCGGTACAACAGGAAATCAGCACCTTTCTCCCGTATGATTCCCTTGCTGTTCTCCAGCCTGTCACGCACAGATGCAAAATAGTCCGAAGGTTTTGACTGGAAGGAGAAAAGGTAATTTTGCCCCAGGATAAAACTCAACTGCTCCTGGTGAAAACGGTATACTCCTGCTGAAGACGGAACAGCAGAGCGAATTGTGAAGAACAGATAATTCCCGAAATCTTCAAACTGCGGCCGGTTGTCTTTTTCCCGGATGTTCTGAAATACAAGGCTGTTATAGTTTTCCTTTTTGCAGAATTTTTCAATCACAGGCAGGTCATCCATTACATAAAAATTCACCCAGGCGGTCTTGTCTTCGGGGATAGACTGTATCGAAAACGTTTCAATAAATGATTCTGTGCTGAACTTTTCCTTTACCAGCTCTTCCTTATTGAACCGGTAGAAATGCCCGTGAGATTGCGTCATAACACTCGTTTGTTGCAGTTATAAAAGATAAAGTTATTGATTTTTGGCAAAGTTATCCATAAAATATCGGAATCAACCGGATTTACAGCATTTACTGTAATCCGTAACGGATGTATTTGCAGCAAAAAATCACCACCCGGGTTGTAGAACATGACTTTATACTAACTTTGTGACATGAGAATTCTAATGGTTTGCCTGGGAAACATCTGCCGTTCACCAATGGCTGACGGTTTGCTCCGGAAAAAAGTAAAAGAAGAGAGGCTGGATGTGTTTGTCGATTCAGCAGGAACATCCGATTATCACATCGGCGAAGCGCCTGATCAGAGGATGCGGGAAACAGCAAAAAAATCAGGCTGCCCGATCGATGAACTGAGAGCCCGGCAGTTTTCTGTTCAGGATTTTTATGATTTCGATATCATTTACGCGATGGACTCCAGCAATTATACCAACATCCTTGCTTTGGCAAGAAATGAGCATGACGCGGCAAAGGTCCGCCTGGTACTGAATGAATTGTATCCCGGTGAAAACCGTGCGGTTCCGGATCCTTATTTCGGCGGCGAACAAGGTTTTACCGATGTATTCAGGATGCTGGATGAGGCAACGGATGTAATAATCAACAATTTGAAAAATGGCAGGTAAATTATATATGATCCCTACGACATTGGGAGGAGAACAGATCAATGACGTCATCCCGGAAAGTGTGCAGCAGCTCGTTTCAGGCTTGCGTCATTTCGTGGTGGAAGACATTAAAAGCGCCAGGAGGTACCTGCGTCGTATAGACCGGAATTTCCCGATTGATGATTCTGTGTTTTTCGAGCTGAACAAACGTACAGAACTGAAAGACCTGGGCAGGTTCTTAAAACCCGCAAAAGAAGGACATTCCATCGGGGTGATCTCCGAAGCAGGATGTCCCGGAATCGCCGATCCCGGGGCGGAACTGGTTGCTTTAGCACATGAAACAGGAATCCGCGTTGCTCCTTTGACCGGCCCCTCCTCCATTTTACTGGCATTGATGGGAAGCGGCTTTTCCGGTCAGGAATTTACATTCCATGGTTACCTTCCCAAAGACAGGAAAGAACGTGTGAAACGTTTAAAAGATTTTGAAGCAGATACCCGCAGAACAGGACATACACATATTTTTATGGATACTCCTTTCCGGAATATGAATGTGCTGGATGACCTCCTGAACGAACTGGCCGATACAACCTTACTGTGTATCGCCTCCAATATCACACTTCCTGACGAATCTGTCTGGACAATGACTGTGGAAAACTGGCGGGAGAAAGCATACGACCTGAGTAAAAAACCAACGATGTTCCTGATCGGAAGGTAGGCTTATACCTGCAGGCTTTGAAAGAAATCAGTAAAGGAAGACCGGTCCGGAAACACGTTCATTCTGTAACGGGTTAAATTACTTTCAGTACCTTTGGAAAAAGGAATTTTCCGTACGAATAATGAGCACCACAACTCCGTTCAAGCAACAGCTGCAGCAGCAATTTCAATTCAGCTTCACCCGGGATCAGTCGAACTGTGTGGATCAGCTGGAATTATTTTTGAAGGACAGAGCACCTTACGGCGCATTTTTGCTGAGCGGATATGCCGGAACGGGCAAAACAAGCTTGCTTGGAGCATTTATCCGGACACTTACGCATTATAAGATCCGTACCACATTGCTGGCTCCGACAGGAAAAGCCGCAAAGGTTCTCAGCTCAAAGAGTGGTCAAAGAGCGTTTACCATCCACAAAATGATCTACCGCCGGAAGAGTAAAACGGATGATCTCAGCGCAATACAATTGGCCCCCAACCTGCAAAAAAATACGGTTTTTATCGTCGATGAAGCATCCATGATCGGCGACTACACCCTGACTGACGGAAATGTCAACCAACGAAACCTGCTGGAAGACCTGCTTGAATATGTGTTTAAGGGAGTGAATTGCAAATTGATCTTATTGGGAGATACCGGGCAGCTGCCACCTGTCGGATCTACATTCTCACCTGCCTTGAACCGTGAATACCTGGAAAACCATTACCCACGGCTTACTATTTATTCCGCAAAATTAAATGAAGTTTTACGGCAACAGGAAGATTCCGATATTTTAGCGAACGCAACAAAGCTACGTAAAACAAAAGCCGCGTTTCCAAAACTCACAGTCAAAAAAAGCGGGGACGTTGAGCTGGTCAGCGGGACAGAGCTGCAGGATATACTGGAGTCGTCATTTTCCAATTTTGGAACGGAAGATACCATTCTTATCACACGTTCCAATAAACGCTGCAATGAATACAACAAACAGATCCGTGCACGGGTTTTCTGGTACGAGGAACAATTGTGCAACGGCGACCTGCTGATGGTTGTGAAAAATAATTATCACTGGCTGAAAGACGAGCCTGAAATGGGATTCATTGCCAACGGTGAAACAATGATCATAAAACGTGTAATCCGGTACGAACACCTCTATGGATTTGAATTCGCCCGCTTACTGGCCATCTTCCCGGATTATGAACAGCTTGGAGAGCAGGAAGTACTGGTGCACGTCGAATCCCTGACCTGTGAGGGGGCCTCGCTTTCCAGGAGCCGGTTAAAAGAGCTGTTCTTCGAGGTGGAAAAAGATTACCTCTATGAGCACAACAAAAAGAAGCGGTATGAACTGATCCTGTCCAACCCGTATTTCAACGCCCTGCAGGTAAAATACGCCTATGCCGTGACCTGTCATAAATCACAGGGAGGACAATGGGAGCACGTTTTTATCGATGTGGGTTACCTGCCGGAAGACCTCGACAAAGAAGAATACAATCGCTGGCTGTACACGGCACTGACACGGGCAAAATCAAAAGTGTACCTGGTAAATTTCCCGGAGGAACAGCTGACGGCAAGCAAGAAGCCCCAATAGCCCAAAACACTGAATTAACAGTATTTTAAGTCCGGGTTGTGTCAAAAAGCGTAATTTTGCAGAATAATCAATTAAAAACAATACTGTGAAAAAGTTTATTTTCCCGTTTGTAGTGACAGCGTTACTGGCTGCATGTTCGGGAACTTCCGGCAATGCGGAAAATACCGAACGCAAGATCGAACTGGGTGAAGCTTACGGACCTGTAGAAGTAGATACTGCCCAGGCTGTGACAATCCAGGAATTTTTCAGTGATTTCGAACAGCAGGACAGCACAGGAGTGTACACGGTCGAAGGAAAGATCGTGCAAATCTGCCAGAGTGCGGGCTGCTGGGTTGGTATTGACAAAGGAAACGGTGACTATTTCATGGTCCGCTTCAAAGATCACTTTACCATTCCACTGGATACCGAAATGGGGACGGAAGCCTATTTTCACGGCGTAGCCAGATGGGATTCCACTACTGTTGAAGAATTACGCCACATCGCCCGTGAAGAAGGGAAATCAAACGAAGAGATCGAAGCGATCACAGACCCGGAATACAGCTTTGATTTTATCGCGGACGGAATTGTACTGAAGAAATAACGGACTGTGGGGCCAAGGACCATCCGCATATCAATCATCCTGGGGGTGTTTTCCCTGCTAAGCCTGCTGGCTATCCAGCTGATGTGGATCAAGAAATCCGTCTCCGTGCAGGAACGGAACATTGCCATCCAGGAAAAGAAGGACAGTCTGAACCTCATCCATTTCTCCGAGCACGTGCACATCGCCCTGCGGAATACCCTGGAGCAGATCGCAACGGATATTTCCGACAGCTCAGACCTGTACGGAGCCGTCAAGCAGATCAGCACCAATTACTATTCTGTTGACATCAACGAAGAGCTACACCCGTTTTACCTGGAAACGCTGCTGAAAAGGGAATTCTACGCTCAGAACATCAAACAGAATTTCCAGTACGGGATCTACGATTGTTTTACCGATTCCATCGTATTCGGAAACCTCATTACATTCTCAGAGGATTCACTGTACAGCCCCACCTCCGAGCATTCTATCGGGATCACTTCCAAAAACCTGAAATGGGAAAAAAAAGACGGTCATTATTTTACGGTCTATTTCCCGACAATCGATGAAGATTTCTCAAAACTGGAAAGCGACGGGTTCTCATTCTGGTGGTACCTGGTAATTGTCAGCGCGTTTCCATTGATCTTCTTTGCTTACTCAATCAGCACCATTTTAAAGCAAAAACGATTGTCTGATATCAAGAATGATTTTATTAACAATATGACGCACGAGCTCAAAACCCCGATCGCAACAATCGGGCTGTCAAGTGAGATGCTGATGAAAGGGACTATTTCAGACAAAGATGATATCCAGCGTTACGCAAGTGTGATCTTCAAAGAGAACAAACGCCTGCAGAACCAGGTGGAAAGGGTATTGAACATCGCGAAACTGGACAAAGAGAAAGTGGAGCTGAAAACGGAAAAGATCCACCTTCACGAACTGCTGGAAGAAGCAAAAGACACCTTTGAATTCAACCAGCTGACGCACGGCGGAGAGATCAGGCTTGACCTTCGGGCTGAAAACGATGTGGTGACCGTAGATGCTGTACACGTCGGAAATGTGATCTACAACCTGCTGGACAACGCCGTAAAATACTGCAACGAAAAACCAACGATCTTCTTATCAACCTGGAACGATAAAAAAGGAATCTATTTTGAGATCTCCGACAACGGGATCGGGATGAAACGCGAGGATCTAAAACTGATCTTCGATAAATTCTACCGTGTTTCTACCGGTAACCTGCACGATGTAAAAGGATTCGGACTAGGGCTTTATTATGTAAAGCTTGTTGTAGAAGCCCACAATGGTACCATTGACGTAAAAAGCACACTGGGCAAAGGTACATCGTTTAGAATCTGGCTGCCATTCGGAGAGTAGGATCAATGTTCTTTTTACGATCCTCTTATTTACACTTTCCGGTTTCACCCGCAGAAGCACCGGGAGTACAGCATACCATTTCCACCTGCGGTTTATGCATGTTTTCCAGATCTGCTTCCGTTGTAATTGTACTCATCTTTATTTCCGGGCTGATGTAGGGAATGCCTAAGTTCAACCCCCTTAGAATTACCAGCACACCTACGACAGTCATCATGTAAGGGACTACTCCGGAAAATTTCAGCCGCCAGCTCCCGGACAATTTGGAAGTAAAGAAAACAACAGAAAACATCACCGGAAGCGTTCCCAAACCGAAGAACAGCATTGCCAGCCCTCCCTGGACAGGAGAACCCTGGATCAACGCGTTTGTCAACCCGATAAAGACCATCCCACAGGGAAGAAAACCATTCAGGAACCCCAATCCCACTAATTTAAACGGGCTGCCGGAGCGGAGCAGCTTCCCGATGCCGGTACCGATCAGACTGCTCAGCTTTCCTGCCAGTTTCGACCTTCCGAGGTTAAAGAACCGATGCCAGGCGATCAGTATCATGATCATCCCTGCCGTGATACTCAGCCATTGCATCCATTGCAGGCTGGCAATGCTCAGGCCGATACTCCCAAGAATCACTCCCAAGAGTGAATAAGCAGCTATGCGCCCGAAGTTATATTGCAGCGCTCCACTGGTAATACTGAAATCAGAGGAACGATTCACCGGGATTGCCATCGCGATCGGGCCACACATTCCCAGGCAGTGAAACGCAGAACCAAGACCGATGATAAAACCAATTAGCATATCGTTTTTATTGAAAGAATTCCTTTTGTGCAAAGGTACGCGATACCATCACCCGAAAAAATGACTTTGCTCAGCTTCAATCAAAATAATTTCTGTTTTCCGCGTTCCTGGAATTTTATTATTTACTTTGTGGGATCAATAACGAACATCCTATGCTGATTGACAAAAACTCCATAACAAACTACATTCCACAGCGGTTTCCTTTCGTCATGATCGACGCCTTGATCTCGGCAAATGAAACACAGTTTGAATCTGAATTTGAGATCCGGAAAGAAAACATATTCCTCAAAGACGGGGTTTTGTCTGAGTCGGCATTGATCGAGAACATCGCCCAGACCTGCGCGGCCGGTTTCGGTTACATCGGAAGCCAGCATGGTGAGGAAGCCGGGAAACTCGGGTTTATCGGGTCTGTGAGCCGGCTGGAAGTGAAAAAAGCCGCCGGAGAAAACGACTGGATCGTAACAAAAGTAGCTGTTATCAGCACGTTCGATACCATTCACTTGGTTGAGGGAACTGCTTCCTGCAACGGCGAGGAATTGGTTACCTGCCAGATGAAAATTGTGGTGGGGTGATGGATCGCTACAGAATAGCAAAGCATACCGGGATTATTATTTACACAATTTGTTTTAATAGTGCTTCAAAATAATGAGGAGCTTTCTCCAGACGTGAACCATACCAGCTGAAGTACTCTCCATCTGCCAGGATAATCCTGGATTGAGGATATTTTTCTTTGAAAAATGCGATGTGGCTTTCATTGAACGGATACGGTTCCGAGCTGAGCAAGATCACATCAGGTGAACTATTTTCCGAAAAATCCCATTCCGGGTAACGTGCTTCGCTTTGCAGGTTGATCCCTCCGCAGTGCTGGATCATGGCGTCAATAAACGTATTCTTGCCGACTGTGAAATACGGGTCTTTCCACATGAAATACAGGCAGGTCCACTTTTTAGTGATTGTTTGCGCCAACGTCAAAAATTTCTGCTGAATGGAATCGGCCAGGCGTATGCTTTCATTTTCCCGCCCGGTGATCCTTCCTATTTCTAGGATCATTTCAAGAGCATGCTCCAACGTATCGATATCGCTCATCCAGACGGGTGCAATTTCCCGCAGCTGCTCAATATCCGCCTGCGTATTTTCTTCTTTGTTTCCTATGATCAGGTCCGGTCGCAATTCCCTGACCTTATCAATAGTAATATTTTTCGTCCCCCCGACACGTGTTTTACCATGAAACCAGGAATCCGGGTGTATGCAGAATTTCGTGATCCCGACAACTTCATCCTCCAGCCCCAGGTCATACAGCAATTCAGTCTGAGACGGCACCAGGGAAATGATCCGGCGTGGAAAGGACTCCAGCCGGATCACAGTATTCATCTGGTCTTTGGATTCGATCGCCATCATTTCCTATCCTGCCAGGAAAAAGCGTTAGCTCAACGCAGAAATAATATCAAATTTGGTGATGATGTGGTATTTCCCGTCCTTTTTCTCTACAAGCACCGCATGTGTTTCTTTGTTGATCAGTTTAGACACTTCTTCCAGCGTCGCGCTTTCTTTTACAATCGGGAACGGTTTGTTCATCACCGAAGAAATAGAAGCGTCACGCAGGTCGGGATTGTCGATCAGGAGTGAAAACAACGTGTTTTCATCAATTGAACCGGCAAATTTGCCGTCTTTCAACACCGGGATCTGGGAAATATCGTGCTTGCGGATGCTTGCAACCGCATGCGAAACCAGCTCTTCAGCGTACAACGTTACCAACGGCTGATCGGCATGTTTGGCGATCAGGTCACCTGCCGTCTTAATGTTCTCTTCCAGGAATCCACGTTCACGCATCCAGTCATCATTAAAGATCTTACCAACATAACGGGAACCGTGATCGTGGAACAAGACCACTACCACATCATCTTCTTTCAGCTCATCTTTCAGCTGTAATACCCCTGAAATGGCAGCACCGGCAGAATTCCCGACGAAAATGCCCTCTTCACGAGCCAGCCTGCGTGTGTAAACCGCCGCATCCTTATCCGTCACTTTTTCAAACCGGTGGATGATGTCAAAATCCACATTTGCAGGAAGAATGTCTTCCCCGATCCCTTCCGTGATGTACGGGTAGATCTCATTTTCATCAAAAATCCCCGTTTCCTTGTACTTTTTGAAGACCGAACCATAGGTATCGATTCCCCATATTTTAATATCCGGGTTCTTTTCTTTCAGGTATTTTCCGACTCCGGAGATCGTTCCTCCTGTTCCTACTCCGACAACAAAATGTGTTATTTTTCCGTCCGTCTGCTCCCAGATCTCAGGACCGGTTGATTCATAATGCGCTTCACGGTTCGACAGGTTATCGTACTGGTTGACATACCATGAATTCGGAATCTCTTTCGCCAGCCGCCGGGAAACGGAATAATACGAGCGGGGATCCGACGGTTCAACCGCAGTCGGGCATACAACCACCTCTGCTCCAACCGCACGAAGAATGTCCATTTTTTCTTTGGACTGCTTATCGTTCAATACACAGATCAGCTTATATCCTTTGATGATGCATGCCAGTGCAAGCCCCATTCCCGTATTCCCGGACGTTCCCTCAATGATCGTTCCTCCGGGTTTGATCAAACCTGCCTTTTCTGCATCTTCGATCATTTTAACCGCCATCCGGTCTTTTACCGAGTTTCCCGGGTTGGTTGTTTCCACCTTCGCCAAAACGGTGGCTTTCACATCTTTCGTAAGTTTATTTAAACGCACAAGCGGCGTATTTCCTATCGTTTCAAGAATGTTGTTGTAAATCTTCATTGTCTTATAAAATTCTGAGTAACAAAAGTAGGCAATACATTTTGAAAAGATGGAAAGGAACCGGAAAAAATGATGATGTGACAGGACCGTATCAGATCAGCACTGATGGAGAGAAACCATCTTCCGGGTAATAAAAAATCCCTGCTCTTACAACAGGGATCCGTTATCTCAGTTAAGCTGTCTCATTTGACAAACTGTTCTTTCAACAGGAACTTCTGGACTTTTCCGGATGGATTACGGGGAAGCACTTCAGTGAAATGAAGGATCTTCGGAATTTTGTACGACGCCACTTTATCGTATAAATGCTCCTTTAATTCATCCAGCGAAACAGGTGCATTTTCTTTTGTCACCAACACAGCTGTAACCGTCTCTCCCCATTCGTGGTGTGGTGTTCCGATCACAGCTGCATCTTCGATCTGTGGATGTGTCATCAAGGCATCCTCTACTTCTTTCGAGTAAACATTCTCCCCACCGGTAATGATCATGTCTTTCTTCCTGTCCACGATGAACAGGTAGCCATCCTCATCTTTCCGTGCAAGGTCTCCCGTCTTGTACCAGCCATCCTCCGTAATTGCTTCTTTCGTCGCTCCCGGATTATTGTAATACTCCTTCATTGTGCTGTATGCCCGGATCCGGATCTCACCGATGGAACCATTCGGGATTTCCTGTCCATCATCATCAACGACAATGATCTCCACGGAAGGCAGGCAGAAGCGCCCGATCGACCCGGCCTTACCGATCTGTTCTTCCGGGTACAGAACCATTCCTGTAGGCCCGGTCTCTGTCATCCCGAACACCTGATAGAACTTATCGCTTTTATAAGCTGTCATGAGGTTACGGCTCATTTCAGCGCTGATCGGGCCGCCTCCGTATATCCAGCAGCGGACACTGCTCAGGTCATAATCTGTAAAACCTGGCACCATTTTCAAAGGCAATGCATACGAAACCGGTGCACCGAAATACAGTGTCACTTTTTCATTCTGTATGGTTTCCAGGAAATGAACAGGATGGTATTCCCTCAGAAGTACCACCGTCCCTCCGATGTAAGTTGTGCCACCCAGCCAGTTATTCAGTGGCGAAGAGTGCCATACCGGCATAGCAACCAGCGTACGCTCATCCCGTGTCATCGTCAGTCCTGTTGCTGCGATCTGGCTGGCAAAGAAAACATTCTGATGCGTCAGCACACATCCTTTCGGGTTTCCTGTTGTCCCGGACGTATACAGTAGCTGCGCCGTCATTCCGGGCTCCGGATTGCAGCTATCCGACGCTTCCAACGGCTCTGAATGTTCCATCGCCGGCTCAAATTCATCCGCTCCTTCCACTTTTCCCAAGGTGGAAATTTTCACAATGGAACGGTTCATTTCTCTGACTACCGGTTCCAGCTGTGCATCAAATAAGAGCAGCTTTGCGCCGGAATCTTCCAGAATGTAATCCAATTCACGTGCTCTCAGCTTGTGATTCACGGGTACAACAACCGCTCCCAGCCTCCATGCACCTAAAAGGGTATAAATGAACGAAGGGGAATTGTAGCAGAACAACGCAACCCGGTCTCCCTTCCGGATCCCGTTTTTCTTTAAAAGGGCAGCTGTTTTCAGCGAGTTCAGATGTGTTTGACTGTAACTGATCCCACTGCCATTGCAGCGGATGTAATCTTTTTCCTGAAATTTCCTGACATTGGAGTCAAATACTTCTAATAAGTTCATTTTCGATTCATTTTTAAATTAATAAACTAACGGGAACGCTCTTTCCAGGATCGCTCCGAAATCCAGGTTTGCAGGCCTGAATGCACCGTAATTCGCAGCCATTCCCTGGTTCAGGCGCAATTCAATGAATGCGTTGCTCATAAACTCCGGTGAACGTTGTTTCATCAGGCACGCCTGGACGATCAGCATCAGTTTTTCAGTCAGTAACCTGGCAGATGCCTCCAATGCTGCCGGATCGGATTGAAGCAGCTCCTGTAACCCGGCTAATGATCCCAGGATTACCTCATCGCCATCCGCCATTTCGACCAGTTCTCTGAAGATGAGCTTTACAAGGTCGGGCTCTTTTCCCAGCGCACGGAGCACATCCAGGCACATGACGTTCCCGGAGCCTTCCCAGATAGAATTAACGGGAGCTTCCCTGAACAGACGTGCCATGATCCCGTCTTCCACATAGCCGTTACCGCCGAATGTTTCCATTGCCTCGGCAGTAATTGTTTCAGCCCGTTTGCAAATCCAGTACTTGGATGCCGGAGTTAAAAAGCGTTTCCACGCCTTTGCCGAACGATCCTCATCTCCCTGTTCAAAGGCTTCAGCCAGCTTTAATGCCAACACCTCCGCCGCTTCGCTTTCAAGTGCGAAATCAACTAATACATTCCGCATCAGCGGTTGATTGTACAATGTATTTCCGAATGCTTTTCGTTTTCTTGTGTATTCAATTGCCTGGACGGTCGCCTGCCGGATGATTCCCGTGCTTCCCAGCACACAGCACAACCGGGTATAATTTGCCATTTCAATGATCGTAGGAATTCCCCTTCCTTCTTCTCCCATGAGGATTCCATAAGCATCTTTAAATTCCACTTCACTGCTTGAGTTGGATTTATTCCCCAGTTTGTCTTTCAGCCGCTGGATCTCAACCGGGTTTTTTGTCCCATCGGGCTTCCACCTCGGCACGAAGAAACAGCAGATCGCATCCGTATCGCTTGTACGTGCCACCACCAGGTGCGCATCGCACATAGGCGCGGAAAAAAACCATTTGTGGCCCCGCAATAAATATGCTTTGCCCCGCCCCGGCTCCCCGATCGGGGTTGCAATGGTTGTATTGGACCGGACGTCAGAACCTCCCTGTTTTTCGGTCATTCCCATCCCGATCCAGATGGATTTCTTATGAGCGATCGGAATGTCCCGCTGATCGTATTCCCTTGAAACCAGCTTGTCCTTTAACTGGCTCCACAGTTCCGGCTCCCTGGCGATAACCGGGATGGAAGCGAGTGTCATGGTTGCGGGGCACATAGAACCAGCTTCCACCTGTGTCTGCAGGATGAAGTTGGCAGCAGTATAGCTCCATCTGAAAGGTTCTTTGTCTTCAAAAGGCCTGGAGATCAAACCATACGTTTTACACCACGCAGAAAACGTATGCCAGGAAGGATGAAACTCCACTACATCCATACGGTTTCCACGGTTATCGAACGTTTTTAAAACAGGAATGTACTCGTTTGCCAGCTGCCCGTCATGGAATGCTTGCGGCGTTCCCAGTTTTGCTCCGAAATCCGTCAGCTCTTTTGCCGCCCAATCTGCATTGTTCTTTTTGAAATATTCCGTTAAAACGTGGTCTGTAGTAAATAAATTATAGTTGGTTAATTCCGTAAACTGATTCGATACTTCATGTGTTTTCCATTGATTTTCCATTGCTGCTAAATTGAACGATTCGTATGCAATTTAACGATTTGTCCGGCAAAAAACACGTTATTTAATGTTAAATATTCAGGAAAATGAATTATGCATGCATATAAAACTGAGCTACAATTATTTGAGCATCTGCCAAAGTAAAAGATCTACCCAGTCCATTTGATTCGGGATTGAAAAATGATGCAACCGGACTACATGGCCAGGTAAAAAAAGTAAAGTAAATTGATGATCATACAGCTTATTTCTCTGCTTTCAGCCCCATTTCCTCACCCAGCTTCAGCATGTATGCATAGGCAGCATCATATTCATTGGGGATTTCTCCCTCCAGGATGGCATCTTTGATCTTTGTCTTGATATCGCCGATTTCCTGACAAGGGCCTAAATTGAAAGTTTTGATGATAACCTCTCCCCCGATAGGTGGCTGGAAATTGCGGACCCGGTCTTTTTCTTCCACCGCTTTCAGTTTCTCCCGTACCAGCTCAAAATTCTGGCGGTATTTTTTTACCTTGAATTCATTCTTGGAAGTAATGTCTGCGTTGCACAGGATCATCAGATCGTCGATGTCGTCACCGGCCTCAAACAGCAATCTTCTGACAGCCGAATCGGTGACATTTCCTTTTACCAGCGCGATCGGACGAAGGTGCAGGCGGACCAGCTTCTGGACGTATTTCATCTTGGCATCCAGTGGTAATTTCAGCCGGGCAAAGATTTTCGGAACCATTCTTGCTCCCAGGTCTTCATGCCCGTGGAATGTCCAGCCGACCTTTTCATCAAAGCGCTTGGTCGGAGGCTTGGCGATGTCGTGCATGATCGCCGCCCATCTCAGCCACAGGTCATCACTGCTTTCCGCAACGTTATCCAGTACCTCCAGCGTGTGGTAAAAATTGTCCTTGTGTGATTTCCCGTTCCTGGTTTCCGTGCCCTGCAAAGCGACCATTTCAGGAAAGAAACGATGCAACAGCTTAGTTGAATAAAGCAGTTTTATTCCCCGGGAAGGAGTATCGGACAATATAATCTTGTTGAATTCGTCCATGATACGCTCATTGGAAATGATCTCCAGGCGTTCTGAATTACGGAGTATGGCTTCCAGGCAATTCGGTTCAATTTTAAAGTTCAGCTGGGCCGCGAACCGGATCGCCCGCATCATGCGCAGCGGGTCGTCGCTGAATGTCACATCCGGTTCCAGCGGAGTCCGGACAATTTCTTTCTCTATGTCCGCTCTTCCGTTAAACGGGTCTATCAGTTCTCCGAAATTGTGTGGCTGAAGGGAGATCCCCATTGCATTGATCGTAAAATCCCTCCTGTCCTGGTCATCTTTCAATGTCCCGTCTTCAACAACCGGTTTCCTGGAATCCCTTTGATAGGATTCCTTTCTTGCTCCCACGAATTCCACATCCAGGTCCTTGTACCGGAAAGAAGCCGTTCCAAAATTCCTGAACAGAGAAACCTTTTTCACACGCAGCCGTTCTGCCGTTTTCTGTGCCAGTTCCATGCCGCTCCCCACCACAACGATATCAATATCCTTCCGGTCACGGTCCAGGAAAATATCACGTACAAAACCACCGATAACGTATGCCTCCAGTTGCTCTTCTTCAACAACCTGGCGTACCACCTTGAAAACAGGATGGGTTAAGTATGACGCGAAATTTTCCATCGGGGGACAAAGATAGCAATAAAAGCAGGAAGATAAATGCAGCCACCCGGAAGTTCTATTGAAAATAGTCCAGTCATACCATTCGTCATAATTACCAAGGATAGTGGTCTACTGGCACTCAATCGTAAATTGATTTTTTGTATATTTGATTCATGATACGATTTTTTATTTTTGGAACTATTTTATGTTTCAATTTCTGTTGGGCTCAGGAATACAGACCTTTCAACCAGGAATATCATTTTAAAGTCGCCTCCAATCTTGAAGTAATTCCCACAATCGATTCGATTAAAACATTAATCATTCATTTTGAAAACAATAATGATGAAAACGTTGAAAAGACATTGATTAACAACACTCAGATTAAAGAACTTCAATTATACAATCCACCTCAATCTTTCATCCTTTCACTAAATACATTAGGTTTGGATAGCCTGCAAGATTTTTTCATTGAAGATTACAAAGATTCCACATTGATTTTTAATAAATTATCTATAAAACTCATAGCAATAAATTCAAAAGAGCTGCGAAAAATCAATATAAAAGAACTTGATACCTCCGCTCTACAGCTGATCGGGATTGAAGCAAAAAATTTAGCTGTATGGGAAGCCAACCCTTCTTACCCTTTTTTAGGTCTGATAGACCTGAGAACTCCTCAGCTAACTGTTTTTCCCATTATCGATATGCCAGGTATCCGCCAATTTGTATTTGACTGCTCGTTCACAGAAATGCCGCTGAATTTATGCAGCTACCCGGAGCTAAAGTTTATTTCACTGCAAAACAACAGGAAAATAAACGTAAGCAACTGCCTTAAAAAGAAAATCAGGGAAGGTGTTTATTCGAACATTACTATTCTGGATTCAATTGATGGAAAAATCATTTACCAGGTGCATTCAAAAGATAAGAAAACTAACAATTTTTAATTCCGCAAGTTTCAGATTTTTTTTATCCTGTTTTTTTTCGAATTTTGAAATGAAATATGAGCACACAGAAAGACATCAATTACAAACGGATTGCGGCAGCAATTGATTACATCAAAGATAATTTCAAAGGCCAGCCAGACCTGGATGAAGTTGCGGAAAAGATCAATCTGAGCCCCTTTCATTTCCAGCGCCTGTTCAGCGAGTGGGCAGGGACAAGTCCGAAGAAATTTTTGCAGTACGTCAGCATCGGGCATGCCAAAAGCCTGCTGAACGAACAAAAACAGGCTACTTTGTTTGATGTCACCTGTGAAACGGGACTTTCCAGCACCAGCCGGTTGCACGACCTTTTCGTTACAATTGAGGGAATGACCCCGGCAGAATACAGGAACGGAGGGCAGGGACTGGAGATCAATTACAGCTTTTCGGGAAGTCCGTTCGGAAACGTTATTATTGCCTCTACAAAAAAGGGAATCTGTCACATGGCTTTTGAAGAAAATGACGAAAAAGCCCTCCATGACCTGAGATCAGCATTTCCGGGTGCTGTTTTTCATCACAGAACCGACGCGATACAGCAAAACGGATTGTCCATCTTCCAACAGGACTGGAGCAATCTATCCCGGGTAAAACTGCACCTGAAAGGAACGGATTTCCAGTTAAAAGTGTGGGAAAGCCTGCTGAAAATCCCGATGGGAAAATTATCAACGTACGGCAGGCTGGCCGGGGAAATCAATAACCCAAAAGCATCCAGGGCTGTGGGTACCGCAATCGGAAGCAATCCCGTCGCTTTCCTGATCCCCTGCCACCGGGTGATCCAGTCTTCCGGAGTTTTTGGAGGATACATGTGGGGAACAACCCGTAAAACGGCAATGATCGGCTGGGAGCAGGCTCAAGCAAACAACCGGGAGCATGATGTTATTTGAAGAGAAAGCAGATAAAGGAAGGAACCTGCTTCCCAGAGACGGAACAGTCAACTATTACGGGAAAATACTGGCCGGTGAACAGGCAGACCACTACCTGCAACTGCTGCTGAACATCATCGAATGGCGGAACGACGAAGCAGTGATCTTCGGAAAAAAGATCATTACAAAACGGAAAGTCGCCTGGTATGGCGACAAGGCATTTGAATACACTTACTCCAACACAACCAAACACGCCCTGCCCTGGACACAAGAGCTGCTGGAACTGAAACAGACCGTTGAACGGGAAAGCGGCGAAACATTCAATTCCTGTCTGCTTAATCTCTATCATACCGGGGAAGAAGGAATGGCATGGCACAGCGATGGGGAGACAGACCTGAAAAAAAACGGAGCGATTGCTTCCCTCAGCCTGGGTGCTGAACGAAAATTTTCATTCAGGCATAAAACCACCGCTGAAAAAGTAGAGCTGGTCCTTGAACACGGCAGTTTGCTGGTTATGAAAGATACCACACAGACATACTGGCTGCACCGCCTTCCCCCTTCAAGAAAAATTTCATCTCTCCGCATAAACCTTACATTCCGCACCATTGCAGGCGATCTGTAAAAATATGCACTACTTTGGACGTTTTCTGCTTTATTCCTACCTTTGTATATAAGATGAGTTATCAAGAAGTCATAGCAAAAATTCCGCAGGGTGTAACGCTGGTTGCTGTTTCCAAAACCAAGCCGGCAGAAGAAATACTCAGAATCTACCACCAGGGGCAACGGGTTTTCGGAGAAAACAAAGTCCAGGAGCTGATTGAAAAGTATGAGCCGCTTCCGAAAGACATTGAATGGCATCTGATCGGCCACCTGCAGACAAACAAAGTGAAATACATCGCCCCGTTCGTTGCAATGATTCATGCCGTTGACAGCCTGAAGCTATTGGCCGAAATCAACAAACAGGCAAAAAAAAATGACCGGGTAATTGACTGCCTGCTGCAATTCCACATTGCACAGGAAGATACCAAATTCGGGCTCAGCAGAAAAGAAGCATTTCAGCTGCTGGAAAGTCCCGAATATGCACAGTTCAGATACATACGGATACGCGGTGTGATGGGGATGGCGACATTTACGGATAAAACGGAGCAGGTTCGCAGCGAATTCCAGGCATTGTCCGCTATCTTCGACGAACTGAAAACACGTTTTTTCCCGGGAGAAAATACGTTTGACACCCGTTCCATGGGAATGAGCGGTGATTTTGAAACGGCAATCGAAGCAGGAAGCACGATGGTCCGTGTGGGGAGCCTGATCTTCGGGAACAGGTAGTTAGTTCTGGCATAGTTTTAGTAAGTTTGCAATTAAAAACATTCAAACATGAAACAGATCAAATCAGCAGCTCTTTTATTTTTCTCATTTGTCGTGATAAATGCAGGATTAGCACAAAAACAACCTCCTGTAGTGGGAGGAATTGAAACCATTTCATTTAAATTCACAGAATCCTCCATCCGGTTCCCTGTCAACTATGAGATAACCGTAAATGAAGATTCCATTACAATTACAGCAGAGCAACATACAGAATCGGGTGTCTCAGTTCACCAGAAAAGCAAGGCAATCTCGGAAAAAGAGTGGAGCCAGCTATCGGAATTAGCCGGTAACATGCAGGAAGCCGGAACACATTACCCGGAAATGGGAACAGGATACAAAACGTATCAACTGACCCGGAAAAACGGCGGTACGATCGAAGCACACGTTCTGCTATGGACCAGCATGACCGAAGATAAAATTGAAAAAAGTTCCCTTGAATTGGCGGAGAAACTAAAAAAACTGGCTCCCTCCATGAAAGAAATTCCTGCGAACTGATCAGTGAGACGCAGCGTTCATTTACCAAAAATGCGCAGGAAACCTGCGCATTTTTTTATTCCAGTCAGCGAATGGTCTGTCATTTTTAAAATCGTTCTTTTTTCCGTAAATTTTAACAGCATTGTACCAACAATTCAGTAAATTTGCACCATGAACAAGCGTCTGATCTTATTAGTTATCGTAATGATTGCCGTAGTGGCTCTCGATTACACCTATGCACAGGGATGCTCACAATGTAAGCTTATTTCCGAACAGTCGGCAGAAGCCGGTGAAGCATCTTTCGCCACAAACATCAATAAAGGAATTCTGCTATTGATGTCCATGCCTTATATCATCCTGGTGATCATTTTCAGAAAACGCATCATCGGGTTGTTCAGAAAACCGAAGGCAACCGCTTAAACCGCATTTTCCAGCCCCTCTAAAATTTGTTTTAAAATAAGCCATTCAGTAACTTTGACGCATGAAATACTTAGTTGTAGGACTCGGTAACCCGGGAGAAAAATATGCTGAAACGCGTCATAACATTGGTTTTAAGGTAGTCGAAGCATTTGCGAAAGAACAAGGAGCAACGTTTAAACCGGATAAAACAGCCGATGTGGCGCAGGCAAAATTCAAGGGAAGAACGATCATTCTTATCAAACCCGTTACCTATATGAACCTTTCCGGGAAAGCGGTCAACTACTGGATGCAGGCTGAAAAGATCCCACTGGAAAATATCCTCGTCATTGCAGACGACATCGCCTTGCCATTCGGAAAATTAAGACTGAAAGGAAAAGGAAGTGATGGCGGGCATAACGGGTTGAAAGACATCCAGGCCGTTTTAAAGTCACAGGAATATGCGCGGCTCCGGTTTGGCGTAGGAAATGATTTCCATAAAGGGCAGCAAGCCGATTATGTACTGGGAGAATGGTCAGAAGAAGAAAAAAACACCCTCGGAGAGCGCATCCAGGTCGCAACTGAATTCATCAAAGGTTTTGCCACCATCGGGCTGAACCTGACCATGACGAACTGGAACAATAAATAACGCATCACAGCCGGCCATCCTGAACGGATACAGGCAGGTGACATTTTCTGGTACGTTCAAAACATTTTTTCTATCTTTGCAGCAACTTTTTATTTAAAACAAACATAGCATGCAACTGTGGAACACATTAAGTAAGGAGGAGTTGGAAAAAAAATGGCGCGAGAAAGGTTACGAATGGGTGACTATTTCCTTCTATCAATACGCCAAGATCGACAACCCTCAGATTTTCAGAGATTATTTGTACAGCATCTGGCAGAAACTGGATGTGCTTGGGCGCGTTTACGTGGCTAAGGAAGGTATCAACGCACAGATTTCCGTCCCGAAACACCACGTGGACCAGTTCAGGGATGAATTGTATGACATCTCATTCCTGAATGGAATACGATTGAACATTGCCGTTGAGAATGGTGAGGTGGAATTCCCGTTCCTCAAGCTGAAAATCAAGGTCCGTGACAAGATCCTCGCAGACGGGCTGAATGACGAAACTTTTGATGTAACCAATAAAGGAAAGCACCTGACAGCTGCCGAATTCAATGCACTGACAGACGACCCGGATACCATCCTGATCGACTTCAGGAATCATTACGAATCCGAAGTCGGACATTTCAAAGGAGCAATCACCCCGGACGTTGATACATTCCGGGAATCACTTCCTTACATTGAAGACAAATACCTGAAAGGAAACGAAGACAAGAACCTGGTAATGTACTGTACAGGCGGCATCCGGTGTGAAAAAGCATCTGCATGGTTCAAGCACAGAGGATTCAGCAACGTGCACCAGCTGGAAGGAGGGATCATCAAGTATGCAAACGATTGTAAAGAAGCCGGTATTCCGAATAAGTTCATCGGGAAGAACTTCGTGTTCGATGAGCGCCGGGGAGAGCGTATTTCAGACGAAATCATTGCAAACTGCCACCAATGCGGCAATCCTGCGGATGTGCATGTGAACTGTGCGAACGAAGCATGTCATTTGCTGTTCATCCAGTGCGACGAATGCAGGGAGCACATGAACGGCTGCTGTTCGGATGAATGCAAAACCATCGCTGCACTGCCGGAAGAAGATCAAAAAGCCCTGCGCAAAGGAAAAGTATTCAGCAATAAAATTTTCAAAAAAGGACGTTCGGAAAACCTGAAATTTAAACCGAACAATGAAAAGCCGATCGATTTATTGAAGTTTTAACTCCATACGAAAAGGTGGTTCTCCCGGAATCACCTTTCGTTTTTATGTCATTACCTGATGATAGTAACCCTTACGGCTACCCAGCCTTTTGCTCCTTTTTCCTTTTCAAACTGTACCTTGTTCCCTTTTAACGGAGTGCCGGAAATGTTGTTCTGGTGTACGAAAAAGTTCTCATCATCAGAAGTCTTGATGAATCCGTATCCTTTTGCAGCATCAAAATAATTGATCGTTCCCTGAAGTATCGGGTCAAATTCTTCTTTTTCCCGCTTAGGAACACCGATCTCAATGTTCTTGGCCTTCACCTCTTTCTTTGCTGACGGATCGGGCGGAGTATCACGAAGGATCCCGTTTTCATCCACATAAGCCATCATGCTTTCCCAGCCTCCGCCGGTAGCGTTTTCCTTTCGCGCGTCTTTCTTGGATTGTTTTTCCTTTCTGCGCTGTTCTTTCTTTTTTTCTCTTTCTTTTTTATTGAACGTTTCTGCCATAATCTGATAGTTAAAGTTTAATTGTTAAAGTGTTTTCATCCTTCCCAGTAAGCGAAGGGTTTTTACATGCCCGGAAACGGCTGAAAACAGTGTCTTGTTTACATAATAAGGCACCTGAAAATCCGTCGCTGTCCGTTTCACGATACGACTGAGGTTCCGATAGTGAACATGACAGATATTCGGGAACAAATGGTGTTCGATCTGGTTGGTTAATCCTCCCAGGTACCAGAAAAGAAACCTGTTCTTTGGTGAAAAATTGCTTGTTGTCTGTAACTGGTGTGTATACCAATTCGAGTTGACCTGTTCCTCGTGATCCGGCTGCGGGAAATTCATTCCCGGAACCACATGCGCAAGCTGGAACACCACACTCAGCAGGATACCAGCCAGCAGGTGCATTACGATAAAGCCCAGTATAATCCAGTACACAGAAAACGGAGCGAAAATCATCGGAAGCACCAGTGCATAAGTGAAATAAAACACTTTCAGGGGTACCAGTTTCAACAGGCGGATGCGGTATTCTTTGCGGGTACGGATCAATCCCATTTTATAATACTCCCCTGCCTTTTTAAAATCTTTGACCGTTACCCAGTAGAGTGTCAGTATTCCGTAAAAGAACCACACATAATAATGCTGAAAGCGGTGGACTTTATAGCTTTTGCTGTACGGGGAAAACCGGAGCAGGAATAAAGGCGCGTCAATGTCTTCGTCATGTCCGTGGATGTTGGTATATGTATGATGCAGTACATTGTGCTGCAATTTCCACATTTCACTGCTACACCCCAGGTAGTCAAGCGTGTGACTGAGCCAGCTATTCAACCGTGGATGCTTGGTATAGGCCCCGTGATTCGCATCGTGCATAATCCCCATCCCGATACCTGCGATCCCGAGTCCGCTGAGCAGGTAAAGTAAAACCGCTACAACGGGGGATGTAATGGCACCGAAATTCAATAAAATAAGTGGTGTGGTGTAAACAAGCAGCATGACAATAGTCTTGAAAATCATGTTTGCATTGGCTCGCTTACGTACTTTGTTCAGTTTGAAATAGAGGTTTACTCTTCGTTTTAATGTCTTGGAAAATTCCTGTTCTAATGTCTGTGAAAATTTAAGATGTCTGATAAGCTTTGTTATTAAATAATTACTAAAAACTTCTTCCGTCAAACGAGATTCACTTCCTGTTATATCGAAAACAACAGATCACTGCGACTACATCTCAAAATAAAAATGATATAAAAAAGAAAGGAAAAACGAAGAAACGTTTCGACAAAACTAAATTACAGCACCAGCTTATTTTAACAGAATTGTACTTGGTACTGCAAAGATAGTCTTTTATTTTTAATCTTTATCATTTTATTTTGGATAAGTTAACCAAATCAAAATACCACAAATAAGGTATTGTATTTCAATAAATAACCCTTAAATTTGTGTCATCTATTTAGATTAATTCTAAATAATATTCATTGTGTTTTTCTTTGTGATCCATAAATGTGTACCTGGCAGATCTTAATGCTACACATTTCTTCTTTGTGAAATCTTCGTGCCTGATAATGCTTTGTGTTGTGCCAAAGGAGTGACATGCTCATTTGCGTACAGTTTAGATAAATTTTATTAACTCTTTAAACGTTGTATTATGACAGACAAAACAAAGAAAAAAGCAAGGCTGACAACACCTGATGACCCGTGCTCAACGGCGTGTTGTTCAGGAGTTCAGGCGAACCAGACAGTAGAAGGACCAGAACCGGGACTTTGGCCCTCTCCACCCAACCCTCCGGCTGCGGAAGATGCTGTTCCGGTAGCTGATGTAGGCAATTACGATGCCTGGGGCGTGGTTCCTTTCGAACTGTGTGAGGTAGGACCTCAAATCCAGTTCGAAGGACATTTCAATTCCTTTATACGGGGTATCAACGGATGGAACGTAGGTTATCTCGACCATTGCAAAGTACCTTACACCAAACCCATCGAAAGCATTACGATAGAAGATATCTGGAGTGCTTTGGGCGTGGCCACCTGCAATGTAATCGGTTCACAAGACTATCCTGCCGATGGAGTACCAGGCTATTATGCGTATACTCCTCCCGGACAGCTTCAGTACTTTACACGCTATGTAGTAGCATGGAAATGCTGTATTGATGTAGGGACAGGTTATTGCACGAAGGTGAAATACTACGTTATAAAGGTTACGGCGCTGGATGCGAATGTTATTCCGGTAACACCTCCTACTCCTCCTGATCTGTACTTTACATCAGAAGTAACATTCGATTACCGTTGCTTCGTTGTGGATTGTCCGCCGGAAACGCCGGAAGCGAAAGCGAAAGCAAAACCGTTTATCGACGCAGTGATTAACAAAAGTAAAAATGCCAAGTAAAAGGTAAAACAATGATTAACAGTGGTTGGCTTATCGTAAGCCAACCACCTTTTTAGTTTATAAACTCACAATGAAAAAACCATACTTATTTCCGGATTTCCTGATTACATTTCTTTTTTATGTAATTCCTGTCCATATCTTTGCCCAGACTCCACCTCCCATACAATGGCAGAAAAGCCTGGGAGGGAGCGGTAATGAAAGTATATCTGATGCCATACCTTTGGCAGAAGGCGGTTATGCCTTAATGGTACTTACAAACAGCACCGATGGTGATCTGAACGGAGTTTCCGGTGCAGGAACAGGAAAATGCTGGTTCGTAAAATCAGACGAAACAGGAAATATTATTCACGATACCATACTTTCTGGCTTTGAAGGCAATCCTCGTCGTCTGGAACAGGCCTCAGACGGAGGATTCTGGATAATGGGAGATCTTTCACAGGGCCAGGCAGATACCATCCCTTTTTGGAGCGGGGTCAGTTACAACGGAGGAGCTTCCGACGGCTTTGTGATAAAAACCGACAATAATTTCAACGTACAGTGGAAAAAGTTTTACGGAGACACTCTGGCAAACGGCTTTTACGGAACCCCTACCTCCGACGGAGGATTGATTTTGGCCGGCTCCACCATATATCCTGCCGGGACGCTGAATACCTATACACACGACTATAACAATGGCTATGTCATAAAAATTGATCCATCGGGGAATGTGCAGCATTCCAGAACTTTCGGCGGTACGCAAAACTTTTGTAACTGTTCTTCGGGTTATCCCAACTATCAGTATGGAGATCAGCTTAGAAATATCATACAGACTTCAGACGGTGGGTATGCAGTGATAGGAATAGCTGCCAGCACAAACGGAGATATTACCAATTATCTGGGAGGTAATTATGATATATGGGTATTGAAGCTGAATGACACTTTAGGAATTGAATGGTCCAAAAATTACGGAGGAGAAGGACAAGAAGAATATTCATTAGTGAAAGAAAGCATCATCGAGCTGGAAGACGGAAATTTTGTCATTTCAGGATGGACACAGTCATCTGACGTACCCGGCATCCACGGAACTGCCGGTGATGTATATATGGCAAAAATCAGCTCATCGGACGGCAGCATTATCTGGCAGCGTGCTTACGGAGGCAATGGTGCAGAAGCGGCAGGCACACGTTCTCTGGCTAAAATACCGGACGGCAACATCCTGCTGGTGTCAGACACAAAATCCGGAAACACGGGAGACGTAACGGGTTTTCATGGCACAGTCAGTTGGGCAGACCGATGGATGGTAAAAATTAACCAGAATGACGGAGGTATAATATGGCAAAAAGCATATGGAGGAACACGAAATGATGCGGCAAATGTTGCCATTTCCAATCCCGACGGAAGCCTCACAAGCATCGGAATAACTAATTCCGTAACAGGCAGTGGAGATGTGGTATTTAATTATGGCAATACAAGTAACGTATGGATTCTTACACTTGGTGCATGTCCTGCATTTGCAACCATTGAAGCAACTACCTGTGCAAATGAACCTTACGACTTTAACGGCACATTTCTGTCAACTTCGGGAACCTATACAGATACATTCGTTAACCAATACAGTTGTGACAGCATCGTCACTCTGAACCTTACCGTAACACCTTTGGACGTTACACCCCTTATGGCCACTATCTGTCAGGGGGAAAGCTATTCCTTTGCTTCGCAGACACTCACCGCAGCAGATATCTATTATGACACGCTCACTTCTGCCGTTACAGGATGTGACAGCATTATCGAACTCACACTTACGGTAAATCCTGTTTACGAAATTCCGTTTTCGGAGAGCATTTGTGAAGGAGAAAGCTACCTGTTCGGAGCAGCAAACCTCACCACAGCAGGAATATATCACGATACCCTCCAATCGGTAAATGCCTGTGATAGTGTATTGGTGCTTACGCTTACAGTAAATCCGCTTCCTGCGCCTGTCGTTACAGCAAACGGACCGGAATTAAATACGGGATCATTTACCACGTATCAATGGAACCTGAACGGAACAGCCATACCGGGTGCAGAGGGGCAAACATATACGGCAACGGAAAACGGCTCTTACACCGTAACGGTAACGGATGCCAATGCTTGTGAGGAAACTTCCGATCCGCAGGTAGTAAACACGGTAGGACTGGAAGAACTTGCTCTGTTTCAAAATCTGATCATCTTCCCGAACCCTGCACACAATGCACTTACCATTTCGTTTACTCAGGAAGGTATATACACACTCAGCGATTTGAACGGAAGAACAATACAAGCAGCACCATTGGATGCTTCGGGAAATACGGTAATTGATTTATCAAGCGTAGATGCAGGTATTTATACACTTAGCATCACAACAAAAGAAAATCAAACAGCCGTGACAAAAGTAGTTAAGAACTGATGCTGTACACGAACAGAAGTAATGAAAATAATTAAACCACACAGGTATACAGGAATGCATAGTTGTAAAGGCAATATAGTGAAACATAGTGTCCGTCGGCCGGCGGACATCTACTGTTTTTCTAATGCACCTCTCAACAAAAACGATAAGACCTATGTTTCCATGTGGTTAAAAAATTAAACAATCGTTTAAAAAACATTATGAACGAAAATCAGCTTGCCAAAATAGTATTCGAAACAGGATTGAAAATTCATAAAACGCTTGGAGCAGGACTTCCGAAAGCCTCTTATCTGGAATGTCTGGAATATGAGTTGAACCAGGAAGGGCTGAAAGTAGAAAAAGAGAAAAAGCTGTCATTGATATATGAAGAACTTGAATTAGATGCGGCATATAGCATTGATCTGTTGGTTGAAGACAAATTAGTTATACTTATCAAATCAGCAAAACAATTTGAAAATGAGGATATTTCACAAATGCTGGCACTCCTTGACAGAAGCAGCTGCAAACTGGGATTACTCATCACCTTCAACGTAAATAAATTCAAGAATGGCATAAAACGGATCATCAATGGAGAACTGGAAGAATAAAATACAGGTTGTTTTCTTTTTTATCATTTATCTATTTCTAAATACAGGAGCATCATCGGCCCAGAATCCGAATATTGATTTTTCGGAGCTGAATTTTAACAACTGGAATCCGACAATAGGATACCGGGGAAATTGCTGTAATACTCAGGGTATTCAGATGCTGAGCCATACCATTATCACAAATCCGATCAATGACGGGTTGGTTCCGTCCATCCCCAGAATACCGTCTGGGCTTACGCAAACTGCCCGTCTGGGAGACCCCGCAGGAGGTCCCGACCCGGTAACGGGAATAGGAAAAGCGTGGAGAATGGACTATACTGCCACCATTACTGCTGATAATCCTTTATTACATTATCAAATCGCCATTATTTTGGATGGTACCCACAATACATTGATGTCAGAAGGAATGAACCGAAACAGCGTTTTTACAGCAAAAATAACTGATCAGTCAGGACAAGTAATTAACGGAAGTTGCGGTAATTATCAGGTTCATAAATACACAGGCAATATGCAAAACGGAATCAGCAATATCGTTTACCTGCCATGGAACTCCGTAGGGATGGATCTGACACCTTACATCGGGCAGACAGTGAACATTGAATTTACAGTATATTCCTGCTATTATGGCGGGCATCATGGCAATTCCTATGCCTATATCTCTGCTGACGTTATCACCAAAACCGATACCGTTTACTTTTGTAAAGATGCCCTGGAAACCACAGTCGAAGGGCTCCCCCGCTTTGCTTCCTACAACTGGAGCAACGGGGCAACAACACAAAACGCCACTATCTCCAATCCGGTTGACGGAACCTCCTATACATGCACTTATACTTCTTTCAACGGATGTGTGATGCAGCGTACCTATATTCTGAAAGAAAACCCCATACAGGCAGCATTCAGCTATACACCGGGGGGGTGTAACGAAATTACTTTTACGGATGAAACACAATCGCCGTTTCCGCCTGTCAACTGGCAATGGACATTCGGAGACGCGTCAAACACGCCAAATGACACTTCGGATGTACAAAATCCGGCATACACCTACAGCGATACGGGATATTACAATGTGAATTTCATCGTGCAGGACGGAATGGGGTGCTATGACACGCTTACACAACAAGTATCTGTTTCCTCTGCCGGAAGCGGAGATTTTTCATTCAATGCTCCGTGCGAAGGAAATCCGGTTCAGTTCACAGATTTATCTTCCGGTACAATTGTCAGCCATCAGTGGGATTTCGGAAACGGTAATGCATCTGTTGAGGCAGATCCTGTACATACTTACAATTCGGCAGGAGTATATACCGTTACCCTCATTACGGAAAATGTATCGGGATGCATGGATACCATTGTGAAACAGATTACCGTCAACCAAAATCCCGTCGCATCATTTATTCTTCCCGGTGAAGTTTGCGAACAGGAAATAATTGCATTAAGCAATACCTCGTCCAATGCCCTTTCCTACAATTGGGAATTTGGAAACGGGGAGCAAAGCACAGAGGAAAATCCGGAGTACGCCTACGCAACGCAGGGAACTTACACCATTACACTCGTTGCAGCCCATTCCAACGGCTGTAGTGATACCGCTCAGCAGACAGTCAGCATCAATCCGAATCCTGTTGCCGGCTTTGAAGCAACACCAACCGAAACAAGCATCAACAATCCGCAGATCACATTCAACAACCAATCTACAGGAGCAGCGAGCTGGTTGTGGGATTTTGCAGACGGAAACAAAAGTACGGAAGAGCATCCCGTTCATACCTACACCCAATCGGGTGATTATGAAGTGGTTCTAGTTGCGTACAACCAATACCAGTGTGCAGATACGGCAACGGCAACGATCATCATTTTTGATGAAATAATTGTTCCGAACGTGTTCACACCCAACGGAGACGGAATCAACGACCAGTTTTATGTTGTTGCCAATCCCAATATGGTTTTATCCATTGAGCTCATAATCGTAAACCGCTGGGGAAATGAAGTATTCAGAACAGACAAACTTCCGGAAGTATGGAACGGGAACATCAACGGAGAACCGGCAACGGATGGCGTGTATTTTTACACCGTGAAGTTGACAACAACAAAAGGAGAAAATAAGGAATATACCGGATTTTTACATCTTTCGAGGTAATCACATAAAACCAAAATTATGGACGAGCTAATCTATAAAACGCTTCTGACGATTTTAGTAATTGTTATGAATGTAATACGGATGTATTATCAAAAGAGGTATAAGAAAACACACGCAGTAACGGTAAAAGAAAGAAATAAACCCCGTGAACAAAAAATGGTATGGCTGACGTTTTTTGCCTTAGCTGTACCCGGAATCATGTGGTTAGTTACAAAATGGCTGTCATTCGGACAATTTTATCTTCCGGACAGCATACGAATTACCGGAGTTATTATCGGAGCATACAGTATGTGGTTATTTTATTCCGTGCACAAAACATTGGGAGACAACTGGAGCCCTGTATTGGAAATACGGAAAGAGCACAATCTCGTCGTTTCAGGAGCGTATCAATATGTCCGGCATCCAATGTATTCAGCTATGCTGTTATGGTGGGTATCTTTTTCATTGATTACAGCCAACTGGTTCTATTCAGCTACCATTGCCGCAGGATTACTGATATTATTCAGTATACGTATTCCAGATGAAGAACAACTAATGACAGAAGAGTTCGGAGAGCAATATAAGACGTACATGAAGCAGACAAAACGCCTGATCCCCTTTATCTACTGACAACGATAAAATATATGCTTTGTCCGAAAAACAGTTGAATCTTAATATCTGTATTTTATCAATCAAATTTTAGAATATTTCTAAAACTTATTTTAAGCATGAAGTTAGTGGTTTCTCCCAAGCGTCGCTTAACGTTTTCGCAGGTCTTGCGTCACCTGTCAAAGCATATTTTGGCCCCTGTCCATTTAGCCAGGTATTCTCAATTATGCCCCTGCTTCTTCCATTTTTACGTAAAATCAAAAATAAATACATATCTTTGTCCCCAGACAAGTTAATTCTCATTTTTGGAAACAACTCCCGTTCAGTTGTTTCAGAGGTTTTAAATCGTAATCAAACAGCCTCATCATCTTTCAGAATTTTCATGTTAATGATCTTCCACAGCAGGTTGATGATCATTAAAGATGGCTCAGGCAACCAGTCGCCTGCCGGAAATTGTTATTGAAATTAAGAATATATATCAGGGACCTCCACACCTGAAATGAAACTAATAAACGAATCTGAATCAGCAGGTTCGTAAATTGATTATAAGAGGGGAAACCACTCTTTTCTTTTCACAACAAATTTTCGGAATTTTTATTTACCCCGGCGGAATAATGAACCTGCCGGAAAGACAGGATGCTTCTTTTTAAGAGAACCTTTCTGTCCGTACACAGGCCGGGAGAATCCCGGTTTGTTAAAAAACAGATTACCCGCAAGGGTATGAAAAAGAAAAAATATGCAAACAAGTATAAATAAACGTACACCTATCAGAACGAACAGAACAAGAGTTTCTGGTCAGCAGCAAAGAAGCAACGCTGCAAAAAAATCAACACTGAATCCGGAATTGCTCATTCAACAGGCAGTAGCTCCTTCTATAAAAGCAATTACCGTAGAAACACGGTTTGAAGAAATGGATTTACAAACTCAGATCAAAGCCAATATTCAAAAAATGGGATTTGTTTCACCTACTGAAATCCAGGACAAGACTTTTGACAAGCTCGTGGATGGTGCAAACCTGATCGGAATTGCCAACACAGGTACAGGTAAAACAGGTGCTTTCCTGATCCCGATCCTGGAAAATCTTTCACGCAGCAAGGAGAACAGGTTCCAGTCATTGATCGTTGTTCCGACAAGAGAGCTGGCTTTACAGGTCTATGATGAATTCAAAAAGCTTTCGGAAGGATTAAAGGTCCGTGCCGCTTGTTACATTGGGGGAACGAACATTGAAAAAGATATCCGGAGCCTCAACAATCATTTTGACCTGGTGATCGGTACTCCGGGACGTCTGCTCGATCTGCGGAACAGGGGAAACCTGAAGCTCGGACGGTTTGAAGTGCTGGTGCTGGACGAATTTGATAAGATGCTGGACATGGGATTCATCCGTGACATCAGGGAGCTGATCAGCGGGATGAAGCAACGCCGGCAAACGTTATTGTTTTCCGCTACCAAAGATCCGAAGCAGCAAACGATTATCAACGAGATCGTAGCGAATCCGTTCATCGTGGAAATCCATTCTGGAGACAAAAGCTCGAAAAACGTGGAGCAGGACATCATCCGGGTACCGGAAGGACAGGATAAATTCAAGCTCTTGCTGGACCTGCTGGCCGATAAGGATTTCGACAAGGTCATCTTGTTTACGGAAACAAAGCACCTGGCCAATCGTTTATCAAAGAAACTCAATAATTCCGGGGTCAAATCAGACCAGATCCACGGGAATAAATCACAGAATTACAGGGTAAACGCGCTGGAAAAATTCAAGAATGGAAGTATCCGGGTCCTGGTAGCAACAGATGTTGCCGCACGCGGAATTGACGTGAACAATGTTTCGCTGGTTGTTAATTATCAGCTGCCAAAGGACTTTGACACATACATTCACCGGGTTGGAAGAACCGGAAGAGCAGGAAAAACAGGAATGGCCTACACATTTGTAGACTAATCCTCTTTCAGATAAATAATCTATAATTAAAAGTAACATGCAAGAAGGAACAGTAAAATTCTTCAATGAAACAAAAGGTTTTGGTTTCATTAATGATTCAGCAAGCGGAAAGGACATTTTCGTACATTTATCAGGACTGGTAAATAAAATCAGGGAAAACGACAAAGTAAGCTACGATGTAGAAGAAAGCCCAAAAGGACTGAATGCAGTGAATGTAAAAGTGATCGGTTAATAACCGGTTACCCGAAAAAACAAGAAAGGCGGCTCAGATTGAGCCGCCTTTCTTTCTATACAAAACTTGTTTTTTTATTTGTTCAGCATGACCGGCATTACCAGCATCAGGATGTCTTCCTCCGGGTTTGTATTTTCTGCCGGCATCAGTAATCCCGCACGGCTTGGAACGGACATTTCCAGCTTCACTTCTTTCGTATCGATGTTGTTCAGCATCTCCAGCAGGAAACGTGAGTTGAATGCAATTTCCATATCCTCGCCATCATAGTTACAGGTCAGGCGCTCATTTGCTTCGTTGGAAAAATCCAGGTCTTCTGCCGAAAGCGACAATTCAGAACCTGCCAGTTTCAGCTTGATCTGGTGCGTCGTTTTATTGGCAAAGATCGATACCCTTCTGATAGAACCTAAGAACTGGGTCCTGTCAATAATCAATACATTCGGGTTCTCCTTCGGGATAACCGCTTCGTAGTTGGGGTATTTCCCGTCGATCAGACGGCATACCAGCACAATGTCACCGAAAGTAAACACTGCATTTGATTCATTGTATTCGATCAGCACCTCAATATCCGCCGTAACATTTGAACGCAATAAATTCAACGGTTTTTTAGGAAGGATGAATGAAGATGTGGTTTCTGCTGTTGAATCCGTACGCTTGTAGCGAACCAGCTTATGTGCATCCGTTGCTACGAAAATAATGTCCTGTGGAGAGAACTGGCAGAACACACCGCTCATCACCGGCCTCAGATCGTCATTTCCTGTTGCAAACAATGTCTTATTGATCGCGGAACTGATGATCTCCCCGGAAACCTTAACGGAAGAACTGTTTTCAATCACAGGGATTTTCGGGAATTCATCCCCGTTAAACCCTACCATTTTGGACTTGCCGTTATCGTAAGCGATCTCTATTCCGAAAGTCGAATAATCAACAGAGAACGTACACGGCTGATCCGGGAGGTTTTTCAGAACATCCAGTAACAATTTTGCAGGGATCGCTATTTTTCCCGAACCGTTCGCCTCCACTTCCATTGAAGTACGCATCGTTGTTTCTAGGTCGGATGCGGAAATTATCAGCTGGCTGTCGTTGATTTCAAATAAAAAGTTATCCAATATCGGCAATGTATTGCTGGTACTCAATACACCTGAAATACTTTGCAGGTGTCTTAAAAGTGCCGTACTCGATGTTATAAAATTCATAGCTCTTGTATAATGTTTCCCAAAACTAAAAAGGATAATGCTATTTTTCTAAATTGCACACCTTTTTTTATTTTATATTTTTCAACAATTTAGTTACCTGTCCGTTCGGGGATCGTAATATTGATCAGGAGATTTCACTTCGTAATTGCCCAGCTTCAGTGAGCTCAGGTCAAGCGGGAAGTACAAATGTCCCAGCGTCAGGGGATCGAACACGAAGTACTGGCATTTCACAACCTCTCCGTTCGATAATTCCGCCCAGAAACGGTCCACTTCGTGGGTAACAGGTTCCCCCAGCTCGTTCAGCTGAGTCTGATCGGACTCAATCCGGAACATCCTGATCCGCTCTGATTTTCCATCCTTTAGATCAATCCTGAGTGTGCAGAATGGCGATGTTTTCTTCAGGCTGTCGATCTGAGCAGGCGTAAGGATATAATTGGGTGTTTCGTAGTGTATCTTCTTGAACTTGTTCAGGTAGAGCATGACGAACTGTGTATCCACTGCCGGAAGCGGAATGTTTTGCTGTCTGACACTGTACTTATTGTTTCCTAAATTTTCTACCGAAAAGCTTCTCGCAGGCTGCAACGGATAGCTTACCTCCACTTTCCGGATCTCCTGTGGCTGGATACTAAAGATCTGGGTACATTTCCATTTCAGGGGATCTGCGTAAAAACGGGGTTCAATGATCCCATACATTCCTTTGATCGACATGATCACAGGCCGGTCTGACCGGCCGAGCTCTTTCGAGTCGAGCAGCATCACCTGCCCCAAGTGATCTTGTGTAGGAGGTCCTACATACCATGTTTTGTTCCACTTTCCGCCAATATAGTATTCTACCTTTATGTGCTTGGAAAGCATCAGGTTCTTGTTTGTTTCAGCGGCATTATCTGTCAGGTAACCTTTAAACTCTATTTTTTTACAGGCGTCCAGGATGTAATGGACTCCTTCCTGCATCACGCAGTTTCCGTCTTTGTCTGTCCATTCCGTAGCTCCTTTCGGCAAACGGAGGTCCATCACCCGCCCGAAGTTGTCCGTCACTACGATCCGGTCGATCTTATCCGCATCTTTGATCGCGAATTCGATCAGCTCAGATTCTACCGAAGAACCGGCTCCTTTGGCCACTTTTATTCCAACATACACCAGCACTCCGACAATAATGATGCTGGCAAGTAATCCTATCTGTTTTTTCTTCATAATCTCGCTCACTTAGATTGGGTTAATCAATACTTAACCGTATATTTTTTCTTTCTCACATAGCCGAATCCGATCGCCAGCAGGATAATCAGCGCAGATGGCACTGAAAGGTTGATCACTTTATAGAAATTTGCTTTGCTCTGCACTTTCGCGTTATCAATCCTCCTGACGTCAATCTGGCGGCTTCGTATATCCAGGACAGAATTCTCACCCATGACATAATCGACAATATTCTGGAAGAATTCCTTATTTCCGAAAACGGACTGAATGCCGAGGCGGTACAATTCTTCATCGCTTCTCAGATCATCAAATTCAATCGGCCTGTACATCACCTGCCCGGTCATATTGTGTATTGTGGAATCGTACCTGTTGGAAATAAAGCGCCCGTTACCGACAAGAAGCACTTTCCCTTCCTGCTGGCTCTCTGTCACAAATCGCGCATCTGCACTGCTGGTATATTCGTCAACGATCCTTGTTTTGTAATGTGACTGGAACATTCCTTCAGACAATCCTGCCAGGCATTTTTTGTTTTCTTCCAATCCCGGAACCTGGGCCAGCTGGGGATTGTTTCCAAAATTCAACGGAATTCCAAGACTCACCAGCGGAGCCAATCCTGTTGTCGTGGAATTGGTGGAAGATGTGAGAATGGGTGTAAGCGCTGTGTTTACGGAATTCACAAACTGTATCTCACTTACGTATTTCAGCGATACAGGTGCCAGGTTCCTTGCAATCGGGTGAGAAGTAGGGGTTGCCAGCACGTGAAAATACCAGGGAACGATCGGCTGATTCGCGAACGGAACTCCTTTCGGAGCACAGTTCACATCCATCACATAATTCTCATTCAGCTTCAAGCCGTAATCAAACAACAAGTCCTCCAGTCCTGTCTTGATACGGGTAGTATTCACCATTCCTTTGCTGTTCAGCGTATCCTCATTGATCGCCAGCGCATCCATGAAGCACATCAGCCGCCCTCCTTTCATCAGGAACTGGTCAATGATGAAGAGGTCCTTTACATCAAACTTCCGGCGCGGATTGGCGATGATAAGTCCCTGGTAGCCGTCCAGTGAATTCAGTTGTCCGTTGATCGTAACATCTTCGACAGTAAAGTAAGGAGTGATCAATGCGCGTGCGCGCTGGGTCTGGGCCAACGTCAGCTCTCCCTGCCCCTGTAAGAAGGCGATCTTCTTTTTTTCTTTCTGGACAGAACGGCGAATGGAGCTCAACAGAACGTATTCCAGGTTATTGATGGAAGCATCTATTGCTCCCGCAATTCCTTCGAGGTGGTTGGGCTGCCCGGTCCTTGTTCCCGGCAGGAACTGGATCACATTGACATCCGTTCCTTCGTAGTTGATCACCGCACCCGGCCACAGGATCACCTCACTCTTCGCGCCGTCCTTCTGGTAAACCAGGTACATCGGGAGAATGCCTTTTCCTTTATTGAAAAGCTGGTCTTTCAGCTCCTTCTGCTCTTCTTCCGTTCCTTTATTCGGATCGATGAACTTGTATTCTATCCGTGTACCTGCATACTGCTTGAATTCTTTCAGCTTGTCTTCGATCGCGTTCCTGAAATGCTTCAGCTCGGCCGGCATTGTTCCTTCAAGGTAGATCCTTATGGTCATCCTGCTGGCGATGTTCTGCTCATCAGAAAGGTAGTCGATCGAGCTCGGAGCCAGTGAAAACCGCTTATCAGAGGTCATATCGATACGCTGGTATACGAATGAGCTGATCATGTTGACAGCAACGATTCCTACGATGATAACAACCAGAAAAGTCCAGTTGAATAATCCTTTATTTTTTTTGTTCGAACCCATATATCCGTTTGCGTATGTGTTATTTTTTCAAGGTTTTCAGCACTGTCAGTGCAGAAAAAATAAAAACGACGATCAGCGACAGAAAATAGATGATATCGCTGGTATCGATTACTCCCCGCCGGATGGAATCATAGTGTTTCACCATTCCGAAATACTGCAGGACCGTGTCGAAGCTTCCCATCACGTTAAATGCCCCCAGGCGGTTGAACCCGTCAAAGAACAGCCAGCACAGGAACATGGAAATGATAAACGCCACGATCTGGCTGCTTGTCAGTGAGGAAGAAAAAATACCGATCGCCACAAATACCGCTCCCAGCAGGATCAATCCCAGGTAAGAAGTAATGGTCGCTCCGTGATCGAATTTCTCCGGTTCCATGGAGAGCTGGTACATTGAAATATAATAAATAACCGTGGGAATGATGGCAAGAACCAGCAAAGTGACACCTGCAAAATACTTTGCCAGCAAAATTTTAATGTCACTGATAGGACGTGTGAACAACAGCTCGATCGTCCCCGTTCTCCGCTCTTCGGCGATGCTTCTCATCGTCAAAGCAGGTATCAGTATGAAGAACATGACAGGCGCCAGGTTAAAAAACGGGATCAGGTCGGCCTCCGCTCCTTCCAGCAGATTGGTTCCACCGGGTACGATCCAATGAAAAATACCCGTAGCGATCAGGAAGATAAAAATGAAAATAAACCCGATGATCGAGTTCAGAAAACTACGTATTTCCTTAAAATAAAGTGCTCTCATTTACCAATTGGAGATTTTAAGCTTCAAAAATAAGATTTAGTTTTGAAACCCATACAAAGATACCCTAACAATCTGGTTGGTGTTGGCCGTCCGTTGAGTAAAATGTTGTTAAATTTTAATAAATTGCACTGCATCCCTGCTTATGCAAGAAGCGTTAACAAGCTGTTTCTCTTTTCAAAATAAGCGGCTTTTGTCAATACCCAGTTCTGAAATCCTTCATTGACCGGTTTGTCAGGTTTAAATCCCAGTAATCCGTTGTATTTTTCAGCCTCACTGTTGTCCTTACTGATCTTGGCCGTAACCGTTTCCAACGCCAGCCTGTCGAATGCGAAATCCAGCAGTAAAACAGAAGCGCCCAATGCAATGCCTGTCCCGACAAAATTTTTGTTTCCTATCAGCAAACCGGATTCCGCCGTTCTGCGATCTGCATCAATTTTCTTCAGATCAATCAGCCCGACAGGAGTGGAACCGGAAACTATGACAAAATAATAGCTATCCTGGATGGAATCGAACCACTTTTGCTGAGCTTCCGGGGTTATCTGACTACGAAACTCCATAAACCGGGAAGTAACCTCATCGTTCCTCCATTGCCGGACCAATTCCAGCGTTTTTACGGACAATGGTTCCAGCGTGATCCCGAATCCTTTCATTTCCCGTGTTGTTCAGCTATAATGACCCGTTCCAGGTTGTTCTGGTTGACCCAGATCCTCCTGATGTATTCCCCGATGATCCCCAATGAGACCAGGATCAGGCCTGTGGAAAGAAAGATGGCAACAATGATGGAAGTAAATCCCATTTCCACATCGTTGAACAGCTTCTGGTAAACGTAATAACAGCTCAATCCGAAAAATACGGCCGACATGACCAATCCGAAACGGACAATCAGCTTCAAGGGCAAAGAAGAATGAAACAACAGGATCCCTGCCATTAACTTTACCAGCTTCCGGTTGGAATAAGTTGATTCTCCCGCTGCTCTTTTCGCATGCGTGACCTTACACGTTGAGATCTTCCCTGAACTTTCCAGCAAATATACATCCACAAAAATGACAGGTGATGATTGCAGCTTGATCGTTGTAAGAACGTGTGATTTCATTACTTTAAACGAAGTGACATTACTGAAATCAACCGATTTGCTTTTCGTGATGCGTTTCAGAATACGGCTTGACAGGTTGCGCACAAAACTGTGCTTCTTCTTTTTGTAAACTCCGTACACGAGATCCGCCCCGCTCGTTTCCAGCTCACTGACCAGGCTGTTGATTTCAAATGGATCGTGCTGCAGGTCGTCATCCATTATGGCGACCAGATCGGCGGAGGAGCCGGACAAACCGACCGAAATAGCCGTATGCTGACCGTAATTCCGCATCAGGCGAATGGCTTCAAACCTGAACCGTACCTGGTCTTTCAAGCTCAGTAAGAACTCGTATGTACCATCTCCGCTACCGTCTTCCACAAAAATGACACGTGTATCAAAGCCATTTTTACCGGAAGCAATCCATTCATTCAACCGGGTGATGAGCGCCTCCAATGTGGCTTTGGATCTGTATAGTGGTATAACGATGTCGAGTGTTTTCATTGGGCTGTAAAATTAATAAAAGTTACCAACGGACAAACAATTACCGGCCAGAATCCGCATACCGTAAGTCGTTAATATTCTTCCGGGGAGTCACAGAATTCCGGGTTGAAACGGATCAGTGCCGATGCCACGGAAAATCCTACTCCAAACCCTGAAACCAGGATCCATCCCGAATGCGGGCGGTACTGTTTCCAAACCGTTCCCAATGTCAGCGGAATACTGGCAGATGCCGTATTTCCATACTCAGAAATGGAGTAAGGCACTTTTTCTTCCGGAACAGCAAGCTTTTTCCGGATCGATTCGTTGATCAGCTTATTTGCCTGGTGGAACACAAACAAATCGGGAAATTCGACGGGTTGCCGTGAAAAAGAAAGTAAATCCAGGATATTCTGAGGAACCAGCCTGACAGAATAGCCGAACACATCAATGCCGTTCAGCTTCATCGCCCGGGAACCAGTACCGGTTTCCTGCATTTCGATGGCGTGCTGACCTTTTCCATCCGTTTCCAGGTTGAAATAGCCGGTGATCCCGGAGTTGGCATGATCCTGTTCAATGGCGATCGCAGATGCACCGTCGGAAAAAATCGGGCGTACGCTCTTGTCGGATGAATCAATCAAATGAGTGGACAGATCACCGCAGCACAAAACCGCCCGTGCATTCCTGCCGGCCACTCCCGATAACAGGCCGCTTACAGTATTCAGCCCGTAAATAAATCCCGAGCAACCGGAATTGATGTCAAAGCACATCGTCTGGTTCGGAAATCCCAGGTCGCCATGCAGCCGGCATGAAACGGACGGAATCACCATTTCAGGAGATTGCGTGACGCATACCAGCACATCAATGCTCTCTTTGTCCCAACCCGTTTTATCCAGGAGCTTTTCAACCGCCCGTGCAAACAAATCCCGTATGGTTGTTTCCTTTGGAGCAACTTTCCGGAAACGGATCCCTGTATGGCTCACCAGTGCCTGACGCTCTCCGGGGGCCAGCAGATCCAGCTCAAGGTTGTCTTCCGTCTCTTTCGGGACGACATTCACGATCCCGATGATCTCCGTCCCTGTATAATTAGTTAATGCCATTTGATTTATCAACAACGAGCCGGTGAAGCTCTTTTACTGTTTTGCATCCCGCCAGGTCTCCTGCTGTAAGAAGGATGCCGGTTTCATCATTGATCCGAGAAATAAGAATCAATGCGTTGAGGGAGCTCCACGTTCTCAATGAACGGATTTCACTTTCAGCCAGAATTTCCCCTTCCGAAAGCAGCAACTCCTCTTCAAGAAAGCGGATAAAGTCGTTAAGCAGCAAGAATTTACTCATAATGCAAATGTAATGATATTACGTCAAACCGGTCATTTCGTTGCCTGATTTACTTTGTAGCTTCCTTTCCCGTTGACCCGGATCTCCCTGATTTCAACCGGATCATCCGGATCATATTCTTTTTCAAAGGTGATCACATGACCGAAACAGCAACGGCAACCGCAAATACTGCCATAACCGGTGTATTTCAGGTCAAGAATCCCGTCATCGGACAAACAGGGATCCCATAAAAAATCGTAACAGCAATTGTCGTATACTCTCAAATGGATTTCTATCGTGCTGCCTGTAAAAACAACCTGATCGATCTTGTCCTCTTCCCTGTATACATGCTCACCCTGATCCGAACAATCGGCTTTTTCGACTTTCACAGCGACATAACCCGAATTCATCACCGAAAGATAGTTGCCTGTAAACGGCAATAAAACCGTTCCTTCCAGAGGAGCATTCCGGAGAGCTCCGTCCTCATCCACATAGGTAAGCTCGCCTTCCGTCTGGGCCGGTAATGCGGAAAACAAAGCCAGGAACATACATAAGCAGAGCATCCGAGCCATAACACGTCAATATTTTGAATGATAATCTATTTTAAAGATAGTAAAAAAGTATAACTTTGCAACCTAATCTTTTGATTGACCATGAAAATAACAGACGAAATAGTAGATCACATTGCGCACCTGGCCCGCCTGGAGTTTGAAGGCGAAGCAAAGGATGCGATCCGGCAGGATATGGAAAACATCATTTCTTTTATGGAAGTGCTGCAGCAGGTGGATACTGAAAATGTAGAGCCGTTAATTTTTATGAGTGATGAGATCAATCGTCTGCGCGAGGACATCGCCGAAGTAACCCTGACCCAGGATGAAGTGCTGAAAAACGCTCCGAAAAAGGATTCAGACTACTTCCGGATCCCGAAGGTACTGGACAAGTAACATCCTCAACGAAGGCTGGTTTCAGAAAATTCCAGGACTACCTCTACCCTATACAATCACCCGTTCAATGTGCATATCTCCAAACGCATAGGGAATATACGCAAGGCTCGGGATCTCTTTGGTAATAATGACCGGGGACTTTCTTCCCAAAGCGATTTTTCCGTGGGTTTCGCTCAGTTCCAGGGCAGCAGCGGCATTAACGGTCAGCGCATTCAGTGCTTCTTCGGGTGTCATTTTCATTTTTACACACGCCAGCGACCATACAAACCCCAGGTTTCCGCTTGGCGTAGTTCCCGGGTTGAAGTCGCTTGCCAGCGCCACCGGAAGGTCATTGTCCATCATCCAGCGCGCATTCCCGAACGGAATGGAGATAAAGTGTGAACAGCTTGGTAAGATCGTGGGAATGGTTCCCGAACCTTTCAGGCAATCAATGTCCTCCTGCGAAATTTCTTCCAGGTGATCCACTGAAACAGCTCCCAGCTCCACCGCTTTCTGAATTCCTCCCATTATGGAGAACTGGTTGACATGCACTTTGGGTTTCAGCCCCGCTTTTTTTCCTGCAACCAGGATTTCTTCCATCTCTTCGACAGAAAAATAATTGCGTTCGCAGAACACATCGATATAATCTGCCAGCTGTTCTTTTTCAATTGCCGGGAGCATTTCACCGATCAGCAGGTCAATGTAACCACGATGGTTTTCCTTGTATGCTTTCGGAAAAGCGTGGGCACCTAAGAAAGTGGCTTTGATTGTAATCGGAAAGTGCGCTTTCAACCGTTTAATGACACGCAGCATCTTCAGCTCAGCTTCGACAGTCAGCCCGTAACCCGATTTAATTTCCAGCGCACCTGTTCCGTATGTGATCAATCGTTCAACACGGATTTTCGCATCTTCAAACAGCTCATCTTCTGAAAGTTCTCCCAATCTTCTGGCAGAATTCAGGATCCCTCCTCCTCTGAGTGCAATTTCTTCGTAGGACAATCCTTTTATCCTGTCCACGAATTCCTCTTCCCTGCTCCTGGCAAAAACCGTATGTGTATGTGCATCCACAAATGCGGGAAGGACGTATTTCCCCGCCGCATCAATCACCTCCAGGTCTCTCCAGTCAGTCACTCCCTGCCAGTCTTCCATCGGTCCGTAAGCGACCACCTCTCCGTTTTCCAACGCCAGGAACGCGTTTTCAATCACCGGCAGCTCGTTCATTTTCAACCCTGGAATTACGGCTGGGATTTCTTCTCCCGCCTGTACCAAACCTTTGATATTCTTAATGAGGACTTTTTTCATATACTTGTTTCCACTGGAATAAAGCAGCAAAGATACAACCATTTTCTGTTCCGGAGAATTTCCCGTTTTTAACTTTAAGAATAAAAAATCCGTACTTTTGCACTATAAAAATTTATCCGCCTGTGATTCCTTCGCTGTACATATCCGCTTCATTCATCACCATCCTCATAACCGGATTGGCAGCGGTCATTTGCTACCTGTTCATACAGCTCAAAAAGAACCAGGCCAGGCAGAAAGAAATGGAAAAGCTATTTCACAAGTACGAAAGCAACTACAACAAAATCCAGCTGGAAAACCTGGAATCCAAGTTAAATCCCCACTTGTTTAAAAACATACTCAATTCCATTCAATCACATGCGTACCAGACCTATTTCGCGATGGATAAGCTGGGGAATGTACTGGATTACATCCTATACGAAAGCAGGAACCGGTACGTCACTCCTAAGGAAGAAATAGAGTTTGCACACAACCTCATAGAGATCAATAAAATAAAGATAAGCCCGCTCTTTGAGATAAAGGTAAAGACCAAGATAGACGAGGAAGACCCCCTGCTGGAGCAGCGCTTATTAGCTCCCCTGGTAACCGTTGATCTGATCGAAAATGCATTCAAGCATGCAGACCTGCAAAGCCCGAATGCCTTTATATCCATTGACTTTGAGCTGAATAAAAACATTTTTTCACTTACTGTTGCCAATAAAATCTCCCCGAAACAACCGTTGAAGAAAGAACGCAGCGGTGTAGGAGCAGAAACATTTGAACAGCGGCTGCGGATCATCTATAGAGATGCCTTCAAACTGAACCGCCATACGGATGGTGATATTTACATTGCTAATTTAAAAATCAATCTCCTTGAATACAAAGCTAAGATGCTTGCTGTTGGATGATGAGCTGCCGGGACTGACATACCTGAAAATGCTCTGTGAACAAATTCCGGACCTGGAGGTGGTCAAGGCATTTGAAAACCCGGTCACGTTCCTGAATGAAATAGAAAACCTGGAGTTTGACCTGTGCATCATGGACATTGAAATGCCGGAAATGAACGGCCTGCAGGTTGCCAACCTGATACAAGGGAAACCGGTCATTTTTACGACTGCCTACAACGATCACGCTGCAGAAGCATTCGATATCGACGCGGTGGACTATGTCCGGAAACCGATTAAAATGGAACGGCTGCAGCAGGCTGTTGAAAAAGCGAAAGCCCGGATCGGGCAGAAACGCCCGGAAAAAAAATTCATCCAGCTCAATACAGACAAGGGGAAAGCAATCGTATTTTTCGAGCAACTGGCTTATATCAAGGCTTCCGACATCGACAGCCGTGACAAGATCGCTCAATTGATGGACGGAACGACCATCGTATTGAAGAATATCTCCTTTAAAACCTTAAAATCACTACTTCCGGCAACGGATTTTGTACGAATTAACAAAAAAGAGGTAATTGCCCTAAAAATTGTGCAACTGTTCTCTTTTGAAGAAATAACAACCAATATCTATACTGCTGATGGAAAAACACCTTTGAAGCTCACACTTGGAGAAGTATACAGGGAAGATTTTCTGAAACGGGTGAAAGTATAAAAACAGAAGGCATTTGTTACATTTTTTTCCTGTTTTGTTACATTTCTTTTTTACTTCGTTTCCATGCTGTTTCCTGTTTCTTTATTCGTATGCATCTTTGCAAAAAAATAAATGAAACAAATGAAATCAGGGATTCAACTCCTCTTACTCTTGATTGCTTTTAACAATGGACACCTGATTGCTCAGAAGGAAGAAAAGCAACAGGAAGAGAAAAAGGTACAGATCGCTTTTTTTGATGGTACGGTGGTAGCGGGATATGTAGACCGGGGCGCTTTTTTAAATTTCCTGGGACCGAACCTGAGTTTTACAAAAGGGAATTCCAGGTTTACGCTGGGAATGCTTCCCTCTCTTCGTTTTAAAGAAGATAACTCAACCCCTAAAAACTCACCTGTTACTCCGAATTTAGGAGGGGGTTTCACGTATACCTACAAAAAAATTGCGTTCCAGGTTCCGTTGTATTATAACGCGAAAACAGCGACCAGGAATGGAAATTGGACAGTCGGATTAGGAGTTGGATACAGATTTAAATAACAGCGATAACCAAAATAAAACACAAAAGATGAAGAAGTTTAAGAACACCATTTTCTATGTCAGCACAATCGGGGTTTTCTCTGCCCTGATCTATTTCTTTGTCAGTATGGGTACACACCTTGAAGCTGGAAAGGACATCACTGTAACGACTTCCAACAAAGGGCAATGGGAAGAGTTTATCAATACCCTGATCCATAATCTGGAACATCCCCTGGCGATACTGCTGGCTCAGATTGTTACGATTGTACTGGTAGCAAGGCTTTTCGGCTGGATCTGCACCAAAATAGGACAGCCTACCGTAATCGGTGAAATGCTTGCAGGGATCGCGTTGGGCCCGTCTTTGCTTGGAATGTACTTCCCCGAATTTTCAGCTACTCTTTTCCCTTCTCAATCACTGGGAAACCTCCAGTTCCTCAGCCAGATCGGATTGATCCTTTTCATGTTCATCGTCGGGATGGAGCTGGACCTGAAAGTCCTGAGAAATAAAGCGCATGATGCAGTGGTGATCAGCCATGCGAGTATCATTATTCCTTTCGCGTTAGGAATCGGTTTAGCTTACTTTGTGTACGAATCTTTCGCTCCTGCAAATGTTCAGTTCCTTTCCTTCTCCTTGTTCGTCGGGATCGCGATGAGCATTACCGCCTTTCCTGTATTGGCAAGGATCGTCCAGGAACGGGGCATTCACAAGACCAGGCTGGGAACAATTGTCATCACCTGTGCTGCGGCTGATGACATTACCGCATGGTGTTTGTTAGCTGCTGTTATTGCGATCGTAAAAGCAGGTTCTTTTGTCAGCTCATTGTATGTAATCGGGCTTTCCATCGCTTATGTGATCCTCATGATCAAAGTAGTACGCCCTTTCCTGAAAAGAATCGGAGAGCTGTACAGTACAAAAGCAACGCTGACCAAACCAATCATTGCGATTTTCTTCCTGGTCCTGATCATTTCTTCATACGCGACTGAAGTAATCGGGATTCACGCGCTCTTCGGAGCATTTATGGCAGGAGCGATCATGCCTGAAAACGCAAAATTCCGGCATATCTTCGTAGAAAAAGTAGAAGATGTGGCACTGGTGCTGTTACTTCCTTTGTTCTTTGTTTTCACAGGTCTCCGTACAGAGATCGGGTTGCTGAACGATTGGGAGCTCTGGAAAATGACCGGTATCATCATCCTGGTAGCAGTGGTAGGTAAGTTTGCCGGAAGTGCTGTCGCAGCAAGGTATGTTGGCCAGAGCTGGAAGGACAGTCTTACCATCGGAGCTTTAATGAATACCCGCGGACTGATGGAACTCGTTGTACTGAACATTGGTTACGACCTGGGAGTATTATCGCCTGAGATATTCGCAATGCTGGTGATCATGGCATTAGTGACTACCTTCATGACAGGTCCGGCCCTGGATATCATCAACCGTTTTTTCAAATCATCGCCTGAACAGGAAATAGAAGAAGAAATAAAAGATACCGGGAAATACAAAATCCTGTTCTCATTCGGAGCGCCTGAAACAGGAAGGTCTTTGTTCAAGCTGGCAAACTCCCTCACCAGGAAGATGGAAGAAAATGCAGCCCTAACGGCAATACATCTTGCACCGAAAAATGAATTGCACCCGCATGACGATGAGGAATATGAAAACGAATACTTCGCTCCCATCACCCAGGAATCGGAACAACTGAATCAGCAAGTAACAACCCTGTACAAGGTATCGGCCGGAAGCACAGACGACGAAATCGTCAATGTGGCTCACAAAGGAAATTACGATCTGCTCCTGATCGAATTGGGGCAGTCCATTTTCGAAGGAACATTGCTGGGTAAGATCCTGGGATTCACCACACGCATCGTGAACCCGGAAACGCTGATCAATACGGTTACCGGGAAGGACAACCTGTTTGAGCAGTCTCCGCTGGATGAAAGCACCCGCCTGATCATATCCAAATCCCAGATCCCGGTCGGAATACTGATCGACAAAGGATTGGAGAAAGTCAACCAGGTATTCATCCCCATCTTCAGTGTAAAAGATGCCCACCTGATCGTGTATGCTCAAAAACTCATCCATAACTCAGGCGCGCAGGTAGTAATCCTGGATGCTTCGGGTGAAATTAAGAACAACACTGCGATCAAGGAAAAGATCAGGGCGATAGAACAGCACGCACCCAATCATATTTCCCTGTTAAACCAGCAGACGATTGACAAAGGGTTGCTTTCACAGCAAGACCTGATGATCATCAGTATCGAAAGCTGGAAAAAGCTGCTGGAAACAAAAAGCATCTGGCTTTCGGAAATTCCATCAACGCTTGTAATAGCTGACAACAAAGAAAAATAAACAGATATGGCGGTAAAAACAATTCTCGTTTCTCTTCCTGAGCCTGAAGAAAAATCTCCTTATGCAGAATTGGTGAAGAAATACAAACTGACAGTAGATTTCCGGTCCTTTACACATATCGAAGCGGTTGATTCCCTGGAATTCCGGGAGCAAAAAGTAAATTTATCCGAACACAGCGCGGTAATCCTTACTTCCAAGGTTGCAGTCGACCATTTTTTCAGAATTGCCCGTGATACCCGGTTTCAGATCCCGGAAACGATGAAATATTTTTGTATTTCGGAAGCTGTTGCTTTCTATTTACAGAAATACATCACTTACCGAAAACGGAAGATTTTTGCAGGGCATAAAACGATCGTAGACCTTGTCAGTGTGCTCAAAAAGCATAAGAATGAAAAATTCCTGCTTCCTTGTGCTGATGTATTACGGGATAAGATCCCTGACACGCTCATGGAGAACAACATACAATTCAGTAAAGCAGTCCTGTACAGGACCGTAGCTTCTGACTTGTCTGACCTGGAGAACGTGTATTACGATATGCTGGTATTCTTTACTCCGACAGCAGTGGACTCTTTGTACAAGAATTTCCCCGACTTCAAACAGAATAAAACGCTGATCGCCGTCTACGGACAGACGACAGCCAATGCACTGGCAAGCCACAACCTACGGCTCGACATACAGGCTCCGACTCCGGAAACACCTTCCATGACCGGCGCTATTGAGCATTTTATTAAAAATAACCTGTAAAGTAACTGTCCGTTGTTAGTAACAACTGGATGCAGGTATACCATCCATGCCCGGTATTCCTTACTTTTGGGATATGGTAGCAACTAATGTAAACATTTTACCCTACAATACATTTGGTATTTCCGTTCATGCCAGGCAATTCGCCGCATTCTCATCTACTGAGGAATTAAAGCACCTATTGACGGAAAAACCGGAAGAACTTCCTTTTTTGATCTTAGGAGGAGGAAGCAATGTCCTGTTCACCAAAGATTTTGACGGGCTGATCCTCAAAAATGAAATCAAAGGATTTGAAATTGCAGGTAAAGACGGCGATGACGTATATGTCAAGGCAGGAGCAGGAGAAAACTGGCATTCGTTTGTGATCCGGACAATTAACCTCAACCTGGGAGGACTGGAGAACCTGTCCCTCATTCCCGGGAATGTAGGAGCCAGCCCGATGCAGAACATCGGTGCTTACGGGAGAGAGATCAAAGACGTTTTTCACTCATTGGAAGCATACCACATCGAAAGCGGGGAAGTTCACACCTTCTTCAACAAGGAATGTGAGTTCGGGTATCGTGAAAGCGTTTTCAAACGCGGCCTGAAAAATCAATACGTCATTCTGAACGTCACCTACAGGCTTTCCAAATCGCACCAGGTAAATACAAGCTACGGAGCAATTGAAGATGAACTCAGAAAGCAGGGAATTGAACAGCCTACCATAAAAGATGTGAGCAATGCTGTGATTGCGATAAGAAGCAGTAAGCTGCCCGACCCGAAAACGATCGGAAACGCAGGAAGTTTTTTTAAAAACCCGGTGATTCCAATTCAGCAATTTGAATCGCTGAAATCGCAATATAGCGATATCCCGTCTTATCCGGCCGGAGAGAACCAGGTAAAGCTTGCTGCCGGGTGGCTGATAGAACGGGCCGGATGGAAAGGAAAAACGTTTGACAACTATGGTGTGCATAAACTGCAGGCACTGGTTTTGGTCAATTACGGTGGAGCGACGGGAAACCAGGTGTTCGATCTTTCAGAGCAGATCATCAATGACATCAAGCAAAAGTTTGGCGTAACGCTTGAGCGGGAAGTAAATATCATTTAGATACACTATAAAAAATCCTGCCTGGTCTTACAGAACCAGGCAGGATCAGACTTCATACGCTTAATAACGCTTATTTAATAACAGCTATTTTTTTAACGGTGGCAGCGCTTGCTGACTTCACTTCCAGGAAGTAATACGCAGCAGCAATGTGATCCGTCACTTCCAGTCCGAAAGAAACCGGCTGGTTCACTTCGTTCCTCACCACCGAAAGGATTTCTTCTCCCTGGAGGTTTCTCAGGGTAAATGTCACAGGTTCGTTTCCTGCCATGTATTGAATGTTCAGATCACTTCCGCTGACCACAGGGTTTGGCGCAATAAGCAACTGATGCTCTGTTTCAAAGTCACCAGCCAGGCCGAGTGTTCCGGATACTCTGATATTATCAATATACAGGTTATTGGAATAATCGGATGCCAGGAATTCTATCTTAAAGCGGGTCTTATCGTCATTCACCCCGGCATTGAACGCCTGTGAGTAGGTCGCCCAGTCACCGGATGAAGCCGGAACAAAGTCCATATTCCCCGCAAATCCTGCAGAAGCCAGTGTTGAGCCACTGATGATCCCTCCGCCTGGTCCTCCCAGCAAGGTCCAGATCTCACCACAATCCCTGGAATAGTATACTTTTATACTCTCCTGCATTAAGCTGGATTCAATAGCGTTGGTTGCATACGAATAATCAAATGAAAATGTCACTCCGGACATATTCCTCAAGTCAAAGGAGGGCGTAATAACCGCATCGATCTGGCCTCCCAGGTTATCATAATAACGAGCTTCCTCTGTTCCGGGTAATATCCCTGACAGATCTTTGTATGTTGTCAGCTTCAAAGAACGGTTGCTATTATATCCTACCGGGTAAGGTTCAAATTTGCTGTACGTATCTCCATCGTTCCAATAACTCAGCTCCTGGTATTGATTCTCAGGTTCCAGGTCAAATGATGCCGGGCCTGTATAAGCCGCCCAGTCTTCCTGCACATCGATGTATTGCTCAAACACCTGGGTAACTTGTCCCGATGCATTCCCTACCGTTAAAGTAACCGTTTTTAACCCGGATGAATTAAACGAAACGACCGGGTTCGCTGCTGTGCTCGTTGCCGGGGTTCCATCCTGGAACGCCCACTCACGAAACGTTACAGGGCCGTTAAACGACTGATCTGTAAATGTCACGTTTTCCCCGACGCAAGTGAACCGGTTACTTGCACTTATATCCGGTTTCGGAATACAGACAGGAGGAACTGTTAAATCGATTCCCGTACTTTGATGGGTTTCTGCCTGGATCAGGTTATTACGCTGCGCATTCGTTCCCTGGATCACAAAGCGCATCACGCTGGACTGGCCTTTCGTGAACATGTGCCGGCAGGAAGAATACTCCATGTAATTCTGGTAATTTTCAACAACGGAATTCTCCACATCACAGATAATGGCATCCAGCGGACCTGCCGGACAAGAGCTATATCCTTTGGTGATCGGAGTATCGTCGATCCCGTCGTCGCCACAAGCTACTCCCGGCGAATTTGTACCTCCCCAGACATGGGGCAGCGACAACCAGTGACCGACTTCATGTGTCAGCGTACGCGACTTCAGCTCGTGGCTTGGAGACAATCTTCCCACGTAGTCATAGAGCATTACAACACCGTCCTGCCAATACGACAGTCCATTGACGGAAGTGGGATAATGCGAATACCCGGCATACGGCCCCATTGTGATTGCCCGGACCACCCAGATGTTTAAGTAACGGGAACGGTCCCATTGGTTCAATTTACAATAATTGTCGCCAAACTGTGTCTCATGTGAGTAAATACGGTCAATCCCATTCGTACAATTTCCCCAGGGATCAATGGAAGCCAGCCTGAATTCAATCCGGATATCGGCCACCAGCGTATCAAACTGGGGAATGACCAGCGATGTATCCGGATTCTGTTTCCTGAAATCGCGGTTCAGCACTTCCATCGCATCAAAAACATTCGCATCCGGTATATTTTCGGGTCCGTTTTGATGCAGAATATGAAAGACCACAGGGACGATAAAAACCGTTGTATCATCTTCTCCCGATTTTTCGATCATACCATTTGCAATTAACTGCTGCAGATCTTTTAACAAGGTGGGATCCTTTGCTATCATCTGCTGATGATAATGATCCGTAGCGCATGAAAGCGATTCTGATTGTGCCTGGGCAATGCTTGCGCCTGAAAAAGCAATCAAGCCCGAAAGTAATAGTTTTTTCATAATCAACTAATTTTAATTAAACGATGACCGGCTGATCGTGCGTGAACGGATTTTCACAAGGTAACAGCCTGATTGTGTTAAAACTAAATTAGTCTAAAAAACCCATCAAGGCATGTTGATTGCCTTAACGCCATGATTCATTGAGTAAAATGTAGAACAATGGAATTAAACTTAACAAAAAAATAACAAATCCATATTCTGTAAATGAGGTATGTTTTCAGTGTGAATCGTCAGACACATACATTCATCAGACTACCGGGGCAGACAAACAACTGCAAGTAGTAGTAACACCAGACCCCTGCATCTTAAAAATAAAAGAGGGTCCGAAATTCGGACCCTCTTTTTATCTTTAATGATCGTGCTCTTCTTACTTGATAACAGCTATTTTCTTAACTGTAGTAAAGTTTGCTGACTTCACTTCAAGGAAGTAATATGCGGCAGCAATGTTTTCAGAGATTTCCAGTCCGAAAGAAACCGGCTGGTTTACCTCATTTCTAACAACTGAAGTAATTGCTTCTCCCTGCAGGTTTCTCAGCGTAAATGTTACAGGCTCGTTTCCTGCCAGGTACTCAATGTTCAGATCACTTCCGCTGATAACAGGGTTTGGTGCGATGAGTAAATTATGCTCTGTTGCAAAATCATCTTCCAGACCAAGTGTACCGGATACTCTGATATTATCGATGTACAGGTTATTGGAATAGTCAGACGCCAGGAACTCGATCTTAAAACGGGTTCTGTTATCATTTACTCCAGCGTTGAAATTCACAGAATACGTACTCCAGTCACTGTCAGAAGCAGGAACGAAGTCAATATTTCCTGCAAATCCTGCAGAAGACAATGCTGCTCCCGTAATTTCGCTGGCAGCAGGAACTCCTATCGGCGCCCATGTTGCACCACAGTTTCTTGAATAATAAACTCTTACTTTCTCTGTCATCAAACTTGACTGAACAGCATTGGTTGCATACGAATAATCAAATGAGAATGTCACTCCGGACGTATTTCTCAAGTCAAACGACGGCGTGATAATCGCATCAATCTGACCTCCCAGGTTGTCATAATAACGGGATTCTTCCGTTCCTGACAATGCTCCTGATATATCTTTGTATGTAGTCAACTTTAACGAACGGTTGCTGTTGTATCCTACAGGATAAGGCTCAAATTTGCTGTAGTTGTCTCCGTCATTCACATATCTCAGCTGCTGGTATTGTGTTTCCGGCTCCAGGTCAAATGAGTTCGGACCTGTAAATGCAGCCCAGTCTTCCTGAACGTCAATGTATTGGCTGAATGTCTTGGTAATCTGCCCTGATGCATTCCCTACTGTCAGCGTAACGGTCTTCATACCGAATGAGTTGAACGAAACAGTTGGATTTGCAGCAGTGCTTGTTGCAGGAGTTCCATCCTGGAACGACCACTCACGGAATGTTACCGGTCCGTTGTAAGACTGATCCGTAAATGTTACGTTTTCCCCAACACATGTAAAGCGTGTATTAGCTCTGATATCTGCGATCGGCACACATACAGGAGGCGTCGTCAGATCAACACCTGTACTTTCCTGGGTAGCAGGCGTGATCAGGTTCATACGCTGACCGTCACTGTTTTGAAGTGCATGACGCATTACAGCAACCTGTCCTTTGGTAAACATATGTGTACAGTAAGAATACTCCATGTAATTCTGAACGTTCTCAATAGAACCAAATTTCCCTGTAACAGTTACGTTATCGATCTCAAATGTTCCGGATGTACTTTCTGCATTGTATGCATAAATGCGGAATGTTATCGGCTCATATCTTTTTGTAAAAGCAGGATTACTAAAAGTAACCTTCGCTCCGTTCACTGTGACAGCACTGTCACTCTTAAAGAAGAACACATTGGAATGTACCTCTAATTCTGAATTTACAGGGGCAACTGCCGGCAGATTCGCAACAAAATTATCAGCGCTTGATCTCACAACAAAGGTCCTTGTTCCTTCATCATTTCTACCGACCCTGAATGACAGCTCAGTAAAAGTCATTCCTTGCAATGCAGTAGGAGTAAGTGTAAATTCATAATACTTTCCTGTATTCACGGAACCTGTCAGATTCGAAAAATCCGTTTCTCCGTCTGATGCTCCCACTCCCCAGTTAGTGAATGCAAAAACACCATCCAAAGAAGAATTGGCAGAGACACCGACAGCTTCAAAATTACTGAATTCCACTCTGGCTTGTTCCAGTACAATCTGGGTTGGAGGCGCTGTAGTATCGATCGCTCCTGAAGTAGTTGTTACATCATTGAAGTTATAAACAGCATTGGTGAAATCATTATTATCACAATCAATGGTATACAGGCTAAGACAGTTGGTATGTCCTTTGGTGATCGGTGTATCATCGATACCGTCGTCACCACAAGCTACTCCCGGATCGTTGGTGCTACCCCACACGTGCGGCAACGCCAGCCAGTGTCCGATCTCATGTGTCAATGTGCGCGATTTGTATTCGCTGCTCGGTAAAGAATACCCTACATAATCATACAAGGCAACAATACCGTCCAACCAGTATGCGTAACCGTTAACAGCTGTCGGGTAAAGGGCATATCCTGCTGCTCCTCCGCTTGCAATGGAGTTCACTACCCAGATATTCAGGTAACGGGAACGGTCCCATTGGTTCAGTTTACATGCGGCATCACCAACATATGTTTCATGCGTATAAATACGGTCAATACCATTTGTACAATTTCCCCACGGATCGTATGCAGCCAGCCTGAACTCAATTCTGACATCCGAAGCGAAAGTATCGTATACCGGAATGATCAGATTCGTATCGTCATTCAGTTTCCTGTAATCCCGGTTGATCACTTCCATCGCCTCAAAAATCCTTTCATCGGGAATGTTTTCCGGGCCATTTTGATGTAAGATGTGAAATACCACGGGAACAATAAAAACAGTTGTATCATCGTCTCCCGATTTTGCAACCATCCCGTTCGCAATCAGTTGCTGCAGATCTTTCAACAATGTAGGATCTTTCTCAACCAATTGGCGATGAAACTGGTCTGTAGCACAAGAAAACTGCTGTGCCCAGGTAGCACTTCCTGTGAGTAAAATAACTACAAATGAGTATAATAGTTTTTTCATAATTAAATAAAATTTGTGTTAAAATTATAAAATATTTTCATTTCCCAAGTAATTGAATCATCATTTAATCAAAATTCATATTGTAACGTGAACGAAACAGAGGTCAGAATCAAATGACAACACACTAATAATCACCGCCATAAATTTACAACTCAAAAGGTTCTCCGCTCCCGTGAATTGTCTTAAAAAGACAACCTATTGATTAAACGGTATAAAAATTCATTTGAAGTGTTTGGGCATGTTAAACCATATATTATAAAATCAATTGTTGCGGATATTTTTTACTAAGAACCGGATGGTGTTTACTCATCTCCGTCCTTTAAATAGTCACACCATAAATTCCGCCGGAGTCCGGGGTATTCCTGCCCGCATGAAGCAAACCTGCAATTCAGGCAGGCATCATTCCTTTAAACTTCAATGCTTTAAGAACTGTTTCAATTTGTTTTTTCCGGTTCATTAAGCTTAAAAAAGATTTTATGTTTAATTTCGCAACTCCAATTCGCATTAAATTCGTTCTCACTATGGCAAAAAATTTAGTAATCGTCGAGTCTCCTGCAAAGGCAAAAACCATAGAAGGTTACCTTGGAAAGGATTTTCTTGTAAAATCAAGTTTTGGGCATGTGAGAGACCTGGCGAAAAAAGGATTGGCCATTGATATTGAGAACGATTTCCTGCCTTCTTATGAAGTTTCTCCCGATAAAAAGCAGATTGTTTCAGAGCTGAAAAAACTGGTGAAGGACGCAGAAGTGGTATGGCTCGCTACCGATGAGGACCGTGAAGGAGAAGCCATTTCATGGCACTTGTACGAAACGCTCGGACTGAATAAAAAAGAGACAAAGCGGATCACTTTCAACGAAATTACGAAAAACGCGATACTAAAGGCGATTGAAACCCCACGGGAAATCAACCAGGAGCTGGTAAATGCCCAGCAGGCCCGGCGTGTACTGGACCGGCTGGTCGGTTTTGAATTATCTCCCGTGCTGTGGAAAAAAGTAAGGCCCAGCCTGTCTGCCGGAAGGGTGCAGTCTGTTGCCGTAAAACTGATCGTTGAAAAGGAACGGGAGATCGATGCATTCAAAATATCCTCCTTTTACCGTGTCAACGGAAATTTCGCCGCAAAAAACGGGAAGCTGAAAGCAGAGCTCTCCACCCAACTGAAAACCGAAAAAGAAGTTGAAGCCTTTTTAGAAAAGAGCAAAGGTGCACAGTTTTCTGTAAGTGACGTACAGAAAAAACCTGCTATAAAAAAGCCCGCAGCTCCGTTCACAACATCTACATTGCAGCAGGAAGCGAGCCTGAAGCTGGGATTCTCTGTCTCCAGGACCATGTCCGTGGCGCAACGACTGTATGAATCCGGGCACATTACCTACATGAGAACGGATTCCGTGAACCTGTCGGAAACAGCAATTAACGGGGCAAAAGCCGAAGTGATAAAAAGCTACGGTCCGGAATATTCCAACCCCACCCAATACAAGACGAAATCTTCCGGGGCGCAGGAAGCGCACGAAGCCATCCGTCCAACGGATTTTTCCACTCATTCCATTGATGCGGGACGTGACGAAGACCGGTTGTATGACCTCATCTGGAAACGTTCCATTGCTTCCCAGATGAGCCAGGCTGAACTGGAGCGCACAACGATCACCATTGAATCAAGTTCGGTGGAACAGCATTTCCAGGCAAAAGGCGAGGTGATCAAATTTGATGGTTTTCTGCGTGTTTACATCGAATCATCGGTTGATGACGAAGAAGAGGACGAACAGACAGAAGGATTATTGCCTTCAGTAGAAAAAGGAGAACAGCTGACAACCGAGCTGATTACAGCTACACAACGCTTTACCCGGCCACCGGCAAGATACGTGGAAGCATCCCTGGTAAAAAAACTGGAAGAGCTGGGAATCGGGCGGCCGTCTACGTATGCTCCTACCATCTCGACCATTCAGAAAAGAGGATATGTTGAAAAACGGGAACGTGACGGCGAAGAACGGAATTATACTGTTTACGAACTGAAAAACGGTTCAATCAGTTCTTCCGTGAAAAAAGAAATTACGGGAAGGGACAAGAACAAACTTTCACCAACAGACATCGGTGTGGTGGTAACAGATTTCCTGGAGGATCATTTCTCCAAGATCATGGATTATCATTTTACGGCTGAAGTAGAGGAAAAATTCGATCAGATCGCCCAGGGACTGACAGGATGGACAAAAATGATCCACGATTTCTACAACCCGTTCCATGCCAACGTAGAAGATACGCTTGAACATTCAGACAGAGCCACGGGAGAACGTGAGCTGGGAACACACCCTGAAAATGGTAAGAAGGTCATTGCCAGGATCGGACGCTTTGGCCCGATGATCCAGATCGGAGATGAGCAGGCCGATGGCGAGAAACCACAGTTCGCTTCGTTAAGAGGAGAGCAGTCCATCAATACGATTACGCTTGAAGAAGCATTGGATCTGTTCAAGCTTCCAAGAACGCTGGGAGAGTATGAAGGACAGCCGCTGAAAGCAAATGCAGGAAGATTCGGCCCGTACATCCAGCACGGCAAGGTCTTCGCTTCCATTCCAAAGGGAGAGGATCCGATGACCGTCACTTACGAAAGAGGTGTGGAGATACTGAAAGCCAAGCTGGAAGCAGACGCCAATAAAGTCATTAAATTATTTCCTGAAGACGAAAACGTACAGTTGCTGAACGGACGCTGGGGAGCTTACCTGAAAATCGGTAAGAACAACTATAAATTACCGAAAAATGCCGATCCTGAAAAGCTCACCTATGAGGAATGCATTGAGATCAGCAAGAACCAGGAAAAGCCGAAAGCGAAGGCAAAAGGAAAGTCAAAGAAATCATAAAAAAAGAAAGCCTCCTTGTCGGGAGGCTTTTTATTTTCAACTCAATCCGTTATTACTGGAACATGTCTTTCACACGCTGAAAAAATCCTTTCTCGCTGGCATCCGGGTTAGGGATAAAATTCTCACTGTTCTTCAGCTTTTCCAGGATTTCTTTTTCTTCTTTTGAAACCTTTTTCGGAGTCCATACATTGATGTGAACCATCAGATCTCCTGTTCCGTATCCTTGCAATACCGGCAATCCCTTTCCTTTTAAGCGCAGGGTTCTCCCACTCTGAGTTCCCGGTTCGATCTTGATTTTCGCCTTACCGGAAATGGTCGGCACTTCAATTGATTCTCCCAGCACGGCATCCACAAAATTGATGTAAGCATCGTAATGCAGGTTTTCGCCATCCCTTCTCAGCTCTTCATGAGGAATCTCTTCGATGACCACAATCAGGTCTCCGGGAATTCCGTCAAAAGGGCCTGCGTTTCCTTTCCCGGAAACACTCAGCTGCATGCCTTCTTCCACTCCCGCCGGAATATCGATCTCGATCACATCTTCCTTGCGCTTCAACCCCTGAGCATCCGCGTCAGCAGGTCGTTTATCAATCATTTTTCCCGCACCGTGGCAGACATTACAGGTCGTCTGCGTCTGCATAGCTCCCAGGAATGTCTGTGTTACACGTGTCTGGCGTCCGGTACCGTTACAAGCTGAGCATGTCTTATACGTTACTCCTTCCGCGTTGACGAGTTTGTTTACTTTTATCTTTTTGCGTACCCCGTTGGCAATCTCTTCCAGGTTCAATTTGATCTTTACCCGGAGATTCGTACCTCTCGAACGCATCGTACCTCCGCGGGAACCTCCGAAGCTTCCGCCAAAAGCTCCTCCGAAAATATCTCCGAACTGTGAGAAGATGTCATCCATATTCATCCCACCGCCTCCGAATCCGGCTCCTCCCATTCCTGCATGTCCGAACCGGTCATATTGGGCACGTTTCTGAGGATCGCTCAATACTTCGTATGCTTCTGCCGCTTCCTTGAACCTTTCCTCCGCGCCGGCGTCATCCGGGTTCTTATCCGGGTGGTATTTCAAGGCCAGTTTGCGGTACGCTTTTTTTATGTCAGCCTCCTCCGCATTCCTGGCAACTCCCAATACTTCGTAATAATCTCTTTTTTCGCTCATGTAGTCAAAAAATTTTCTTCTTATTGCCCGACAACAACCTTAGCGAACCGGATGACCTTTTCATTTAAAAGATATCCTTTTTCTACGTCGTCGATCACTTTTCCTTTTTGAGATTCATCCCCGGGCACATTGGCAATCGCTTCGTGGAGATCACTGTCAAAAGGCTCTCCCTTCGCCTGCATTTGCTTCAATCCTTTTGCTTCCAGGACAGATTTGAACTTGTTGTATATAAGTGTAAATCCTTCCTTGACAGCTTCTATATCTTCTACCGTTTCGTTGTTCGCAATGGCTCTTTCAAAATCATCGATGGTAGGAATAAGGTCCAGCAACAGCTTTTCATTGGCATTGGCGATCAGCTCTACTTTCTCTTTGTTGGTCCTTCTGCGGTAATTGTCAAACTCGGCATACAAACGAAGGAATTTATCATTCAGCTCATTGTATTTTTCTTCGGGAGTCTGTTCCGCCTTCCCATCCGTGACGTTATCCGTCGCATTACCCTGATCCTGAGGAGTGTCTGTCAACTCTTCTTGCCCATTCATATCTTTTTCTTCTGACATAGCTATTCCTTAAAAATTATTGCAGTTTGCATACACAAATAACCTGCCACGCTTTTTTTTCGGACAGTATGACAGAAATACCGGAATAATTTGCCAATTTGACAAGCTTCTGAGAAACTGACAGCCTCTTAGAGGTGCAGCTTTTTTTCCAGGACACCTGCCGCTACCGTTTGATTGGTATATTCATTGATCAGGATAAACGCACCTGAAAACCTGTTTTCCTTGTAGGCGTCAAAGACCAGCGGTTCTGCCGTCCGGATGGAAACAGCCGCCAGCTCATTCAGTTTTAACGACGCGTCGGAAGGGAGCTTTTCAAACGTTTCAATATCTATTTTGAACAGCACCTCTTTTATAGCTGCTTTCGTGCGGGCTGCTCCTTGCTGCAGTATCAGTTTCGCTCCACCCGGCTGGAATACGCTATTGTCCATCCAGCAGATCGTTCCCTGAACAAAATCAGAGACCGCCGGACGGTCCGTTACAGGTACGATCCACATCCCGCGGCTGACATCAATATCATCTTCCAGGTGAAGAACGACCGGCTGGCCCTCCCTGGCTGAAACAACCTCTTTCAAGTCGTGTTCGATCTTAAAAATGCGGCTTTTCATGCCACCTGGCAACACTTCCACCTCATCGCCCACATTCATCCTGCCGCTCCACACTGTTCCTGCGTAACCACGGTAATCATGCAGTTCAGCTGTTTGAGGGCGGATCACATATTGCACCTGGAACCGAGCTTCATCACCCGACCGTACGGGATTGATCTCCACATTCTCCAGGAAAGAAAGCAATGAGTCTCCTTCAAACCACGGCATATTCTCCGAGGTGCTTACCACATTGTCTCCGGCCAGAGCGGAAACGGGAATAAATGAAACCCTGCTCAGCGATAATCCGCTTGTTGCCTCCAGAAATTCCTGCCTGATCTCCTCGTATCTTGACCTGCTGTAATTGACCAGGTCCATTTTATTGATGCATACCAAAATATGCGGGATTTCCAATGTAGCAGCAATAATGGTGTGCCGTTTTGTCTGCTCCGTCACTCCATTGCGGGCATCAATCAGAATAATCGCCAGGTCTGCGGTAGACGCTCCGGTAAACATGTTTCTCGTATACTGGATATGCCCGGGAGTATCGGCAATGATGAACTTGCGTTTCGGCGTAGAAAAATACTTGTATGCAACATCAATGGTGATGCCCTGCTCCCGCTCAGCACGCAGTCCGTCTGTGAGCAATGCCAGATCGATCGCGGCATGTTCTCCGGCTGCTTTACTCTGCTTTGTCAGTGTATCAATGATATCCGTAGAAATCGAGCCGCTGTCGAACAACAATCTCCCGATAAGGGTGCTTTTTCCGTCATCTACGTTTCCCGCTGTAAAAAATCTTAACAATTCCATTTTCTGAATTATGAATTACAAATTATGTGTGATCAAACGAGGCGATTTGCTAATCGGCACATTTGACAACTGATAACTGAACATTAAAAGTATCCTCCTTTTTTCCGGTCTTCCATTGCTGCCTCTGAGATCCTGTCATCCATCCGGGTGGCTCCCCTTTCTGAAATGGTCGTATGCTTCAGTTCCTCAATGATACCTTCCACATCACCGGCTTCGCTTTCAACCGCTGCTGTACAGGTCATGTCTCCCACAGTACGGTAACGCACCCTGCGGTTGACAATGCGATCACTTTCATCCAGTGAAACAAATTCGTTTACCGCCATCAATTGCCCATGCTCGGTGAGTACGCATTCCCTGTTATGTGTGAAATAAATGGACGGAAGCTCAATTTTTTCCCTCAAAATGTAGTTCCATACATCCAGCTCTGTCCAGTTACTGATCGGGAACACACGTACATTCTCTCCTTTGTGAATCTTTCCGTTGTAGCTGTTCCACAGTTCGGGGCGCTGCAATTTCGGGTCCCACTGACCGAATTCGTCTCTTACAGAAAAAAAGCGTTCTTTGGCACGGGCTTTTTCCTCGTCGCGGCGTGCTCCTCCGATACAGGCGTCAAATTCAAATTCCTCTATCGTTTCCAGCAAGGTGTAGGTCTGCAACGGGTTCCTGCTCGGGAATTTCCCTTTTGCATCAGGAATTCCTCTCCTTTTCAGTGTATCCTCTACCTTCCTTACGATCAGTGTTTCTCCTAAGCGCTCAGCCAGCTTATCCCTGAATGCCAATGCTTCCGGGAAATTATGCCCTGTATCAATGTGCACCAACGGAAAAGGGAACTTCCCCGGTCGAAATGCTTTCAATGCCAGGTGCACCAGGCAAATGCTGTCTTTCCCGCCGCTGAACAGCAATGCGGGACGTTCAAACTGGCCTGCCGTCTCACGTAAAACGTGAATCGCTTCTGCCTCTAATCGATCTAAATATCCGCTCATTTTTATCCTGTTTATGCCAAATTCATGTATGTAATCCACATTCTTTTTTAGAGTTGTCTTCCCACCACCATCTTCCTGCCCGGAATGGCTCTCCTTCTCTGACTGCCCTGGTGCATGGCTGGCATCCCAGACTGACAAATCCCCGGTCCTGCAACACATTGTACGGGACACGATTGGACCGGATATACTTCCAGACGTCTTCTGAGGTCCAGTCGATCAATGGGTTTACTTTTGTCAGCTGACGCGCCTCATCCCATTCAAAGACCTGCATCCCGGTACGGTTTTCGGAATGTTCCGCACGCAATCCCGTTATCCAGACATTGACACCCTGCAACGCACGGTTCAGCGGCTCTACCTTACGGACGTAGCAACAGCTTTTCCTGTTCTCCACCGATTCGTAGAACAGGTTAGGCCCCTTGCAAGTAATCAATTCCTGCAATGCTTCCGCGTCCGGGTAGAACGTTTCTACATGTTTATGGTAATGGCTCCTAGTTGATGAAAGCACACTGTAGGATTCATTGAACAACCTGCCGGTATCCAGCGTAAACACTCGGACAGGAAGATCATTCCTGAAAATAACATCTGTGATGACCTGGTCCTCTACACTCAGGCTGGTAGAAAATGCTGCCGAAACACCTTTGGTATGCGCTATCCCGGTCAGCAAGGCAGTGAGGTCTTCCTTAGGTATATGGTCAAAATCTTCCGGTCTCATATCAAAAAAATAAAGCTAGTATGTTTCTCAAACTCACGATGATCACGATAATCCCGACAAACAGCATCATGGCTTTTATGTTCAGCCTGGAAGTCAGGTACGCAGCGATCGGTGCCGCACAGACTCCTCCCAGGATCAATCCTAAAATCGGTTTCCAGGCCACCGCTCCGAGAATGGTGAAAAAAGTGAATGAGCTCGCCAGCGACACAAAGAATTCAGCTAAATTGACCGATCCTACGATCATCCTCGGGTTCTTCCCACGGGCAATCAGTGTAGAAGAAACGACCGGCCCCCAACCGCCGCCGCCGATGGAATCAAGAAATCCTCCCAGAGTCGCGAGCCACCCTACCCGTTTCACTTTTTTCCGTTCCTGTTTCTTGCGGACAACCTTGTGAATGATCAATGCACCAAGGAATAAGGTATATATGCTCACAATGGGTTTGATATAGGCATTATAGTGCTCGAATTCAGACAAAAGATACGCACCGATGATGGCGCCTATCACTCCCAGGACAACAATGTTCTTAAAAAGCCGGTTGTTCACATTCCCGAAACGCAGGTGCATGATCCCCGACACACCGCTTGTCACAATTTCTGATGCATGAACGGACATGCTCGCTACCGCAGGACTTACGCCCAGTGTCAGCAAAAAAGTAGTTGCTGAAACACCATACGCCATCCCCAGGGCTCCATCTATCAGCTGGGCAATAAAACCACCGATCATAAAATAAAGAAAAGAGGCGTCTAATTCCCCCAGCATCGAGCTGAAACGCTGCCAGATCTGTTCCGGCGGCAACAGCGTAAACACGATGTGACCGGCAATCATAAAGCCCAGTACCATCAACAGGTTGATTAAAACCCGCTTCACTGAAAATTCATACCATGGCTTTGATTTCTCTCCCATCTTTTATACACTGCCAGGAGCTATCCAGCATCCTGAAAGGCTACAAAGGAATAAACCTTCTGTGTATTCTGCAAGAAAATCGGCAATTATTTTACACTTATCCTATCGGAGTAGTAGAATATAAATTCCCAAAAACATCACCCTGATACCCGCATGATCGTAACAGATAAAAAGAGACGGTATTTGAAATTTCGAAGGAGCCCCGGCTTACCTTGCCTTGTGTTTCTTAGCCAGTTTCTTTTCCCGGACAATTAAATCAGTAAGGCTTGTTTTAGATAAAATACGCACCGACGCTTCCCTTACTTCCAACAGGACTTTGTGTAATCCGCACAACTCTTCGTCCGGGCAATCATCGCACTGTTCATAAAAATTCAGGCTCACGCAAGGTAATAAAGCAATTGGACCTCCTGTGGCCCGAATGATGTTACTCAGCACAATTTCATCGGGGTTCTGAAGCAGGTAATATCCCCCGTTCGGCCCCATTTTACTCCCGACCACCCCGCTGTTCCTCAGCTGGAGCAAAATCGCTTCCAGGAATTTCCGCGGAATGTTTTCCTGTTCTGCGATCTGGGAAACAGGCAATCGTCCCTGGTCCGGGTAAACCCTGGCAAGGCATTTTAACGCCTGTATTGCATACTTTGACTTTTTAGGGATCATCTGGAATTGTGTAACGCTTACATTGTAACAGATCAAATCTACAAAATTATCCATAACCGAAACCCTGTATAGTCACCAGAGGGTGAATATTTCTTTAAAATGAAGTATGATTCATAAAAATAATTCACTACATTTACAACTTAACTTTTACAATGATTTACCATGAAGTTACTATTACTCTTCACGCTTACCCTGGTAAGCATTTCTTCGTTTTCACAGTATTCAGGTTCTTTCCAGAATGCTTATAACCAAAACATGTCTGTCCCGAGAGGGATACTGGAAGCTGTATCCTGGTCGAACACCCGGATGCATCACCTGACAGGATCGGAACAGGAATCGTGCAGCGGAATGCCGAAAGCCCTGGGAATAATGGGCCTTTTCACAGATGGGAAAAATTACTTCCGGGAAAATGCATACCTGGTTGAAGAATTATCGGGTATTCCGGTGGAACAGCAGCTCGCCAATCCCGCAACCCAGATCCTGGCTTATGCCTCAGCATTCAACACCTTATTCAGCAACTATACAAACCAGCAGTTCACAGAAGAACAGGCGGTGTACCTCACCCTGAATCAGCTCAGCGAGATCCCTGATTCCGGGAGGGTCAACCAATATGCGATAGACGCACATATCTTCCAGGTGATGCGTTTCATGAACGATGAAGAATTTGCCGCAACACACCAGTTCCCGGTAAAAAGCTATGACCTGAAAAGTGTATTCGGCACTTCCAACCTCAAAGTACTGAGCGCCGGAAAAGTTATTTTGTCCGAACAGGCAGTTCAGAACGAAGCAGGAGATCATTTCTCCATGTCGGTATTGAAATCAACGGAATACGGCCCGGCGATATGGAACCCTGCTCCCAGTTGTAACTACAGTTCCAGGAGCGGTGTTGCCATTTCCGCAATTACCATTCACACCATACAAGGTTCGTATGCAGGAGCGATCTCGTGGTCGCAGAACTGCTCCTCCAACGTTTCTTTTCACTACGTTCTCCGCTCCTCAGACGGGCAGGTTACCCAAATGGTGCTGGAAGCGAACAAAGCATGGCATGTCGGCTCGGAAAACCCTTACACGATCGGCTATGAGCACGAAGGCTGGGTAGACCAGACGGGGTGGTACACAGAAGCCATGTATCAAAGTTCCGCTGACCTGACGCGCGATATTGTCGGGAGCGGTTATGGAATTCCACCCCTCCGTACATTTTACGGGAATGCAACAGCCGGTATAAACGTAATAGGAAACTGTACAAAGATCAAAGGGCACCAGCATTATCCTAACCAGTCGCACACAGACCCGGGAATCAACTGGAACTGGGAAAAATACTATAAGCTTATCAATCAAAATCCGGCGGTTACAACCATTACAGCTGCCAGCGGGAACCTGTACGATTCAGGCGGCCCGACAGGAAACTACGGAAATGATGAGCGGCTCTTATGGCTGATCCAGCCTTCCGGGGCAGGAAGTGTAACCGCGGAATTCACTCATTTCAACCTTGAAAACAACTGGGATTTCATGTTCATCTACGATGGAGCTACGACCGATGCTCCTTTAATCGGGAAATATACCGGGACCAATTCCCCGGGGATCATTACCTCAACCGGGGGAAGTCTGTTGATTGAATTCCGTTCGGACTGTGCCACAGTGACGTCCGGCTGGCAGATCAACTACACATCTTCCGGCACCAGCCAGTTATTGCCAGAAACCACCATTCTTCCCGGAACAGCCTGGAAAACATCCGATTTTGACGTCCACATCAACGATATCAGCACACAATCCAGCATTTCGGAACGCTATTTCGTGGTTGCAGACAGGGTGAGTCCTTCCGTTGACTGGCAGGCACAGACTTCAAACGGATTTGTACTGGAAAATTTCAATACGCTCAGCAGCTGGACACAGCAGACAGGAACATTCACAATTGTAAACGGACGCCTGTCAAACAACAATGATGGGCTGTCCAACACAAATTTACACCTTCCTGTTTCCCAATCAGGCAATGTAGATTATTTATACACCTGGACACAACGCTTCAAAGGAAGCGGAACCAATCAACGGGCAGGACTCCATTTTATGTGCAGTAATGCGACACTTCCGAACCGGGGAGAATCTTACTTCGTATTCCTGAGAGAGGGAAATGACAAGGTACAGATCTACTCCGTGACAAATGATGTTTATACACTACGAACAGATGACAGCTATACGATCAACAACAATATTGATTATGAGATCAAAGTAACCCATTCTCCGTCCAGCGGGTGGATCCGCGTATACATTAACAATGTACTGGCAAGTTCCTGGCAGGATCCAAATCCGTTACAATCCGGAAACAGCATCTCATTCCGGACAGCAAATGCCCAGGTTGAATTTGACGACTTGTGTGTTTATCAAAGCCGTTCCGGAATCGTACACATTACGACAGGCACAAACGGGGACATGCGGTACGAAAGCCTGAATGCAGCACCAACAGGGAGAATTTTAGCCGTTGCCAAGGACCTGAACAACTGGTCGCTCGTTGACACTGCCGATTTCTTAATTGACCTGTCCAATCCGCTTCATATTGTAATAAATGACGGAGCGGATACAGACCTCGGGCATTTTCAAGGGCAGACTATCAGTGGAAACTGGAGTTTTTCAGACCCACAGTCCGGAATTTCCCAGTATGAATATGCCGTCGGAACAACCCCCGATGATGACGATGTAATTGCCTGGTCAAATGCCGGAACAAACACAACGTTTACAGAACCATTTACCAATGGTGTCTTTGGCCAGACCTATTATATTTCAGTAAGGGCAACAAACGGTGCAGGACTGACTTCACAGGTAAGCTCGAACGGACAGGTTTACAACCCTGAACACCTGTCACTTGAAGACAACCAGCTGGACCAGGTACTGGTTTTTCCAAATCCGTTTACAGACCAGGTAACAATTAAGCACTTACCGGGTAAAGCGACCATCACACTGTATGACCTCAACGGAAAAGTAATTCATTCAGCAGAGACAAACTCAACAGACGAAATCATTCATGTGGGTGAAATAACTCCCGGGATTTACCAGCTGGTCATTGTACACAATGAATTTTCCACTTCCCGGAAAATAATAAAGCAATAACAGCTGTCAGCTTTTTCAGGACCGGGGATACTGTCATAACAGTGTCCCCGAAACCTGTTTCCTGAAGTCAGGAGAAGTCATCCGGTTTTCAGCAATACTTTATATTCCGGTGTTTGCATCGAATCTGCAACCAGCCGTGCATCATCTTTGCCATTGACAAAGTCCGTTTCCATACAGATTGACGAACAGTCCTTTCAATAAAAAATCATAAAAAAAAGCACAATACCCCCTATTTTTGACACGGATACAGTTATAAACTACACAAAAAAAACAAACTATTGAATAAAAAACAGGGGGTGTTTGAAAAAAATACATTTTTTATTATTTATCTTAAGTTCGTTTCATGTACTTTTGTAACAAATTAAAAAAGTTATATGGCTACAAAACGAATGCAGGCAAATTTAGAGGTATCTCAACGAGAACTCAAGTCACCGATCTACGAAGGAAAAGTATCCGAAATTTTCGGACAGAACGTATTTCACTCAGAAGTTATGAGGGAATACCTTCCGAATGAAGCGTACAAATTAGTACTTGAAACCATAGAAACAGGAACACGGCTTGACAGAAAAGTTGCCGACCAGGTAGCTTCAGCCATGAAAGACTGGGCTCTGACCAAAGGAGCAACCCACTACACTCACTGGTTTCAGCCATTGACCGGAACAACCGCTGAAAAGCACGATGCATTCTTTAAACCTGTAGGACCGGGAAAAGCAATTGAACGATTCGACGGAGACCTGCTGGTACAGCAGGAACCAGATGCTTCCTCGTTTCCGAACGGAGGAATCAGGAATACATTTGAAGCCAGAGGCTATACCGCATGGGACCCGTCATCACCTGCATTCGTGATCGGGAAGACGTTGTGCATTCCATGTGTATTCCTTTCGTATACAGGTGAATCGCTGGATTACAAAATGCCATTACTGAAAGCACTGAACGCAGTCGATAAAGCGGCTGTAGAGGTGTGCCAGTATTTTGATAAGAACGTCACAAAAGTAAACGCCACGCTAGGATGGGAACAGGAGTACTTCCTGGTAGACCAGGCGCATTACAACGCACGCCCGGACCTGATGATGACAGGACGCGCGCTTTTCGGGCAGACAGCAGCCAAAGGGCAGCAGCTGGACGACCATTATTTCGGTTCCATTCCTGCCCGTGCCACCGCATTCATGCGCGAATTTGAAACGGAAGCGATCAAACTGGGAATACCTGTTACGACACGCCATAACGAAGTTGCTCCCAACCAATTCGAATGCGCGCCGATCTTTGAAGAATGCAACCTGGCAAATGACCACAACCAATTGCTGATGGACCTGATGGAAAAAGTAGCCCGTAAGCACAATTTCCGTGTGCTGCTCCACGAAAAGCCATTTGCAGGATTGAATGGATCCGGGAAGCACAACAACTGGTCATTGGGAACCAATACAGGTGTCAACCTGCTGGCTCCGGGTAAAAACCCGAAATCCAACCTGCAGTTCCTGACATTCTTCGTGAATACCATTAAAGCCATCCACGACAATGCAGACTTGCTGAGGGCGAGTATCGCATCGGCAACCAACGATTACAGACTGGGAGCCAATGAAGCACCGCCAGCGATCATTTCCGTGTTCATCGGTACCTACCTGAGCAACCTGCTCGACCAGCTTGAAAAGAACATCAAGGCAGGAAAAATGACTCCGGAAGATAAAACGGAATTAAAGCTAAATATCGGGAAAATTCCCCAGATCTTACTGGACAATACCGACAGGAACAGAACTTCCCCGTTCGCATTCACAGGAAACAAGTTCGAATTCCGTGCTGTGGGGTCTTCTGCCAATTGCGGACAGGCAATGTTCGTACTCAACACCATCATGGCAAAGCAGCTTCAGAACTTCAAAACCGCTGTTGACAAACGGATCGAGGGAGGTGATGGAAAAGACGAAGCGATCCTGAAGGAACTTCAGAAGCTGATCAAGGAATCAAAGAAAATCCGCTTTGAAGGAAACGGATACGGTGAAGAGTGGGTAAAAGAAGCCGCGAAAAGAGGCTTGTCTAACCACAAAGACACCCCGAATGCATTAGGAGTGTGGAGTGAGAAATGGGTAACGGACCTGTTTGAAGAAATGGACGTACTTACGAAACGTGAATTACTGGCCCGCCAGGAAATCGAATTCGAAAATTACGTGATGAAAGTCCAGATTGAATCGCGGATCATGAATGAATTATCTCAAAACCAGATCCTGCCCGCTGCCGTTGAATATCAGAACAAGCTGCTCCAGAATGTAAAAGAGCTGAAGGCAGTACTTGGAGAAAAAGCAGGAGCAGCCGCATCTGTATCACAGGTAAAAATCATTGAGCGGATCTCTCACCATCTGAATCACCTGATTTCATTGAATTACGAAATGCTGGAAGCCAGAAAGGTTGCGAACAAAATAGAAGATTATCACAAACGTGCTTTCGCTTACTGTGAAACTGTAAAGGTTCACTTTGAGCAAATACGTTACCATGCCGACAAGCTGGAATGGCTGATAGAAGATGAACTGTGGCCATTGCCAAAATTCAGGGAAATGCTGTTCACGAAATAAATAAAAGAAGATAACAGGTACAAAAAAGTCCGGACCTTCATTGGATCCGGACTTTTTTGTGTTGAGTGAAAAGGGAAGCGGCTGCGGTTATTAAAACTTAAATACCACACCTCCGTTAATAGCGTTGAATCCGTGCCCGGCCTCAACGTAAACACCAAAGGCATTCCCGAAGAAGTAACGAACCCCTCCAAAGACATAATGTCCTCCGGTTACATTCACACTTGTAGTTTTGGATTCTACCTCTCCCGGAGACACAACACGGTCTACGTGGTGATTGATATAAAACCCGCCACCTAAACCTGCGTACAAATCAAGGCCTTTTACAGGCAGGTCGAAGTGATAAGCGGCCCTCGCCACAATAGCTGTCCTGGAAGTTCTGTAGTGGTAATCCGTCCATACTGATGTATATTTTTCATTATAGAAAGATTGCCCCAGAATCCCTCCTACTCCGATCCTACCGATTCCCAGCTTATCGGTTACGATGTATTCGTATCCCAGGATAATCGGTCCTACAGCGCTGCGTCTGAGTCCTCCGGTATTTGAATAGGAGTAATAGTACGGATCAAATCCAAATCCCAGATTGATAATGTTGTCTCCTCTCTCTACTGTCTGGGCATTTGCTCCTCCCACCATTAAACTCATCAAAAATACTGTTACTAACTTTTTCATATGATTTAAATTTTAACGTCAAATTTACGCGCAAAAAAAATGCCACTTTCAAATTTGAAGCGGCATTTTATAATTTTTTTTCCAGGGTCAGATGAAAACCGTTGCTACAGAAACAGTTTCCTGTTCTACTTTAATAACTCCGGTTCCTGTACTTCCCGCATGATTAACGTCAATATTTGCCACAACGACACCAGCTTGCCCTAATTGGTAAACCTCATTGAAATTAAAGCTGGCTACTCCTGCAGAATTCGTTACGGTTTCAAACTCCCACAACAAAGAACCTCCTCCCTGGTATCCCGGGGTTGGCTTAGGATACAAACGAACATTCGCTCCCGCAACAGTGGCTCCTGCAGAATTTCTCACTGTCACTTCCGCTATCGTGTCCTGTTTTTTACGGCAACCCATACTCATACCTGCCACAAATGCCAGCAGCAACGTCATGAGCCCCATTTTCCTTATCGCATTTTTCATACTTTCCAAAAATTAAAATTAATTAATTTGCTAACTTAACCGTTTCTACTGCCGTGGTATTCACACGTGTACGGATTTTACCGACTCCCTCCAGACCTGACTTTCTACAGATCAGATCAAAGGTGGCAACTTTTATGCTCTTTCCGACCTGGGAATAATAATCATCCAGGTTAAACTCCACAAAACCAGAACTGTTGGTCATCAATGTATCCACATATTCTATGGTAGACTCATTCTCCTCAACATCAGCAATGATCACTACACGCGCGTCTGAAAGCAGCTCATGGCTGGCAGACCGGACGAAAATCTTCGCTACGCTTGGCGCCTTATCTTTACAGGACTGCAATAAACCAACTGATACCAAGATTATTAAAAGAGCTATTTTACTAATAAATGTTTTCATCTTCAATTCATAAAGCGCATAAAGTTAAAGTATTTTCGCGGATTAAAACAATATTTTGAACAGATATTTCTTAACTTCGTATCCAAAAATCAGTTATCGGCCTTGCAAATACAAAACTGCAATTTTAACTAAAAGTTACAGTTTCAATCGCTCAACTGAATATTTAACGTATTTCATTGAGCAAAGGTTGGCTTAATTTGAACAAATGAAAGAAAAAATTGATACACTCTGGGAGGAAATAAAATCAACTCCGGTTTCCAACCCGCAGGACCTGGAGGCATTCCGGATCAAATACCTTGGATCCAAAGGAGTGGTGAAAGACTTATTTGGTGAGCTGAAACATGTACCTAACGAACAAAAGAAGGAAGTAGGGCAGCTGCTCAACACTTTCAGGAACAATACAGAAGCACTTTATGAACAGTGGAAAGAACAGCTTTCTTCAACCACTGCAAGCGATGCCGGACTGGATTTTTCCCGGCCGGGAAACAATGAGCCGGTTGGTTCAAGGCATCCGTTGTCACTGGTAAGAAGCGAGATCATCGAGATCTTCTCACGCATCGGGTATACCGTATCCGAAGGCCCAGAAATAGAGGACGACTGGCATAATTTCTCAGCGTTGAATTTCGCCCCGGAGCATCCTGCCCGGGATATGCAGGACACGTTCTTCGTAGAGAAAGGTGAAAACGAAATGGCACTGCGTACCCATACCAGTTCCGTACAGGTAAGAGTCATGGAAAATTCTGCTCCCCCTATCCGTACAATATCCCCGGGGCGCGTATACAGGAATGAAGCCATCTCCGCCCGTGCACATTGCTTTTTCCACCAGGTAGAAGGACTTTACATCGACAAAAATGTTTCATTCGCAGATCTGAAGCAGACACTCCTGTATTTTGCAAAGGAATTATTCGGAGAAAACGCGTCCATCCGCATGCGTCCGTCGTATTTCCCGTTTACCGAGCCCAGCGCGGAGGTAGATGTTTCCTGCACCATCTGCAATTCTAAGGGGTGCAATGTCTGCAAATACACAGGCTGGCTGGAAATCCTGGGTTGCGGAATGGTTGACCCGAATGTGCTGGAAGCATCCGGAATCGATTCCAAGATCTATTCGGGGTTCGCTTTCGGAATGGGTATTGAACGTATTTCACAGCTCAAATACAAGGTAAATGACCTGCGTTTGTATTCGGAAAATGACGTCCGTTTTCTCCGCCAGTTCACTTCTGAATTTTAATACTTGTCAGGTATGGGATTTTTTTCCGGTTCATCACAAAAAGAAGCATTCCCCTGGACTGAATTAGTAAGCCAGGAGCAGTTAACAGAGGTTTTATCCTCTCCGGGAACAGCGGTATTCCTGTTCAAACACAGCACCAGGTGCAGTATTTCCACTATGGCAAAAAGCCGTTTTGAACGCGACTGGGAAACCCCGGACACTCCTTTTCAGCTGATATACCTCGACCTGTTGAATCACCGGGATGTTTCCGCCAGGATCGAAGAACTCACAGGGGTAGTTCACCAATCCCCGCAGCTGATCGTGTGGAAAGACGGGAAGGTAATCTATCACAACAGCCACAATGCCATCAATGCGAAAGAAAGCATTGAAGCAATAACCAATTAATATAAAAAGATCCGAAATGCAAACAGATGTTACAGCAGCATGTAAGAATAACAGGTACAACCGTTTTTTGAAAATCGTTGCTTTTTTTATCGGAATGATAGTGCTGGGAGCCTGTTCCGAGGAAGGGGATTTCGCAAAATTTACATTTAAGGAGAACCTGGCCGTTTCCTACAATTCGGAAGTTGAAATAGGAATGGAACCCTTGATCAGCGGGTTAAAAAGCATTGAGCTCCAGATCGGTGACAGCATTGTTTCAAAATGGGAAAATCCTTCAAAAGCAGAAAAGATCTCGTATACGCTGAAAACAAACGATTTTGGGATCGGGGCGAAGAAAATCACCTTAAATGCCTATAAAAGCGATGGTGAAGTTTTCAAAGACGAACGGATCATGCGGATTCTATCCGACCTGACGCCCGAGCTCTGGCCTTACGAGGTCATCGCCACCTACCCCCACAACCTTTCCAATTTCACACAAGGACTGGAATTCAGCGGAAACCAGCTGTATGAAAGCACCGGGCAGCTGGGAGAAAGCAAAATCGCAAAAATCGACTTAAAAACCGGGAATGACATTGATAAAATAGGCCTGGATGCAACACATTTCGGGGAAGGAATCACCATTATGGGAGACACGATCTACCAATTGACCTGGACCACCAACAAATGTTTCCTCTACAATAAAAACACACTGGAAATTCTTCCCAGGGATTTTTCATACCAGGGACAAGGCTGGGGGATCTGCAATGACGGAAATTACCTGATCATGTCAGACGGATCAGAACGCCTTACGTTCCGCGATCCCGGAACATTCGAAATAGTCAGGACAATCGAGGTATACACCCATGAACAGCCTGTCATTCGCCTGAATGAGCTGGAATTCATAGACGGGATGATCTATGCCAATATCTGGATGACGAATAACATTGCTGTCATTGAACCCGAAACAGGAAGGGTGATCGGAGTGATCGACGGAACACAACTCGCTTCGATCGGCAGGGGAAAAGTAGGGGAAGTATTCAACGGCATTGCCTACAATAAAGAAGAAGATGCCATCTATGTAACCGGGAAGAACTGGGAGAAGATCATCAAGATACGGCTAAATTCGCGAAAAGATTTAGCGAAAGATTAATATTTTATTATTTTTGAGAGTATAAAACATTCTATCTTATGAAAAAAAGTATACTCTCCTTTAGTATTGCCATCTTCTCTGCAATTGCTCCTGTTTCTGCGCAGGATTGCACGGGAAACCGTTACCATCAGCAGATTTTCACAGCTGCAGATGAAGATCTGAACGTTCAGTACGGATCTAATTTTGCACAGGACGGGACAACAAATGTCGACCTGTTCCTGGACATTTATACCCCACAGGGCGACACCGATACGGACCGTCCGCTGGTCATACTTGCGCACGGAGGGTCTTTCATCGGCGGGAACAAATCCGATATTGCAGCTCAATGCCGGGAACTGGCAAAAATGGGGTACGTTACGGCTTCCATCCAATACCGCTTATTGGCCATGAGCCCCGAAGTGATCATGAATCCCGGGCTGGAATTTCAGAAAGAAGTGGTGCGCGCTGTCCACGATATGAGAGCAGCGATCCGTTTCTTCAGAAAATCTGTTGAGGACGATGGGAACCCTTATGGAATCAACACAGACATCATTATTGTGGGCGGGTTTTCCGCAGGTGCGATCCTGGCAAACCATGCCACCTATTTTGACAGTGAATCAAAGATTCCGACAGATCTTATCACCTATGTAGCTGCCCAAGGCGGAATGGAAGGAAATTCAGGAAACAGCGGCTATAACAGTGTTCCCCAGATGGCACTCAGCTGGTGTGGTGCAATTGCCGACACTTCCTGGATCGAACCCGGCGACCAACCGTATGTAGGCGTGCATAATTTAGATGATGCAGTCGTTCCGAACCTGGCTGCGCAGCCGAATATCGGAGTAGTCATCCCTGTTATGCTCTACGGAGATTCCCTGATGTATACAAGAACGCTGAATGTTGGTGTGAACAGCGCCTACATGAGTGTTCCGGGCAGCGGGCACTGTGATTTCCCTCCCAGCCACGCTATATTTGTGACGGATTTCATGTACGAACAGCTTTGTGTACAGGGGCTGTCATTGGCGAATAACCCGGGAACGGTTGTTTTCTCGGTCTACCCGAATCCAACGGAAGAATTCTTCTACATTGACATCCCTTCCAATGAATGGAACTGGAATGTTTCGATCATCAACACACTGGGACAGGCCGTTTCCACAACGGAAATCCCGTCTCATCAAAACAGGATCACCATGCAGTCTTCAGGATTCACACCAGGGATCTACCTGGTAAAGCTGACTTCCGAAGACGGAAAAGAAGCAATGAAAAAAGTTGTTATCCGCTAACAACATTCTTACATAACAAAACAGGAAACTGCCGATAATATGGTTACCGGCAGTTTTTATATTTACTTCATCTGAAAAATCGCTATTTTCGCAGAAAATTAGATCAATATGATACAGCGCATTCAAACCGTCCATTTATTAGTGGTAATTATCTTACTGGCAATCGTGAGCTTCTGGGGAAACCTGTTCGAGATCGTTACGGACGAAGCGAGATTTAATTTCAGCGGATCCGGAATTTCAAAATATACCCTGGATGGAAAGGAACTGATCACACACACTTCTATTCCTCTTTTCATCATCACACTTGCCCTGGCTCTTTTTGCGCTGTTGATTCTATTCAGCTACAAAAAGCTGAATACCCAGTTCAAGTATGCACGACTGCTCTGGGGGCTTTACCTGCTGGTATTGATCGGAGTAGTTGCCTGGTTCTACCTGATCGCTCCGGGACAAACAAGCGGAGAAATCGTTCACAGCAACTATTCTGCGGCATTCTACATCCTGGTGATCGGACTGCCTTTCACGCATTTAGCTTATGCCGGGATCAGGAAAGACAAAAAAACGATCGATTCACTCAACAGGCTTCGTTAAACAGCTCTTTCTTTTCCAAGGTAAAACATCTAACTTCAAACCAAGATGAATTTTCTGTCAGTAGAAAACATTACAAAATCATTTGGCGACCGCATCATTTTCCAGGACATTACCTTCGGTATAGACCAGGGGCAAAAAGTTGCAATCGTCGCAAAAAACGGTGCCGGAAAAACAACTTTGCTTCGCTGCCTGACAGGTCTGGACACACTGGATGAAGGACGAGTGGTTTTCCGCAACGGGATCCGGATGGTATTCATGGAACAAAGCGAAGACCTGGATCCGAAGCACACCATCCTGGAAGAAGTATTTTCACACGACCTGCCTGAGCTAAAAGCCATAAAGGAATACAACACCGCTTCTTTACAGAACGATGAGAGCGCTGTTCAGAAAGCATTTGAAACGATCTCCGAGCTAAACGCATGGGATATAGAAGTACGTGTTTCGCAAATCCTTTCCGTGTTGAAACTGAACGATACCGGAATGCTGATCGGAAACCTGTCCGGAGGACAGAAAAAACGCGTTGCACTGGCAAAAGTACTGATCGAAGAACCTGATTTCCTGATCCTCGATGAGCCGACCAACCACCTCGACCTGGACATGATCGAATGGCTGGAGGATTACCTGTCAAAATCCAGGTCAACCATTCTGATGGTGACCCACGACCGGTATTTCCTGGAAGTGGTCTGCGACACCATTCTGGAGCTGGACAATACAACATTATACCGCTACAAAGGAAACTTTTCTTATTTCCTTGAAAAGAAGGCCGAACGCGAAGAACAGTTCGAGTCGACCGTAGAAAAGGCAAAAAACCAGTTCAGGAAAGAGCTGGAATGGATGCGCCGGCAGCCAAAAGCAAGAGGCACCAAGCAAAAAGCCCGGATTGAAGCTTTTCACGATACGAAGAAAACAGCTCATCAGCGGCTGGATAAAGACGAACTGGATATCCCGGTGAAAATGGAACGCCTGGGAACAAAAATCCTTGAATTGCACCGGATCGGGAAAGCATTCGGGGAGAAAAAGATCCTCAACGATTTTTCATACGTCTTTAAACGCCAGGAACGCGTCGGGATAGTAGGAAACAACGGAACGGGAAAATCCACTTTCCTGAACATGATCCTTGAAAAGGAACCGGCAGACAAAGGTAAGATCGTTGTCGGGGAAACGGTTGTCTTCGGTTATTACAACCAGGAGCAATTAGCCGTTGAAGACGATAAGAAAGTGATTGACGTGATCCGTGACGTGGCGGAATACATTCCCCTGGAGAAAGGACGACAGATGTCGGCTGCCCAATTCCTGGAAAAATTCCTTTTTCCCCGCGATATGCACTACAATTTTGTCCATAAGCTGAGCGGAGGAGAAAAACGCCGCCTGAAGCTAATGACGGTGCTGATGAAAAATCCCAACTTCCTGATCCTCGATGAGCCTACCAATGACCTGGATATTTTTGTAATGGGCGTGCTGGAGGAGTACCTGCGTTCATTCGAAGGCTGCCTGATCGTTGTTTCCCACGACCGCTACTTCATGGATAAAATGGTTGACCACCTGTTTGTATTTGAAGGAAACAGCGAAGTAAAAGATATCATCGGGAATTATTCCGAATACCGCTCCCGGCAAAAGAAAAGCGTTTCAGAGGAACGACAGGAGGAGCGAAAACAGCAGGCAGAAACGGTTTCCGAACCTGTCATCGCTGAAGTGAAAGAAAAGAAAAAACTGTCTTACAAAGAGCAGAAGGAATACGAAACCCTGGAAACCGAAATTGAAAAGCTGGAAGCAAAAAAAGAAGAACTGACCCGGATCTTGTCATCAGCCGACAGCTCCAATGAAATGATCATGAAGGCAGGAGAAGAACTGGCAAAGCTTGTTTCCGAGCTGGATGAAAAGACAAACCGCTGGCTGGAACTGGCGGATTTCGCCTGAATGTGCACTAAAACCTGTCATTATTCCGTCAGGCCTGCAACACCGTGATCAGCTCGTTGAGCCTTCTCTGGGAAACAGGTACCTCATCGCCGTTTGACATGATCAGCACCCCGCCCCTGCTTTTTACCAGCCTGTCGATCTGTCTGGTATTCACCAGGTAGGAATGATGGCACCGTGTAAACGAGGAGGCCGATAGCAGCTGCTCATAATGCCCGATGTTCTTTGAAGTCAGGAACTGCTCTTCTTTCGTGTAAATATGGGAATAGGCTCCTTCTGATTTAAAGTACACGATATCCTGTACAGCGACCGGCAATTGTGAATTCTTATACGGAACCAGGATCGTTGTTACAAGCCGTTTCTCCCGGACACGCTTTAAAACCACTTCCATTCCTTTTTTCAGCGCCGCATCCTGGATCGGTTTGAGGAGATAATAGGATGCTTTGTGATTCAGCGCTTCGATGGCGTAATCTTTGTATGCCGTAACGAAAATAACCTCGAAATTAAATTCCCCGATGGCTTCAATGACCTCGATTCCCGTACCTCCTTTTATCTCAACATCCAGGAATACGATGTCCACCTCGTTATTCTTTAAATAACTGATCGCTTCGTTTTTGTTGTCAATAACCGCCTCTATTCTGCATTCAGGGTAAAAATTGCCCAGTTTCTTTGTAAGAATCGCCTGCCCCGCTATTTCGTCTTCAACTATCAAACACTTTGTCATTCATCGGAATTTTTAGTACTACCAATGTTCCTGATCCCTCTTCCACATCTTCTATTGACAAGTCAATTTTTATGCCATATTTCTGAAAAATCACGTCGATCTTCTCATTTACCAGCTGGATTCCATACGAAACATGATTCTTACGGTTTTGATTGATCTCGCGTGAACGCACTCTCCCGATCCCATTATCCTTGATACGGATCTCAATGAATTCATTTTCCTGGCGGACACAAACGGAAAGAAAACATTTGTGATCACTGTGCGCAACTCCGTGAATAATGGAATTTTCCACAAATGGCTGGATGAGCATGCTCGGGATCGTTCTTTTCGCTAATTCGGGAGGACATTCTACGGAATAGTCAAATGCGTTATTGTACCTTCGCTGCTGAATGGCAAGATAAAGATCGATGATTTCCAGCTCTTCCTCGATCGTGAGGAACGAGCTGTCGCTTTTTTCCAGGAAACGGCGGAGCAGGAGCGCAAAATCATTCAGCAGTTGCTCCGCTTCTTCATATTTCTCAACATTGAGCAGGTAAATGATATTATTGAGAGAATTGAAAATAAAATGCGGGTTCATCCTGGATTGAATGGTCTTTATCTTCATCTCGGTGATCGTATGATTGATCCTGCTCTCCTTTCGTTCTGCCTTCCTCAGGCGCTGTATGCGGCTTCTGATCAGTACGAAGCCGGCCAGTAAGACAGCAGCGATCAATACGACCCAGAATACAGCCGTTTCATAGAAATGAGGCTGAATGATGAATTCATAGCCGATCTCTTCCGGATAAAGATCATTGAATCCGTCGATCGCCCTTACTGTCAACCGGTATTTTCCCGGCGGAAGCATTTTAAATGTTACACTCTGTTCTTTCTGCAATGTGCTCCAACGGCTGGGCATTCCTTTTCCTTCCAGCTTATACTGGTACAGCACATTGTACTGATCCAGGAAAGAAGTCGCGTTAAAATCAAAGCGGACTGTATGCGTTTCTCTCTTAAAGGTATTGTCCGGCGAATTGTGAAGCGTATCATTCACAAAGACAGCCCTGAAAACAGGATGTAATTTCCTGAAAGAAATATCTTTAACTTCCAGATTCACCACTCCCTGTATGGATGGAAAGAAAATCCTGTTGCCGGAAGCTTGCAGGCTGTTGTTCTGGAAACCTCCATTGAATTCTACATTTAAGATCCCTGTTTCCTCCCCGAAAAAGAAAGGGATCAGGTAGGGAATGGTACCGTTGAGAAAATCGTTCAGCTTTTGCTCGGAAACGGCCCAGATCCCCTGGTTGGAAGACATATACAACAACCCGTTGCTTCCCTTTATCACTGTAAAGACATCCTGGTTCAGCATGCAGTTCGGCTGATTATTTACGGAGATCAACCCTTCGTCTCCCGTATACCGGTACAATCCTCCGTTATAGGTCCCGATCCACAATGCACCCCGCTTATCCTCGTAAAAAGAACGTACTTCTTTACAGATCAATCCGTCAGCCGCTCCCAGATGCCGGACAACCTTATTTCCCGATACAATAAAAACCCCTTCGCTTCCTCCAAAGCACATGTTTCCGTTCCTGAGCTCATAAATGGAAACGATACGGGTGTCTATACCGGGAAGGAGCTCATATTTGCCTGATGCACCCCTTTTCACCACACCTTTCTCCGTTGCCATCCAGGTATTTTTCTTCGAATCCCTGAATACGCCGTACACATGCGTGGAAGGCAGCTTAGGCGGGACAATCGAATCAACCATCCGCTTGTTCTCAAAGACCATCAGGCCGGATCCCCATGTCCCCACATACAGCTGGTTGTCAATGAATGAAAGAGAAGCGATAAAAGCATTCAATGAAAGGTATTCCTCCAGCTCATTGTTTTCATTTAATCTGACAATATTTCCCTTTGTATAAGAAGAGAATACCACTCCCTTATTTGACGTAACAGAAACAAACGACTGGGAACCTTTCTGGTAAGGATGGAGGTAGGAGGTGGCCTGCTTGGGAGTTAATTTCATCAACCCGTTGTATTCCGTTCCGATCAGAAAGCAGTTTTCTTTCTTCTGGTAATAGATCGAATACAAGGGGGGAATCGGATTTCCGTCATACGAATGGTAATAGTACAACGATGTATCCTTGAGGTGGATCAGCCCGTCCGAATAAGAAATAAAACTTTCGTTTTTGTTGATGAACTCAATCTCCCGCAATATGATCCTCCCGGAAGTAACCTTCAGGGGAATCCGGTTCACTCCTTCGGAGGATATGACGTAGGCATTTTCCTGGGACAACGCATAGACATCTTGCGTATAAGGATTCAGCCTCAACCTCAGGATGTCAAAGAATCCATCCAGGATCATCTCTTCTTCTCCGCTTTTCTTGTCGATCCTGTATAGCTGCCTCCAATCGCTGACATAGTAATAATGAGGGGTATTCAGGACAGCTTTTGCCGATTGGACGGATGTTTTTAATGAGTGGTACGTATGGGTAAGCTCGTAATTGCTTTCAACGATCACTCCTTCTTTTGTGACGTAAGTCAGCAAGGTATCCTCAAATGATACGCAGGAAAATTTTCCCAGGTTAGCGAATTCAGGATAGATCTGGTTATAACCACCTCCAATCTCCCATCCATACAGGATATCTTTCTTCGGATGCCAGGTTATTTTTATATACAGATACTTCTTGTATTCATCATTCGCTATAAAAGGATAAAACTCCGCCCCATTGTAGTTAACGATGCCATTGGTCGTGGAAATCGTCAGGCTGCCATCCTTTTTAGGTAAAATACTGATCACCTGGTTCTGGGGCAATCCCTGTTTTGTTCCGTAATAAGACACCACATAAGGAAGTTTGCTTTCCTGTGAAAACGAAAAATGGGTGTGCAGACAAAACAGGATCAGCAGAAATAATGCGCGTCGGAAAAAAATGATTTTCATGAAAGATGAATGAAGATGACCTGCCTGCAAAGGTAGGAATAATAAATCACTCCGCGCTCCAACCGCCGGATATATGGGTGCCTATCTGGTCAGGACAACATAATCCTGCAATACATTCTGCAAAAACTCCATTCTTTTGGTCTCCACCGGCTCTATTCCCATCAGCCGGGCCGTTTCATCACATAGTTCCCTTCCAAACCGGATGGTTTCGGGGGTCGGATATTTGCGAAGGCGCAGAATGGTATTTTTAATCAGCATCATGTCTTCATCTGTAAAACGAATGACCTGCGGATAAAGCACTTCGTGGTTACTGCTGTCTTTGATCGACAGGATGTCTTTCAGGACATAAGAACTGCTGAGCTTCGTCTTGATCACGATCGTATCGGACAGCACATCTGCCAATCGCTGCTTATAGGTTGACAACCCGATAACTGCAATGGCTACGATTCCCATTCCGAGCCAGATCAGGATCAACTGGCTGGTACTGATCCAGAGAAAATCTCCTTTGAAGATCCAGCGTGTAAATACTTCCTTCAGTTTAGGCCGGTCGCCATTCATGGTTACCACCCTGATCCCCACGATGTACTTCCCGAGCGTCTGACCGTGCATAAAATATTCACAGACAGGATTGTACAGGATCCAGGGAGCTTTGATCAGCAGCAACCAGAAAAAATCGGCATAATTATTCGCGCTGAATATCAGTGATTCCCCGAAAAAAGCGATCATCACGATGAAATAAACCAGGAAAACCGCCATGTCGATCATCGCTGCCAGCAGCCGCTGACCTGCGCCGGCCAGTGAAAACTCTACCGAGACATATTGTGATGATTCAAAATTGACAGTGCTCATTTATACGGATCTGGTGATATAGTTCACTCACTAAAATTATCAATTATTTTTTTCCTGTATTCCATCGGAGTGCCAAAAATGCAATATTTTTTGATTTATAACGAATATTTCTTCTGAATTCAGCTCAGATTTACCACTGACCTATTGAAAAACGGCCACTATCATACATCGTCTTTATCAGTCATTTTTTTAACGCCTGTGGCAGGATGTAAGAAAAAGATGAATGGCTTCCATTGCCATGCCATTACTTCACGGGTAACCCTGTCGATCCAGATCGGATCATTGTTCCTTACGGGATTAATATGGTTTGCCTGTTCACGTAAAGTCATTTTACGTAACTTTATCCCCGATGAAAAGCACATTAGAAATTTACAGGTATACTTTCAAATATAAAGGATTAGCCATTCTGGTGATCTTTTACAACTTATTGTTCGTGATTTTCAACCTGATTTCGATGGTATTGTTCATACCGTTCCTGCAGCTCATCTTCCCGAAAGAAACGGATACGGCAATCGTGCCGCAGAAACCGGTGTATGATGGTTCATTAAAAGGTTCGGTTGAATACGTTTCTGATTATTACAATTACTTCACCCAAAGCATGGTCGTTGAAAACCCGAAAAACGCATTGCTTTTTGTCTGCTTTTCGGTTCTGATCGCGTTCTTCCTCAAAAACCTGTTCCGCTATGGCGCTATCTGGCATCAGTCGCAATTGAGAATGGCTGTTGTCCGTGATGTCCGGCAGAATTTGTTTGACAAGGCGATCTCCCTGCCGCTTTCCTACTACAGCAATGAGCGCAAAGGAGACCTGATGTCACGGATACAAAGTGATGTGGGTGAAATCGAAATCGCCGTCATTGCCGTACTGGAATTATTTTTCCGGGAACCGATCGCTGTTATTCTGAACGTGGCGGCACTATTGTACTGGAGCCCCCAGCTGACACTGTTTTCATTCATCCTGCTCCCGGTAACAGCGCTCGTGATTTCCAGGATCGGGAAGAGCCTGAAACGGACAGCCGGACAGGAACGGATAGAACTGGGTGTATTATTTTCCAAAATGGAAGAAGCGTTGGGAGGAATCCGTATCATCAAAGCATTCAACGCGCAGAAATTTATCAAAGCATCCTTCGGGAAGACCAATCTCCGCCACCAGCAGCTGACGACAAAAGCATTCCGGAAAAGGGACCTGTCACCTCCTCTGAATGAGTTCCTTGCCGTTGTGGTCATGCTCGGAATTGTCTGGTATGGCGGGAGCATGATCCTGGATAACCAGGCTACCAATGGCTTCGACGGGCCTCAATTCATCGGGTTTATCCTGGTATTCTCGCAATTACTACGTCCCATCCAGGGAATTTCCACATCGGTTGCCAATCTCAACAAGGCGCAGGCGGCACAGCATCGTATCAACGAGATTCTGAACGCAGACGAAAAGATCCACGAAACACCACATCCCGTGGAAAAAGTGGTCTTTTCAGAAGGAATACATTATAAAGACGTGAGTTTCTCCTACAAGGAAGAACCCGTACTTAAGAACATTTCATTCTCCATTCCGAAAGGAAAGACAGTTGCGCTGGTGGGAGAATCAGGAAGTGGAAAATCTACCATTTCCGACTTATTGCCCCGTTTTTATGACGTTGGTTCCGGAGCTGTTCTCATCGACGGTACCGATATCCGTGAAATGAAGCTGGATGATCTGCGCAGCAAAATCGGGATTGTCAGCCAGGAATCCATTTTGTTCAGCGGAACAGTTGCAGAGAACATCGCTTTCGGGAAGCCGGATGCCACACGTGAAGAGATCACAGAAGCGGCAAAGATTGCCAATGCACATAAGTTCATCGAAGCACTGGAAAACGGGTACGATACACAGATCGGCGAACGCGGCAACAAACTTTCCGGCGGACAAAAACAACGTGTAAGCATCGCACGCGCCATTCTTAAAAACCCGGACATTCTCATTCTTGACGAAGCCACCTCCGCACTGGACACAGAATCTGAAAAACTGGTGCAGGAAGCATTGAACAAGCTGATGGCTGACCGGACATCGCTGGTAATCGCGCACCGTCTGAGCACCATTCGCAATGCTGACGAAATCATCGTATTGTCAAAAGGAGAGATCATCGAACGGGGAACCCATAAGGAATTACTAAGTAAAGGAGGAACCTACGCGTACCTCTCATCACTCCAGGGAATTTCATAAAATGAAGACAAACCGATTGAGCATCTCCCGCTGGCTGGCAATTGCAGCTGCAGGAATATTTATCCTGAGCCTGTTCACTCCTTACCGGGATTTCAACAATACGGATTATTCGACCGGGGTAGATGAATTCGAATTCATTTTCCCGTTCATGAGCCTGTGGGTCATCGCTCCGTTAACGGTACTGGCCCTGATGAAGCACACTCAACTCAGCAAATGGCTGATGCTGACCTTTTCGATCCTGTTGTTCTTTCCTACCATTCCTTTTCAATATGCATTTTTCACCTATTCGCAGTCGCACATCGAGTCAAAACCGGGGATAGGATTCTACCTGTTAGTCGTATCAGCGGTCATTTTCCTGGCAGCTGCGGTATTGAAATCATCGCTCCCGACTGAAGAAGCACCAAAAGAAAGCACTAATATCCTGGATAGCTTTTAATCAAAAAGCGGATGCTTCCCGGGTTCATCAAAAACAGGAACAGCTATCCTTCCGGCGGCTAATAATTCCTGTAATCATTCCACAGCTGGCTCCTGATACCAACTACCGGGTAATAATCCAGCTGTCCGGTATTTCCCTGGATCAGCAAATGATTTTCAAAAAATACATGCATCTGCGCAGGCTTGTAAACTTCATAATCAAACGTCAGGATCGTTCTGCTGGTATTTCTCCCCAATCCCCTGCCCGTAAAGAAGCCGTAGTCCTCAGGCCGGAGCAGGTACGACTGGTAGATATTTCCACCGTAACTGAATCCATCCTTGTCTTCCCCTTTCAAACGGTATGTTGTAAAAAATTTGACAAGGTACTTTCCTTTCTGCCATTTCAATTCTGCGAGCAGCTCATGGAAATTCGCCCCCAGCGGATGCGCCAGCACGTGCCCCTGGTTGCCGTATGCCTGCATTTCGTTCACATGCGAATAGGTATACGGGCGCATCATGTTGTACTCGACCCGGTAAAACAGCGGGCCGATGGATGGGTAGAACCTTCCCTTCACTCCAAGCTGTAAACCGTATTTTACCGCCCACCAGGTCGGGTTTTTCCTGATTTCAGCCAAATTGAACTCGTCCAGGATCCCTTGTGAATAGAATAGGTGATTGCCAAATTTAATGTCCATGGACACACCGATCAGGATGTTATCCGAAGAACCCAATGAATATTCCTGGGGCCGGAGAAAAATGACCGGATTCAGGTATTCCACTTCATAACCACGATTCAGCAGCGTATCCTTCGGCTGGAATACAACCGTTTCAAAAAGGCCGAAATTCAGCCATTTCGTTGCATTCAGGCTGATGTGATGGGAAGTGGCATACTTCGATTTCCATGCTCCCGGAACATGCTCCCGCATAAACTGGTACAGGACGGTATACTCTACTCTCCAGAACCTGGTACGGATCTGGGCAAACGGGTGCGGAACTCCGTAATCACCCAGGAACAATGAACGGCTTCCTTCTCCGATGAACTGGTTATCCAGCCCGACCTGGAAATTGAAAATATCATTCGGTGTATAACTGATCCGGCTCCTGATATCGGTATAATAGTAATTTTTTCCTTTCTCCTCGTAATAGAATGAACGTGTGTTGAACAGGGAATCCACCGAACCGGCACCACCCAATACTCCCAGCTTGAAGAACCATTTCCCGGTCTGTGCCTGTAAATTCAATCCCAGTCCGGTACGGTAGTTGAGCGATCCGGAATATCCCCCGTTGACATCAACCGCAGGTGCAATGAAAAAATAATTGTCACGAGATGGCTCGTCTTTTTTCCATGACAAAAACCGCTGTTGGCGAACCGATGGCTTCAAAGCGGTATGCAGCTCTGTCGACCGCTTGTGTACACTGTCAGCGGGAAGTTCCTCGAACAGCTCCCCCACGCCATACTGCGCAGTTACATTCCATGTAAACAACAGCATTGCAATGATATGTAAGACAACCGTTCTCAAAAATCCGTGTAGCTATTGATTAAACCTGTTCTCATTCCTATTCCCGCAACATTTGTCAACTGGTTTCCTCCCCCGGTAGTTGCCGTTCTGAACAGGTAACTGACAAAAACAGTAAAATTCATCTTCTTATTGAACCGGTATCCTGCTTCAAAAGCCGTATGCAGTATCTGTCCGTTCGTTCTTACCCCTGTATCATAAAGTGCCAGGAGCGCAGTCGGCGTATAATTATCCAATTGGTAAAAAACCGCTTTCAGATCTGCATAAACACGCTTGTACTCATAATTCACACGAAGGAGCATCTCTGCAAACCCCTCTCCTTTGGTATGCGCCAGCGGAAGGTTGAAATGACTGTAATTCAAGCGGGGGTTGGATGAACGGTATAAATTTTCCGACGCGTAATTCCCTTCCAGCTGCAGGAACAGGTTCTTTACATCCCACGGTTGCATCACCCTCACGCCCAGCTGCGCCCCATACCCGCCGTGCCGGGGATTCCAGGCAACCTGCGAATACAACCGGACAGCCGGAATCACCGTGTAGCCGATGTTCAGACCCAGCACAGAATTCGCCTCCCGGTCACCTGTTACAAACGCCCCGACGACCGGAATGGGATTGTACATCCACGGGGATGCTTTTTTGGAAACAACGGAATCTCCTTTGGAATAGATCGTTCCTTCAAAAAGAGAGATCGTCAGGTTCTTTGTTGCTGCAAATGACACATAATTAACCGCCATGACCTTCGGGTCATAGTACGCTTCGACGGTTGTGCTTGCAGGGCGGCGCAATAGGTTCATCAGGCGGCTTCTCAGGTAAACAAATTCCCAACGTGGCAGAAAACGATAGTTCGCCTGGAAAAACGGCGCGCTGAAACTATTGTCGGACAACAAAAGCGAGCGGTAACCGTCGCCGATAAATTTGCGGGTATTCCCCGCCGACAATGTCAGTACCTTGAATGGCTGGTAGATAATATCTCCCATCGCAAAGGCATAATCATACCCATCCGTTTTGAATGGCTTTGTCCTTCCCATACCCGGGACAACTGCGTTCTGTGTGTAGTAGGACGAGTCTCCGTGATTGACATATGATTCACCTATCGCGTTGAAATACATCGACTGGTACATCGGGTTCCGTGATTGATTTTCGTAGAAGCTTGTCGAGAAGGAAAAATTATGAAATAGATCCCCTTCAATGTGAAATCCTCTTGTATTCTGGAACAATCTTCTCGATGCCGTATCAGCGAAATCCTTCCCCAATGAAAAATCAAAGACCGGGGAGATCGTCAGGTAATAATTTTTGCCTTTGAACTCAAGAAAATGTTTTTTGAACAAATGTTCCGTGACCAAGTAATACTGTTTGGAAGTATCCCGGATCTTCCAGTGCAGATCGTATTGCTGTTCGGTCGCCGGAAAAAAACTGTTGCCTTTGTAGCCCTCCATTTTACCGGTCGCATGATACAACCTGTCCTTGTAAAAATGATTGAGCGGCAGGTGATTCACCTGCGCGGAAACAGTGAATGCGGAAACAGCAATCAGAAAGAGCAGTAGTGTGTTGATCTTTTTGCCTGTCATCAGCCAAACAAATTGATGAATCCCTGTGTCTTGGCAATGAAATACGGGTTCAATAAGGATTCTTTATTGTAAGTGAGCGGCTCTCCCGTATCAGCATTCAACACCACTCCTCCAAGGGGTTCCAGGATCGCCTGCCCGGCAGCTATGTCCCATTCCATGGTAGGGGCAAACCGCGGATAAACATCTGCGTTGCCTTCGGCCAGGTCAAAGAACTTAAGCGCGGAACCTTTCTTGATGTATTCAATTTCGTGCTGCTCCCTGATTGTTTCAATCAGCTCTACTTCTCTCCCCCGGTAGGGTGTCCTGGAGCTGGTCAGCACAACGGGTATATTGATTTCGGAAGCGGTGAGCACTTTCCATTTGCCCGGCTTATCCAGATCGGAAAAGTCTGCGATAAAAGCTCCGTATGCCATTCCTCCAAACAAAACCGTACGGCTCACAGGGCTGGCGATCAACCCGAAAACAGGCTTTCCATTCCTCACCAGGGCAATGTTCACGGCAAATTCCCCGTTCCCACGGATAAACTCCTTTGTCCCGTCCAACGGATCGATCACCCATACGTCACTCCATTTTCTGCGCTCATCGTATGGAAGTTTCGGATCTTCTTCGCAGATGATCGGAATCCCGACCGTTTCCAGGCTATTGACAATGATTTCAGAGGAAGCCGTGTCCGCTTCGGTTACCGGGGAACCATCCGATTTAAAGCTTTTCCGGAACGAAGTCTGGTAGATGCGCATGATCTCGTCCGAAGCGATAACAGATGTTTCCAGTGCCTTTACGTAGTGATCTTCTAAGTGTACCATACAGCTCCCAATACCCAAAAGTAATTATAATTTCAAAAAAAGAGACCGCCGGAGCGATCTCTTTTAACTTATAGTATGTTATTTGAAATAAAGCATTAATGTCTTACAACCAGCTTTTTCGTTATTCCTTTATTGGAAGAATTCTGAACAGTGATAAAATAAACACCGTTTTTAAATTCTGATGTATTCAGTTTGCGTGAATTATTGAATTCACCTGTATACACGACATTTCCCAATACATCCACCACACGGATCCTTCCATCGGTAATTCCTTCCGCCTGGATGGTTACGTAATCAGATGCAGGGTTTGGTGACATGGTCAGCTCCGTTGCCACTTTCTGAGCTGCCGAAATGCTCAGGACATCAAAATAGTTGACAACGATTGTTACCGAATCGTAGTGCACATTCCCTGTCATATCCGTCACAATGTATTTGTATGTCGCGGAACTTCCCAGCTGTCCCGGATAAAGCTGAGGCTTGATTTCAGCAGGACCGCCTGTTGACAGGTCAGTTCCTCCATCCAGGATTGTCGGAGGCGCCCACGTTCCGGATCCCGGAGTAATGTAATAGCCGCCTGTTTCCTGGTTATGCACATCGGTAAAACACGTCGGTGGCCAGCATAAATTGTCCTTCCAGTCAGAAGGTACAGTGACACGGACACGCTTCAAACGGAACTGCTGGTCACTCCCTGTCATATTGTAGACATGGAACTTCGCTCCTTCCCAGTAAGCCCACTCGTCATCCTGGGGAACATCAGCCAGTGAAATATCATAGCTGATCGTTGTTCCTGAAACATCTTCCGTTTCACCTGCTTTCCGGATCTCAATCTGAGACTGAGCCGCCCAAGCCGTAAAACCAAATGCAATAAGTATTATTTTTTTCATACGCGACGAATTCAAACATTTTACCTGTTAATTGGTTATATCATAAATCGTTCCAGAATATGTATATCAACCAATAATTTATGCTAAAATAAGAAAAAAATACAGGCAATATCCATTTTCTTTATTAAAAAGTATAAAAATATTTTTTTGGGAATCCAAGAAAGCAGATCAGTTTTACATGGCAATTGTGTGAATAATTTAAAAAATCTGTGTTACCTTTGAATGAACTGGCAAGAAATTTGCCTCTTTTAGCTAAAACTTAAATAACGTAAAAATGAAAAAACTTGCATTGGCGCTTGCAGCGTTCGGATTATTTGCTGTATCATTTGCCCAGGATTCCGGAAAAGACAAACAAATCCCTGGTGTTCAGCTAAAAGATATGTCCGGCAAAACGATCAACACTGCGGAGCTTGCTGCCAACGGCCCTGTTATCATCAGCTTCTGGGCCACCTGGTGCTCACCCTGCAAACGCGAACTGAATACCATCCATGAAGTTTATACAGACTGGCAGGAAGAATTCGGAGTGACCCTTGTAGCTGTTTCCATAGATGATGAAAAAACGAAAAATTCCGTGCCTGTATACGTCAACGGGCGTGCCTGGGAATATGTCGTGCTCATGGATACAAACAGTGATTTCAGAAGAGCGATGGGAGTAAATAATGTTCCTCATACATTCCTGGTCAATAAAGACGGGGTGATCGTCTATTCTCATAACAATTATGCACCGGGCGACGAAGAATTACTGTACCAGGAACTGGTAAATCTCAGCAAGAAGTAATCCCGCCGATTGTTATTACTTATGAAAAGAATTGTTGCCATCATTGCCGCTGCAGCAGGTTTTACCGCATACGGGCAATTGGAAAGAGGAAATTTTACAGGAAACATAGAATCCACCTTTCAGTACCTGAACGAAGATTCGCTGATCGGGGCCACTCAGCCTGCTTCAAAAGGATTGCTTAACTCCTACATGAATGTGTATTATACGCACGGCAATTTCAGGGGAGGGCTGCGTTTTGAATCGTATTTACCCCGGATACAAGGCTACCCGACAGAATTTGAAGGAACAGGACTTGGTATGCGATACGTCGGATACGGCAACAAATTCATTGATGTGACCGCCGGTAATTTTTACGAACAATTCGGTTCCGGGCTGACATTACGTGCCTACGAAGACAGGGCGCTGGGATATGACAATATGCTGGACGGTCTGCGGGTAAAACTCACACCCTACCGGGGGATTGTATTAAAAGGAGTGTATGGATTGCAGCGCCTGGCATTTCGTGGAGGAATTTCCCACGGAAGCGGGATCGTGCGCGGTGGCGATGCGGAAATAAACATCAACCAGTTGTTCAAAGGACTGCAGGAAAAAGAACTGAATGTTGTAGTAGGCGGTTCGTTTGTCAGCAAATTCCAGGAAGACAATGATGACCTGCTGGTAGTGCCGCAGAACGTGGCTACTTACGGAGGACGGATCGGGCTAAGGTACAAAGGGTTTACCCTGGACGGCGAATATGCTGTAAAAGGACAGGATCCCTCCCAGGATAATGGCTATATCTACAACACTGGATTCGCAACGGTCATCAATGCAGGCTATTCCCGGAAAGGGCTGGGAATTCTATTTTCGGCAAAATCTGTTGACAACATGAGCTACCGTTCAGACCGCACAAAAGTGATGCAGGTAGGGTTGATCAATTACCTTCCGGCGATGAACAGGACCCATACGTACAACCTGGTGTCTTCCCTCTACCCTTACGCAACCCAGCCAACCGGGGAAGTGGCTTTCCAGGGAGAAGTTGTGTATACCATTCCGAAAGGGACAAAACTGGGCGGAAAATACGGCACGACCATCAACCTGAACGCCTCCACGGCTTACCGTCCGAAGCGAACCCCGAATCCAACCTACAGCACCGATTCTACGGGAATCCTCTATTCTACAAAGCCGTTCGCCATGAGCGACTCTTTGTACTGGCTGGACATCAACGCAAGCATTTCAAAGAAATTCACCAGGAATTTCAACGCGATCCTGAGCTATTACCACATTGTCTTAAACAATAATATAGCCGCCGTGACCAAGCAACCGGGCAATATTGCCTCCAACACGATCGTGCTGGAGCTGGGGTACAAGTTCAAGAACCGTTCTTCCCTGCGTACAGAAATGCAGGTCATGTTCGTCAACAGAATCGATTCACTGGACAACAGGGTGAAATTCAACACTCCCGGATCGAGGGCAACCGACAACGGAGACTGGGCGACATTGATGATCGAATACACCATTAATTCCAACTGGATGGTAAGTGTAATGGATCAGTACAATTTCGGCAACTATGACAAAGCGAAACGCGCCCACCATCCCTATATTACCGTGGGATATATTACAGGAGCTACCCGCGTGATGGCATCTTACGGGCGCCAGCGCGCAGGAATGTTCTGTGTAGGAGGAGTCTGTCGTTTTGTCCCGGCCTCCAATGGATTGACGCTTACCGTCACGCACAGTTTCTGATCAAAAAATACGCAATAAACAACAGCACTATGAATCGTTTATCTAATATCTATTCCGGACTCTTCGCAGTGGCAGCACTTTTCCTGGCAAGCTGCGACAAGGTAGAAAAAATCTATGAGCCGAACAGCTACCAGACAGAACTGGATACCAGTCTGTACCCGGGAGACTGGCAGACGTACGTGGAAAATGAATGGCCGGACTTTGACGCCATTACTGCCAGTACCGACAGGAATGTACTGATCGACGATTTTACAGGACACAACTGCCAGTATTGCCCCGCAGCAGCAACCGCGGCGCACAACCTGCACACACAATACCCGCAGCGTGTATTTGTAAGCTCTGTACATTCGTCACCGACCGGCATCACCGGGTTCCAGGCAGTGAACAGTCAATACCCGGTAAATTTCACCAATGCGCAGGGATTAGAGCTGGGGCAATTTTTCGGAGCGATGCCCAGCAGCGGTTTTTTCGGAAATCCAAGCGTGGGCAGCAACCGCATCAAGGTAGAGGGAGGGACGGAGTTATTCTATCCTTCGGGAATCCTGGCTTCACAGGTAAACAGTGCGTTGGGAACAACATTAAAAGTTGCCGTTAAATCCCACCTTAACTATTATACACAGACCAAAGGCGCCTTTCTGCATACGGAAATTGAAGTCCTGGATCCCCAGCTGACCAATCTGGGAACAGTTGTTGTATTGCAGCAGGACAGCCTGGTTGCTCCCCAGAATGTAAACGGGACCTACACGCCTGATTACGTTCACCGTGACATTCACCTGAAACACATTTCCAATTCCCTCTGGGGAGTTACATTAACAGATAACCTGAAGAAAGAAAACGGTAAATACTACCTGGATTACAGCTTTCTTCTTCCAGATGTGCTGACACTGGACGGGAGCGCTTCCCATGATGCCGGCAATATGCACGTGCTGATCTATGTCTATGACAAATCAACATATGAGATCTACCAGGTTGTAAAAGAAAAATTTGAATAACTGTCGTTAATCCGTTCACCTGCAGCTTCCTAAAAAGTCGTGCAGAAGGTACGCGATGGTCTTACCGACGATCTTCTCTTCATGGGCATTCGCCGGAGCACCTTCCGGTAAATGAAGGTACGCTATCTTCCGGCGGGAGCTTGCCAGCTTCATGATGTATAAACGTGCATGCTCCACTTCTATCCCGCTTGGGGTGTATGCAGAAGACGGCATTCCTTTGATCGCATCCAGGTCCAGTTCAACTCCCAGGTAATCTTCACTCCTGATAATGATTGTCTGGAGGTCAGAAACCATCTTTGAAGGCATCTTCATATATTCTTCAAAATAGGAATAATAAAACCCCTGTTCATTCAGGTAGTTCAGCATATTCTCTCCATTGTATGCTCCGTGGAGTCCCAGGACCGTATAAAATTCCAGGTATCCCCGCTCCCTCGCGTACGAGAACGGATTTCCGCTGTGCCTCCCTTCCAGCCTCCTGCAATCCGCATGCGGATCGCAATTCACCACCTCCAGCGGACGGTTATGTGCCTTGTTAAAAGCTGCGATCAACGGATAGGCATTGTTGTGCCCGCCGCCTACCAGAACAGGAACCTGTCCGTTTTTAAAAACCGGGGTCAGGATCCCGATCAGCAATTCATCCAGTTCCTCTACCAGCCTGCGGCCATTCTCAATAGTAGAAAACTCTGTCAGCTGCCTGACATATCCTGCACACGTTAAATTCTCACCCGTGTACCTCCTGTTTGACTGCATATTCAGAAAGCGCGAAAGAGCAGCCGGAAATGCATTCTTTGCACCTGCATTGCCACCATTCGCCTGCGGGCCGATGTCTTCCTGAACACCGATCAGCACGTATTTCGCTTCCGGAGAAAACCCTGCAGCAACACATTCTCCCAGCTTTTTTTCTCCTTCACGGACACTCGTCAGCTTCAGCAGGTCCTCTCTGGAAAAAGAAATGAATTCAAAGTTTTCGGTCTTCATACCCTGTATTTTTCTAATAATTGGATAAAATCTCCCGGCGCTTTGACCGGCCGCATGTTTTCCACCGAAACAAAAACCAGTGTCGTATGCGCTTTCGCCACCAAATCTCCCTTTTCATTGTGGATCTCATAGTCAAACAACAGGCGGGCTCCTTTCAGGGACGTAATAAACGTTGTTATGGTCAGCTCATCATCATACCGGGCGGGGGCAAAGTATTTGACAGAGAACTCCGATACGGGGAGCATGATCCCTCTCTCTTCCATTTCACGGTAACTCATCCCGGCACTCCGCATCGCCTCTACCCTTCCCACTTCAAAGTACTGCGCATAATTACCATAGTAACAATACCCCATCTGGTCCGTTTCTCCGTACCTGACTCTCAATTTTGTTTTATTACTGAATGAAAGCTCCATTGCATCTTAAATAAATTCAAGTATAATAAACTAAAAACAGTATCCGACACATAAAAAAGGTTATCTTTGAAAAAGCAATTGTTAATAAGGTCAGACAGGCAAAATATACTTTTACGATTTTACATTTTTAACAAAATCAGGTACAAACCACTTTTTTAAACACTTAAACTGACTTGTTTAAACTAAATATGACCGTGAAGTAAAAAAATTGAGAAAACCAATAGCATTTCGACTTTTTTTTTAACTTTTTTATGTAAATATTTGTCCTGTCGAAAAACAACAGAAACCAATCAAATAAAGTTTGATTTAATAGAAGATATTTGTTTAACCATACTAACTAGAAAGACGTAAATGAGCAACTTACACGCAGGCATCTGGGATTCATGTTTGAAAGTCATCAAGGACAATGTTTCCTTGCAAGCTTTTAAAACCTGGTTCGAGCCGATTATACCTGTAAAACTGGAAGAAAACGTTCTGACCATTCAGGTTCCTTCTCACTTTTTCTATGAGTGGCTGGAGGAAAATTACATCACCCTGCTTAAAAAGGTTATCAAAAAAGAACTGGGAGCAGAAGGGCGCCTGGAGTACAGTATCATCATGGAGAACAATTCAACCAATTCCACTCCTTATACTGTTAAGTTGCCGGCTCTGAACAAGCGGCCGCTGAAGAATGTTCCGGTATCGATGCCACTGGATGTAAGTGAAAAACAAATCCGGAATCCGTTCATCATTCCGGGATTGAAGAAGGTGAATGTCGAGTCGAACCTGAATTCTTCCTACTCATTTGAAAATTTCGTAGAGGGAGACTGCAACCGCCTGGCCAGGGCTTCCGGTTACGCAGTAGCAAACAAACCCGGAGGAACCGCATTCAACCCGTTATTGATCTACGGTGGTGTAGGTCTCGGGAAAACGCACCTTGCACACGCGATCGGGATAGAGATCAAAAACCAGTTTCCCAACAAAACAGTACTTTATGTCGGTTCGGAAAAGTTTGCGCACCAGTTCATCGACGCATTGAAGAACCAGACTTCCAATGATTTCATTCACTTCTATCAGATGATCGACGTGCTGATCATTGATGACGTGCAGTTCTTCGCAGGAAAAGAGAAAACCCAGGATGTATTCTTCCATATTTTCAACCACCTGCACCAGAACGGAAAACAGATTATCCTGACATCGGACAAGCCGCCTGTAGAAATGCAGGGAATGGAGCAACGTTTGCTGTCACGCTTCAAATGGGGGCTCTCAGCAGACCTGGGAACACCCGACCTGGAAACCAGGATCGCCATCCTGGAAAAGAAGATGTACGGAAACGGGATCGAGCTTCCGAAAGATGTAGTGGAATACCTTGCCTATTCCATCAATACCAACGTCAGGGAAATGGAGGGAGCACTGAACACGCTTCTTGCCCAGGCATCATTGAACAAAAAGTCGATCACCCTGGAACTGGCGAAGCAAATGGTAGACAAGTTCGTGAAGAATACGGCACGTGAAGTTTCCATCGAATACATCCAGAAGATCGTCTGTGACTATTTCGATTTGCCGATTGAGATGCTGAAATCCAAGACACGCAAACGAGAAGTGGTACAGGCACGGCAGATCTCCATGTATTTCTCAAAGAAAATGACCAAATCTTCACTGGCAAATATCGGCGCCCACTGTGGAGGAAAAGATCACGCAACAGTATTGCATGCATGCAGGACAGTAGTGAACCTTTCTGAAACAGACAAGCAATTCAGAGGCTATCTGGAAGATCTGGAAAAAAAATTAACCATTCAATAAATACATTAAATTATGGGAGACCAAGTCGAATTACCGGTAAATCTGTTCAGCAACATCATCTGGATCGTTATTGCAGCAGTACTGATCATCAAAGCTGTAATCATCGTACGTGAGCAGACCGCTGTGATCATCGAGCGGTTGGGAAAATTCAACCGTGTAGCAAATTCAGGATTCGGAATCATCATTCCGTTTATCGACCGCGCAACGGCAAAGGTTAACCTCCGCGTACAGCAACTGGACGTTGAGATCGAAACAAAAACAAAAGATGATGTATTCGTCCACCTGCAGGTTTCTGTGCAATATAAAATTGCCCGCGATAAGATAAGGGAAGCCTACTATTCCCTGGACAATCCACGAAACCAGATCGCTTCTTATGTATTTGACGATGTACGTGCGGAAGTTCCCAAGCTGGAACTGGACGATGTGTTCGCCAAGAAAGAGGATATTGCGATCGCTGTTCAGCAGAACATAGCGGAAAGCATGCAGGAGTACGGGTATGTGATCATCAAAGCCCTTATCACCGATATCAACCCTGACGCAAAGGTAAAGGAATCCATGAACCGGATCAATGCGGCAAAACGCGAAAAAGAAGCCGCATTGGAAGAAGGAGAAGCAAAGAAGATCAAGATCATCAAAGAGGCGGAAGCAGAAGCGGAATCAAAGCGCCTGGCCGGAGAAGGTATCGCGCAGCAACGTCTGGAGATCGTACGCGGTTTCAAGGAATCCGTGGAAGATTTCAAACGTTCGATGGACAATGTCACACACGAAGAGATCATGCAATTCGTACTGATGACCCAGTATTTCGATACGGTAAAAGACATCGGAATGAACTCCAAAAACTCTGCGATCCTGATGCCGCACTCACCGGGAGGGATGAAAGACTTCCAGGATCAGGTGATCCAGGGAACATTCATCGGGAATCAAATGAAAGATTTCAGCGCAGCAAGAAAAAACAAAGAATAACCATATTTTTTAACATACTTTCAGATCCCTTCCGAAACGAAGGGATTTTTTGTTTTCAACCATTCAACAGCCGGTTCTAAAAATCTGCGCGCCTGGTACAAGAAAAGGGCAGCCGGGAAATAATGATTATATTTGTACCCTTTAAAATTACCTATCAATGAGTAAGCAGAATCCATTCACACGAGAAGAGAAAAAATTCCTGAGCGGTGCCCGCACACGCTGGCAGGAGCTGAAATACGCACTGAGGATCGTGATACAATTCATAAAAGGCTTCAGGGCATTGCATTTCTTAGGGCCGACAGTTACCGTTTTCGGTTCCGCACGTTTTGATGAAAATCACAGGTACTACATGCTCGCACGTGAAGTTTCAGCCGAACTGGCAAAGCGTGGTTTTGCGATCATGACAGGCGGAGGGCCGGGCATCATGGAAGCAGGGAACAGAGGTGCAAGAGATGTAGGAGGCATATCTGTCGGATGTAACATCATACTGCCCCATGAACAGAAGGAGAATCCCTATATGGATAAATTCATCACCATTGATTCTTTCTTTGTACGAAAAGAATTACTCCGCAAATATTCATTTGCCTTTGTTGTGCTTCCCGGAGGGTTCGGAACGCTGGACGAGTTCTTTGAAACAGTGACGCTCATCCAGACAGGAAAGATCGAGAAATTCCCGATCGTAGTGATGGGAATTGATTTCCACCAGGATATCAAAGAGCATATTGAACGAATGGAGCGGGAAAAAACGATCAGCAAGGAAGACCTGGATCTGTTTTTATTTTCCGATGATGTGGATGAAGTTGTGGACCATATTTCCAACTATGCAAAAGCGCACAAAGGAATCAAGTTAAAGCCGGCTGTAAAAGCAATGAAAATCCTGGGAGAGGAAGAAGTAAGGGAAGTAAGAAGAGATTAAAAATGGATTAAAGATTCTCTGCAAAGTACTGAACAGCACCTTGCAGAGAACTCATACCATCAGAATTGAATATCATCCGCGATATTACCGCCTTGTTCCGCAGCAAATTTAGCTCTGTATTCTTCTGTTTTTTCCTGGTTATAATTACCAAAGTGCAGGATTTCGTCCGAATTAAAGTTTTGGTTGCGAAGCGCCATCCATTCAGAAGCGACACTCTGAAAATCAACCAGGTTGATACCGTAATTCTGCTCAATCCACTGCGCTCCGTCGATTCCGTATTCGTAAGCTGCCGTACGGGCTGCGCTTAACTCCTCATAAAAATACGGATCGGACCTCAGCTTATCCAGGTGTTCATTATTCCCGGAAGCAGCTCCTCCTTCGCCTTTCAGCTGCAAGATCACCGGGTGGTTCCCCACTTCCATGAAGTATTGCCCGTACAGTGTAGCGACTGTAAACGTCGTATCTTCCTGCATACGTTTCGGCCAGAGAACGCTTACTTCGGAAAAAATGGCTTCGTCGATCCCAAAGGCTTTGTACAGCTGATCTGCGTCAAAGTTGCCGATGTTTGCCGCTATTGCCGTATAATCCTTTAACGAAATGCCGTGAATCGGTTCCAGCAATGGATTTTCGTCACTTTCCCGGGTAAATCCCATAGAAGCATAGCCACTATACTTCATCGAATTGGCCAGCTCAAACTGGATGAATTCATCATCACTCGTTCCCGGGTTCCATTCTGCATACAACTGCTTCAGGAAGTGCCTTCTCCAGCTTGGGAGATCATCCTCATCGTAATCATCTCCTTCTTCCTCGATCTGAGCCTGGATTCTTCTTTCCAACTCTGCATCAAACTGCTCCTCAGTGTAATGCGTACCATGTAGTGTTTCAGGGTTTAACTGCATCATTTTACATTTTATAATTAAAACTTTCTATTCTGTAGACCTTGATAAAAATTTTCAGTTTGCTCTGCCAGGTCCGGCACCAGCTTCTTCCATTCATCAAACATTGCTCTCTGGTATTCTTTGTAATACACCGGGATCAATGCCTTTGATTCTTTCCTGAGGTGCTCCAGTGCATCCATTTCCTGTTTAAGCTCAGCTGTTTGTCCTCCCGCTGCTTTCAACTTCAATTGATGCAACTGGTGATATATTTCCCGCTCCCGCTCTTGTTCGTTGCTATATTTTTCCAACAAAGGTTTTGTCCGTTGCTCTGCCAGTCCCCGGCCGACTTCTTCGAGTCTCCGTGCCAAAGAACTTGGGTGAAAGGTGTTGTTGGACGAACAGGCCGGGCACGGCAGGTTGGCTACTGAGAAATAAATTTTCGTCAAAACGATCGTATCACCACATTGGTGGCACCTGAACTGGTCTTTGATCCGGTCGTGCTCATCCAGTATGGACTGGTAAAGGAGTTCATAATCCGTATGTTCGGTTTCCATCACCAGGTTCCGGAAAGCGGAATACTTTTCTTCAAAAAGGTTAAACATCCTGTCGGAGCATTCCTCTCTGAAATGTGCCAGACGGCTATGGAAAGAAGACTGGAAATCGATTTGGGCGTCAACAGACTGATACACCTCCTCCACTTTCTCCTCGTAGGTCTTTTGTGCCTTGTTACGCACGCTATCCAGCTGTCCCAGTACACCATTCAGGAGATTTCCGAATTCCCGTTCGTCTTCTTTTTTCATGGCATTCAGCTCCGGCACAGCAGCGTCCGCCAGCTCTTCCATTTTCTCCTCCAGCTTCTCCAGGAATGCAAATAAACGTTCTTTTGTTTCGTCCAGCAAGACAGACCATCCGGCATACTGCTCCGGCTGATCATCGTTCTTACGACTGGTTTCTTTATTGAAAAAATTGAACATCGCTCATTCAACTATTAACGTGAATTATCTTCCTTTTTTAAATTCAGTCCGTTTGTCAGCTTAACTGAAATGAACTCGAATCCACAATAAGCACAATGAGTAACTCCATCCTGCTGCGCCCTTCCGGCACCACAAGCGGGACAGTCCTTTATACTCAATTCCGCACCGAATTCTTTGGTTCTCCCTCCATAGACTTCCTGTGTCTTTGCTTTATTCTTTAATTTCTGGAGAACAGTATCCACTTTTTTTTCCGACATGACCGACTAGTTTTACAATTTTTCCAGCAATTCCGCTTTCTTTACTTTATATTCCTGCTCATCGATCAGGCCGTTCTCAAACAACGTCTTCAGCTTTTGCAGTTTCGCAGCAATGTCTTCCGCGGCCGGCTGCTGATTCTGATTCAACTGGCTCATCATGATCCCCATTGCCATAGCATTGGTTGTAGCCTCATTCAATGCAGAACCTTTTTGTGAAATCGCTTCCGCAGTGTTGAATTTGGTGTACTTGTCAATATCCGTTACCATGTTCATACTGGTCACTTTATCGTACTGTTTCGTTACTTCTTCGGGCAATGTGACACTTGTGACAACAAACTGTGTCAGCTCCAGTCCAAGCTGTTCAAAATAAGGTTTCAGCAAGGGTTCTATTTTCCTGCTTAATGCTGTATTATTCCCGGCTACATCTGTTATTGTAATGCCTTCATTCGCGAATACTTCCGCAAACTTAGGAGCAATAAAATCGCGCAGCTCGTGTTGCAGCTCAAAAATTGTAAATTGCTGAAAAGCGCCTGCATACTGCCGGAAAAACGTTGCCAGTTCTTTTATGCGGATATCAAAACTGCCGAACGCACGTACCCGGACCTGGCCGAACTGCGGATCGTTCAACAATACCGGTGCGGGAGTTCCCCATTTATTATTGATAAACTGCCGCGTATTGAAAAAATAGACATCGGCTTTAAAAGGACTCTCAAAACCATACTTCCATCCTTTGAGACGGGACAGGACAGGAATATTTTCCGTGTTCAGCTTATACAATCCCGGACGAAAGGTATCCGCCAGCTGGCCTTCATTCAAAAATAAAACCGCCTGGCTCTCCCTGACAGTCAACCGGGCACCATTCTTGATCTCTTTGTCTTCGTCTTCGAACTTCCACATCAGCAGATTCGGATCCGGCGTAACTTCTTCGATTATTTCTATAAACGGCAGCTTCATAAATACAGGTTTAATTCTAAACAATCACGACAATGTCTGAACAATGGACAGTGGTACTTTCGACGTACCCGGCTTTTGAAACAGCCTGCATTCTTCCAGACAATGCAAATATCCGCCCGTCTCTTTCCAAATCCTAATTTCATTCTTCTACATATCGTCTACGTGGCCCAATCAGCCGTCTACATTTTGTCTACAAAAACAAATGATCAGTTATTGATCAGCGATTTACCGGTTCAGATCATACACCGATTAATTGCAGTCTGTCATAAAAACATGGCAATTATTCCTATTTTTGAGATATGAAGCGAAGAATTAATGCCCTCATTTTTTTACTTTGTACACTAAACGTTCCTCTTTTCTCACAAAATCAGCTCATCGACAGCTTAAAAAACAGGCTTGAATCACCTCATCTGTCTTCCGGGGAAAAATATGCTGTTTATGCTGAATTAATTGAGAAATACCGGGGTGAACAGGAATATGACCGTGCTGTTTCGTACGCTGAAAAATTCCTCCGCTATGCGAAGCAGAAGAGCAATACCGCAGAAATTACCAAAGCCTATACATTGATGGGCATCATCTACATCAATCAAAAGAATTATGAACAATCCAACTTATACATTGATTCTTCAGGCATTTACGCTTCCCGGTCGAATGATGTAAAGGCACAGGTCTACGCCAGCTATTTAAAGGCGTATCAGTATTACTATTTCGGTGAGCGGGAGAAAGTAATGTCCTATCTGTTGAACAGCCTCTCCAAGCTGGACAAAACAGAAGAGGACCTTTATCTTTCCTTTAGAATAAATTACCTGATGTACTGCATTTATTCCAGCTGGGATGATGCGGAGAATTCATTCAAATACGCTCTTAAAAGCTGTGAGATTGCAAAAAAGTCAGGCAACAAGGACCATTTAAGCAATGCCTATTCCGCATTGAGTGTTTCTTACACCTATAAATACGGGAAAACCAACGATCCGGAAGATCTGCAACTGGTATTTGACTATGCTGAAAAAGCCTGCCTGCTTTACAATGAGTTTCCCGGCCGGGTGACAAATTACTCCTACGCGATCGCCAGGAATAACTATGCCAGCTACCTGTTGAAATATACCCCGGAACTGACAACGGAGATCCGTAAAAAGGCCGAATTCAACGCAAATGAGTCGTTGAAAATAGCGAAGATAACTTCCGACAACCAGCAGCTGCAGGCCGCAAACTATGGGATCTTATCTGATCTGGCATTACTGGATAACAACCCGGAAAAAGCTGAAAAATACCTCTTGCAGGCACAAGCGACATTATTGACCCAGCAACCTGTTTACTACCCGCTTATGTCCAAGATCGCCTATGAGCTGGCAAACCTGTATGAACAGCAAGGAAAACTGTCAAAGGCATTGGAATACCAAAAGAAACTGACCGAATACAACAATAAATTATTTGACCAGGATCAGGCTGAAACAGCCCGGAAATTAGAAGCTGAATATCAATTCGAAAAAAAGGAAAATGAGTTGAAATTGCTGAAGGAGAAAACAGAAAGACAGCACCAGGAAAAACTTTTGTACATTATACTGGGTGTCATCGGTGTGATCTCTTCCATCTTTATGGTGCGTTCCTATCACTATAAGCTGAAATTCTCACGCGAGCGGGAAAAGCAGCTGAATACAGAAAAGAATGAAGCTGAATTGCAGGTAAAACTTGAAAAAGAAGAACAATCACGATTAAAGGCCGAACAGGCATTGCTAACGCTTCAGCAACAGAAATTACAGGATGAAGTGCTGGCTAACCAATTGCATTTACAGCATAAGAACAAAGTACTGAAGCAATTGAAAGAAAAACTGTCATCGGAAGAAAGCAGTGTAACTATTCAGCAAATGATCCGTGAAGAAATCCACGTTGATAACAATTTTGAACATGCCCGCTTCCAGATCCAGGAGCTGCATCCTAATTTTTTCAACAGCCTGAATGAACATGCTGTACAAAAGCTCACCCCGCTCGACCTGAAATACTGTGCCTATATTTATCTCGGTATGGATACCAAGCAAATCGCCAAGCTGTTGCATGTGGAGCCGAAAAGCGTACGAATGACCAAATACCGTTTGAAGAAAAAGTTTAACTTAAGCGAGGAAACCGACCTGGCCGCTTTTATCAATAAACTAAACAGCTGATCGCACTTTCATCCCATTCTGTCACTTCGCCTGCAGCTCGAACAAAAGGTCCCGTAAACGGGCTGCCTCGATGAAATCCAGTTCTTTGGCTGCTTTTTCCATGGCTTTTTTCGTCGCTGCAATCTGTTTTTCAAGTGACTGCTTATCGGTGTATTCCAATGGAGCATCGGCAGCATTCATCGGCATGGTCAGTGAATTGTAATCCGCTTTGGTTTTTGCCGACTGGATAACGATCATCTTTTCTTTTGACTTAACCAGCGGCTGCGGCGTTTTTCCGTGCTTTTCGTTGTATTCCATCTGGATCCTGCGCCTGCGTGCCGTCTCGTCGATGGTCTTCTGCATGGATTTGGTGACCGTATCGGCATACATAATGACAAAGCCATTGACATTCCGGGCTGCACGGCCTACCGTCTGAACCAGGGAACGCTCATTCCTCAGAAATCCTTCTTTGTCGGCATCCAGGATCGCCACCAGGCTCACTTCCGGCAGGTCCAGTCCTTCACGCAGCAGGTTGACACCAATCAACACATCAAAAACACCCATTCGCAACTGGTGCAGGATTTCGATCCGTTCCAGGGTATCCACTTCACTGTGAATGTAACGGCAGGGGATTCCCAGCTTGTCAAAGTATTTCTGCAGTTCCTCCGCCATCCGTTTTGTAAGTGTCGTTATGAGCACCCGTTCATCCCGTTCTCTCCTCGCCTGGATCTCCTCGATCAGGTTATCAATCTGGTTCAGGGTCGGGCGTACTTCTATTTCAGGATCGAGCAAGCCTGTCGGGCGGATCACCTGTTCCACAACAATTCCTTCCGATTTTTCCAGCTCGTAATCGGCTGGTGTCGCGGAGATGTAAACCGCCTGGTGCACCATGGATTCGAATTCCTCGAATTTCAGCGGACGGTTGTCAATCGCTGCCTGCAGGCGGAACCCGTAATCGACCAGGTTGATCTTTCTCGCCCGGTCCCCTCCGTACATCGCGCGGATCTGGGGCATGGTCACGTGGCTTTCATCCACGACCAGCAAAAAGTCGTCCGGGAAGTAATCCAGCAAACAGAAAGGACGTTCACCCGGCATTCTCCTGTCAAAATAACGGGAATAATTCTCTATTCCGGAACAGTATCCCAGCTCCCGGATCATTTCCATATCGTATGAAACACGCTCTTCCAGGCGCTTTGCTTCATCCATTTTCCCTTCCCGTTTAAAACTGGCCACCTGTGTTACCATGTCCTCACCGATCTGTTCCAATGCCTGCCTGGTATTCGCGGGACTGGAAACGAAGATGTTCGCGGGATAGATGTTGATTTCTTCAAATGATTCCAGCTTTTCATTGGTTTCCGGGTTGATTGATGTGATCGCCTCGATCTCATCTCCCCAGAATTCTATCCGCAGCGCATAATCTGCATACGCCAGGAAAATATCCACCGTGTCTCCTTTTACCCGGAACATTCCCCTCTTAAATTCATCGTGGGCACGTGAATACAGATTTTCCACCAGCCTGAAAAGGAATTTATTCCTGGAAACCGTTTCCCCTTTTTTCAGGTACAGGATGCTATTGGCAAATTCATTCGGGTTCCCGATACCATAGATGCAGGAAACAGAAGCCACCACAACGACATCTTTTCTCCCGGAAAGCAACGCCGAGGTTGCCGAAAGGCGCAGCTTTTCAATTTCCTCGTTGATCTGCAGGTCTTTCTCGATATAGGTATCCGTTACCGGCAGGTACGCTTCCGGCTGGTAGTAATCGTAATACGATACAAAGTATTCCACTGCGTTATCCGGGAAGAACTGCTTGAATTCTCCGTACAGCTGTGCAGCCAGGGTCTTGTTGTGCGACAAGATCAGGGTCGGCCGGTTGATGTGTTCAATGACATTTGCCACGGTAAACGTCTTACCACTTCCCGTAACACCCAATAATGTCTGGTGCTGCCTTCCGGCCTCTATTCCGGCAACAATTTCAGCAATCGCCTCAGGCTGATCACCGGTTGGTTTGAATTCGGAAACAAGTTGAAAATCCATATAACAAATATAAGCATTTATGAAGCGTCCCAATGCAGATTAAAGCTTAAAAATACGTGGTAAAGTTCGTCTGAGCAATAGCTATTTAAAGAAAATGGACGAAGATCTGAAACTACCGTTTCACCTGCATTTCCATTTAAGCTCTCATACGTTTGCCACCAAGTGTGCTGGGGTAATATTTTGGTGGCAATATAGTAACGGTTAATAAAAATCACTTTAATTATTCGGCAAATATTTATTAATTATAAATCTATATTTATTGTTTATCAATAATTTTATTACTTTTGGTATATCGATTTAATATTTAATAATGATGTCAAAAACAAATAACTTTGTATTCAAAGCCCTTCACATTGTGGCTTGGTTAATCTTTGTCGGCTTGTGTATTGAAGCTGGTGGTTTAATAGTAAACTTTATTTTCAGTCTGTATAAACCTGAATTTATCCCAAATCTTTATCAAAAGCTGGACTTAACTGAAATGTATAAAGACAGTCAAACATTCATTTTGATGGGAGCCGTAATCTATATTATTGCAACTATTTTCAAAAAAGGAGTAGATATCCAAAACGAAAACGATTTAACTGTATAAGCTATGCCGATCATTGTAAACTTAGATGTAATGATGGCAAAGCGGAAAATGTCGCTTAATGAGCTGTCAGAAAAAGTCGAACTAACGCTTTCTAACCTTTCCATTTTAAAAACGGGAAAAGCGAAAGCCATACGTTTCAGTACTTTAGAAGCTATCTGCAAGGCGCTGGATTGTCAGCCTGCTGATATTCTTGAATATGTAGAAGAAAGCGAAAACTGATCCGATTATGAAAATAGAACAATCTGAAGGAGGAAGGAGATGAAACAATTTAGAAGTAAATGAGGTGCTGTCCATTGTCGTTACCACAATAAAAACGATGAAATCAAAAAACATAAACCTCCCTCCCCGGCTTCGCGCTCTTTCTGCCGTGTGCTTATTCGGCCGCGTCCAGGGTAAAGACAAAGGTCGTTCCCATTCCTTCCGTACTTCTTACGTGTATTGTCTGCTGGTGCGCTTCAATGATGTGTTTCACGATCGACAGTCCTAATCCTGAACCACCGTCATTCCTGTTCCTGCTTTTTTCCACCCGGTAAAACCGTTCAAAAATCCGCTTCACCGATGTTTCATCAATTCCAGGCCCGTTGTCCGAAACTTCAATGGTTACGGTATCATCGACCAGGTAAAAGCGGACAGTTGTTGCTCCGCCTTCGTTCCCGTAGGCAATGGAATTCCGTAGCAGGTTGACAAATACCTGTGAGATCTTGGCCCGGTCACCTTTAACATAGATCGGCTCATACTGCTTCGCAAATTTTAAAGCAATTGATTTTTCTTCCGCTTCCGCTTCCAGTGATTCAAAAATTTCCTTCACCAGTTCTTTCAGGTTGAACACCCGGATGTCCAACGGAAGCTCATTCACTTCCAGCTTCATAATCTGGTCCAGGTCCTCGATCAGGTGAACCATCCTGTCGGTTGCTTTGGAAGCCCTTTCCAGGAACATCACATTCACATTCTTATCTTCCAGCCCCCCTTCGAGCAAGGTCAGCAAATAACCTTGAATGGAAAAGATCGGGGTCTTCAGCTCGTGCGCCAGGTTTCCGAGGAACTCACGCCTGAATTTCGCCTGTTCCTGCAAGCGTACGATTTCTTTCTGTTTTTCCGCTGTCCAGTCCTGTGTTTCTTTTTCAGCCTGCGCGATGGAGTCCTCCGAAAGCTTAAACCTGAATTCTTTTTCGGATGTTATCTTCCCTTTCCGGATGGAACGATACAACACTTTCAACCGCTCCGTAATGAATTTCCGGACGATCAGGTAAAAGATGAAATAACTTGCCAGTCCTGAAATCAAAGGAATAGTGAGGTACACCCAGAAAGAAACGGCTTCCGTTGAAAGGTCAATGAAAAACAGGCAGAGTAAAGAAACTACGGCAACGCCGGAACTTCCTAAAAACAATATCTGGGCGGGACTGAAATTTCTCAACTTTCCTTAAATGTATAACCAACACCTTTTATAGTGCGAATATAATCATTTCCAAGTTTTTCTCTTAATTTACGTATATGAACATCTATCGTCCGTTCTCCTACAATTGTTTCATTTCCCCAGACCTGCGCCAGAATCTGGTCCCTGGTGTAAACTTTCCCGGGATTTTTAGCCAGGATCTCCAGTAATTCAAATTCCTTTTTCGGAAGTGTAATTCGTTCGCCTTCAATCTCTACGTAAAACTTCTCCCTGTTCACGATAATAGAGCCTCCTGCTGCTGACTGCGGCGTTTCGTTCAGGTCATAACGACGCAGCAACGATTCGATCTTACTGATCAATAACCTCGGGCGGATCGGTTTTGTAATGTAATCGTCTCCACCTGCTGAAAAACCTGCGATCTGTGAATAATCTTCCGAACGTGATGTCAGGAATGTTATCAGCGGCTGTTTGATGCTTGTCAATTCCCGGATGTGCTGGCAAGCTTCAATCCCATCCATTTTCGGCATCATCAGGTCCATCAGGATCAATGATGGAGCGTGCAACAATGTCAGCTCAATTGCTTTTTCTCCGTCCTCTGCACAAAATACTTTATATCCCTCTTTCGAAATATTGTACGAAAGCATTTTCAGGATGTCCTGATCGTCATCTACAAGGAGAATCGTGTGATTTTTAGAAGCCATATCGTTTTGTAATGAAATACAGAACAAAGGTAAGCTGAGGTTTCATGGAACGAATTAAGCAAAGTTTAATCTTAGGTTAAATGAATATTGGGCTTAATTAAGAAAAGATTAACGGAATATTTTTTAAACATTACCCCAACATGAATTAAATGTTACCTGAATATTAACCATGCATTTCCTTCATGTTAAACAAAAACACCAATAAATTGCGGACTGGCAGCGAATACAGGGTATGCCACCTACTTTAAATAAAAGTTAAATTCCATTTTCAACGGCTGATATTAAGAAAGTGTGACCATTTTTGCCGACGTAAAATTTGACAAGTGAGGTATAACGGTTTATTAATATTGCTGATCGCTGTTAGTGTTTTTTTAACACCACTATGCTCATTTGGTCAATTTGACTCTATTAAACCGCTTGATCCTGTTAAAAAAGAAAGAAAATGGTTTCAGTCCATTTCCCTGGGAGGATACCTGCAGATCCGTTACAACGGGCTTTTTGAAACCAATCCGGACCTGGATTGTGACCAATGTGACAAAGCCTGGGGAGGAGGCGGAAATTTTTCCATCCGGCGCGCACGGTTAGTCTTTTCGGGCCAGATCCACAACCAGGTGTTCTTTTACATCCAGCCTGATTTTGCAAGCGCGGTAAACGGAAGCAATAATTTCGCACAATTGAGGGATGCTTATTTCGATATAGGGGTAGACAAAAGAAACGAGTTCCGTTTCCGGATCGGGCAAAGCAAGGTCCCATACAGCTTTGAGAACCTTCAGTCCAGCAGAAACCGGCTGAGCCTCGACAGGAACGACGGGCTGAACAGCTCCTTTACGAACGAACGGGACCTGGGTGTTCATTTCATGTGGGCACCGACGAAAAGAAGGGAATTGTTCAAATACCTCGTCGACAGCGGGCTGAAAGGAAGCGGTGATTACGGCGTTGTGGCGCTGGGGATCGTGAACGGGCAACCTTTAAACACACGGGAACTAAATGATAATAAGCACATCGTTTTCCGCGCATCTTATCCCTTTTACATCAAAAACCAGATTTTTGAAGCCAGTATACAGGGTTATACAGGAGTTTACAGGATGATGAATGACGATGTCAGCGCAGGGGTTAAGCACAACGGCACTCTGAATTACAAGGACGAACGTGTGGGAGTAACAGCTGTCTGGTATCCCAAACCATTTGGCATCCAGGCTGAGTATAACATCGGAAGAGGCCCGGAGTTCAATAAATACACAGATTCCATTGAAACAAAGCATTTATCCGGAGGATATGTTCTGTTGAACTACCAGCTGAAATTAAAGAACCAGCTGCTCATACCATTCGCAAAATACAAATATTACGATGGCGGGAAAAAGTTTGAGCAGGATGCAAGAAGCTACCACCTCCAGGAAATGGAGTTCGGCGTGGAATGGCAGCCGTTAAAGTATTTTGAGCTTGTACTGATGTACACACTTTCAGAGCGGAGGTATGAAGATTTCATACTCCGGGATAATTTACAGCGTGGAAACGTCCTGAGAATCCAGGCGCAATTCAACTTTTAGAAATCGTCAACAGATCGATTGACAAATTATTAATACTGTCCTCTGTAAAATTTATTGCTGCTGCTCAGGCGGATCGGGTTCGCGGTGAACCACTTTACAAAACCCTCCCATTTTTCCTCATTGGACTCTTTCCAGCTGATAAAGGCATCTTCATCTCCTTTCATCAGGATCCAGTGGTTATAGGCTTCAAGGTGCCCTGCATCCAGGAGCTGTTTCTGGTAATCAAACAACACATTCGGATAGTCTGCGTTTAATCCCCGGTCAAAATAAAACTCAACGAACTTTGTCCGGATGTCATCCAGTGAAGACATGTCAACCGACTTTACACCAATGGCAGCCATCATCAACGTAGGTTCGTAGGCAGCCAGTCCGAAAGGCAGCTTAAAATCACCAGGATTAGTGAGGTCACTGATCTCAATGGTCGCGTTTTTACTGAAGCTGACGGAAAATGAAGTATCGGAAGCAATCACGATCTCGCTTTTATACGTATCATACAGCAGCTTACTCACCTCAGCCGTCCGTTTACTGTTCCGTTCCAGGTTCATGAACAGCTCTCCGTAGATCATTCCCCAGACCTCTTCCGTTGAAGAGCAGTAGATCTTGGACGCCCAGTAATAATTGGAAGGGAACTTTGGGTCAACTTCTATCCCTTTTTCATAGTATGACAGGGCATTCCCGTATTCTTTGATGAACAATTCCATATTGCCTCTTTCCAGGTATAAGATCCCTGAATTCGGAAATACGTTCAATCCTTTTTCGTAGGTAGCAATCGCTTTTTTAGGTTGCCCGCTCATGCTGTAGCTGTTTCCTAAGGCTTGATACACCCTGTCAATGACATCGTTTCGTTTAGCTAATTTCTCGAATTGTTTAATGGCTGTCTTATAATTTCCATCGATGTAATGTGCCAGCGCGATCTCATAAGGGTAATCGATGTTCTGGGGATCCAGTTTCTGTGCTTTTTCCAGCAGGGAAATGGATTCTTTGATCTTCCCGTTTTCCATGAGCTCAATGGCCTCGAACATTAATTGCTGTGCCTTCTCTTTGTCTGATTGCCCAACAGAAGCGAAGCTTACCAACAGGAAAGAAAAGAATACTAAGAGTAGTGACTTGTTCATTGTGTATAATCGTTTACAAAATAGTTATAACGATAAATATACTGCTTTTTGGTTAGCACGGAAAGATCCATACAAAAAATGTTTGCCTGGGTCAGACCCGGCAAACATTCTGTAAGGCTGGTAATTTATAGTATCTGTCCCGTTCTGATACGGCTTTCAGAGCATGGAAGAAAGTACGTCAATCTTCAATGATCTGGTAGCCGGGGTATTTTGACTTGTCAAAAACAAATTTGGAATCAGCGGCATCCACGTTGAACTGCAATTTGGTAACGGTATAGTTCATCACCGTTCCGTCTTTCCCTTTCAAGGTCGCCTTTCTCAATTCGTTCCCTTCTTTTGAAATGGAAAGTGTAATGGTATGGTAATCTGCTGATTTAGGATTCTTCGGATACAGGTTGATGATATGCACTGTTTCATTCCCGATCTTGGATTCTTTTTCATACTTGCTTTTGAAACCGTTATCCCACAATGTCATCAGCTTTTTAGGGTTGATCGACTCTTCGTCGCCTTCTTCATCGGAGATATACACGGATTTTTCCTCCTTCAGGATCGTCCATGTCTTTTTCCCGTTGGAAATGCGTGTCAGCTCTCCGTAAGTGGCATAATATTTATCTCCTTTTACCCATCCTTTCCCTGTATTGTTCTCGTTCGTTCCGGAAGTTGCGTTCTTGATATTCGCAGAAAATTCCAGGTAAAACGATGAGCTGTTCTTCACCTTGTTTGAAAACGAAGTTAAAATCTTGTCTGCTTTCTCATCTTGTGCGAATGTAAAAGAAACAGAGAATAATAATGTAACTAAAATCAAGTATTTCATAATCGATATTTTGAGGCTCCATACTCCATAAAGCGTGCCAAATTTATAGTTTTTAAAGGATATCCTGCAAAGTTTTTGCATCAATATCATGATTTCCCTCAAATTCTATTGTCTGAAACCTGGATTCCCTGAAAAACCGCAGTACTTCAATTTGCTGTTGCTCATTAAAGAACTCATCCTTCCATCCCAGTACGAACACATTTTTGCCCTGCTCTGCCCGTTTTCCGAACAGCTGGTCTTTATCAATATCGGGGGGAAATACGGAAGCCCAGACGATCAGCCTGGTGATCTCCTGCCGGGTGGAATAAAAATAGCGGGCTGCCGTTGCCGCTCCCTGGGAAAAACCAAGCAGCACGATTTCTTTGTACGGATGCGCGGCAGCAAGGTCTTCCACCAGTTGCTCCAACAGGTTCAGGTTGTCTTCAATATCTTTTTCACGGGCTTCTTTTGTCATCCAGGAAGCTCCTACCCTGCCCGAATGCCCGTTCAGGTAAAACCGGTGCATTCCTTCGGGGGCCACTACGTACCAGCTCTTGTCCAGGTGGGAAAATTTACGGATAAAATACTGTGCCAGCTGGCCATACCCGTGCAGAGCGATCAGTAATTTATCCGCACCAGGGTCTCCGGCGGAAAAATAGCGTGCGTTCTTCCTGACCTGGATAAAATGCTCTTTCATTTAGTTCGGTGTGTAATATTTTCCATCCCGGGAATTATAGAAGAACCGCTTCACCAGCTTACCGGTACACTCTATCTCCGGGTCGATCGTATAATAATCGTCGTCTTTCCCGATGTTCTTCATCGTTCCTTCGTAAACAATGATGTCTTTCACTTCCGAGTAGGCGCCCGTTCCGAACTCAAAGCAATAAGCTTCCAGCTCGTCCGTGCCCCAGCCATCGTACAGCTTCCAGTGGAAGGCATAGACCGGCTTGTCGCCGATGAATAAAAATACTTTCCTGAACTGTGAATTCCGGATGGAATAATCAATGAGTACATCTTTGTGCCTGGATGACGAAATGTTCTCAAATGTAATCCCCAGCTCACGCTGCGGAGACGAGGCAATTTTTACCGGGTCTGAGAACCGGTCGGTTTTACTGCTGTAATAGATAAAATAATTGTGGTCCCCGAAAAAACCAATGGTGGAAGATTTATTCACCTCGTTCTTTTCTTCCGCTGTTTTCAGCGCATTCTCCAGGCGGTTAACCGTAATGAGCACATCCGGCACACCATCATCATTCAAGTGCTCTTCGTAAATCTTCAAACGATAATTCTCCCCGTTCCGGGTGTTCAGCTTACGTTCAATAAATTGCTTCAGGCGTTTGTCAAAAGGTAAAGAAGGATCGTCATCGCTTTGCTTTCCGGCAACGGGAGATTCCTGCTGCTGCGTGTTCTGCTTTTCTCCACATGCCTGTAAGAACAAAATAACAGCAAGGGACACTAAAAATAGATGTATTGATTTCATTTTAATCAAGGGTTAACCAAGGCACAAATATACATGTTGATGAACGATTTTCCTGTCAGACAGGTATCTTTTCCAGTTTATTTTTCCGGATAAAGCTCAGAATAAGGCGTTGAATCGCTTCGTCCTCATAGGATAAGGTGATGAACCGTTTCCAGAATACAGGGTTCAGGCGGTTGAGATGAAAGGGCGCAAACCCATATCCCGAAAAGCTGCCATTCTCTACCAGGATCAGGCTCTTTTCCTGTTTGTTCCTCCCCTTTCCGAGCAGGTAAAATGATTCCCCGTTAAAATCAAACTCATTCAATTCTTCTCCGAACAAGCCTTCGGGGGAAGCCTTTTTATTACGCGGTTTATTGTATTTCGGCAGTCCTTTCTTCAAAATCTGGTGTTCCAGGATAGCCGCGATCAGCTCTGTCCCTGTCACTTCCACCTCCACGCGTGCGATCTCGCTGCACCAGCTGGCACTTTTTTTTGTCGAGGTATCCCGCAGGTGCTGCTCTATACTGGAGCGGACATGCTTGCTTTTCCCGAGATAGATCAACTGATTGTTCTCATCAAAGAATTTGTAGATCCCCGCCCTGTTTGGAATTTCTTCCACCGCTTCCAGGTCCAGCGCAGGATGTAAAAATCGTGGATTCAATTCATTTTGAATGAATTTGCTGACTCCTCCGTTCCCACGCTCAATGATGAGTGAAAGCAATTTCGCCGTCGCCAGCGCATCGCCTCCTGCCCTGTGGCGCCCGATCAGCTCTATGCCCAGCGAACGTGTCAGCTTTCCCAGGCTGTATGAATCCTGGTCAGGGATGAAGTGACGGGAAGAGCGTACCGTACACAAATGCGGAAGGCGAAAATCGTATCCCAGGCGACGGAATTCGCTGCGGATCATTCCGTAATCGAACCCAACATTGTGGGCTACAAATATGGTATCTTCGGTAAATTCAACGATCTTCCTGGCAATTTCATAGAATTTCGGCGCGTCTTCCACCATCTCATCGTTGATCCCTGTGAGCTTTGCCACAAATTCAGGGATGGGAATTTCCGGGTTGACAAGCGAAACGAATCCATCGATCACTTCTTTTCCGTCATGACGATAAATAGCGATCTCCGTAATCTTGGAAGATTTCGGGCTACCACCTGTCGTTTCAACGTCTATAACGGAATAAATCATACCGCAAAGGTAAGGTATTTAGTGCACGGGACAAGATGCGGAAACAATTTTAATCGTATTTTTACCCCTATGAAGCAAGCCAATTCCCTCATCCATGAAAGTTCTCCCTACTTGCAGCAGCATGCCTATAACCCTGTAAACTGGGTTCCGTGGAGCGATGACATTTTTGAACGCGCGCAAAAGGAAAACAAGCTGGTACTGATCAGCGTGGGTTATTCCGCCTGCCACTGGTGCCACGTCATGGAGCACGAGAGCTTCGAGGACGAGGAAGTTGCCCGGATTATGAATGCGTATTTCATCAACGTAAAAGTGGACAGGGAAGAGCGCCCCGACGTAGACCAGGTCTATATGACGGCTGTTCAGCTGATGACACAGCGCGGCGGATGGCCGTTGAACTGCATCACGCTCCCCGATGGCCGGCCGGTCTACGGAGGAACTTATTTCCCGAAAGAGCAATGGAAAAGCATTCTTGGTTCGCTGAATCACTTGTTTGAAAATGACCTTGAGCGTGCTGAGGAGTATGCCGCCCGGCTGCTTGAAGGGATCGTCAACAGCGAATTGATCTCCGTTCCACAGGAACAGGCTTCCTTTGAAATTACAAAACTCCACGAGCTGGTCACCCGCTGGAAGCGCCAGTTTGATACCACAGAAGGAGGGAATTCCAGGGCACCGAAATTTCCCCTTCCCAATAACTATATCTTTCTGCTGCACTACGCAACCCTTTTTGCAGACGAAAGCATTTTAAAGCACACCGAGCTGACCCTCGATAAAATGGCGATGGGAGGGATCTATGATCATGCAGGAGGAGGATTTTCGCGTTATTCGGTGGATATGCTGTGGAAAGTCCCTCATTTTGAGAAGATGCTCTACGACAATGCACAGTTGATCGCTCTTTATTCACAAGCGTACAAAGTATTCCGGAAACCGCTGTACAAACGGGTGGTTGTGCAGACGATCGAATGGCTGCAACGGGAAATGCAGGCCGCCGAAGGAGCTTTTTATTCCGCCATAGATGCAGACAGCGAAGGAGAAGAAGGAAAATATTACTGCTGGACACTGGAAGAATACAGGAACCTGCTCCCAGATGATTTTGATTTCGCGTCGGATCTGTACAGCTTCAATTCAAGAGGACACTGGGAAGAAGGAAAGTACATTCCTTTACGTGTTTTGACGGATAAAGAACTCAGGGAGAAATACAGCCTGAGTGAAACAGAGCTGGAAACGAAGATCGCCAACGTCAACGATGTATTGCTGACAAAGCGCAAAAAACGTGTTTTTCCCGGCATTGACGACAAATGCCTTACCTCCTGGAACGCTATGCTGGCAACAGGATTATGCGACGCTTACACCGCTTTTGAAGAGGAGGAATACAAACACCTGGCACATAAAATTGTCCGCTGGATCACTGCCCACCAGCTCAGCGAAGATCACTCACTCTGGCGAACGAGGAAAAACGGCAAAAGCACCATCTCCGGGTTCCTGGAAGATTATGCTTCCGTTATCCAGGCATTCGTACGTTTTTATGAAGTAACGGGTGAAGAAGAATATGCTCTAAGAGCACGGGATCTGGCTGAGTACACCATTTCCAGGTTCCAGCACCCGGAAAGTAAGATGTTTTATTTTACACCTGAAAGTACTAAGCTCATCGCACGTAAAATGGACATCAATGACAATGTCATCCCGTCAGGTAATTCCGTCATGGCCAATAACCTGTGGAATTTAGGACATTTATTCGGGAAAAAAGAATGGCTGGATATTGCCCGGCAACAACTCGCAAACGTGTATGACGGAATGGAAATGTATGGTTCCGGATACAGCAACTGGGGAATACTCCTGCTGAATAATACCACCAATTTCTATGAGATCGTTTTGTCGGGAGAAAGATCGCCACGCCATTTACTCCACTACCTGAAAGCGTACATTCCGAATGCATTAACGGCTTATGATTCGGAGGAAATTCCCTTAGGGAATCACAAAGACAGCACACAAAACCTGTACTATGTCTGTTCAGAGACCGGGGGCTGCTCGGCACCATTGACTGAGCTGAAAGATGTATTGGAACTGATCGGGAAATAACGCCTTATTCTTTTTGAGAATACTCGTCGTGGATCCGTTTCAGCTCTACCGCATCATTGGCATCTATCCCCAGGCTGTCCGCAATTTCCTTTGCTCTCAGGAGGTCCTGGATACTTAAACCTGTGCTATCCTGCTCAGATCGCAATGAATTTCTCAAAAAGATGGTGCTTTCCTGTATTCGTGGAATAGTTTTCAGGGAGATGTGCTTCACCGGTTCATACAGCATCGATTCTTCTTTGGTCGTTTCGGGAATGAAATCTCCTTTTTCATCGTATGATTCCAGCAAAACGATAAAAACACTCAGGATATAGCATACTTTGATGAGTGCGAACAGGATTCCCAGGAATTTATTCAAAGGTGTCAGGTTGGCTACATCCACTACCTTTTCGAGCATCTTTCCTCCGAAAAACACCAGTGCACCTACCGCCAGGAACGTTAACGTAAAGGAGATAACAGGGAGGTATTCGGAATGAAGGTTCCAGCTTGATTTCAGGAGATCAGCCGTCCCGTCTGAGAAATGAATGCCCGCGTATATTCCTACCAATAAGGCCAGCAGGGTACATATTTCTATGATGAAGCCATTTTTAAAGCCTTTGTAAACAGCATAGCCTATCGGGACCAGCAGCAATATGTCGATGAAGTTCATTGATCCTTATTTGATCTCCTCGTAATCGTCAAAATGACTGTCGTTGTTTTTATTATTGTTCCCGTTTTGTTTTTCAAAGGCCCTGCCCGAAAGCAGCATCAGGATGGAATTAACAACCTTCATCAGGATGTTCAGCAGGAAGAAGAACCCGATCACTTTGAAAATAAAGCCGAAAATAGGTGTATCTTCGATATTGAGAATACTATCCTGGAACCATACAGAAACGGGGTTAACGGCAAATTCCGGTTGAAACCAGAACAGCACAAACGCAGCAAGTGCCAGGACAATTACGATGATTTCCGCTCTCAGGTTAAACCCAAAATCACCTTGCATCATTCCATTGGTGTAGATCTTAAACATCATCTGCTTGTTTTGCCGCTGCTGCAGCTTACCAATGAAATACATCAGAAGGATAATGGCTCCGAAAACCAGCTGGCTGTTGTAATCCAGTCCGTCTATGACATTGTTGTAGCAGATCAGAAACGTTACATCTACCAGCAACAGGTATTGTACCGCTTTGATAATGTATATTTCCGTTGTCTGGCGCTGTCTGCCCATGCTAAGCAGCCGGATCCCCAGGTTGATCAATCCCCATATGAAACCGAAAATGGCGAAAACCACTCCCAGGCGAAAAATAAAATTCAGTAATTCCATATCACAAAAATGCTAAAAGCAACTGAAAAGAATCCAGTTGTTCTGTTAAAGTTACTAAATAACTGTCGTTAAAAACAATTATTTTCCGGACAATTGAATACTGCCGGGGAGAAGAATAAAAACAAAAAACATCCAGGTCTCTTATTCGGTATAATCCAGGTCTTTATTGTGCGTTTCGGAAACAGTCAATGTGGAGTAGATTCCCAGCCCGAACGCGATGATCCCGACAATAACCGCTGCCCAGATCACACCTGAAGAAGGCTTGAAATAATTAAAAAGAATGATCATCAGCACAAGTGTGCCTCTTACCATATTCGGAATGGTCGTAGCAGCAGTGGCACGGATATTCGTTCCGAACTGTTCTGCTCCCATCGTTACAAAAAGTGCCCAGTATCCTGTTCCCAGGCCAAGCCATGTACAGTAAAAATAATACATGCCCGCTGTCTTTGTACCGCCAAACAGCATCAGCAGGATACCAACTATTGTGAACAGCATCATGTAAAAAATCGCTTTTTTTCGTGATTGCAGCCAGTTACTGATAAAACCACTGGCGAAATCCCCGGCCGAAATACCCACATACGCCCACAAGATCGCTTTTCCCGGGTCAATTTCTTCTTTGATCCCCAATGCAGGCCCGAACTGGTTTGCCAAAACTGCCAGGATCCCGATACAGAACCAGGTCGGAAGGCCGATCGCTATGCATTTCATATAACGCACAAAACGCTCATAGCTGGTAAAAAAGGAAAAGAAATTACCTTTGGAAACGGAAGGATCTTTTTCAATGTCCTTGTAAATCCCGGACTCTACTACGCCAATTCTCAGTACCAGAAGCATCAGTCCCAGGCCTCCTCCAATAAAATAAGAGATGGTCCAGTCACTTGCCGAAGCAGTCAGGCTTGCCACAACAGCACCCAGCAACCCAAATCCGGCGACAAGAGAAGTCCCGATCGCTCTCAGCTCTTTCGGCAGGGATTCGGAAACCAGTGTGATTCCCGCTCCCAGCTCTCCAGCCAGCCCCAACCCGGCAATGAAACGAAACAACGCATACGCATTCTGCTTTTCCATAAAATCAACCTGGGGCAGGAATCCGCAGGCGATGTTGGCTGCGGAATAGACGAGGATCGAGCCGAAAAGAACCGATAGCCTCCCTTTCTTATCTCCAAAAACTCCCCACAGGATCCCTCCGAGCAGCAAGCCTGTTTTCTCCCAGTTGAGGATCATCGTCCCGTAAGCATCCACGTCCAATCCCATACTCTGAAGGCTCGGAATCCGTACGATGGAGAACAGCAGCAGATCATAAATATCCACAAAATATCCTAATGCGGCTACGATCACGGGAAGGCTGAACAAAGCGTTCAACTTTTGTTTTCGAGTTAATTCCATGTCCCGAATATACATAATCGTCTGAAATATTCAATATCACACAGACAAATGAAGGCAAAATACCATTTGCTTCAGGCTCGTTAATTCAGTCGCCACTCTGGCCTTCTTTTATCCAAATTAACTACCTTTGCTTTGCGATGAAAAGTTTTGACATTCCGGAATATTATCGTTCACCCATTATCAGTAAGGTAAAAGCAATGCGAAAGGACCAGGATCCCCGCAAAAAGGACTTTACGCCTACATTGCTGGACTTTGGAAATGTAAAATTTTACATTGCGCGTCATTTTGGATTCTGCTACGGGGTTGAAAATGCCATTGAAATCGCTTATAAAGCCATTTATGAAAATCCTGGGAAGCGCATCTTCCTTTTGAGCCAGATGATCCATAACCCGGGCGTGAATGAAGACCTCATCAGGCACGGACTGCAGTTTCTCCAGGATACAAGTGGAAAGCAGCTCATTGACTGGAATGAGTTGACTCCTGATGACATTGTGATCATTCCTGCGTTCGGTGCAACTATAGAGATCATGGAGAAGCTGACTTCGATCGGGCTCAACATCGAACAGTACGACACGACATGCCCGTTTGTGGAAAAAGTCTGGAACCGTTCAGAGAAACTCGGACAAGACGGACATACGATCATCATCCATGGTAAATACAATCACGAAGAAACCCGGGCGACTTTCTCACACAGCAGCTCCGGTTCTCCGTCCGTGGTGGTAAGGGACATGGAGGAAACAAAACTCCTGGCAGATTTTATCCTGGGAAAACTGACACGGGAGGCGTTCAATGCCACATTTGGAGATCGCTGCTCAAAAGGCTTCAATCCTGAAACCGACCTGGTGAAAATAGGGGTAGTGAATCAAACGACCATGCTCGCTACAGAAACACAGGAAATCACCGATTATCTCCGCGATACGATGATTCAAAAGTACGGAGAAGACCGTATCAAAGAACACATTGCCGATACACGTGATACGCTTTGTTATGCGACGAATGACAATCAATCATCCACTTATGGCCTGATGGAAATCAAGGCTGATCTGGCTGTTGTAGTAGGAGGATACAATAGCTCCAACACCACACACCTGGTTGAGCTGCTCGAACAAAAGTTTCCTACTTACTTCATAAAAGACGCTGATGAGATCCTCTCAGGAAGCGAGATCAGGTCATTCAATATCCATACAAAAGAAACAGAGCAGGTGCATGACTACATGCCCCAGGATATTCCGGTAATCGCTATCACTTCCGGGGCCTCCTGTCCCGACTCCGTCGTAGACAAAGTGATCCAGAAGTTGCTGGCATTGAAAGGAAGCACTAAAACCATCGGTGAAGTGGTCGCTCTGATCTGATATTACCAGTTGACGGGTGTCTTTCCTGTTTTTTGAAGGTATTCATTCGCTTTGCTGAAATGCCTGTTTCCGAACCATAACCCCTGGTTGGCGCTCATTGGAGACGGATGCCCGGATTCCAGCACAAAATGCTTATTCCTGTCTATATTTTTACCTTTGTTCCTGGCATACCCTCCCCACAGCATAAAAACGATCCCTTCATTTTCATCTGAAATTTTCTGGATAACAGCATCCGTGAACCTTTCCCATCCTTTTCCCTGGTGGCTCTGGGGCTTTCCTTCCCTTACCGTCAGAATAGAGTTCAGAAGCAGTACTCCCTGCTCTGCCCAACGTGACAGGTCTCCGGTTCCGGGAATGGGTTTATTCAAATCGGTTTCGATCTCTTTAAAGATATTGATCAGGCTTTTCGCAAACGGGCGCACGTTGGGATTGATTGAAAAACACAATCCATTTGCATGTCCTCTTGTCGGGTACGGATCCTGCCCGAGAATAACGACCTTCAGCCGATCTGCGGGGCAAGCATCGAACGCTTTAAAAATAAGTGATGCCGGGGGAAAAATCCCCATCCTGTGAGCGGCATACTCTTCTCTGACAAAATGCACCAGGTTTCTGAAATATTCCTGTTCAAACTCTGACCTCAGCAGTTGTTTCCAGCTGTCTTCTATTTTTACATCCATACTACAAAAATATAAAATATCAGGAAAAAGAAAAGCCGCTGTGATCACACAGCGGCTTCCTATTTCATTTGAAATGATTATTTGATAACCAATTTCTTAGTAACTGAAGCGTCGTTTGACTTAACTACTACAGAGTACATTCCTGTAGCGTAGTTAGACACGTTCAACTCAGCAGTATTTGCTCCAACTGAAGCGTTTGTCAAAGACAATGTTTCAACAACTTTACCTGTAATGTCTGTTACTTCAACAGATACATCAGAAGCATTTTTCAAGTTGAACTCAACGTTCACTTTATCCGTTGCAGGGTTCGGGAAAACAGTAACTCCTGAAACTGCTTCTGTGTTGTCTTCAATGCTCAATGTAGGATCGAAGTTCATACGAACTACAGGGATTGCAGTAAATGTTCCCCATCCTTGCGTACCTTGTACTTTCAACCATCCTTGAGGAGTTGAACCTGTACCACCAGCTGCTAATTTAACAGTTTGTGTTCCTGAAAGGTGGATAAGCGCCAAATATGTTTTTCCTGCCTGTAAGTTCACAGGATTAACCAGCTGAAGCGTTTGAATCTGATCAATTTGTGCAACATCTTCCAATGTGAACATGTTCGAGAAACCAATAGGACCATTCCATAACTGAGCTGCGGAAGTCGCTTCAGTGTTATATTCATAAACCTCTGCATAAACTTCTGCACCTACAGCTGCACCAGTAAAGAATCTGAAATCAACACCATGTAATGCCTGGTTTGCAATGATGTCATAAGAAGTACCGATTCCTTCCACTACAGCAGGAGTACCACCAAAAGACAAGCTAGTCAGCGGGAAATCAGAGAAAGGAGCTCCCTTGTCAACAGCGTACGTATGTGTTGTAATGCCGTAAGAAAAATCCGGAGCAGGGTTGTTGATCGGATTGTCATCCACTTCATCCATTGTGATCTCTCTTGTTACAGTATAAGCTCCAACAGTAGCAGAAGGAGTGAATGTTACTTCCAGTGTGTCTACTTGCAAAGCAGGCAATGTAATTGCCGGAGACTCAGCAGTAACGTCACCACCCAATACCAACTTAACGTTTGTCAAGTCCTGGCTACCATCGTTTCTGACACCTGCACGAACTACGATCGGAGCGATCTGAGTTGTAGGGATCTGAGAGTACTGGTACATTTCAGTGTGGTGAAGACCATACGTATATACCAGATCGTAATCTGACAATTCACGTACTTTTACATCGTCAATAGCCCATCCGTATCCACTTCCGTAGTTATTGTCATCAGAAGGGTTTTCCCATCTGAAACGGAAAACACCGCTTGCAGCATTGTTCACGTCGAACACCATGCTCAGTGTATTCTGAACCGCCGGATCATTTGTCTCGTACTGATCGTTAATAATTGTAGAAGTCCAGGTAGTTCCTCCGTCTGCAGAGAACTCTACATACGTAACATCCGTGTTGAACTTTCTGTAACGTTGCTCAAAAGAGATTTCCGCATACTGATTACCTGTGAAATCGATTGCTTCCGTTGTAACCCACGTATTTTGCGGATCAACATTTGCAGCAAGCAGGAAACCGATTCCATCAAAGTAAACGAAACCATTTGCTGCTGTAGTAGAAGCCATTGGCCCTCCCATATAGTCAGCCATGTCCGTAGATCCCGAACCGATCTGGAATGTACCCTGACCACTGGTTCCAATCGCCCAGATAGCCGGAGATTCAGAGAAATCGCTTTCCCATAATGTTGCACCTACAGCTTTAGCTGCACCGGTGTTGGAAGAAGTCTTAACTTCACCATGGTGAGGAGCGATTTTATCTAAGGCCTTTGCCAAATGAGCAGTAGGAACTTTTACCGTATTCTGAGCAAAAGAAACACCCGCAAATAACAAAAGACCAGAAAGTACTGTAATTTGTCTTTTCATAATTATTTAATTTTAAATTCGAACTCCAAATATAATTTCTTTTTAATAAAAATCAAAATTCTATTAAGGAATTAACATATATTCTTTAAGAAGGTTAATTCCCTATTGAACGCCCGCTAAATTGTACCGCAACTTAATTCCCGTGCTCATATTTCCGGTAGGGTAAGCAGTGGCAATCTTCGGTGTATTGACTACCTGGTCGTAATACAACTGAATGATCAGGAATCTTCCTACGCCGTAATCAAGAGAAGCCTTGATGGACATTACCTTCTGCCCGGCTGTCGCCTGGTTCGTATTTTCCACGATCTTCCTGATAACAGTCAGGTTATCACGCAAAGAAAAATCAAAACGGAAATTCATATCACTCGGAGCAAGTTTTTTGGCAAACGGCAGCTTCACCTGCGGGAACCGGTATCCCGTTCCGATCACATATGTCGTTCCCAACATTTCCGTCACCTGGTTATTATTCAGGGAAAGTGTAGAGCTTCTGTCCTTCGTGATCTCGAATTTAGTGATCAGTCCCTGTTTTTTAACCAGCCAGGTTGCGTCAAACCCGATCAATGGGTTGAAGCGCTCGGACATCGTCACGTTCTGAATCTGCATGTCAGCAATGAAATTATTATTAATATCAAGTGCCGTAGGGTTACCGTTCGCATCAAAAACAGCATTCAGGTTGGTCTGCATGCCGGAAATACTTACAGTTGAAGTATAGGCATGTTTAATAACAAACTGGCGGACGATCTTTTTCATGAATTCCATTTTTGAAAGTCCGTTGTAATTCACCGACCAGTTCGGAAGCGGTAAATTTTTAACCGGGTTGATGTTCTTATCGTTGATCCCGCGGTTTGTATAAGACGTCAGGAACGCCCCGATCAACACCTCCTGCTGGCTTCCGTTGTACCCGGAATAGAAACCTGATCCCAACTGCGTAGAATTGGAATTCGACTCACCCAGGAGTCTTGACACTTCCTTCCTGTTTTCCAGCAACCTCTGGAATACTTCGGAGCTGTAATCTCTGTTGCTGATTGCTGCGAAGGCAGAACCGATCGAGATGTTCGTATATGTCAGCTGTGAAATATCCACGCGGCTCTGGCCTTCATAGGCGCCTGTCACGGAATTCCACCGGAAGAACTCCGTAGAGCTGTTACCGAACGTCCTGTTGGCCGTCAATTCGATGGTCAGGTCTTTGATCGGCTCCAACCCGGCACGAATAGTCAGGTTCTGAACGTGAGTATTGGTATATTGCCTGTTGATGTTCTCGTTTTGTACCAGCCATCCATTCTGAGCAGCGGTTCTGGCAAAATCAAACCCGGTATCTTTCCCCGCAACATTATAGCGCTGCTTCCCGAAAATGAATCCGCCCATCGGAGCATCGAACCCTGAATCAAATCCTAAGATCCGCGTTTCTTTCGCATATCCCGGCAATAATGTACCATCATTCTGGGAATAGGTAACTCCGACATTCCGAACGGTCATAATCACTCGTGCCACAAAGCCCAATGCAGGGTTCACCTTGTCATTTTTCTGGCGGTTCTTCGCCCGTTCCACTTTCTTTTCCCAGCGTTTGATCACTTTATCCCACTTCTTCTTTTCCTTCTCCGTCATTTCCTCCTCCGGCTTCGGCGGAACAGGTCGCGGGTACTTTTCTTCTATGCTGGGTTCTTTCCCTTGTTTCTGGTTGGTAGGGGCAGGTGTTCCTCCAGAAGCTCTGGCCCTTGACGAAACAGCGCCTGCCCGTGGTGTTTTTCCGTCAGACAGGACTTTTTTAAAGAATGGCAGCTTATTGTATAAATTGGTAAAATTCAGCTGTGTCTGACCGTTGATGGTCCTGGTATTCTGAATGGTATTCCCGAATTCTGTCTGCGCAAGCGGTGCACGCTGCCAGTTATATGTCCCTCCATACGTTGCTGTCGCAGTGATCCAGTCCAGTGCCGGGATCTTGTTCAGCGGAAGGCTATAATTGATATTGTAAGTATGTGTGTAATCAATGGTTTTTCCGAAGGTAGCCATCTGTGTCCGGATCGAATCCTTAAATTCGCGATACAGCTCAGGATTCGCCTTCCTGTCAACCTGTCCGTCAGCTTCCTCAAATATCGCGCGGTTATTCGCTGTAAATGTCAGCTTGAGGTTTTTGGTGATGTCATACCCGAGGTTGTATGTTCTGTTCCAGGTAAACCGTTTGATATATACCGGCTGGAACTCATAGTTCGGAACAATGTTATTCTTTACCTGCCGTTCGTTGTAACTTCGGAGCAGGTCATTTGAAAAGCTAAAGTTCTTCGGTAAATAGTAAAGGTTCGCCTCACGGATGATCGCCAGCCATTTTGACTTCTTCAGGCTCTCTTTTTTGAATACATTTTTAAACGGTTCCCATGGTTTCGCCTGGAATGAATAATTGTAATTCAGGTTTCCTGTCCAGAGCTTGGTACGGTCGTACTTGATGTTGAAATCCCTTTTCAGATCTTCCGAATAGGAATACGATGCCGACCAGTTGGCAATTCTCCAGAAAGCGGGTTTAGCCCCCGGAGCGAGCTGCTTTCTCACGTTTGTAAAGTTGTATGACAGACGCTCGGTAAACTGCTGCCCTTCCTTGGCCCTGCGCCTTCTTTCCGACGCGTCGTCGTAGTCTCTCAGTTTGATATCCGGGTTATATGGGTCAAACTCAGGATTAACGATACCTACAGAATATCCAAAGAAGAATGGCAAAGAAAGCCCGAATTTCTTACCGAAGAATTGTCCTAACTGCCAGTTGGAGTTGAAATTCGCATTGATGCGCTCCTCTCTCTGTCTTTCCTGTACACGGCTGTCAACCGCTCCCCAGTTATACCCGGAATAGCTTCCGGAAGCGGAAATATTGAAGAAATCGGCACCTTGTACCTGCAACTGGGCGATAGCGGCCGAACCTCCCTCTGAAACGAAGTCTGTTAAGCGCAGCTCATTGACCCAGACAATCCCGCAATGCGCCATTCCGTCATCCTGCCACGGGTTCGATGCGTTATTTTTCGGGTTCCTCACCCCGACCATAATGGTCTTGATTCCCTGTAAGTTCGGATTACCCCTGACGCGGATGCGCTTGTTTGAGAAATTAGGGTCCGGAGCGCTGTACTCCAGATTATAGGAAACACTCGTACTTCCCGACTCAATTAAGTTATTGCGTTGTTTTTTCAGGTTGATCAGGTCGTCAAAGACAATTTCAATGTTATTCTCTTCCGGCCATACGTCTGTGTCCAATGTTGCTCCAAACGGAGTGATGATCAGCGGAACTTCATATTCATAATAGTTCTCCGTAAAATCAGTTCCCAAACGAATGAAAACCGTCAAATCTTCGTTGTCCAGAGGAACCTGGTTGACCATTGATTCCGCATGGACGAACATTTTCAGCTTTTTATAACCACGTACGTCGAACGTTACGTTTTTATACGCTGCTCTTGCGTCGCCATCCTGCAACCCGCATACTTCCAGACTCAAAGACTGTTCATTCATCTGGCGCTGAATCTGCTGAGAAGGGTCGATCTCCCGCTGGATTCCCGGAGGGATCACGTACCTGATCGGTGTCCTGTCTGAGTTTTCCTGAATGTTTACAGCCCCGATGTCGAAACTTGTCAGGTTAGGGTCCGTTACAATGCTTTCACCCGGCTGGCCCAAGTCTTGCAAATACCTTCTCCATTCCCCACGAACCAATTCCAGCTTAGCGAAACGCAATAATACTTCTTCGTCAAAATCCTTCAGGAACATCCTCATAAACCGGATTGATCTGAAATCGTTGATCCCGTTGATCCTGGAAGAAAAGTCACGAACCGGAATCTTAAACTGGTACCAGTTCTCCTTTACACCGTTCCCTTTTGTATAGATCTGTTTATTCGTGATGTAGTTTGTTCCGACCACCATGTCCTGAGGACGAAGGCTTATTTTGTACTGAAAATAATTTTCCGTTTCCTGCAAGTTGTTGTCCTGGTTGATATCTTCCCTGTCGGGATCAATCCTGGGACCGATCGTACTATAACCATTGACATTCATTGTATCGTACATTTCCGGAGTCGGAGAGTTACCTTCCGTACCGTTGTACTTTTTGTATCGTTCCAATATTCCAAGCTCTGCCTGATCGTAGTTATCATCCAGGTAATAATTGTAATCATCCGATGAAGGATCGGCCACCATCCTTGCCTTAGCAGCAGCAGAAAGTGTTGAGTTGCCGTTCACCCAATTCACATAATTCTGGAAATGCTGGCGTTCCGCGTCATTATTGAACCCATCCAGACCAACGTCCTGATTCACCCTGGATGCAGGGTTGTTATCAAACGCGTTGACCGTTACCTGGGCATTCGGTATCTGGGCCCAGAGCGTGGTGTCCATGTCATTCGGACCTGGTGTACCAGTCGGGGAAAGTCCATTTTCGTAGCTTTTGCGTGAGTCCGGCAAGATATCTTCAGAGATGTTTCCGAGGTTGAAATACAGATCTCCACCTGTCATCATGGAATTCGGGTTTGCGTTTTCGGCGTCTTCATTAAACGGATCCAGCACCCAGAACTGGATGTATTCGATGTTTGCCAGCTCAAAATCGGTCGTGGTCATTGCTCGCATGATCCCTCCCCATCTGTCCTGCGGATTTGTAAAGAAACCGTCCGCATCAACAAAGCTGGTTGTATCATAATTATACATCCCACGTTCTTTCGGATAGTACGCAAGCTCTAAGATCTGAAGGTTGGGAATGGTTCCGTATTGGTTTTCCTGCAAAGGGAATACTTCTTTGTAGTTGACATTTCTGGTCCGGCTGTCAGAATTGACCATCGGGTCGTTTGCAAGATGCGCGGGGGTATTGGCTGTCTGGCCGTAAAAAATATTGTCAATCCTGTACCAGGAGGTCTTCGCTCTGTTGAACGCTTTCGCCAGTCCCATTGACGTAGCTTCAGGGAACAAGGAAGGTTGCCCCAGAGGAACGGAAGCAAGGTGCCATGCATTCAGACTGCTCGCCAGGTCAATTGTGCTTTGAGCTCCTTCGAAATCATCGACATAAGAGATCCCTGCCTTACTGATGGCTTTCGGCTGTCCCGGGATCAGGTGCGCAAATTCTCCGGAGAATGATAGCATTGATTTTTCTTTCGTCGATATGACCGGTAACAGGTCAATCAGCTTGGTCAGGAACGGAAGCTCTGTCCGGTACTGGATGTCGAAACCGATGATATTGTTCTTATACGGTTCATTCCCGATGTCTATCTTCTGGGTCACAGGCCGCTCCATCATTCTCATCCACGTTGCTCCTATATTGAAATCCTGGCTGAACCTGTGCGCCACCCTGGATCCTATCAGGGATTTGGACTGGAATCCGAACGCGGAGTTACTTTCCACCGAAACGGTGATCTGCTGGTTGGATGCCAGCAATCCTTCATTCAGAATACGAACACGGCCCAGGTTGTAATCGACGGTGTAATCAACTCCTTCTGTTAAGCGAACTCCTCCGGCAGTAACTGATACAGCTCCTTCGGGAACATTCAGCGCATTCAACGGGATGTCTCCTGAAACAGAGGACTGGTATTCTCCCCGGAATACGAACCTGTTCTTGGAAGGAATCTGCTGTGCCGCTGTCTTCGTGGAGTCGTACAGCTCCGTGAACGCCAACCTGTCGATGGTTGTCTGAGGGATCTGCGCATTGGCCATTTTCTCAGCCAGCACCTCACCAAAAGGTTCTACCGTAGAAAAATAAATACGTCCGTTTCTCGGGTTGATAGTACCTCCGTTCTCAAAACGGCTGCCGTTCTGAACCATTGGAACGTAGTCAAAAACCCCGTCGGAAAACGGCTGACTCATCTGGTTCAGCTTGTCCATTTCCAGCAAGGTAACAATCTGCACATCTTCCAGCCCCGGCTGAGGGAAGAATGGAATGTACAATGAGTTCTCAGGATTGTTGTACAAGATATCCAGGCGGAAACCTACCTGATCGACCTGGTAAGCACCAAGTGAATAAACGTTTTTCATCATCAGATCCCACAGTTTGTTCTTAGGATCTGTCATTGTCGGCTTTAATAACTTCAGGATCAGGGCATCCGTCCCTTCAATTCCGTCTGTTGACAATTCCCCTACACGGTAGGTCTGCCCTCTGTATGTATATTCATAGGCTACCCCCAATACTTCATCATTGTTGAGCGGGATATTTACCGAGATGAAACCCAGCTGGGCATTATAGGTAAATTCGGATTCGTTCAGTTTCTTCGCACTTTCTACTTTCTCATAATGAACGGCTTGCACAAATGGCCCCGGTGCAACAACCTGCGAGGACAATACGCCTACCGCACTTGAGAAGTCCCGGATTCCCGGCTGGGAAGAAGCCCATTGATACAGGTTGTTCGCTCCGTTATCAGGAAGCGGGTTGTTGGAATATCCACCCGGTGTTCCCTCTACATTCTGAGGCAATCCTTCTCCCAGGTCGGTAAACGCGACAATATTCCGTGTATTTTCCGTCGTATTGGTCCTGTTCGTCACCCATACTTCAATCCGGGAAATATTTACACCTGAGTTTACGATCGGAAGGGCCTGCATCGCGTTGTCGTAATTATCACGGTGATAGAAGTTCAGGAAGTAGTGACGGTTCGCTTCGTACTGGTCGGCACTCAGTTCAAATGTCTGCTTCTGAGCCCCTCCTTCCACTTTGATGTCCTTTCTTTGTCCTTTGGAGGATGCCGCAATGAGGTCGACAGTTGTTCGTCCGAAGCGGAGTTTGGTACTTGCTCCGAAAAGGGTCTTAGAGCTCGGGATCAATGTAGTGGGAAGATCCAGGGAAACATTTCCCAAAGCAATACTCTGGATGATCTGGTCCTCGTCTCCGTTGTATTCCAGTTTTGTCTGGTTATCGAATTCGAAAGATGCCTGGGTGTTGTACTTCATTCCCAGCTTCATCCGCGTACCGATCTGGCCGACTACGCTGAAATTGATGTTCTGGTTGAAATCAAAGCGGGTAATTCTCCGTTGCTTGACAGGAAGAAGCGGGTTATCGTACCTGGAAGAATTTACTCCCAGACCGATCTCGACAGTTCCCTGTGGACGGATGGTGATTTCATCCGAACCGAAGAAACTCTTAAATAATTTATTGTTGATCTTAATCGGTAGTGCAAATGGCTGGCTGTCTTTCGTCTGCTGGTCGATCTTGTCTTTCCAGTTGTCGCGAATCGATTGCTGGCGGTCATATTCCAGGTATTCCTCCAGCGTCATCATTGAAGGCGGGCGATAATCAAGTCCGGAAGCACCTATCACTTCCTTAAATACGTATGTTCCTGTAACGGGATCGTAGACAATTGTCTGCTGAACGCCCGACGGGTCTCCCAGGTCGAAACTCTGCTTCTGCGTTTGTGTCGGGTCGTACGTCTCCCTGATCGGATACCTTAGTGTATCCTGGGCAAACATCCCGGCACTGTTCAATAAAACAAAAAAGGGAACCAAAAAAACGGCCCTAAGACTTCTTCCCATAAGTAGATGTGTCTTTGCTTCCAACACTTATAATATTTTCAATGCTTCTTTTATTAACTTTTCTACAGCGTCTTCGCCCTGAGCTACTTTGTCGATAGCTTTTTCCGCTGCTTTCTTATCGAATCCGAGCGAAACCAATGCAGTTAACGCATCAAAACGGTTTGTATTGTTCTGTACAAAAATATTTTCCGATGAAAAGCTCATTTTTAACATTTTGTCTTTCAGGTCCACAATGACCCGCTGGGCAGTCTTCGCTCCTATGCCTTTGATACTCTGAATCGTCCTGACATCGTCTGTCTGAATAGCATGTGCAATTTCCTCCGGAACCAGGGACGACAGCATGATCATTGCCGTATTCGGCCCGATACCGGAAACAGAAATCAGCTGTTCAAACATCGTTCGTTCTTCAATAGTGGCAAATCCGTAAAGCAACTGAGCATCCTCACGGACGATTAATTTTGTAAATATTTTCACCGCCTCATCCGTTCCCAGCCCGGAAAACGTATTCAGGGAAATGAATACAAAATAACCTACTCCATTGCATTCTACAACAATATTCGTCGGGTTTTTCTCTACCAGCCTCCCGTTCAGATGTGTGATCATAACTTATTTGTTTCCAGCGTCGACAACCGCAACTTTTACCATGTTAATTATCTCTCTTACGGAAGCTCCCATCTGCAACACGTGCACTGATTTTTTCAACCCGATCAGAATCGGACCGATTGCATCTGATTCCGTGATCTCCTGCAGCAACTTATAGGCAATATTCCCTGAAGAGAGGTTCGGAAATATCAATGTGTTTACCTGCTTGTTTGCTAATTGTGAGAAGCTGAACTTTTCATTCATCAGGTCACTGTTCAATGCGAAATTGGCCTGTAATTCACCATCTACCGTAATGGTCGGGTAATTCTGGTGCAGGATATTCGTCGCCCTGGACATTTTCTCAGGATCAATCCCGGGCGATGAGCCGAAATTGGAATATGCCAGCAATGCTATCCGTGGCGTGATCCTGAACTTGCGCATCGTCTTCGCTACATTCGCAGTGATTTCCGCGATCTGTTCCGCTGTCGGATCCAGGTTCATGGTCGTATCGGCGAGGAACAACGGCCCTCTTTTCGTATTCAGGATATACATCCCTGCTACCGTTTTTACATCTTTCTCCAGCCCGATCGCCTGGATCACCGGCCGGACAACCGAACGGTAATTACGTGTAAGCCCTGAAATCATCGCGTCAGCATCACCGTTGTCGACCATCATCGCTCCATAATGGTTTCGCTCACGCATCAACTGGATGGCTTCAAATTCGGTAACGCCTTTTCTTTTCCGTTTTTCAAAGAATTTTTTACCGTAACAGATCCTTCTCTCCTGTTCTTCATCCGCTTTCGGGTCAATGATGGTCACTTCATTAAAATCCAGGCTGTATTCCTTGATCAAATTGAGAATCACATCTTTCTTACCAAGCAAGATAGGATAAGCAATGCCTTCTTCGCTTGAAGTTTGCGCCGCTTTCAGTATTTTAATGTTATCAGCTTCCGCAAATACGACACGTTTCGGATTTTGCTGCGCTTTTTCCGTCAGGTTCCGGATCAGCTTGTTGTCCAGTCCCAGGCGGTTTTTCAATTCCATTTCGTATGCGTCCCAATCCGTAATCGGCCGTTTCGCTACTCCCGATTCCATTGCAGCTTTCGCAACCGCAGGCGCTACATAATAGATCAGGCGGGGATCCAGTGGTTTTGGAATAATGGACTCACGACCGAAAGAAATGAATTTTTCATTGTATGCTTCAATCACCTCTTCCGGGATGGTTTCTTTTGCCAGCGACGCAATGGCCTGTACAGCAGCCAGCTTCATCGATTCATTGATCGTAGTGGCCCTCACATCCAACGCACCTCTGAATATGAACGGAAATCCCAGTACATTGTTCACCTGGTTAGGATGATCCGAACGGCCTGTCGCCATAATGATATCCGTCCGGGCGCTCATTGCTTCTTTATAGGAAATTTCAGGCTCCGGATTCGCCAACGCAAATACGATCGGGTCCTTCGCCATATTTTTTATCATCTCTTTGTTTACCAGCCCTGCCCTTGACAGTCCAAGGAAAACATCCGCCTTCTTAAACGCTAATACAAAATCCACATCTTTCTTATGTACCGCAAATTCCTGCTTATTGCTATCCAGGTCTGTTCTTCCGGCATGGATCAGCCCTTTGGAATCATACATGAAAATGTTTTCCAGCTTTGCACCTAATGCATGGTACAACCGTGCGCAGGATAAAGCCGAAGCCCCTGCACCGGAAACAACAATTTTCACCTTCTCAATCTTTTTCCTGGCCAATTCCAGTGCATTCAGTAATGCCGCGGAAGAAATAATGGCTGTACCGTGCTGGTCATCATGCATCACCGGTATGTCCAGCTCTTCTTTCAGTCTTCTCTCAATCTCAAACGCCTCCGGTGCTTTTATGTCTTCCAGGTTAATCCCACCGAATGTCGGAGCGATCGCTTTTACGGTCTGGATGAACAACTCCGGATCTTTCGCGTCGACTTCAATGTCGAACACATCAATATCAGCAAAAATCTTGAACAACAACCCTTTTCCTTCCATCACGGGTTTTGACGCGTCCGGACCGATATCTCCCAGTCCCAGCACGGCTGTTCCATTCGATATAACAGCGACCAGATTCCCCTTGGAAGTATATTTATATGCATCTTCCTGGTTATCGGCAATTCTTAAACATGGTTCTGCTACTCCGGGAGAATATGCCAGTGACAAATCTCTCTGTGAAGTATACGGCTTCGTTGGGATCACTTCAATTTTTCCCGGTCTTCCGGAAGAGTGATAATCCAATGCGTCTTGCTTTTTATGCTTTCCCATAAGTTCTGAATTAAGAGGGCAAATGTAAGAAATAGAATTGAGATAGCAGTTTTTTGATTTATCAATTATTAAACAAATGATATCCGGTTAGTTTGGTATATTTGAATGAAATAGATTAACCTGATAGACATGTCAAATGAGATCATCTTCTATGATGGAGATTGTGGTTTATGCAACCGCAGCGTTCAGTTTGTCTTAAAACACGAGCGGGATAAACACATCCGGTTCAGCACGTTGCAATCGGACTTTGCTACCCGCTTTTTCGAAGAACACCATTTCCCCCAACCGGACCTCACTACGTTTTACTTTTACTCCGACAACCGGCTTTACAAGAAATCGAAAGCAGCTTTCAAGGTGATCCCCTATCTGAAATGGTACTGGCAACCCTTGAGGATAATGGCGCTGTTACCCACGGCTATCGCTGATATGGGCTACGATTTTATTGCAAAAAGACGAAAGAAGATAGGGGGTACATTCTGTGTCCTGCCATCTGCCGAAAACATGGATCGCTTTATCAGCTGAAGGAAACAAAAAAACCGCCCCCTTCCGGAAGCGGTTTTTTCATACGATGATTATGATCAATCTTTATTTAATTGTAATTTTCTGAACCGATGTTTTGTCATCAGCAGCAAGTTTTACCATGTAAACTCCACTCTTCACATCTTTCAGCTCGACTTTCGCGCCGGAAATGATTTCAGAAGCATATACAACTTTACCAGTCAGATCTGTCACTTCCACATTTCCTTTGTTGAAATTTCCTGTAATCGCAAACTCACCAGTAGAAGGGTTCGGGAACAGAACTACATTTTCAATTGCATTCTTTGACAATCCTACCGTTGAGAAATTTTTAGACAATACCTGACGCTCCTGCCCCATTCCGGAAATTGAAATGTATGCATCGACAAAGACCGGCAGCTCAATGTCATTATTGTCATAGTACTCATGCTGTACCCTGATCACTTCAACACTCATCAGACCCGCGTCTACTACTGTTGTGTCAATAGTCGTTAATCTGAATACATCCGCAATGTCCATATCCGGAAGCCTTAACGTTCCTGTTCCGTCAATAGTTGTATACACATTTCCTGTCACTGTAGCGGTCATCGGCATACCAAAATTCAACTCCGTGCTTCCTACATACGCATCTGTCGACGCATCTCCGAAATTGAATGGGTATGTCAGCTGTAAAGCCTCATCCGTATCAAAAACCACTACTACCTCTCCCAGTGCCGGCTCATTAAACACAAACCCCTGAGAAACTCTCTCTGACGTTGTGGAATTAAAGAACTGAACAATTGTACCTTGTGAGATCGCCTTTGTAGATGTAGGGAAATCAGCAGAGTTCGGTGTAGATGGGTTCGTTGCGTCCATGACAGAAATAACCTGTGTTTCATTAACGTCCATTCCCAGTGTGGTATAATCCCACTCTACGTTCGCCCCGGTTACAGCTGTAATGCTTGCCATTGTAACCGATCCTGTATCCGCAACGTACATTGTTGCAGAAGCACCCACTGCAGGCTCATTTGCCTGTGTAAGCTGACCAAAAGAAGCTTTGGAAGCTAAAAAAATTGATACGAGTAATAATCCTTTTTTCATAAATCTCTGTTTTTCGTTTGTCAAATTTACTAAATTATTTTAAATCGCATTTACAAATCAAATCACTGATTATCACTATAAATTCAATTTAAATCATCCTTAAAGGATACATTATTAACGATGCCGGAAAGGAAAAGGTTGAAACTTTAACTTTTTTTTAATTTCTGATCCCAGGCATGAAAATAAAACCTTCTCCGGACACAATGTGCTCTTCCTGATAGTTGAGGGATAAGCACAAAAAAACAGTTGGAACAAGGGGGAGCTCATTCTTAACCTATGTCAATGCCTCCCTCCTGATATGTGCGTAACTTTGTACTGTTATTATTAACCAACAAGTTAAAAATTATGGCAACAAAAAAAACAGAAATCGTGGTTGCTCCCAGAGAACCGCATTTCGTAGGGGATGGATTCAGAGTGCACAATTTTATTCCAAGCGGATACCGTTTGGATATGCACCGGACGAATCCTTTCATTATGCTGGATTACAATTCAAAATATCACTTCGCTCCAAGTTCACAGCCCAAAGGGGTAGGTGTACATCCTCACCGGGGGTTTGAAACGGTCACAATCGCTTACAAAGGAAGGGTCGCTCATCATGACAGCGGCGGCGGCGGCGGAGTGATCGGTGAAGGTGATGTTCAATGGATGACTGCGGCATCAGGAGTTTTGCATAAAGAATACCATGAAGAGACATTCAGCAAAGAGGGCGGAATTTTCCAGATGGTTCAACTGTGGGTCAACCTGCCTGCAAAAGATAAAATGAACGCCCCAAAATACCAGGCCATCAAAAACGCGGAAATTCCAAGGTACCAGCTGGAAAATGACGGAGGAACAATTGAAGTCATCGCGGGTGCTTATCAAGGCGTAAAAGGAGCTGCTTCCACATTTACACCAATACACCTGCTGAATGCCAAGTTGAACAAAGGGAGCACAGCAAGCTTTGATTTTCCCGCTGATTACAACACCCTCCTGCTGGTAATAGAAGGAGCCATTACTGTAAATGGGGAAGAAAAAGTTCCGACCGATCACCTGCTTTTGTTCGAGAACGAAGGAGAAACTTTTACCATTGCAGCTGATGAGGACGCGGTTGTACTGGTTCTGAGCGGTGAACCGATCCGGGAACCCATTGCTGCACACGGGCCTTTTGTCATGAATACAAGGGAAGAACTGATCGAAGCATTCAATGATTTTAACCAGGGAAAATTCGGTTACCTTGAAGACTAAAAAATGCTAATTTTTTGATTTTTAAAATCGTATTGCTTATATTTAGGCAAATTGGTTCTTTTTAAAAACCATTCCGGGTGAAAGCCTTTGATGGTAAATTACCACAATGAACAACTGTAACCGTTTAAATCAAATATATGTCAATTAAACAAAAATTAGAACAATTAGCATCGAAAAAGAATGAACCTTGTATCACCATTTCCTTCAATACCCACCGTACGCATCCGGATAGTGAAAAGGACAGGATCTTACTAAAAAACTTAGTTAAAGAAGCCGAAACAAGAATCATTGAAAAATTCGGGAAAAGGCCGGTACAGCCGTTATTGGATAAATTAGCATCGATCACTGAACAAACAGATGTAAACTACAATCTGGATAGTTTACATCTGTTTCTTTCAAATGATACGCAGGAGATCATCCGTTCTATCTGGCCGGTAAATGAAGATGCTGTTCACATATCGGATTCTTTTGCCATACGGCCTTTGATCAAAAGTTACTCCAGGAGTGAAGAATACTACATTCTTGTACTTTCCCAGGGAGGTGTCCGACTGTATGAGGCGATGAATGATGCCATTGTGGAAGAGGTGGTCAACGACGATTTCCCGTTCGCTGAAAACCCGATTGTGCTAAACCACCCGGCACAGGCAAGCGATCCGAAACGAGTGGACAATAAAACAAAAGAATATTTCAACAATGTAGATAAAGCAGTGGTGAAACTGTACAACGAATCGAATCTGAATACAGTTGTTGCAACAACCGAAAGCAATTACAGCCTGTTACAGCAGGTAGCGGACATTCCTTCCATTTACCTGGGAAATATCGCGCTTGATTTCAACAATTCAGCACCCCACCAGCTGGCAGACCAGGCATGGGCTTTTATCCAGTCGTTGCAGCACCAGCGAAGAACAGCTGCTATCAACGAAGTAAAAGAAGCTGTTTCCGAAGGAAAAGTGCTTACGGATCTCCAGGACATTTACCAGGCGGCAATTGACGGCCGCGGAGAGCTATTGGTCATACACCAGAATTTTTCACAGCCGGCGATTATTGAAAACCGGACTCTGAGAGTGGTAGAAAACGGGGCTGCTCCTGGAGTGATTGATGACATTGCGAGCACTATTTCCTGGGAAGTGCTGTCGAAAAAAGGAAGAGTGATCTACACACAGCAAGAACAATTAGATGCACTTGGAAGCATCGCTTTAAAAACAAGGTATTAATGAAGAAAAGCCGGCAACTATCATTTTTTTTGAAAAACGGCTGTTAACTATGAAAACATGTCAAATATCCAATTAATCATTGAGGAACGGGCAGCCGACATCGGGAACTTCCTGGTTGGCCGTCTGCTTCCTTTCAGAGAAAAACGTTCTGTCGGACCGTTTGTGTTCATCGACCATATGGGACCTGCATTTTTAAAGGATTATCAGAACCTGGACGTACCTCCGCATCCGCATATCGGCTTGTCAACCTTGACCTATTTGTTTGAAGGCGCAATTTTTCACCGGGACAGCATCGGATCGGAAGTGGAAATTCAGCCCGGCGCGGTGAACTGGATGACAGCCGGAAAAGGAGTGGTCCATTCTGAAAGAACTCCCGATTATCTGCGGACATCGGAAAAGCGCCTGCACGGGCTACAGATCTGGGTAGCTCTTCCCAAAGAGCTGGAACAGAGCACACCAACTTTTCATCATGTGGAAGCAAAAGACATTCCTCAATGGGAACAAGACGGTATTTCCATCAAATTAATTGCCGGTGAAGCGTTCGGCAAAAAATCGCCTGTCCCTGTTCACAGTCCGTTGTATTTCATTGAGATCAAGAGCACAAATGCCGTTTCTGTCAATATCGGTGAGCATTTATTCGGTGAAAGCGCGCTTTATATCCTGGAAGGTTCGATCAAAAGTGACGGCCACGAATATGGAACCAAGCAAATTTTAGTGGCAAAAGACAGCAAGTTGTGCCAGATGGAACTTGCGGAAAATACTACCATTTATATTTTCGGAGGGGAAGCATTTCCTGAACCGAGATACATCCACTGGAATTTTGTAAGTTCGGATAAAGACCTGATCGAAAAAGCAAAATATGACTGGCTGGAGCAAAAATTTCCCAAAGTTCCGAATGAAACAGAATTTGTTCCGCTTCCCGAACATTCACTCAAAAAACAATAGGAATGGACCAGGCAAAAGCTCTGACAGGAAAGGAAAAGTACAGGACGCAGGTAACAACCGCAAGCCATACGGTCATTGCAGATGAGCCGACGGAACTGGGTGGGAAAAATACAGGGATGAACCCCGGGGAATTGCTGTGCGGCTCTTTGGCTGCCTGCACGTCCATTACCCTACGCATGTATGCCGACCGGAAAAAATGGCCCATTGAAACGATCGCCGTTGATGTAACACTGAATGATGAGGACAAAAGCAATCCTGTCCTGTCCCGTGTTGTAACAGTTAACGGAAACCTGGACGACCAGCAGAAATCACGTTTACTGTCCATTGCAAACGCATGCCCCATGCACAAGCTGTTAAGCCGGGGGATCGAAATCCGCACGGAAGTATTGTGAAACGGGAACTGATCATAGAAGCATCGTATAATTAACTGACAATAAAAAATATGGAAATCCAACAAGTAAACAACGAAAATAAAGGCTTTTTCAAAGCCGTAGAAGATGGTAAACAGGCTGGTAAAATGACCTATTCATGGGCAGGTGAAGCAAAATTTATCATTGACCACACAGAAGTTGACCCTGCATTCAACGGAAGAGGTGTCGGGAAGAAAATGGTGATGGCTGCCGTAAATTATGCACGTGAGAATCACCTGAAAATCATTCCCCTTTGCCCGTTTGCAAAAAGCGTTTTTGATAAAGTGGAAGAGATCAGGGATGTTTTAGCTTAGTCAGGCAGCTGCCAGGACAGGCCTGTTTATTGATCCTGGAGACGGGATTTGCCTCCCGCATCTTCTCATGAGAGTATTTCAAAGCGCCTTCAAAATGATTAAAGATCACAAAGACGGAAGAAGTCTTATACTTCTGCGTGTAGTACCTCGACAAAATCCTGTCCGCCATGTTCTTGGCATAAACAGCAATACTTAAAATATGATCTTTAAACGGCAGGTTAGTGTGTAAGATAACATCATCGGATATGGATATGAACTCACCGAATTCAATGATAGCAGGATATTTCCTGGAATCTCCGGCCTTCAATGAAATAATTGAATTGATAATATTGTCCTGCATGCGACGGTTGACAACCGCTTCACTTTTTATGTACACGTGTATGATCCCATCCTCCCGCAAGCCGATGGTTATATCATCAAAATGACACGCTTTGATTAAATCCCCTGTATCTTTCACGTTTTTATATTACTGTCAGTAAGGTTCGTTTCAGGCGAATTTTCCAAGCAGAAGCCCAGGCAAAATTAAGGTATTAATTCCAAATAAAATGTTAAAAAGTTGATTCTTAACAACTAAAAAACCGCATCATACCAAATATAATGCGGTCTTCTGAAAAATGTTCATCCTCCCAAAGGATCGAAGCTGCTTACTTTTTAAGCAACGCTTTCACAAAATTAGGAGTTGCAAAACTTGCTTTATGAATATCTGAATTGTAATACCTTAATTCTTTTTCAGCTACAAACGCATCAATTGAAGCATCATTTGTAACAGCCTTTGGAGAAATTCCTCCTTTCAGACCATACTGGAAGCTCCACATTCCTGTTGGATAAGTCGGAACGTAGAACAGGGAAACAGGTGCGTTTTCTTTCCCGAAAATATCCTGTAACGTATGATTCAGCTCGGAAAATGCTTTCTCGTTGAATTTAGGCGATTCTCCCTGAGCAACAAGAAGGCCTCCGTCTTTCAACGCATTGTAACAGTTTGTATAGAATTCCACCGAAAACAATCCTTCGGCAGGACCTACCGGGTCAGAACCGTCTACAATGATGATGTCATACGACTGAGGAGCGGCATCTTTTACGAAAGCAATTCCGTCGGCAACATGCAGTTCCAGCTTCGGATGATCGAAAGCAGCGGCAATTTCCGGCAAGTGCTCTTTACACGCTTTGATCACTTCACCGTCTATTTCGACCATTGTTACTTTTTCCACTCCTTCATGGCGAAGAATCTCTCTTACCGTACCGCCGTCTCCCCCACCGATCACAAGGATATTCTTAGCATTTCCGTGGGTAAATAACGCTGGATGGGAGATCATCTCATGGTAATGGAACTCATCGTTGATCGTTGTCATCACCATGTCGTCCAATGCCAGCATCTTCCCGTATTTGGTAGATTCCAGGATACGAACACGCTGGTACGGCGATTGTACGTCGAAGAACACTTCCCCCGTGAAACGTAAGGAAAGCGCCTGGTCTTCGTCTTTGTCTGTAAACCATACATTTCGTGTGTAAAAATCCGGGTTTCTCCATTCCGCAGCTCTTTCACGCATGGTTGTCATATCGAAATCATTACGTGTCAACAAGTTTACCGAACCTCTCTTCATTTCCAGGGCAGAATACGATTTTGACTTGAAACACTCTTTCAGGTAGTCAAATGAAATCCATGCGTCCATTTCCCCACATGTAAACAAGTCAACAGCAGCATATCCGTATTCCGGCCATGTATGTATGGCCAAATGGCTTTCTTGGATAACCACTACACCAGAAACTCCGTATGGAGAAAAATGGTGAAATGTTGAGTTAATGACCGTTGCTCCAGCCTTTCTTGCTGCATCAACCATATCACGCTCAATTGTCGCCACATCATTCATAATGTGCGGATCACAGTTCATAAACTCTACGAGGATATGATTCCCAAGTGCTACGTTACTCATTTTTCCTATTGATAAATTTTAAAATTAGAGGGCAAAAATAGTGTATTTTAACGACTTTGGGTTATTTTTTAGTTAAATAAACATTACAATTCAGCACCGCGCAACAAGATTAAATTCGATTTCCGGGTTGCATGCCAATACGCGAAGACGCAGTTTAGTTTTATACTTACTTTGCGGGTCTGCGACTTTGTGGGAAAAATCATTTCCCATATCATCAAAAACTGCCACATGAGCAACCTATAATCCATTTACAATTCTTGTGACACCTTCTCTCATCAACGCTTCGTTAAAATTTATCAGTAACCCGAGCTTTAACCGTGTAATCTTTAAATACGTCAGTAGCTGTTTTTTATGTACTAGTGCAATTTGCGAAACAGATTTTATCTCAATGATCACCTTACCCTCCACGATCAAATCTGCACGGAATCCAACATCCATTCTTAAATCTTTCCAAAAAACAGGAATAGCTTTCTGTCTCTCAACATTCAATCCTCTTAATTGTAATTCATAAGCAAGTATTTCTTCATAAACAGATTCAAACAAACCTGGTCCCAATGTCAGATGAATTTTGTAAGAAGTATCAACAATGATTTTTGCCAGTTCATTTTCAGTCATCTAATAAAAATAATGTATTTTTTTGAACATTCAGCAGCTTAAACGGAATATTTTATGGTCGTAAACAAACTTAACGTTTATGCACATTACACGCCAAGACGTGAAGGCGCAACGTACAGCGTTTTTTCTTTTCAACAAGCTTCTGCCTACGTATGAAAAAATGAAAATTCTTTCGAATCATATACTTCCTCAAATAAATGCGGGTAGTGTGATTGCATCTCACTGTTCATCAATTCCACCGGAACGTCATCGAAATCTCCATAAAAATGAACGTATTCCATAAATTGCTGACCGCCCTCAAACTCCTGGAACATGGAATCCGTTTTACCACCCCATTCCAGCGGAGCGACCCGGTTGATCCGGCATACTTTCCGGTCAAAGGCGGGAGTGCATTTTACCCATTTCCCACCCAGGAAAAGGGAGACATAACCGTGAAAAACGATCTCTTTTTTACGAAGGTACCTTTCCAGCTTATCTGTACCGATGTGGTTCACAACAATTGCGTATCCCAGACCGGCAGGAATTCCCGCTTTTCTCGCACATGCAGCCAGGACAATGGCCTTCTCAACACACCACGCCCGTTTCTGTGAAAGGATAGTTGAAGCGGTCAATGCTTCCGGACGCAAATCCAGGTGAAAAGGATCATACAGAAATGCATCCCTCACCAGATAGTATAACTGAACAGCAATTTCAGTATGGTTACCAGCAGGATTTACTCCTTCCAGGAATTCATCAAATGAAGGGTGTGAATAATTTAAAAATGACGTTTCCCGTAAAAAATTTTCCATTTTGATCTGCTTTGAGCTATTTTTGCGTGAGCGATTAAACGATCATGACAACTCAGGAAGAAACAAATATAGCAAACAATCAATCACAGATGTTCCGGCCGCACCTGAAACGGGCAAAAAACGTCATCCTCGGTGAAGAAAACCCGAATGTTTTCTCACAAGTTGTCTTTTATACCGGAATATTGGGAACGTTCATCTTCGGAATCTGGAGCTCCATTTCGTATCTCATCCTTAAAAATCCTTTGTATCTCAAACAGCACAAGCAGGTTGATGTGGAGGCAATTGTGGAATTAAGAGGGCGCGAACTGGGATATGAAGGTGATTCATTTTTCAGGCACCTTGAGCTATTTCATCTCAGCTCAACCGGGATCTGGCTATGTGTCCTGATCGGATTCATATTCCTGTGGCGGAAAAAGAAGTGGTCTGCCTACGTCATTATCGGCGGGCTGGTTGTCTATTGCGCGCTAATGCTGTTCTTCCTCGGCCCGACTTATTTCGTAGAGGATACAACGCTGTTTGATAAGCTGTCTCTATTGATCCTGTTTCTGTTGGTGCTCATTCATCACTTTGTGACGGGAAATAAAAAGAACGAAATCCCGGAGGAAGAAACGGAAGAAGGAATAGAGGAAGAAGTATAAGTCCGATTTCAATGAATGTCCTCCCGGATGTTACCTGGTCATTTAATACCTGTCTGTATCTACTGGTTTGTTAAGCGGAGCCGGAACCGACCCCGCCTGTCAAACGTATGGTCATCAATGTTCGTGGCAGTGAACTTCGTACGTTACCCCATCTACGGCATAACCACTTTTTTCCAGCGCTTCCAGGTCGTCCCCGCATTTCTTGCCCAGTTCGACTTCCTGTCCGTTAAAGTCATAATGACATTCATGGCACTCTTCTTTTTTGCATGAAGCAAACACCAGCATGATCGCCGCTCCGGCAATCACTGCTCCCAACCGATTTGTTTTCATATTACTTAACATTTAAATTGATTACTAATTTGACATAATAAGACCTCCCCGGGTTATATAGCCCCAGTGTCTTTAACCGTGACAGGTGGTTGATGTACGTCGTATTCGTAAGATTACGTACACCAAACTGCAATTGTAACGGTATTTTTGAAGCAACGGAACATTGCATCCCCAGGTCAAGCACACCGTAGTCAACAGAAGTAGTTTCAAACTGTGATACCGTCTTCTGGGGGAGATAATAAGCATATTGAAGCACCACATTGTCGATCCTGAACCTGCTTTTCATCTCAAACCGCGCAATGACCGAATTGTTCCACCGAGGTTGTGGAATCAGTGAATATGCATCTGTATTCTGCGCAAACATTGCCAGGTGCGAAAACGTACTTTCGAAGTGCAGGATGTGCGCAAAATGCGGATGCCAGTGTATACCTAAATCGGCTCCGGCCTGTAAAACAGGCGTGTTTGTCTGCCTGTAATAAAATACCTGCACACCATTGATGAACGAATCCTGCGGCTGAACGAAAATGTAGTTCTGGATACCGTTTACAAACGGGTTCACCACCAGTGATAAGTGTTCACCTGTATATTCGTATGAAAGATCCAGCTGTACCGCTTTTTCCGTCTTCAGGTTCACGTCTCCGATTTCATACCGGAACGTTCCGTGGTGCACTCCCCGGGATAACAGCTCAGACAAATGAGGAATCCGGAACCCGGTCGTTGCATTCAGACGAAAGATGTGCTTTTTGGATACCGAGTAACTGGCACCAAGGGAGAAGTTATACCCGGCATACGTTCTGGAAAAAGGCTGTGTAAATTTTGAATCAGGTGAAGATGAAATGGTCCGCACATCCGCCCGCGCACCTCCCTGGAGCCTCCATTTGTCTTTCATCCAGCCTACCAGGAAATAAGCTCCATTATCATTCTGGCGGGCATTCGGAACGAGGCGGTCCTCCGCTTTCGGATTGTTTTGCTGGACCAGGTACATTCCCTGCAGACCGTATGTAAGTACGATGTTATTCTTCAACCTCGATTCCACGTTGAGTTTATAGGGTAAATTGAATGTATTGATCAATAAATGCGGAACTGTTACTTTTTCATCATGCTCAATGAGCTGGTTCATCGTAAATGCTGTCAGCAGCTGAATCGTATGTTTTGACAACACCAGCTTATTTTCCCACGAAGCAATATGATTGCTCAGGTACTGCACCGGCAGCGTCTTTTTTCTCAACTGTGATTCCGACAGGAAATCAGCCATTTCAGCAACGGAATCATGTGTGTGTCCCGGGATTCCAAGTGTGGATGACGACCAGTCATAACGGATATTTCCAACCCATTTTCCATGATGCCAGCCCAGCCCGAACTTTGCATTTGCATCCCGGAACCGGGAATTTTTCACAAAACGTCCGTCGGGAACCTGGTAATCGGCATGAGATGCAAAACGTCCTCCGGCAAGGATCTTCAGATTTTTTGTCGCTCCATTATAGATCAATGAGCTGGCTGTTCCCATGGTGTTGCTTTCAAACTGGGAAGATGCCGTGATCCGGTGCGTCCCCTGGTTCTCATAGTGTTCATTTGACAAGTACAGGACTCCTCCCAGTGCATCCGCGCCATATTGCAGGGAAGCCGGCCCTTTCAGCACTTCTACTGTCTCAATTCCCAGCTCACTGATTCCCATTCCGTGATCTCCTCCCCACTGCTGTCCTTCCATCCGGACGCCATTCAGCAATGTCAGTACCCGGACTCCCTGAAGTCCCCGGATAACAGGCTTCGAAATTCCCAGACCGGTAGATGAATTGTAAACTCCCGGAATTCCTTCCAGCAGCTGCCCCAGGGAAGCCTTTGGAAGCTCATTCAGCTCTTTTACGGATTTCAATTCAACATAGCTCACACTATTCCGCTTCAGTTCGTTTCCTGAAGCCGTCACGGTGACTTCGTCTATTTCCAGGTGAATGGCTTCCAGCAGCACCGTAATGTTTTCCCGGGTACTGACCTCTTTCGAAACGGCTTCATAACCTGCGGCGGCAGCCCGGAGATGAATGGTTTCAGGAAACCTCCCTTTTATCGTGAATTTCCCGTTTTCATCGCATTGTACCGCTGTATGAAAATCAACCAGCGTGACCCGGGCAAACGGAACCCCTTCTTTTGTCTCAACATCCACTACTTCTCCCTGGATGGATTGAGTATATGCCCTGAATCCCGTTAAAAGGATAACAGTGCAAATAAAATATTTAAACATAATTACCTGTTAGAATGATACACGAATGCATTTGTACAGCCACAAAATCATTGCGGCTTTACAAGGAATCAACTACAAAGATGCATCGCGGCCGGAGGGCCTCTTAAAGACAGGTTGGATACTTCCTGCAGCTCAATCAAGGCAACAGCGACCGCAGGAGCAATGTAATTATTGGAAAACGGAAAATTAAACTGGAAACTGACAGGTGTCAGTGCAGGCTGTAGTGTGAAATCACATACGTAGCAGCCTTCGTCCGTATCGGGGTGATCGTGCTGGTCATCGTGCTTACACGCCTTTTCTGTTCCGGCATGATGATGCCAGATGGCCCTCGGAGTAAGGATCACAGCAAAAGCAAAAAGCAATAAATATGTCAGTAACCGCTGATTCACTACGCAAATATAATTGATTTTGGAGACAAACAGGCGGGATTCCGGCAATTTAACACCAGACCCCGCCAACATTAATTGAATTCGTATCGCAACGTAATATTGACAGTGATTCCCTGCTCCGGTAAGTTCAAAATCCGGTAACGACTCATGTTGTTAAGGTATTTCGTATTGGTGAGGTTACGGACCTGGACACTCAATCCCAACCTGTTTTTACCCAATGTGAACGTATTTCCCGCTGTAAAATGAAGCAGAAAATAGCCATTTGCAGGAGGTTCATTGATATCCGTCCTGTTCTGGGCAGCATAATAGTGCCCGATAAAAATAAAGTGTGTATTCCGGAGCCAATCCGCTTTGAAAGCTGGTTTGAATTCCAGCTCTTCCCGAACGGAAAAAGGAGGAGTAAACGGTAACGGCATTGATAAATCCAGGTTTTCGTTGTAAACATATTCCACTCCTAAGTCATTGGAAAGCCACGGCAAGACCTTCCAACTTGTACTGAATTCCGCTCCGGCAAATACAGCTCTTCCCTGTGTGTACTGATAAATTTGTCCTGCATCCGGCAAAGGAGAAAATTTGGAGGACGGACGCAGGTAGATGTAGTTATCAAAGTAATTAGCGAATGGAGAAACAGAAACAACCAGTTTTCTTCCGCTGTAGTGATAATTCAGGTTCAGCATATACCCTCTTTCCGAACGCAGGGATGAGTCTCCCATCTCATGGCGGAATGTACCGTGATGCACACCGTTGGACGTCAGTTCGACGATCGTCGGCACACGGAAAGCCGATCCCAGATCTACTTTTAAATCTGAGCTTGTATTGATCGCAAAACGCATCCCTGCCGAACCGCTGACATTGAAATACGATTCGCTGACAGAAGGGCTTCGCTGCTGGTAACCGGTCAGTTCTCCGCTTTCATCATAGAGTGCAATAAATGAACGCTGCGCCTGTTGATACGCTCCGTCAAAACGGATTCCTGACGAGAACATCCACCTGCCGGAAGCCGAATATTCCGCGTATGCGTTCACTCCTCCGAGCACTGTCATAAAATCCGGAACCAGGAACTCATATCCTCCCCGTTTGTTTTGCTGCAGCTGCATATTCAGACCGGAGAGCACTTTCCATTTTCCCGAAGAGAACAAAGGTGTGCGGATGTTTGCTGTCCATGTCTGAAGCTCCAGTTGCAACGCCAGGTTTCCTTCAGGAGCAGGCCCCTGTCCATGCGCATGAGGAAGCGATAACTCCTGCCGGTTGTTGTTCTGGTATCCTGCATCTATTTCCAAAAACCCGTTTCTGGTCTTTAGCTGCGTGTTGGAAACAACTTTAAAATGGTTGATAACCTGTTTGGGCAGGTCAATGGAACGGTTGTCCCCGTCGTCGGTCAGCAAATACGCTTTTGGCGTGCCGAACGCTCCGATGAAAAACCCGGCATTCTGATGCACATTCGATACATAAATGCTTGTTTTCCCCCAGTCTCTCCTGATCCCAGCCAGCCCGGAAAGATTCAGGTCATTGCCCGCAGTATTCTTTAAACGGCTGTTGTAAATCGGCAGGATGTAACTATTGTATGTGAATTCTTCTGCCGGAACCCTGTAATCGGCAAAATCCTGGTACGTAATACGGAAATCAGTAAAAATATCATTCCTGTTATTCCGGATCGCAACGCTCGTCCCGAACAGGTCATTATTGGATTTGTAATTCAAGATCGCTTCTGCTTTAAAAGTATTTACCGGAAGCACCGGTGCAGGAAGGATATTGATCACACCTCCGATCCCATCCGATCCATATAGTAATGAAACAGGACCTTTGATCACTTCCAGCTGATGAACATTATACTGGTCGATCTCCAGCCCGTGATCCAGCCCCCATTGCTGCCCTTCCTGCTTGATACCGTATTCATTGACAATGATCCGGTTGAGCGACAATCCCCTGATCACCGGCTTCGCAATTCCCGTACCCGTATTAATGGAGCTCAGTCCGGGAATCCTTTCCAGAGAACCCGCCAGTGTATTTCCCTGGTATTTCAACAGGTCATCACAACTGATGTGGATGTAATCCAGGGTTTTCAAGATAGGAATGTACTGCCTCGAAGCCACCACGCTGATCTCTTCCATGTAATGAAGCGAGTCATCCGGTTCTTCCTGGGCAGATAAGCTCCACGCGAGAAAGACCGAAAAGATGAGAAATAAGGTGTTTTTTTCCACGTCTGCCTGATTTCGCTGTTATTCAATTATCACAGGAACCGTTTTCAGTGAAAAATTATTCGCTTTATCGTACGCTTTAATCGTGAAATATCCTTCTCCTGGTGCTATAAAAGGGCCAACGGTATAAGCAGTATCAATGGTGTAAGAAGTGGTTGTTCCCTGTGGATAGAAAATTTCGTACAAATGATAGGTATGGTCATTTGAATCGGTAAATTTCAGCTCAAACCTGCTGCTTTCCAGGGAAAGATTATCTGTGATCGTTCCGTGAAAATGCACAACATCCCAATGCTGATAGGTTGAATGTTCCACCGGAGCCGTCAGGGTAACCTGGGGAGCTTCTTCATCTTCAGGATTGTGCACGATGACATTAAACTCCTTTACTTCCGCCTCATAGCCATAAATATCCAGCAAACGGATCATCAGGTGATAATTACCTGCGGAAGCATTCTCCGGGATGATCAGCGCTTCTTCAACTGTCACTTCCGTTCCTGACAGATCTTCAATTTTCAGCACGGACCAGTCGACGCTTTTTCCGTGTGAATGACAATCAAAATTATTATGCACATCTATCTTGTACTGTGACAATGGATTGGACGCCTGGAAATAAAACGTAAACCGCAACGTATCTCCGGTCGCCACTTTCAGTACATTACCGAACAATGCATCGCACAAATATTCGGAAACAGCCGGAGTGGACTGGTCAATGATCGTAATGACCGGTTTCCCGCTCTTCGGAGTATCTTCCTTTTTCTTGTCTTTACAGGAAAAGAGCGCTAAAACCATAAATAAAAGCAATCGGTGGTGTTTCATATCTCTATATTTTTATGTTCAACAGAGAAAGCCTGCCTGGGGAATTCCCACAGAACAGGCTTTTCAGACTGCATCTACAAAACTTACTTTTTGCTGATCTTTGTCGCCAAAGAACCTTTGGTCGTTTTCACAACGACAATATAGTGCCCGCTTTTCAACGAAGATAAATCCAGTGTATGCTCATAAACTCCCGGAACTACTTTACCGATCGTTTTGGAAAGCAATTGTTTTCCTGTCAGGTCGTGCACAAAAAATTCCACATCCGAACTTTCTGTCAGCTGGAAAGGAACCGTGATCTTTTCCGCAGCAGGATTCGGGTAAGGAGAAGAGAAAGACAAAATTCCGTTGGATACCGCCTGCTCCAGACCAACTTCATGTTCGTGCTCAAACTCCACGATCGGGTAAATTGCAAAATGTGTAGCAACAGGAGTGTTATTGCCCGTATAGAAGTCCGACCAGACAGCAGCTCCGTGGCTATGCTCCTGGATCACGTTACGGTACAGAACCGCCAGGTCAGCCGTTTCTCTTGAACCGTGAGGAGCATACAACACTCCGATCGTATCCCCTTCATACCCTCCATGGGCATAATCACCGATATCAAACGTCGCGAAAAATGCATCGTGTACATGCGCATGATCATCCAGCATCACAACTGTGGCACTTCCATCCAGGTTCAGATCGTGGAAATGCACATGGCCGTGCTCTACTTCCGCGCCCGGTTTTCCATCTCCCGCTACATTGAAAATACGGACATGCGCTTCATTTTCCGCATTGGTTACCGTTCCCGCTACGTGAACAATGATCCCGATCACATCTCCATGCTCTGAGATCTCATAACGTTCTCCGAATTGCTGTTGGGATTTATGGTTCATCCCGGCATAATATCCCCATTGATTCGTGCCGGTGTATTCATCCGTTGAAAGCGGCAAACCGCTCGCATGGTTTACAAGTGTATCTGTTTCTTCCTGGGCAGACAATGAACAAGTCAGCAAGGAAGCAGTCAAAAGAGTAAATAATTGTTTCATCTTTTTTATAATTTTGTATTAAACTAAAAACATTATAACTGCAATTATGTTGCAATAATACGGTTTTATTTTTAAATTGCAATTATGTTGCATTAATTTTCTTGTAAAAAATGAAAAACCCGAGAAATACAGTTGCCAAGACAGAGATATTAAAGTTAATCAATCATTCTCCTGTCGCATTATCCCACGCTGAAATTCAGTCAGAGTTAAACGGGCTGTGCGACCGTGTAACGATTTACCGTGTTTTGGACAGGCTGATCTCAGAAGATGAAATCCATAAGGTGGTAAACCTGGAAGGCGTTGTTAAATATGCCGCGTGCCATTCCTGTTCCCAGGAAGAAAAACACGTTCATGCGCACAATCATGCCCATTTCAGCTGTGAAAAATGCAAGGAAATTACCTGCCTGGAGGATATAGAGCCAAGCTTTAAAATTCCGAAGAATTACCAGGTAAAGGAAATGAACTTTACACTGTCGGGAATTTGCCCGAATTGCAGTGAGTAAATTGGTCTGTCCAGAAATCGTTTCACTGCGTATTTTTATGAAAAATCCTGGTAAAGGACTAAACAGCACATGTTTCCAAAGAAAAAAATAGAATTATTTATTGACAAGCCATATAAAACTTTTCTTGAAAGTTTCAGAAAGAAAATATTAGGAAAGCATACTTTTAAGCTTGAAACACTATTTGATACAAGGGATTTTGTGTATTCCGGAGAGTATAATTTTGACCATTATGTGCTCGAAAGAAAACAATCCATTTTTTGGGGCATTATGATTGTTCCCTCAGCAGAAATCCACATTAAAGAGGTGAACGAAAATAAATGTAAGGTTGAAGCGGTAATAAAACTATCAGTTGTCTGGAAGTTTTTTATCTGTATGCTCTATCTCTTAATAGTTACTCTGAATCTGTACTATAGTATTTCGTCAGGTTTTCCTACAGCAAACATCATTTTAGTTAAATCAATTGCAGGAGTTGTTGTTCTGAATCTTTTTATTATTCTTACTCATTACCGTGAGGTTAATCTTTATAAGCAATTATTAAAAAATCAATTGATAGTTATATAAATTACCAAAAACAGACGATTCCGGATACAGCATTTCCCGGAGGAAATGCTTCAATAATAAGTAGTAGTGGGTAATAGGTCGATACTGATACAGGGTAGGTTAGGGGGACGATTGAGGTGTTAAGAATGATACCCTGAGGTATCTTTAACATTGATCTAAACTAGAAAAAAAATGCTCAATTGCTAACTAAACTAATCTTTTATAAAACTATAGTATCAAATATGATTACAATATTATTAAGAATCTGAAACTATTTATAGACCATAAATACCCTATTTTGAAAAGCGTATAAATACGCATTTTAAGAACTATTTATGAATTATGCCGGGCAACATATGAATAATGGCGTCCCATACAGAATTATTTACGTTAAACAATTAATAACCTGCCTCCTACTGTTTTCATTTTTCTTATTTGTTGTTTTGTGATTGTGATTTTATATGCGTATTTCTACGTATCATTAATGGAGTGTTTCTGGTTATTTTTGTAGGTGGATAGTACTATTTATGCGCAACTTGTTATATTTGGATGTAGTTAAACTCATTTACTAATTATAAACATCCAAAAACATGCCATTGAATACTATTACCCTGGAACAGGCCCAGCAGT
>JBBCIY010000011.1:0-154971 GCA_037189645.1 Crocinitomicaceae bacterium
TATATATTGTAACAAATAATACTATTTTTGAGCTATGACACATACCGCTAAAAACCCGAAAATACACGAAGGCCGCAATGTAAAACGCTTTAGAGAAATGCTCGGCATCAAGCAGGACGCACTGGCTTATGAGCTGGGCGACGACTGGAACCAGCAAAAAGTTTCTTTACTGGAACAAAAGGAAACGATTGACGCTACCCTGTTACAGCAAATCTCCGAAGCCCTGAAGATACCCGTAGAAGCCATTCAGAATTTTGACGAGGAGCAGGCGGTGAATATTATCTCTAATACATTTGATAACGGAGCAATTGGCTATCAAAAGAATGAGAATTGCACTTTCCACCCTATTGACAAAATCGTTCAACTCCATGAAGAAAAGATTGCATTGTACGAACGTATGTTGAAAGAAAAAGATGAGATGATGGCGAGGTTGGAAGAAATACTGCGAAATATGAAGTAAGGTGATGGTTTTGCAAGTTAGTAGTAATAATAAAAAAAGGTATTAATTGAAAAATAAACCTTGTTTTAGTTTGATTAAAGTCAAAAAAAGGCTTTATTTTTATTTTTCATGAAATATATTCTGTACTTTTGTATTATATTATTTCTAATAAAGAAGGTACACTATGCTTCTACAATTTTCAGTAAAGAATTTCAGGACGTTTAAAGATAGGGCGACCTTAAGTCTCATTGCGTCTAATTATGACAAAGACACAAGAGAAGAAGAAAACATTTACAATGATCAGAAATATGGGATTAGATTGCTCAAAAGTGCTGTAATTTACGGAGCCAATGCAAGCGGTAAAAGCAAATTGTTTGATGCAATTGCTACTATGAAATATTTTGTCATCAATAGCTCAAAAGAAAGTCAGAAAGGAGAGGAAATTGATGTTGATCCCTTTCGTCTTAGTGAAGAAACTGAAAATGAACCTTCAGAATTTGAAGTGATTTTTACATACAAAGATGTATTGTATCGATATGGGTTTGAAACCACTAAGCAGAATGTGGTTTCAGAATGGCTGTACTACAAACCGAAAACTAAAGAAGTTGAACTATTTTATAGAGAATATGACCGTTTTGAAACTCACGAAAGGAATTTCGCGAAAGGAAAAACAGTTGTAAGAGAAAAACTTGTAAGAGATAATGCTCTTTTAATCTCTGTAGCAGCACAATTCAATGAGAAAACAGCGATTACTGTTATTGATTGGTTCAAAAGGTTAAAAACGCTTTCTGGTTTGAATGAGTCCGGCTATCAAGGATTTACAATGGGAAAGACAGAAAATCCAGAACACAAGGAAAAAATTCTGGAATTGTTAAAAGCTGCTGATCTTGGAATCCAAGATATTAAACTACAAAAATTGGATATTGATAGCTTGCCGAAAGGAATGCCGAAAGAACTTAAAGATAGAATTGTCCGAGAGGTTAATGAGGAAAAGGCAGAATATATTTCAGATGTATTAACAACTCATAAAAAATATAATTCAGAAAGAAGAACAATTGAAAATGTTACGTTTTCTCTTGATGACGATGAATCGTCAGGTACAAGGAAGTTTTTCGCTTTAACAGGTCCCATCTTGGACGTTATTGACAATGGCTATACATTGGTTGTAGATGAATTGGACTCGAAATTACATCCAAACTTGGTTTGTAAAATCGTTTCATTATTTAATTCTAAAGAGCACAATAAAAAAAACGCACAATTGATCTTTAATACCCATGACACAAATTTGTTGAGTTCCGGATTATTCAGACGTGACCAGATTTGGTTTACAAACAAAGATAGATACGGGGAAGCAAAACTTTATTCATTATCAGACTTCAAATCGGATGAAGTCAAGAAAAATGATCCCTTTGAAGAAAACTATATCAGAGGAAAATACGGTGCAGTTCCATTCTTGGGCTTTTTTGAGAACTTAAATATTTCATTATCGCAATATGAAAATGAAAAATAAAAAAGCTGATCAGATTGTTGCGAAACAAAAGCATAGAGAACAATTGAAATCCAGTAGGAGATCTGAGCCTAACCTAAACAGACCTTTTGCTGAGTTAACTGAAAAGCCATTAATATTGATTGTTTGTGAGGGCGAAAATACGGAACCTTCTTATTTCAATCAATTCAGGCTTTCTTCTGCAACTGTCACACCTATTGGAGAAGGATATAATACGACTTCGTTAGTAAACCGAGCGATACAACTTTCAATTCAAAAAAGTTACGAACAAGTATGGTGTGTATTTGACAAGGATGACTTCAGTGAAAATGATTTCAATAACGCTATACAAATAGCTCTATCTCAAAATTTTCATGTAGCATATTCCAATCAGGCATTTGAATACTGGTTTATACTTCACTTTGATGATCATCAGGGAGGAGGAATGCATAGAAACGATTACAACGATAAAATCAATAAGTTGCTTAAACCATTCAACGTGACATATGATGGTAATGGAAACAAAATAGTAGATGAAGATTTCTTTGAATTATTAGATGGAACAGATGACAAAACTAAAAAGAAAAGGGTAGATCTGGCAATTGTAAGAGCAGAAAGAAACTATGATCATTTTGATCATGCCAACCCGGCAAGAGAGGAGTCATCTACAACTGTATTCAGGTTGGTGAAAGAATTATTGAAGTATATCTAAGAAATTAGAACAATATCAATTTATTTTATTAAACCAACATCTCCTGACCCAACAACAACTCATTGACCACCTGGCAGAGTTCATCCCAATCACCAAAGCCGAAGCCACAGCACTATAAATAATCTTTTCGTATATTCGTTGTAAGCGAATACCTTGAAAGATGGCCAAGAGTAAGAAAATAACGGTTCAGGAAATAGATATTGTTCTGTACGAGGACAATCAGCAGGATTATATTTCCCTGACCGACATTGCGAGGTACAGGGATGCCGAAAGAAGTGATTATATTCTTCAAAACTGGATGCGTAACCGCAGCACAATTGAGTTTATCGGTTTGTGGGAAACGTTTCATAACCCCGGTTTTAATTCCATCGAATTCGATGGAATTAAAAATATGTCCGGCTCAAACAGTTTTTCATTAACACCCAAACGCTGGATTGAAGCCACCAACGCCACAGGTATTGTTTCTAAAACCGGTCGGTATGGCGGAACATTCGCTCACAAGGATATTGCCTTTGAGTTCGCCACCTGGTTGAGCGCTGAGTTTAAATTCTATCTCATCAAAGAATTCCAGCGCCTGAAAGACGACGAAAGCAACCGCCATCAACTGGAATGGAACCTGCAACGCACGTTAGCCAAAGTAAATTACCAGATCCACACAGACGCCATCAAAGAAAACTTAATCCCGAAAGAGATTACCAAACAGCAGGCAAGTTTTGTCTATGCCAACGAAGCCGATTTATTGAATGTGGCACTTTTCGGGATTACAGCCAAAGAATGGAGAGATAGCCATCCCGATAAGAAAGGAAACGTAAGAGATTTCGCAACGTTGGAACAATTAGTCGTTTTGAGCAATATGGAACATTTTCGACAAGTGAGTGCAGAGCCAAAACAATGTTTTGTGCTATGCCGAGCGTAGAAAATGAAGAACGAAGTTCAAAGCATCAACGCGCTGCTGATACAACAAGGATTATCCCAAAGCGAACGGTTGATCCAACTCAACAAAGTAGCCATTACCCAAATGAAATCACTGATTGAAAGCAAAGCGGTAAAGAAGCTGAAATAAGCAATTACATTCACTCACTAAAGCCACCTCTTATGACCAAACAACAACTCATTGAACGCCTGGCAGAGCGTACCCAAACCACCAAAGCCGAAGCCAAAAGAAACCTTGAAGCACTTACAGACATTCTTTCCGAAGCGCTCCAAAACGGTGAACGCATCCAACTCCCGGGCTTAGGAACTTTCGATATTCAGGAATCCGCCGCCCGGACAGGCCGCAATCCACGCACCGGAGAACCGCTACAAATAGCCGCTAAGAAGAAAATCCGCTTCAAAGCCGGTTCCGAGCTGTCCGGTAAAGTAACAAAAAGTAAGTAAGGCACATTAAGAATGATTTGGGCGTGCCCCCTGCCCTATTGTAATTATTTATTAATTTTGGCTGGGCAGGGGTCGGGCTATCCGCTATATCTTTTGTTCGTTCCTCACAAAAGGATGCCGCTACTATCCCTCACGCATTTAAAACAGCGGTATGTAAAGGGTGAAAATTGCTTAAAGTGAACCGCAATTTCAACCCTTACATTTAATTTGTTTATAAAATAAAAATTTTCTTTTCCCTCCCTTTCTAAAAAAAATAAATAGCTTTGCTATTTAACATAACGCAATGAACATTATAGGACAAATTCTTATGATCAGTTCATTAACTTTGACTGAAAATTTGAGCATTGTTGAAACGTCTATCCGTTTTTAGTATCCGTTCGTTCACAGGTCCGTTTCTGGTAACCTTCGCGATTTCCATGTTCATACTCATCATGCAGTTTTTCTGGAAGTACATCGATGACCTGATGGGAAAAGGAATTGAGACTATATACATACTGGAATTGCTGTTTTATGTCTCCGCGAGCCTTATTCCGCTGGCGTTGCCATTGGCAATGCTGTTATCGTCCATAATGACAATGGGAAATCTGGCCGAAAACAATGAACTGACAGCGTTAAAATCAAGCGGATTATCCCTTTACCGTATCTTAAGGCCTTTAACAACCATTGTACTGGTGATCTCTCTTGCAACATTTTTGTTCGCAAATTATGTTATCCCGGTGGCAAATTATAAGTGGCATTCGCTGATCTATGATTTTCAGAACACAAAAATCGCTTCAATCATCGTTCCGGGAGTCTATACAAAAGAGATCAATGACTATGCAATAAAAGCGAATTCCAAAAATCCGGATGGCTCTTTCGGAGATATCACCATACATGACAAGACCCAGCCGAACGAATTAAAGACTGTCAAAGCGAAGAAAGGAACATTGTACAAATCCGATAATGGGAAATATTTGTTCTTTAACCTGGAAAAAGGTGTCATTATCGAGGAAATGGCGATCCAGCCCCCTATTTTTGATGTAAATGGTATCAGGCAGGCCAATAATACCCACACACGGGAAACAAGAAGGTCTACTTTTGACCAGGCGACTTATAAGATAGATCTGGTTGGATTTACAATGAATAGAGGAAATGCGGAAAGTTTCAAGGATGAATACGAAATGCTGACGGTATTTCAATTACACACCGCCCTGGATTCCGTTAATAGTAAGATCATTTCTACCCAGCTGGGCTTTGCAAAAGGATTGAAAAATACACATGAATATTTCCAGAGCATCAACTACCGGAAACTGGCAGATTCGTTGAATGTGAAAAGTGAAGATACCATTGCCGCAAAACTGGTCTATGATAAACTGACGAATTCAGAGAAACGCACATCGCTTACCAATGCCATTCAAAAGATTGATTCCAGGGCCAATACACTTACTTCGCAGATAGAATACCTGGGAATGATGGACCGGAATGTCAATAAATACTGGATCGAATTTCACCGGAAATTTGCACTGACTTATGCAATTATCGTGTTGTTCTTTGTAGGAGCTCCGCTCGGAGCCATTGTCAGGAAAGGTGGTTTCGGCGCACCGGTAGTTATCGCTGCCTTATTATTTATGCTCTATTTTGTCCTGAACAGTATCGGGGAAAGCCTGGTCGAATCGCAAGCTGTGAGCGCATTCTGGGGGATGTGGTTTGCATCGATCATCCTCACTCCTATTGCATTTATACTCATGTACGCGGCGGCAAATGATGCTCCTTTGCTTGAAAAAGAAACATGGAAAGACCTGCTCAGGATAATTACCTTTAGACGTAAAGCAGCAAAAAAGTAAGATAATAGCAGAAAAATATTATTATTTTAGCCCCCGATTATAAGACTATGGAGCAAATTGGTGAACTTGATGTAAATACTGACTGTTTATTTTTCAGGGGTGATTTACCTTGTGTCCCGCATAAAAAGCACGGCTATCATTGCAATGGCTGCCCATCTTACAAAAAAATTGAAACCCGGATCCTGATCATCAAGCTTGGGGCGATCGGTGATGTCATCCGGACAACCCCCCTTTTGCGGAAGATCAGGAAAGAATATCCGAATGCAAAAGTCACCTGGCTGACACACACACCTTCTATTCTGCCTTCTTCCGAGATTGAGGAAGTCCTTAAATATGATTTTATGTCTGTTCTGTATGTACAGCAGACAGAATTCGACATCCTGTTCAATCTGGATAAAGATAAAGATTCCTGTGCATTGTCCCTGACGATTAAAGCGGGAAGAAAATTCGGCTATACGCTTAAGAACGGGGTGGCATACCCTGCGAATGAGCTGGCCTGTCACAAATATTCAACAGGATTGTTCGATACCGTCAGCAAAGCCAATACAAAATCTTACGTACAGGAGATCTTTGAAATGGTCGGATGGGAATTTCAGGGAGAAGAATACGTATTTGAAAACCATGAATCAAAAGGCTACCAATGGGACCTTGACCGGTCCGGGAAACTGGTTGGCCTGAATACCGGCTGTGGGGACCGCTGGACCACACGTCTCTGGCCGGACAGCTACTGGATTGACCTGATCCGGTTATTGCAGGAACAGGGATACGACCCCGTTTTACTGGGAGGTGAGCAGGAACACCAGAAGAACAGCTATTTATCACAGGAAACAGGCGCGAAATACTTGGGACATTTCAGCCTTCCTGAATTCATCAACCTGATCTACCAGATGGACATTGTTGTCACACAAGTCACGATGGCGATGCACATTACGGTGGCGCTTCAGAAGAAAATCGTGCTGATGAACAATATCTTCAACCCGCATGAATTTGAGTTATACGGACGTGGCGTTATCGTTGCTCCTTCCAAACCCTGTGAATGTTATTTTTCCGGTACATGTAAGTACGGAGTTTCATGCATGAAAGATCTGTCCCCGGCCGTAATTTCGGAGGAAGTTTCAAAGCAACTGGAACAATGAAGGTATTACAGCTGACATATCGTGTTCCCTACCCTCCTACTGACGGTGGTGCTATCGGGATCTACAATATCACAAAAGGATTGTCTGAAAACGGGTGCGAGATCGATCTGCTGGCCATCAACACTCCCAAGCATGCACAGCCGTCGGATGCGATGCAGGGAATCGTTCGCAAACAATATGACATCTTTGTAGATACGGGCATTTCTCCCTTTAAACTAATCGGAAATATCCTCTTCAGGAAAATCCCGTACAATGTAGAGCGCTTTATTTCAAAAGATGTTATTTCAAAGCTGGAAGAGCTGCTCAGGGAAAATAAGTATGATTTTATCCAGGTCGAAGGAGCATTTGTTGCTTATTACATTGATACGATCAAACGATTAACTGACAGTCCCGTTCTTGTTCGTACGCATAACATCGAATATGTCATTTGGGAGCGCTTATCGGTCAATGAGAAGAATCCTTTGAAAAAATGGTTCTTTGCCCATCTGAGAAAGCGTCTGCGAAGTTTTGAGTCGGAATTTTACAGCAAAGCAGATGGAATTGCAGCCATTACACCTGAAGACAAAAAAAGACTGGAAGAGCTGAATGTTTCCACACCTGTTGAGATTATCCCGGCTGGTGTGGTGTTAAACCAGGAATTACCTGAATCAGAAGTTGAACAAAAAGAAAATACAATCTTCTCTATCAGTGCATTGGACTGGAATCCGAATATTGAAGGAATGAAATGGTTCTTGGAGAATATCTGGACAGAACTGTTGAAGAAAAAACCTGGCATAGAGCTGCACATTGCAGGAAAATCCACTCCGGACTGGCTGCTCAGATCCAGTTTTCCCAACACGAAGATCCATGGATTTGTGGATGATGCGTTGGCGTTCAAGCGATCTTATCAACTGATGCTTGTGCCTTTGCTCTCAGGCGGAGGAATGCGTGTAAAGATCGTGGAAGGGCTGGCAGCCGGAAAATGCATTGTCAGCACCACCATCGGCGCCGAAGGAATCGATTACATCAATAAGGAAAATATCATCATTGCCGATACTCCGGAAGAATGGATCAACGCGATCATTTTTTACCTGGAAAACGTAGAAGAACGCAGGAAGATCGAAAAAAAAGCGGTGATTCTTGCGCAATCCAGCTATGAAAACAAAGCAGTGACACGTAAATACATTGATTTGTTCAACCGGGTAAAAACGATCAAAACAACAGCCTGATGATACCGGATTTACCAAAGCTTGTCGTTGTATTATCGCGTTTTCCCTATCCGCTGGAAAAAGGAGACAAGCTCCGTTCTTATTACCAGATCAAAGAATTGTCCAGGCGATTTTCCATTTACCTGATTGCTTTGAGTGATGTTCCTGTGAGCCGGGAAAGTATCCATGAATTGGAAAACTACTGTTCTTCCGTCACGGTGTACCGCCTTGGAAAATTATCGGTTCTGTTGAACAGTTTCCTGGCCTTATTGGGAAAAACACCTGTTCAGGTCGGTTACTTTTACAACTATTTCATTGCACGGAAAATTAACAATCAGATACACTCCATCCGTCCTGACCATATCCTGTCACAATTGATCCGTACCACGGAATACACCAAGAATTACCACTTATGTCCCAAAACGCTGGATTACATGGATGCGCTTTCAAAAGGAATGGAACGCAGGATCGAGCATGCGCCGTGGTATAAAAAATGGTTTTTCAAGACAGAATACAAACGTCTTCTTGCCTATGAACGCATCATGTTCGATTATTTCGATAAGAAAACGATCATTTCAGAGCAGGACAAGCGTTATATTTTCCATCCTGAGCGGGATAAGATCGTTTGTATTCCCAACGGAATTGACGCACATTTCCTGGAAAAAATAACTGTCGAAAAAAAATACGACCTGGCTTTTGTGGGAAATATGAACTATCCTCCGAACATTGAGGCGGTGCTTTTCATTGCAACCCGTATCCTTCCTGAATTCCCGGGAGCAAAATTGCTGGTTGCGGGAGCGACTCCGCATCCCCGGCTTGAAAAGCTGGCCAGGCAAAACCCCAACATCATCGTGGCAGGATGGATCGATGACATCCGGACCGCTTACCTGAGTGCAAATGTCTTTTTCGCTCCGATGCAGACAGGAACAGGCATGCAGAACAAATTACTGGAAGCAATGGCCCTGGGAGTCCCCTGCGTAACGACCTCGCTGGCAAACAACGCAATCGGCGCTGTCCACAACGAATCCATTCTTGTATGTGACACGACCGGAGAAATGAAAGAAAATCTGAAACAGCTTTTTGAAAAACCGGAAAAACGATCCAGGATCGGAACAGCAGGCAGAGCATTCGTAAAGGAACGATACAGCTGGGAAAAAACTACCGGCGGATTGATCTGACTCTCCTGGACAAGATCATCAGTTATCAGCCAGGGTTTCTGAATTGCACGAATGAATGTAATCACAGTTCTCGTGAACAATATCGTGCAGAATCAATTGAGAAGCCAGCGCCAGCTGAGAATAATTCTGGGAATTATTACCAAAATTAGCGGCAGTTGTCTGCCAGAGACTGGTAATCAGCTCCTGCCCTCCCTTTACAGGATTGATTTTTTCCACTGCAGCTGCAACATTCAACGCTCCGGCATGATAGACATGCAAAACAAGCAGCCTGAACCACAGGTCGTTTTCACTGTACTGCAACTGGTACTTATTAACGATCTTCTTTGCTTCGGGGATGCAGATCGTACGGATCAGGCGTGAAGCTGCATAAGCCGATCTGTCAAAATCCTTTCGTTCATCTACTGTTTTATTTACCTTTAATCCCTGGTTTCTTGCCACGGCAGGCATTAACTGAAAAGGTCCGTAGGCACCTGCGGAAGACTTTTTAAGCTGTCCGGGAGATTCTATCAACAGGATCGCCTGCGCATACCACGGGTCTACATTGTACCGCTCAAACGCCTCTACACCTTGTGACAGGCTGGGGTAAACGTCTTTAAACCGGTAGAAATCGTTTTTCCCGGAAGTAATGAAAATTCGTTCAGTGGAATCTAATTGATAAACCATCCGCAGGCTGTCCTTGTAGCGTGCTTTCTGCTCTTCCGTCCGGGACCTCCATTGCGAATACGAAGTAACTTCAAGCACCTTACGGGAAGATGCAACATTGATGATACATGAATCAGGAGAAAGCGTCATGATCTTTTTCCAGAACTGTGCCTGGGGCAAAACATCCCACTTGTCCTTGTAGAGCACGGAAGCGTCCATCAATACATGAGAATCGTTGTTTTTCTTGACATCGATCTTTTCGTGATCGTAAGAAACCTGGCCGCAGGCCAGAAAGCTGAATAAGCTGAAAGAAATAAGGATACGCATGGCTTATGAGTTTTAACAGTCGATGAAAATAGAGATATTACGTTAAAAAACGAAATTTTCCACGAATTATTATAAACAGTGTTGTTTTAATAACACCACGTATTTCTTGCCTACTCCACCGTCAATGAGAAATCGGCGCCTATCTCTGCATTGTAGTCCAGGAAATCACTGAGCATAGCTGTTTTGAATTCCAGAACATCACCAGGGCTCAACTTCCCCAGTGTTTTCAGCTGCTTAGGAGAAAATGCGTTTCCGTAGATCATCATTTCCTTTCCTTTTTTACCCGCTTTCCGGATGATCATTTCACAGGCGCTCACATAATAATTGGGAATGGCGTATTGCGGTTCGTACGAGATGTGAAGCCCCGGATTACTCAGTAAATAATCCAGCTTTACTTTATTTCCTCTTACTTCTCCGAAATAAACCTTAGGTTGTTTCAGCGTTTCTATCTTAAAAACAACTTCCCCAACCTCTTCCCCATCGTTAAAAATCCGCAATGTGTCATAATCCGCCGGGAACATCGGGATGTAGATAAACGTGCTGTCATAGCGATTCAATTTTTCATTACGGCTCATAATAGCCGTTGATTCATTGATATTAAGCCCGGTAATTTCCAGCTCGTTATTGAAATTACGGTAAGCGACTTTTTTTCCTGGCAATACCAGTGAATAATTATTGACACTCACCTGCCCCGAAACGACCGAGCACAGGCAAATTGAAAGGAGCAAAACAATGTTCTTCATATCAGTTGATCTGTAATTTTGACGAAAGATAACAATTTACGTTCCAAAATCCTGCTTCATTGACTAAAGCGTGGGGATGAACGATTGATATACCGGTTTTATCACCTTCTATTGCAGAAAGCAGTCTTTGTCAGTACTTGATAAATACGTTCTTTGGCTCAGTAAAGAACCGCAATGCTTCCCAGCCCCCTTCCCTGCCGACTCCGGATGCTTTTACGCCCCCGAATGGCGTACGCAGGTCGCGGACCAGCCATTCATTGATCCATACGATCCCTGCTTCCACTTTATCGGCTACACGATGGGCTCGCTGAAGATTGGTCGTCCAGAGCGTAGCGCTCAGTCCGTATTTTACTGAGTTCGCCATGTGCAGAGCTTCCTCTTCCGTATCAAATGGTGTGATCGTTACCACAGGACCGAAGATCTCTTCCTGGTTGGTTCTGCAATCATAAGCCAATCCTTCAATCACGGTCGGCCGGAGATAGTAACCATTCTCATACGGAGCTTCCAGTTTTACTTGCTCACCTCCGGTCAGCACCGTTCCTCCCTCCTGCCTGGCCAGGTCAATGTATGAAAGCACTTTCTCCATGTGCGGCTTTGAAACCAATGCTCCCATTCTTGCCTCAGGGTCTGCCGGATAGGAAACTTTCATAGTGTTTACCTTTTCAACAAAAGCGGTTTTGAATTTCTCATAAATCGGCCGTTCTACGAAAATACGTGACCCGCACAGACAGATCTGTCCCTGGTTGGCAAATGAAGAGCGCAGCGTCACTTTCAGCATTTCGTCAAAATCACAATCAGCGAAAATGATATTCGGATTCTTGCCTCCCAGTTCCAGGCTTAGTTTCTTGAACATCGGAGCGGCCGTACGGGCAATGTATGCTCCTGTTGCGGTTCCTCCGGTAAATGAGATGGCTTTTATGTCAGGATGTTTCACAATAGCGTCACCAACGGTTGATCCCAGCCCGTGCAGGATGTTCAGGACACCGTCCGGCATTCCCGCCTCCTGTGCGATTTTTCCCAATAAATAAGCAGTATACGGAGTTACTTCCGATGGTTTTGCGATCACACAGTTTCCTGCTGCCAGAGCTGGAGCAATCTTCCATGAAAAAAGATACAGCGGCAGGTTCCAGGGAGAGATACATCCTACGATCCCGATGGGCTTACGCAGCGTATAATTGATTCCGGTACCTTCCATGTAGTGAGATTCACTTGCGAAGTGCTGAACTCCCGTAGCAAAGAATTCGAAATTGGAGATGGCACGTGGAATGTCTACGTGAGCGGCAAGCGTTAACGGTTTTCCGTTATCCCTTGATTCAGCGGCTACGAATTCATCCATACTGGAACGGATACCATCTGCCAGACGCATCAGAATCTTTCCCCGTTCTTCTATACCCATTGCCGACCACACCGGAAACGCTTTCTTAGCTTGCAAAACTGAGGCTTCCACATCTTTTTCATTTGAATCCGGGATGAGGCAATAAACATTACCTGTTGCCGGTTCATAATTATCAATATAATTCCCGTCGATCGGGTCTACGTATGTTCCATTGATAAAATTCTGCAGTTTTTCCATCTGTCAAGCCGTTTTTTAATCCTCATTTTTGCAATCGTACAAATATAACGATTTCTCACGCTTATGAAATGAAAGTAAACCAATCATTAAATACATCTTTAATAATGACCCCGTTTCAATCTTAAAACATATATTTGCACAAACAAATTTAGCCATGCGTGTACTCATAACCGGAGGAGCGGGATTTATAGGGAGCAACCTGACAAAGCGTCTGATCGCGGAAAACCACACCGTAGTTGTTCTGGATAATTTACTGAGAGGAAACAAGATTGACAGGGAAACATTCGATAAAATCACTTTCGTAAAAGGAGATGTCAGAGACTTTGACACAGTGCTGGAAGTCAGTAAATCGTGTGATATTATTTTTCACTTCGCGGCCGTGCTGGGAGTAGACATCGTTGCAGACAACCCTGTCGAAACAATGGATGTGGAAGTCATCGGGACCCGGAATGTGGTTTTAGCCGCACAGATCAATAACGTCAAAAAAATCATGTATGCCTCCACAAGCGGGATCTACGGGCATTCAGCCATCGGAAACGCGTTAACGGAAGAGGTTCTGGTGGATCCGAGAACTTCGTATGCAATGGCCAAGCGTTACAATGAGATCTACCTGGCTTCCCACCATGAAGAAAAAGGAATTGATGCGATTGCGGTTCGTTTCTTCAATGTCTACGGGTTCAACCAGGATAACAGGATGGTCGTTCCCCGTTTTTTTGAGCAGGCGGTCGGAAACGAACCGATAACGGTATTCGGCAGCGGGAAGCAGACCCGCGACTTTACCTATATCGACGATACGGTCGAAGCTTGTGTAAGGCTGATGGATGTCAAAGGTTTTCACATTGTGAACATCGCAAACGAAGCCGAATGGTGCATTGAAGACCTGGCACGAGAAATAAAGGAAATTACCCGCTCAGGTTCTTCCATCACCTACATCGAAGCGCCTAAAAAGCGATACGACTACGAAGTGGAGAGAAGAGTCGGAAGTTCGGATAAATTATTAGCTTTGACGAATTACAAACCTGACACGTCACTGAAAGAGGGATTGAAACAAATCTTTGAAATAAATTACAAATAACAATTATTGGAAAATGGCAAGAGATACTGAGATTTTCAACTTGATTGAAGAAGAAAAGCAACGTCAGATCAACGGGATCGAATTAATTGCTTCTGAGAACTTTGTAAGCGATGAAGTGATGCAGGCAATGGGCAGCGTATTGACAAATAAATATGCGGAAGGGCTTCCCGGAAAACGTTACTACGGAGGTTGTGAAGTCGTTGACAAGGTAGAACAGCTGGCAATTGACCGTTTGTGCAAATTGTTCGGAGCGACATGGGCCAATGTGCAGCCACACTCAGGTGCTCAGGCGAACGCGGCGGTATTTCTGGCATGCCTGCAACCCGGAGATAAGATCCTGGGATTTGACCTGTCGCACGGAGGGCATTTAACACATGGCTCACCGGTCAATTTCTCAGGGAAACTGTACCAGCCGTTTTTCTATGGAGTAAATAAAGAAACAGGATATGTCGATTACGATGTGCTGGAAGAAACAGCCCGTCGTGAAAAGCCGAAAATGATCATCTGCGGGGCATCTGCATACAGCCGTGACTGGGATTACGCACGTATCCGTAAAGTAGCTGACGAAGTCGGAGCAATCATACTGGCAGATATTTCTCACCCTGCAGGGCTCATCGCTGCAGGATTATTAAGTGATCCACTCGAACATTGTCACATCGTTACATCTACAACCCATAAAACACTGAGAGGACCACGGGGAGGTGTGATCATGATGCGCCATAATTTCGACAATCCGTTCGGGTTGAAGTGGAACAATGGGAACTTAAAATCAATGGGGGCATTGCTGGATGCTGCTGTATTCCCGGGAATCCAGGGAGGACCGCTGGAGCATGTGATCGCTGCCAAGGCGGTGGCTTTCGGTGAGGCGCTGACAGATAATTACAAGAATTACATGAAGCAGGTTCAGAAAAACGCTGCTGTAATGGCTGACGAATTCATCAAAAGAGGATACAAGATCATTTCCGGAGGGACAGACAATCATTCAATGCTGATCGATCTCCGCTCAAAAGGAGTGACAGGAAAAGATGCTGAGAACACCCTGGTAAAAGCGGATATTACAGTGAACAAGAACATGGTTCCGTTCGATACGGAATCTCCGTTCGTAACTTCCGGGATTCGTGTCGGAACCGCTGCGATCACTTCCAGAGGAGTTACCCATACCGAAATTCCTGTGATCGTGGAATTAATCGACAAAGTACTGACAAATATCAATGATGAAGCGGTTATCAATGACGTGAAAGGGCAAGTGAAAACATTAATGGGAAGCAGGCCATTGTTTCAATTTTAAGAATCGTAATATGATTCAGGAAAAACACATTCCGGAACCGGAGTGTGTTTTTTTATTGGTTATTAATTTCGTGATATCGTCATATTGCGATATCACGATACGATCATCAGATTATCATCGTTCCTTATAGCTGGTGCAACACTCCTCCCACAACAGCCTTCGTCGCGCCGGTCACGGAGGGCAGGCAGTTAGGGATATTTTCGAGGTACAACGCGCCGAGGAATCCGAAGATCAACGCCTCCTTAAAATCTATCGTTTCTACATCCGGTATAATGATATTTCCGTTAAAGTAATGCTTTATCCGTTGGATCAAAAAATCGTTTTTCGCTCCTCCTCCTGTTACGAACACTGCATTGCAGTCATTTTCATCTAACCGCTTTGCAATCTGAAAAGCAGCGTGTTCCGTTGCAGTCGCTATTTTGGCTTCAACAGGCATTTCCATACGTTCAAACAACGGAAGCATGGACCCTTCTACCCACTCCCACCCCAACGATTTTGGTTGCCTTTCAGCGTAAATCTCCAGCGAATTAAGTGCTTTAAACAAGGAATCGTTAACAGTATGACAGGCTGCCGTTTCCCCGTTTTTATCGTATTCCTTTCCCAGTTGACGGGAGAAATGATTGATAATAATATTGGCAGGACAGATATCAAACGCGGTAACGGTATCATCCGGATGCATCTTTGAAAAGTTTGCAAATCCTCCGATATTCAGAAAAGCGTCCACATACTGAGAAAATAACAGCTGATCGCCGATCGGAACCAAAGGAGCTCCCTGCCCTCCGTTGACTACATCTTTTTTCCGGAAATCATTGATGGTTCTGATCCCTGTTTCATGTGCAATACTTGCACCACAACCAATCTGTACTGTCAATCCTTTATCAGGCTGGTGAAAGACCGTGTGGCCGTGCGAGGCGATCGCATCAATTTCATCCCTGTTGATCCGGAAACCTGAAATAAATTCATTAACTGCTTTCCCAAAGAAAATTCCCAGGTTCCGGTCCAGTAAACACAATTCAATCCCGGGGAGCTGCGGTGCATTCTTCAGCTGTTGTAATAATTCTTCTGGGTAGCTCAATGTTTGCGCATGAATAATCTGGTGATTCCACTTGCCGGAGCTTTGAGTGAACGTTGCATAACAGATATCCAGTCCATCCAGCGATGTTCCGGACATCAGACCGATTATTTGGCAGCTTACATCGTCTTTGTATTGCATTTTTTTAATATTTGATTACTTTTGCAGGTACTCAGAATGAAACCATAAAGATAACTATGAAATTTGAATTATCAGAAGAACATCTTGCAGTAAAGGCTGCTGCCAGAGATTTTGCTCAAAATGTATTGAAACGAGGAGTAATTGAGCGCGACAATGAACAACGGTTCCCGGCTGAAGAGATCAAGCAACTTGCAGAGCTTGGTTTTATGGGAATGATGGTCGATCCCCAGTACGGTGGAAGTGGAATGGATACCCTTTCTTATGTACTGGCAATGGAAGAGATTTCAAAGGTGGATGCTTCCACATCCGTATGTATGTCTGTAAACAATTCCCTGGTATGCTGGGGACTTGAAAAGTACGGAACAGAAGAACAAAAGCAGAAATACCTGGTTCCCCTTGCCAAAGGTGAAAAAATCGGGGCGTTCTGCCTGTCGGAGCCGGAAGCAGGTTCAGACGCGACTTCTCAGCGGACGACAGCAATCGACAAAGGAGATCATTATTTGCTGAACGGAACTAAAAACTGGATCACAAACGGTTCATCTGCATCTGTTTACCTGGTGATAGCTCAAACAAATATTGAAGCAGGACATAAAGGCATCAATGCGCTGATCGTTGAAAGAGGAATGGATGGATTCGTTGTCGGAGCAAAAGAAGACAAAATGGGAATCCGTGGAAGTGACACACATACATTGATGTTCAATGATGTAAAAGTTCCGAAAGAAAACAGGATCGGTGAAGATGGATTCGGTTTTACGTTCGCAATGAAAGTCCTTTCAGGAGGAAGGATCGGTATTGCTTCTCAGGCTCTCGGAATCGCTGCAGGAGCACTTGAGTTGTCAACTGCTTATGCAAAAGAAAGAAAAGCATTCGGAAAAACAATCGGACAGCACCAGGCAATTGCATTCAAGCTGGCAGATATGGCAACGGAAATTGAAGCAGCACGTTTGCTTGTATACCGTGCGGCATTGGACAAAGACCAGGGGCGCAACTATGACCAATCATCCGCAATGGCGAAACTATATGCTTCCAAAGTGGCGATGGAACAGACCGTTGAAGCGGTTCAGATCCACGGAGGATACGGATACGTGAAAGAATACCATGTGGAACGCCTGATGCGTGACGCAAAGATCACACAGATCTATGAAGGGACATCAGAAGTTCAGAAGATCGTCATTTCAAGAAACATCCTGAAAGATTGATTTTTCAAAATACGTAAGTTCATCAAAAGCTGCCTTTCCAGGCAGCTTTTTTCATTTACAGAACGACTTTTTCACCCACTTTTTATAAAGGGTACGATAATTGCGCTTATTTTTACAGAACAAAACATATTTTTATGAAGTCGCTCGGTATTATATTCGTTCTCCTGGGGTCAGCAGTGGCCTTCGGACAGATCACTTCCCTGAAAAAGGACAATGAGAAACCTTGTTATGAAAAAGCGAACGAACTGCGCAGAAAGGGCGTCGATCTGCTGGAATGCGGCAAAATAGCGGGAGTTGTGGATTGTAACGAAGAGCTGGAGTACAGCCACGAAGCAGACTTGTTCCTGAGAAAACCAAAAGACTTTGTAAACAGGACCGGGGCGGGAAAGCCATTTACCGGAACCTGTGAATCCTGCTTTATGAACGGCCTGCTGGAGCGACGGATTTCTTTTGTCGATGGCCGTGAAAACGGAATGGATACCACTTATTATGAAAACGGGTGTATCCAGGCGATCCGCTCCCACATCCAGGGCGCTGAATCCGGAACATGGAGCTATTATTACGATTCCACACAGGCACCCGCATGGGAAATGAATTATTACCTGGGAGAAAAACACGGGAAGCATGTTTATTTCAAACCGAACGGAGATACAACCAAATTAGAGCATTACAAGAATGGAGTATTAGAAGGTGTAAGAAAACAGTATTTTAAAGGTTCTAAGGTATTTAAGGAAATACATTACGTTGCAGGGTTGATGGATGGTCCCTTTAAAATATATAATACCGAGGGGTTGCTCATCGAAGAATCCAACTACAAAGCGAATAAAAAGCACGGTCCCCAGAAATATTTCTATGATGACGGGGTGCTGCTGCGCACTGAAAACTGGGAAAATGGCGTAAAGTCAGGAGAGTTCAAAATGTTCTATCATCAGGGGCACATTCAGACATTGGAAACCTATAACAAAAAAGGCCAGAAAGAAGGAAAATTCGAAGAGTATTACCCGGATCAGAAACCAAAACGGATCGCTGTTTACCAGAAAGATGTATTGATAGAAGATCATCATTTTGATGAGCATGGAAACGAGACCTACTCATTCGGAGCCCCGACAACTTCGGATAAAGAAGATGACGAGATCAAAAAACCGGGCAAGAAAAAATAATGGATTCCTTTCCGGAAGGTGCACCGATTGATGTTGCAGTTGTTGGCGGGGGCGCTGCCGGATTTTTCGCTGCCATCCATGCAAGACAGGGAGCAAACAGGGTTGCCCTGTTCGAAAAATCGGCAAAATTTCTTTCAAAAGTAAAAATCTCCGGAGGCGGAAGATGCAATGTCACCAACGCTTGTTTTGATAATGAGCTGCTTTCCCGGAATTATCCGAGAGGAGAAAAACAATTGCGCAGAGCCTTTTACCAGTTCAACGCCGCATCTACTGTTGAGTGGTATGAATCACGGGGTGTAAAGCTGAAAACCTATCCTGATAATTGCATATTCCCTCAGGCCAATACTTCCCAGGCTATCATTGACTGTTTGCTGAAAGAAGTTTCCGACCTGGGAATTGAGCTGCACACACAATGTAGCATCCGGGAAATTACCAGAGAAAACGATCTTTTCATTCTGAAAAGCGATAATGGCCCCATCCGGGCAAAATCAGTGATTGTAACAACCGGAGGACAACCTAAAATGAGTGGCTTAACCTGGCTGGAAAACCTGGGGTTGAAGATCATTCCGCCGGTTCCATCTTTGTTTACATTCAATATGCCGGGTAACCCCGTAAGGGAACTGATGGGAAATGTAGTCGAAAAGGCGACAGTAAAGATCGAAGGGACGAAATTAACAGGAAGAGGCCCGTTGCTGATCACGCACTGGGGAATGAGCGGCCCGGCAATCCTTCAATTATCCGCGTGGGGAGCGCGCATCCTGGAAGAAAAAAGCTACCGGTTTTCCATTTTTGTCAACTGGCTGGATGAATTGAAAGAAAACGAGCTCCGGAACAGTCTTCAGCAGCAACGGAAACAACAGTCCGAAAAAATGCTTCACAATGCCAATCCTTTTCCCATTACCAACAAGATCTGGCATTTTTTACTGGAAAAATATGAGATCCCTGTCCAGCTTCGCTGGAAAGAACTGGAAGGGAAATCACTCAATAAGCTCATAACAGCACTCTTATTTGATAAGTACGATGTTTCCGGGAAAACCACTTTCAAAGAAGAATTCGTAACTGCCGGAGGCGTCTCTCTTTCCGAAATTGATTTTAATACAATGGAATCTAAAAAAATAAAAGGGCTGTATTTTGCAGGAGAAGTGCTTGACATCGATGGAATCACAGGAGGTTTCAATTTCCAGGCAGCCTGGACGACCGGGTATATAGCCGGCAAAAATGCAGGGGCGAATTGAACGGATATCGCTATATCGCAATATTGCGATATGACGATATCAGCACAGCAAACTATTTTTTAATCCGGTTACAATTATTTTCAATAAAAATCCGTTGATTTGTACTATGCATTTTGTTGAACCGCATTTTGGATGGAGAGGGTACTACACGGCAGAGGAAGATCCGCAATCTCCCTTTTACGGACGTGTGTACAGCGAATTCGAATTCGAGCACCGGATTTACAATTACGTCATTCATCCACAATGGGACAACATCGGGTCGGATACACTTTTCATAAAAATACTGTTTACAGATTACCAGGAAGGATATTCTATTATTGAATTGATCGGAGAATGGAATGATACCATTGAAAATGACATCATGACACTGAAGCGCGACATCATCGAAATTCTCATCCACGAAGGGATCAATAAATTTATTTTAATCGGTGAAAATGTACTGAACTTTCATGCCTCAGATGACAGCTATTATGAAGAATGGATCGAGGATATTGAAGATGGGTGGGTCACCCTGGTAAATTTCCATGATCATGTAAGCCGGGAGATGCAAAGCGCCAACATCGACCAGTATTTCTTTATGGGCGGCCAACTGGATGATGTGGAATGGAGGACATTTCTCCCCCACCAGTTTTTCAGATTCATTTCAAAAATAATTACCCAGCGCCTGGAATAAGAAGCATTGCACTAATTAACGCTGTCCGGGTGCCCATTCATACACTTTTACATGCAATGACTTTATGAGTATGCTGTCACCGTATTGAGACCAGAGCCCGATATAGGTGATATCGTCTTTCGAACGCAGATTCGGAGCGATAAAATCATAGGTAACAACTTTACGGACAGAATCATACGAAGCGTTTCCGGCATTGTATTCATTTCCCCTCCAGTGATAAGGAACCTCCTTGTGGATCATGTGTGTATTGAATACCTTTCCTGCCAGCTCCTTTTCCGTTCCCTCATATTTCCATTGAGAACGGACAAGCAAATGTCTTTTATCCTTGATTTCCGCCAGTTTCAATCTCATTCCCGGAGCATATTCATTTTGGGGAGAGAGCCAGAAATCATTGCATGAAATGCTGTCTTCATAAAGCAATCTGAATTTAGAAATATCAACCGGGGATCCGCCTGCTGCCACTTCGTCTATCTCGAGCAGGTTACGTTGTTCCTCCGTCAGCGGCGAAGTCTGGAAAAAGATCGACCAATAGGCTTCTTTTGTCATCAGGTATCCCCTGATAAGCCCTTTTTCGGTCTGGTACATCTGGAACAGGTTCAGCACAGCAAATATCCCGATAATAGCATACATCCACTTTTGTTTGAAATAAAGAATGAAATACCCCAGGCTGATCGCAAGTACCGGGTAAATATCAAACATTCCCCTGTGCCCGAAATGACCGGGATACCACCATGTTGTCCAGCAGCTTACGACATAGAAGAAAACCAGGAAACAGATCAGTCCGGCAATACCCGTTGACCTGTCATTCCTGATCCAGAAGTAAAACCCGATAATGGAAAAGATCATCATTGGCGTGTAAATAAGCCACCCTCCCTTGAAGCTGAACAATACATTTACAAAATAAGGTGTGAACCAGTCCATTCCCTCTCCCGGGTTGTTGGCGTAGCTGTTCAGTAAGAATTCCCCCGCCGTCAGTTTCCAGTAGATCAACTGCGGAGAAAAGGTAACCAGTGCGGTTACCCCGGCAATAACAACATACCATTTCCCATGCTTCAGGAAATAAAGGATTTTATCTTGCAGTGTATTCCCGAATTTTTTATACTGGTAAAAAACAGCGAATACCGCGATAACAACAGATGGGGTACGTGTCAGCGCGATCAGTCCGACGGAAAGTCCTAAAAGGGCTGCGTTTTTAGCTGAAAGGTGTTCATGGAACCGGTGTGTGCGGAGAATAAAGAAGCAAACGAGCATAAATACCAGGTTATGCGTCAACCCGATCGCTGCATAATTCATGTAGATGAAATTCGTCCCGATTCCAAAAATCAGCAATACAGTAGCCGTGATTTTGTCATTAAAGAACAAAAGCAGGACTTTTCTAAGTAGGTAAACGGTGAGAACAAAGTAGAAAAATGATCCCAGATAAGCCATTACCTGGTAAGGATAAGAAAAACCGTCTGCGGCATATCCTCCCCAGGATGCCCACAGATCTGCGATCAGGTAAAAAGGCAGGTACAGAATTGCCCAGCCGATGGTGTACTTTATAAATACATTTCCGTTCGGAAGGTCGACGTACTGATACAAGGTTCCTGTATTTTGATAGGTTTCCTGGATAGTACGGAAATAATCCAGTCCTACATTAAACGAATGGTTTTCAAAAATCAGGGGAAGGTAGGATTGGTAGCCCATTATATCCCATGTAAGGATATTTGTGATCCCGTTTCTGAAAAATAAGATCCCTATCACAAGCACCAGGAAAATCCCGATAGTAAAAGAATTGTAGCCAATCTTGTTTACTTTCATAACTGCATGTTTTGACAAATTTAATTTTTTTTCGGCAATACCCCTCTTCAGACTGAAGTCCCGGCTAAAAATTAAATAATTAACAGTTAATATTCCATTAATCACTAAATCGGTTTAACGGCAATACTTTTGCCCTGAAAAAGATAAAATAAATCCATTATGAAGTTTGCTCTTACATTCCTTATTGTTATCAGCTATTTATTTGTTCTCAATGAAGGACTGGCTCAACAGACCGCATATAGTTCTGCTGGTTCACACACATTTACACCGCATGCAAGTGTTATCGAATTAACGGTTGAAGCGATCGGCGGTGGCGGTGGTGGTGGATTGGTAAGACGGTCATCTGCTACGAAATCAGGCGGTGGTGGCGGTGGTGCTTACGCAAAAGGAAAAATAAATGTAACTCCTGGTGCCGGGCATCCCGTTTATGTAGCCCGCGGAGGAAAAAAAGAACGGGGCGATTCCGATGCCCGGCATGGAGAAAACTCATGGTTCTTCAGCGGAACTTCAACCGATGCTACCACAACGGTAAGAGCTGAAGGAGGACAGACGCTCTTACATAACGACAACCAGGATGTCAATGGAAAACCCGGGGGAAATGCCGTTAACTGCGTAGGAAATATCGCCAGGTATACCGGAGGGCATGGTGGCTCTACCAACAGTAACGACCACGGAGGCGGTGGCGGTGGTGCTGCGGGAAGTACGGGAGCAGGAGGAGCCGGCGGGCAATATACTGCAGGAATTGCAAACGGAGGAATATTGCTGAGCGGTCATGTGCCGGGAAACGGCGGTGTCGGTGGAATCAACAACGGAGATGATGACGGTGTGCCGGGATACAACTTTGGCGGCGGCGGCGGAGGAGCAAGAAAAAGCTACAGTTTTTCCACTTCAAACAGGAACGGAAGCCCGGGAGCGATTGGTATCGTTGTCGTTTCCTGGTCAAGGATCGATAACATCACAACAGCCTGTTCCGGATCAACTGCCACCATTACAGGTTTCAATTTCAGCACTACCCTGTCCGGAACTACCGTTTCAACAACTGATGTCACTCTGAACGGTATTTCCATTCCTTATACGGTCAACAGCAATACGCAGATCACTGTCACAATTCCTGCCGGGGCAACATCCGGGAATGTGATCGTGTCAACTACTTTAGGACGGGCCAGGTATTACCTGACAGTCAATGCAAGTTCAGCTGCTCCCGCTTCAGTCACCGGAGGAGGAAGCTATTGCTATGGAAACCAGGTAACGCTGACAGCAAACGGAGGAACGTTGGGAACCGGGGCTTCCTACCACTGGTACACGGGAAGCTGCGGAGGAACGCTGGTTGCCACAACAAGTGTCCCGAGCTATACATTTATTCCCACAACACCCGGAACAACAACTTATTACGTAAGAGCAGAAGGAACATGTAACACAACTACCTGCGCATCAACAACGGTCATACTCCCTTCTGCATCCGGAAATTTATCCATTGACGGTGAATCCGCTTCCTGTACTGTCAACGGAGCAGGCTGGATCCATTTCAGGAACGCAGCATCCGGCCGTTTGCTTGTAGCGGTGGATGCACAAGGACAGAACCTGGGAAATGTGACTGCTACCTCCTACGTACAAACCGCACCCATAACAGTGACAGCATGCAGCGCTCCTTCGCTTCATACAGCAGTACTGGGAAGAAGATGGGTGATCACTCCCCAGCATCAGCCTTCCAACCCGGTAAGAGTCCGTTTGTATTTTGACAATCCGGAGTACATTGCACTGAATGGCGAGGCGAACACCAATGGCAACCCGGAAGATAATACCGCTGTGTTTTCCGACCTTCACCTGAGCAAATACCGCAATGACGGTTCTCCCCTTGTGAACAGTAACCCACACGACAATTGCGCTTCGGGTTTAACAACAATCTGGACGCCGCAGGGAGCCGGAACCATTGCTTCTGTTTTCACGGGGTTTGATGCCAACGGGCGTTATACGGAATACACGATCAGTGATTTTTCCGAATTCTGGCTGCATGGAAGCATGGATTTCAGTCCGCTCCCTGTTACCCTTTCCGGTTTTTCGGTTGGCTGTAATCACAATGAGGTAACAGTAGCCTGGGAAACAGAAAGTGAACAGAATTCTTCTCATTTTATCATCGAAAGCAGCAGGGACGGCAAACACTGGTCAGAAGTAACAACTGTAGCCGGGGCGGGAAATACAAAAACGAAGAGAACATACAAAATAATTGATGCATACCACGCGGATAACACCTATTACCGGATTTCCATGGTCGGGTTTGACGGGAATAATGAAGTACTGGAAATCAAGAACCTGGAATGTGATTTCTCTGCAAATAAATTGGTAGTATACCCTAATCCTGCCCAGGATGTATTCACAGTTGAAATTCATTCCACAGAAAAAGCAACTACAGGGCTGGTACAATTATTTGACCTGACCGGAAAAATAATCTACTCAGATCAAATAACTCTGAAAAAGGGAGTTAACACCATTTACTTCGATCAATCATTCAGAATAGGTACTTATGTGCTTTCTGTGCAAACGGATACATTCAAATACGCTACGAAACAAATCATTATCAGGTAACCGGACTTTTTCCGCTGATGTAACAAAAAAGGGAGCATTAAAAAATGCTCCCTTTTTATTTATAAAAATGATATTATACATGTAAAGCACGCGCTCCCGTTGCATCCAATGCTGCTTCTTTCACAGCTTCTGCATACGTCGGGTGCGGATGGCAAATTCTTGCGATATCTTCGGCTGACGCTCTGTATTCCATCGCCACAACCGCTTCCATGATCAGGTCTGCGGCACGTGGAGCGATCATGTGCACTCCAAGGATTTCATCTGTTTCTTTATCGGCGATGATCTTTACCAGCCCTTGAATATCCATAGAAGCCCGTGCTCTTCCCAATGCTTTTATCGGGAAAGAACCGATCTTGATATTCGCTCCGGCTGCTTTCAGCTCTTCCTCTGTTTTTCCAACAGAAGCGACTTCCGGCCAGGTATAGACAACCCCGGGGATCAGGTCATAATTGATATGAGGTTTCTGTCCAGCCAGTAATTCAGCGACAAAAACGCCTTCTTCCTCCGCCTTATGTGCCAGCATTGCTCCGCGAACAACATCACCTATTGCGTAAATCGAAGGGACAGCCGTCTGCAGGTGGTCATTTACTTCGATCTGCCCTCTGTCTGTCGTCTTCAATCCCACATTCTCCAGGCCAAGTCCGTCGGTATACGGTTTTCGACCTACGGCAACCAGGCAGTAATCCGCCTCCAGCTGTACTTCTTCCCCTTTTTTGTTCAAAGCTGTTAAAACAACTGATTTCCCTTTGTTCTCCACTTTCTGAACACGGTGCTCCATGTGGAATTTGAACCCTTCTTTTTTCAATACCCGGGTCAATTCTTTAGACATAGTGCCATCCATTGTAGGTATAATAGCCGGTGCAAATTCCACTACTTCAATCTGCGTTCCCAACCGGCCGTACACAGAGCCAAGCTCCAGGCCGATCACTCCACCGCCGATCACAAGCATTTTCTTGGGAATTTCCGTTAAGCTTAATGCTTCCGTAGAAGTGATAATGCGCTTTTTATCCGGTTCCATTCCCGGGAAATAGTTCGGTTTTGAACCAGTGGCAATGATCGTATTCTTCGTCTTTAGCTGCGTTTCTTTTCCTTCGCTGTCAATCACTTTTATCGTAGTTGCATCGACAAAAGAACCAATACCGTGATAGACATCGATCTTATTTTTATCCATCAGGAATTTGATTCCCGCACATGTCTGATCAACAACACCGTTCTTGCGTTCAATCATCTGCTTGATGTCCGCTTTCGGCTTACTCACGAGAACTCCGTGTTCTGCAAAATTATGAACCGCGTTGTGAAAATGCTCGGAAGAATCCAGTAATGCTTTCGAAGGGATACACCCTACGTTCAGACAGGTCCCTCCCAATGTGTTGTATTTTTCAATAATTGCTGTCTTAAGCCCCAATTGTGCGCAACGAATAGCTGCCACATATCCTCCGGGTCCTGAACCGATAACCGTAACGTCGTAATTGCTCATAAAATGTGTTTTTGTCGTAGCTGCAAATGTAATTACTTTATCTGAGTGGGATGCAAAAATCAACGGATAAATCATTTTCATCTTTCAATAATCCAAAACAGAAGAATTCATGGAATGCTTCGTTATTTTTTTTTCGGTAACATACTTTTTCGATGTATTTCTTTACTATCTTTGATTATTCAGATAAAATTACATTTATGAAATTCAACAAAATAATAGCTCTGTTTTTATTCCCTGCATTGCTGATCGCATCCTCCTCCTGTAAAAAGGACAAGAAAGACAAAGAAGAAGAGGAAACACCCTACAAGACAGAACAAGCGTATACACTGGCTGATGTTTCTTATGGAAACGATTCCCAGCAAAAAATGGATATTTATTTACCTGCGAACAGAAGCGCATCTACCACCAAGGTGTTTGTGCTGATCCACGGTGGCGGATGGCATGCCGGAGATAAAAGTGACTTTGCCAGTTTTTTCAATACCCTGAAAGTCTATTATCCCAACCATGCGATCATCAACATCAATTACCGCCTGGCTTCGGTTGCAAGCCCCGGTTACCCGAAACAGATCAACGACATCCAGGCCGCGCTGGAACATATCCGCCTGCCTAAATACGAATTGAGCAGCCAGTATTTCCTGTTAGGCGCTTCTGCCGGCGGACATCTTGCTATGCTGTACGGGTATGCTTTTGACCCGAACCATACTGTGAAAGGAATCTGCAATACGGTGGGGCCTACTGATTTCAGAGATCCGTCGTACACCGAAAACATCCTGTTCCAATACGGACTGACGAGCCTGGTAGGACCTTATACCTATGCTCAAAACCCTGACCTGTATGCAGAAGTAAGCCCTGCCGTACATGTCAGCGCGACTTCTCCCAAAACCATCTCTTTCTTCGGAGATTCTGACGAGCTGATCCCTTCCACGCAATTAGGGCTTCTTCACAACCGCCTGGATTCTGTCGGAGTGTATAATGAAGCAACATTGTACGCAGGCGAAGGACACGGTGGATGGAACCAGGCAAATTCAGCGGATTACTTCACGAAGCTGGCGAATTTTGTCAATACGCATTTCGGTTATTAACAAGAAGCCGGCACCCAGGATCATTTTACAGTGTAAGGTGTAGTTTTTTACTATATTAACGCACTGAAAGAATGTAGAACTATGAAGATTATTTCATTTAATGTGAATGGTATCAGGGCGATCATCAAGAAATCATTCATTGATGACATGCGTTCCCTGGATGCTGACGTGATTTGTTTACAGGAAACCAAAGCGTCGGCAGAACAGACCAAAGAAGCATTAGCCGGGCTGGAAGGATACGAAGTGTATTCCAATGAAGCACAAAGGAAAGGATATTCGGGAACAGCAATCATTACCCGCAAGAAACCATTAAGCGTGTTTTACAACATCGGGATTGCCGAGCATGACAATGAAGGGCGCGTGACAGGTGTTGAATTTGAAGATTTTTATCTTTTAACGGCATACATTCCCAACTCCGGAAGTGAATTACTGCGCCTGGGGTACCGTCAGACCTGGGACCAGGCATTCTTAAATTATCTGAAGAACCTTGAAAAGACAAAGCCCGTAATTGTCTGCGGAGACTTTAATGTGGCCCACAAGGAAATCGACCTGGCACGCCCGAAAGCGAATTATAACAAATCCGCAGGCTTCATGCAAGAGGAAATTGACGGAATGGACGCGTATACTTCCAATGGGCTGGTGGACACGTTCAGGGCGTTGAATAACGATGCCATAAAATACACCTGGTGGAGCTACCGGGGCGGTGCACGCCAGAAGAATGTCGGCTGGCGGATTGACTATTTTTTAGTTTCAGAAAGCTATTTACCGAACATCAAAGAATCATTCATTCTCAATGAAATAGAAGGGTCCGATCATTGTCCCGTAGGGATTATCATTGGCTGACCCATGATCATTGTTCACAAACCGGGGAGGTATCAAATTTAGCATCCAGCCCCTGACGTATTGAATATTTGCTTAATTTTGAGGACTCTATTAAATTAACTAGAAAATGAAATATCCAGTGAAGACATTGCTTTTCGCTTCTTTCTGGTGCATGCTTGTTTTATCCGGCTGCTCTTCTTCCGAAACAGAGAAAGGGAAAACAACCGGGGATACACACCATGCTCACAGCGGAGACATCCATTCGTATGCCAACCTGGAAGAAATCCGTACCGCTCATCTTCACCTGGACCTGGACATCAATTTTGACAATAACACGATCTATGGAGTGGCACGTCACCAGATGAGCAGACACACCTCCGATACAGCCATTTTTGACATCAAGCACATCGACATTCAGAAAGTAACCGTCGGAAAAGAAAAAGAATCCGAAACAGATTATGTGATCGGCCAGAACGACCCGGTCATCGGTGCTCCGCTTATGGTAGCGATCGATTCGACGGTGGAATACATCAACATTTACTACAAAACAACGGAAAAAACGGAAGCACTGGATTGGTTGTCGCCCGAAATGACGGAAGGTAAAAAATTCCCGTTCCTGTATTCACAGGGGCAGACATTGTTAACCCGGACCTGGATACCGATCCAGGACAGTCCTTCGAACCGGATCACTTATTCGGCAGATGTCAAGGTTCCGAAAGAGTTCCTGGCGATCATGAGCGCTGACAATCCTACCGAAAAAAACGAAACCGGAGAATATCATTTTGAAATGAAGCAGCCCATTCCTGCGTACCTGATCGCGATTGCAGTCGGGAACCTGGAATACCGTCCGCTTGGAAAGAACTGTGGTGTCTATTCTGAACCCGAATTAATTGAGGCATGTGCGTATGAATTTACAGACCTGCCGAAAATGATGGATGCTGCCGAAAAATTATACGGGGCGTACCGGTGGGAGCAATACGATGTGGTGGTCCTTCCCTACTCTTTCCCGTTCGGAGGAATGGAAAACCCACGTTTGACGTTTGCCAATCCGACGCTGATCACCGGAGACAGAACCTTAGTGAACGTGATCGCTCATGAGCTGGCGCATTCCTGGTCGGGTAATTTAGTGACCAATGCGTCGTGGGAGGATTTCTGGCTGAACGAAGGATTTACAGTTTATTTCGAGAACCGGATCATGGAGGAATTATACGGGAAAGAGGTCGCGGACATCCTCGCTGTCATTGAATTCCAGGAGCTGCAGCGAACACTTGCTAAAATTGACAGGAAAGATACTAAATTAAAGCTGGACCTGTCCGGCAGGAACCCGGATGAGGGAATGACAGACATTGCTTATATCAAAGGAGCGTACTTTCTTCGCACACTTGAGCAGGCAGCCGGAAGAGACAAGCTGGACAAGTTTCTGAAGCTCTATTTTGATGACCATGCGTTCGGAACGCTGACAACCGAAGCATTCGTCACCTACCTGGACAAGCACTTGCTGACTCCTTATAAAATTGATTTCAACGTAAATGAATGGATCTATTCTCCCGGGCTTCCGGAAAATTGTATTAAGATCACCTCTCCCCGGCTGGAAAAAGTCGAGCGACTGGCGGCAGAAGCCTTGGAAAACCCTAAGAAACTGAAAAAATACAAACGGGCGGATCTGACAACGCAGGAATGGATGGCCTTTATCCGGAAACTTCCCCGCCATACACCTCCAAAGACATTAAAGCAGATTGATGAAATACTTGCCTTCAAAAATTGCGGAAACGCCGAAATCATGTGCGAATGGTACTTGTTAGCAATCAACAGCGGGTACACGCTCATCCGGAAGGATATGGGGAGATTTCTCAACAGAACAGGCAGGTTGAAATACCTTGAACCGATCTATGAGGCATTGAATAACAGCCAGTACCAAAGTGATAAGGACCTGGCACGAAAACTGTTTTCGCAATCCAGGGGACATTACCATCCGGTTGCCCGGTTGTCCATCAATGAATTGCTCCATTAAGAAAACTACGGCTTAAAGAAACAGCGGATATCATCCCTGAGATTATATCTGGAAGCCATGACTTCCCCGTAAGCTCCTGCCGTACGGATAGCCAACAGGTCTCCGCGCTTCACTTCCGGCAGTAAAATTTCCTTTCCGAATGAATCTGAACTTTCGCAGATAGGTCCTACAATATCATAAGCCATAACTGCATCCTGGTTCCGGTCAGACAAGTTCTCGATGGCGTGATAAGCCTGGTACAAAGCTGGCCGCATCAGCTCCGTCATGCCTGCATCAACAATTACAAAGCTTTTTTTAATTCCCTTTTTAACATACAATGCACGTGTGATCAGGCTTCCGCACTGGGCAACCAACGCTCTTCCCAGCTCAAAATGAACTTCCTGGTGCGGCCGTTTTTCAAGAAACTGGCTGAAAACAGAAAAATACTTTTCAAAATCAGGGATCAGGGAATCATCCGGATGCTTGTAATCTACTCCCAGGCCTCCCCCGACATTCAATGTTCTCAGGTAGATCCCTCTTTCTTCGAACCATTGATTCCACTCATTCACTTTGACACAAAGGCTTTTGAATACGTTCATCTCCAGGATCTGCGAGCCGATGTGAAAATGAATACCATGGAGATCCAGGAAGCTGTTTTCTTTTATAACGGAAATGCATTCCGGCAGATCGGCAGGCATGATTCCGAATTTATTTTCGTCCAGTCCTGTTGTAATATAATGGTGGGTCTGTGCGTCTACATTCGGATTGATCCGCAAGGCTACCCGTGCAACAATTCCCTTTTGTTTTGCCAGTTCTCCGATCACTGTCAGTTCCTGGATCGACTCTACATTGAAGGAAAAGATATCATTTTCCAGCGCGAACAGGATCTCCTTGTCTGTTTTCCCTACCCCGGCAAACGTAATGTGGCCGGGAGAAACTCCTGTCTCAAGCGCCTTTCTGATCTCATTCCCGCTCACACAATCCGCACCAAATCCATATTTGTTCATCAATTCCAGTATCAGATCATTGAAATTGGCTTTGTAGGCATAATGAACATGAAAGCTGTTTTCCCGGGCGATCTTTTGCACCCGCAGAAGTGTTTCTTCCAGCAGCTCCAGGTCATAATAATAAAACGGTGTTTCCAAACGATCGAACTGTGCGATCAGGTCATTGTTGAACATAGGGACTAAAATAATTGGTGGTGCAGTGATTGCAATGCTGTTTTTTTATGCTCCGAATCGATCAGCAGGGAAACGTTGTGGTTTGATCCTCCGTAGGAAATCATCCGGATCGGGAATTGCCTGACGCCTTCAAAAATATGCGCGGCATATCCCCGTGTATCCAGGTCGAACGTGCCGACAATGCAGATAATCGTCTGGTCCTTGTCGACTGAAACGTGCCCGAACTCCTTCAGCTCTTCGGTAATTTCCTCCAGGTAGGAAGCATCATCGATCGTGAGTGATACGGCTACTTCTGATGTAGTAATCATATCAATGGGAGTTTTATACCGTTCGAACACTTCAAACACCCGGCGCAGGAAACCGTATGCCAGCAACATGCGTGACGAATGAATCCGGATCGCTGTGATCCCGTCTTTCGCAGCGACAGCGCGGACTCCTTTTGAGTGTTTGTCACCTGCTTCACTGATGAGTGTTCCCCTGGATGCCGGAGACATCGTATTCAACAACCTCACGGGAACATTGTAGCGCTGGGCAGGAAATACACTTTGCGGATGAAGGATCTTCGCACCGAAATAAGCCAGCTCCGCTGCTTCTTCAAAGCTCAGATCGCTTATAGGACGGGTATTGTCCACTATTCTCGGATCGTTGTTGTGCATTCCGTCAATGTCTGTCCAGATCTGGATCTCATCTGCCTGGATCACGCCACCAATCAGGGAAGCCGTGAAATCTGAACCTCCTCTCCTTAAATTGTCCACTTCTCCGAACGCGTTCCTGCAGATGAATCCTTGCGTAATGAAAATACACTGCCGGTCTTCATACGCCGCCATTATCCCGGATAATTGCTCTTTTATGAATGCATAATCCGGCTCACCTTCTTCGGTTATCTTCATAAAATCCAGCGCGGGAATCAGCACCGATTCAACACCTGTTTCATCCAGGTAGTAATGGAATAAGGCAGTTGACAGCAATTCTCCCTGAGCAAGAATAATCTTTTCTTCGGCTATGGTAAAGAGATCATTGGAAAGCGCCTGGATCAGGTCAAAGTGGTATTCGATCATTTTGAGCGCTTGCGCATGATGTTTCTCTGATTCATACAGCTCTTCGATTAACTTTTTGTAATCGTTTCTCAATTCACTGATCTTACCATGTGCTTCCGCTCTCCTGTCAGAATAAAGCAACGCAGCTATTTCAACCAGGCTGTTTGTCGTCCCGGCCACTGCCGATAACACGATCAGCTGCTTTTTCGTTACATCGATAATGTTTGTCAGATTCTTTATACGCTGTGAATTTCCTACCGATGTCCCTCCGAATTTTAATACTTTCATTTTATTTTAACTTCATTTTTCAGAAAGCAAATGTAATTGAACTATCTTTAATTATTAAAAAATAAACAAAATATTTTATTTTCAAACATTTTGTTAAATAAAACACAACTACTTTTTGCTTTGGCATTGTAAAATAAAAAAAGACACAATAATCGTTCAAATAATTATTGTGTCTTTTTAGAATATGAAACCAGAAACCAAATTGTAAAAGGCAGATTTGTTTAACCAAAATATTTAAACTAACCTCAATTACAATTATAACGAACGAAGGATTTGAAAGGTTGGGTGTTTAAAGTAAAAAGTTTTACAAAAAATATTTAAACTTTTTATAATCATTCATTTACAAGCTGTCAAAAAGTGACTTCATCCGGATCCAGTCCGGAGAAGCCCGATTCAGGCAATTGACGGATGCGTTCAATGTCTTCCGGGCTCAACTCCACGTGAATGGAAATATTGTCAATGATCCGTTGCGGAGTTGTGGATTTGGGAAGTACACAGATTCCCTGCTGAAGTGCAAATTGCAGGCAGATCGCACCGGTCGAAACGTTGTATTTCTTTGCCAGATCGGTCAGTAATGGTTCATCCAGCACTCTTCCACGCCCCAGCGGGCTCCATGCTTCTACCACAATGTTGTGCTGTCTGCACAGATCAACCGTTGCTTGTTGTATATACCCCGGATGGTATTCGATCTGGTTGACCATCGGGACGATTTCCGCAGTTTCCAGCAGATCGCTCAAATGTGAAGCGAGAAAGTTGCTCACACCGATCGACCGCACTCTTCCCTGCTTATAGATCTCTTCCATTGCCCGCCAGGTATCTGCATTCAACCCCTTCGGGTCCTGGTATTGCTTCGCGTTCGCCGGCCAGTGAATGAGGTAGAGATCCAGGTAGTCCAGACCCAGGCGCTCCATTGATTCATCAAACGCTTTTAATGTTTTCTCATACCCTCTGTCTGTATTCCATACTTTTGTGGTGACAAAGAGCTCTTCCCGGCGAATGCCACTTTGACGGATCGCCTCACCGACACTTTTCTCATTTTCATAAACCGCAGCAGTGTCAATGTGCCTGTACCCGTTTTCCAGTGCAAATTTTACGGATTCAAAGCATTCTTTTCCTTCCTGTAATTTGTAGGTGCCGAAACCGATAGCCGGCAACTGTACGTTGTTGTGTAATGTTAAATAATTCATCGTTGTTGGTATTCCCTTAGTTATGTGTATGTGTTGAATTACAATTGTGGCGCTGTAAATACTTTCCATTCTCCGTTGATCTTGAACAGCTCGCCCAAGCCAAAGCTCAACGTATCATTTCCGGCTTTCATGTAAATATAGCTTTCAGTAGCATAGATTCCCAATTCCTTATCGAACAGTTCCGGCTTTTCATCTGCCATCCCGATGTATTCCAGATCCTTCAACCGGGTGATCCGTTCAAAATGATTTCTGTACGTGTTCAGCTGTTCGTAATAATGCATTGCCAGGGTATCGTATTCCAGCTTCAACGCTTCAAAATCTTCCGGGAATCCCCGGTAAGAAAAGCCGTTTTTCTTCATATATTTTGCCGTGCTTTTGTTGGGGCTGATTCGTTTACTGAACTCCTTCAAATCATCTCCTCCGGCCTTAAAGCATTCAACAAAATCGGTGTAGAGGACATCCAGGTCGTCGTATCCTTTTGATGCACATCCTGTCAATGTAAAGACAGCAACCACCGCTGTAACGATAAAAGCTGCCACTCTTACTCTGTTTGGTTTCATGACTGGTTCGTTATTTATTTGAAAGTTTCACTTTTCTGTCCGGATTTTTTTTCAAAAACCCTTCCCAATTACTTGCCTTTGATTTGCTGTGTTCGCCGATCCCTCTTGAAAAATGATGGCATACGGCAACAGCAAGGCCGTCCGTTGCATCCAGGTATTTGGGCATTTCCCTGATCTGGAACAGGTTTTCGAGCATTGCTGCAACCTGCTCTTTGGACGCGTTTCCATTCCCGGTAATCGCCTGCTTTATCCGCCTGGGGGTATATTCTTCAAAGGTCATCCCGTTACTCAGGCAAGCAGCAATGGCCACTCCCTGGGCGCGCCCCAGCTTTAGCATGGATTGAACGTTTTTCCCGAAAAACGGAGCTTCAATGGCCAGTTCGGAAGGGTGGTATTCCTTTATCAGTGCGTCAATGCGGGTAAAGATCCGTTCCAGCTTCTCGGGATGGTCTGACAATTTCGCCAACTGAACAACCCCGAAATTGAGTAAAGACAGCTTTTTCCCCTGCACATGAATAATTCCGTAACCCAAAACTGTTGTTCCGGGATCAATTCCAAGAATTATCTTATCTTCAACCATTCAAATGTATCTTTTGATTAAAACTAGTAAAAATAACGGAGTAAAATTCAAGCGGCTGAAAATAATTCTGGCAATCCTTATCGGAGCTGTCTGCATGTATCAATTTAATAAATTAGAAATAAACAGATTAAATAAAATAACCTTAATTAATTATTTACCATTACTGCTTGCCCTTTTACTGGTGATCCTGAATTACTGGATGGAGTACCTGAAATGGAATCTGATCGTACGGACCACCCACCCGGAAACCACCTCCTTAAAAATCCAGTCTTTCTTCGCCGGAGTCATTACCGGGATGCTCACTCCTAACATGCAGGGAAATTTTATCGGCAGGATCTACTATTTCCCGCGAAAAATCCGGCTGCCAATCACGCTTTTAACGCTTACATCCAACCTGGGGCAATTCTGTGTCACCATCGTGCTGGGGCTCCTTGCTTTATTCCTGCTGGACAGCCAGGAAATCGGCCGGTGGTTTATCCCTGCCATTATTGTAATGACCGCGCTGGCCTTCTACTTCTGTTTTGAACGCATCTCCCCGTTAGCTGTCAGGTTCAAATGGTACAGGCACATTCAGCAACTGCTGAAAGACAACAAAGGAATCAGGATGCAGTTCCTCGTCTATTCCCTTCTCAGAAGCATCGTCTTTTCCATCCAGTTTTTACTGGTATTGGCTGCATTCGGGGCGGAAATCAGCTGGAATACCTACTGGCTGATCTGGGAGCTTTACCTGTTTACCACCCTTTCACCGTCTCTGGTCTTCGGGAAGCTTTTCGTGCGTGAATCCCTTGCTTTGTGGATACTGGCGCCGCTTGCAATTTCGGACTGGAACATTGTGGCAGCTTCATTCTCAATATGGGTGATCAATTTACTTATCCCAACGTTATGCGGATTATTCATCTGTAAAAAAAGCCCGAAATGACCATTGCTGCAACGATTTATTCCATTATTTACTTTGTGCTGTTCCTGACCGGAAGAACTGGAATTTTCCTTCATTCCAGGAAAGAACGAACCGCATTTAACAGCACAAGCAGCATAACGCTCCGGGAAATCACACTGATCATCCCGTTCCGAAATGAAGAACACAGGATCTCACCGCTGCTGCACGCTTTACTGAGATCAAATAAATTACCACGTCACATCATTTTTGTGAACGACCATTCTACAGACGGAACCGCAAAGATCATTTCTTCTACATTGCAACCGATCCGTTTTCAGATCCTTCATGCTGAGCAGGAAGGGAAGAAATCAGCGATCCTGACAGGAGTGAAACATGCAGCAACAAAATACATTCTTACCATGGATGCAGACGTTTCTTTCCAGGAAAATTACTTTTCCCTGCTGGAGCGCTTAAAAAATGCTGATATGCATGTCTTACCTGTAAGAATGACTGCCAGGGGCTGGAAAAAAATCTTTGAAATGGATGTTTACATGGTCAACAGCCTGAACCTGATCGCTGACGGGTTCTCCCGGCCGCTCGCTGCCAGTGGTGCCAACCTGCTGTTCAGCACGTCTTCATTCCGGGAAGTCAGCTCTTATCCTTCCCACGCACATCTGTTAAGCGGTGACGATCAATTTTTACTCGCGGATTTCAACCGGGTGAAAAAAGAAATTTTCCTGCACTCAACTGCTCAACTGGCTGTTTCTACACCTGCCCCTGCCTCCCTGAAAGAATTCTTTTCCCAGCGCCTGCGATGGATCCAGAAAACACCTTCGGTCCCTGACAGGCTGGCATTGAAATTCGGAGCTGTTCAGCTAATTTCTACTGTGTTCTTTCTCCTCCTGCTGGTTGGCACAATAATACAAGCAGATTTATTACTGTTTGTGCTCCTTCTGGGAATCAAATGCCTGTTGGATGCCCTGCTCGTTTCTCCTTATTTTCTGAGGCTTGAAAAACAGAACCTGCTTTCACTCCTGCCGGTATATGAGCTCATGCTCCCGGTCTACACCATCCTGCTTGGATTCGCTTCGTTGTTCGTGAGACCCACCTGGAAAGGGCGTAAAACGAAATAGCCCGGAAAACTCCCGGGCTACATATGTATGAATCAATCTGTTATTACCGGATAATGATCTTTTTCTGGTAAACCCTGTTTTCAGAAACCACTCTGAACAGGTATACTCCGGAAGCGTACCCGCTCACTGACCAGGTTCTCTGGGAAGCATCCAGTCTTGTTTCCTTTCCTGAAACATCAAACAACCGGACGCTATCAATCTGTTCAAAGCCTTTTACAGAAACAGTAGCATCTGCCGGGTTGGGATATACCTCCCATTCCTTCTCTCCGTCTACCAGGTGGTCTTCAAGCCCCAGCGTCTCAAGAGCCAGCTCAACAGCCGCTTTGGCGTTGATCTTACCAAATCCCCAGCTGGTACTTCCTTCGGGCGGAATAACACCGGTATAATTGTCCTGTCTTGCAGTTTCCATTACAATCGTTTTTACCTGGCGTGGGGTGAGGTAAGGATTGACTTCCCAGATCAAAGCGCAGATTCCCGTTACTACCGGGGAGGACATGGATGTTCCTGACATACGTGCGAAATGATACTCTTTGCCGTTAAAATGTAAAGAAGCGTCTGAGGAATAGGAATTATCTGTAAAAGAGGATATGGCACTCAGTACATTGTGTCCGGGTGCGGAAATATCCGGTTTCATATCACCATTGTAAAGTGGCCCGATACTTGAAAAATCGGCACGCGCGCCTCCAATTAATGATACTCCATTTGGGTGAAGGTATTCTGATATATGCGCCGCAACTGTCAAGGCATCTTCAGCGCACGCAGGTTCACCGACCCCGTACACCTTATCTCCGGCAATATAGCCTGCACCGGCAGTAGTAAACGGCATTCCCCAGTTGCCTCCGTTGGTTGTCAGCTCAACCAGGTTCCAGAAATGGATGTTTCCTTCATTTGCCCTCACTACCAGGTCAGTCCTGAGAGTGGTATGTTTATTTTTCACACGCAGGCGCACCGTCGGGCGGGAATTCTGAGGATGTGCCTCCTGTGCCGCTACATTGTACCAGACCGTATCATTCGTATTCACTACGAGGAATCCTTCGTCATATCCATTCATCACCGTAGGAAAATAAGCTGTTTCTGCCAGCAACGTGTTGGTAGAGGACCTGACCTGGAGCTTTATCTCAAAATTCTTCCCTGTTTCACCCCATCCATGGATACTCTGCCCCCATAAAGAGTCGTGGTAGGAGTAATCGTAGAAATTGATCCGCGACAGGATGCTGTCGTTATTGAACTGCCGCTGGAAATGAAAATTAACATTTCCGTTATTCCCGGCGGAAGAAACAAAGAGCACTCCCAGGTCTGTGTATTCCGTTATCGCCTGGCTCAGCAATGAGGTTCCGTCGTTTGTCCCGAAATGGTACAATCCCCAGCTCATGTTGATCACCAGCCGTTTCTGGTGCTGCTGTGCTTTCTGGTACATCCATTCCCAGGAATCCAGTGCTGCCGCTTCGTCCACTAAGATCGTAGTGAACAGGAACTGCGATTCAAACGCCATACCTTTTCCGATGACTCCCGCACCGCTGCCCCCGGCGATCCCCGCTACATGGGTTCCATGCGTGGAATAGCTCAATTGGTTTGATGTATCTCCTTGCGCCGCGAGTAACTCCGCTGCTCCGTTGTATTCCGCGCCATAACCGAAACCGGCAGGAGCCGGACCCGACTGTTTGAACTGGTCCCAGGCTGCTACAACCCGGGTATTCTGCAACAATGTATCATAGAACATCGGGTGGGCGTAGTCGTACCCCCAGTCGTTCACACCGATCAGCACATCCTTTCCCGTAAATGACCTCGGAAGACCTAATCCCGCATGAACGCTGTCAGCCCGTGTGTCGAACGCTACCTTATCCAGGTTCGGCCGGATCTTCCCTGCCAGCTCCAGGTACTGAACCTGTGTCAGCGCAGACAATTGATCCAGCGCATCCAACCTTACCCGGACACTCCGGATCTTCCCTTCTCCGTTGCCGATCATGATCCCTTCGGGAATGGATACAGCCGGGGCATTGTCCCTTAGCCTGCCGATAAATGAAACATAGTAATGTCCTCCTGTTTCCAGGATCGGAAGCTCATTAATCAATGCCTTATCTCCCTTCAGAATACCGGGAATATTCCGCTTAATAACCATTAAATCCAGCGCTGATTTCCATGACATTTCAGGTTGTTGTGAAAAGAGCAGGAACGGGAATATAAATACAAGAGTTACAAGTGTTTTCATTTCGTTTTACTTACAATTATTTCATAAAAATACGTGTTTTTTTTAATCTTGGAACGCACTGGAAGATAATCCGCATGCAGTTTGATGAAAAATCTCCCTGTTTATCTGTAACAATATGTATATTTGTCATCTTTAAAAACCGAAAAACACCCATTGAATGGAAGTATTGATTATTATATCGCAATTGGTCCTGTCACTTGCAATACTTATTGTTTTACACGAATTCGGGCACTTTATCCCTGCAAAGCTATTCAAGATAAAAGTCGAAAAATTCTACCTGTTCTTTGATCCCTGGTTCTCTTTATTCAAACGGAAGATCGGAAATACGGAATGGGGAATCGGATGGCTGCCACTGGGCGGATATGTGAAGATAGCCGGGATGGTGGATGAATCAATGGACAAAGAGCAAATGGCCAAGCCACCGCAGCCCTGGGAATTCCGTTCAAAACCGGCATGGCAGCGACTGATCGTAATGATCGGAGGAGTTACGGTCAACTTCCTCCTGGCATTGTTTATCTATGCAATGATCCTGTTTGTATGGGGGAAACAATATTTCACCACTGAATCCGCTGAAAAATACGGAATGTCCGTTGCTTATCCCGAGCTGAAAAAATACGGGCTGGAAGACGGTGATATCCCGGTGAAAGTAGGACAGCAGAAAGTAGATAATCTTGCAAAGGTATTCTCACAGGTCGTGATCGAAGGAGAACGAACGGTAACCGTAAAAAGAAACGGTGAAGAAGTGGAGATCGAGCTTCCCCAGAATTTCGACCAGACCGTACTGAAGAACAACTACGTTGAACTGTATTCGATGAGAATGCCGACCGTTGTCTATAAAATCCCCGAAAATTCAAAAGCTCATGAAGCAGGGCTTCAGGAAGGAGACAGCATTGTGTCGGTCAACGGAGAAGCAACGCCTTACTTCAATGAATTTCAGACAGCACTGCAGAATAATAAGAAGAAAGCCATTCAGCTGGAAGTTTCCCGCAACAACCAATTGGTTACCCTGAGCGCACAGGTGGATTCCAACGGGCACATCGGCTTTCACCCGATGGGATACGAGCATTTCAATATTTCGGTCGCAACCGAACGATTCGGCTTTTTCGAATCCTTTCCTGCAGGTGCTTCCTGGGGAATTGAGACACTGGGAAGCTATGTGAAATCAATGGGACTGGTGTTTACCAAAGAAGGAGCGAAGCAAGTAGGTGGATTCGGTTCCATGAGCAAGATCTTCTCTCCTACCTGGGACTGGAGAATATTCTGGACCGCGACCGCATTGCTTTCCGTGATCCTGGCATTCATGAACATCCTTCCTATTCCTGCGCTGGACGGAGGTCACGTCGTATTCCTGCTGTATGAAATCGTCACGGGAAAAGAAGCTCCGCAGAAAGTGCTGGAATATGCGCAGTATGTAGGCTTCTTCCTGCTGATCGGGCTCATGCTCTACGCCAACGGGAACGATATTTACAAGGCCTTTTTCAAATAGTCATTATCTTAAAACAAAGAAGGCGATCCAATATGGATCGCCTTTCTTTTTCGTATGATCAGAGAGATTTATTTCACTGCTTCTTTTGCTACTGCCAGTAATTGCTCAGGAGTGACGTATCCCAGGCTCTGCTTTACCAGCTTCCCGTCTCCGTCCACAAAAAGCAACGTCGGGTAGGCTCTTACGCTGAACGTTCTTGCCAGGTTTGGTCCGTCTGCATCTTTTTCCATTTCTACTTTCAAATTGATAAAGTTCTCATTGAAAAACTTCCCTACTTCTTCGTTGGTAAATGTTTTCGCGGCTAAAATCTTACAAGGCCCGCACCAAACGGTATAACAGTCAATAAAGATAGGCTTCCCCGTACTTTTTGACAATTTCAACGCATCTTCGTATGTCAGGTCGGTGAATTTAATTCCCGCGACTTCCTCTTTCACGGCCTGGGTTTGCTCAATCTTTGCTCCGGGTATAGTAAATGCCATCAAAGCCCCTGCTCCCAACAACAACGCGAATCCGATTATTTTTTTCATTTTTTACTGTTTTAACTTTCGTGAATATATAAACCTTTCGTTTCCTTTTGTTACTTTTAAACCAAATATCGTTCCAATATTACGAATGAATTTACAATTTATAACAAGAAACGAAGAAATTAAGGAACAAGTTGCCTTGTTTGTGAAAAATTGGGAATCTGACCAGCTTTATTTTGATACCCGGACTTCCGGCTCTACCGGGGTTCCAAAAACGATCCGGATAGAAAAAAAGCACGCTACGGCTTCGGCCAGAGCTACCATTGATTTCCTGCAGCTACAGCCATCCGATCAAGCGTTACTGTGCCTGAGCATCCATACAATCGGGGGGAAAATGATGGTGGTAAGAAGCATTGTGCATTCCATGGACCTATACGTATCCGAACCACAGGCAAATCCACTGAAAAACATCACCGTACAACCGGATTTCATTGCCCTTGCCCCGATCCAGCTCACAACAATTTTACAGGAAACACCGGAACGGTTAAAAACGATAAGGAACATCATCGTGGGAGGCGGTGTCATTCCAGAAGATGTGAAGCAATTGCTGAAACAACATCAGATCACTGTTTACCAGACATTCGGAATGACGGAAACCGTTTCTCACATTGCACTCCGGAAAGTCGGTTTTGAGCAGGAAGACTGTTATACTACCCTGGACCATGTTACCGTTTCAGAAAAAAATGGCCGTTTGTGCATCCATGCCCCGCTGATCGGGATCAGAGAACTGATGACCAACGATTCGGCAGAGATCCTGAACGACCGGCAGTTCAAATGGCTGGGAAGGACGGATTTTGTCATCAACAGTGGCGGGATAAAAATCCAGGTAGAAGCGCTGGAACGGAATTTACAGGAGCACATTCCCGGGAAATTCTTTATTCATGCGAAAAAAGACAGCAAATTCGGAGAAAAAGTGGTCCTTGTCATGGAAGGGAAAGAACAGGAACAATATACCCGGAAAGGATTCTATTCTTTCCTGGAAAACAGCTATCACATTCCCAAAGAGATCGCATTTATCCGGGATTTCATCCTTACTCCGAGCCATAAAATCAACCGGGTCGCCACTTTTGACACTATACTTGATTTCAAACAGATCCGAGAGTGACCAATGCATACATTAAGCAAATATTACAAGATATTCGGACTCCCGGAAACCGCCAGTCAGGCAGACATCAAACGCCGTTACCGTCAATTGGTAATGCAGTACCATCCTGACAAACATGGTGGCGATCAGCGGAAATTCATCGAGATCAAAGAAGCATACGAGTACTTATCCGGTAGAAAAACAGTCACACAGACACAGCAGACACACACCTACTCCGCTTCGCGCAGTAACAGCCAGGCCAGGCAGCAGTCGCCGGAGGATCGCATCAAACAAGCCCAGCAGCGAAAGCGGGATAACGTGTACAAAGAGCACATTGAGAACGAACGGTATTACAGGAAGCTTACCTCTGGTAAAAGATGGCGTTTCCTGCGCTTTTCAGCATACATTGGCGCATTGATCAGCTGTGTACTGATCCTGGAGTTATTTTTACCATACCGTTACGAACAGGACCGGGTCGAAGGGTACGACAGGCAGGCGATCGGCGGGCTGTCCCCGGACGTTTTCTCCGTGGGAAGACTGTACACTGAGAAAGGAAGGAAGCATTATACCGAAACAATTCCAGGGATCTATTATACCGATCCGGATATCCTGGTGGTCAAATCCGCCATTTTCCATGATGAAATAGGATACATCCCTTTTTATGACCAAAATCAATCGGGAGACTTTGCGGATCATAGAGACGATGAAAACCTGTTCAAGATCCAGTTTACCCTCGGGGCCCACTCCACCCTGCTGCTTCCCTTCCTGCTTCTTCCGGTACTGGTAGTTGTGTTCCGCAGAAAAACATTCTCGTTCACGCTGTTTTATTTCATCAGCCTGTATCTCTCCATTCCGCTGATCTACATTTACCTGTTCAGCAGCCACCGCTGGCTTCATCTGGCAACCTTCGGCCTGCTTTAAACCCTACTGCCGTAAATGAGCCTGGTACAACCTGATCTGCTCATAAGTGATCCCATCCCCTGCTTTGGCTTTCATTTCAGACAGAGACAACCCGACTCCTTTTCCCAGCGCCCGTTCCAGGTAAGTAAATGTTTCATTGTCCATCACCTGGAGAATATCAATTTTTTCATTCCTGATCAGCTGTGCCAGGTGGCCGTTGATCGTTCCGGCAGACAATTGTCTTTTCTGCGCGATCTCTTCAATTCCCATTCCTTCTTTAAAGTATTCCAGTGTCTGGTCAATGGTCGGTTTCTTTTTCTCTTTCGACGCTGGTTTTTTCTTTTTTTCTTCTTTTGAAAAAAACAGGCTGTCTTCCTCCTCATCCTGGTTGGTCGCCATGAATAGTTCCGCATTGCTTGTAAGCGATTGCTTTACTCTGGCGATCCGTTCTGTCTTATAATTCAGGATGTCTTCTCCGAAGCAGGTCTTTTTATCGATTTTTTTCCCCAGGATGATGTATTCCGCAATTACTTCCGTCTTTTTCAGATTCAGGATCGTTTCAAGCAGCACCTCTTCCAGTTCCTGCAATTCTTCAACCAGTATTTTCGTCTTTTTAACGCGGTTGAGCTCCATCATCTTCTTGAGCAAAGACGAATAGACAGTGTCCAGCAGCGGGAAGAAATAAGCAACGGAAGCATGTACGCGTTCCAGTATTTTAGAAGGAGCATACACCGGCGCCAGGAACAATGCTTCCAGCTGCATCCTGAATTTACGGGCAGGTTCCAGCGTATTCTGAATGGAATAATTCTGAGCTGTTATCCAGCTGTAATTTTCCCCTTTCAGGGATTTTTTCGGTTGCATGGCGTAGCTGCTTTCATGAGCTGACCATTTTGAAGCCATTTCCAGCCAGTCATATGTTCTCATCAGACGGCGGTATAGTTCCTGTTTTATTGAAAGTGGCAATAGTTCAGCTAGCTGATCAGCATCTCTGGCCTGCGACCCATAGCGGATAATCGCTTCATCGGTATTGATACCGTTTATTCGCATCGGGTTCAGCATTACCAGCCCTTCCAGTGAACGCAGGCGGGAGAGGGCCACATAGGCCTGCCCGGAAGCGAATACATCAGAAACATCCAATACGGCCTTATCAAATGTCAATCCCTGGCTTTTGTGAACCGTGATCGCCCATGCCAATTTCAGCGGGTAGTGGACAAAAGTGCCGATCGTTTCTTCTTCGATCTCTCCCGTGGCCGGGTTGCTCGTGTACCGGATATTTTCCCATTCATACCGCTGAACTTCTATGCGGATTTTATCTTCAATGCATTCTACGATCACCTCGTGTTCGTTTATTTCCGTAACGATCGCCATTTTTCCGTTGTAATAGAGCTTTTCAAATGAAAGGTCGTTTTTAATGAACATCACCTGGGCTCCTTTTTTCAACTGCAAAATGGGTTCTACCGGGAAAATATGGCCGGGAAAATCGCCTGTAATCTCTGCTTCATAGGAATAGCACGTGGCAGGGAGCTTATCCAGGGCTTTCCGGTTCATGGCATCGGCTTTGTAATTATGGGTCGTCAATGTGATGTATCCCTGCTGTTCCGTAGAATCAAAGGAGGGGTTCACTTTTTCATTGATAACCTTCAGTCCTTCGGAAGTCAGCTGGTTATTTCTCAGCTGGTTCAATACGTTAATAAATGTAGTATCCTGCTGGCGATAGATCGTTGTCAGCTCAACATAAACCGGGGGTTGTTCCCGGATCACCAGTGCATTGAAGAAGTGGATACCGGTATAATACCGGCTCAGCTGGCTCCATTCCTCCTGCTTTACAACCGGAGGAAGCTGGTGCAGATCTCCGATGAACAATACTTGCACGCCCCCAAAAGGCTCATTTATTTTCCGGACGTTTCTCAGCACCCAGTCCATCGCATCCAGCAGGTCTGCGCGGAGCATACTCACTTCGTCGATCACCAGCAGTTCCAGTGAACGCATCAGCTGCTGGCGTTTCTTGTTGTGGCGAAAATGGCGGAGCAGGGTACTTTTGCTTTCCAGCTTCGCATTGGCGGAAACATACATTTCATTTACAAAATCGGGAATAAACCCGGCAAACGGCAGCTGGAAAAACGAATGAATCGTCACTCCCCCGGCATTCAACGCAGCAATACCGGTTGGAGCGACAATTACTGCCTGCTTATGCGTTGTGTCAATCAGTTTTTTCAGGAACGTAGTTTTTCCCGTTCCTGCCTTCCCTGTTAAAAACACATGCTGACTGGTAAGGTTGATAAACTGATCGGCAAACTCCTGGGGCTCTGTCATTTTCATTGTGTTTGTATCCTTTTCCATTTAAGTTAATGAAAAATCGTTCTTGAATGTAAGAAAAATTAAACTATTCCGCGAATCAGTTCTGGTCAAATTCGTAGGCGCCCCTCGGATCGGTAATCCTGTAGCTGGTAAAATCCTGCTTCGCCCGCAGGCTTGTTCCGTAAGCTTTTCCTTTCGGAGAGACAAGCCGGACATTCTCGTCCGTATAGATGGTACTGTCCGATTGATTCCAGTACAAGATCGTCGTATACATGGTTCGCTGTTCTTCGTGGTTGACCAGTTTGACGGAATCCTTCACGTACATTTTTCCAGTTTCGTGGTTGATCTCGCCATATTTAGCGGTAAGGGTAGTCGTTATATTCCCGTTGTCGTCATAAAAGTCAACTTTCAAGCTGTCCTTTAGCTGGGTAATATGAGGTTTGGAATAGGTCTCTGCATGCACTGCAAAGATGTTCAGCGTGGCATACCCTGAATCAGCGAAGTAAATGGACAGGTTTTTGGAGACCTCATTCGGGGATTTCGGATCATAGGTTATCTTTTTGATCTTGTCCAGGTCATTTGTACACGAGTGGATCACCGTGGAAAGGAGTAAAAGGACATACCAACAGGATAACCGGATGCTTTTCATTGTGAAATCAATCCAGTTTACGCTTCACAAACCACCTGTCACTCAAACTTGGCGCGATCAGCAACCCTAAGCTGACCGTAACGAATGTTTCATTCAATGACCCGGCGGCAGTTGCTCCCCTCTGCCCTGCTCCGATGCTCAGCTGGATCGAAGAATCCAGGCGCCTTTCCACCAGCATCGGGAATCCGAAACCGATCGTTGCCGCCCACTCGGTCAACTGGGAATTGTTGTACACATACGGCAATGTGCTGTTGTAGAATCCCAGGCGGTAGCTTGTGCGTTCAAAGAATTTCGGCATCGCGTTACCGACATACATTGTTTCAGGAATATACTGGAAACCAGCCTGGAATCCTGAAGCACTTTTCAGTCCGTAAGAAAAGGACGTATCGCTGTAATTTTCCCTGTACTTCGACCAATCGGTAGCAGAATAACCTGCGGAAACCATGATCTGTGAGTTCCTGATGTTACCATCTTTTTTCGTTACGCGAAACGTCTTTGAATAAGATGCACCTACATTGTAACTCGGCGCAAAAGCGACCTTCCCTTTTTTCTCCCCGGATTCGGACAGTACGATCCAGGTGTTCTGGTTGTCAATATCTGTGGACGAATAAAACAATTGCTTATTATACACGGACTTTATATGCTGTTCCGGCTCAAACGTACCTCCGAAAACGATCTTATGCCCATTCCTGATCTGCCACTGGAGCATTGTTCCCAATTCGTAATGAAACGAACGCAATTGCTGCGCCCGGATATCTCCTCCCCCTACGTTATTTGCTGTGCTCTGTATCGCGCTTCTTCTTTCATCGGTCATTGTTCCGAAAATTCCTCCCACATTTCCTCCGACAGACCACTGCAAAGAGTCAAAATTCAGGATCTTCACCGAAAACCCGACGTATCCTTTATTGATCAATCCTTTTCCTTCATACGTGTACTTAATGGAATCCGCCAGCAACATTGTTTTTTCCGTAAACGAGTAGGATTTCCTGTAAAGCGGCTTTAACCCGAAGGCCAGTCCGAATCGTTTTGCAAAAGACAATCCGAATGCGATATCTGAAATATTCGAGTAGGAACCGAATTCTTTCGCTCCGTCCTGGTTGTAATAGGATAACCTGCTGGAAAAGCCTACAGAGAAAATAGGAAACTGATGGCGCAGGAAGGAATAAGATGCCGGGTTGTATGTATTCAGGACCGACGGAGACGAATAGCTGACGAACTGATTCCCCATTCCTGAAAACACCGGGTGACTCAGATTCGAACGTTCACCTATTCCGGCATTTGAATAAGGCGAGTTAGTTTGTGCGATCGCTCCGAACTGTATAGAGATCACTATCGGCAATACTAATTTATTGAGCATTTAATAAAAATATTTTATACAACCCTTCCAAGGTTAGATTTTCGTTTGCAAAGATGTTATTTTTTGTCACCAAATCAAAGTATTTCGCGTCTCCCCCCGTCACAAAAATCGTTAACGGGTCATAATTCTGCTCATACTGCGCTATTAACTGCAGGATTTCCGCATTCATTCCATTCATTACGCCTGAATGAATTGATTTTTCCGTTGATTTCCCGACCAGTCCTGTTTTTCCTTTTTCGTCCAGCAACGGAAGGTTGGCCGTATAGTCGTTCAATGACTGGTACCTTAACCGGATCCCCGGGCTGATGGAACCGCCTTCATATACTCCTTCACCTGAAACAATATCAAATTTGATGCACGTTCCCACATCCACCACCAGCGAATTCCGTCCGGGATTCTTTGACCAGGCACCGACTGCATTACAGATCCTGTCTTTCCCGAGCGTTGCCGGAGTTTCATAGTCCAGCAGTAATGGAATCCGGAGCTTGTCGTCCAGTGGTTTGAACCCGGGAAACCGCGTCTGGAATGCATGAGTCTGCGCGGAAGACAACACAGAGGAAAAAATTCCTTCACATTTCTTTAATTCCGCATACAGCTGCTCATCCCCCATCAGATCTTCCCACGAAACCCTGACCACACCGGATAACTCGTTGTTAATGAAATACCCGATCTTCGTAAACGAATTTCCAAGATCAATCGCCGCTACTTGTTTCTTATCCATATATGAACAGCAAAGATAGAAAATTCAAAATATTTTTTTGAAAAACACTTGCCAATATGAATCATATTACTATTTTTGCCGTCCGTTCTTTGAACACCGGGTGGGATGGGTGAGAGGCTGAAACCACCAGTTTGCTAAACTGACGTACGGGTAACTGTACCGCGGGTTCGAATCCCGCTCCCACCGCAAAAGATAATTGAGGTGAGCACAACCGGTAAGATTGAAACACCACAATTAAATTACTGATTATCAGATGAAATTATTTTTTATTGATAAAAAGTAAAATAAAGCTTGCAAAATACATTTACTTGAATTACTTTTGCACTCGCTTTTGAGAAAACGTTCTCAGCGAAAATTGAAATAAAAGGATATTTTTGGAAGGTAATTCCAAGGTATCGGGGTGTAGCGTAGCTCGGTTATCGCGCCTGGTTTGGGACCAGGAGGTCGCAGGTTCGAATCCTGCCACCCCGACTTAGGGAGATGTCCGCATCTCCCTTTTTTGTTTATTGTTTTCCGGTCCCGTAGCTCAGCTGGATAGAGCAACTGCCTTCTAAGCAGTAGGTCTCTGGTTCGAATCCAGACGGGATCACAGCGTATAAGCCAATCCGATTCGGGTTGGCTTTTTTCATTCTATTAGGCTGAGCTTCTCTTGATTTTTAAATAATATAAGTTTGGTTCGATCCTGCCGAGTTTCACCTATAAGTGAAAGGAAATTCAAAATTTCTTCAAAATTGAATCGTTAAATTTACACACATGAAGATCCTGATAATAGAAGATGAGCAAGAACTTGCACAAAGCATAGCTGAATACCTTTCAGAAGAAAGTTATTTGTGTGAGTTTGCTGCGACTTATCATCAGGCATTGGATAAAATTACCACTTTTCATTATGATTGCATTTTGCTGGATATCATGCTGCCTGATGGAAATGGGATGAAGATATTGGAAGAATTAAAAAAACAAGACAAACAAGACGGCGTTATCATTATATCAGCAAAAGATGCTTTAGATGACAAAATAGAAGGTTTACGGATCGGAGCAGACGATTACCTGACGAAACCCTTCCATCTTGCAGAATTAGCAGTAAGAATATATTCAGTCATTCGCAGAAAGCAATTTGGAAATACGAATACAATTCAACAAAACGAACTGCAAATCGACTTACTTGCAAAAACGGTTTCAGTCAATGAGAAAATCATTTCATTGACTCGAAAAGAATTCGATTTGTTGCTCTATTTTATTGGCAACAAGAACAGAGTTATTTCCAAAAGCACTTTGGCAGAGCACCTTTCGGGCGATTTCGCAGATATGCTGGACAACCACGATTTTGTGTATGCTCATATCAAAAACCTGAAAAAGAAACTCAATGAAGCAGGTTGCGACAATTATTTAAAGACTGTTTACGGAACAGGTTATAAATGGGAAGCATGAAGAATTTATTACAAAAGTTACTCAGGCCACTTACTGTATTTGCTTTTATAGTCTTTGCATTGAGCATTCCTGTTTATTTTCTTTTAGTGGACTGGATCTGGATGAAAGAACTGGATGAAAACAATGAATTAATTGCTCAGCGCATCGAAAATGAATTTAACGAACAACATATCAGTGATGAAACATTAGAAGAAAGCATTACATTCTGGAATGAAATCCAATCCGTAGGGAGAATTGAAAAGGTTATTAAACCCTTACAAAAAGACAGCGTTTATACAATCCGCCGACAAAATCCATATTCTACAGAAACAGCAATTGATCGTTTTCGTGGTCTGATCACCACCATTAAAATCAATAATAATAACTGGGTCCTTACGATAGAAACCAATGTGGAAGAAAGCGAAGAAACGGTTGCTTACATTGCAGCTGTTACACTTCTGTTTTTCCTGATTTTGGTTGTCGGATTCTGGATCTTAAACAAACGTCTTTCTCAAAAGCTATGGAAACCTTTTCAGGATACTTTACATAAACTAAAATCATTTCAGCTAAACAATTATACCGAAATACAGTTTTCTGAAACTGATATTATTGAATTTCAGGAGCTCAACACCGCGTTAGATAAATTGCTCCGACACAATATCACGATCTACAAAAGCCAAAAAGAGTTTACCGAAAATGCCTCACACGAGTTGCAGACACCTTTGGCAATCATTAAAAATAAACTGGATCTATTGTTACAGGAAGAAGCTGTAACTGACCGTCAATACCAAATTATTGAAGAAATCAACAGGGCATTGACACGCATCACACGTATCAACAGAAATTTGTTGCTGCTTGCGAAAATTGAGAATCACCAATTTGATGATAACGCAAATGTTAATCTCAGTCAATTGACAAGACAATGTTTAGAACAGCTTTCAGAACACGCCAATAATAAAAATGTTACTATCCAAACCGGCATAGAACCTGATATAATTATTGAGGGAAATAAAACATTGATTGAAATACTCATAAACAATTTGCTGATGAATGCCATCAGACACAATATAAAGTCTGGAATAATTACTGTTGCTCTTAATAAGAATGAGCTGATCATTTCCAATACAGGCGATACCGCATTAAACAACGAAAAATTATTTGAGCGATTTGCTGTTTCATCTTCTGAAGCAACCAGTAGCGGTTTAGGGCTGGCAATAATTAAAGAAATCTGCAATCGCCATCATTGGAGGATCACTTATGGGTTTTCAGATAACTCACATTCTTTTTCTGTTCACTTCTAAAATGACTCACGGTTTTTTGGGAATAAATTAGTGATCGCTTTGCAATTCAAAATTTCTTCAAAATTGAGATTTAATTTTGGAAGAAATATTATTAATTTTGAATGGTTATAACATGTTTTAAAACAGTGAATTATGAAGACATTTAAACTTCAGCTCTCAATCCTGATTGGTTTATTGGGATTGTTGATTATCGTATCTTGCAAAAAAGACAAGAAATCCGATAAAGATCAAAAACAAATTGAAACCAATGTGCAAAGCGGAACCTGGCGGATCACGAAATTTATTGATTCAGGAACAGATGAAGCCTATCATTTTACCGGATACAATTTCACATTTAACAGTTCGGGAACATTAAATACAACGAATGGCACAAACAATTACAACGGAACCTGGAGTGTAACAAAAAGCAGCAGTAATGATGATAGTAATCACAGTGATCTGCATTTTAATATCTATTTTAATCTGACGAATCATTTTGAAGAACTGAATGATGATTGGGATATCATTTCACATTCAGCAACTAAAATTGAGCTGATCGATGTCAGCGGAGGAAATGGCGGAACGGATTACTTAACGTTTGAAAAGAATTGAATAGCTGATTATAATTCAGGTATTAATCCCAACAGAACATTTCCGTGAAGTTGGGATTAGTGTCCTTATAAATTATCAAAATAGAAGTTTTATGATATAGCTCGGGATGAAAATTCCGGGCTTATTTTTTTACAGCACTTCAAATTTTCTTCAAAATCGGATTGGAATTTTGCTTCATAAATTTTGAAAATACCGATGCAAATGAAAAATCCCGTTTTAATGATTACAATTTTCACAGTAATCGTTCATTCTTATTGTCCGAGAATCTTTGCTCAGGAAAACCAACCTGCAACTTTATTAGAAAATGCCCGGTGGAATAAAATCGGGTACATGATTTCTCCGAATTTTGGCTACACGAAAATAGACCGGGCAGATGTCCTGCTGCTTAATTTCCGTGGAGGACTCGTCATAAAAGATAAATTCGGCATTGGTGGCTTTTTCAATTTTTCAGTTAATGAATTTGTTCCCAAAAGTGAGACTATTCCTGAAATTTATATGGATTATAAAACATTTGGAGGTTTTTTCGAATATACAATTTTTTCCAATAAACTCGTGCATGCTTCATTTCCCTTGCTTATCGGCGGTGGGGAGATTGAAATGGACGCAGACAATTTTGACCCGAATCTGGGAGAAGACCATTTCTTTTTGATTGAGCCAGGTGCATTACTTGAAATCAACATCCATGACTATGTGCGTTTCAATATTGGATTTACCTATCGTTTTATAGAAAATACAACGTATCGAAGTATGAATCAATCCAGCATTTCGGGGTTCGCAGGGCAGATAGGATTCAAATTTGGCTGGTTTAGAAACTAGCAAATCAATTTTAAAATAGAAAATATAGTATGAGAACGAATTGTTTAAAGATTGTTTTAATTAGCATTGTGCTGTTGTTTCTGACAGCAACATCTTCAGCACAAACCACATCCGTTACCCTTTCGGGAATTGTAAAGGACAAGAATGACAAATCGACATTGCCATTTGTAAATATCGTTTTGAAAGCAGAACAGGACAGCAGTTTTGTAACAGGAACGGTTACAGATGACGAAGGTCTTTTTACGCTGACAAACGTGAAACCAGGAAATTATTTTTTAGAAGTTTCCTATTTCGGATACCAGCCTAACATTCAGGTACTTTTTGTAGGTAACCTTTCGGAATTTCTGACCATTCCTCCCATTGAAATGGAAGAAAACACAATGGAACTGGAGGAAATAGTCGTGACAGCAAAACAAGATGATGTAAGCAACAAAATGGATAAAAAGACCTATTCCGTTGAAGATAATATAAGTCAAAGCGGTGGTTCTGTTTTGCAGACAATGCAAAACCTGCCCGGTGTTACGGTGCAGGAAGGAAAAGTACAGCTTCGTGGCAATGATAAGATTACCATACTGATTGATGGCAGGCAAACAGCATTGACAGGTTTCGGAAATCAATCGGGATTGGACAATATTCCTGCATCTTCCATTGAAAAAATTGAAATAATCAACAATCCGTCCTCAAAATATGATGCTAACGGCAACGCTGGAATCATCAATATCATCATGAAAAAAAACAAACAGGAAGGCTTTAACGGTAAGGTTGGCTTATCGGCAGGATTAGGTTCACTTTGGGTTCGCAAGGAAAATCTGCCGACGATTCGGCCGCAATACACATTTACACCAAAAGTCAACCCGTCTCTCGCATTGAATTACAGGAAGGGAAAAATAAATGCGTTTTTGCAGGCGGATAATTTATACACTGAAACGCTGAACAAAAATGAATTTGTAACCCGTACGTACGATGACGGAACAATGATCCGCCAACAGTTGAAGCGAAACAGAAATACGAATTACTTCACTTCAAAAGCGGGAATTGATTGGTACATCAATGAACACAATACGCTGACTGTTTCCGGTTTGTTCGGAAGTGAAAAAATAATTGACCGTGGCGATCAGCCTGTTTTTAATGTGGATTTATCAGAAAGGCAACGTCTTTGGCAGTTTTTAGAAGATGAGCTGAAAACAACAGCAATGGCTTCAGTAAATTATCAACACAAATTCAAACAGGCAGGACATTTGCTGAATACTGGTTTTAACTATACGTTTCATAGAGAAGATGAACAATACTTTTATGATAATTACTTACCCGTATCCACAGGAACGGATGCTTTTAAATTATTGTCGGACGAGCAGGTGTATGATTTCAATATGGATTACATCAAACCTTTGAAATACGGACGGATTGAAACGGGGGTAAAATTCCGTTACAGAAATATTCCTACCGATATGCAGTTTATTCCGGGAGCTAATTCGGTTCTGGACACCAATGCAGGTGGTTGGGCAACATATCGTGAGTTGATCCCCGCAGTTTACGGAAACTACATTTTTGAAAACAAAAAATTTGAAGCCGAAATTGGTTTACGAGCTGAATATGTGAAAATAGATTACGAAGTAAATCCCGATCACAACACTTACAAAAGTGACGGGTATGATTACATACAACCGTTCCCAAACCTCAGGTTGGCTTATAAAATAAATGACCGCAACAAGCTCTCATTATTCTACAATCGTAGAGTGGACCGGCCAAATGAGGTGGACATCCGGATTTTTCCCAAATACGATGACGCGGAAATCATCAAAGTCGGAAACCCTGCATTACGGCCACAGTTTACCAATTCTTTTGAATTAGGCTATAAAACAAGCTGGCAAAGTGGTTACTTTTATTCGGCAGCTTATCGCCGCTTTGCAAACGGAACAATCACACGTATTTCAACTGTTGTCCCGGGAAATAACCTGATTTATGCCATATTTCAAAACGCAGGAAAAAGCTACAATACGGGTTTGGAAATCGTATTATCACAAGATGTTGCAAAATGGTATTCGCTCAACCTGAACGGAAATGTGTATCATAACCAGATTAATGCCTTTACCGTAGAAAATTTATACCCTGTAGCCCATACTTTTTCAATGAACGAGCAAACCGCGTTTTCGGGTAACTTAAAGCTGAACAACAATTTCCATCTGCCCAAAAACTTTGAACTGCAGGTAACGGCAGTTTATTTAGCACCTGACATTATTCCACAAGGAAAAATAGACCAGCGTTTTTCACTGGATTTAGGAGTTAAAAAATCTATTCAGAAAGGCAAAGGAGAAGTGTTTTTCAATGCTACTGATATATTGAACACAATGGTTATCAGACAGGAAATTCAAGGCAACGGTTTCCGTTACACAAGCAATGACTATTATGAAACACAGGTGATCAGGGTAGGTTACAATTACAAATTCTAAATTGCTCTTCGATCTGTATTTTTGAAACAACAGTTTCCTCATAGTTCATCGTTTAGTTACTTTAGAGCAAAAAACTTTAGTCACTGCTGTTTTTTATTTCCACATTTTTTTTGTAAATTTAATTCTGTTGAAAAGTATACCCGGGCAAAAAAATGCAGGCATAAATGATGAAAAAATTATACCTATATGTGTTCATTTTAGCTGTATCCATTCAGTATCCGCAGGCTCAGACGCTGGAATGGTCGCATGTTTTTGATACCCATTCAGCAGGGTTTGGTGTCGGGCTGTACCCAAACAGTTTGATTGACAATAATGGAACGATTACCACTACAATCATTGAAAAAGATACGCTCAAACTGTATCAAACGTTGGGAGACGGAACCAGTACGAATAGCTACATTACGGGAAGAACAATTGTCGATAACCATACACCGCTTATACGAACAGCTGAAAATGGTCTTGCATTGGTATATAAAACCAACCCCTATCCCGGTTTTTACTGGTTGCTTCATACGGATTCCAGCCTCACTGTCATAGAAGAAATACAGTTGGAAATCCCCTCTTTGACATCAACTCCTGAAATTTTAAACCTGATAGAATACAATGGTAATTTTTATCTGACGGCAACTTCAAACGGGAATCATTATTTACTAAAAATAAACAGTGATAACAGTGTTTCGATAAGCTATAACGGAAGCATTGATGTTGCTTATGGCGAAGAGTACATATTGCTTGACAACGGAAACATTATTTTTTCATACAAGAATGACAACGGACATATTATCCGATGTGTGTCTGTTGAAAACGGAACACTTGTCTGGGAACAATCCATCGCAACAGGTTTCGGGTTTCTGTTAGAATACAGGATTGTGAACAATGGAAATACGTTATATGCTCTTGGTAAAGAAAAAGCATGGATCGACGGCATAGGGCATGACCAGGTGACCATCTCACGCATGGATGCTTTATCAGGTGAAATTTTATTTCAACAACCCTTAACCTTACCCCCTGTTTGTAATAATTGCTCTGTCCAGCTTAGTGATTTTGTGTACAATGCTGCAAACGACCGCTTGTATTTAAGTTATGCAAGCGCATTTCCAGAGATTGCAGTTTTACTGCTGGAAATTGATAGTCAGTCAGTGGGAATAACGGGAGAAAGGTACTTCCCTTTTGAAAGTGAACCTGAATTTTTCTTTTTCAGTAACAGGAGGTCCGTCATCCATATAAGACCTGACGGAAATTTGGTACTGTTGTATAAATCGTACAAAAATGCATTGGAACAGATGAACTTATACATTACCCCATTAAATTCCCAGCTGGAAAGTGTCGGTACTTTTGAGTTTCATATAGAGGAACTGGAAAGTATAGAACATCCGTCAGAAGTTTTGAATTACGATGATTCAAGAATACTGATAACAGGCATTGTACCAAATAAAAATCCAAGTATTTCATTAGAAAAAGCCGAATACTTTATCGCTATGATACATCTTGATGGCGTGCTTTCACTGGAAAACCCGTCTTCAGATTCTGATCAGATAATACTGTACCCCAATCCTGCCGATAACACGGTAAATTTTAGTGTTGCTGATGACGTGTTTGAATTGACGATCGTTGATGTATCAGGGAAAATAATTCATACAGAAAAAAATATGCAGCAGACATTTAACCTGGATATTAGTACTTATGAAACGGGAGTTTACTTTGTTAATTTATCAGGGCACCGGAAAAACCATACTAAAAAGCTGATTGTAAGATAAACTGAACCTGTCTTGATCGCCCGGCTTTTTTACGCTTCACAAGAATTTCAGGCATACGAATTTATACTCAACACATATTTACTCGGAGATGATACGACCACTCAGGTAATAGCAAAAATACTGGAGGAATAAAAAAATGGCTGCTGACAAGGTATTGCCGCATGGTCTGTGCCTTCAATCTGATTTCTGTTTCACCTGGTTTTCAGAACGGATTTTTCATTTCCTCTATCCCTTCTTATCATGCTGCTCCATTTCCCACGATTTCGAAAATTCCTGATCCTGGAAGGCTTCTGCCAGTCCTGTGATCTGTCTCAGTCTCAGCACTTCGTCCGGGTCCATCCCCAGCTCCTCCCCTATGCGCCTGTTCGACCAGTCATTGCGTTTGAGGAATGCAACGAGCTTTGCGGACAATTCAGCCTGGTGCGTTCCCCTGGCAATATTGTGGCGAACGGTAGCCGCGACTCTGTTTTCAAGGGTCTTATCCAACACCGTAACGGGAAGATAACCTTCAAGGCTTTCTTTGATCTCCGGCACTTCTTTACATACAGCTGTACGGTGAAAACCGTCGACAATCACCCAGTTTTCATTCTTTTTTTCCGCTGCCACTACCACAGGCATCGTCAGCCCGTCTTTTTTGACGGAAAGCTCAAGCAGCTTCATTTCCGGAGGAGCAACTTTGTTCGGGTTGTATTCGTTGCCTTCCACCTGCTCGATCGGGACAAGCTGTACATTCAGAGCGGGATGTTTCAATCCCAAAAATTCATACAACTGGGATGTGATCCGGTTATAGATCTCGATTTTTTGCTGAAGAGAAGCATCCTTATTCTGTTCTATTATCTGCGTGATCATATATGTTATAATTAGGGATTCTGAAGAATATATTCAATTGACGCTCCATTTCTCCTTTGGTCTGGGAAAAGGAAAGGCCTCTGCACCAATAATCGTTTTTGAGCAATACTTTGCAGATCCTTCTCCATGAAGGAACTTTTTTCTGCGCTTCCAGCCGGGGATCGGATGCCTGCGGGATGGTATCTTCATAACCGTTCTTCCTCCAGTATTCGAGAAACTTTTCGATCTTGGAATTGTAATGGTTGCTCAGGTAGGGCGGCATGGTGCTCAGCAGGAATTTCGCATAGCTTTCGTATGTGTGACCGTCCGGCAGGTTCATCCTGAAATTTCCGAATACCGTCCTGTTGTTCTCCGAATACCGGTTCCCGAAATTAGCCCCTTCTACCCGGTTCACTACTTTGCTCCAGGTTTCGGGTTCCAGGATCTTGTACAGGTACAATCCCTTGCGCTGATCGTCTCCATAAGGCTGGCACAGCCGCATTTGTGAAAGAGGTACTCCGGCAAGATGCATCAGGTCATAGATCCGGTTATAGTCAAACCCGTATTTTCCATTGGCGATCCAGATGTCTCTTGTCCCCCAGTCATAGATCGGGTAAAAGTTATAGAGATGAGTGTCAACCTGTGTGCTCCACTGCTTTTTATCATACCGTTTCTTGGTGAAGTTGGCGATCGTCCGGTAACGGTTATAGCTTTCATCTGTCCGGATTCCTACCAGGCATGCCGCATTTTCATCATCGGAAAACCATTTTCCGAATTCAAACACAAATTCTTCAAATTCCATCCCTTTCCGGAAAAACGGGAAATAACCGGGATCCTTTATCACCGAAGGATGATCCGGGTAATCACGCACCCAGGCTGAACGCTTACGCTCATCCCAGCAGATCCAGTGCGGCTGGTACTGACTCACCGCGTTGCGAAGATGGATCGGAAGGCATACCCAGTAAGCTTTGACCTCCGGGCGGGAGACCATCCGTGTTATATAGTCGATTGTATGGGTGTACTGGGCTTCCAGGTCAACAACCAGTACATGCACCGGTAACTTATTGTGGCGGCGGGCCGCATCAATGGCCATGTTCAGCAGAACTCCACTGTCTTTCCCTCCGCTGAAGGAGATATATGTTTTATCGAAATTGGAATAGATGTAGTCAAGACGTTGAGCAGATTCTTCATAAACAGTTGTGTTTTTATATTTTTTCAACATAGAAGATAAATTACAGGTATTCTCAAATATAAAAAAAATATAGAATTTATTGCCTGATTTTAAAACATCTAACTCATATTTTTTTATTTTTTAAAATATATTACTTTCTACGTGACGATTTGTTTGTTTCCCGGAGCAACGCGACCAGGTAAAAAGGTTCCGGGAAAAATTGCTATATTTGTTACCGGAAAGGTCCATCTGATGAAAAAAAGTATTTCATTTATTTTCACACATGCAGTCATCATTCTGGTGATGGCCTTTGTATCTTTGCCTTGTTCTGTAAAACGGGAAATCAAGCAAGCATTGAATATTCCTGTCTCCCATTCGGAAAAACCGAATCAGACAATCGTTTGTACCGCTTTCGTACAAGAAGAAAACAGGGGGATTTCCGTTTCCAGCCAGAAAAAGGAACTGAAAAAAAAACAGCTCCGGGCAACCGGTTTTGCTTTCCTGGAAACCTCTGTTTTACACCAATCTGTTTTTGCATTTCCGGGCATAAACCGCCCCTCGCCTGTTCCGATTTACATTCTTCACGAACAATACCTGATTTGATTTTTGATCGCATTTAGTTACTACTTCAATAACAGGCGTTATCGGGGTTTACGGTAGTTTATTTTTTATCAAATTTCAATTCAACTGACAATGAATCATCAAACATATTCATTTGCCGGAATGTTTACCACCGCCTTGCGCTGGGTAGCCGGCTGGACTTATTTTTCAGCTTTCTGGAGAAGGCTGATATTAGAGAACAAGCTCAATCCTGATGAAGCAGGATACATCGGCGAAAAATTCAATCACTTTCTGCCTAATTCCCTGGGTATAAAACCCATCATCGAGCAGTTGGTTTCAAACCCGGGAAGTCTCTGGTGGGCAATGGCTACCTTCACGATCATAGAGGGAATTGTCGGGCTGTTGTTCATGCTCGGACTATTCACCCGCCTGATGAGCATCGGTGTTTTCTCCCTGGCTTTCGGTATCCTGCTGGGCTCGGGATGGCTGGGAACAACCTGCCTGGATGAATGGCAGATCGGCGTTTTGGGAGTCGCAGCAGGGTTTTCCATTTTCCTTTCAGGTGGCGGAAAGTATTCGCTGGACGGATATTTCATCAATAAAAACAAATCATTTACACGAAAAAAATGGTTCCGGTTGTTCGGTTCGGGAGCTTTGCCTCAAAAGGAAAACACCTTAAACAGAATGGCTCTCGGAGGTGCTGTATTCATCATTGGATTAACCCTGTTTACCAACCAGTATTTTCACGGCGGTGTGTATGGCAGGTTGCACAACCTTTCTGTTCGCCCGCACGTAACCATCAGTAATGCAGCAATCGAAAACGGAATACTATCCTTTACGGTCTTCAGAGATGAAGGAGCAGATGTCTATGGCTCATTTCTGATCGGGATAAAACTGGCAGACCACACGGGAAACACCGTGTTTGAACAAACACAAGACCAGCTTTCCAACCTGTCAGCCGGGCACATTCAGAACGATTATGTCGCAAAGGTAAAACCGGGGGCACATAGCCTGATACTTCCTTTGGGAGCAAAAGCGACGTTACGATTCCAGGACGAAGCATTTCATCACCTGAGAGGGAATTACAGGCTGGAATTGCTGGACATCAGCGGCATTAAATGGGAAACAGGTGTATCAGTGATAAAGTATTCCAACCTGCGCATTTTTGCGATTTCATACAGAACACTTTGATTGCTTATTAAGCATATACACCTGGTTAAATCAGGTGTATATGCTTTCAAATGGCTATTCTTCGTATTCACTTGCCCCCAGGCTAATGACCGATCGCTTTCGTCTAAATTCATTCAGACTGCTTAATGCTTTTAACATACTTATCAACCATCACATCTGTTTTTCCCGGGCATTGATCAAATATAGCATACACAACTTTCAATAAAAACCTTACTTTTGATACCGGATAATTATAATTCATCATTTTATGGCATTTGATCCGAACGGTGTAGGAATTGCAAACGGGAACATTTTCGGTTTCCCGGTGAAAGAAGAAGAAGCAGACATTGTCATCATACCGATTCCCTGGGATGCTACTGCTTCCTATGGGAAAGGAACCAGCAGAGGACCACAGGCTGTACTGGACGCTTCCACTCAGCTGGATTTTTACCACCCGAAGCTGGAAAAAGCCTATGAAACAAAAGTCTTTATAACTGAGATCTCCAGCGAATGGCAGGACATCAACGACCGCTTGTGTGCCGAAGGATGTGATTACATCTCGTTCCTGGAAGATGGAGGAGTTATCGGCAACCACCCGCATTACCAGGGATTTCTTTCAGAAATCAACGCTGCATCAGCCGCATTGAAGGAAAACCTGAAAACCCGTGCGAAACACCTGATAGATCAGGGAAAGACCGTCGCTGTGCTCGGAGGTGAGCACTCTGCACCACTCGGGCTGATCGAAGCTTTAAACGACCAGGGAAAAGAATTCGGGCTGCTGCAGATCGACGCGCACGCGGACCTGCGTGACGCATACGAAGGATTTGAACAGTCACATGCCAGTATTATGTTCAACGTACTGAAGCATTGCCCCAATATGATCCAGCTGACGCAAGTAGGGATCCGTGACATTGCCGAATCGGAAGTTCAGTTGATCGAAAAGAGCAACGGAAGGGTAAAGACATTCTTCGACTGGAACCTGAAAGAACAGCAGTTTGAAGGAAAAACATGGGCCGACCAGGTGCGGGAGATCATCTCCACCCTGCCCGAGCGTGTTTACATCTCTTTTGATATTGACGGACTGACCCCGGAATTATGCCCGAATACGGGAACGCCTGTCGCTGGTGGCTTTCAGCTGGAGCAGATCAATTATTTATTGTTCGAGCTGGCGCAATCGGGCAGAAAGATCATCGGGTTTGACCTGAACGAAGTCGGAACAAGCAATGATTCGGACTGGGATGCAAATGTCGGTGCAAGGGCTTTGTGGAACCTGGTCTGCGCAACGGAAAAAAACAGGAGGCTGACCAGATGAAAAGGATCATTCCCATACTGACCGGATTGAGCTTAGCCGGGTTGATCACAAGCATTGTGCTCTTTTTTCAATCCGGATACGGGCTTTCCGCCTCATTTAAAGCTATGTGCCTGTTCTTTTCGGCGGCCATCGCATTGTTCGCAGTATGGAAATCGGATGGCAACAAGATAGTAGCATTGTTTTCAGCCACTGGCTTCGTTCTGGCGGTAGTTGTGCTGTTCAACTCCAGCATGCTGCTACTGCTCTGGAATACGGCAATCGGGCTGCACATTCTGCTGATCGGGTACACCCTGCTGCGGTTATCCCGTTTTCCTTCCAGGCCAATCCTGTACAAAGTTACCCGGGCTGTTATTCTTGTCACAACGCTTTTATTTGCCGCAATGGTTGTCTTCAGGATCGAAAGCAACCTGTTTTTTCTGCTCCTGCTTATTCTTCTCGCAGCTACTTCCATCTTGTTTGTGATCGGTCAGCTATTCGGAATGATGGAAAAAGATACACGGTCGGGGAATTGACCTGGTTTCCCATCACTTGTCGCCAATTTTCTTCACACGGCTCAGTGCAGATTTATCACCTGGTTTTTAGACCACGGCATTAATCTTTTATTTATATTCGCATTATTCAAACTTAAAATTAAACGACTATGAAAAAACTTTTACTTTCAGCTCTGGTAGCATTGTCGGCAGGATTTTCTTCTGCCCAGATCACGTGTAATCCTCAGTACCAGGATTCCACTTTCGGTGCATGGCCCGATACGATCACAAACTTCGCTACCGCTTACGTTGGGGTCGCTTATGTTCAGGGACTGGACTTTAAAGCACCTTCCGATGCAGGTGACATCAATCCTCAATATTCCGGAGCGACGATATCCAGCTACAAGGTAACCGGTGTGACAGGACTTCCCAGCGGATTCACCTACACCTGTTCAGCAAGCAATTGTGAATATGCCGGAGGAAGCGCCGGATGTGCTGAATTAACAGGTAATGCAACCGCAGCACAGATCGGTACGCACAACCTGACGATCAATATCCAGGCGGTTATCTCGTTCATGGGAGGTTCTCTTCCCGTTAACCACAGTTTCCCGGGCTATAAACTGGTGATCGAAGAACAGTTGAGTTCTAAAATTGTTGCGCCGGATGAAATTTATATTTTCCCGAATCCTGCTACTTCCACAATCAGTGTTGTAAATGCTCATACGTTTGAATCGTTTGAAGTGTATGGGGTAAATGGGCAGCTGGTTGCTCAGAAAGCGATCACTTCTCCGGAAGAAAAGATCGACATCACCGCATTGAAAGAAGGTGTTTATTTCATCCACTTGATTAACGGTTCTTCTTCCAGCATTCACAAATTCGTGAAGAAATAAGATCTATATGATTTTATATACAATAAGAACGGGAGCCTCAAAGCTCCCGTTTTTTATTTCTCAAGTTTCGGCTGAATCCTCAGAAGGCCTGTAAATTGGTCTTTTTGACCATTAACATTACAGCAATCCGAATTGCTCAAAATGATGTGTAAAATGCTTGGAATGCATCCTGTCCCATCCTTCTTTGGACAGATCTCCGTAATACGGATGCAGGTGAAGCTGTCCGGGATGTGCTTCGTAATATTCTTCGTACGCCAGCCATGTGTCTACCAGCTCATCTACGGCCAGTTCCAGCTCTTCATTTCTCAACGTATATTCCTCCGGTGCAAACGAAGCTTTGAATTCTTTCGGCATGGGTGTATCAGACGCCAGGATTGCCTGCATTTTTTCAATTTTCTCGGCTGGGATAAGCAATCCGAACTCGCTTTGCCCCATTGACATGTTAATGCTTTCCGTCAGATGCTCAACCATCCGCTGAGCGCTCATTTTCCCCCATTTAGGCTGGGTAGAAGCATCTAATTGATTAAGATAAGCCAGAATTGTTTCCAGGTCCGTCTGAATAAACTGCATCGTATTTTATTTTTTCCCTGCTAAAATATGTAAACTTTTGGGAACTACCTGCACGTTCAGTTCTTTTCTTACATCAAACGGTTCCCCGTCGTAATGAGCGATACTTTTCGACAGGCTGATCCGTGCCTTTTCAAAGCTGATGATCTCGGCAAACCTGGAACGGTCCGTTCTTCTACGGAAAAACTGGAACGCCAGCAGTGGAAGCGACCAGAAACGGAATGGTTTCAGGATGAACAATTCGATTTTCCCATCCGTCACATCCGATTTCGGCGATACACAGAATCCGTTTCCGAATTCCGACGCGTTGGCGATCGTACAGAGCATCACCGGCATGCTTTTCACCTGCCCGTTGACATCTACCGAAACATTTACGGGATTGTAGCGGAAAAACTCGCGTAAAACCAGCTTGATATAAGTAATGAACCCTCTTTTCTTTCCTTCGTCGAATTTCTTGGCAATCAACGCGTCGAATCCATATCCGCCGGCATTTAAGAACGGCTTGTCGTTTACCAGTACGGTATCCATCTTCATCACGTTCATCTCATTGATGTTCCGGATCGCTTTTTCTACATTGAGCGGAATGTTCAGGTGGCGGGCAAGCCCGTTTCCCGATCCGGTAGGTATGATCGCCAGCTTCGTTTTCGTCCCGATCAGGGCCGTACCGACTTCATGAACAGAACCATCTCCGCCAACAGCACATACGATGTCGATCCCTTCCAGGGAAGATTGCCTTGCCAGCTCGCGCGCGTGCTTCCTGTACTCGGTATAAACGATATCATAATCGAAACGATCAGCGTCTATGTGCTTTTCGATCAGCGCCGGAAGCATTCCCTTCTTTCCTACTCCGGAAATCGGGTTGATAATAAATCGTATTCTCGTTCTCATTTGATTGCCGTTGTTTTATTACGAATCAAATCATGGTTGTAACGCTGAATGATCGCTTTTAGCCGCTTTTCATATCCTTCGGCTTCCTGCCGGTTCCCGGAAATGATATCCACCAATGAATTGCTTCTTGAGGTGAAGTCATACAAATTTCGTGCCTGATTTTGTGAAAACACCAGCATTTTATTCTTTTCAAAATAAAAATAATCTCCCTGGAGGTAACTCACCGAAAAACGGTCGTTTGAACTGTAAACAGATTCCCCGAACGAATAAAAAGAAGATTCGATGTTCAGCAGGTCCAGGATGGTCGGATAAATATCGATCTGCTGGACAATTTTATCCTGCTGTGCTTTCGGCAGCTTTCCACCCGGGTGAAAGAACGCGACCGGGATCTGGTACAACTGTGTCCGCAGGTTGTAAAAATCCGTTACCGTACCCGGTGTGTGGTCGGCACAAAGCACAAACAAGGTGTTGTCATACCAGGGCTGTTTCTTCGCCTCTTCGAAGAACAACCGGAGCGACAAGTCACCATAGCTCACGGATGCGCACAGCGGCTGGGGTCCTTCGATCACATCTTTTTTACGATGCTCCGGGATAAAGTACGGATGATGTGAGGACAGGGTGAACAGTGTCGCCAGGAATGGCGCTTTCAGCTTTGTGATCTGCTTTGCCGTCCATGGATTGAAATATTCATCCAGGATCCCCCATGTTTTATCCGAATGCGCTTCATTGCCGTATTCTTTTTTCCCTACATAATGATCGAACCCGATAAACTGCGCAAAGGAATCAAAACGCATGGATCCGTTGGTCGCTCCATGGTAAAAGGCGGATTCATACCCATGCTTTTTCAGTAATTCAGGCAGGCCGATGACCCGGTTGGAATTGTACTGGGAAGAAATGTAAGGATTGTCCTGGAGACTGGGAATAGAGGCAAAAATGGAAGGCACGGCCTCGATCGATTTTTTACCGTTGGCGAATCCTCCGGTAAAGGTAAGCGATTGCGCCAATAGAGAATCCAGGAAGGGAGTGTATGTTTTTTCGCCACTGTAAAACCCGATGAATTCTTTTCCGAAGGATTCCAGTATGATGATCACAACATTTGTGCTATCGGGCAGAATATGCTGCGGAACACTTGTTTTTACAGGATTGAAATACTGTTCGGTTTCTTTGATCGAGCTGTAGAAATTCATTTCCCTTAACCCATCATCACCAATTGACTTCACCATCGTGAACGGTGTATTTAAGACAAAAGCGGTCTTTGAAGTATTGACGAACCGTGAAGCATCCAGCACCCCGACCGGCTTAAAAACGAACCCTCCTCTTCCGATGAACACCATCAGGCCAATGACCAAGAAATAAAACAGTACGTTCCTGAACGAAAATCCCTTTGGTTCCTCCGGCCCGTGAACAGCCTTCTTGATGATCCTTTTGTAGCTCTTGTAAATGGCAATAATCATGAGCACAAAACATGCGATCAGGTACCAGAAATCGGTGATAAAAGTGGTGATCAGCTGTTTCAGATCGGACCCTGCGCCCAAAATGGCCAGCAAATCCATGGTAGACCGTTTGCTGGTGTATTTAAAGTATTCAATGTCCATCAGGTTCAACCCGACCATCAGGATCGTTGTGGCGAAAAACAGCCCTCCTGACACTAACCGGTGCCATTTCTTGTCCCGGACCGGCAACGGAACCAGGTAAATGATTACATAAGGCAGAAAGAACAGCCCCATAGTGATGCAATCAAACCATGCTCCGATGATGAAATCGTAAAATACGATACCTGAGAAATGCTCCGGATTAAACACAAGGAACAAAAGGCGGGTAATGCTCATCAGGGCCAGCACCAGCATCAATTGCCTGGCAAGTATCTGAATGCGGGAAGGAAGTTCCTTGAATGACAGCATGATTTGATCGTCAGCCCGGAGGATTTAAATGGTTCGTTCAATAAAATCGATCAACGCGTGTACACATTTGATATGGATCTCCTGTGCCCTGTCAGCGTATTGAGAATACGGAGCACGGATCTCCACATCGCACATCGTTGCCATTGCGCCACCGTCTTTTCCAGTCAGCCCGACAACTTTCATCCCCTTTTCCTTCGCTGTCCGGATCGCGTTCAATACATTCCCTGAATTACCCGAAGTAGAAAACGCCAGCAAGACGTCCCCTTTATTGCCCAGCGCCTCAAGGTACCGTGAAAACACGAACTCGTACCCGTAATCATTTGATACGCATGAGATATGACTGGCATCTGAAATCGACAGGGCCGGTATGGCAGGGCGGTTGTCTCTGTACCTTCCCGTTAATTCCTCCGCAAAATGCATGGCATCACACATAGAGCCTCCATTTCCACAGCTGATGATCTTCCCCCCGTTTTTCAACGCCTCTACCATGATATTCCCGGCTTTTTCCAGCCTCTCAAAATTTTCAGATGTGTTAAATTTCTGCAAAATTTCTGCTGCTTCAAAAAAATGGTCTGCTATTTGTTTATCCATCGCTGTCTTGATTTATTCAAAAGTAAAATTTTTATTTTTATTGTAACCAAATTAAGGCAAACTTATTATATTTGGGACTCGGATAAATACATCCACAAACTAAAAAACATTATGAAAAAAACGTTACTTGTAATCCTCAGCTTTTTAACTTTAAATGGTTTATTTGCTCAAGAAGAAGGTTGTTTCGACAAATTACAAAAAGCATTTGAAAAACGCGGTGCCTATACCATTGCGGATGACATGCACCGAAATGTGATTTTAAGCTTTTTTACAAATGACGGGCAAGAATGCCTGAACGGTAAGGTTCGCGTGGAAAACGGCAACATTACCTCTATTTTCATTCAATACAATGAAGGGGATTACGAGCTGCTGGAGAAGAAATTTGCGAACCCGCAAAAAAATCCTCCGAGAGTTACAAACGGGATATCAGAAATGATCCATGTTTCCGACGGACAGAAATTACGGGTAGTGTTTATTGAAAAATTAAAACCAAAGCAACGGGAATACAAAACAGCGGATTTACCTTCCGATCTGTAAACACAAATATTCAGTTCAGATCCTGTCTTCAACGGCAGGATTTTTTATTTACAGGACATGTCATTTTTAAAAGATAAGATCGTCTGGATCACCGGTGCTTCGTCCGGGATCGGAGAACAGCTCGCCATCCAATGTTCACAGGCGGGAGCAACTATCGTACTTTCCTCCCGTTCAGAGGATTCACTGTTAAAAGTTAAAGAAAAGCTTCAGGGAAATAATCACCTGGTTTTACCACTGGATTTAGAAAAATCCGGTACGTTTCCTGAGCTGGCCGCACACGTAGTGGAGCGATACGGAACCATTGACTACCTGTTCAATAACGGAGGGCTCAGCCAGCGCTCCAATGCTTCCGAAACCGATTTATCCGTTGACAGGTACATCATGGAAGTGAATTATTTCGGGAACATCGCTCTTACAAAAGCCGTGCTGCCTTATATGATCCGCCAGAAAAGCGGGCACATTATCGTCATTTCATCGATTGCGGGAAAATTCGGTTTCTTTCTCCGTTCAGCCTACAGCGCCTCAAAACATGCATTGCAGGGATTCTACGAAAGCCTGGCATTGGAAGAAGAGCACAACGGGATCAACGTAACATTGGCCTATCCCGGTAAGATCAACACGAATATTTCGGTCAATGCTGTCAACGGAGCAGGAGAAAAGCACAACGTGATGGACCATAACCAGGCTACGGGCATGCCTGCGGAAGAATGCGCATCACGGTTACTGAAAGCTGTCCGTAAAAACAAGCGGGAGGTGCTGATCGGGAACAAGGAGATAAAGGCAGTGACACTGAAACGTTTTTTACCTCAGAACTGGTTCTGGAAAATAATGAAAAAGCAGTCTGTGACCTGATATGGATTACAGAGATTTTAATTAAATTTGCACCATATTAATCGAAAATATAAATCATGAGCAAGAAAGTATATATTGTTGCAGCTGCCCGCACCCCAATGGGAGCATTTATGGGAGGTCTGTCAACAGTACCGGCAACAAAACTGGGTTCTGTTGCCATCGAAGGAGCATTAAAAAAAGGAAATGTGAATCCTGCAAATATCGATGAAGTCTTTATGGGCAACGTACTGCAGGCAGGTGTTGGTCAGGCGCCGGCACGTCAGGCGGCATTGGGTGCAGGGATCGGGAATAACGTTCCTTGTACTACGATCAACAAAGTATGCGCTTCAGGGATGAAAGCCGTGATACTGGCCGCACAGACCATTCTTACGGGCGATAATCACATCGTCGTTGCGGGAGGAATGGAAAATATGTCACAGGTTCCTCACTACCTGGACGGGAGAAACGGTTCCAAATTCGGGAACATCGCCCTGCTGGACGGAATCACGAAAGACGGGTTACTGGATGTCTATGACCAGGTTCCGATGGGGAACTGTGCTGAGAAATGTGCGGAAGAACATAACATTACACGTGAAGACCAGGATAATTTCGCCATCACTTCCTACAAAAGAGCCGCAGCTGCATGGCAGGCAGGGAAATTCAATGATGAGATTGTTCCTGTAAGCGTTCCTCAGCGTAAAGGCGACCCTGTGGTCGTTTCCGAAGACGAAGAATACAAGAATGTCGTGCTGGATAAAATCCCGGGATTACGTCCTGCGTTTGCAAAAGAAGGAACGATCACTGCTGCGAACGCATCCACGTTGAACGATGGTGCTTCTGCATTGATCCTCGCTTCGGAAGAAGCTGTTGAAAAATACGGACTGAAACCGATCGGACGCATTGTTTCATACGGAGATGCGGCACAGGAGCCGGTTTGGTTTACAACCGCGCCCTCCAAAGCAGTTCCTGTAGCACTGGAAAAAGCAGGACTGTCCAAAGACCAGGTTGACTACTGGGAATTGAACCAGGCATTTTCTGTTGTAGGGATCGCTAACACACGACTGCTGGGACTGAATCCTGAAAAAGTAGATGTGAATGGTGGAGCGGTTGCATTGGGACACCCGCTGGGTAACTCAGGTTCAAGAATACTGGTTACACTGTTGAATGTCCTGAAACAAAACAATGGAAAAATCGGAGGTGCTGCTATCTGCAACGGTGGCGGAGGTGCTTCTGCTGTAATTATTGAAAATATCTGATTGTAAACAGAAGATCAATCGTTAAAGGCTTACTTTCGGGTAAGCCTTTTTTGATGGAAATACCCCAAAACTACTGAACTTCCTGGAAGCGTTTTTTCCAGTTGAACAACCTCAGGTAAGCAACCGATAACACTCCCATTGAACCGAAATAGATATACTCCACCGACCAGACATAGACAATATCTACCTGCCACACTTTTATGAGCAGGTAAGCCGACAATGCGTACAGGCACACAGCAGCAGCTTCGATCAGGAAAGTAATATGCGTTTTACCGATCCCGTTGATCGTCTGGAAGAAGACACTGAAATAAGCAAAAATGAACATGGACAAGCTGACATAGCGAAGCGTATCCGCGCTCTTGGAAATGAATTCTTCTTCCGGGTTGATCCATGAAATAATCGCCTCCGGGTAAAGAAAGCTTCCATGGAACGAAAGCAGCATAAAGATCATTGAAAGCAGCTGGATCCGCCACTGAATGGTCTTTATATCTCCGATCCTCCTGGCACCGATGTATTGAGAAACATAGGTCTTGGTCGCAGCGGCAAATCCCCAGACAGGAACAAAAGCCAGGAAATAGACCGACCGGATATTCTGGGAAACCGTTAATTCAAATTTTCCCATCTGCTCCAGCCAGATGAAAAAAATGGTCCATGTGGAAAGCGCTACCGTTCCCTGGAACACGATCGGCAACGACAATTTAAAGATCTCAATGAACGTCGCTTTCAATAACCGGAACTGCCGGAACAAATTGCGTTTGATGTGCTCTTTGGAGAGAAACAGAAAAGAAACCAGGAACAAAGCGCTCAGCCCATCGGAAATGGTTGCTGCCAATGCCGCTCCTTTCAGCCCCATTTCAGGAAAACCAAAATTCCCAAAGATCAGGCTGTAATCCAGGACGATGTTTCCAACTGCCGTAACGATGGCACTCACCAATGGAATCCACGATTTCCCAAACGCGAAATAATACGCCTGTATGGGCAGCATCAGCATTGCGAAGAACAGGCCATAGCTGCGGATGGACAGGTAATCAACCTGTGCCTGTGCTATTTCAGCGTGTTTTACATAACTGAATATGATGCCGGGCAGCAATAGCTGAGCAAAAACGAATAATAGCAGAACAATCAGCGAGAGCGTCAATACCGAGCTTCCCAGCAATTGCCCCAAAACATCGTATCTCCTCTCCCCGATCCTCCGGGAGATCAGGATCTGCGCTCCATCACTGATCCCCACTACAAACATGTGCATGGAAATATAGATCAGACCTGCGTTTCCTACCGCTGCGAACGCATCCGTAGAATAACGGCTCAAAAAAGCGGAAGCAGTCAGCAGGACAATGGATTGGACGAAAGAAGCTCCCATCATCGGAAGGGCAACGGATAAAATCGTTTTATAATTGAGTGAGAGCATTGTTCAATATCAATAAGCGATTACCTGTTCAGTGTTTTACTGTCAGTCCACATAAATGACCAGGCCTTTGAGGTATTCCCCTTCCGGGTGAGCTGCCGAGATCGGATGGTCTGCCGGCTGGTGCAGCTGCTCCAGGATCCGTACATTCCGCCCTGCTTCAATGGAAGCCGCTATAACTGTATTGGTAAACAACACCTTGTCGATCACCTGTGAGCAGGAAAATGTAAAAATGATCCCTCCCGGCTTGATCTGACGGATCGCGTGCGCGTTCAGCCGCTTGTAACCTTGTACCGCTTTGTGGCGCTTATCCCGGTGTTTGGCAAATGCAGGCGGATCCAGTACAATGATGTCATACGATTCAGGAAGCTCTTTCATGTATTCCATGGCGTCCGCCACGATAGAGCCATGATTGTCACACCCATTCAGTTTTACATTGTCGTCAGTCAGCTGGATGGCTTTTTTTGAGCTGTCCAGCGAATGAACCAATTCCGCACCGTTCTTCAACGCCAGTAAGCTGAATCCTCCTGAATAACAAAAGGTGTTCAATACTTTTTTGCCCTTCGCATATTTCCCCAGCAGCAAACGGTTTTCCCGCTGATCAATGAAAAATCCTGTTTTCTGTCCGCTGATCCAGTCGATATTGAACTTCACGCCGTTTTCCAGCGCTACATGGGGCATTTCACAGCTGCCGTAAAGATAAGCATCGTTCACCTCCACCCTGTCCGGCAATGTTTCTGACGATTTATTGTAAACCGCGGTCAGCTCTTCTTTCAATACGTCCTTCAATGCCTCCGCGACGAACCCTACAGAACGGTACATCCCGATGCTGTGACACTGAATAACCGCTACTTTATTGTAATAATCGACGATCAGTCCGGGCAATCCGTCTCCTTCGCCGTGTACCAGCCGGAAAATGGAATTGTCTTCCCGGAACAATCCTAACGAGCGGCGCACATTCACTGCATTACGGATCTTATTCCGGAAAAAACCGGCATCAATATCCGTATCATCAAAGGAAAGAACACGTACGGCGATCGTTGCGTTCTGAAAATGCCCCCTTGCCAGGAAGCTGCCCTGCGCATCCTGTACGGTTACGATGTCTCCATCTTCCAGGTCTTCGGAAGCCAGGTCGATTGCACCGGAAAAAATCCAGGGATGCCTGCGTTCCACAGACTGCGTCTTTTTCTTGTATAACTGTACGATCTTGGACACGTTCTTTAATTTTGGGTGTAAAAGTAGGTATTTATGAAAAAAAACACCTGTTATGAAACGTATTTTTCGCTAAAATTCTAACGACAGGAAACCTGTTTTAAGTTATCTTTTTACCGGGAGCAGGGCGCATCCGATTTTTTGACTACACCTTTGGCTTTCATATCCTTGAGAATGCATATATTTATGAGCTGTTTCGGGGAAAACCATTTTGTACCAGCGTCATTGGTAACACTCTTAACTTATACAGAAATATGCATCCATATTGTAATATTTACGGACTTTTCAGGCAACGGAATAAGACAACCATTGAAACGCTAATAAAACAAGAACAGTAATCAATTGTAAGTCAAATGAAAAGAAGCCCAGACAGTGATCCCACTGTAACGATCAAAGAAGCATTGGTCGGTTTTTACAAGTTCAACCGGTTGAATCTGACAGATGATTTTGCCTCACATTGTGTCAGGGTTTATATCGGGTGTCTTTTGGCACCTGTTCCCAATATCAATGCACGGAAAAAGTATTTAAAGTTTCACGACCTTCATCACGTCATGACCGGTTACGGAATTGACAGGATCGGTGAAAGCGAGATCAGTGCCTGGGAGCTTGGCGCCCGAAGCGGAAGGAAACCGATCATTGCCATTATGAATCTATTTGCCCTGTCGACGGGCTTCATCTTAAGTCCTTCCAGGGTAACATCGGCGTTTTACAGAGGTTGTCGCAGTAAAAATCTCTACTATTTATCCGGTTCAATGACCGGGGAGGAAATTGACAGCCTCGATCTGAACGCATTAAAAAAAGAACACCTTGAAACGGGCAGCAAGGTCAGGTACAAATTCTTTCGAAAAATTGAATTTGCGGGTTATTTATTTTTCTCGATGCTCATTCATGTATTTATGCTGATTGCAGGAAAAACATTGCTCATCGCTGAGCGGATCCGGAATGCGATCAGTCGGAGATCATAAACAAAAACCATGGAGGCCGGCACTTTAGATTTACTGTTCTTGAAACAGAACGATTTCAGAACGTTAGCCCGGAAAACAGGATAACAATCGGTCAGCGTAATACAACCGGAGAAAACGGTAAGTATGAAAAACAGCTCCCTCTTCTCATCTACGGTTCGCTCAGCAACTTCTCTCCCATCAGTTCGTAATCATTCAATGTTTCCAGGAATCGTTTCAGGTGCTTTTTATCGTCCGCTGATAACGAAAGTCCATTCTGAAGCAACGGATCCAGATTAGGGTGGCCCTGGATTCCGCTATTGTAATGTTCCAGTACCTGGTCAATTGTAAAAAATCGCCCATCGTGCATGTAAGGATAGGTCAACAATACATTCCGAAGTGTAGGCACCTTGAATTTTCCCTTATCGGAGCTGTTTTGTGTGATCAGGAACCGCCCGTCATCGGCTGAAACGACCTCCAATCCGTTATTCCTGAACGAATAATCGGTAAAGAGAGGCTCTGTATGACAGGAAGCGCATTTCTGCAAAAACAAATCATATCCCGCCTGCTGTTCGGCTGTAAAAACCGCTTCTCCCCGCATCACTTTGTCATAATGAGAGCGGTCTGAGATGATCATCAGCATGTATTGCGTAAGGGCAAGAAACAGCTGCTGATCTGTAGCTTCACTTGTTCCGTACACACTTTTAAAACGGTTTTTCCAGTATGCGGATGCATTCAGCTTGTGGATGACATTTGCCATTGTTTCATTCATTTCCACCGGGTTTGTGATCGGAGCAACGGAAAACATTTCCAGGTGATTCACTCCTCCATCCCACATGAAATGAGGCTGCCAGGCCATATTAAATACAGGCGGCGCGTTCCGTGTCCCCATTGCGCCTCCCACTCCAGCACTTAACGCAATATTGTGATCCGCAAATACGTGTGTCTGAGCATGGCACGTGGCGCATGAAACCGTCTGGTCAGACGACAAAACCGTACTGTAAAACAATTCTCTTCCCAATTTAAACTGGTCAGCGTTTATCGGTTTCTCACCCAATGGATATACCGTTGACGGGAAACCTGAAGGATGCCTGAAGGCAATCAGCTCAGGAGATTCCATATCCAGCTCTTCGACCTTCGCCTTCTTACACGATGCGAAGCCTATTACCAGAAGGATAAAATACATGTATTTCATAATCAGAAACAGAGGTTGTCCCACTGTCATAACGGAACAACCTCCCTGTTGAATTTAGTTCTGAATGTATTTGAAAGTCACCCCGGAATTATAGAAACCGGAAGCCATTGCCACTGCATCCGTTCCCGGCATGTGCACCATCCCGACATTGCTCACCGAGCCGATTCCCGTGAACAAATGCGACGGGTCTACTCCCAGATGGATCTTCCCGTTACCGGATTCCGAAACCATCAAAGCCCCTCCGAAAGGTGCCGTTTTTAATGTGACGATATTATTCGCACCGGAAAATCCTCCCAGGTGATAGGCAAACGAACCTCCCATCGCAGCCTGCGGGGACAATCCTTCCGCTTTTACCATGATATACCCGGTATTCCAGCTCCAGAACATCCCTGTGGTTGTAGAAAGGGCACCTGCCTGCGCGCCACTCACGTTTCTGGTGCTGTCAACACCCATCACATAGGAAACTTCCGTGTAATTTCCTGCCGGAATTCCTGAAATATTCAGGCTTGCCGAAGCCGCATCTGATAAATCAACCAGGAAATAGCTTTCAGGATGTGACCACCACGTACCGTTCTCATTTTTCAGGCGCAGGTTGGAAATGAAATACTTGAACGTTGTAAATGTCAATGTATCACCTGAGTCCGGGTGTACATACTCCGTTTCCAGCTGAAAAGGAGTTGAAGCATTGCTCCATTGGTGCTCCAGTACAACCGTTGCTTTCCCGGTTTCCTCTTCCGGTCCGGCATAGATACAGGAACCGTCATCTTTGGTCGCTTCCAGGTTGTAATTCACGGCAGTTGCATCCGTGCATCCTTTCTTTTTACAGGATGTAAATATCAATGCGCCACTGATAAGCGCAAAAAATAATAGCTTGTTCATTTTAATGTTTTTTTATTAATTTGGTATTCACTATTCTAAGGCAGGCAAACAACATCGCGTTCCCTGACCTCTCTGCTGCCGGCATCATCTTTCAATGCTTCCACACGTACAGTTACCACTGTCGTATCGTACAGGTTATTGATCCAGTGTTCGTGAAAGTTGTACGCACCGGACCGGACATCATAGGATGTTGTGAACAGCACCACATTCGTAGACGCGTTGATCGCCGAAACAACATACCCTCTCATTTCACCGTCGGCTGTTATCGTTCCTTCCATATGAACCTGGTTCCACGAAGGGATAGTATCGCCAGCAGCTGGTTCTTTGAACGTAATCGTAACTGAACCGGCCTCATTCTTTCCTTTTTTGCATGCGCTGAAACATATCCCTGTCAGCGCAATTGCAATGATATAAACCGCCTTCATTTTTTACTGTTAAAGAAATAATTAACTCCTGCTCTCAACATCGTCTTCTGGTTTACATATCCCCTGTTTAATCGCTGATAAACAGGAACAAAAACCTGAACACTCACTCCAATATTCCGGTACAGTACGAACAAGTTGACTTGTCCGCTGTAGATATCTCCGCCATTGAACGTGTCCTCTGATAAAACACCATTTTTGGTATCTTTCCAGTTGTGCATATAGTTCATTCCGACCTGGGGGATGATCTTCAGGTCTTCGTTTACATCCCAGCGGTAAAACACCACCTGGGAGATGCTCAACGCATTTCCGAAACGGTATTTGTACTTGTTACTGGTCTTGTACGTAAAACCTGTTTCATTTTGCAACCCGAAATTTTTGTACTGTACGGAATAATTCAGGTTGGTAATAACATCGACAGAACCTGTTCCCGGGAGCATATTGATCTCTTCAAAGCCCAGCTTAAAGAACGTTCCGGTCGGAGCTTTCACACCAAGACCGATGGTTCCGGAATGACGAAAGTTGCGGTTCAACGAATCCATGTTATCGATGAATACGAAATTCCCCATTGCAACTACGTCCCCCAGTCCCTGGATCGTTGTTGTGACGCTGTCTGTTTTCCGGTTAAAAACGTACGGGATGAACGCCTGTATCTGAAAGCGTTGCCCGATTTTATACCGCCCGAACAGTTCCGTTGTTGTAAAAAACTGTGAAGAAACCCCACGATAACCGTGACCATCCGGAGCAGGCTGACTTTCAAACCAGCGAAGCGTGGATCGCATTCCTATAAAGTGATGCTTGCTGTTGGGCAGCATCCCCACAGAAAAGGCATTGGCAGCGCATCCACAAATATCGCAGGCGTAAGCGGATGTTGTCAGAAAACCCAACAACATAGCCGACACAAATTGCTTCATTTGATTAAATTTTAATGTGCGTAAAACCGCTATATCGTATTATTCCGATATAGCAAAAAACACCGGAGCGTCCTTAAGAACTCCGGAAAACTATTTCAATCAAATGATGGGAGGATGAAAGATAAAGGAATTGTAACCTGTTGGTTTTTGCTGTACAACAAAAGCACAGTGAGATTGTTTTTCAATAAAGTGGGATTCTGATTGTTCTATTTCATGGGAAACTGCGGAACTGACAAACAAAATAACCTCTACCTGTTGCTTGTTGTCTTTTTGTTTACGTTCATCATCCTTATCCAGCTCTTTTTTCAGATGGCATTTACCATTACATTCCAGCTGAGGCTGCTCACGGTTCTCACATAAGTTTTCAGCGATAAATTCCTGGTTCAGCCAATAATTAAAGTAAACAATCACCCGGCTGGCAGAATGGAGCAAGAATGCTCCCAAAAAAAGATATGCGATGAATCTGTTCATATCCGGGGCAAATGTAGGAATAAATCGGGAGTGGACAAGCCGGAACGACCTGTTTTATTTTTATGCAAAATGATTCCACCCCTGCGCCTTAATCGTAATGGCACTTCCGTTCTTATCAATATAATAACATCCTTCGCTTTCACTGGTAATGTGTCCGATGATGGTCATGTGCGGGTTTCCTTTGATCTTTTCAAAATCCGATTGCCGGATGGTAAACAGCAGCTCGTAATCTTCTCCTCCGTTCAATGCACATGTTGCAGGATCCAGATTAAAATCGATCGCAGCCAGTGATGTTGCTCCGTCAATTGGAATCTTCTCGTCGTAAAGATGACATCCTACTCCGCTGCTTTTACAAATATGCAGGATCTCCGAAGCAAGACCGTCTGAAATATCGATCATTGAAGTCGGAACAACGTCCAGCTCTGCCAGGAAACCGATGATATCTTTCCTTGCTTCCGGTTTCAGCTGCCGCCTGATAATGTAATCGAATCCTTCCAGATCAGGCTGAATATCGGGATTCGCTTTAAATACTTCTTTCTCCCGTTCCAATACCTGCAACCCCATGTACGCCGCTCCCAGGTCACCTGAAACAACCACCAGGTCATGTTCCCCGGCTCCTGAACGGTAAGTGATCTTATCTTTCTGAGCACGTCCGACCGCCGTTATGCTGATCGTTAGTCCTGAATAAGAAGTACTTGTATCTCCTCCGACCAGATCCACGCTGTAGAATTCACAGGCAGCTTTGATCCCTCTGTACAGCTCTTCGATCGCTTCCAGCGGGAATTTAGATGAAAACGCCAGGGAAACGGTGATCTGTTCCGGCTTTGCATTCATCGCGCATATATCAGAAATATTGACTGCAACTGCTTTGTATCCCAGGTGCTTCAATGGTGTGTACATCAGGTTGAAATGAATTCCTTCCACCAGCATATCTGTTGAGATAACCATCGCTTCGGTTTCTGAAATGCTGATAACCGCCGCATCATCCCCGATTCCTTTTAAAGTGGTCGGGTTCATATTCGTAAATTCACTGCTTAAATGATCAATCAACCCAAATTCTCCCAGCTGATCCAAATTTTTCTGTTCTGACATAATGTGTAATTCTGTTGCGCAAAAGTACCACATTTCACAGAATAATCTGCAATAAATCGTGATATCGTCATATTGCGATATGACGATATAGTGAAAGCATGACGAGGTCATCGTTCAGGATTCTGCAACCAGAGTAACAATCACATCGGAGGAAGAACAATCCGGGAAAGTCCGGAAAAAAATTACAGAAAGGCTTATTCGAACACAAACTGCGCTTTCACAATGGTCTGGGGCATTCTAAGATAGATGAAATTGTCATCGACGAACATCGTACGGACTTCCCTGTAATTCAATGGAAAAACAACACTTTTCTCGTTTTGAAGGGAAATCATTTTTAATTCATCCTGCCGGAGACAAATGAGGTGGTTATTGAACAGCTGGATCCATTTAATCCCCGGGATCTCCAGAAACCGGATTAAGGTACCGTAAACATCGAATACATAGACCCCTTTCTGATTATCCAGGACGAATAATTTATTTTCCCACTCAATCAACTGACAAATGCTCTCAGCGTCCAGGATTCCTCCCAGGTTCTTTATCGCCTGAGATTGCAGCAATCCGCTGAAAGAAAGCAGATGCAACGTAGAATTTACCTGGTCGAACGCCCACATTTTGTCTGACTGGCCGGAGCTTTCAACCGTACTGACATTGACCAGATCGTACTCACTCAGGTCAAGGCACTTCTCCATCATGGTGAGTGAATTGTCATAAAAACAAACCAGCTGCTGGGTTTCCGAAAAACCATAGATCTTTAATGAATTGACCAGACCGATCTTATTGTAACGCCCGAATTGCTTCACACTCTGCTCAAAAAGCATTTTACCATTCTTGTCATACTTGGTCAGACGGTCTTTTTCCGAAATAATGATATTTTCCAGCCCGTCAACTGTCCATACAGCATCTTCGGGGATCGGGTATGTTTTCACCTCGGCAAGTCTCTGGGAAAAAGCAGGGCAAGAGAAAAAGGCTGAAACAATCAGCGGGAAAAAGATTTTATGTGTGAATAGGCTCATGCTGTTACAACGGTACTCAAAATCTGTTCCACGATCTCGCGATTATTCGACAGGCGCGGAATTTTATTCTGTCCTCCCAGCTTGTTTTTCGTTTTCAGCCATTGATCGAATCCTCCTTTGGGCAAAATGGTAAAAACCGGGAAAGAGAGAATCATATCTTTATAGCGTTTTGCATCATAGTCCGAATTGATTTCCCGCAAGGAAGCATCCAGCACCCGTTTAAATTCCTCTAGGTCATCGGGGTCGTTCACGAATTCAATCAGCCACTGATGCGCTCCTTTGGAATTGCTCTGCATATAGACCGGGCACGCGTGAAAATCCCGAACCTGTGCGTTCGTGGCCTTTGATGCCATTGTGATTGCTTTCTCCGCGTTTTCCACAATCACCTCTTCTCCGAAGGTATTGATGTATGATTTTGTCCGGCCTGAAATCCGGAAACGATAAGGAGATAATTCCGTAAAAACGATCGTGTCTCCGATGATGTAACGCCACAGCCCGCCATTGGTTGAGATAACCAGGGCATATTGCCTGCCCGGCTCAACATCCCGAAGTGAAATGACATTGGAAGACGCCGTTCCGTTAAAATCCTCCATCGGGATGAACTCAAAAAAGATCCCGTAATCCAGCATGAGCAGCATTCCCGGGTTCCCTTCTTCATCCTGGATCCCGAAAAATCCTTCAGACGCATTGTATGTTTCGACGTAATGCATTTCATCAAACCCGATCAGCTTGCGGAATTCTTCGCGGTAGGGTTCAAAGCTCACTCCTCCGTGCATGTACAGCTCCAGGTTGGGCCAGACTTCTTTAAGTGTTTTCTTTCCTGTTATTTCAAGTACTCTTTTCGCCAGGACCATCGTCCAGCTCGGAACGCCTGCAATGATGTAGACATCGTCCTCAATGGTTGAATGGGCCATTTTTTCAATCTTTTCTTCCCATTCGCTCATTAATGCGATCTCCCGTGCGGGTGTTCGCTTTATTTCCGCCCACCAGGGGAGGTTTTTTACAATAATGGCGCTCAGGTCACCGAAATAGGAATCATCAGCAAGGTAATTGACCTGGGCGCTCCCTCCTACGATCAGATGCTTTCCATTGTACAGTTTGCGGTTCTCGTAATTGTCATAATAGATCGACAATAAGTCTTTTCCTCCTTTGTAGTGACAGTCCTCAAGGGATTCCTTTGTCACGGGGATCAGTTTGCTCCTGGATGAGGTCGTACCACTGGATTTAGCGAACCATTTGGTCTCGCTCGGCCATAAAATTTCCTGTTCTCCTTCGATCACCCGGTCAATGTAAGGCTTCAGGTCATCGTACTCATGTAAAGGAACATTGTTTTTAAAGTCTTCGTATGATATAATATCCTTGAAGTTGTATTTCAATCCAAATTCTGTAAAAGCAGCAGCTGATACAAGTGTCTGGAACACTTCATTCTGTACGTCGACCGGGAATTTTTTAAATAACTCGATCTGGTGCATCCGCTTCTTTATGATCCAGGAAAAAATTGAATTAAATGGCATGTTATGGTCTTTATTCTAATTACTAAGATAGCCTTTTTTCAGTAAAACAAGTGATTTTAACGAAAGTTAACCCATAAAAAAACCGGAATAATCCGGTTTACCATGTGCATGATCGCACACAAAAAATATTTTTCCGTCAAAAGCAGGAATGTCTTACCCCCACATGACAATTGAAGCAATTATGGACAAGCAAATAATTACATAGATTGTTCCCACCGCTACCGTTGAATCATCAAAAAAGTTATCGTTATTAGCCATCGTTCAATTTTTTGTCCAAAATTAGTATTTATTCCCAAATAAGCAAAGCCTCAAAATATAAATTCGTAAAAGATTTACACGTTGTATTGTTGAATCACTCCGCTCTTTCTTCAACCTGCTAAAAATCATCGAGTAATTCATCGTTCTTGTCTTCCCGGGAATATTTCGGAATAAAGAAAGAAACAAACATTAACCCGATTCCGGCATACAGCAGGTAACTGGAATAAGGCCACAACAGGGCACGCATTCCGATTCCCAGGACCAGCAGCAGGCAGGCCACCCAATACACAATGCTGTATGCAATATTGTGCTTGCTGTTCTGAACATTCACAAGGTTCAGTATGACTCCTATTATCCCGAAAATAATGACAAAATACACCACAATTCCACGGCTGATGAACGGAATGGAGACATTGAATACCAGTAGCAGGGCAAATACCATCGCCAGTATAAAAACAATTCCTGATATTCTTTTCAGAAGCATTTGATAAAGCTAGTAAAATTTATTGGTAATCCTCTATTAAGATTACCGTCGTTTTTTCTTATCTCCGCTGACAGGGTTATAGCTCTGCGGCTGCTTCCTGTCCTTTTGCTTTTCCGTTTTGACCTCCGTTCCGGATGTTTTTGACTTTTCTCCTTCGTTCATCTGGTCTTCCGGTGTTGTTGCAACATGAGATTTGGAAGGTTCCTGCCATTTATTCTTTATTTTTTTCTCTTTGATTTCCCCTGTCTTATCGTCCACATAAGATACGGTGATGAAGTCCGAGCCTTTTTCATTCACTCCTACCACATCTTCCACCAGGAACCATTTACCGCCGTCGAAAACAAAAGCATCGTGGGACAAGTCAGGGACATACATGGAGTACAATCCTGTCAGTGCGGGGGATTCCGGTGCCAGGTGGTCAAATATAATGCGGTCGTACTGCTCTTCGTACGACAGGTACATGGTCGTTTTTTTGGCAAATTCAAAAAATACACGTTTCAGTGTTTCTTTCGGCATTTTGAAAACAGGGCTTCCCAGCCGGACGGTTGAACCGGTAAAATTCAACACATCAATCACTTTCATGCTGCTGACCGAATTGTTCCCGTCCCATCCAAGTACGGTGTAGAGCGTCTTCGAACCTTTCTTCATCGGGATGATCTTGTAATACAGTGCCCCATACCAGTTATCCGCTTCCAGGATCTCATCCGGCTTTTGAGGCAGCATGAAGCTATTGTCTTTCAGCTCAATGATCTTGTATTCTTTTTTACGGTCATCAAACAACAGGATATAGCAATAATACACCTGTGTCAGGTCATCGCGTTCCACATTCCAGTTGAATAAGCGAAATGCGTTATCAGGGCTTTTTATGGCCCCCATTGTTTTCAGCCGGGAAAACGGGTAATCGAAGGCGCCTTCCATCCGGATGGTTTCCTCCAGCGCTTTTTTAAATTCCATATTCGCTTTCCCTTTCTCAGCGTCGTCTTTCGCTGAACGCAACTGATCCAATAAGTGGACCAGCTCCATTTCCCGTTCTTCCAGCAACTGTCCCCTGGTTACCGTAAACGGAAAAATACAGATCACTAACAGGATTGTTTGTATTGCTTTCATATATCTAATAACGTTAAACCAGGTATTTTGTTACGATTGTTCCCAGGCTATAAAGTTCATTTCTGCAGGAATCGCGCCAATTTTCCGCATCAGCGAGTTGATCCAGGCACGGTGATGTGTCGAATGCTGTAAAATATGGTACAGAATATCGGATGAGGCTTTTCGCTGCGGATACTCTTCACTGTCGACATACGCTGTCTCTCCCGCAATATCTTTGTTGACAATAAACAGTTGTGTCTGTATGCAATTTTCATGGTTGAGCTGCTTCCACGAATAAAACGGCAGATCATCCCAATCATGTGAAATTGCCGGTTCTCCGTTCAGACGGCTGACCCACAGGTGATGCACGTTCAGAATATGGCACATTTGCCGGCGGATCTCACCATTCATGGAAAGGTCCTGCTGATCAATGGCATCGATCCACGCATTGTTGGCCTGAAAATCAAATTTAAATTTTGAAAGAAAGAATCCCTGCATCGCTTAATCCTTGAAATGGAACATACCTGCTTATTCGTAAAAAAGCAACCTGTTGGAAACTGGTTACAGGTTCTTTAAATCCTGGATGGTTTGGGCAGGATTTCCGGAATTGAATACAAAGCTTCCCGCCACCAGGGCATCTGCACCCGCCTCCAATAGCTGCTTACCTGTTTCCAGGTTTACCCCGCCGTCTACTTCGATCAGGGCTGCGGAACCGGTCTTCCGGATCAGCTCTTTCAGCTGTGCTACTTTCTTCACAGCATGCGGAATGAATTTCTGACCTCCAAAACCGGGATTTACGGACATGATCAGCACCAGGTCCAATTCCGGCAAGATATCTTCCAGCACATTCACAGAGGTATGCGGGTTCAAAGCTACTCCGGCTTTCATCCCCAGTGATTTAATTACCTGTACGGTCCTGTGGAGGTGTGTGCACGCTTCATAGTGAACTGTCAGCCAGTCGGCACCGGCTTTCCTGAATTCTTCAAGGTACTGATCCGGGTTGGTAATCATCAGATGTACATCCAATGGCTTTAAAGCGTGTTTTTTGATCGCGCTCACTACCGGGAAACCAAACGAGATATTCGGGACAAAAACTCCGTCCATCACATCTACATGGAACCAGTCTGCCGTGGAATTATTAATCATTTCAACATCCCGCTGAATGTTGGCGAAATCGCAGGAAAGAACCGAAGGAGAGATAATCTGTGACATTTGCTTTTACGTTTTTGCAAAGGTAGCAAAATGCTTCGGAGGAAGTATTGAAACAGCCTGCTTTTTGTCAGTTTCTACAAAGATCAGCATCCTGCTCAGACCGTATTTCCGCTCATTTTCCCTCCTGAGACCACGTTGATCAGTACACCTGTCAGTATCAGCAAGACGCCAACAGAAAGTGTCAGTGTCAGGCTTTCCCCGAAAAATCCAACGCTCACAATAATGGCCACTACCGGTTCCAACGCTCCCATAATTGCGGTATGTGTGGAACCAATAAGCTGAATTGCATAAACAAGAGCGATGATCGAAAAGACCGTTGTTACCAAAGCAAACGCGGAAATATTCAGGAACAGGTCAAAGTCTGGCAAGATCAAGGATTCTTTTAAACTGACCGATTTGATGAAATAATAGGCCGAAGAGAAAAAAAGCGAATAGAAGGTCATTTTCATCCCCGACGCCTGTATGGAAGATTTGTTGACAATTACCAGGTACAGTGCATAAAACAAAGCGCTGCCCAACGCGATCAGGAACCCCACGACATTTATCTCAAAACCTGAGCCTTTGATGCTCAGGATCCCGACTCCCAGTAATGAAAGCACCAGTGAAAAAATGGTCGGCTTCGTAATTTTTTCCTTGAAGCAGAATACCATGATCAGTGCTACGATCACCGGGTAAACGAACAGAATGGTTGAAGCAATGCCCGGCGTAAGATAATCATAGCCCAAAAACAGGAATTCGGATGATAAAGAGTAAAAAAGCCCCAGGGAAACGTAGACCAGCAACTCTTTGAGTGTCATTTTCAACGATTCGTTCTTATACACCAGGTATGCCAGAAGGAACAACGCGGAAATGAAAAACCGGTAAAACAATGTCACATCCAACGGAAAACCAATCGCTTTTACCGGTAAAATAAACAAGGGGATCAACCCATAAAATACAGCTGAAAAAGCTGCCAACATATACCCTTTTGCTTTCATTGCCTGCCGTCCTTTTAAAATCTGTAACTGCGAACTATTGTCTGTCTGCTTATCTGAAGCGCAAAAGTACCTAATCCGATTTTAAAAATGTGTTAAATAACCTGGATGGGTTGAAAAATGGCAGGTCTTTTCTATTCTTTTTTCAAAATTCCTTGTTCAACGCTGTCGTTGATCAGCTGTTCCGCATAAGACCATATCGTCTCCGAGCCTTCTTTTATCGGTTTCTTCTTTTCGTAGACCGCATGGTAACTGACTCCGAATTCTTTCCAGGTCCCGCCATTGTTTGACGTATTCTGAAGCAAGGGCTCCAGGCGATCCATTGCCCTGGCAAATTTTGCCTCATGCGTAGCTCCTGCTTCAAATTCTTCCCAGATGGCAATGAATTCATCTGCCTGTTCCCGGGGAAGCATTCCAAAGATCCGGTTCGCGGCAGCCCGTTCTTCATCGGTATTGGAATGACTTTTTTGTGTATCGTAGATGAACGTATCTCCTGCGTCGATTTCAACAATATCATGGATCAGGACCATTTTCAAGACTTTAAGCACATCAACAGGTGCATTGGAATGACCTGCAAGAACAATGGCCATCACCGCTAAATGCCAGCTATGTTCCGCATCGTTCTCGTTTCTGTCACTGTTGAATAATTTTGTCTTTCGCTGGATATATTTGACTTTATCAATTTCTTTTATAAACTCAATCTGCTTCAATAAATCATCCGGGTACATGTTGTATGAATTTAATTATTTCCGGCAAATTTCCGATAATTTCCCGGAATAATCACACGGCTTTCTATTTTCGAAAATATGTTTACCTATCTAAATAAGCTATTTCATTTTTACCCGGTAGATCCGGTAAGGATAAATGGTTTTGTCGATCCCGTCATTCCAGGCAGGTTCATTTTGCAGCTGTGCGCATGAGAAATAAAGATAACCGTCCGTACCTACCCCGAACGAGTCCGGCCAGAGAATGCGTTTATCCTGCACCAGCGTATGCAGCACACTGTCAGGGCTTAAGAACTTGATGCTGTAATCGACGGAAGAGGTCAGGTAGATATTCCCGTTCTTATCTGCTTCCATTCCGTGTGTGATAACGGTCGTTCCCATATCCTCCACCCTTTCCAGCAACTCATTGTCCGTCAGCGAAGCATTTGCCAGATCTGTAGCAGCGATGCGGAATAAGGTGTAATGATTAATGGGCTTGAAATAAAAATACCTGTTGTCTTTTGTCAGAGCGATGCTGTTAATGTGCGACCTGAACGGTATTCCTTCACTATTCTTCATTTCGTTCCCTTCGTAGGAGATCGCCACTCCGGGTGTAGCGGATGTAACATCACTTCCTGCCAGTAAAATACGGGTTTTCCCCGTTTTTAAATCCAGCACAACAATGGCTGCCAACCCCGGGTCGGAAAAATAAGCCAGCTGCTTTTCCGTATCCACACGTACATCATTCAATGCTGATCTGGTTTTGTCTAAATCCGGAAAAGTATATACCTGTTCAACCTGGTTGTTTTTCAAGCTTATTTTCAACAATTTGAATTGCCCCTCCTGCGCCTGTCCTTTGTCTCCGAAAATGGAGCTTGCCGGCGCCGGTTTTGAGTCCAGTACCCATAAATTGTCATCCGTATCCACATACAGGTCCTGAACACTGAAAAATGACCGTTCTCCTGTCGTAGCAGTATTCCACTCATTGTCCGGGAAAGGCACTTTCTTCCCGTTAATGATCTCCGTCAGACCGTACTCGTACTTTCCTCCTCTTCTTGGAAACGCGACAAACAACCGGTTACCGGAAGATACACTGACCCCGATCGCCTGGTATTCTCCCAGATCGGCAACCACTTCCAGGTCATTGCTGTGATAGTTGGGTATTTGCGCCTGCATACCAGCTGAAATCAGACAGAAAGATACAAAAAGAATGGTTTGTCTCATCATCATTGCTTGAAATCAGGTTATAGCCTGATACTTTTTCATTTTAGTTTCCGTATTCCGGAGTATCTCTAAAAATCAGCCCACAGGCGACGCAGCTCTTCCTCTCACCAATCTCTTCTCCTATCGGCTCCGTCCCCTGCGGGCATCCATGTTTTTTACCTGCTTGCTTCGTTCAACGCGCCCAGGTCCTCCTGGTCCAGCTTCAATCCGGGTGCATCAAACAACGTATTCAACTGGCTTTCACTGGTCGCACTTACGATCGGCGCTGTGATCAACGGATGCGCGAGCAGCCATGCCAGTGCCACCGTAGCCGGCTTTGTTCCGTGCTTCGCTGCCACTTTATCCAGCACTTCCAGAACAGCGATTCCTTTTGCATTTAAATACTTTGCCGCACCACCACCCCGCGGGCTTTTCGTAAAATCAGCTTCCGACCGGTATTTCCCGGTTAAAAATCCGGATGCCAGCGACCAGTACGGAAATACACTCAGGTTGTATTTTTCAGCCAGTGCCGCATACTGTGTTTCAAATCCTTCTCTTTCCACCAGGTTGTAGTGCGGTTGCAGAGCCACGTATTTTGCAAAACCATTTTTCTCAGCTACATCGAATGATTCGGCCAATCGTTCCGGAGAAACATTTGAGGCTGCAATGTAACGTACCTTTCCAGCCCTGATGAGCTCATCATAAGCCGCCATTGTTTCCTCTACAGGAGTGACATTGTCGTCGAAATGGGTATAGTACAGGTCGATGTAATCCGTTCCCAGGCGTTTCAACGACTCATCTGCCGACTTTAAAATGTGCTTCCTGCTGATATCAAAACCATGCTCTTTTGTTTCGGAACCTACTTTTGTCGCCAGCACGATGGCTTCCCGGTTCTTGCGTTCTTTCAGCCATTTCCCGATAATCGTTTCCGACTGGCCTCCCGTTCCATTCACCCACCATGCATACGTATCGGCCGTATCAATGAAATTGAATCCGTTTTCTGTAAATTTATCCAATATACCGAATGACTGCCGTTCGTCCAGCGTCCATCCGAAGACATTTCCTCCAAAGTTAATCGGTGCGATCTCCAGGTCTGTATTCTTAATTGTTACTTTGTCCATTTTTATCGTTTTAAATTACAAAATTCCTACTTTTAAGTGAAGAAAAAGTTGTAAAAAACAAACAAATACTTGTAAAAATAAAGGATGTATTTTGAATCCCATTTTACACTTTCCAAATCAAGAAAACAAAATCAATAAATTGATTATCAAACAACAACCACAAAAACAGATCCTGTTTCACACTGGAAAGCTATCCGGATTTCATTCTTACAGAAACTAACTGTCCTGGTACCACCTGCCATTCATTTGATTAATTTTGCAACATAATTGGTGACACAATGCACATAAGACTAAAAATACAGCCTACTTGATCCGTTTGCAACCGGTTCATTTCTGCAGGAAATGTCTCCGGCCAGGTAATCGATCGCAACATTCCAGGTTTTATTTGTTTCAACTATGAAAAATACAGTATCCGCCACATTAAACACCAATCAGACCGTCTACCCTATTTTATTTGCCATCAGCTTTTCGCACTTGCTGAATGATATGATCCAGTCGGTGATCCCTGCCATTTACCCGGTATTGAAAGGCAATTATGCGCTTTCTTTTACACAGATCGGGATTATTACACTGGTATTCCAGCTGACGGCTTCTGTTTTTCAACCCTTTGTGGGCATGTACACAGACAAACATCCCAACCCGAAATCCCTGGCGATCGGGATGGTATTTTCCTTTGCCGGGTTGCTTTGCATCGCGTTCGCGTCAGATTTTTATTTTATCCTGGCTTCCGTAAGCCTGATCGGAATGGGTTCTTCCATCTTTCACCCGGAAGCATCACGCGTAGCTCACCTTGCCTCAGGTGGCAAAAAAGGACTGGCACAATCCATCTTCCAGGTCGGGGGGAATGCAGGGAGTGCTGTCGGGCCGTTGCTGGCAGCTCTTATCGTGATTCCTTTCGGGCAATCGCATATTGGCTGGTTCGGGCTGATCGCCGTGATGGGAATGATCATTCTGACCATTATCGGGAGGTGGTACCAGGAGAATATGATCATCCGGTCCCGGCAGCCGAAGCCGGCAGTACCTGTCGTTGAAAACAAGCTTCCGAAGCGCACCGTTATCGTTTCCATCGGGATCCTGCTCACCCTGATCTTTTCCAAGTACTTTTACATGGCTTCAATGACCAGCTATTTTACGTTCTACCTGATGGAAAAATTCCACATAAGCGTCCAGCAATCGCAGATTTACCTGTTTATATTCCTGGCTGCCATTGCCTGCGGTACAATTTTAGGCGGTCCGTTGGGTGACCGTTACGGCAGAAAGCTGATCATCTGGATCTCCATACTCGGGGCAGCGCCATTTACCTTATTATTGCCGCATGCCGATCTGTTCTCCACCATTGTTCTAGCGATCATCATCGGGGTGATCATCTCTTCCGCTTTCTCTGCTATCCTGGTATACGCTACTGAGCTGATTCCCGGGAAAGTAGGGACAATAGCCGGGCTGTTCTTCGGCTTTGCATTCGGAATGGCAGGAATCGGTTCGGCCATACTGGGCTGGCTGGCTGATACAACAAGTATCGAATATGTCTATTCCATCTGCGCTTATCTGCCATTGATCGGGATCATTACCGCATTTCTGCCGAATATCGAAGGGAAGAAGAAAAAGTAAACAATACCGTTCTTCTGACGGGAACCAGCTGCTTTTACAATCGTTGTAACCATTGACTTTACAACTTTAAATACGTGTTATAATCCCGTTTGGATAACCGGCAGTCAAAACAGATTCTTACATTTACTGACAAGGGGTCTATCCCGGTACAATTAAATACAATGGCTATGTCAACAAAGAAACCAGCGACGATCAGGGCGGAATTTACCGTTACGCGAAAAATATACATTACACCGCATTACATACGCATTTTCCTGACAACAGAAGATCTCTCACCTTATCTTAACACAACAGTCGGTGTGAACAATAAGATCCTGGTCCCTCCCCCCGGAGCCACAACCATCCATTTCCCGGAATTTGATTATGAAACCATGCAGTGGAACCAACCCCCGGAGGAGGTCCGTCCTTCGATCAGGACCTACACACACAGAGGAATTGACACGGACACAAACGAATTGTGGATCGACTTTGTAGCGCATGGAGATGAAGGACCAGCATCAGCATGGGCGATTCAGGCTAAAACAGGTGATGTGCTGGGAATTATGATGAAAGCAGGAAAAAGCGAGCTGTATCCGGTAACTGAAAATTATGTCCTGGCAGGAGATGCTACGGCGATCCCGGTGCTGAGCGCCATCCTGGAAGATCTGCCCGCAACAGCAAAAGCAATCTGTATCCTGGAAGTACATGGAAAAGAAGATCAACAGATCATTGAAACCAGGGCGGATGTCCGGTTCACCTGGCTGCACAATGAGCATCCACAGAAAGGGAGCCGGCTGGCAGACGTACTGAAAGAACAATTTTTACCTGAAACGTCCCGTTTTGCGTATGTGGCGGCTGAATTCCCTACGGTAAAGGCCATCAGGACATACCTGCGCAAAGAGCGAAACTGGACAAAGGAGGAGCTGTATGCTTATTCGTACTGGAAGTCTGGAGTTGCAGAAGATCAGTCAACAGCTGACAGGCAGCAGGAAAAGGCTTCAATTGAATAATACAAAATCCATAAAAAAGCCCCCTGTTATTTTCAACAGGGGGCTTCTTATTTATTCTGAAACGATGACTATTGTTTCACAAATCTTGTTCCTGCAGCATTTCCATTACTGTCCAGGCGTGCAATGTACACTCCTGCCGTCAGGTTACCCACATTGATCGTTTCTACACCGGAGATCGTTGTTGTATAAACAACATTCCCCAACAGATCAAGGATGGTCAGCTCAGCAGTTGTATTGTTCCCGTTCAGCTCAATCGTAAGCTGGTCTGTAGCCGGGTTAGGATACAATGTTGCTGATGAAGCCTGCAGGTCATCCAATCCTACAACATCATATTCCAGGATGATTTTTCCCAACTCGTCGTTGTCAAGTGAATCAATGTTCTTCAACTCAACATCCACTACAGATGGAAGGTTATACGTATTGTTCACATACAATGCTTCGATGTTCTGAGAGAATGGCTTCATTGTGGTCACATTGTAAGGAGCCCACAACGGAACAGATGAGCTCGGCCCTGCCTTGTCATCCAGCACAATGTAATTACCCAGGTTTGCATCAAATGTATTTTTTTCAGAAGCAGTTGCTCCACCAATTGTAACAGCAGCGAATGCAGGAGTAGTTACTCCGTAATGATCAGCAAAAACGATCGCGGTACCTCCGTCCGCTGCACCGGCTTCAAATTCGTTACCGGTCAGCACGATCTCATTTCCGTACGTATCTCCCTGCGTACCACTTGTCATCAGCTTCGTGTTCGCCATTACCGAAATAAATTCATCTGCGGTTGAAGCAGGTGTAAATGTATTTCCTGAAACAGTAACGTTCTTAGACGCGGAGCTCAGCAAACCGATGTTCGTATAGTTTGTGAAATCATTATTGATAATTGCAACACTTGCGTTATCAACTGACCTGATCTCAACCAGCGCGTACAGGCTGTCGGCAGACATTGGTGTAACAGCATCAATGGTATTGTCCTCCAACTGGATGTCGATCCCTGCCAATGGCGCGTTGATCATTGTGATACCGCTTAACTGGTTATTTGTTACAGCCAGGTCCGTATTTGAGCGGATCGCCTGTACCGTATAGTAAGCTTTGATCTCGTTACCGGAAACAGTTCCTCCGGATCCGTCAGCGTTTCCTGCTCCCAGGGTGATTCCACGACCGAAAATATTATTTCCTTCCGGAGTAGCCGTACCGATCACGTTATCCTGAATGGAAACAGTATAATTTGCCGCACCTGCCGGAGCATTCAAACGAACAGCGAATGCATCCCACACCATTCCGTAAGGGATCACCGGCGACGTAGATACAATCTCATTGTTATTCAGATCCAGTCCGTTAAAGTTGCTTGCAGAAGAAACGATACCATACTGACCTGTTGAAGCTGTCAGGCCAAGCTCTAATCTCAATCCTCTCAAGGTAACATCCAGCGCATTGATATCAAAAACAGTTGTCTGATCTGTTGTCAGAACCGGTTTGTCATTCACATCGCCTGCTCTTACTGTCAGATCGTCAACGCTGATGTTCAGAACACTTGTCTGAGCATACGTTCCCGCAGCCACATCAATTGTATCGGAAGGGACAGAAACAGCAATTGCATGAGCAATCGTAGCACAAGGGTGGCCCGGTAATGTACAATCATTGGAAACATCCGTACCTGTTGTCGCTACATACCTGTTCTGATCTGCAGATCGGATAACAACCTGTCCTAAAGCAGGGTTATCGGAAATATCTGTATTCTTTGTTTCGATATCCGAAAAGTCCACCAGGTTGTAATTGTTGTGGATCGCCAATGCTTCGATATTCTGGGAAACCGGTTTCATGGTAGTGGCAGCATACGGAGACCACAGTGGATGAGCAGAGCTGATTCCGGCATTGTCATCCAGCACGATGTATTGCCCAAGGTCAGAGTCGAAAATGTTCCTGTCGGACGTGTTTTCACCACCAACGATAACTGTTCCGAATGCTGGTGTATTTACTCCGTAGTGGTCCGCGAAAATGATCGCCGCACCCTGCCCGGTAGCTCCGGCATTGAACGTGTTTCCTAAAACTTCAATCTCATCGGCATACGTATTGTTCTGGGTACCGTTCGTCATAAACTTCGTATTCACCATTAACGACGCGAAGTTGGAAGCAGAAGACGAAGGATTGAATGTATTGCCGTTTACCAGCACGTTTCTGGATGACTCACTGATCAAACCGATATTGGTGAAGTCATTAACAGTATTGTTGCTGAAAACAACAGTAGCATCATTTATACTACGCAGCTCTACCACGGCGTACAGGTTATCAGGTGTCATTTGTGTTTCACCGCTGAACGTGTTATTGTCCACAGTCACATTAACTCCCGTCAACGGATGATTGATCATTGTGATCCCGTTGAATGTATTGTTCGTGATATCCAGGTCCGCTGCTATTCTCGCCGACTGAACTGTGTAATAAGCAGTGATGTTATTCCCGTCGATCACACCTCCTGGTGCGTCTTTTCCTGCACCTCCGTTCCCGATAAAGATCCCTCTTCCGAAAATATTGGCAGTGCTGGCAGCAATGATCTCATTGTCGCGGATCTCAACATTCTGGAGGTTATTGTTCTCCGAAGCCAGTGAGATCGCGAACGAAAGCCAGACCATATTCGTGCTTGGTGTGCCGCTGATCGGGTTCGTCGATTCAAACGTATTATTCAGAATCCGGATGTTGTCAAAATCCTGAGTTGAAACGATCCCTCTCAATCCCGTAGAAGATGTAAGCCCCATTCTGAAAACCAGGTCACTGATCGTTACATCATCGCTGTTCACATTGATCAGCTCTTCAACGGATGACGTAATGATCGGTTTGTCTGAAGGATTAAGGGCTGTTAAAACAACTTGTTCGGAAATGTTCAACGTTGCATCCAAATCATAGGATCCCGGAGCGATCTTGATCGTATCTCCGGCAGTAATCTGCGTGTATGCGTAACCAATTGTTGCGCATGGATTTCCCGGTGCTTGACAGTCATTCGCCGCATCTGTACCTGCAGCAGATACATAACGTGTCGTTTGACTAACAGCAGCACCAGAAAGCAGTGTAAGCACAGCTGTAAAAAGTAATTGTGATTTCATGTTAAAAAATTATTAATTTCCTGTAAAATTAACTGATTCCATCTGAATTTCAGAAAATAAGGACTACAATAATTGTTAACAACACCAGTCGTAATGCGTCATCAGCATGATTTTTAGCTCATTACGCAGGTGATAAAATTCTGCATTTTTTTACGGTTTTAGCTATAATTACCTAATTTTTTACATTTTTCCGGGAAATGCTTCCTGCCCGGACCATGAAAAAAGAACGATGTGACCGTTGAAGGATTCCAATTCAGGTTCAACCTATTGAGGTCATTTCAAAAGCTCTTCCAGGAACAGGAGTGTATGATTCCAGGCTCTCTTTGCCATCAGCTCATTGTATTCCGGTGATTCCGGGTTGGTAAATGTATGCCCGCAATGTGCGTATGTAATGATCTGCCAGTCTGCTTTTCCTTCATTCATTTCCAGGACGAAATTGTCGTAATCCGCTTTACTGACCGATTTATCATCTGCCGGATGCTCTACCAGTACTTTTGTTTTGATCTCAGTATGAGGGCGGTCACCTGCCTTTGCCAGTCCTCCGTGAATACTCACCACTCCCGCAACCGGAAATCCTGCCCGGGCGGTTTCCAATGCTCCTGTTCCGCCAAAGCAATAACCGATCACCGCTATTCTTTCAGCGATGGCACCTTGTTTTTTCAATTCTTCCAACGCCAGGGAGATCCGGTGCTGATAGGCTTTGTAATCCGTTTTATACTGTGTGGCTATCTTTGCTGCAGCAGCATTGTCCGAAGGAACATTCCCTTCTCCGTAAATGTCCGCAATGAACGCTATATATCCTTGTTTCTCCAGCTCCAGAGCAGCTTGTTCTGCTTCGTTGTCAACTCCTTTCCAGGCAGGAAGGATCAATACGCCCGGTAATTTCTTACCGGCATTGGAGGTAACCAGCCCATTGAGCTTTTGAGTCCCGTCATTGTAAACAACTTTTTTTAATTCCTGGGCATTGGATTTCATCGTGAAAAAAATTACTGTCAAAGCCATTAAAAACCTCATATTCATAGCATTATTTTAAACTTATACGTATGTGTACCATTACCATCTGAAAATACCACCACAAATTACAAAATATAAATCACAGGCAGCATACATTCCAGGTATTATTTACCCATAAAATTAATGACCGCGGCTTTCCATTCCGTTCCGCATCACGAAAACGATCCATGTCCTTCCAGCGAGGCTGCAACAGGCAACCGGAGAAAGAAAAAGGTTAATTTATACATCATTGTCAAAATTCGTTTTTTAATTGTTTACAGTTGTAAATTTCTGTCAGATAATTGTAAATTCACAGTATGAAAAAATCACAGTTCGAACCGTTGGTAATCCATACTTTTGAAACGATGACCTTCCCGCTTCCGAAACACAGTCATACGTATTATGAGCTGATCTACATTTTCAAGGGGTCCGGAAATCATTTCATCAACAAGATCGTCATCCCTTACAAAACCGGCGACCTGTTCCTGATCTCACCGGATGATGAGCATTATTTCGAGATCAGGAAAATGACAAAATTCTGCTTCATCAAGTTCAATGACAGTTTTTTCCAGTCCAACAAACACCTTTCCCCCGATCTGCTTGTCAATACATCTCCCCTGGAGATCATGCGCAATCCGCTGCTGAAAGAAATGAAGCTGGTCTTCACAGAGCCTTGTAAGTCGATCTTGAGAAAAACCGTTGAGAACATCAATGAGTATGATCGCATGCACGATGTGGCAGGTTCTCCCATTGTTTTTTTCCAGGTGCTGTCCCTTTTCGGACTGATCCGCGAGGCATCCGCTAAACTGAATGTAAGGATCGATCATGGAGCGCCTGCAAAAGAAGACCTGATCTCTTACATCCATCAGCACATCTACGAACCTGATAAAATCAGGATCAGCATCATTGCTAGGCATTTCAATATCTCCGCCAATTATTTCAGCTATTATTTCAAACGCAATTTCGGAATGCCTTACAGGGACTACCTGAATGATTATAAGGTCAGGCTGATCGAGCGGAGAATAAAATCGGGGCAGATGACCTTGAAGCAGATCGCTTACGAATTCGGTTTCACCGACGAAAGCCATCTTACCAATTACTTCAAAAAACTGAGGCAGGTCAGCCCTTCCGGCTTCAAAACACTAAATACATAACCAGGATATGAAAGTATTTTTAAACAAACGGATTCCTGAGACCGGGATGAACATCCTGGCTGATCACGCCATTGATGTGATCCTGCCGGAGTCACAGTCGCTCACAAAAGAAGAGTGGATGAACCATTGCCGGCAAGCCGATGCCATTCTCAACGTCGGGAAGAACGATTTTGACAGCCATTTTTTCGAATCCTGCCCGAACGTAAAAGCGATTTCCCTTTATTCTGTAGGGTACAATCATGTCGATATGGAAGCAGCTACAAAGCGGAATGTCGCTATCGGGAACACCCCTGATGTATTGAGCAGAGCCACTTCTGATACTTCCTTCCTGCTGATGCAATCCGTGGCAAGAAGAGCGGTGTTCAATTTTGAATGCGTGAAAACAGGCAACTGGCCTGAAATCGTTGATCCGATGGCCCATTTAGGGCAGGAATTGTACGGAAAAGTGCTCGGGGTCTACGGACTGGGAAGAATCGGGCTGGAAATGGCGAAAAAATGCAAAGCCGCTTTCGGAATGGAGATCATTTACCACAACCGAAGCAGGAATGAAGCTGCCGAAAAAGTGCTGAATGCCCGTTATGTGAGTTTCGATGAACTGATCAGCGAATCGGATGTCATCAGTCTGCATGCGAATTATACGGACGATCAGAAAGAGGTCTTCAATTCCGTGGTCTTTAACCGGATGAAGCCAACCTCCATCTTTATCAACACTGCCCGGGGAGGATTTCACAATGAACCTGATCTGTATGAAGCCCTGATCAACAAAAAAATCTGGGGAGCTGGGCTGGATGTCACCAACCCGGAGCCAATAGTGCCTTCCTCTCCCCTGCTGGACCTACCAACAGTATGTGTCTTTCCACATATCGGATCGGCAACGGTCGAAGCACGGAACGGCATGGCACGATCAGCAGCAGAGAACATCGTTGCTTTTGCAAAAGGAGAACAAATGCCTTATGCTGTTAACAGGATCCAATTATAAGCTGTGGATAAAGTGCCGCTGAATCCTCAAATGGGTTAAAAACTTTTGTATATTTGGCGGCATGAAAACGATTGAGAACATTAAAATTGATAAAACCTATTATCAAAATACTACTGACGAAAACGGAAACGCTGTCAAAATTGAGAAAAAACATAACGTTAAACGTGACCCTGTATTAGTTACACAAGGAGTACGTTTCGGATATTACCTGATCGACGTGGTCTTCATTTATATTACAGCTTTTGTATTGGGAATTGTATTTGCGCTGTTCGGCCTGGAAAACATCCTCGATGACGATATATCGTCCCGCATATTCGGAATGCTGTTGATTGTTGCTTACTATTTTATCCTTGAAGCCAGTATCGGAACTTCCATCGGTAAGCTGATCTGTGGTTATACTGTTATTAACCAATATGCAGAAAAGCCAAGTATATCCGCTATTTTAGGGCGCAGCTTCTCGCGAATTGTTCCTTTTGAAGCATTTTCCTGTTTTGCTGAGAGAGGCTGGCACGATAAATGGTCCAATACATACGTTGTAAAAAATTCAGAAAAGGAAAAGTTGAGAAGACTTTTAGGTAATTTAAGCGAACGACACGACATACTGGACTAACAAGCCGGGCATTTTAATACACCTCCAGGACTCCGTACATATCAATGAGCTGGTAGTCGTAAATATCTTTTCCCGTAATCAGAAATTTGTAATTGAACGTATTCGAAGGCTTCAAAACGTACATCGTGATCAGTGATGAGAAAGTAGTATTGTCGAACTCGCAGAATACGATGCTTTTCATCCCCTCTTCATAGGAAACGGCATATTTCCCGGCAATCACTCCTATATGCTCTCCCACAGCCAGATTGAATTCGATCTGCGTGTCTTTCTTCAATTCGTAATAATAAGGCTGGTTTCCCGGGTTGTTATTGAACACCACGAGCTGGACCGTATACCCGGATTCATTCCTGAAAAACGCAGGTTTTCCGTTCTTTTTATCGGAGAGCGAAGCAAAGCCTTCCGGAAGCGAAGATGTCGTGATCTTTTTTGTCTCGTTCTTACAGACAGCTTCCGAACGGATTGTATCAGACGAGAGATATTCTTCCCAGGTCTTATAAAATTCATGCACGGCTGGGTTGGAAATCGTTTTGCGTGCATCTACCATCAGCTCACGGCCTTCGATATACGGATCGTCGACCTCAAGGTTAAGAATCGGCTCAGGCTGGATGGTTTTCATTAGTGAATCAATGTGCTTCCTTTCTTCGACTGTAAATTCCGTGAATGATGACGCTGTTTCCTTTTCCTGCGGTGTCACCTGCTCACTCCATGGTCTGAAAACGATCAGCCAGGTTACCATTCCTGCAAACACAAGCAATCCAATGGTTGTCAACAAAGGTTTCAGGCGAATTTTCGACTGCCTGTGCCCTTTATTCTCCACTGTAAACACGCCGCTTTTCAAGTCGTTCTGAAAATTGGAAAGCTGCGTAAGGTGTTCGGGATTCAGCCGCAGCTGCTGTAATTGCTTCACAATCCAGTTGGCCATTCTCAAGGTGCATCCTTTCGACTCCAGAATCCTGAAACAGTTTTCCACGTATGCGATGACATGCGCGTAAGAACGCTTTGAAAACGAATTCAGGGTCCCGATCACCTGTTCATTCACCACATCATGAATCACCCCGACCAGCTGATCTTCCGTCACGTGCTTCTGATTTTCTAATTGGTGGATCGTGGTAAACAGCAACTCTACTTTTTCATGGATGACCTGCTCTACGATGGCCCTGGAATCCGGTTCCAGAAGGACGATGTATTCGAGGGTTTCATCAAGTCTGCCGCTCTCTGCCTGCTTCAGTAAAGGGGAAAACAAGAATGGAGTGATAAAATCCCTGAATTCCGGGAAGAGCGTATGCTCCTGTATTTTCATCTTATCAGAAAACCGAATGGATGTGCTCCCTTCTCCCAGTATTTCCCGCACTTCTCTCCATTGCTCAATCCACCCGATGAATATAACTGCATTCGGCCGCTGGAGATAAACTAAAAATTCCCTTAGCGCAACGTCATCCGCTGACAACAAAAAACGATCCGTTTCTTCAAACCGGAATGGTTCGCCAAAAATCCTGCTTAGCTCAGCATGAGAATAATAGTTCATGTTAATTACCAATTAATTCGGCCCACAGCCTTAAAAACTTGCCAGTGCTTTCTGTACTTCTTTGTCAAACTGGTTCATTACGGTATAATAACCGTTCTCCGTCCATATCTGACGCGCTATTTCCGCCTTGAGGAAATTCCTGATCAGCTCTTTGCTTGTTTTCAGGTCCTCCTGGGTTACTCTTACTTTGAATTCTTTTTCGCTGAATGCTATAAAATCATTCAAAAGCTTGTCCGACACCTGGAAGGAATGGATATACTCCACCGGATTTTTCCATTTATTATACTTCCCGCTGGCATATTCGAAAGCAAATGCCTGGAATGACATCGTATAACGCAACTGAGTCAGCAGCCAGCTGTTCCCAACTGTATCGAGCGGAACAAACACATCCGGCATGATCCCTCCACCTCCGTAGACCACCTTTCCTTTCGGAGTCGTGAACTTCAGGGAATCGACAAATTTGGATGAGTCGGGTGCATACAGTTCGCCATTGTCGTACCGTTCGATCCGGTCGTGGTAATAATCTTCGATATTTCCGTTGTACGGCTTCTGGATGCTCCTTCCTGTCGGTGTGTAATACCTGGCAACTGTCAGGCGCAGGCTGCTGTTGTCGCGCAGTTTCATATCTTCCTGTACAAGCCCCTTCCCGAAGCTTCTTCTCCCGATAATCGTCGCTCTGTCCTGGTCCTGCAATGCCCCGGCTACGATCTCGCTTGCCGATGCGGAGTTTTCGTTGATCAGCACAGCCACTCTGGTATTTTCCAGCACTCCGTCGCTCGTTGCTCTGTATTGCCGTTCTTTCGCGTGTTTTCCTTTCGTGGAAACAATGATTTTGTTATCCGCTAAAAATTCATCGGCCACTTTGGTAGCACTCTGCATTACTCCTCCCGCATTGTTTCGCAGGTCCAGGATCAGCTTTTTCATTCCCTGCGCTTTCAATTGTTCCGCAGCGCTTCTGAATTCATCGCCGGTTGTTACGGAGAACTGTTCAATTTTGATAAATCCCGTCTCCTTGTCAATCATATAGGCAGAAAGAACGGAGTAGATCGGGATTGTGCCCCGGATAATTGATTTGCTGAGCTTCTTGCCATCGCGCAGGATCTCCACTTTCACTTCCGTATTTTTCCTGCCTTTCAGCTTTGACATGATGTCATCGTTCTTGATCTTCACACCCGCGACACTTTTACCGTCTACCTTGATGATCTTATCTCCGGCCTTTAACCCTGCTCTTTCAGATGGTGAATCAACGATCACATTTGTCACACAGACCGTATCACGGATGATAAAAAACCGTACACCGATCCCTGAAAATTCTCCCTGGATCTGCTCATTGGCCAGTTCCAGGTCCTTTGCCGAAATATAATTGGAATGAGGGTCGAGCTTGTGCAGCATATCGCTGATCGTCTGTTCCAGCAGGTCTTCCCTGTTGACACTGTCCACGTAATGATTGTCAATGATATCAATGATATCCTGGATCTTCTGGGAATTGGAATTACCATACCCTTTACTGAATCCCATAAAGGACGTTCCCGGCATCGCCATCTGGCGTCCGAAAAAAATGCCCAATGCCAGCGCAGCTCCGATCAGTACCGGAGTCCAAAGCCGTAAATTACTGTTATTTTCCATCTACTATTTCCTCTATTTGTACGACTTCTATACCTGAGCTCTTTAAAAAAGAGACGCCCTCCGTGTCTTTATAATTCATTGAATAAACCACCCGCTTGATTCCAGCCTGCAGAATCAGCTTGCTGCAATCCTTGCAGGGAGACAATGTCAGATACAACGTTGCACCTTCACAATTATTGGTTGATTTCGCAACTTTTAAAATAGCGTTTGCTTCCGCATGCAATACATACCAGTATGTTTCCCCGTTGTGGTTCTCACAGCAGTTATCATAACCGGAAGGAGTTCCGTTGTACCCGTCTGAAATGATCATGTCATTTTTTACGATGATCGCCCCTACTTTCTTCCTGGTGCAATGTGACAGCTCCGACCAGCTCTTCGCCATTTTCAGGTAGGCGATGTCGTAGCGCAGCTGTTTGTCTGTTTTATTATCCATACGTTGCAAAAATAAGAAATCATTTGTATTCGGTTTTCAATTGACAATGGTTTAATGACATTACGGGCGCAACCGTTCGTGACGCATCATTTCACATTTTGTCATTCTTTTCATTTCACTCAACCAACCAATCCGTTTACTCAATCGTTATTAAAGTGGCACAAATATTGAATACCTTTAGAAAAATAAATCTAATTGCCATGAAAAAAGCGACCGCACAACACACACGACTGACTTCACTGAATGGTCAGGAAAAAGCAAATCCGTTGCGTAAAAGCCTTTCATCTTTTGACGAAGCTTTAAAAGGCCTCGGTGTTACCCAGCGCAAAAAAGAGAGCAAAAAAAAGAAAGAGCCAGCTTCCAAGGTGTAACTCCTAGAAGTCTCCTCCGCCATTGTCAGTTTCTTTTGGCAGTTGCTTTTGAGAAAATTCCATTTTCCCGAATTTATATGTCAGTGTCAGGTACACGCGCCTTGTCTGAAAGTCAAAGTTCGAATATTGCCTCAGATCCGGCTGGTTGATCCTCATCTTAAATCCTTTGATGTCAAATACATCGGCCAGCTTCAGTCCCACCGTTAATTTCCGGTCGAAGAACTGCTTCTGGACTGAAATATCCACGAAATTCCACAAATAGATTGTTCCCTGTGCCGTTACTCTCGGAGCGTTGTACGTTGCATTCAGCTGAACGGTAGCTGATCTTTTCCAGAAATCAACTGCTCCCGTATATTTCAGCCCCCAGTTGAATCCCTGGTTATTCCAGTCAGACCCGACAGCATCGTTCTTATAATCAATATAATTACCGTTGAATGAAATGGTATTTCTCCACCACGAAACAGGACGCACCTGGTACACCAGCTCCACTCCTACTGTCTGGCTCTGGTCCAGGTTCGCCATGGTTACAGCTGCCGTATTGTCATCGTAGAAGATTTTTACACGCTGGATGACATCTGTCGTATGCCTGTAATAAATACTTCCCGTAACCGACATAATATTGAACGTTTCGGTATATCCCAGGTCAAACGAGTTGATGAACTCCGGTTTCAGGTCGGGATTTCCCGTACGCAGGTTAAAAGGGTCGGAATAATTCGTGAACGGGTTCAGGTCTCCGGAACTTGGCCGGTTGATCCGGCGGGAATACCCCAGGCTGATCTCGGACCTTTCGCGCACAGCATACCGCACATGGGCAGAAGGATACAGCTGGGCGTATTCCTTTGTGAACGTCTGGGCTTTGGAAAGCAGCCGCGGATCCTGGAGTACATACTCTCCTCTTAATCCGACCTGGTATTTGAATTTTCCCAGTTCCTGCCCGAATACACCGTAAGCGCTGTACACATTTTCATTATACGTATAATCATACGTTGCGAACGTATCGGTAACGTGTTCCTGCACGGCATAGTCGTAAGAAGTCGACCAGGAATTCAGCTTTTCATCTCTCAGAATTGCCTTGGCACCTACTTCATAGCGCGCTTTTATTTTCGGGATAATGCGTTCAAAATCGGCCTGTGCCGTGAAAATGCCATTGTTGACATCTGAATACTGGTTCTGATAGATCGGGTTAACAGAGGACGGTGCTCCTCCGAAAACAGCGTAACGTTGACTGAAAATACCATTCTCAGAACGGTCGGACAATGAATAATTCGCACTGGCAGAAAATTTTCCCAATTCATCTTTCAGGTTGTGCGTGAAGTAAGCATTCATATCTATTCCTTTCCGGGAATCCGGTTCTTCCGATAATCTCACCCACTCATTTGTTACCGATTCCGAAGCAATGTACTGCTTGTTGAACTGTTCCCCGGTTCTCCTTCTTGTGGTCAATTGTCCGTTAGCGGAAATTCCCAGTGTGCTTTGATTGCTCATGTACCAATCCAGACCGATGCTCCCGAGATGCCCTCTTTTAAAATCCGTTCCGAAACGCTCCTGGTTCAGGGTCATTACAGAATCCTGCCCTATGACACGATCAATGTCACTGAAATTGTTCCGGTATCCTTCCATGTAATCAAATGCATACGAACCATACACATTGATCTTGTCATTCCGGAAGCTCAAAGCTGCGTTCAGTTTATGATCATGTCCCGGGATACCTCCGGTAGCTGAAACCTGGCCGTTGATTCCCCGGATCTTATTCTTTTTAAGCACAATGTTGATGATTCCCGATGTACCATCCGGATCGTATTTGGCAGATGGATTCGTTACAACCTCAATTCGTTCAATGGAACTGGCCGGAATGCTGCCCAGCAGATCTCCCCCTGAACCTGTCAGGGCGCTCGGCTGTCCGTTGATCAGTACCGTTACACTTCCTTCTCCTCTCAGGGATACCCTTCCCTCCTCATCCAGTGTAATGGAAGGAATGTTGTTTAACACCTCGTCTGCTGACGCACCACGGGCCGCAACATCCTGGTCAATGTTGTACACTTTCTTATCAATTCCCGCGCTCAGCACTTCCAGCTTGCCAACAACCTCTACTCCCTGAAGCTCTTTTAAATTCATCGGTGGCAACACAACCTTTCCAACAGAATAAACCGGCTGTCCACTGATCCTGATCCCACTGATCTGTTTGTTTTCGTATCCTGCAAAGGAAACAACAAGGTAATAATTCCCTCCGGAAACATTCTCCAGGATAAACTTCCCTTTTTCATCTGTGTAAACACCTCCTTTTACGGTAGAGTCTTGTTCAGAGAACAAACGCACAGAAACAAATTCCATCGGGTTGTTTGTAATACTGTCCGCAACTTCACCTGATAAGGTCGTCTGCCCGGTCACAACATGGGAAATAACTGCAAAAAGCGAGAGAAAAATATACTTCATTATTATTTATTTCAAAAAATAAAGGTACTGGTCACAAACCGCTGAACCAGCAAACTATCCTGTCCGGTCTTTATAAAAAACGAACTGCGAATATAAGATGTTTCGAACAGAATACCTCACTGGTCTGTTGCCGGTAAAACAGTTTTAACAAAAAACTAACAGACTTAAATAATTGCCGAGAAAAAGGCTGTGTTCAGGAAAAAATAATAATTTAGAGCTATGAGAATCCGTTTATCCTTATTGATACTTGCCAGTTTTGTGCTGACCGGGTGCCCGGACGGTATGAACAGAACCAAGACTGAGATCGAAAAAAACAACCTGGATCTGCCCAACCCTGTTTTCGTCAATAAGCTGGGCATCCGCTTTGGAATATCAGAAATCTTTGAAGAAAATTCCTATTATAGCTTTACTGCAAAAACAGATGAATCTGTCAGCTTTATAGCGCATGACGTTTCCCTTCACCTGGGAATTGACAAGTACAAGCCCGAAGAAATCCAGGGAATAAAATACAAAGAAGACAGTGAAAACCTTTCCGACCTGGATGCGTTGCGCGATTATTATGCAGATAAACGCTATTCTTCGCTTGAAAGCGCTGTCGTTTCAGAACCGATCGAGCTTTTTTCCAGAACGGGAAAAAAAGGCTGGATGCAATCCGTTGAGGAAACCGGCAGTGACGAAATATACAACCTGCATTACCTGATCGGAACAATTGCCTACAAGGGCAATTTCTATGTCTTTCAATTCGTCGCGGGAAAGAAGAACATGCCCTATCTCATGGACGATTTCCTGGAGATCATAAAATCTGTCAGCTGATGACCCCCGAAGATTTTCTGAAACGTATCCGTACCTCACTTGATCATCCTTTACCAGGAATTAAAGCGCATCAGCTGCTAACTCCCGGTAAACGCCCCCTGACAAGAGAAGAAGTAGAATCGATTACTGAATACAGGGAATCCGCCGTTGCGATCATTTGCTACCCGTTCTCAGGCGACGTTCATGCAATATTGATCCAGCGTCCGCAATACGAAGGAACCCATGGAGGACAGATCAGTTTTCCGGGAGGAAAATCCGATCCAGGTGACCCGAGCCTGGAGCATACTGCAAGGCGGGAAGTCATGGAAGAAATCGGATGGGTGCTTTCCGACGCGGATTATTTAGGAGAGCTCACCGAACTGTTCATTCCGGTAAGCAAATTTTCCGTGCAGCCTTTTCTTTATTACTGCGGGAAGTCGCAGCCCTTTATCCCCGATCCACGTGAAGTTGCCGGGATCATTCATTTCCCGGTTTCCGAACTGAACACAGAATCGGTCATTAAAACCACAACGATTAAGATGTCAAGCGGGATCAGCCTGAAAGATGTTCCGTATTTCGATATCGATCAGCACATTGTATGGGGAGCAACCGCCATCATCCTGAGCGAGTTGCGTGAAATGCTGAAAAAGTAATGTCAATTTATGATTTATCAATTGACGGTCTGAAACAGTGAGCCTTTTTCAGACAATGACGCGCTATTCCTTTTTCAGCCATTTTAAAAAGGATGTCATTTTTTCCTTACTCACAATGATCTGTTCATTGAACGGGAATTTAAGGTTGACCAGGTATTTCCTTGTCAGGAAAGTAGTCACATCCTTAACCGATTCCCTGTTGACGATAAATTGCCTGTTCGCCCTGTAAAATGAGCCTCCCAAAAGCTGATCCAATTCATCCAGGCTCTTGTTGATCATATAGCTCATGCCATCATAGGTTCTTAAATACACCGATTCATTCCGGATGTAAACCAGGGCGATCTCGGTTACTTTCAACGGGATGATCTTCTCTTTGTGATGGACCAGGATAGAAGAGTTGGAGGATTGGGGGATCGAATCCATCGATTGAGAAAAATTCCGGATCCCGGAAGTGAACCCGGCCTGCAGGGTTGAATAACGCTGCAAGGCTTCCGCAATGCTGTTTTCGGAATAAGGTTTGAGAACATAGTCAATCCCGTTGGCCTTAAATGCTTCCAGGGCGTATTCGTCGTACGCGGTGCAGAAGATGACAGGAGTATTGATATCAAATTGCTTGAATATATCAAAGCTCAGGCCGTCACCAAGCTGGATATCGCTAAAAATAAGGTCGATCTGCTCTTTCCGGGAAAAAAAGTCTGTTCCCTCCTGTACGCTGGAAAGGTGGGCGATGATCTCAATGCCGGGATTTACCTTTTTCAATATGTCCATCAAATCCTCAGCAGTCAACTGCTCGTCTTCAATTACGACTACTTTCATTGGGAATAAGTTTTAAGCTGACAATAAAAGCGCTGTCCGTTTGTAAAATGTGAATTTCTTCCTGGTACAGGATCCGGTAACGTTCCCGGAGGTTTGTTAGCCCGTTGCCTGTAGACGTTTCAACATTTTTCTTCAAACGAAGATTATTTTTCACTACGATCCGGTCGTTTTCAGCATAAATCGCGATCAGTAACGGATATTGCTTCGTCAATTCATTGTGCTTGATCGCATTTTCCAAAAGCGGCTGAAGGGAGAAGAACGGTATGAAATACTTTCCCAGGTATGATTCAGGAACATCCACCTGGTATTGCAATGCTTCTCCAAACCGGATCTTCTGCATGTCCATGTAGTTTTTGCAAAGCTTCAGCTCTTCCTCAATGGGCACCACATCCGTTCTGTGCCCGGAAATAGATGCACGTAAAAAATCCGAGAGCTGGATCAAATAATTCTCAGCTACGTCAGGTTGCTTTTTGATCAGTGATTTCAGGGTATTCAGGGCATTGAACAAAAAATGCGGCTGGATCTGCTGTTTCAGCAACTGGTTGGTTGTTTCCATATTTGCCGACTGCAAACGGACAACTTCCAGTTCCGATTGCTTCGTCGCATGAGCCAGAATGACAAACCGGTGAAAAAAATGCACAGTAGTATAGATGACCGTGGACAGGAACGGGATAAAAACAAAAATTTTCCAGCTTCTGTAAATCTCCACGATCCGCTCATCATTCAACCCCTGCGGTAAGAAATTAATTTCCATCAGCCACTGCGAAACAGATGTCGTGATCGATACAAACACAATCGTAACCATGATCCCGTATATGAATTTTACACGTTCATCAAATGTTTCAGCACGCCTGGAGATAAAAACGTACAACCCGATGTTGATCAAAAAACATCCGTAAAAATGAAGAAAGGCCATAATGGTCCTGAACAGGATAATTTTCAAATCATTTTCCATTACATAAATGCTGACAAACGCCGTCAGCATAATGAACAGTGAAAACTTGAAGCTGTACCTATATAAGTCTTCTATCGGTATTTTATACTCCATAAAACAAAGGTATATTATTTCAAATTAACGTAATTCTATAAATACGTTCAAACGGACAAAATGTTAATTGTACTTCAATTTAAGACTTTTATATTAAATTTGCCACTGTTTGAAAAGACATACAACCTTATCGCTAAAAATTTCGTTTAGTAAAAGGTATTTAATCTTGAAAACGACTTACAGAACTTAATTTTAACCATCTTATGAAGCGAATAACTACTCTGCTGCTTTTATCCTACTGTTTGCTGATTTCTGATTTTTCAGCTGCCCAATTTCCCAACCCGATCACACTTTCCACAGGACAGGGAGCCCCCGGAAGCCAGGATCCTATCTGGCAGTGTTCTCCTTGGTCGACAACGATTCCCGGGAATCCTATGGGAGAAACATATGGTCCGACGTTGATCAACAACAATTGCGCACCGGGTGCATGGGTGGATCCTTCCGCTCTTCCGGCTCCGATGAACAACGGAAACTGGATCACGGGAACGGAAAGTAACTGTGCAACCAATACCTCCGCAGGTTACAGGTATTTCAGGCTCACATTGAACCTCCCTGCTGATTGTAATGGATTCAGCGTTACAGAACAGGGAAACTACATTCTGAGCTTTGACGGCTATGTGGACAACTACATCCAGGATGTTTTCATCAATGGAATCAGTCAGGGAATCAGTGGTGGTGGTTTTTCGACCGGAAGCCAGCTGAACATTTACCTGGATGGCCCGTGGCTCGTCGGCACAAATTACATTGATATTCTTGTTTACAATTCACCAAGCAGTCCTCCGGGAGCTCAGAATCCTTACGGATTGCTGCTTGTTGCAAATGGCACCAACAGTGCAAACATGGATCTGGATAATGACGGAATCAGCGATCTGGATGATTTGTGTCCGTGTGACGCAGGACCTGCACCACATGGATGTCCTATCCCTGCCGCAAACACCTGCGATATGGATTTGATCCGCAATACGTTCGCCAACGCTGGCTGTATCGAATTACCTCTTTGCTACAGCGACTGCAGTGTCTATTTTTTGAATCCCAATCCTAACTCAGGAAGCAGCGCACAAGCATTTGCCCAACTGTACGGAGCGAACCTGATCTCAATCCAGGATGTCTCCGAGAACGAATGCATCATAAACGAGCTGAACCGAATCGGTGAATCAGGAGTGATCTGGATCGGTTTCAACGATGAAGCGCAGGAGGGAAGTTTCGTCTGGTACGATCAGGCGCCGATCACCTACACGAACTGGGCTCCGGGTGAACCCAATAACGCAGGAAATGAAAACTGTACCCAGATCTACCCTGACGGGATGTGGAACGACTTAAATTGTAATACTGCAAACGCAAAATCAATCATTGAAGTCAATTTATGCCCGGTTGTAGAAGCATATGATGTGATCGTCTGCGACAATGAAACGACTACTGTTACAACCAGCAACCCGATCCTGGGATCATCTCCTTATTCCTTTTCATGGGACAACGGAAGTACTACTCAATCGCAAACCGTTCCAACAACAGATGCATCTTATATTGTTACGGTAACAGACCGGTATAACTGCAGTGTAACAGACACAGCTGTAGTAACGACCAAGCCGGTGCCTGCCGCTTCGGTTACACCAACAGATACGCTGATCTGCTCAGGAGAAAGCGTGCAATTGAACGTGACTTCAACTATACCCGGAACAACATTCAACTGGATTGCTTCAGCTACTAACGTAAACGGTTCTTCGAATACTTCGGGAAGTACTGTCACTCATACACTGAGTACGGGCAATTCTTCAAACGGAAACGTTATTTATACAGTCACTCCTGCTTTTGACGGATGTACAGGTACGAGCGTACAATCCACAGTTACCGTAGAAGCATTGCCTACAATTGGTTTTACTCCTTCCCCTGCGGTGATCTGCAGCGGAGACTCAGTAACCCTCACAGCAAATGGCGCAGGCACCTATTCGTGGAGTCCTTCCAATGGTCTGAATACGACCTCCGGAAGTACTGTTAACGCGTCTCCTGCAAATACGCAAACCTACACCGTTACGGGAACCAGCAGCAATGGTTGTGAAAACACTTCTCAAATAGCTGTAACCGTGAATCCTGTACCTCAGATCAGCTTAAACCACGATACAGAATCATTGTGTACAGGCGAATCTACTTCTTTCCAGATAACTGTAACCCCTCCGGGAGCATCAGTTACCTGGATAGCGAATGCGACCAATGTAACAGGAGCATCGAACGGAAGCGGAAACACAATTGCCCAAACGTTGAACACAACAGGAAACGGTGGAAATGTAACGTATACGATCACAGCGGCACTCAATGGCTGCCAGAGCACTGCTACAGCAACAGTCAATGTGCATGCAACGACTTTCTTAACAGACAATATCAGTATTTGTACATATGAACTGCCGTTCAGCTGGAACGGGCAAACCATCACCAGTGGAGGTACAGCGGTAGCAACGCACACAGCGCAGGATGCAAATGGCTGTGACGTTATTACAACATTGAACCTGACGGTTAACAATCCTCCGTCTCCATCGTTCATCGCAGATGCCGAAGATTGTCTTCCGGCTCTGCTGACACTAACCCCTGTTGGCACTCCGTCGAACGGAATCTGTACGTGGTCTGTCAACGGGCAATCCATTTCCGGAGATTGCTCCGGAGCAACCGAAACAATTACCAGCTCAGGTTGCCAGGATGTAACGCTCATAGTTACGGATATCAACGGATGCACAACAACTGTCAGCCAAAACGATGCTTTCTGTATCATTCCTGCCCCGGATGCTCAATTCTCAGTACAGCAAATTTCCAACACGACGATGCAGACTTCGAATAACAGTACTAATTCAACATACTATGAATGGATCTTACCTACGGGTACAACATCTGAATTCTCTCCTGTTGTTTCCTACAATGAATATTCGGGTGAACAAAGTGTAACACTGTACGCTTATAATTCAATCGGGTGTGTGGATTCAATGACCATTCAGCTGGACTGGCCGATTGCTATTCCCAATATCATTACAGCAAATGGTGATGGCATTAACGATTATTTCATTATCGCAGGATTGGTACCCAACTCTGAGCTGATCATCCTGAATCGCTGGGGGAATGTTGTTTTCCAGACAGGCAACTATATGAATAACTGGGATGGAAGGGACAAAAACGGTACCCTGGTCACCGAAGGAGTCTATACTTATATTCATAAGTCCCCTGACGGACTAATCAGGCATGGTTTCTTACATGTAGAACATTAATACGGGAACGGTTGCCAGGATTGGCAACCGTTTTTTATTTCGTTATATCGTCATATCGCAATATGACGATATAACGAAAACACCCCGGTCAAGACACAAAAAATCCCCGGTACATTTCTGGTACCGGGGATTTTCTTATATAGAAACGGATATCTTAGTAATAGATATTTCTTCTCACTTTAGCAACGTATTTTGCTAAACGGATCACTTGTTTTGTATAACCAAATTCATTGTCATACCAGGCATACAATACTACATTTTTTCCATCATTGGAAACGATCGTCGCATGAGAGTCGTATACTGAGCAGCATGTGTTTCCAATGATATCGCTGGATACCATCTCTGGATCATACGAATAGAAGATCTGGTTTACCAGCTCCCCCTCCAAAGAAGCCTTTCTCACGATCGAGTTGATTTCCTCAATAGACGTTGATTTATTCAGCTCCAGACTCAGGATCGCCAGGGATCCGTTCGGAGTAGGTACACGTACCGCGTTTGCTGTCAATTTGTCTTTCAATTCAGGGATTACCTTAGTAACCGCACTTCCTGCTCCTGTTGAAGTAATCACCATGTTAATTGCCGCCGAACGTCCTCTTCTTGGTTTCTTATGCATATTGTCCAGCAAATTCTGGTCATTTGTATATGCATGAACCGTCTCAATGTGGCCTTTGACAATTCCATACTCGTCGTTGATCACTTTCAGGATTGGAGAAATAGCATTTGTAGTACAGGAAGCCGCTGAAAAGATGGTTTCATTTTCCACGTCCAGCGTTTCCTGGTTGATTCCATAAACAATGTTCGGAATTTCTTTTCCGGGAGCCGTCAGGATCACTTTGGAAACTCCTTTCGCTTTCATGTGCCTGCTCAATGCTTCACGGTTTGTAAATACACCGGTATTGTCAATAATCAATGCATTATTGATACCGTAAGCTGTATAATCAATGTCCTCCGGGTTGTTCGCGTTAATCATCTTAACGATCTGCCCGTTGATAATGATCGACTCATTTTCGACGTCTGCTTTTACTGTTCCTTTATAAGCTCCGTGCACAGAGTCATTTCTCAGCAAAGAAGCACGTTTGATGATCTCCTCTGGAGAATTCCCGCGCGTAACGATCGCACGTAATCTCAGCTGCTGGCCTTTTCCTGCCTGTTTGATCAGCTCACGTGCAGCCAGTCTCCCGATACGCCCGAAACCGTACAGAACAACATCTCTCGGTTCGAAGCCAGCTCCTGCGCCTAATTCAAACCCGGTCAGTTTCGCTTTCAGGAATTCAGCCTTTGAAGCAAAGTTATTTTGTTCTTCGATCCATTCACTTGCCAGTTTTCCAATATCCAATTTAGCAGGAGCCAAATCCATTTTCAACAATTCTTTAGCCAATTCCGATGTTGTAAACACATCGATTGATTTGTGAACTACATTTTTCGCATATTCATGTAAGTTCAAAATTTCAGAAAGAGTAACATCCGTCAGATGGTTTCTGAACAACACTAACTCTACTCCTTTTTCATAAAGCAGCTCTCCCACTTTACTTGACAATTTAACGGCAGCACGTTCTCTTTCCACGTGTGATTTCAACTCGGTTTCGTAACCCAAAGAAGTTTCCATTTTTACATTAAATTTTTAAATTGATTATTGAATTGTATATAAACAAAAAACTACCCACAATCGCAGGTAGTTCTTCTGTTATCCTAAATAAGATTTCAGCAGTTTATTACGAGAAGTGTGCCTTAATCTCCTGATCGCCTTCTCTTTGATCTGCCTCACACGCTCGCGCGTCAGGCTGAATTTCGCCCCGATCTCTTCCAGCGTCAGCCCGTGATTCATTCCTATCCCGAAAAATAAGCGAATGATCTCACGTTCCTTGTCTGTGAGTGTGCTCAACGAACGTTCTATTTCCTTCTGCAGGGATTCTGCCATCAACTGGTGATCTGCTTTCGGAGAATCCGAATTGGCCATCACATCCATCAGTGTACCTCCGTCTTCCGAAGTTGACAAAGGAGCATCCATTGAAACGTGGCGCCCTGATACATTTAAAGATTCCTTGATCTTATCTTCAGGAACTTCCAGCGCTTCCGCCAGTTCCTCCGCTGAAGGAGGACGTTCGTATTCCTGCTCCAGGCGGGAAAACGCTTTGTTGATCTTGTTCAGAGAACCTACCTGGTTCAATGGCAATCGAACGATACGTGCCTGCTCAGCCAAAGCCTGCAGGATGGATTGGCGAATCCACCATACTGCGTAAGAAATGAATTTAAAACCACGTGTTTCATCAAATTTCTGAGCTGCTTTTATCAGTCCTAAGTTCCCTTCGTTAATCAGATCGGGCAACGTCAGACCTTGATTTTGATACTGTTTGGCTACTGATACCACAAATCGAAGATTGGCTCTGGTTAATTTTTCAAGGGCCCTCTGGTCTCCCTGCTTGATGCGTCTTGCCAATTCTACTTCTTCTTCTGCTGTAATCAGCTCCTCCTTACCAATGTCCTGTAAGTACTTATCCAATGACTGGGACTCACGATTGGTAATCGATTTTGTAATTTTAAGCTGTCTCATCCTACTTTAAACCTCCTTTTTGAGTGTTATTTCTTAGAAAATTGGATGCAAAGTTACGACGAAATTATCCTATAATCAAATTATTGAGAATAATTATTTTGAGGGTAGGCGGCCTCAAAAATCATACCCAAAAAGATCATTACAATCCAAATCCGATGTATTCTTTACGTCCGCTTTCGGTTAAAATTTCAAGCAAAACACCCGTGTTCCCGGTATTTAACCTTGAAGTGATCTGCTCCACACTGGTTACCGCCTCGTTATTGATCTTTGTGATCACCATACCTTCCTTCAGTCCCAGTGCCTGTAACTTACCGGTGCTAAGTGATTTTATCTTTACGCCGTATTCCGTGTTGAGCTCTTTCTTTTCTTTACTTGTCAATGGTTCGAACGTCGCTCCCAACGCTACATTCTTTTTGACTTCTTCTTTGGAAACCAGCTTAGTCTCACCCGAGCTGTTTCTCAAAACAACATCAATTGTTTCTTCTTTCCCGTTCTTTCTCCTGACGGTAAGCACTACTTTATCTCCAGGTCTTCCCTTCCCGATCTCCTCCTGTAAGGCAGCCGAAGAATTCACTTCTTTCGTTCCGACTTTGAGAATGACATCACCCTCTTTCAACCCTGCTTTTTCAGCGCTTCCTCCTTCAACGATCCCTCCTACGAATACTCCTTTCAGGTTCGGCAGATCGTTCTTCTCTTTTATTTCCTGCGAAACGTCCGAGATCTGAACGCCCAGGTAACCGCGCTGAACCACTCCGTAATCGATCAGGTCGCTCATCACCTTACGTACAAGGTTCACAGGAACTGCAAAAGAATAGCCGGCATAACTCCCTGTCTGGGATGCGATAGCCGTATTAATCCCAACCAGCTCACCCCTCGTATTCACCAATGCCCCTCCGCTATTCCCGGGATTTACTGCTGCATCTGTCTGGATGAATGATTCGATCGGAACCAGGTCTTTTTTATTCCTGTCTGCCAGCAAATTAATGTTTCTTGCTTTTGCAGAAACGATACCGGCAGTCACGGTAGAAGTCAGGTTGAACGGGTTTCCGACTGCAAGCACCCATTCCCCTATCCGGATGTCATCGCTGTTACCCAGCGGAATGGCATTCAGGTTTTTCGCGTCGATTTTCAATACAGCAATATCCGTAGACGGATCCGCCCCGATGATCTTTGCCGTGTACTTGGAATTGTCGTTAAGAATCACTTCAATTTCACTTGCGCTTTCGATCACATGGTTATTGGTAACGATATACCCGTCAGAAGAAACGATCACTCCTGAACCTGATCCGGACCCGTAGCGTTTTAATTCTCTTCCTCCCGCACCAGGTCCATAGAAAAATTCCTGGAACAGATCCCGCTGAAATGTTGTCTGTACCACTTTCGTTGTCACGTGAACAACCGAGTTGATCGAATTCTCAGATGCCTCAACAAAATCCGTAGGGGCGCCTGAAGGCAGCAGGCTTGCGCGTTGTACGGGGACATCTATCTGCGATTGTGCTCCGAACACCTGCTCTGATCCCGGATTACCACTGAACAATAAAAACATTCCCAGCGGGAGAAGTCCTCCCAAAAAACCAAATCCGATTAATTTCCAGTTATTATTCATGATTTATGTAATTTTTTAGTTCGATTTTCAGTAACACAATTATAACGCCAAGTTGATAAAAAAGTACAAAATGTCAGTGTTAAAGAATGTTAAGCATTTTACAGGAAGAAACCTGACAAAAGTATTTCGTCCGAACATTTATGATTTCCTGCTATTCCAGCCGTACAGACATGCAACAATGAACAGAAAAAAGACATAGACACATACCAGGGAAATCAGTTGTGCGAGAACTGCAAAGCCATTGCCTGCCAGGAAGCCTACTATGAGACCGACGTAATATCCGGGCATAAATACGCTTTCCAACCAGGCTGGAAACCCCGTGTCGACACCTTCCATCATAGAAAACAAGATATAAGAGGCCATCCCCCAATAGAGAAATGCGGAGATCAGAGAAATGAAATAAATTTTCCGTTGACTCATTCTCAAATATAACGATAAATTTCAGGAAAAGTTCAGGCGCATCAGCTCCGAACTATATTTTTATTTATATTTGATACATAAATTCTTTTCAATGCAAAATTCTCAGCAACCACAAGATAACGTTTCTTTATGGAAAAAGATCAAGATCATTTTTGCTACTCTTTTAGCCTTGTTTATCCTGATCCTGATTGTTCAGAACTGGAATGATATTAACATTAACCTTGTCTTTGGAGCTGTCTTTGTACCGCTTCCGCTGATCATTGTCGTATCATTGATCACGGGGTATCTGTGGGGCACTTTCTCATCGTACAAGAAAACGCGAAGGAAAGACAGTGAAATACGATCCCTGCAAAGGAAGGTTATCGATCTGACTGACAAAAATGCGAACTGACCGATATGAAGCCACAATCAAGAGGTTTTGTCTACATTCTTACGTTCGGGTTGCTGATCCTGTTGTTCCTTATTTACCGGTATGGATTTTCGGACCGTTACCTGAACATTTCGACGCAAACAGCGGTTATGGACCTGTCTCAAAGTGAGAAAGCGATCCTGATCGAAAAGCATCCTGAACAAGGACAGGTTCAGCAACTGGAATTGACTATAAAAGGGAAATTATCTGACAATATTACACTGCACCTGAGCGAAAATGCCATCTCTTCCGTTTCATCCATCCGGTTAAAAGCGGGAAAATTAAACACTTCATTCCTTACCGGATGGGCAAAAGACAAAGCTTACATCCTCATTGAAAACCCTACTTCATCAACAAGCCGCCTAGAAGTCGACTACCAGTTTATTTCAAAATAGGCCGGTCATTACCGAAAAATGGTAATTTTACAGCGCAGCAGCCATTCATCCAAACCATACTACACAAGGAATTTATAAATAAATTATTATGAAATTATACTCATTTCTGGCGTTTTTAACTATTACCTCACTGGCAATCGCACAAAACAAACCTACCGGTTCAAAACTGACACGATTGGAACGGGGAAAAGTGGACAGAAGCAAAGAAGCTGAGAAACACAGGTACCTCCTGAACTATGTCAACCCGTTCATCGGGACCGGCGGACACGGGCATACTTACCCCGGAGCTACAGCTCCATTCGGGATGATGCAGTTGAGCCCGGATACACGCTACAAAGGCTGGGACGGATGCTCCGGATACCATTACTCCGACTCCGTAATCTACGGTTTCAGCCATACTCATTTAAGCGGTACAGGTGTAGAGGATTACTGCGACCTGCTTATTGTGCCACAGTACGGTAAACCCAGAACGACTGCAGGTTACCACGATGCTAAATCAGGATACGGAGCTGCTTTCTCCCACGAAAATGAAACGGCAACACCGGGTTTTTACTCCGTATTGCTTGACAATGGCATCAAAGCTGAATTAACCGTTTCTCAGCGTGCCGGAATTCACCGCTATACGTTCCCCGATAACAACGAAAAACGATATATCCTGATCGACCTGACACACAGGGACAAACTCTTAAAAAGCTCCATCAGGCAAGAATCTGAAACCGAAATTTCAGGCCTCCGGATCTCATCTTCCTGGGCGAGAGAACAGCACATATACTTCTGGCTGAATACTTCTGTAAAAATAAGTAAGGCTGAATTTGTAGAGAACGAAACAAAATTATTGCTCGAATTCCCGGAAACCGTCAACCAACTGGAGCTGAAAGTAGGCATCTCAGCCGTAAACGAGGCAGGTGCTAAAAAAAATTTAGAACACGAAATTCAGTCACTATCGTTTGAAGAGCTGAAAAAGCAAACAGAAGAAAGCTGGATAAAGGAACTGTTCACTGTCATTATTGATTCGCATGACAAAGATCTTCTGACCAGCTTTTATACTGCGCTTTACCATTCCTACATTGTACCTAACATTTTCTCCGATATCGATGGAAAGTACAGAGGGCTCGATCAAGAGATACACATCCTGAATGAAAAGGAAAATCAATACACTGTCTTTTCGTTGTGGGATACCTATAGAGCTGCGCATCCCTGGTACACGCTTTTGCAAAAGAACCGGACAATCGATTTTATAAAAAGCTTCGAAAATCACTTTAACCAGAGTGGCGACTTACCAGTATGGGAACTGGCAGGAAACGAGACGCATTGCATGATCGGTTACCACTCGGCTTCCGTAGTCGCAGATGCCTATGTGAAAGGAATCAAGGAAATCAATGTTCCGTTGTTCATCAAAGCCCTTGAAACAACCGCTCATCTTGACGAATTCGGCAAAACCGATTTTAATAACAATGGCTTTATAGGCTATAAAAACGAGCCTGAATCCGTTTCAAAAACACTGGAATACGCTTACGATTCCTATTGTATCTATACCTTTTTAAAATCGGCAAAGAAAGATGGTTTTGATGTCAGTGACAGTTTAACAGATGTCTTTTACAAACGTGCGTTCAACTTTATCAATGTATTTGACCCTAAAACAGGCTTTATGCGGGCAAGAAACGGCGGGGTCTGGCAATCTCCGTTCAGACCGGATGAAGTAAATTTCAATTTTACAGAAGCGAACAGCTGGCAGTATTCACTGTATGCACCACACGCGATCCCTGTTCTTATCGAATTACTGGGAGGCAAAGAACAACTCAAAACCTGGCTGGACGATTTATTTTCCGCCAATTCAAAGTTATCCGGAAACAACCAGGTCGACATCACAGGGCTACTCGGCCAATATGCGCATGGCAATGAGCCTTCCCATCATATTGCCTACCTGTACAATTACACCGATTCACCTGAGCAAACGGCAGTAATCGTCGATTCGATCTTGTATCATTATTATCACAACGCACCGGACGGGCTTTCCGGGAATGAAGACTGCGGACAGATGTCTTCCTGGTTCACATTCAGTTCATTGGGATTATATCCTGTTTCACCAGGGAGCGGAATCTACGATTTCGGACGCCCTTTGTTTGACAATGCCGAGATTTTTCTTGAAAATGAAAAAATCATCCGTATAAAAGCCACCAACAATTCACGAATAAACAAGTTCATACAAAGCATTAAAGTGAACGGAAAAACCCACAATAAGAGATACATCACTCACCAGGAACTGGAAGATGCGGGAATCATTGAATTCGTGATGGGGCCTTTCCCGTCACAGGAATACAGAACCTACAAGATCGCGCCAAGCATTGAGTCCGTTTCTCCCCTGTTCGTGGCTGTTCCACACTTTACAAATGAACAGATCGCTTTTTCAAAGCAAACACGAATAGGAATCGACGGGATTTTCGACCATTACCATTATTTCTATACAACGGACGGCAGTACTCCTGCCAACCGGTCAAAAAAATACAAGAAACCGTTCACGATAAAAAAATCCTGCCTGGTGAAAGCGATTGCCTATGACCCGGTCACTAAAAGGTACAGTGAAGTAATCGAAAATGAATTCCGGCTGAAACCTGAAGGAGTTACCTTACAACTTGGTTCCGATTACTATAAACAATATGCTGCGTCAGGAAATGACGCATTGATCGATGGATTGTTCGGCACCAGCGAATACAGATGCGGTGACTGGCAAGGATTCTACAACAGCGATGTTACCGGAACTGTCAGATTTGACAAAAGCAGGGAGCTGAAAACGATCGGGCTGTCAGCGCTTCAGAGTACCGGCTCATGGATCTTCCCTCCAAAAGCCGTGGATTTTACCATATCTTACCATGACAATACTTCGGAAACAATAACAATTGAGCTGAAAGAGCATCCTTCTACCGGAAACGCCCGCAACAAGCCGGTCCGCTTTGAATTTCAGCCAGACAGCAAAAGCATCAAAAGCATTTCGTTCAAAGCGTACAATTACGGACCGAACCCGGATTGGCACGCCAGCCCTGGATACAATACATTTATTTTCCTGGATGAATTGTATTTCGAATGATCATTCGTGGTGATAGGGCTCTCCTTTCAGGATCGTATAGGCCCTGTATAGCTGCTCAAAAAAGATCATCCGGATCATCTGATGTGAAAAAGTCATCGCGGACAAGCTGATCTTGCCATTCGCACGGGCGTACACTTCTTCGGAAAATCCGTATGCTCCTCCGACTAAAAATGTGATTCCCTTTAATCCGCTGACATTTTTTCGTTCCAAAAAGGACGAAAATTCAACGGATGAATACTGTTTTCCCCGTTCGTCCAGCAGAATAAGCTCGTCTCCCTGTGGAATTTTGCTCAGGAAAAGGTTTCCTTCTTCTTTTTTCACCTGCTCTCTGGTCATTTTTTTTGCATTCTTCAGGTCAGGAAGCTCTATCCGTTCAATTCTGACATAGTGCTTCAAGCGGTTCAGGTATTCCTGTTCTCCTTCTTCCAGAAATTTCTTCCCTGTTTTGCCGATACACAAAAATGTAATTTTCATCCCATTGAGTTTATTCCGGGTTCAAAGTTAATAATCAAACGGAGTTTTGAAGTATCGGGTATGATGTTCATTGCAGGAATCCATATTTTTCTTACTTTTGTTAGGATACAGAATAAAAACACAACATTTAACTCAATAATTACTCAATGAAAAACCGTTTCATTATTCTGATTGACTTTTCAGATTATTCAGCCAACCAAATCCGATTCGCAAAAAAATGGAGTACCGCCACAAATGGGGAAATCATTCTTGTTCACCATACCACTCCGCTGATCCCTACCATGACGGACGATAAAACCAAGGAGGAGATAAGATCCAATACCAACAGGACAGCGCGGGAAGATCTCATCTGGTTGGCTGCTAAAACAGTCGGAGATACAAATGGAATCGGTTTTCTGGCGTCGGATAAGAACATTGAAGAAATCTTTAAAGACCTTCTCAAAGAGCAATATTGTAACAATATTATAATCATTGGGTTAAGAGGAACCAACAATACGATCCGAAAGCTCCTGATGGGCAGCTTTGCTTTGAATATCATTGAGCATTCCAGAAACATCGTTGTAACGCTTCCGAAAGATGCCGAAGAGTTTGACAACAGTTCGATCTTTGTGGCTGTCAGTAAAAATTACCCGATCAACCTGAAACAATTTGACAAACTGCTTTCCACGCTCGACCATTCGACGACAACTCTCAAGCTCTTTTCCATCATACAAAAAGATGAAGAGCTAAACGAAATCCAGGCTTACCTGGACGAACTAACGAATTTATACAGTGACAAAGTTAATATTGACCAGTATGTCATCGAAGGAAACGATATCGTAACGGAAATAAGAAGCTTGCTGGAGAATCATCCTAATTGCCTGCTTGTCATTCAAAAAGGATCCAGGCTATTTACCGATAAAATTTTCAGACGCTTCCTGGTCAATGATTTAATGCATGAAGCCAATATTCCACTGGCAATCCTCCCTTAATTCCAATCACGATGAACATCCGGATCATACTATCGCTGTCATTTTTATGCGTCATCTTGTTTTCCTGCTCATTGAACTCGGACCAGGAGGCATCACTCAATCAGCACCTGTCAAAATACCTACAGGCAAGGAACGGCTGTATGATGGTAGGAATTGTAGGTTTCACATACCCTGAATACATCCGTGAGCTGAAGGATCAGGGTGACAGTGCGCTTATAAAAGCGATGGATTGCAACCAGAATATTGAAAAAGGCATCTTTTATTCCGATCCTACATTGAGAAAGGTAAAAAAAGAAAACAGCCGGATCCATGTATATTACGAGGTAGATGTAGCCAATAACCGGGCAGGAAGTTCAACCAAACGGGCGGAAGGATTGTATGCGATTTCCGAAGACAATGGAGCTACGTGGTTCTTTCTTCCAAAAGAAGTTTATTCCGATAAAAATACCTGTGCCTCTCTAAAACGCTTACTGGAACATTAATGTTACTCCTTCTTAGGAACAGGATCATGTCCGCAACCGCCCCACGGATGACATCTTGAAATTCTTTTCACCCCCAGCCACGTTCCCCTAACTGGCCCCCATACCTGAATCGCTTCAATCATATACGCGGAACAAGTCGGAGTATACCTGCAGCTTCTCGGTAATACAGGGCTAATAACCCATTGATAGATTCGAACCAGTAAAATCAATGGAAAACTGACAATCGTTCGGATGATTTTCATATTGTCAAATGTAGCACAAAGTCATCACATAATAGTCGTTTTGTGACAGTATTTTACCGGTCAGGAGTCAAAGCTCTGGTTCCAGTTGATCAACACTTTGAATTTAGAATAAAATTGCTGAAGAGATTCGAACCGGTCGTCTTGTTTCAACTCTGATTTCCTGGTCAGATGCTCCAGCAAGAGCATCAATTGTTTTAATGCAGCTTTGTCCAACTGATAACTCAAACTGCTTTTATTGTTTTTGATAACCATAGATGTTTTAACAAGCCCTGTATCGCGCAACTGCTTCAAGTGAACAGACAGTGTGGACTGGGATAATTTAATTTCTCTGGCAATCTCCTTCGCAGTTATATCACGATCTGTTTCATTTGCAATCAGCAATAAAGCTTTTAATCTTGCAGGATGCCCCAATGCTTTGAGCAAGTCCGCCGAATGGACAATTTCCTCATTATAAATCTCGTACTTAGTAGCTCCCATAATTGAATTGTTTAAAAGGTAGTTCATTGAAATTTCATATTGAATATAACAAATAATAACGTATTTGACAAAATCTCTTTAATTTTTTGAGATATCGTAATATTGCGATATGACGATTTAACCAATAATATTTTCCTCACAAATTCATGCATCATTTAACTTTAAACAAAAAAAACACTACATTTGCACTCTCAATTCGGGTATTAGTATGTCGTTTGGTATAAAAATTTTTGCAGGAAGAGCATCCCAGGTACTGGCAGAGAAAATTGCCAAGGCTTATGGAGTGTCACTGGGTGATGTAAAAGTGGTTGATTTCAGTGATGGTGAATTTCAGCCGTCATTTGAAGAAACCGTCCGCGGAATGGATGTATTCATTGTTCAATCGACAATGCCGCCAGCCGATAATCTAATGGAATTACTTCTTATGATTGACGCGGCGAAAAGAGCCTCTGCAAGAAAAATCATTGCCATCTGTCCTTATTTCGGATATGCCCGGCAAGACAGAAAAGACAAGCCACGTGTCGCAATCGGGGCCAAACTGGTTGCAAACATGCTGATGGCCGCAGGCGTAGACAGGATTATGACAATGGACCTGCACGCTGACCAGATCCAGGGCTTTTTCGAAGTGCCGGTTGATCACCTGTATGGTTCCACTATTTTTTACCCGGAGATGGAACGGTTAAATAACGGGAACCTGATCATGGCTGCGCCGGATGCAGGAGGAGCAAAAAGAGCCAATTCCTATGCGAAAAAATTAAATACCGGGCTTGCTATTTGCCACAAGCACAGGAAACAGGCAAATGAAGTAGCCGAGATGACCGTGATCGGAGAAGTGGCAGGAAAAGACGTAATATTGATAGACGATATGTGCGACACAGCAGGAACACTGACAAAAGCTGCTGATCTTTTCATTGAAAAAGGAGCCAAGTCTGTGCGGGCTTTCTGCACGCATGCCGTTCTCTCAGGACCGGCATACGAACGTATAGAACAGTCTAATTTAACAGAATTGATTGTAACGGATACCATTCCCCTGAAAAAGGAAAGCAGCAAAATCCGTGTAATGACGGTTTCAGATCTGTTCGGAGATGTGATCAACAAAATGGTCAACAATCAATCGATCAGTTCACACTTTGTAATATCTTAAAATAAATAATAAAATGAAAACAGCACAATTGAGCGGTTCGCTTAGAGCGAACGTAGGGAAAAAGGACGCTGCATCTCTCAGAAGAGAAGAACGTGTTCCTGGAGTGCTTTACGGTACTGGTGAGCAGACTCACTTTTCTGTAAAGAGAATTGACATTGAGAAAATCGTATTCTCACCAGATGTTTACAAAATCGAGTTGGATATCGACGGGAAAAAGGCGAGCGCAATTATCCGCGAATTGCAGCAGCACCCTGTAAAAGATACAATTCAGCACGTTGACTTCCTTGAAGTAACTGACAACAAACCTGTAAAAATCGGTTTACCGGTACGTTTGGAAGGAAGCTCCAGAGGTGTTATGGCCGGAGGTAAGTTAATGCAGGTATTCAGAAAACTGAATCTTGTAGGATTGGCTAAAGACCTTCCTGAAGCAATCGTTTTAAACATTGCTCCTTTGAGAATTGGTCATTCTATCCGTATAAAAGATGTGCAGATTCCCGGAGTAACAATCCTGGATCCTGCAAATGCGGTGATCGTTTCAGTTAAAAGAGCTCGTGGATCAGTTGACGATTCAGGAGACGAAGATGAAGAAGCATAAAATCTTATATTTCTTATTCAGATCCCCGGCCAGTAATGACCGGGGATTTTTTTGTTGAAAATGTTTGGAAAATTAACTTCAGATACTCTTCAAAAATCACTAACTTTAAAGTCTGCAAAATCCGAAGATCATGTACATTATATTTGACACAGAAACAACCGGTTTACCTAAAAACTGGAATGCCCCGATCACTGATACGGACAATTGGCCTCGTGTTGTACAAATAGCATGGCAGCTGCATGATGAAATGGGGCGTCTTATAGAACACAAAGACTTCCTGATCAAACCGGAAGGATTTGACATTCCTTATGATGCTGAGCGTATTCACGGGATTTCCACCGAACTGGCTGAAAAATACGGAGAATCACTGGAAACGGTTCTTGCCGATTTTAATAACGCGCTTGGAAAAGCAAAATTCGTTGTCGGGCAGAACATCGGGTTTGATATCAACGTGTTGGGGTGTGAATACGTACGCTGCAACAGGGAAACATCAATGACAACCATGCCGGTTCTGGATACATGTACGGAAGTGACAGCCGAACTTTGTAAACTTCCCGGAGGGCGTGGAGGACGGTATAAGCTCCCTACCCTGACAGAACTCCATCAGCACTTATTCGGAGAGCCATTTGCGGAAGCGCATAATGCAACTGCCGACGTGGAAGCGACTACCCGTTGTTTCTTTGAATTAATCCGTACGGAAGTATTTACGGAAGAAGAGCTGCAGCAAGGAGGTTCCTACATTGAGGACTTCAAGGCTTTCAACCCGAAACCCATCGGCTTTATCGGGCTGAAGCACCTTAACCTGAAAGAGGAAAGTGAAAAATTAAAAGTAAAAGAGGAAAGTTCTGTTTCCCAGGAAACACTGGATGAGAACAGGAAACGCCTGGCCGATATCCATTTTTCCCATTTGCACAACCACACCCAGTTCACAGTACTTCAATCCACAATAAAAGTTCCGTCACTGGTAAAAAAGGCGGCTGAATACAATATGCCTGCTGTGGCCCTGACAGATAACGGGAATATGATGGCGGCATTTCATTTCGAAAAAGAAGTATCAGCATACAATAAAAAAGTCAGGGAATTAAAAAAAGCTGCGGAAGAATCCGGAGAACCGTTTGACGGGCAGGAAATAAAGCCGGTCATCGGGTGTGAATTCAACGTCTGCAAAGATCTAAGAGCCCGTTCCGGTCAGGATAACGGATACCAGGTTGTCATTCTCGCCAAAAACAGGAATGGGTATCACAATCTGATCAAACTTGCATCAATCGCCTACACAGAAGGATTCTATTACGTTCCAAGAATAGACAAAGCCGAAATTGAAAAGTATAAAGAGGACCTGATTGTCCTGACGGGCAACCTGTACGGAGAGGTTCCGAATATGATCCTGAACATCGGTGAAAAGCAAGCCGAAGAAGCGTTGCTGTGGTGGAAAGAACGGTTTGGCGACGACCTGTACATTGAAATCATGCGCCACGGACAGGAAGATGAGAACAGGGTAAATGAAACGCTTATCAAATTCTCCCGTACCCATAACATTAAGCTCGTCGCAACCAACAATACATTCTACACAACAAAAGAAGAAGCACAGGCGCATGATGTCTTGCTCTGCGTGAAGGATTCCGCCCTGGTAAGCACCCCGAAAGGCCGTGGAAGAGGGTTCAGGTTCGGTCTTGAAAATGATGAATATTATTTCAAATCCTCTGAGGAAATGAAAGAATTGTTCCTGGATTTGCCGGAAGCGATCGAATCTGTCCAGGAAATCGTTGATAAATGTGAAGCATACGGACTTGCAAGGGATGTATTATTGCCTGCTTTCGAAATTCCTGAAGAGTTCCAGGACGCAAGGGACCAGGAAGATGGAGGAAAACGTGGAGAGAACAACTACCTGCGCCATCTGACCTACGAAGGAGCCAAAAAGAGATATGACGAAATCACCGATGAAATCAGGGAACGGCTGGATTTTGAGCTGGCGACCATCGAACGGACCGGTTACCCGGGATACTTTCTCATTGTGCAGGACTTTTGCCAGGCGGCAAGGAACATGGGCGTTTCAGTTGGCCCGGGACGTGGTTCCGCTGCCGGATCTGCCGTAGCCTACTGTATCGGGATCACGAACGTCGACCCGATCAAGTACGACCTGCTTTTTGAGCGCTTCCTGAATCCTGACCGTATTTCCATGCCCGACATTGATATCGACTTCGATGACGAGGGCCGTGGTGATGTCATTAACTGGGTGATCGATAAATACGGATCCAACCAGGTAGCGCAGATCATTACCTATGGTACAATGGCCGCGAAATCTTCCATCAGGGATACAGCAAGGGTAATGGACCTGCCTCTGAACGAAGCTGACAGGATTGCAAAGTTGATCCCGGATACTTCATTGGCGAACATCTTTTCCCTTGATGATGAAACATTGGCCAATAAGCTGAAAAACAACCTCGAAGCCATCAACAAAGCAAAGGAATTAAAGGCGATCGCGAGTGGTAATAACTTACAGGCAGAGGTGGTCAGGCAGGCCCGGAAACTGGAAGGTTCCGTCAGAAATACAGGAATCCACGCCTGTGGTGTCATCATAACACCTGATGATATCACCAATTTCGTACCTGTTTCAGTTGCGAAAGACTCCTCCATGTGGTGTACGCAATTTGACAACTCGGTTGCGGAATCTGCCGGGCTGTTAAAAATGGACTTCCTGGGGTTAAAGACGCTCACCCTGATCAAAGACGCCGTTAAAAATGTCAAATTACGCCACGGCATCGACCTAGATCCGGATCAATTCCCGATCGATGATGAAAAAACATACGAATTATTCCAACGCGGTGAAACAGTAGGGATCTTCCAGTACGAATCCCCCGGGATGCAGAAATACATGCGTGAGCTGAAACCGACCGTATTTGCCGACCTCATTGCCATGAACGCATTGTATCGCCCGGGCCCACTGGAATACATCCCCTCATTCATCCGCAGAAAGCATGGAGAAGAACCCATCATTTATGACCTCGACGACTGTGAGGAATACCTGAAAGAAACATACGGAATTACCGTATACCAGGAGCAGGTGATGCTGCTCTCCCAGAAGCTTGCGAATTTTACCAAAGGTGAAGCAGATACCCTTCGTAAGGCGATGGGGAAAAAGCAGAAGGATGTACTGGACAAAATGAAACCGCTTTTCCTTGAAAACGGTTCGAAGAACGGCCACCCTGTAGATAAGCTGGAAAAAATATGGAAAGACTGGGAAGCATTCGCATCCTACGCCTTCAACAAGTCCCACTCTACCTGTTATGCGTGGATCGCTTACCAGACGGCCTATCTGAAAGCCAATTACCCGGCGGAATACATGGCATCCGTACTTTCCAACAACATGAATGACATCAAATCGGTTTCATTTTTCATGGAGGAGTGCAAACGAATGGGCATCAACGTACTTGGGCCGGATGTAAATGAATCACACTTGAAATTTACAGTAAACAGCTCCGGTGATATCCGTTTTGGACTGGGAGCAATCAAAGGGCTGGGATCTGGTCCTGTAGGGGCGATCATAGCGGAACGCGACGCTGAGGGCCCGTTCAAATCCATCTTTGACTTTTCCAAACGGGTAGGCTCAAAAGACTGCAACAAAAAAGCCTACGAAGGACTGATCTATGGCGGTGGGTTCGACTCGTTCAAAAACATACACAGGGCTCAGTACTTCAAGGAAGATTCAAACAAAAGGACGTTTCTTGAAAGTTTGCTGAAATTCGGATCCAGTTTCAAAGAAAACGAAAACTCCGCTCAGGCGTCTTTATTCGGCGGGGACTCCGGCGTGGAAATGCCCCAGCCTGAAATCCCGAAATGCGAAGAATGGGGAAGCTGGCAAAAGCTGTCAAAAGAAAAAGAAGTGGTCGGTATCTACATTTCCGGGCATCCGCTTGACGATTACAAACTGGAGCTGAATTCATTCTGCAACGGAAATGTGGAGATGCTCAATAACCTGGAAGCAAATTTAGGAAAAGAGGTCACCATCGGATGTGTGATTTCTGAAGCAGAACACCGATTCACCGTAAAAGGCGACCCGTTCGGAAGCATGACCATCGAAGATTATTCCCATTCCGCAAAAATCTTCCTATGGCGTGACAATTACCTTAAATTCAGCCACTTTTTAAAACCAAACATGTTCGTCGCGATAAAAGGACGGATCGAAGTGCCGCAAAGGAGCAGTAAAATTGAATTTACCATCCATTCCATTGAGCTGCTTCAGAATTTAAGGGAAAAGAAAGTGAATTCCATCAATGTGAGAATTCCTGCCCGTTCTCTTGAGCAGCGGCTGATCGCCGACCTTAATAAATTGTTCCTTGAGAACGAAGGAGGATGCTCGGTTAACTTTACGGTCTATGATCCTGTGGATGAAATCGAAGTGAAATTGAATTCAAAGAGTTTGAGAGTTGAACTAAATAACCAGGTTATAAGCACGTTAGATAATTTGAATTTAAGTTATAATTTAAAATAATACAGGCAGATCAGCACCTGAATTTTATTGGTTAAATTCTTCTCCTGTTCGCTATTTTGATTATTTTTGCAACTATGGTAAGCGTAGAAGAAATAATAGGGAATTTATTACTGCGTCACAACTGTGTCATTATCCCGGGATTCGGAGGTTTCGTAGCTAAACAGACCTCTGCAAGGATTGACTATAAGAACGGGATCATTACCCCTCCGGGAAAATCACTGCTGTTCAATCGCCAGCTGATGACGAATGACGGCTTGCTGATTTCCGAATTCGCGTACCAGAATGAGATCACGTATGACAATGCGGTTGCCGCCGTCAACCAACTGATCTCCGGCTGGAATGCTGAACTGAGCAAAGGAAACCGCGTTTCAATCGACCGGGTAGGCTTCCTATTCTTCGACCAGGAAAGAAACATCTGTTTTGAGCAAGACAGGTATTTCAATCTCCTGCTTTCTTCTTACGGATTAAGCAGCGTACATTTCTTAACTGAAACAGATGTAGCGATCGCACAGCAAAAGATCGAAGCAATGGAGCAAACATCCGTTTCCATTACTCCCGAGGCTTTCAGTGGCATTCAACAGGAAGAAAAACAAACGGTTGAACGACCTGCAACACCAATTCCGGTTGAGAATAAACGGCCAGCAATCGTTCCTCCTGTAACCAGGAAGAAATCAAGCTTCTGGAAGTATGCAGCAGCGGCTTGTGCCATACCGATCCTGTTTTACTCATTTTGGATTCCCATGAAAACGGATGTACTGGAGTCCAGGATCATCTCTTTCCAGGATTTCAACCCGTTCCACCAACGTGAAACAGCTGTCTACAAGCAGCACAAGGTACAAGATCTGCTTTCCTCAAAAAGCGAAAAATCCCAGTCACTGGACGAGCAATTGCAAACCATCGAATCCGATGAAAGCATTTACTCTTACAACCTGACAGATGAAACCTATGTCCTGGTTAAAATTGACAAACACGATGAGGTGACACAGGCTGAGACTGTTACAACAGAAATCACTCCGATTACAGCCAATGCAAGCCAGTCCACCGGTTCACTCAACTATATCGTCGGGTGCTTTTCAGACGAAACAAATGCCGAAAACCTTGTCAATGAATTGAAAACAAAAGGATTCAATGCCTTTATCAAAGACAGAAAAGGAGGATTAAGCAGGGTATCCATCGGTTCAGCCGATTCCAGAGAAGCCATGGACCAGCTCATGGCCAGGGCAGGTGCTTCGGGGTATTCCGGCTGGATTTTAAAATAGCTTCCTCCATTATGAAGTTCCGGATCTTAACACACGAAGAACTGAGCGCTCTTGAAGACGACCTGAAAGCTTTCCTGATCATAAACGGAATTGATGGACCGGAATGGGAACGGATCAACCGGAACGACCCACAGAAAGCTGTTGGGTTAGTGGAGATTTTTTCCAATACCGTTCTGGAAAAAGTGTATGGAAAGATTCATTACCTGGAATTCCGTTCTCCGAAAACGTGTATCGCTTTTCATTGCAAGGAAAATGAAACGGACCTGATCTCCCTGAGCCTGAATAAAACTTCTCCTGCAGACTTTTCCACTCCCGCATCCATTCATCAGGCTCTGATCAACAATGCCGGTGATATTCAGTTCATCAAGCATTCCCGCATACACACCAGGACAAGAGAAGAGGAAGTGCATCTGCTGCTCGGACAAGGATGTGTTCCGTCAGTTCGGGAATTTTGGGTATCTTTGGAAACTGTGACAGAAAAACAACAATAAATACACCATAGAAAAATGAGAAAAATCATTATCGCTGCCATCGTTATGGCATCTTTCGGAGCAAATGCCCAAATCAAGACCCCTGCATTGAGCCCGTTGGGAAAAATTGAGCAGACAGTCGGATTAACAAACATCAGCGTTGAATATTCGAGACCAAGCAAAAGAGGGAGAACTGTTTTCCCTGATGTCGTGCCTTACGGACAGATCTGGAGAGCAGGCGCGAACAAGAATTCGATCATCACAACGGACGACAACTTAGTATTCGGAAAAGACACATTAAAAGCTGGTTCCTACGCGATCTTCGTAAAACCTGAGGCCAAAGAATGGATCATTTACTTCTATAAGCATACAGAAAACTGGGGAACACCCGCACAGTGGGATGAAAACCAGGTCGCAGTACAGGTAAGCACAACCTCACAGCCGATCAACCCGGTGGAAACATTCACCATTTCGTTCGATAAGATAGAAATTGACGGCGCAACATTGGCGCTGGCATGGGACAAGACCGGAGTGAATATCCCTTTCAAAGTGATCAACGGACCGAAAGTGGAAGCAAGCATCAATAAAACATTAGCCGGACCAACTGCCGCAGACTATTACCGGGCAGCCGATTACTACCTGAATTCCAATGGAGACATGAAACAAGCATTGGAGTGGATCGATGCATCCATTAAGCTAAGCGGAGACAATGTTCCTTTCTATTTCCTGCGCAAAAAAGCGCTGATCCAGGCAAACCTGAAAGATTATAAAAATGCCATCGAAACTGCGAAAATTTCAATTGAAAGCGCAAAAAAAGCAGGAAATGATGAATATGTAAAAATGAATGAAGCTTCCATCAAGGAATGGAGCAAAAATAAATAATCATTGAACGACACCCATTGAGCTGTTTAAAAAATTAATTGCATCCTGATGCTGTTATTTTTTTAAGCAGCTTTTTTATACATTTCCGTATGTCCCAGCTAAAAGAAGCATTGATAAAACGATTTGGAGAACACCGTGTGATGGATGTGCCGGTTGCAGAAGGAGAAATGCCCTTGCTTGCGCTTGACCTGGAATCGCGTTCTCCGGTGACCGTCATCCTCACCAATGGGCTTTCGGATTACAAAATGCCTGTCCCCGACAAACTGAAAGGGCGTGAGCACAACGAATTATGCTTTTGCCTTCCAAGCTATTGGGAATGGGAAGACCTGGAAAATCCGAATATGAACTGGATTTTTCCCTGGCTGCAAAAGTTATCAAAACACGTCGTGGAAAAACAGACCTGGTTCGGGCATGGCCATACCATCCCCAACGGAAAAGACCTGGCCCCACTCTCCCCTGCTATGCGCCAGAATCACCTGATCCTGTCGGACCCTGTTCTGTTGGAAAACGAGCTGAAACCTGTCTCAATCGGTGAAAAAGAAGTAAATTTCCTGGCAATCATCCCTATTTTCCCGGATGAGATGGATTTTAAGCAAGCCAAAGGAACATTTAAATTTTTCGTCAGAATGAGCAACAAAGGAGTCGATGAGCTGCTGGACGACTACAGAACGACCATTATGCGCGGAAAATGGAGGATCTTCTAACCAACACTCACACAATGCCCATCTGTCATCCAAATACATCGTTTTTACTGATACTTTCCTGGGATGGAATTGAGCGGATCAGCCAGGTAAAAGATCTGTTCAGACCTTGTTTCGAAGACAAACAGCATTTTGAGATTCTCTTGCTCACGGATGCGAAAAGACCAAAAGAAAATTTTGAGATCCCGGGCAGGACGTATGTTATTTCAAAATCAGATTTCGGGTTAACGGGCAAACTGAAATCAAAAAAACTCCTTCCTACGGAATATACGCATTTTGATGTAGCGATCATGCTGTCCGATTTTACAGGAAAACAGGAAAAAGTCATCCGGTCACTCAACATCAGGCATGTGGTAGGATTCGGCGACGAACGTGAATTCGTGGATATCAACCTGGTCGGATCTCATCACCAGCCACTGGAAAAAGTGCTGTTCGCGAAACAGATCCTGTCCAAAATTTCAGATTGATCATCCCTATCCTGGGAACAAGCTCCAAACACTTGCTTTACGGGTAATCGTCACCTGTTTTCACCTGATGACTGTCACGTGCCCGACCTGATCATAATAAACACCATCCATTCCCACGGCAGCCAGCTTATACGTATATACGCCATCCTGGACAATTGCCCCTTTGTAAGTCGCATCCCAGGCGAAATTTACATCATAGGATTCAAAAATCATTTCCCCCCACCTGTCAAAGATCAGAATATGAAAAGATGCGATATTGGTGCCGTAAGCCCTGAAAACATTGTTGAATTCGTTTCCGTCAGGAGTCACAGCATTCGGGAGGTATAAAGTAGATGTTTCAGGAAACGCGATCGAATAGTCAAGTGTTGATGTACACCCGTATTGATCGGTCACCGTTAGCGTAACCCATGTAGTCTCCCGGATCCTGATCGTTGGATTTCTGGCGGAAGCATTACTTAGCGGCGAATTGCTTTCCCACAGATACGTAAGCGGGAAACTACCCGAAACAGCATTCAGCTGTACAACTGCTGATTCATCGTCATTTTCCAGGACAACAGAAGTAATGAAGACTGACGGAGCAGGCATCACTGTGAGGTGTAATGTTACAATGCTGTCGCAAGAGGAGGTTGGAAAATGATGTGTGTACGTTCCCGGATAAAAATAGCCTGACCCGCCAAAATCATAGCCTGTTCCTTCGCAAATAGTATCGTAGATATTATAATACGTATTCGGAAGAACCACTAAATTAAGCGTAATGATACTGTCACAGGGGCTTGTCTGCACCGTATCGATATACGTCCCTTCCGTCATCAGTTCCTGACCTCCGAACGAAAAGAACTCTCCTTCACAGATCGAAACAGTAAGATGGCTGCGTTTTACGGGCAGGACCTCCAGGTGCAACGTTACGATGCTGTCACAGGAATTTACAGACACGAAGGTATCTGTATAAATCCCCGGAGCAGATAACGCATTCCCTGCGAAATCATAGGGATCTCCTTCGCAAATCGTTTCGTATACAGAATGAACGATCTCCGGCAGCACCTCCAGGTGCAGGATGACAATACTGTCACATCCCAGGGCAGACTGAAGGGTATCGTGATACGTACCTGTCTCATAATACGTGCTACCTCCCACCTGGTAACTTTCATGGTGACAGATCGTCACATATTGATAATGATCCGGCTCTTCGACAATCAATTCAGTCACAAGCAAATCGTAACAGCCAAGGGGTGTCTGTACCGAGTCAACATAGAATCCGGGATCGGAATGATAATTTCCTGAAACAAGGATACTGTCTCCGTAGCAGACCGAAATCACCGTTGTATCTGAAACCTGCGGAAAAACGCTTAAAGTTGTCACAACCAGACTGTCGCAACCAAACGACGAGATCAATGTATCCGTATAGACTCCGGGAGAATCATAGGTATTTCCTCCTACCACCACAGTGGTTCCTTCGCAAAAGGGAACCGTCTGCTCCGTGTAGTTCGGTAGCTCGAGATGATACGTTGTTGAGAACGTATCTACACATCCGTTAATGTTCACAATCCTGGACAGTTCATATGTTCCCGTATCAGCCGGAGTAACCGGATTGAGCACCAGGCTGTCCCCTATATGAATTTCACCGTTGGGCTTCAGCCACTCATAGGTGTAGTAGACCGACGACGGAAAAACCAGGGTTGTGGCAACACAGTTTGCATTTACCTCAATCGGGTCAAAGGAAAGCGTATCGATCGTTACCTGCTTGACCGTAGCGTTTCCGCAGGCATCAAAAATTCTGGCGTAATAGGTTCCTGGAAGATCCACGGTGAATATATTTGAACTTTGCAGTGGAAAGGTCTGAGGCCCCGAGCTGATCTCGTATTGAAACGGCGGAACTCCCCTGGTAGTGTCCGGAACCAGCTCAATCTGCATTTGCTCATTGCACATGATCGCATTGCCAACAGCGATTTCAGGGTTGTAATAAGGAGGAATTGTAATTGTATCAATAATTTCCCAGCAGGGAACATGCGTATCATTCAGGATCGTCGAGTGATTGTGTTCATAATTATACGTGATTTCATAGCTGCCGGAAGGAACATGCAAAACTGAATCATGATTGCCGATACCTCCATACTCCGGGAATGTCCTGGTTGTAACAATACTCTCGTCCGACAGGTTCCTGATCGTTACCGTCCCTCCGGCAATCATGGAATAGAAGATCTTGTTCTCGCCGGGACAGCCTTTTTCAATGGATACGCCCCTGCTGAGGCTGGTGACTTGTTGAGGTGTAATCGTAAAACTGCTGATGATTTCTCTGCCGCAATCATCAAAAATCTTATAGTGGTATGTTCCCGCAGCCAGGTTACTGAGAAAGAAATTAGGATTATTGCCTGAAAATATCGTATCGGAAGGCCATGTATATGTATCCGAATACTCGAATTCCGGTTTTGTGCTTCCCATCGCCGGAGGTCCTGAAATGATGATCATTCTCCGGCCTGTACCGAATCCGCTGGTAGAAAGCCTGTATGTCCCTACAACCGAGTCTATACATGCCCTGGATATAATGGTACCATTCACCGTAGGGGGAGCCTGTTCAGGGATCGTATAATCATGAGTAAAAACGTCTCCGCAGCCATCAGTGATTACAAGACGGTATGTTCTTCCGGGAATGGCAACCCCACTGTAAATTCCCACTCCCGCAACAGACACGCCGGCAGGAGATGTACCGGATGCTACCACCGTATTCGACGCCAGATCCGTATAGGTATAAGTGACCGGGTGCTTCAAAAAAGTGTGATAGGGATCAAATGCTCCCGGAGGATTTTCATAGAATGCATTCACACTATTGCCACACGCGTTAAATGAATACCTGGGGTAAAAAACAAACGGATAGGTATAAAGAGCAGCTGACGTTATCTGATCCCCGCACGCATTCGTTACGGTAGCCCGTACAAAATCACCGTATGTCATGTTGGGAATGATTTGCTCAACTATAACACGCCCTGTCGTATGCATAACAGTAGTGTCAATGGTGGTTCCTGTAACAGGGATATAAGAACCATTCGTAGTCTGGTAGAAAAATGAAAGCGGGAATCGCGGCTCATTCATGATCAGTTCGTAACGAATCCGCATGCTGTCACAACCGATCTTCTCAGCTGTCAGACCGCCGTAAAATGACATGGCTGTATTGGGAGGAATAATGGTGACCGCGTTCGCGCTTATACTTCCGCAGGCATCCGTAACCCGTACCGTGTAATTTCCTGCCGGAAGGTTCTCAAATACATTGCTGCTCTGGATCCCGGTAACAGGTGAAGGGCTCAACAATTCCCATGAATAAGGAGCCAGTCCTGCTCCGTTGACCATATTCAGCACCAGCTCACCACTGCTTTCTCCCTGGCAATAAGGAGAAACCGGGACAGCCGTAAAAGACGGATTCAGATAACTTCCTCCGATCATTACCTGTTCCAGCGCTTCATTCCCGGAACCGTCAGAGACCTTAACAGTATAATTCCCGGCGGGAAGAGAATGAAAAACAGGATTTGTCTGTACCTGCTGTGTAACCGGGCCGGATACAATACTATATAAAACCGGTGGGGAGGAAGAGACAGCATTAACAGTTATTGTTCCATTATTCGGGCAGGTGCTTGGAGCAGAAGAGATCGAATTGATAACGACCTGCGTATGAGCATTTCCAGTGAGCAGCATGATCCCCATAAGGGATATAACTAGTGAAAGTGTAGTGTAGCGCATAAGCAATAATAGATAATATAACCAGGTAATTCATTGAGATAGACGACCTAGGAAAAAGAAAGGTTGCTTATTAAAAACAATTATGACCAGCTCTTTTCAACAGATGCGGAAGACAGGCCATTCTGAAACAGACAAGCCCCACAGAACACATTAGAAACTATAATTACCCGCCAAAAAAGTTTTTTCATCAACCACTTAAAAAACCAACGGAAAAAGTTATTTTTGCAGATACAGATACTTACAAAATTCCGGTTAAATGAACAATATTTTCAAAGGTGCCGGTGTAGCATTGGTTACACCTTTTAAAGAAGACAAAACAATTGATTTCGATGCATTGCGAAAATTGGTTCGCTTACAGATTGATGGAAAGACCGATTTTCTGGTTGTTCAGGGAACTACAGGAGAATCACCTGTACTCTCCTGGGAAGAAAAAATGGAAATTCTCCGGGCTGTCATTGATGAAAATGCAGGTCGCCTGAAGATCGTATTTGGAGTTGGAGGAAACAATACGCTGGCCGTTGGGGAAACTCTAAAGAAGGTACCCGCAGGAGTGGATGGGATCCTTTCTGTATCCCCTTACTACAATAAACCCATTCAGAACGGTATTATTGAACATTACAAATACATTGCAGGCTGCACAAACCTGCCGATCATCCTATACAACGTTCCGGGAAGGACTGGTTCCAATATGCTTCCGGCAACTACGCTGGAACTGGCAAAAGTTCCAAACATCGTGGCAGTAAAAGAAGCATCCGGAAACATGGAGCAGATCATGGAGATCATTCGCCTGAAACCTCAGGGTTTTGACGTCATTTCCGGAGACGACGCCCTTACCCTACCCCTGATCGCAACAGGAGCTGCCGGTGTTATCTCAGTTGTCAACAATGCATTTCCTGAAAAATTCAACCAGATGGTACACGAATCACTGGAAGGGAATTTCGCGCCCGCAAGAGAAAAACACCTGGACCTGCTACCGGTTACAAAAATGCTGTTTGAAGAAGGAAACCCGGGAGGGGTGAAAGTTGCACTGGAAACAAGAGGAATTACTTCCGGGCATCTGAGGCTTCCGCTTGTTCCTGTTTCCGACAATTTACAAAAGAGAATCAAAGAAGAAACTTTGCGTTTGATCAATGCTTAACAATGTAAGACTGACATATTTCCTGAGCCTGGGATTCTTTTTGGGAATCGCGGTTTCCTGCTATCAGAAGAAGTCTCCTAAAAAGGAAAAGCTGATCATTTCCCAGGAAGACAAATTCCCGGACGACACACTTGTCAGCGGCATCCATCCGGACTCGCTGGAGTACGTAGACACATTCCAGCTGGTTACTACGGAAACGATCTTCAAGGGAATCCAGAACAACTCGAAAAGGAAGCTCATGTATAAACTCCCTCAATTAAGGCCGGGAGATTCTTTGCAGGATTATGAATACATTGAAAATATTGCGCTTACCAATGTCTATGCTTCGGTAGGCAGATTAAGCAGCAACCAGAAGCTGTTCCAGACTTCCTTATCCAGAAACGAAGAGCTGTTCTCAAAGATCATTGAAGATTCCCTGGAGTTCCCCCAAAAACCAACCATCGATTCACTGAATAAATGGACAGAGTACGCTTTCAATGAGCACATCAGCCAGAGCGAATGGGTTTATTACGAAGCGATTCAATGGCTGGAAAATCTTTACCTGACCATTGAAAATCCACAAAACAGCAAAAACAGGAAAAAGCTGGAAGAACTGGTTATGCTGCAGCTGGAAAACGGAACGGAAATGGCACAGCGCCTGTCTGCTTACCAGGATTACCCGCCGATACTTGTTTTCAGTGAATATCTCATCAACATCCTGGATTGCAAATACTATACATTTGATGTAACCCAATTGAGAAATGTGGTTATAGAAGCACGGGATAACATCTACATTCCGAAAGAAGAAACTAAATGAGCATTTATCAGCAAATCGTAACGGCTATAGAGCATGCCGGCAAAATTGTTATTACGGCGCACAAATCTCCCGACGGTGATTCCATTGGTTCCTCATTGGGAATGTATCGTTTTATCAAAAAGCTCGGGAAAGAAGTGGTTGTATGCCACCCGGACAAGGCCCCGTCTTTTTTCAACTGGCTGGAAGATCTGAAGGACATCCTGATCTTTGACGAAGCTCCGGCCGAAGTTACGGATAAAATAAACGAAGCCGATCTGCTGATCTGCCTGGATTACAATAATTTTTCACGTGTCGGAGATGGAATGCAGGCCGTGCTGGAACAGTTTAGCGGAAAGATCATACTGATAGACCACCACCTCTACCCTGCCCCGGTCACCGACCTGATGCTGAGCAGAACAGAAGCCTGTTCGACTTCTCAACTTGTTTACGAGGTCATTAAAAATTCCGACAGATCGTTCCTGCTGGATGCGAATATCGCTACACCGTTATACCTTGGGATCGTCACAGATACAGGTTCATTCCGGTTTGAATCCGTTGAACCGGAAACTCACCGGATCGTAGCCGAAATGCTGGAACTCGGAGTTGTCCACAACAAAGTCCACGAAAACACGTTCGATAATAACACCGTCGACCGGTTAAAACTGAGAGGATATGCCACCAGCGAAAAGCTGGAATTGGTCCACCATGATAAAATAGCGATCATCTCCCTTACCCTGGACGAACTGAACAGATTCAACTATCAAAAAGGAGATACGGAAGGGCTGGTCAATATCGCGTTGTCCATTGAAGGCGTAAAAGCAGCAGTCATGCTGACCGAGCAGGATGGAATCGTGCGTTTGTCGTTCCGGGGAAAAGATGAATACGAAGTAAACATCATTGCCGCAGAACAATTCGGCGGAGGCGGGCATAAATTTGCCGCCGGGGGATCAAGTGCATTGTCCCTGGAGGAAACAATGAAGGTCTTAAAAGAAAAAATCCCGGCTTATTTCAAATGAAAAAATTGATCTATAGTTGTCTGATTGCAATCCTGGCATGCTCTTTAGCTTCCTGCAAGAACAAAGAGGAAAAAGAGCTTCCTGTTGACTGGAATACGGAAAAATCCACTGAAATGAACAAACAGTTCTCTGCGGAAGAAGAATTGGAAATCAACCTGTTCCTGTCAAGAAAACCCGAATGGAAAATGATAAAGACAGGATCCGGATTGCGTTACTTCATCTACGAGAACGGAGAAGGCGAAACAGCACTGCCTGATGATTATGTAGATATTGAATACAGCATCACCTTGCTGGATGGCGCCAAATGCTATGCTACCTTGCCGGATGAAGTGGAAGAGATCAAAGTGGACAAAGCACAGGTAGAGTCGGGAATCCAGGAAGCCATTAAACTGATGCGGCAGGGAGACAAAGCCAGGCTGATCGTACCAAGCCACCTGGCTCACGGGATCGTTGGAGATATGTCGAAGATTCCCCCGTTGAGCACATTGGTAGTCGATATCAGGCTGGTCCGTCTTTACCAGAACCCGGCAAATAAGAAATCTTGAATACATCTATGAAACAACTGTTCGGCATACTTTTTATCAGCTCCCTTTTATTCTCCTCCTGTAAGCCGGAAGGAGTAAAAAAAGGTACTGACGCCATTACCAAAGATGATCATGCGGTCACTCCACGGGTAGATTCCCTCGAAATGAACCTTCCCGTACAGGAGCAGCTGAAGCTGGAAAACGGAATTGAAATCGTATGGCTCGAAAAATCTGAAGGAGAACCGGTCAAGGATGGCGACGTCGTAATGATCGACTACAAAGTCAGGTTGAAAGACAGTACCATTATTGACGGGAATCACCTGTTGAATAAAACGTCGTTCCCTTACATCGTCGGGTTCGGTTTCCAGCCGAAAGGATGGGATATAGCGTTCAGGCACCTGAAAATCGGAGATTTCGTCCGCATTAAGCTCCCTTCCGAATTTGCCAGGGGTAAAAAAGGCGTGAAAAACCTCATTCCGGACAATGCCGATAACTTTCTCACTGTACGGATCCTGAGCAGGAAAAAACCGACACGTGAAGTTGACGGAGTTAAAATCTGGCTGCTGGAAGAAAACACCAAGTACAAAACGCTGTTCGGAGAAGACAATACCATCATTTTTCACACTTCCATCAGCTCTCCAAGCTCTCCGTTCTATTACAATTCATTTGCAAAAAACCAGCCATTTGAATTGAAGCTGGAAGACCAGGGAACTGTACCAGGCCTGAAAAAAGCGTTAATAAATGCTAAAAAGGGAGACCGGATGTTTATCCTCGTACCCTCCGAAGAAGCTTATGGTACAAAGGGATACCTGGATATTGTCAAACCGGATGAAGATCTATTTTATAACCTATTTGTAATGGATATTGTCGAATAATAAAGCGATTAGTATTATATTTGCGTAGCTTGTAAAACCAGTATATTAAAAAACCAGAATAATAATGTTTCAAAAGCTCGCCTTATTTCTGTTTATTTTTCCATTATCATTAACGACATATTCCCAGGAAATTACGGATACATTGTACACCAGCCACGGGACTGTCATCCTGTACGAAAATAAAAGCTGGCAGTACCTGGAAGACCTGAATTTCAACGGGATCATGAACCAGCACCTGCACTGTATGATTGAAGATCATCCTGATCTGGATTTCAAGCAACCCTGGGATAATGAAGCAACCTTTACATCCGGAAGATCGAACGATATCTCTCATCTGAAAGATACCTTATGGATGTGTGTGCTGCGTGATATAAACGATGAATTTGTAATTCCTGTAAAAGGCCCTGTCACTTCACGCTACGGACACAGGGGAAGAAGACACCACAACGGGATTGACCTGGACCTGGAAACAGGTGATACGGTTGTCGCAGCATGGTCCGGAAAAGTCCGTTATGCCAAATTCAATGAAGGAGGATTCGGAAATTTGGTGATCATCCGCCACGACAACGGGCTGGAAACCTTCTACGCGCATTTGTCGCAACTGATCGTTTCCCCGAATCAAACCGTAAAGGCAGGTGAGCCAATCGGATTAGGAGGAAATACCGGCCGCTCTTTTGGCTCGCATCTCCATTTTGAAGTGCGTTTTTACGACCTGCCGATGAACCCTGAAGAAGTAATCGATTTCGAAATAAAAGAATGTAAAGACGATAATTTATTTGTTCACCGGGGGCTTTTCCGCCCGGGAGCAAAACCAAGCTCTACGCTGGCAAACAACTCTTCACCGGTGAACAGCACAGCCGCTACAGCTGCGGTCAACAAAACGGCTGCCAGCAGCAGCACCAACAAGTATTACAAAGTCCGGTCAGGAGATACATTAAGTTCCATTGCCTCAAGGAACAGAACTACCGTTGCCAAGCTGTGCCAGCTGAATGGGATCAGGCAGACAACCGTTTTGCAGGTAGGACGAAATTTGCGGATCCGGTAAACAAATCATTATCTTTGCACAGATGAAACTATCCAGTTATATAATCGCAGTAGCTTTTCTGGTCCTGGCTACCGGTTGTTCCGAATACAGCAAAGTATTGAAATCGGAGGACTATGACCGTAAGTTTGAAATGGCCAACAGCTATTTCGACAATGAAAAGTACATGCAAAGCATTGCTTTATACGAACAGGTTTACCAGCGGTTTCCAAAGCAAAGCGAAGGAGAGGTTTCTTATTTCAGGATAGGAAAAGCCTATTACATGGAAAAGGATTACTACATGGGAGGTTATTTCCTGGGGCAGTTCATAGCCCGTTTTCCTTACAGCGCAAAAGTAGAAGAAGCGACCTTCTTATCTGCCATGTGTTCCGTTAACCAGTCTCCTGAAAAATCACTGGACCAGACGGATACGGAAGTAGCGATCAACAGCCTCCAGCAATTCATCGACCGGTTTCCCAATTCGGAATTGATCGACTCCAGCAATGTCATTATGGACAGGTTACGGTTCAAACTGGAATCAAAAGATTTCGAAGCCGTGAAGCTCTACGCGAGAACGATGAACTACCGGGCAGCGGTTACCGCTTCTGAGATTTTCATTACGAACTATCCGACCAGTATTTACAAGGAAGAAGCAGGTTACATACTGGTGAATAATTCGTATTTACTGACCAAAAACAGTATTGATTCCAAAAAATTGGAAAGAACTGAGCAAACATTGGAAAGATATCGTATTTTTGTAACAGAATTCCCAAACTCTAAGTACATTAAGGCATTGAATTCCATCAATACGTATATGGAAAAAGAGTTGGAAATTTTAGAACAATTAGAAGCAGAAAAATAAGATTATGAGTTTTAAAAACAGTACAGCGGAAAGATCTACGATCACAAGAGATACAGTGGATATTGAAGCAAAGACAGGTAATATCTACGAATCCATCGTAGCGCTTTCAAAAAGATCGAATCAACTGAGCGTTGAATTGAAAGAAGAATTGACTCAAAAGCTGCAGGAATTCGCATCTTCAATTGACAACCTGGAAGAAATTTTCGAAAACCGTGAACAAATTGAGATTTCACGTTTTTATGAAAGGTTGCCAAAACCTGTTGCGATTGCAATTGAAGACTTATTGAAGGATAAAATATACATCCGTAAGGAAGACGTTATATCTTAACAATGCAGAATAAGTGCATACTTCTGGGAATTACAGGAGGTATTGCAGCATATAAGATTGCATTCCTGATACGATCATTAAAAAAAGAAGGGGCAGAAGTCAAATGTATAATGACTCCTGCCTCTTGCGATTTTATCAGCCCGCTTGTTGTTGCAACGCTTTCCGGGAATCCCGTAGGAATAGAATTCTGGAACAAATCCGACGGTTCATGGGTAAACCACGTGGAGTACGGCCTTTGGGCTGACCTGTTCGTAATTGCCCCGGCCACGGCGAATTCCTTGTCTAAAATGGCAAGTGGCGCCTGCGACAACCTGTTGCTCGCGACCTACTTGTCCAACAAATCAAAGACAATGATCGCTCCTGCCATGGACCTGGACATGTATGCGCACCCTGCTACCAGGCGTAACCTGGAACAACTTCAAAAAGACGGCGTAAAGATCATCCCGGCAGAATCAGGGTTTCTGGCAAGTGGACTGGAAGGAGAAGGCAGGATGGCAGAACCGGAAACGATTCTGAGATACATCCGGGCGGAACTGAACTCTTCCGGAGAGCTTGCCGGGAAAAAAATACTTGTTACCGCAGGTCCGACCTATGAAGCGATTGATCCCGTCCGTTTCATTGGGAACCACTCTTCAGGAAAAATGGGATTTGCATTGGCTGAGCTATTGGCCGCAAAAGGTGCTGCTGTTACACTGATCAGCGGTCCGTCTAACCTGAAAGCGGAACATCCGGGGATTCACGTAGTCAATATAACGAGCGCAGGGGAATTATTTCATTCGGTCCGGGAACACTGGGGAGAAATGGATGGGGGAATCTTCAGCGCTGCGGTGGCGGATTACCGTCCGAAAGAACAGGCTGCTGAAAAGATCAAGAAAAAAGAAGAAGAATTATCCCTTCAGCTGGTAAAAACACCGGATTCCCTCAAATGGGCAGGAGAAAACAAGCAAAAACACCAGATTCTGGCCGGGTTTGCGTTGGAAACCACAAACGCACTGGAACACGGGAAAGAAAAGCTTGAGAAAAAAAATCTTGACTTCATCGTCATCAACAGCCCGGAAAAAGGGAAAACCGGATTCGGGGCCGACACAAACCGGGTTTCGATCTTGGATAATCACAATAAATTGACGAATTTTGAGTTAAAGACGAAACAGCAGGTCGCTGAAGACATTATAACATATTACATTAACTACAGGCAATGAAAAGAATAATACTATTGACAACATTAAGCTTGTCCTATTTTTCCACGTATGCACAGGAACTGAATTGCCAGGTAAGTATCGTTCCAAGCAACAAGGTGGAGGTGAGCACTGTGGAACAAGAAGTATTGAGCCAGCTGGAAGGAGTGATCCGCCAGTTTATGAATGAAACAAAATGGACAAAAGACAATTTCAAGCTGGAAGAAAGGATCAATTGCCAGATCCAGTTCCAGCTGGAGAAAATCCCGCAACCGGGGGTTTACGAAGGGATGTTCCAGATCCAGAGCTCCCGCCCCGCGTATAACTCCACTTACAATACCCTCTTACTGAATTTCTCAGATCAGCATGTTTCTTTCAGCTTTTCACGAAACGCCATGCTGAACTACGCCCCTAACCAGTTCAGGGATAACCTGACTTCCATGCTGGCTTTTTACGCGTACTACATCATCGGGATGGACTACGATTCCTTTGGGTTGAAAGATGGCGGACAATACTTGCAGGAAGCTCAGAATGTAGTGTTAAACGCCCAGAATTCAGGCGCTCCGGGCTGGAGTCCTGACCAGGTAGGTGCAAAAAACAACCGTTACTGGCTTATTGACAATGCATTGCATCAATTGTTTGAACCGTTGCGCGAGTGCGTTTACGAGTACCACCGCCTGGGACTGGATAAATTGTTTGAAAACAAGGATCAGGGAAGGGCTGCCATGTATGAAGCGTTGAATAAACTGGCAAAAGTTTCGGCTACACGCCCCAATTCAATCAACGTAACGACTTTTGTACAGGCGAAAAGAAACGAGCTGAAACAGATTTTCACAGACGCTCCGACCGCAGAAAAAACCAAGCTGGTGGCATTGTTAAAACGGTTAGATCCTACCAATTCTGATAAATACGACGAAATTTTGAAGTAATGCTCAAACAACTGAATGTCCGGAATTTTGCACTCATCAACGAGGCAATGCTCAATTTTGACAAAGGATATACCGTTATCACAGGAGAAACTGGATCAGGAAAGTCGATCCTGTTAAATGCGCTCAATCTTTTATTGGGAGACCGGGCAGACTTTAAAGTCATCGGGAATAACGGTGAAAAAGCAGTTGTAGAAGCCATTTTCGAGGTCAGTGAAAAAGAATTCGACACTTTTTTCAAAGAAAACGACATCGATCCGGAACAAGAATCCATTGTACGGAGAGAAATAACCAGTCAAGGGCGTTCAAGGGCATTCATCAACGACATCCCTGTCCAGCTGGGCATCTTAAAAGAATTTACAGAGCGGTTGATTTCGATCCACTCACAATACAATACACTGGATTTAAAACGAAAAGATTTTCAGCTCCATACACTTGACCTGCTTGCCGGAACTAAAAAAGCACAGGTTGAGTTTTCCGGATTGTATGAAACAGCCCGTGCACTTTCAAAAACGATCAGCTCAGAAAAAGAATTGCTGAGCCAATTGGAAAAAGACAAGGATTACAATGATTTTCAACTGAAAGAACTGGAAGAGCTGAACCTGGAAAAAAATAACTTTCCGGAACTGGAAGAGCAGTTGCTGAAAATCGAAAATGCGGGTGAAATACAGCAACACATCAGCCATCTGGCGAATGCATTGGGAAATGAAGGAGCGGTAATCGATCAATTACAATCACTCCGATCAACTGCCGCCAGGCTGTCAAAAATCGATCGATCCAATGAAGCGGCAGAAACAAGGCTCCAGTCAGTGATCATCGAGTTAAAAGACCTTGAAGCAGAACTTTCCGATTCGCTGACTCAAACGGAATATTTTGATGAGCAGCAAAAGCAGGCCATTACAGAATTGGTAGACAAATATAACCGTGTACTGGTCAAACACAGGTGCACCAATGAAGCAGAGCTAAAACAGCTCTACCTGCAATTGCAGAATTCCGTTTCAGATACTGAAACATTACGGGAAAAAATTACGGTGCTGGAAAAAGAATTGGAACAATTACACATCCGGTTGAACACACTGGCAGACCAGCTTCACAATAACAGGAATCAGGCGATCCAGGGAATCGAAGAAAAGATCAGGCATTCACTGACCGATCTGAAATTGCCGGATACCCATCTTAAATTTCAGCTGGAAAAGCAAGACAAGCTCACTTCATCCGGAAACTCCTCCCTCACTCTGCTTTTTTCAGCAAACAAAGGGATTGCTCCTGTAGAAATTGAGAAAGCTGCCAGCGGTGGAGAGCTGTCCCGTGTCATGCTTGCTCTTCAGCAGCTGATCTCTGAAAAAACAAAGCTCCCTACGATTTTCTTCGATGAAATAGATACCGGTGTGTCGGGAGATGTTGCTGAAAAAATAGGCTTGCTGTTAAAGCAAATGGGGAATACAATGCAGTTATTCGCTATCTCACATTTGCCTCAGGTTGCGGCAAAAGCAAAGCAGCACTTTAAAGTTGAAAAAAATACAACGGACAACAGTACGCAAACAATTATCCGTCCACTTTCAGAATCCGAACGAATTGAAGAAATTGCCCGCCTGATGAGTGGAGAAATAATTAATGAAGCAGCTATTTCCAATGCCAAAGCACTGATGGCATAATCCGGGCGATATCGTCATATCGCAATATGACGATATGACGATTTGATCTGTTGAAAAAATCCTGTTCACTTACCTGCGAGATCAGCATGGACCTCACTCTAAAAATATACCTGTTTTCTGTAACAAGTAATACACCTCCCCCATTTTTTCCCTGAAAAAACTATTTTCAAAAAAAATCGTATCTTTCGTCCACTAAGATGTATGAATGAAACATTCAAAACAAATAATACGCTGTTTCCAACTGCTGCTAATCATTTCGTTAATAGCAGGATGCAGATCAGGTTCAAATAAAAACTCAGGAAAATCAGATGAAGTACCAGCATCTGTCAAAGATTACCAGCGCATCATAGAGCGGGGGCGCCTGGTCGTTTTGGCAGAGAACAGCTCCACCTCTTACTTTGTATACCGTGGCGAAAAAATGGGATACGAATATGAAATTCTCCGGGAATTTGCAAAAGAATTAGGATTGGAGCTGGAAATCAAGACGGTTGCCAATCTGGATAACCTGATCCCGATGCTGGAAAACGGCGAGGGAGATATCATTTCCTGTAATTACACGGTAACAAGAGAACGAACCAAATCCATTGATTTTTCCATTCCCTATATCCAGACGCCACAGGTGTTGGTTCAGAAGAAACCGGACGGATGGGAAAAAATGAAACAGGCTGACCTGGACCGTCTGCTCATACGGGAACCGGTAGACCTGGGGAAAAAGCACATCAATGTATGGGAAAATTCAAGCTATTACCAACGGCTGATCCACCTCCAGGAAGAAATCGGCGATTCTATTTACATTGATCCTGTAAACGGGTTGATCGGCTCGGAAGAACTTATAGAACAGGTTTCCCAGGGAATCATTGATTACACGGTCGCTGAGGAAAACATTGCCCGTGTCAATGCACGATTTTACGACAATATTGACATTTCAACCATGATTTCCGTGAGGCAGAACATTGCTTTTGGCCTGCGGAAAGAAAGCACCCTTTTAAAAGCAAAGCTGGACAAATGGCTGGAAAGCTTCCTGAATTCCAAGACATATAAATACATCTACCGTAAATACTACGAAACCGGAGTAGCGGGAATGGTCCCTGGAAACAGTTATAACTCGATCGGAAGGGGAAAAGTTTCTCCCTACGATGAGCTCTTCAAAGCCGCAGGAAAAAAATACAACACCGACTGGCAGCTGCTGGCCGCAATTGCGTTCTGTGAATCCCGTTTCAATCCGTATATAGAAGGTTTTGGAGGCGCTTACGGAATGATGCAGTTCATGCCGAATACAGGACCAAAATACGGCGTATATCCCAACTCTCCCCCGGAAGTACAGATCAACGGAGGAATGAAAAAGATAGCAAATGATATCAAGTCGTGGAACTTCATTCCTGATGAAGGCCAACGGATCAAATTCGCGCTCGCCTCTTACAATGCAGGAAGAGGCCATATTGAAGACGCCCGGCGGCTTGCTGTCAAACATGGTCTGAACGGAAATGTGTGGGACAATAATGTGGAAAAAATGCTTTTAAATCTTTCAAAACAGGAATATTACCGGGATGAAGTTGTAAAAAACGGTTCCATGAGAGGAACCACTACCTACAATTACGTAAGGAAAGTATACCAGCAATACACGGAGTGGAAAGCGGCATACAAGTAAATCCATCAGGTGAATGAAAGAGCTGATTGTTATCGGAGGTCCCACTGCGAGTGGTAAAACCGCTTTGAGTATTGCATTGGCCAAAGAATGGAACACGGTGGTGCTATCAGCCGATTCCAGGCAGTTTTACAAAGAAATGAGTATCGGCACGGCAAAGCCCGCTACAGAAGAAATGCAGGGAATCCCCCACTACTTCATTGACAGCCACACCATCGAAGACGAAGTAAATGCCGCCAGGTTCGCCCATGAAGCAGAATCACTGCTGACCAGCCTGTTCCGGCAACACGACAGGATTATCCTGACCGGAGGATCAGGTATGTTCATTGATGCACTTTGCTTTGGACTGGACGACATCCCTCACGATGCAAGCATACAGGAGCAATTAAACAGTGAGTTTGAACGAAATGGATTGTCCCCGTTGTTACACGAGCTGGAGCAAAAAGACAGCGAATATTATAAAATTGTTGACAAAAATAACCCCGTCAGAATCATCCGGGCGCTTGAAGTGATCCGGATAACAGACCTTCCCTACTCCACGTTCCGGAAAGGAAAGAAAAAGAAAAACGATTTCGAGGTCCGTTACTTCGTTCTGGACGTTCCCCGGGATGTATTGTACAGCCGGATCAATTTACGGGTAGATGAAATGATTCAGTCCGGGCTGGAAGAAGAAGCAAGATCACTTTTCCCTTACAAACATTTAAAGCCGCTGGCTACGGTCGGCTATTCCGAATGGTTCCGCTATTTTAACGGGGAAATTGACCGGAATATGTGCATTGAACTGATCAAGCAAAATTCCAGGCGGTATGCCAAGCGCCAGATCACGTGGTTCAAAAGAAACGAAAGCGCGACCTGGATTCCTTTCGGCACCACAGAAGCAATGAAACAGGAAATTTTATTGCAGCTGAAACATTGAAGTGTCTTATACATAAACAAAAAAGCCGCTGACACGGGCCAGCAGCTTTTCCATCCTTCGAAGAAGGAATTATCGTTTATCGATCGAAACGTAATCTCTTGTTGTATAACCTGTATAGATCTGGCGCGGTCTTCCGATCGGCTCACCGTTCTCGGTCATTTCCTTCCATTGAGCGATCCATCCCGGAAGACGTCCCAGCGCAAACATTACTGTGAACATATCTGTCGGAATACCAATCGCCTTGTAAATGATACCGGAATAGAAATCTACGTTCGGATACAGGTTGCGTGCTTTGAAGTATTCATCCTCCAACGCGTATTTTTCCAGTTTTTTGGCAATGTCCAGTAACGGATCATGGATATTCATTGCCTGCAATACGTCATCACATGCTTTTTTGATGATCGTCGCACGCGGGTCAAAGTTCTTATAAACACGATGTCCGAATCCCATCAACCGGAACGGATCATCCTTATCTTTCGCTTTGGCAACCCATTTATCCACATCACCTCCATCGTTGTGGATCTTCTCCAGCATTTCGATAACCGCCTGGTTTGCTCCTCCGTGAAGAGGTCCCCATAGTGCAGAAATACCTGCTGAAATGGTCGCATATAAATTCGCCTGGGAAGAACCTACGATTCTCACAGTCGATGTAGAACAGTTTTGCTCGTGATCAGCATGAAGAATCAGCAATTTATTCATTGCTGCAACGATCACCGGGTTTACTTCGTACTTTTCCGATGGCAATGAGAACATCATATGCAGGAAATTCTTCACATAATCATAATCATTGTTCGGATAGTTGAACGGATGGCGCATTGAATTCTTGTATGCCCAGGCTGCCAGGGTAGGCAACTTTGCCAGCAAACGGTGAATCGTCAGGTTCTTTGCAGCCACATCTCTGTTCGGATCCAATGATTCCGGGTAAAAAGAAGCCAATGAGCAGATCATAGAGGAAAGTACGCCCATCGGGTGTGCTTTTGCAGGATACGCTTCAAAAAATTGCTTCATATCCTCATGTACCAGCGTATGTTTGGTGATGCTTAATTCAAAATTCTCCAACTCCGTTTTTGTCGGTAATTCTCCATAGATCAGTAAATATGCCACTTCAATGAAAGAAGCTTTTTCCGCCAATTGCTCAATCGGATATCCACGGTATCTCAGAATCCCTTCTTCCCCATCTAAAAATGTGATTGCACTTGTTGTACTTCCTGTATTTTTATAACCGGAGTCAATTGTTATATACCCCGTAGTTCCTCTAAGTTTGGTGATGTCAATAGCTTTTTCGTTTTCTGTTCCTTCTACAACAGGAAACTCGTAAACTTTTCCTTCTAACTCAATTTTGGCAATCTCGCTCATTGTATATGTTGTATATTGTTGATAAATATTTTGCGACGTCTAAAATACTTAGAATATTTAATATCGCAATAGTGTTTTCAAAATATTTTTCGTTTTTTTTCTGTACATTGCGCTTCCCCGGAAACGATAAAAAAAGGAAAGTCTGCAAACCCGCAAACCTTCCTTTTTACAAACAACAACAAACTAAAAAAACTCACAATAATCCAAAAATTTTCCTTCGATTATCGGAGAGCAACTTTCTGCCCTTTTTTCATCACGTCTTGTGAAGAGGACAAATGATTTAATTTTATCAGGCTTTCTACTTTTATACCTTCCAATTGAGCGATTTCCAAAATGGTCAGGTCTTTCGTATATGTTTTAAAATCTTCTTTTCCTTTTGAGCGCTTCGGGTGAATGTTAACAATATCACCTGCCTTCAGGGAGGTATTCCCTTTTTTCACATCATTGTATTTGTGGATCTGGTTCAAGGTCATTCCGAATTCCTCCGCAATTTTATAATACGTGTCTCCTTTTCGGGCAATAACATATTTCACCCTGTTATCGTGCAATGACGTTTCTCTTGTTTTTCCCATGGTAACTTCCACTTCCTGCTTCTTCTGTGACTGCCTGGACTGTACAGGGGCCTTTTTTGATTCCGCTGCTTTTTCCGTTTCCCTGTTACTTTCCTTTTCTTTTTTGGTAAGCACATTGGATTGCTTTGCCGGGGAATTCATTGCCAGCCGGTCAAATTCATCGAGCTTCAGCGTCTCTATCAGCTCTATCAATAAATCAGGGTAACGGGGGTTTGTAGCATACCCCGCTGCTTTCAGTCCTTTGGACCATGCCTTGTAATCCGTGATTTCCAATGTAAACAAATTGGCATACCGCTGGCGGGAAGTCAGAAACTCACTGTGATCGGCAAATGACTGTGCTGCATTGACGTATTTCCGGAAACATTCATTCTTTTTGTCGTCATCTTTGTACATCGTAGCACCTTTCCAGTCATGGCACTTTATTCCGAAGTGATTGTTCGCCATGCGGGCCAGGTCAGAGTTGCCACTCCCCGACTCCAGGATACCTTGTGCCAGCGTAATGCTTGCGGGAATCTTATGATTGATCATGTTCTCCATTGCCGTACCGGACCAGGTATTGACATATTCTTCCCGTGTTATCTTTTTATTGGCTGCCTGTGCCGTAAATGCAAAAAGCAAGCCTGAGATGAGAACTACTTTTTTCATATTTTTTGTGTTGTTGTTAACACCTATTACGAAGGTTTTCAACATTTGTTTCATAAATTGTTGAAAACTTTCATTTTTTTTCAGCCCGTACCGAAAAAAACAGGAATATCTTTTGAAATGATACTTAAACAATCTCCTATCTGCCAGGCGACAATTATGAATTGTGAGTTATTGACCACCTTGCTGTTTTTCTTAAACTTTCTACCTTTACCCCCAAAACACCACAGCGATGATAGACATTCAGTTATTAAATGATATTTGCACAATTCCCGGTGCTCCCGGATTTGAACAACGGATCAGGGAACGTGTTATCCGGGAAGTAACTCCATTCGTAGATGAGCTGGACATTGACAACATGGGAAATGTGTATGCCATCCGGAAAGGAAAAGGAAACAAGCGGGTGATGGTCGGTGCCCACATGGACGAGATCGGGTTCATTGTTACCCACATTGATGACAAAGGATTCGTTCGTTTTCACACGTTGGGAGGATTCGATCCCAAAACACTGACCGCACAGCGTGTTATTATTCATGGGAAAAAGGATATTGTGGGAGTAATGGCCTCCAAACCCATCCATGTCATGTCACAGGAAGAACGCAACAAGACTGCCAAACTCAGCGATTACTTCATTGATACAGGACTGAGTGCCGAAGAAGTCAAAGAGCTGGTTCAGGTCGGAAACAGCATCACACGGGAGCGTGAGTTCATCGAGATGGGTAATTGCGTCAACGGAAAATCCCTGGACAACCGTCTGGCTGTTTATATTTCCATCGAATTGCTGAAACAGCTGAAAGATCGTGAGCTTCCTTATGACCTGTATGTTGTTTTTACCGTACAGGAAGAAGTCGGGATCAGGGGTGCAAATGTAGCTACGCTGAAAATCAAACCTGACTTTGGATTCGGGCTCGATACAACCATTGCATTTGATTTGCCCGGTGCGGCTGCGCATGAAATGATTACCAGGCTGGGAGACGGCGCCGCAATCAAGATCATGGACGCCTCTGCAATCTGCGATTACCGCATGGTTGATTTTATGAAAAAGACTGCTGATAAAAACAACATCAAATGGCAACCTGAGATCCTGACTGCCGGAGGCACTGATACAGCAGGGATCCAGCGAATGACGGAAGGAGGTTCAATTGCCGGGGCAGTTTCCATCCCGGCAAGGCATTTGCACCAGGTCATTGAAATGGCGCACAAAGAAGACATCACCGGAAGCATTGATCTCTTAAAAGCATGCATCCTGGAGATCGACCAGTATGACTGGAACATCCGAAAATAGCATACAAAAATCCCCCGCATCTGATGATTGACAACGGGGGATTTTTCAATTAATCAAGATAACAATCTGTATCGTTGCTTTCCAATTCTACGCATTTAGAGGATGCTCTGAAAATAGTCATCGCTTTTACAATGTGCTTTTCAGTCTTACTTGACAAATAATACCCGTTATTGTCGTAATAGGTCGTAGTGCATTCGCATGAAAATTTCCTGCAGGAAGTCATCAGGAACAAAGCGCAGGCAATAAAGAAGAATAATTTTCTGTTCATAATTATTTGGTTTATTTTTTAACTACCACAAATGTAGGACATTATTCCTCACAATTCCTTTTTCGCCCTCATTTTTTGACTACCGGGTTATTCCGGAAACCTACGAATAGATTTTTTCTACCGATCCTTTGTACTTTTCAAGAATGATCTTTCTTTTCAGCTTCAATGTCGGGGTCAGCTCCCCTCCTTCTATACTCAGTTCAGCCGGTAACAATTCAATCTTTTTGACCTGTTCCCAATGTCCGAAACGTTTGTTGAATTCATTAATTTCCCTGTTGATACGGTCAATGACTCTTTGATCTTCGATAATCTCCTGGTTACTGCTGTTTCTCAGGTCAAACCCTTTTCTCTCCGCCCAGTCCCTCACAAATGCAAAGTTCGGAACAACAAGAGCTGCCGGGAACTTCTGACCTTCTCCGATCACCATTACCTGCTCAATAAAACGCGACTCTTTAAATGTGTTTTCCATGATCTGAGGAACAACAAATTTACCTCCTGATGTTTTGAACATTTCTTTTTTACGGTCGGTTATTCTCAGGAATTTCCCTTCCACAAAATCGCCGATGTCACCAGTATGGAACCACCCTTCAGCATCAATCGTCTCTGCAGTTGCTTCCGGGTTCTTATAATATCCCATCATCACATTTGGTCCTTTCACGAGAATCTCGCCATCTTCCGCTATTTTTACCTGTACACCATCAATCAACGGCCCTACCGTTCCGATCCTGATTCCGTTCTTCAGGCAATTCACAGAAACCACAGGAGATGTTTCCGTCAGACCATATCCTTCCAGCACTTTCACGCCAGCCGCCAGGAAGATACGCGCCAGACGGGGTTGCAGTGCAGCACTTCCGGAAGCGATGGCACGGACTTCTCCGCCCAAGGCTTCCTGCCATTTGGAAAAGATCAGCTTGCGGGCGATCCCCAGTTTAAAACGATACCATCCTGATTTTCCTTTCACATCGTATTCTTCGGCAAGAGCGACCGCCCAGAAAAACAATTTCCGCTTTATTCCCGTCAGCTCTTCCCCCTTCGCCATGATCTTGTCAAAAACTTTCTCCAGTAAGCGGGGAACAGCCGTAAAGACATGCGGCTTCACCTCCCGGATATTGTCTCCGATCGTATCCATTGACTCTGCGAAATGAATGGAAGCTCCCAGGTGAATGTATAAATAATGCAGCATGCGCTCATAAATGTGGCAAACGGGAAGGAAAGTCAATACGCGTGAAAATTCGTCTGCGGGAATCCGTGGCTGACACGCCAATACATTCGACAATATATTATTGTGGGACAGCATTACTCCTTTCGGGTTCCCTGTTGTACCGGATGTATAGATGATGGTCACCAGGTCTGCGTTCTTTATGACAGCACTGCGTTTTTTCACTTCATCCTCCGGTGTTTGCGAAGCATGCTCAGCAATCTCCTTCCAGTTCGGAGCTCCGTTCACAGGATCAAAGGTATAGGTCTTTTCCAACGTCGGGACTTCCGGCTGAATGTTCTCTATTTTCCGGAACAGTTCCTCTGTTCCGACAAAACACAGTTTAATTTCCGCATTGTTAAATATATACTTATAATCTGCCTCTGAGATATTCGGGTAAACGGGTACCATGATTGCCCCGATCTGCTGAATGGCAATATCCATTGTGTTCCATTCCACACGATTGGATGAAACTACAGCGATTTTATCTCCGGGATTAACGCCCAATGTGATCAGGCCCCGTGATATCTCCATTGCATCCTTCAGGAACTCAGCCGTAGATACTCCAATCCAATTCCCGTTTATTTTGGAAACAAACATTTTCGGATTTGGAAACTTTTCCAGCTGATTGTATGCCAGATCGAATAATCTCAATTCACTCATAGATTTTGTTTTTTTATGGTTTCCCAACGAATATACAATTAATTTTGAGAAAAACAAGCTGGAATTTCAAATTCCTTTTCTGACAGTGGGTAAACAGCCTGCTCCGACTTTAAAAATGTTCAGGCGGAAGTCCATTTTGATCATCCAAAGCCGTGTTTTAATTATTTAGAAGAAAATGAATCTGTAAAGAATAGCTAATGTGACAGGTAAAGCGTATTTTTACGAAAAAGTAACCTTACGTTCTGTGCTGAAGCAAAGCGTAAAAACACCAAATGGATCGAAAGTATGAAGCATATTTACCTATTTATTTGCATGCTGTTTTTCTCGATGAGTAACTCCTATTCCCAAGACCCATCGTTTACACAATTCTACTCAAATCCGATCTATTTGAACCCTGCATTTGCCGGTTCTCACGGATGCCCAAGATTTGCAATGAATTACCGTAACCAATGGCCGAGCTTGTCAGGGAATTATGTGACTTATGCTGCTGCTTACGACCAGTACTTTAAAAACATCTCCGGAGGGATCGGTGTGTTGGCAACACACGACATGACGGGACAGGGAACGATCCAGACCTCAATGCTGGGACTGATCTATTCCTACCACCTGAACCTGGGGAGGAAATTTTCCCTGATGTTCGGAGCAAGAGCTGCCTGGTACCAGAAGTTCCTGGACTGGGATAAGCTGACATTCGGAGACATGATCGACCCGAGAAGAGGATTTATCTACCAGACAGGCGATGTGCCGCGTGGAGGAAGCCGCGGTTTCTTTGATGCTTCCGCAGGGATCGTCGGGTACAATGAAAACTTTTTCTTCGGAATAGCAGCACATCACCTGAACATGCCCAATGAATCCATGATCGTGGGCAACAGCCCGCTTCCGATGCGTTTTACAGGACATGCCGGAGCAGAGATCAAGCTGGGAGGGAAATCCAAATATTCCAACACAACTTCGATCATGCCAAACGTGATCTACCAGTACCAGAACGGTTTCCAGGAGCTGAACGTGGGTACTTATATCAAGTACGGGATATTCACAGCCGGGGTCTGGTACAGGACAAGCGATGCGTTTATCACTACGATCGGGATCAACACGGGAATGTTCCGTCTGGGATACAGCTATGATGTTACTGTTTCGCAGCTGAACAACGGAGTTTCCGGCGGAGCGCACGAAGTGTCACTGGGACTGAACCTTGCCTGCAAGAAGAAGATCCCTCAGTTCAGAACC
>JBBCIY010000012.1:0-75772 GCA_037189645.1 Crocinitomicaceae bacterium
GTTGCAGGATTAGAAAGCCCTAAGAAGTATCAAGTTTCTTAGGGTTTTTGTTTTTTGTAATGGTACACTCCCGCATTAAAAAAAGTACATGAAACGCATCAACGAATACAAGAAGCTGTTCCAGATTGAGAAAGAAATCAATTTAGCAGAATTAAAAACCACTTACAGAAAGCTTGTCAAACAGTGGCATCCCGATAAATTTCAGGACGGAGACCCGATGAAAGAAGAAGCGGAAGTAATGGGACAACACGTGGTGGACGGTTATCATTTTTTAGTGAGCATTGCTCCGGAAACGAAAGAAGCAAATCTGGAAGAATATACACAAACCATTCAAGAATGCGGTATTTACGACTTCAAACACAAAGGTCTTTTACTGGAAATTACTTTTACGGACGGTTCGGTTTATGAATATTTCGGTGTGAATGCTTCGGTCTACAAGAAGCTGATCAATTCGGATTCACAGGTGCGTTTTGCCAAACGTTCGATTTACAATAGCTTTTTGTACAGAAAATCGAAGAAAGCAACGGAGGGACAGGATTAGAAAGTCTTTAAATCCTTAAGATTCGGTATTTTCTTTTTGGAGAATAAACACTCTTAAAAGAATCCCTGTGGAAGTGGGGGTAATTAGGTAGGGAAATGTCAGTAAATCTGTGGGTTGTTAATGCCTAATGAGTGTTTTATATGGTAACCGATGTTAGAAGTAGGCTTTTATCTTATTCTAATAATTTTTGCATCAAAATCAGCCATTAAATATACTCTGTCAAATTCGGATTCCATTTTGTAATTTTCATTTAATTCATAAGATGCAGATGAAAGCGAACCGATTAGAAGTACAAGCCAATACTCAGAAATTTCTTTTTCGTCTTTTAGGTAAATTTTAAGCCTTGTTTCTTTTTTTCTAATTACCTCTTCTAAGCGTTCTTTTGGTAAATAACCCGCTTGCCAATTTTTCTCGTTGTATGTAAAGCTTATTTGAGAATGAATTGTCGTTCTGACATTTTCAATATACTTTGGTTTTTTAACTTCAACTTGATTTTTGACACAATTAACGTAATTAGCAATTTCTTCCGCAATCATTTTTTTTCATTCTGTTTGTATTCAAGATTATCGTCGACTATTGAAATAATTCCATGAACTTTATCTTGAGGAAACATTTTTCGGTATACATTTTCCGAATATTCTATTATGGATTTTGTACGATTATAATTCTCTGCATTTTCAGAAAATATTCTCGTATGTTCTAATCCGATAAGTTTTGATTGGTGCTCAATTATGAAGTCAGGTCTTGGCGGTTTAGGCTTGTCTACAATCTTTATTTCAGTGTCAATTTTGTATACAAATTTTCCAATTTGACAGACTTCTAAAATTTCTTTTTGTGGTAAATTGTGTTTTTCTATAATTGGATTAATAATTTTTCCTAAACCTTCATTTTCGGTTTTAGATCTTTCAATTAAATCTCTTATGGCTTGTATATTTATTTGCATTCGTTCTGAATCTGACTGTTAACGTTTTGCATAAAGTTATTTTTCATTAGTGAGGCTGTATAGGTTTAATTTTTGTAACTTCTATCAAAAAATGGTCATCGTAAATATTAGCCTTATTAACATTAATTGAGCTTTCAGTTGTAACAACGATAGGAATGTATATTTCTAAATCTTTGATAAAAACTGGAAACTCAATATTACTTATTAATAGCATAAAATGTTCAAATCTTTTTAGATGTTGAGATGAAGTAAAAACTAATTCACAACTTCTTTCACATTTACCTTTTTCGTACTTAGATGATAGCTTATAAATCACTGTATCTCTTATCAGATTAATAGACGGGTCTCCTAACATTTCGAAGTAATACGGATTTTGCAAAAGTTTGGTCAAAATCTGAAGTCGTAATAATTTCTTGAAATAGACGATACTAGTACTGTCGCTCACAAATTGGTTATTGATTCTTAAGGTATCATTTATATAAAACTCTCCCCAATTTGAATATTTTATTTCAGGTTTGTTTAAATAAGTCGGACCGGAAATTACTTTTATCGTTTCATCTTTGAATTCAGTGAAAAACTGTTTGCAGTTACAACGATTGAACATCGCTGTATCTATATAATATGTTTTGGTGCAAAATTTAGTTTTTTGAAATTGAGTCATACTTTTTAATTCAATTAATTCATTCCCTTTCTTATTTTGATTCAAGGAGTCTATATAACTTTCCATTTTATCAAAATAAGCAAATGATTGGTCTAAATTTCCTCTTAGCCCACTAATAATACCTGCGTTAAAGTGATAATGTCCAAGTTTCCGTAATCTGTCTAAATATGCTTTTCGAGGGTCGATTTTACCAGAAAGGTTGGGTGCTTTCAGTGTAACATCAATCAGGCTATCAATACATTTCAGTTGGTTTTGATTGCCAATGCAACAATCAATTTCTTTGGCAATTAAATTTCGACCTCCGTAAATCGGAATAGAATCTTGAGCAAAACAAGATACGTTTAAGAAAAGTAAAATCGCTGTAATATAATTCATGATAATTTGATGCATTTACATGCTGTTTTCCATAATTGTACAACTTATTTATACATTCTAATTTATCAGACCCTTACTAATCTGAATGGATTTAGTCCGGTCAATGTAAGATAATAATTTTGTTTCGAATATAACCATTTTTCAACATTCCACTCTTAACCTTTTTATTTACAGATAAATCCGGAAAAGAACAGGTATAAATACCCTATTTTGTGCCTCAATAGTCCTTTCTAGCTAAAAAAGATTAACATTACCCTGATTTAATGCTGGTGCTTTCCTGAAAAAAATAAGTATATTTATTGCTGGTCAACCTGTTACTTAAATTGCTGATATGACTTTGAGCCATCACATATCCCGGCTAGTATTCGAGCTTACGTTCCCTTCAAAGGAGAAGGTTGCTCCCGGGCAAAATAAACTAACGGATCTCGTTCAGAACCACCTGACAGCTGTATTGGAAAAAGTACTGGATAAATATGACCGGCAAGACGTTCTGACCAAAATTGATACCCTTGAAATAGACATTGACGTTATTGATCTTTCGGCACCTGAAACAACAATCATCCGGCAGATCGAATCCCAGGTTGACACCCAGTTAAATAAACTCCTGGACCGCCCCGGTTCTCATGGAGTGTACACCAGGCAGATCAGCGGAAAAGATGTCACCGTGGAGCAATTCACACATGCAGACAGCCAGTCAGGAATTGAGCTGGTTATTTTTATTCTTAAAAACGGGCACCTTCCGTGGTGGGCGAAGGGCAATGATCTGTCCGTCAAATTAGAACAGCAGACAGACGAGCTCATCCGCACATCCGGGGTAAGTTTCTTCAAGGCACTGAACACGAAGCTGAGATACATTAATTTCAGGAGAAGGGTGATCCACCTGTTCTCCGGGGAACAATTGAAATGGCTTCTTTCCACCCTGCATGGCAAAACCGTATTTTCTTCCACCGTTTTTGAACGGATAGATTCCCTCGGCAAATCATTGAAAGCTGACGTATACGAGCAACTGATCCTGGCCGCGATCCGGCAGGGCCACCCTATTAACATACAGGATATCCGTTCCGAAAATCACAGCGCGTACTTCCAGGAACTGCAGAAAGTTGCCGAACTGCTCCATCTCCCGATCAACGAGTTTATCGGTGGTGCCAACGATCGGCCAACAGATGATCCAACGCCAGCAACCACCAGCAGAAAGGGAAAAAGTGAAAAAAGCTCTCCGGATACCGGGCTTCCTGATGAGACCTCTTCTCACCTACCCGGGAAAGAAGATCGGTCAACAAATGATCCACCTCATACAACCGTCAACAAAGCTGAAAAAAGCAAAACAAGCTCTCCTGATAGTGATTTTTCTGGTGAACCCCCTCTCCCTCTACCCGGAACCGAAGGCCGGCCAACAGATGACTCACCACATGAAATGGTCAATGGGAACGAAAAAAGTGAAACGCGCTCACCAGGTACCAACGTTTCCAACCCGCTGTTATTTAACCAGATCGATGAAGATATTGTTGACGGAATGACAGTACAGCGTGCGGGATTGGTCCTGGCCCTCCCCTTCTTAACCGCTTTTTTTAAAGAACTGGAACTATTCCAGGACAAGCAATTTGTAAACGAAGCAGCACAGCACCATGCTGTTTACCTATTGTACCACCTGGCAACCGGCAGTGAGGAATTACCAGACGAGCATCACCTGGCGTTTGAAAAGATCTGCTGCGGCCTGGATGTTACGGATCTTCTTCTGCCGTTCAAAGGTTTTTCCGCAAAAGAAAAGGAAGAGACCACCAACCTGCTTCTGTCCATTCTTGATGCATGGAAAGCATTGAAAAACAGCTCTCCCAGAGCGATACAGGAAGCTTTTCTAAGCAGGGAAGGTTATCTGAAGCAACAGGAAGACGGCTCATTAAAAGTACACATAGAGCGCCAGACACTAGACCTGCTGATCGACCGGATCCCCTGGACGATCTCCATCCTCAGAATACCTGGCAGCAATGAAATACTCTATGTAGAGTGGTGATCCTCTCTTGCTGAAAAATCATTACTATCGTCCCCTGAAAACGACCGGGCCTGGCATTCGATTTCATCCGGCCATCCATTAACAGGAGGCACTACCGGAAGATGCATCACTTTATTCCTTTGATCGTACAGATGTTCATTTATTACTACTTGAGCATGTATGTCAAAAAAGATACTATTCTTCTAATTTTGTCTTTTTTTTGAACACAACAACCGGGTAAATCTACTCAATGGATTAGGTATAAATACCTGATTTACGTATCCTTATTTCATTATTCATTTCTTTTTTTAACCTTTGATTGGCACACTCATCTGAATAACACGTATGAACCGACTACAAGACTCCATTTTGAAGTTCAATTCCCGGGAGATAAAGACGCTGGAATCATTTTACTCTTTCGGACAGGGAAAAGCGGACAAGAAGCTGAAAGTATTAAAGCTTTTAAAATCAGGTAAAAAACTATCGGAAAAAGAGGTGATAAAGTGTGTTTACGGGGAAACGGAGAATGCCAAAAGTAACTTTCGCAAGTTACTTCAACGGATGGAAGCTGACCTGGTAGGGGTCTTCAGCATGAGCTACTCTAAAAAAGAAGCCTCTAATCCTGCCAATATCATTCAGTCGGCAGAATTCCTTAAATTTCTCCAGGAAAACCAGGTAGACTCATACAACGGAAAAATCGGGACGAAGTTCGATTTCCTGGAAAGCGATGCGCATGAGAACAGGTCTTTCATGAACCAGATCCACATCGGAAGGCTCCGGAGTGAAATCCTGTATTTCCAGGAATGCCCTTTCAATTCACTGGATAAGCTCAGAGCGGCTCATCGTTTTTCATCCTACCTTACAGAGTCAAAAATATTTTACTTAGGAGTCAAGTACTATTTTGTCAACGGGTGCTCGGATAAAGAAACGCTTATCAACCTGGACAGATTCAAAGAATTATCAGCCGGCTATTTTGAAGAAACGGATGAACCCTGGATCGGCTTTTACTATCACCTGGGAGCCGTTGTACTCAGTTTTCTGAAAGAAGAGCACATCCCGCTCTCCTATCATGTAGACAGGCTGTTGTTCCTGATTCAAAACAACGGTTACTTAAACAGCGCGGAATATGCAGATGAAATCATTCTTTTCAGGTTTTTATCAAAAGAATATGGCCCCAAAAGAAAAAACACAGCGGACAGCCTAACCGTCCCACCGGTCGAATTTATATTGTCCAACGGCTTTATCATGCGAAACAAAAACAAGCCTTTCAAACTGGAATTACTGGTCCGCATGTGCCTGAACCTGGGATATCCTGAGAAAGCACTGCAGATCATCCGGATGGTAAAACGCAACAAGACGTTCACCAATCATATCAACATCAGCAGGAAATGGGATTTTTTCGAAGTGCTGGGGTATTACCTGACCGGGGATATACTGAAAGCAAAGACCTACCTGAACAAGTTAATTTCCTGCCGCAACGGGCTGGGGATCATAAAATTTTACTTCCCTGTAATGAAATTCATCCTGAACCAGTCATCGGTTTATTGCCAGCACGAGATAGAGGTGGAATCATACAAGAAGATGCTGTACCGGTATGTCAGAAAGATCGAAGATGAAAACGAAACAAACCCCGCTTTGGAAAGGATCAGGAGCCAATTGCTTGTCTTAAAACAGATCATCGAATCTGAAAAATTATCCTACGAAGACTGCATCAAATACAAGCAACTGCTGGCTGAAGGGTTTTACAATCCGTGGGAGCCGGTAAAAAAAGCATGTTTTTCCATTGATGGGGTCATCACTCTGGAACATTGGCTGGATGGCCAGATGAAGCTGGTAAGAATACGTTCGTAGGTGTAACGCGTTCAAAAATGCAGGGAATTCCTGTGTTCAGGATCATCCAAAGAACGTTTTGCAAATGCTTCCAGCAGATCCGGGTTATCATCCGGCTTTTTCAGGACATCATCCGGCAGCTTGCGGAGCTTTTCTTCAAATTATAATACAATTGTTATTGGCAAGTTTGTAACCACTCCTTAAACATGTATCTTTTATGTTTTATTTTACGGAATCACCTCCTTTACTTATTTTGACTGCTATTGAGATTAATCTCGTAATAAAAAATTCTTAAAGTTATTCAGAAATTCTTTAGCTTCATTTGAAGAGTCAAAATCAATCCCCCCAAAATATGTCATATCTTCTATTAATGTCATAATTGATTGATCATTTTCCTGAAGAATATTTTCTATTTCTATAATAATCAATTTTCGCTTTTCATCGGTAATCCGACTTTTGAAATCATTCCATATGTCTTGGTCTGTTTCAAAGTCCTCCCATACATCTTGATGATAATGTCCTCCGAAAAATTGATAAATTAAACTATACTTCATAATACTATTATTTTTCAAGGTAAAAATCAGGATCATAAAAAAGAAGTAACCAACTGACTATCAGAAATGTTAATTTTATTTCTTTTCAATTTCATCTTCTTTAACTGTAAGAACTTCTATTGAATACCATCATCATCAACAAATTCAATTTCATATTCCACTGGAAAAGAATCACATATAATAAGAATCGTTCCAACAGTTCCTTTTTGAACTAGTTCACTTAACGCGATTTTAGATTTTATTACTTCGTACTCTTTAAACATGAATCTATAGTTTTTTAGCTAGCTTACTTTTTCAAAAAATCTTCAAACTTACTCCAAAATTCAGGGTCAAATATAGATTCTTTATCCAACATTAAAAACATTCCTATACGCCTACTTTCCAGCTTGTCAATTTCAGAAATTCTATTTTTGCTAATAATTAGGTGTAACATTTATTGGATAAGCTGTTGATACTTTTCCTGCATATGTTTGATGATTTAAGGAGTAAAAATCAACTCTAATTTTTATTCCATCAATTGTACCTATCTTATAAGGTACATTATATGCACCCATTCCACTAGGAGCATATACACTATTAGCAATTTTATTTACTTCACTTATTATTTTATTATCACTCCAACTTGCAGGAAATTCAGTTTTTCCTGGCTTTCCAGAACCATGTCTATGCCTATTCAAAATATGATCCCTTCTATGCCCTACAAGATCCGAAATAACTTTAAAAAATGATGAACATTCATCCAACTTCTTCAAGTCTCCCTTTTGGACAGCTTTGTAAAAATCAGGATCATCCAAAGAACGTTTTGCGAATAGGAGGATTTAAAATTATGACTCAATTATTTGAATCAATATTATTTAAGTAATAATTTTTTTAGTTCTTCCTGATTTAGAGGCAAATCTTTTGAAAAGTCACTTGAAAAATAATTTTCAATTAATTTGTTTTTACCTGGAATGTCAAAATTTACAGGATATTTATGACTATTATAAAAGTTACAATTTGCTATTACAGATTCCGTAATAATAACCTCTGTCAGTATAACATTTTTTAAATTAACATCATAGAAATCACAGGCACTAAATTTAGATTTTGAAAAATCAGCATTTTCAAAATTACCATCACTAAAATCGGTTTTTGAAAAAAAACAATTATGAAATTTAGATAAATTATGTACGGTCTTTACCATATTAGATTTTCGAAAATTACAATTAATGAACTCACTTTGATCAAAGTTTGAACAAACAAAATTGACATGATCAAAAATACAATCAATGAAAATACAGTTTCTAAATAATGATCCATTGAAATCAAAAGCAGAGAAATCCTCATTTTTCATTTCAATATTGACCAATTTTTTATCATTTATTTTAAGTGGATTACTTAAAGTGGATCCTAATTTGTTGTGAGTGTTTCTATATTCATTTAACATCTCTAGGAATTTTATTGTATCAATTATCATAATATTTAATAATTTAAAAAATTATATTTTGAAGCTTTCCCATATTTTAAAATATATTCCATAACTTCCTTTTTTTCAACCTTTGTAAGGTTTTTCAAGTCTACAATTACCATGACATCTGAGTCATATATTTTTTTTGCAATATTGGTTGCTTGATCAATAGCACTTTGATATTTGTTAGGCTTAATGGGAGTTTTTATATCTGCCCAATTGAAAGGTTTTGGACCATCAATTTTAAAGTCAATATTTGGGTCACCACTTTTTAAATTTGGTCTTTTGGGATTTTCAATGTATCCTATTTTTTCCGCTTTTAAAATTGAATTTGCCTCAGAAATGGAGTTTAGATCAGTTTTTCCAGTTTGTGGATCCTTACTTAATTCTTCCAATTGCTTTTTTAAGGCTTTTTCTTTTTTAATTAATTCTTCCAACTCTTTTAAATCCCCTTTTTGGACAGCTTTGTAAAAATCAGGATCATCCAAAGAACGTTTTGCAAATGCTTCCAGCAGATCCGGGTTGTCATCCAACTTTTTCAAGACATCATCCGGCAGATTGCAAAGCTTTTCTTCAAATACAATATAATTTTATTGCCTAACTTCCGCTGTACCTCATCCAATTTGACTCTCAGCTTTTGTATGGAGCCAATAGGACATCTGCTGTCTTTCTCGTTGTTGTAGCAACGGGAGCAGCCGCTTCGCTGACTTTCTCTGTTTTCCGCAATTTCCCGACAACATTTTCAAGAGCCAGTTTCTTTGCTTTTTACAGGCTTTTGCTTATTTTGGTCAATACCGGGATTCAGTGTCTTTACTTTGTATTTTTTCATTCCATCATTCCTAACAAATATTCTCCTACCAATCCTTTCGATTTTAGCCACTCCATATAGTTATTCTCATCTTTCAGCATGTTCTTCAACAATTCGTTCTTATAACTTTTGTTCTTATCAGGGTCTTGATCTTCAACAAAATTTAAGAGCCATTGATAAAATATGTTATCAGAATTAATCTGAATAGCCTTTTTTATACGATTAACAGCTTCTACAGGAGAATCATAGCCAATATAAAAGTACGCTAAATAGATGGTAACTCCAGAAAAAACTAAATATTCAGGATCATGCGCAAATCTATCAGATATTTGAAGGTATTTTTTTAGTTTTTCACTGGCTTGTTTTAACTCTTGTTGATTATGAGGCAAATCAGAACAAAAATATGCCAGCAAAAATAGTATTCTGTAGCTAAGCTCTTGGCTTAAATCAGTTTTTGAAATGGCTTCCTCCATCAGATCTATCGCATTTCTCCAGTCATATTCTTGTTCAATAGCTTGTAATTTCTTTTCTTCTTTTATCATATCTCAATTTAAAAAATAGTATTAATAATTGGCACTCCTGAATTATTGACAAATACTCTAACGGTCAAATTCCTACCATTAATATTAACAATCAATTCGCCAAACGCTCCATTAGCAGGAAATCGGCCGTTCAATTTTTCCAAAACATGTCTTATAAAAGGTTTTCTTCCACCAAAGGAATTTGCCATTTGATCTAAATAAGGTTTAGGATGGAGCCTTCCTTCAAATATATGTTTACCTTTTTGAGAAATTGTAAGTTCAGCAGCATTATCAAGAGTAGCAGAAGAAAACTGAGGAAGCCTTTTTGCCTTCAATTCATCCAACTTCTTCAAGTCTCCCTTTTGGACAGCTTTGTAAAAATCAGGATCATCCAAAGAACGTTTTGCAAATGCTTCCAGCAGATCCGGGTTATCATCCAGCTTTTTCAGGACATCATCCGGCAGCTTGCGGAGCTTTTCTTCAAATATAGTATAATTTTTATTGCCTAACTTCCGCTGTACCTCATCCAATTTGCCTCTCAGCTTTTTATATGGAGCCAATAGGACGTCTGCTGTCTTTCTCGTTGTTGTAGCGACGGGAGCAGCCGCTTCGCTGACTTTCTCTGTTTTCCGCAATTTCCCGGCAACATTATCCGGAATAATTTTCTCCACCTTTTTTAAAGTGTTCACAATCTTAGCTACCGCAGGGATTTTACTCAATGCTTTCCCTGCGACTGCTCCGGGAACAAAAATTACCATAAGGACTTCAAAGATGATACGCCCGACGATTTCACCGAAATATTCATACCGTTTTGCCACAGTAATGTTTGTTCCGTTCCAGATCTCCTTGAATTTGTCGGGATCGACCCCGATCATTGCAAGTACCATTTTGCTAAACGTATCCCAATCCATTGAATTCAGCGCATCATAAAGGGCTACCAGCTGGTCAAGTATCTCGCCTGTAAAAATACTTTTGATCATGTCCCACAGACCGGTAACGGTGTCCTTTGCCTGTTCATAGATTCCGACAGGAATTCCCTTCAGCAGACCTTCGATAATACGCGCACCTTTGATGGCGATATTCATCATTTCCGGCCGTGAAGGCACCTGACCTTTCATAATCGCCTCATCAATAGCCTTTTTTGTCGGGATCCGGATTACCGCCCCCTGTTTCAGGCGTATGGATTGGTACATCGCACGCAATTGGGTATACCATGGATCAGCAAGGTTTTTCATTGAGAAACCAACTGCTTTATCGTATTGTTCATGATCAAAGTAAATCCCTGAATTGTCTTTATTCATCATCCAGAAAACATAGGAAAAAGCTCTATTATCCTTCCCTATGTCTCGCCCAAGACCGGGAATATTCCTTAGGATACCTTCCACATTTTCTCCAGCCTGTACGTAATGAAGTGTATAACCCGTTCCGTAATCTTTATCTACTGTAACCAACCAGTGTTTCTCAATCCATCCTGTTTTTCCGTCGGATGTTCTTATTTTCGCCCATGCTCCTCCTTTTCCGTCGTCCTGTTCACCGATAATGGTTATCTTTTCACCTGCTTCGTATATTTTTGCAGAATTGCCCTGACGATTTATATAATCTTTATCGTTAGGATCGGGAGTAGTATGCAACCGTATTCCTTTAAAAAGATTCCCCTCAGCTGTTTTAAGTCTAACAATTGCCGTAGCATTTCTTTCTTTAAATATTGGTGAATCAGCTGGTTTTTCTTCCGGCTTTTTCCCCCATTCAGGATCAAAGGAATAACCGTAGTACTTGTATTTCGAATTTTTGATCTCAAATGTAGGCGATGCACCACTCGCATCTTTTCCTTTTATATGCGGGCGGAAGGCGTTTACCAATTCCTGGTTGCCTTGTTTCTTCTGCTCACGGATAAACGCATAGACTTCCCTGGAAGTGAGCGGCTTTCCATCCCGGCGGAAAAAGGAATAACCCGTGCTGTTATATTTATGTACAGGAACTTTTTCGTAGAGGATATCATTGGGATTTCCGGTTGTAGTGCCGGGGTCGTTTACAGATGCATTGTCGCCGGTTGTACCACTGGTTTCCGAGGTGCTTCCTACTGGTGCTGATATTTCTTTTGTCGATGTCTCTGTCTGGTCTTCTCTTGTCTCCGACTCAGTTGCTGCATCTGCTTCCGATACAATGCTTTCAGCTTCACCTGCTTGTTGTATTTTTGGGGTATCGCTTATTTCTTCCTGCCCACTTTTTGTCTGTTCTTCTGCTATTCCGGGTTCCTGTATTTCTTTGTTATCCGGCAGCGTCTGTTCTGTTATACCGCTCCCTGCTGTCTCATGATCAGCTGTTACCGAAGAAAGTCCTTCATCCTTCATCTGGTCTTGCTGTACTGTCTCTGTTTCCGGCGCTTCCGATTGCGTTGTTTGCTGATCGGCAGCAGCTTCAGAATGTTTCGTATTGATAGCTACATTGTCAAATGTGTGAGTTGTTTTATTATAGGTGAACTTGTTTCGATAAATGGTTGTCCTGTGATTGCTGAATGAAATGGATACAGAGACCGAGGTGCCGTTCGGAGTCAGCCAGACCAGCAGGTAATCAGAAGTAAACCGTTTTCCTGGATCAACATAATAAACGAGCTGTGTTTGTTTTTTTACGGTATCAAGTCCTTTGAATGTACGTGTGTGGTCATCTGGTTGCTGCTCCAGGAACCTCTGAAGGAGCATACGCAGTTCCATGAGCTGCTGCTTTGTTGCCCGTTGAATTTTTTTTTGTGTAACATCCACACCCAAAGCAGAAAGTTCTCCCAATAACTCTTCTGTCTCCGGATCCCGGGAAGGTTGAACAGGCAAAGTCTCATTCATATGCGGCCCACCTGTATTTTTCCCGTTTCCAGCCCCTTCATTCCAGAAAGCATCCGTCCGGGCTCGTTGGTAGAACTCTTCCATTCCTTTCAATAAAGGAGCCTGCTCTGTGTGAAATGTTTTTTCGCTCATTAAAGTTATGCTTCAAACAGCTTTAAATGTTCTAAAAAACAGGAACACTGGCAAGGACACGAAAGCAAGTTCTTGGACGTCAAAAAGGATGCAGATGGATATAAGCAAACATTATTTTAAACATAAAAAACTGAAAATAATATGCTTAACTAAAAAACAGACATTTTAAATGAGACAGGAAAGTATCAATTTCGGAAGCAATAATAATGATTTTCTTACCGGCTGTTTTGCTGCTGAAGCGGATCATCTAACCCAACTTCATAACAGGTTGGTTTCGCATAAAAATCAACCTCAAGATAAGTTAAGCTAAAATTACCATTTATACGTCCAGTAGAATATTAAATCCGAAATATAAAAGTTGCGTAACATAATTGTATTCAGACAATTTGGTTTTTCAAATGTGGATGAATACCAGTAAGTTGATGTATCTGCTATAACCTCCTCATTAACATTATACTGATGTACATAATGTAAACTATCTAATATTATAATTGTTTCTGTTTTTAACTTTGTTCTGATACGCACTGGTTATTATGTACTTCCAACACGCTTTTCTCCTCTTCACACTCAATAAAATAAACAGTAGATAAGCAACAGACAGGGTATATTCAAGCCATAACAGTTCATATTTTTATCTTTTTAGTACATATTCTCCCGCATCCAGTTCAAAATCGCTGTCAATAATGGCAGAATCAGCCGTTACTCCATAAATACACCGAAAAACAGTATCCTTTGTATACTCCCCTGTCAGATTATTTACAAATTGGAAATCATGGAATATAATTTCACATCGATCCCAATCTCTTTTATTCTGCCAATCTTTTTTATAGTCATTTCTCCTAAGATTTCGAAATTCATATTTTCCCTGAAACGAAACTTCCCCCAAAAGATTCAAATAGTAATAAGAATAGGTACTATCGTTTATAAGTTGAAAATATTCTAAACGAATTGGAGGGCTTGTATTAATACCTTTAAGGTTACGCTTATAGATGCCAAGGATTGGATTTTCCGGGCATTCCCAATCGTCACGGTAACTTGGGTCATCTACTAAAAAACAACCTGACATTAAAAAAATAACAGAGAGTATACATATTACTTTTTTCATCACATTTATTTTTTATTATAATAATCAAGTCCTTTAAAATCGAGCAACACATCCTTAACAGGAACTTTCCATTCATATTCTACATAAGTTGTACCAAAAGGCGTCTCAAATCCCTCTAACCTGTCGAAAGAAACTTTGTTACGAATGCCAGAGTCAGGCGTATATTTATCAGTTGCTTTTACCATAATATATTTTCCTTTTATTGTGAAAAAATATTCCATTCCCCCTCTAAAGAATTCACCCCAGCGAGCATTCAGGATAGAGTTAACATGTATTCTGACAGACTCAAAAGTAGTTTTTGCCCTATTATGATAACCTTGTACATAAGGGTACACTACTCCTTCTTTAACCTTACCATCTTTTATTTCATTATAAAATTGTTCATAAGCATATGCAGTTGTAGTACTTTTCATCAAATCTTTGGTCATTTGGTGATTCCTGGTAAATATACGTATTTCTTCTCCTTTTCCGGTGGCAAATTCCATCAGTAAAATAGCAATAGTTTCTTCGGTACTACGCACAAAGGCCTGTTGTTTTTCACCTTCAGTCATATCTATTAACTGCTGCATAGCATCAGGTTTATTTAATCTGTCGGCTAAAGATAACATCGTTGCTGCCCCAGAAGATAAGAGTGTCATAAATATCCTTGATTCTTCGCTATTTAAATAGCTAAAATCAACACTTTGAACATAGTCTGCCAATTCACTAAATGATGGTTTTTTTTCCAAAGAATGATACCAATTCCAAAAATGCTTTATTGCATTAGCATCGTTAGGTTTTCTTTTTCGGATGGCTTTATTAATGAGTTCTATAGCAAACATCTCATTTTCATCGAAGCTCATTGTTTCAATTTTGAATACCAATGTATCCAGCTTTTCAATCGTTTCCGGACCGACCACTCCATTGGCACCACTTTTAAGTCCATAATCTTTCTGGAATTCAGATACAGCTACTTTGGTTTTGGGACCAAAATCTTTTTCTTCTTTTAATGGCTCATAGCCAGGCTGATCTTTGTAAATAAGGTTCAAGGCTTTTTGTATCAGTATTACATAATCACCTGTCGAACCTTCTCCTATATAATGCCCCTGCCCATTGTCAAATTTTGTTCCTCGATTTAAGCTGTAATAAAGCTGTTTGTTATTTTTAAACAGAGCTGATTTTAGTGTTTTTTCAATTTCATTTTTTCGGGATGGTGGCTCTATCTTCGATAATTCCTCTATTTTATTTCCCCTCTCTTCTTCACCCGATGCCTCCATATTCCCTCCCCACCAATGATCATTCGTCATCCGCAATCGCTCACCAGCTGCTATTTCAGATTGCTTTGTTTTGTTATGTGGGGCTTTTTCGTTCATCAGAGGGTCTTATTTTCTTTCACCAGTTCACGCCTGATCCCGTTTTCGATCCATTCGTAATTGAGCTGATAAGTAGCGTTCTTAAGCGCGAACAGGCAGGAAAGCTTCAGGATATTGGCAATATTCGCACCAGAGAATTCCATACTGGCAAGCTTTTCTATGCTGATGGACGGGTCATACGAAAAGGGAGCGGGAAGCAACGTATTCCACAGCCGCTTTCTTTCCTTTTCCTTCGGCAGGGGGAAATAGATAATGGACTGAAATCGCCGGGTCATGGCCGGGTCAATGTTGTCCTTGAGGTTAGTGGCTAAAATTGTAAGTCCCTGGTGTTCTTCCATCCGTTGCAAGAGGTAGTTGACCTCCAGGTTCGCCCATTTGTCCTGGGAAGAATTGATCTTTGTCCGTTTGCTGAACAGTGCATCCGCTTCGTCAAAGAAGAGGATCCAATCTTTTCCCTGCGCCCGGTCAAAAAGACGGGCGAGGTTCTTCTCTGTTTCACCAATATATTTGGAAACGATCATGGAAAGATCTACGCGAAACACATGCTTGTTGTACTTTTTACCGATGAGTTTCGCGGTCAGTGACTTCCCTGTTCCGGGCGGGCCGTAGAAGAGACAGGGGTAAGAAACACCGAATACTTTGCCCGCCTGCAGGAGGTCTTTTCCATGCTCTACCCAAAGCATCAGCTCTCTGATGTGTTTTTCCGTATGCTCATCCAGGATCAGGTGCTCCCATCCCATTTCAGTCGTCACCAGCCTGGCGGGAAATGAACTTCCGTAATCAGGCCTGGGCTCATATCCTGACTCAAGATAAAACAGGTATTCTTTCGCAATAACTGGTATTTTATTCAACTCATTGTCAGCACCGTGATCAATAGTTGAAGATTCAAACGTAACGATACCGTCCTTTACAAGCGCATTGCTGTTGAGGGTCAGCTTGTGAAAAAAAGTATGTGTCTTGTCTGTTCCGGCGAGAAGAAACAAAATGGTCTGCCGGGTGATCGTATAATTGTAGAAAAGAGGATCTATAAATCCTCCGAATTCCGGGTACAACAGTTTAAGATGATTATTCTTATCCCTCATTTTTTCTGTCAGCGCTTCCGGGGAAACATGCGGGATGACACTGCATATCAACAATAATCTTCCCATCGCATCAAGATCAAATTTTCTGATGATCTGGTTATAAGAAGAACGATCATCAGAAATAACCGGCGGGGGATGGTCACCGAACGAAAAGAAAGTTCCATCCTTCAGCTCTTCAATGCGAAAGTCTATCACCTGCAGCAGCCAGTCTATTTCTGTAATGACCACTTCGGTAAGAGAGGCTATTTCCTGAATACCCGGAATTTCAATTGTTCGGTTGTAACGCAAATCGCCTGTAAACTCCCGTTGTTCGTGCTTGTATTCCATCCTGCTGTGAAAATAGTGTTAAATAAGACATTCAATGTTCGGAAAAACAAGAGAAGAAGTCAAGGACACGAAAACATCTTTCAGGACATCAAATTTGAAGTTTTCAGGAAAAATTCTTTAAAAGAAGAAATAAAATACACTAATTAACAATCAGTTAAACAGTTATTCTTAAAAAAGAAAACGACATCAATCCGAAGACATTATCCCATTTTTAAATATTCAATGATATCACCTGCAATTTTTACAACAATTTGCTAAACCATTTTCAATGACTTTGAAAATCACTTTTGGTATTTCCTTATGAAATGAAAGTGAAGTTGTTGTTTTCTGAATATTTGGGGAAATAGTAGTTGCATTTGTAATGTTCACATTTACAACAATTGCAACTAAAACAAACAACAATATTTTGATAAGCAACTTCATTGTTTAAGAATTTCTTGAGCATTCATATTCGTTTTTAAGAACGGTAATTCAAGTGGTGATTTTCTTTCAAAAATTATAGGAAAACGTTTTAGAAAGTCAGCGTTGCTGAACTCTTCATACTTCTTAATACTTCCAATAAAATAGCCGTTTAATTCATAGCTACAGAAAGCATAATTGAAGTTGCCGTTACATTCAAAAAAACGATTAATAAAAATTGTGAGTTTCTTTAAATCTTCTTCAAAAGTGTCTTTGTAAAAAACCAGTTCAGGAATACCAATAGATAATTCTTCAAAATCAGATTCATCGGCATCAATAATTGACAATAAAACTTGTTTTCCTGAAAATATTTCAGATGTGTTTTCTCCTTCAGATAAGCCAAGCTTATTCAAACAAAACTCTATTTCTGATTTTGAAGATTTTGTTTTGGGGGCTATTAACGATATATCAAAATATTCTGGCATAACATTTAATTTATTTGACTGCTCCTGTAGACAATAGGTATTTAATTTGATCCGCACTTAATTTCCAACCACCAACTAAATTGCCGCTTATGTCGGTCATAACATTTAAACCTGTGCTTGGATTATAGTAGTGTAATACTTGTTGTGTCCCTCTGTAGGTTCCTTGAATCGGAGTTAATCCTTTCATATGAGTTCTTAACACCCCTTCAAATTCACCAGCCATCGCTTTGCTCCAATTTCCTGTTACTCCAAAATCCTTAGCATGGCGACCAAACATATGCTGTAAAGTCCGTTGTTCGACATTGAGTACCCCCTTAGCGGCAACTGCCTCAATTCCTTTACCCCAATCTCTATAATCTACTAAATCCCATTCATTTTTACAAGAATTAGCCAAATCATTTTCAGTAACCTTAAAACTTGTTTTTGCTATCGTATTTTGAGATGAAAAAGATATTGTTATCTTGTGAACATTGGGAAATATAATAGATGCATTCACTACTTCTACATTAGTAACAAGTGAAACGAAAACAAACAGCAATATTTTAATAAACAACTTCATTCTACTTCTCCTTTTTACAAAAAGCACTATTATTTGGAACTAATACTTTAATCAATCCAATCAATATGGCTTAAATCAGGTTTCCCTTTAGACTCTTTCATATCAGTCAGAGCTTGGTCAGCCAAACTCCTGACCCTTTGCCAAATTTCGTGGCTTTTAAAAGACTCTAAATCCGATGTTTCATTATTTCGTACCGCCATACTCATCAGGTTAAAACAACGAACTATTGATGCTATGGATTTCTTATCTACTAATTCTGCTTCAATTATTTGTGGTAATAATAAAAAAGCATCCTCAAATGCAGCAATAACTTCGTCTTGTACGATTACAAAATCAGGTAAATAACTTTGTTGTTCTTCATAAGTACTTGCAAGAAGTCTCAAGCTTTCAACTAATGATTTATATTGAAATTCTACTCTCATAATTTTTCAGATTTAAGGATTAACAGGAATTCTCACCGTTCCTGAACCAGAAGAAACCTTCCAATATGGTGCGCCTCCAAAGTGCCTTGAAGTCCCAGGATGATATTGTATCATACGACCAGTAAAGTCAGTTCCTGTTTTGTTCATTTCTCGCAATACCCACCCACCATTTGGATTGGTAGTGCTTCTTCTCATCACATCATTAACCCATCCGCTCGAATTTCCTAATAGATTTTTAACTTGATCAAGAGATTGTCCCTCAAGTAATTGAGGATTGGTCATCACATCATCTACACCTCTTAATGCAGTTCCTACCCCCTTAGCGGCATCCACCGTACTTACCGCAACTGCCTCTGTTTCCAAATTTAATCCTTTTTTTATTGCTGCCGCTTCAATCTCTGCATTTTTTTACCTTGCAGAGCCATTAATTCTTCCTTACTCATTGTCTGCAAGCCTTTCAAGGCATTCTCGCTAAGCTTATTCAGATCTGTAGTTACTCCCATGAGCTGTTCCAGTTTTGCGGGATCCTTTACGCGTCCGAGTAATACAATAAGTTCGTCAGCCGAATTGGCTCTCAACAGGAGATTGTTTAACAATACAGTGTCTCCACCTGATTTATCCAGCAGCGTTATTACCTTCCTGAAATCGCCGGTACTTTCCATTAATTTCAGCAAAGCTTTACCATTGTTCCCGGTAAGCGTCAACGCTCTTTGCAAGTCAGCAGCGTTATCCACAAAATTGATCATAATGCGTAACTCATCCGGCCTCATACGTGTTGCAATGTCGGTGGCAAGTTTCATGTCGCCTTTGGCAATCGTTAACAGCTTGTTAGTAACCTTAGCGTCAGCGGTAAGCTTAGAGAGCGCTTTAAATGCCTTGTATGAGGTGCTGCTTCGGTAAATTGATTTAATTAGCTTCCACTCGGCAAATACGGAAGTACCGAGTAGTACGATCCCGTCGAACATCATACCTTCCCTTTCTGCTGTTGATATATCCTGACGGGTAGAGTGATAGAAATATTTTGCTGCTGTACCCAAGCTCCAAAGAGCTACTAAACGCCCAAGCCATTTTAGCAGCTGCTTACCGATTGCTTTCAATAATTCTTTTCCTTCTTTCCAGGCTTGTTTTACCAGTTTAAGCTCTTCAGGGTCAGCAATGATTTTATTCCAGGAGCGCTGTACAATAATCAGAAATTGCTCGTAATTGGAAAAGATTATAATTACTTTAATTCTGAATCAATACAGTCAGATATTTCTTGTATTACATTCCAATCAATATTTATGTCTTTTTGCTCTACTTCTTCTATTAAGCGTATTTCCTGCTGATTTAATCCAGGGTCATATCCATCTCTTTCTTCTTTTAAGCGACAAAATCTTATAAACCAATAATAGCGATTATAGAAAATGTCTTCTATACTTAAATTTTCTTCGAAGTTAATGTTGGGCAATAAAAATGTAAGCAGTATATAGGACTTCAATGAAGTTCCAATGGAATCATTGGACAATTCATTAGAATCAATTGAATGTTTTAAAGCTATAGCTTTTATCTCAGAATCCTTTTTTTTATCTCGTCTAACAAGAGCTCAGTGTCTATTTTTTTCATATTTATTCAGAATAAAACTTTATTGTAATGGGTATTCCCTCTTCATTAAAAAATTGTGTTAATTGCGTTACCGCTTTTTGGTCAGAAACTAACCATTCGACTTCAAGCCCATGTTTTTGGATTGTATAGCTCTGTCCAAAGTATCGGAGTATCTATATTCACTGCTACTATTCCCAATATTTTTCCCCCTCCGAGCTAGAATACTTAATTAAAAATTGGTGAAAATTTGTTGCTACTTTTGGCCAATTTTTTCTTGTTTCAATGGGAAGTCCAATGTATAATGATTCAAAATCGTTAAGTTTATCACAAGAAATAACTAGTAAATCAGAGTCACCTAAAAATCGGCCAATAATAAGATCATTCTTTTGAATATCATCGGGTCGTTCACTTTTCTGCTCATTTGTAAGCAATATGGCTTCCTCAGGTGAAAGGATCTCTAACCCCCATTGACTATATTCCGAATCTTTGAATAAAGTTGCTGTTTCTGAAATAGACCAAAACTCTGCTAATTCTCTTGATACATCAAATGGTATATTTTTTATTACATCCTTTGTTGCTCCTATGGAAGAAAATGTACATAATAGCTTTAAAATCGTTTTTTCTCCCCCATGAATAGCATGCTTTGGGGTATTCCATTTCTCCTTTAAGGATTCTATAATATCTTTTATCATAACTCTCCGAATTGTCTCCAAAAATTATTAAACTCTTTATGTGTAATTGTCCTTTCCACAGGAACTAAATTCCAAAAATCATTTGTGCCACCAAATTCTCTTGGTTTTATATGATGAATATCATATTTGTCCCATCCACCAATTGGAGTTTGATATCCTCGATCGTACCATTCTTTAATAAACTTTGCTCTGTCATTTGTAGTCCAAGTTACCCTCATATTTTTATGAACAACTTTTTCAACATAAGGCAAAGATATATTTTTTCCAGTTCTAGGATCGACAGCTTTTGGATATAAACTAATTTTAGCTTGAACCTTAGCTGTTAAGTTTGATGTTCCCTCCATTACCTCATCCGCATATTTTGTCACTCCGCTTTCCACTCCTTCTTTTCCTTCTTTCCAGGCTTGTTTTACCAGTTTAAGCTCTTCAGGGTCAGTAATGATTTTATTCCAGGAGCGTTGTACAATAATCAGGAATTGCTCGAAGTTGAACACTCCTTCCCGGATTTTAAAATAGGCCATGCGGGTGAGTGGGCCCAGCATTTTGGGGTTAATACCACTGTTAATGGTTGGATTCAGGGCAAATTTTCTGAAGTCTTTAACAGCATTGTAATACCCTATTCGGGCATCAGCTGCATGAATAACTGTACGGCTTATTTGGGCATCCAGTTGACCGGTTGTTTCAAGTTGAATTACCGTCTTTTTAAATGCAGCCAAATCTCCGATTTCATCCAGGGATATAACAGCTTTTTTAAAGGATGTGAGCGTTTTCAACGATTTGAATAAAGGTCCTATATCCAAACCAAGTCCCACTATAGCCAGTACCACCCAAATAAAACTCGGTTCGGAGGAAAGCCCCAAAGCTGCGTATGCGGATTTGCGTTCGTAATCATTGATGGTTTCATAAGCCGAGTAGGCTCCTAGCGCGAAGGCACCGAAGGCGGCAAAAGAAGTTCCCGCAGCACTCAGACCCGCCGCAGCACCCAACGGACCTGCCAGGATCGCTAATGCAATGGTCACAATAGCCAGTATGATGTTCCAGATTAACTCGCGCCTTTGTTTTGCCTTCATGGCATCTTGAATGATATATCCCGGGAAGGTTTTCGGGTTCAGACCAAGGTGCTGAAACGCAACAGGCATTAGTTTATTTAAGATGTAAACTTCTTCGGTTCCCTCGTCCTTAATTAATTGTTTTCTTGATTCTTTTACATCATTCTTCCTTTTATGGATATAACCAACTAATATTCTTTGAAGTTCTTGTGAAGACCGAACCTCTCCTAAAGCTTTTTTATCTAATTGATCTTTAGCTGGGAATGCCAGATCATCAAAAACAGGATAATCATCATAAAGTAGTGTTAATTGCTCACGTCCGGCAAGTTGCAGCTCTTCTACCCTCTGTTTTGATTTTTTAATTTGTGTGTTTTCTTTTTCTGTTCTGACTCTTTTGGGAGTGGTTTCAAGAGTACTGGGTGTATTTGACTGTGTATTCAAATGCATATCTGTCAGGTAATCTGCATGAGGAGCTAACTCCTTTACAATTTTTCGGTAGGGTTCCATTCGTTTATACAGGTTATCCAACTTAACCGGATCATTGAAATCATTAAGAGCTTTGTCCAGTTGTTTATCATAAATATCTACCAGTTCAAGAGCGTATGCAGTGGTTGCCAACCGAAATCCTTTTTCAAAATCATCCAGGGTTTGTTTATATTCCTCAATACCTCCTTCAAAACCATGTTTTTTCAGTAAATCCGTTAACTTGTTATATTCTCGTTCTATATATAGAACTCCACGCTTTTCCCTGTACAAAAGATAAGCGTCCTCGGTTCCTATTAATTTGTCTCTGGCTTCTTCAAAATTCTGTACATTTTGGGTTCGTTTCAGTTTGCCTGAATGATAATCTTTTACAGTTTGCCGTTCGGCTTCGTTCATTCTCTGCTCTAAGCCGTTGATAATTTGCTGTGCTTTTTCTTCAAACTCCCTTAAACGAATTGCAAGATTTACTTCGATTTCTGAAAGTTGTTGCTGGTTGATTTTGAAATAGGTAGATACTTCGGTATTCATTTGTTTTTTTGAACGGTCTACGTCGTGAATAATTGATCTGTAATGATCTTCCCGAAGTTGTAACTGTGCCTGAACACCTGATTCCTTTATTTTTCCATAGCTTTCCTCTCCATTTTTAATCAATGTGCCCAGAAACAAGGTGTTTTGCTCTGCTAAAAGAGTAAATTCCGAAAAAATAAGTTGATTAAGTTCATCAAGCCCGGCCTTGTTTTGTTCATCTTGAGCGTTAAGCACACCGGATGCCTGAAATAATAATGGAGTCAATTCTTTTTCAGTTGTTTCTATTGATGCACTTATTTTTTTTGCTTTAGGAGTTCTTATACCACTTTGATCCCTAGTGAATTCTTCCAGCCTTATTCTTGAACTTTCGAACAATTCATCAGAACTTGCAGTTAGCTTATTAATTGCTTCAATATAAAAACCATTCACGATTGTTTCCTGTTTTTCTCCGAATTCATTCAACTGTTGGTAATAGAGATCAAGTGTATCAGTTAAAGCCTGGATTATTCCGAGTGTAATTTCGTCTATGTGTGTGTAATAATCCTGCATCAGAATCTTTGCTGCTTTTTTATCAAGTGCTGCTTTGTCATCTAAAAGATCAAGTGTTTCCCTGTAAATTCTTCGTATTTCGGCATTCACACTTCCTGTATTCTCAAGAAGGTTTGATTCCTGATGTTGTTTAGTAAAAAAATCTTCCGATATATTTTCGTAATTTCCATAAGCCTCTTCAACTGTTTGTACTCCTAAAACCGATAGCTCCATTTCAGCAATTTGAGAAGCTTTAACAGAAGCTTCAGCTTTACTTTCTTGGATCATAGAAGTAAATAATCCGTCTTTTAAATGAGATTCATAGCGTTCTCTTCCTTTATCACGGATCTTTTTTGAGAAGCCAGGTAGGAGCATTTCAACACTACTTTTAAATTCTTTGTAAAGTTTTTCAATCCCAATTTGCTGATTATTATATATTTCAGCAATTTTATCTTGGGTATGCAGCCAGTAAGATTCCAGTTTTTCTTTTTGTGATTCGGTATTTTTATTAATGACTGTTAAACTTCCATGATAATACTTCAGAATATCTTTTTTAATCGACTCAGCGTTAGCTTTGATGTCAGTAATTTTTACAGATGTCAGACTCTTTTTTTTCAATGCTTCTTCCGATAAGCTCCTATTTATTTTATTAAGCAATGTTTGAGCATTCTCTTCAAGTTTACTTTTTGATTGTTGAATTTCATTAGTTATGCTGTGTAATTTTCCAGCAGACTCCTGTAAGAATTGTGTAGCCTGCTGTCCGGCCAGTATTCTTTTTTCTTCCCTTTTTTTCTTTCGTATAAGAAAATTTTTCGATAGTGAATATTCAATATTTACAGAAGTAAGGTGACTGATATTATAATCCTCTATTGTTACATTGCTTACCTCAGCAGGTTCTCTTTCAAAATGTGATAAAATAATTTTGTCGGACACAAGCATTCCATAAGTATTGTAACCTCTTAATTGCGTAGGATCTTCCGTTATTTGAACCCAAATATCCTGTGGACTTGCATTTTTATTTAAATAAATAATCGCTGCCAGCTGATCCTGTAACTTCATATTTTGAGGTCCACTTCCATCGCTTCCGAAGTATTCTTTAAGCTTTTCAAAAGAATATCCTTCAACGCTCTGGAAATAATCATCAGCAAACTGCTTAGGTTTGTACTCCTTTTTTGACCGTACTTTTGCTTCATTTCCCTGCTGCCTTGTATGCACCAACTCATGCGCCAGTAATTCCTTCCCTTCACTGGAATGAGTATCAAAATTCCCCTCCTTAAAATAAATATCCTGATCATGTGTAAATGCCTTAGCATTAATATCTTCGCTCATTTGGTTGGCATTGGAATCAGTATGAACCCGAACATCACTTAAATCCGTATTCATTTTTTCTTCCATTTCGCTTTTAATGGAATCATCCAATTGCTGTCCACCTCCTTTACTACTTTGCAGCGGAACCGAAATGTTATTTTCCTGTTCAGTGGCTTGCTCTTCTGCTTTTCCCTGCAGGCTCATTCCGGTAGAAGAAAGGTTATCCGCATTTATCCCAGCTCCATGTGCAATTGAATTTGCAGCATCATCTGCCTCACGTTCCATCGGATCTGTCTCTGACACATCTCCCATCACATGCTGCTCCCTTCTCCGAAGTAAAGCAAGCTCTTCCCGGGAATTATCCTCCTCCCTACGCGTCTGATATGCATTATAACTGTACATCAGGGCGTTCTGTTTTCCTTAATAAACTCTTTACGGATACTTTCCTGCAACCAGTCGTGATGGATTTCTTTCGTATCGTGATCCAGTGCACACAAGCATGCATCTTTAAGGATATTGGCAATGTTGGCTCCCGAAAACTCCAGCGTTGACAGTTTTTCCATACTAATGGATTTCTCATAAGTAAACGGAGTGGGAAGCAGGTTCGCCCATAACTGTTTCCGTTCATTTTCTTTCGGTGCCGGAAAATAAATAATGGACTGGAACCGGCGGGTCATCGCACTGTCAATGTTGTTTTTCAGGTTCGTTGCCAGAATGGTCAGTCCCTTATGTTCTTCCATCCGTTGCAGCAAATAACTCACCTCCAGATTGGCCCATTTATCCTGGGAAGAATTCACAGAAGTCCGTTTACTGAACAGGGAATCTGCTTCGTCGAAGAACAGTATCCAGTCTTTTCCCTGCGCCCTGTCAAACAGATAAGCCAGGTTTTTCTCCGTTTCACCGATGTACTTGGAAACAATCATAGAAAGATCGACACGGAATACGTCCTTCCCGTATTTTTTCCCGATGAGCTTTGCCGTTAACGACTTTCCCGTTCCGGGAGGGCCGTAAAACAGGCAGGGATAAGAAACATTGAACATGCTGTTGGATGCAATGAGCGCATCACCGTGCTCTACCCAGCGCATAATTTCCCGGATACTTTTCGACGTCCGGTCTTCCAGCACCAGGTGTTCCCAATCAAGTCCTGTGGTTACCCAGGTCGCAGGAAAAGCCCTCCCGTAATCAGGCCTGGGTCTGTTTCCCGACTGGAAGTAATGAAGGTATTCCTGTGTGAGCGTAGGAACAAAATACAGCTCGTTTTGTTCCAGTGTATTTTGAGCGATGAAACGGATGATTCCTTCTTTAGACAATTTACCATTGGCATGGACAGCCATTTTGTAGTAAACGGAGTTGATCTTATCATCGCCTGCCAGAAGGAACAGAATGGTTTGCAGAGTGGGAATGAAATTCGTATACATCAGGTCGATATATCCCCCAAACTCAGGATACAGCAATCTGACATGGTTCTTTTCATCACGCAGCAACCGTGTCAGCTTTTCCGGTGCAAGAAGAGGAATGACAGATCCTATCAGCAGTAAGCGTTCAGCAGGAGACAAGTCAAGTTCACGGATAAGTTGCGCATAAGCAGATTCCTCTGAAAGCATCGGCGGCATATACCCTGTGAAAGAAAACTTCTTGCCGGTTTCCAATTCTTCAATCCTGCCTCTCACAATCTGCATCAGCCATTCCATATCTGAAATAACAGCATCGGTAAGTGATGTTATCTCCTGGATAGTGGGTAGCTTCATTGTGCGATTGTATTGAAAAGCACTGGTGTAATCTTGCTGTCTTTCGTAATCGTTTTCCATAGTTGATGAGAAGAAAAAGCCATTAAAATCGTGGCTTTCAATTTTCGGAAAAACATGAAAAAAAATCAAGGACACAGAAGAATCTTTTCAGACATTGAAAATGGGAATCATCAACCAAATTCGTCTCAGAAAAATAATACAAAATACTGTACTACAATTAATTAAAACTAAAAAAGGAATTTAATAATCAGACACAAATACAAAGCTATTTACTTTTCCAAATGAAAACCACAAACAAATAAAAATACTGATAATCAATGATATAATTGAGCTGTTTTAGTTTGTTCGATTGTGTCATGCTTTTGTTTTTTAGAATAGTAAAATGGTCGTTTAACAGTAGCTCATGTCCTCAAAAAATAAATTAACACACTAAAAATAAATAACTTAAACAAATATAAATCATCTTTTGTGTCTAAAATTCTGATTTTGTGTCCTTGATATATTCATCATTTGGGAAGAAATTTACAACAGGATTTTGAACTCTATCAATAAGTTATGTAAACGCTACTAATGAATTTAAAATGGCAATTGTTTCAGACACTATTCTAAAATCATTCTTCAAAACGGGAGATAAACCCACAGAATCGCAGTTTTCAGCGCTCATTGACTCAATGGTCAATAAACTGGATGATGCTCAACTGCTGGGGCTTCGTGTATATGATCCGCAAAGAGTATATGTGAGGGGAGATGCCACACTCTTTAATCTTTCCATTTATACATGTATTGCCATGCAAACTACCGGAACATTCGTTTCGGGAGATTGGGAAAAAGTTGCAGGAGGAACGGAAGGCGGACTTACTTACAAAGGAACATGGGAAGCTAATGACAATATCCCCGATCTGACAGCCCTCACACCTTCCAATGGCGATTACTATGTTGTGTCAGTAGCGGGAGAAACGGATTTGAGTGGTATTACCAGCTGGGAAGTTGGAGATTGGGCGATTTACAATGGAGACTTCTGGCAGAAAATTAATAACAGCGGTATTGTTACATCCGGATCCGATTATGATGTAGAAGGGGTTGGTGTATATGGAGAATTGATCGGTACGGTATTAACATTTAAACGATTAGCCAGTCCGCTTCAATCTGTTTCCATTTCTGATGATTCGAACGAGAAACAGGTTTTGCTGGATATCAACTTTGGTGATGAGACTGTTTCAGAGACGCGAACCTGGTCGTCAAAAAAAATACAGAATGACCTTCAGCTAAAAGCAAACCGGGTAAGTGGTGCCGTTGCAGGAAACTTTGTATCACTGGATGAGAATGGGAATATCCAGGACAGCGGAAAGTCTGCAGATGATTTTATGCCCGCAGGCGGTGGAGGCGGATCACAAGTATCTCTGACAGGAAACGCAAGCTCAGAAAAAGTCAGCCAAAACAGAACAGCAACGTTCATGTCCAAGTTGAAAATGGAATTTACTCCTGCATCCTCAGGATTATACATGGGTTACTGGTATTTCGAATTGGGTTCAAATGAGCAGGGAGTGCAAATGGAGGCAAAAGTAACACTGAACGGACAAACAATGGGCGAAACAATGCTCATTTCCCGGCATGCGATATCAAGTGCATACGAATCCGTATCGGGAATGAAGATAGAGAACCTGGTAGGGGGAACAGATTATGCGCTGGAGATCCAATTCAGGAAACGCGTTAGTGAAGTGATCCCGGTAGGGCCTTTCTGCCTTATCCGTAGAGCAAGATTAGTGGTTTTTAAAGCATAAAAAATGATTGACACGGCATTGAAATTTTTAAAATGTGAGATGGAAGAATACCTGTCGCTGGTTTGCGGGAATACCGTTAACGAAGAGGGTTTCATTGTTCTCAGCAATGTCGCCAGCAAAGACGGAGACTGGGCTATTCCTGCCAACAAAATCGGGATGTCGCTGATCAATATCGAAGAAGAACGCATTCTGAAAGACCAGGTCTTTGAACACAGAAATACCGAAGGAGTTTATGAACGCTACAATCCGAACATCAAATTGAACCTGTATGTGCTGTTCTGTGCCAATTTTGTCAATTCTACAGACCAGACTTCAATATATGGAGAAGGATTAAAACAGCTGTCTCACGTCATTGCTTACTTCCAGGGAAAGAATGTATTCACTCCCGATAATTCTCCGGGAATGAATCCGGCACTTCAGAGACTGATCGTAGATATGTATTCCTATTCGTTTGAGCAGCAATACAATTTCTGGTCCATACTGGGAGCGAAATACCTTCCTTCGGTACTCTATAAGGTACGCCTGGTGACTTACCAGGAACGTATCGTAGCAAGCCAGAATGTAGCAATAACAGATGTGGGAATAACAACAGGAGATACCAACTGAAAACAGAAAACATGAGAAGAGCATATAAATTATTGTTTCGGGTACGGTTGTTACATGGGTATTACACCAATGGGATTTCTCATGATTTCTCCGTTGTCCCTACTCCTGAAACAGCTCGCTGGCTGAAAGACAATTATATGCTGTTCCGGATAGATGATACAGGCTTCAGAATTTTTTATACCGCTGATACGAAAAATACACCCGATGCACCGTTCATCCCGTTCGACGCGATAAGATTACGTTTCATGCTGCTGCTGGAAAATCCTGGTAAATTTTTTAATATTACCGATCTCACCATTGATGGAAAGGTCTGTAAATCCGGGAATATCGTAGAATTTGTCAACAATGGGACCGTGTCAGGAGATTTGAATCAACACCTGATCCAAAAGGCAGAACCGGGCATATTTACCTACGAGTTTCCACAGGTCGTTTCACCTGCTTCCGCAAGTATCGGGAAACTGGAAGTGTTCGATGAGCAAAACGAACAAATATCCATCAGTGATCCTGATACCCATTTCCCTGATCCGGACGAAATTCATCACACTCCCGACGGAAGATTCTTCTACCCACTGGATTTAACCAGCTATCCGGTTGGCGTTTACAAGTTTAAATCGTATGTGGATGACGCCAACGAGGCAGAAGAAAGAATATACCTGGACGGGCAGCTTAAAAAAATGAGTGTATTCGGTATGGTTCACATTGATCTTCCCGCATCTTCCCTATTGTTTGATCCGGGGGAAGAACCCGCCTGGACATATACAGCTCCTGATTATAACGCCAGGTTTTCTGCGAAAACACCGTATTGGCGCTACCTGATGATCATGAAGAACGAACCCGTAGGGACACTGCCTTATGCCGTTATTGATGAGAAAAATGAATACACATTCACGCAGCGGGCCGATACGGAAATAAACGGGATCCAGACATTGGTGTATGATTCAGATACAGCAATTGCATTGTCCGAAAAACCGATCAATTCATTCCAGTTCATCAAAAATCCCGGAGAAGAAGAGAAAGAGCTGATAGCCGCGCTTTCCAATCCTTCTCTGAACAATGTGACTGATTTAAGTCCGGAACAGCCGGATATTACCCAGGTATATGTGTATGTATAATTAAATAATAACTAAAAAAACAGAATATGGCAAATTATAGAACACCGGGAGTATATATTGAGGAAGTATCAACAATACCTCCATCAGTAGCAGCGGTTGCTACGGCAATACCAGGCTTTGTAGGTTACACAGTGGACGAACTGGAAGATGAGACCCCTGTCCCATCCATGACACCGGTACGAATTACCTCCATGCTTGAATACGAGGCAATTTTCGGCGGGCCTTTTGAGCAAACTTTTTCCGTTTCATTGACTGGCACTGCCACTACACCGGATATCAATATTTCAACAACACTGGCTCCTTACATTCTTTATTACCAGGTGCAGATGTTCTATGCGAATGGTGGAGGAACATGTTATGTGGTTTCTGCAGGAACATACTCGACGCCAATTGTTCCCAATCAACTAAAAACAGGTCTGGATCAACTTGAAAAAATCGAAGAGATCACATTGGTAAACATTCCTGAAATAGCTACTATTTCTGAATCTGATCCGATAGATACACACGCAGCCAGAAAAATGCTAAATGAAGCCATGCTTACTCACTGTGCGAAAATGGAAAACCGTTTTGCCCTGCTGGATGTAGTACAGGAAGCGGTTAGTGTCTATAACGATGCAAACACGTTCCGCAGTGACGAAGTAGGAATAGACAATCTGAAATACGGAGCAGCTTATTATCCTGAATTGATCACGACATTACGACATTTTTATAAAGAGGATAGTAGTGTGCTAATTACAGATAACAGAACACCTCCTGTATACGTAGATCCCAGTATTTATCTGGATGATATCAAAAAGGGAATTGGATCCGTTCCACCTGATACTACTTTATACAATAGGATCACTACAGAATTAAATAAATACTTGGTGAAACTCTACCCTTCTTCTTCCATGGCGGGGGTCTATGCCCGTGTGGATGCAACCCGTGGTGTGTGGAAAGCGCCAGCTAATGTAGGGTTAAGAATGGTCAGCAGGCCTTCCATTCTGCTGACGGATTCTGATCAGGCCTTGCTGAATGTGGACTCAACTTCCGGGAAATCCATCAACGCGATAAGGGTGTTCGAAGGAAGGGGAGTAATGTCCTGGGGAGCGCGTACTTTGGATGGCAACAGTAATGAATGGCGCTATATCAATGTACGCCGCCTGTTCCTGTTTGTAGAGCAGTCTGTAAAAAACGCGTCACAGTTTGTGGTTTTTGAACCGAACGCACAGTTAACCTGGAACCGGGTGCAGGGAATGATCTCCTCCTTCCTGACGTCCTTGTGGCGAGACGGAGGCCTGGTCGGAGCAACGCCGGAAGAAGCATTTTTTGTAAATGTCGGGTTAGGTACGACAATGACCACACAGGATATCCTGGAAGGGAGAATGATCGTGGAGATCGGTTTGGCCGCTTCACGTCCTGCCGAATTCATCATCCTGAAATTCTCTCATTTTATCCAGCAGGAAGCCTGATAAAGATTCATTCATTAAATAAATAGAAACTATGATCACAAACATCGCAACACCGGGAGTTTACATACAGGAAATCAATACATTACCTCCATCTGTCGCAGGCGTTTCGACAGCGATCCCCGCATTTGTGGGATATGTTGAAAAGGCGGAACGAAATGGTGAGGGAATCCCCCTGTTCACTCCAGTCCGGATCACATCATTCCTGGAATACGAAAGCTTTTTCGGAGGACCGGATCCTCAGCATTTCAAGATCGAAATAGCTGACAATACAACTGTCACTCCCACCCTAAGAACGGTTAAGGTTATAAAAGAATTACCAGAATCACCATTCCGTATGTACTACAATCTCCAGATGTATTTCGCCAATGGAGGAGGTCCGTGCTGGATTGTACCGGTAGGAGTATATGCCCTTGCCTCTGCTACAGTTGATCCAGCAAATTTAAAAGATGGATTGAAAACATTGGAAAAGGTAAGTGAACCGACGCTGCTTGTTGTCCCTGATGCAGTTTCAATATCTGATAATGCTGAAATGAAAAGCGTATACGAAGATGCATTAGCTCAGTGTGAATCCATGAAAAACCGGTTTACGATAATGGATGTGAAGCAAGGAACCAGTAACCCCATCAGTGATGCCAATAACTTTCGTAGTTTAAATATAGGAATTGATAACCTCAAATACGGAGCCGCGTATTACCCGGATCTGAGCACTACATTGAATTTTGGAATTAATAATTTAGCCATTCAGGTAGATACATATACACTAAATGGATCAACTACTCCTCCGACATGGTTTACAAATGTAAAAAACTTTAATCAAAGAGTAAGTGATGCTGTTCAGGGAACAATTGACGCGCTGAATTATCTGACAATTGCGACAACGACGTTGTCTGAAGATGATGCTGAAAGTGTACAGACAATTATTTCTGAAATTAGAGCTAATGTTAATGGTGCTAGAGTAATTTATAACCCTCCTGCCGGAGATGGATTGCCCGCTCCGTTCAAACCGGCAGGTATAAAAATTGTAGGTATAGCTCAAATAGCTGATGATGATGAAACTCCTCCAATTCCTCCAGGAGTGTTGGAGTTAGTTGAAAATGCAGCTGAAGATTTTGAAGATGATCCAACTTCATCAAACGCCAATGCTTTAAAACTGGCTTTACAAAATCTGTTGGCAGCTTTAAATGATGTTGTTACAGACATTACAGCAGGTTACAACGATCCCACGACTACTTTCATCGGTGGGAATCTGGATTATTTACAAGGAAATCAACCATCTGTTTATTCTGAAGTAATGGCTGCCATCAACGGATTCCGTGTTACGTTAAATCCTTCCGGAGCAATGGCCGGGATCTATGCGAGAGTAGACAGTATCCGGGGAGTATGGCAGGCGCCTGCAAATGTAGGAGTCCGAAATGTTATCGGGCCTGCTGTCCTGGTGACGAATCAACAACAGGGGGAACTGAATGTAGATTCATTAAGCGGCAAGTCCATTAATGTAATCCGCGCTTTCACAGGCCGGGGAACGGTTGTATGGGGAGCCAGGACCCTGGACGGTAACAGTAATGAATGGCGTTACATCAATGTACGGCGTCTGTTCATCTACCTGGAAGAATCGATCAGAAGAGCAAGCGCATTCGTCGTGTTTGAACCCAACGATGCCAATACATGGGTAGGAATAAAAGGAATGATCGAATCCTTTCTCACCGGGGTATGGAGAGATGGAGGTCTGACCGGAGCCACCCCGCAGGAAGCGTTCTTTGTCAACGTAGGGCTAGGAACGACCATGACCAGTACTGACATCCTGGAAGGAAAAATGATCATTGAGGTTGGAGTTGCGGCTGTGCGCCCTGCAGAGTTCATCATCCTCCGCTTTATTCACAAGCTCCAGGAATCATAAATAAAAAAATAAGTAATTATCAATCCATTTAAAAATTAATATTATGGCAACAGTGTATCCAGTTTCTGTCTTTCATTTCCAGGTTGAATGGGGAGGATCCCGCGTAGGTTTTACAGAAGTATCAGGCCTCACAATCGAAGTACAGCCAATCGATTACCGGGAAGGTAGCTATAAAGACTACCAGGTAACCAAAATGCCCGGTATTCCGCAGTTTACGAACATCACGTTAAAAAGAGGTATCTTTCGCGGTGATAATGAATTTTATCAGTGGCTTACCACGATCAAACTGAATCAGGTAGAACGCAGGGACATCACCATCTCTCTCCTGAATGAAGATCATCAGCCCTTGATGGTATGGAACATATTACAAGCATGGGTTACAAAAGTCAACGGCCCTTCTCTGAACTCAACTTCCAATGAGGTAGCAGTTGAAGAGATCGAATTGTGTCACGAAGGTTTAACCGTTGAAGCAGTCGGGTAATTATGGCTAACAGATATCCTCCCGTCGGTTTTCATTTCAGCGTGGTTTTTGAAGGGCTGAGCTCCGGTACGGAAACCGGTTTTCAGAGCGTTTCAGGAATTGATGCCACTGTTCCAAACGGTATTGACTACAAAGAGGGAGGAGAAAACCGTTTTACTCACCGGTTTCCTGACAGGGCATCGTACGGAAACCTGACTCTGAAACGTGGACTTCTGGTAGACTCAGAGTTGATCGGATGGTTCAGGGATGCTGTTGAAAACTTCCGGTTCCGGCCGAGAAACGTAACAGTCCATCTGCTCAATGAAAACCACACTCCACTGGCGTCCTGGCAATTTGTCAACGCCTGGCCGACGAAGTGGAACGTAGAGGGATTTGATGCAGAACAGAGCGGTATCATAGCAGAAACGATCGAACTTTCCTATCAGTATTTTACCCGTTTGTAATCAACGAATTAAACGATAGACATGCCAATTGTAATCAGAGAACTTGTAATCAAAGGGGTTGTGGAAAAAGCAGCGACAAGCAGTGAAAAGAACACACCCAAGGCAGCTGTTGACCGTTCTGCCAGGGCCCAGGTTACAATCAATATGATTGAAGAGATTATCAAAACTAAAAAAGAACGATAAAATGGCTTTCCAGAGAGGACAATTATCAAAAATGACGATCATCTTTTTTTCGGATTTGAAATCTCCGGGGGTGAAGGGCATTCCTTTTCACCCGATGTACAACCCGGAAAGTTATACGCTGAATCATACAATTGATTACGAAAAAACCCCGCTTCCCGTAATTGGCGACGCAGAAAAGAAGTTTTTGAGAATAGCTCCCAAGTCATTGGATCTGGAACTGTTTTTTGATGGAACGAATACATCTCCGAGCAATCTCTCAGGATTAGGGATTGATCTGGGAAAAATTCCAGAATTTAACAGTGTCGTAGCCCAGGTTGAACTGTTTTTGACATTAGCCGCACGAATTACAAGCGGTCCTATGAAAGCAGTAGATATATCAAGTAAACCAAACAATGATCCAAAGGATCCTTCAGAAGTCCACAGACCATTGTACATGATGATCGTTTGGGGAACATTCCTAATGACTGGTGTCCTGGAAAAAGCATCTGTTACTTATACCATGTTTGATCCGAATGGGATTCCAATACGGGCCAAAATGAATATAACCGTTGCAGAATCGTTCGATGCAGCATTAGCGAACAGAGGGAAAAAACTGGCTTCTCCCGATCTGTCAAAAGCCATTCTGGTGAAAGAAGGTGATACGCTTCCTGATCTGTGCTTCCAGGAATACGGAGATCCGTCATTCTATATGAAGATCGCAGCGGTAAATAAATTAAAAAACTTCAGAAAACTTGTTCCCGGAACGGAATTGTTGTTTCCACCGATAAAGTAAACGATAAAAATGTCATTGTTCAAATCAAATAACGCCAATGTCAATGCATACTACTCTGTAAGCATAACTGTTTCTGCCGGAGCAGCAGGACAGGGTGCTGCCAGAGAAATAACACAAACCTATGGCGTAAACTCTATTGTTACGACAAACGCGATCAATAAGATCCCGACAGCGAGACTGATCTTGCTGGATGGGAATGTTGCTGAACAGGAGTTTAAGGCAAGCCAGGGGGATGACTTTAATCCCGGAAATGAAATGACAATAAAAATCGGGTACGGGGATTTTGAAGATGTTTTATTTAAAGGTATCATCACAAAACACCGGGTAAAGCAGCTTTCCGACGGCAGCACACAATTGTGCATTGAGCTGAAAGATCAGGCTGTTAAAATGACCGCAGAACGCAAGAACAGGATCTTTACAGATAAAACGGATGTTGAAATCCTGAAAGCGATCTGCAATGAATATTCCGGTAAAGGAATCTCAAAAGTAGAAGTTCCGCCGGCAGGAAGCTCAGGCAACAACCAGGCACACCGGGAAATGGTGCAGTATTTCTGTTCGGACTGGGATTTTATTGTTTCCAGGGCAGATGCCATCGGGCGTTTGGTTTTTGTTGAAAACGGGGAAATAAAAATTGCGGAGCCCGATTTCAGCAAAGCGCCATTGACCGATCTTTATTTCGGTGGAAATATCTACGAATTTGATTTTGAGCTGAGTGCCGTCGGGCAATACAAAAAAGTAACCGCAAGAAGCTTTGACTCCGGAAAAAACGAGATCGCAGAAGAAGACGTTGCATCCGCACAATCACCCAGCCAGGGAAACCTGACTTCCTCTTCCCTGTCCGAGGTATTAGGAGTTGAGGATTATCCATTGCAGCACTCAGGACTATTAGCCAATTCCGAATTAAAATCATGGGCTTACTCGAAACTGATGAGAAGCCAGTTGAATAAAATCAGGGGAACTGCCAAGATCGATGGCTGGACAAAGGTAAAGCCGGGGGTATTGATGGAACTGAACAAGATCTCAGGAAAATTCAACGGAGCAGCATTCGTATCAGGAGTCATGAACCAGTTCACGGCAGACACCGGGTGGTATACGGAATTCCAGACAGGATACGACCAGGAATGGTTTTCCGAATTGTATGACAATATCAACCAACGGCCTGCATCCGGGTTATTGCCCGCAGTGAACGGTCTGGTGATCGGAAGGGTGATATCCGCAGATAATAACGATGATAATGACAGCAATTATTGGGTAAAGGTAGTGATCCCGATGATCAACAATGACCAGGAAGGAGTGTGGGCCCGGGTTACAGGAATCGGGGCGGGAGAAACAAAAGGAGTCTATTTTAAACCCGAAGTCGGAGACGACGTCATACTGGGTTTTTTAGACGACGATCCCCGTCAGCCTGTTGTATTGGGAAATCTTTACAGCCAGCTTCCCCCTCCCGAAAAAACGGATGAATCAGATACATCAAGCGCCGAAATCAAAGGCTTCTTCGCCAGAAATGATTTTAACCTTGCATTTGATGAGTCAACAAATACAATGACGCTTCAAACCCCTGACGAGCAGAAGATAGTCTTGTCGGATAAGGAAGAAAGCAGCGGAGGTTTTATCCGCATTGAGGACGCGCATGGAAATTACATCCGCATGGACAAAGACGGAATTACCATATTCAGCAACAAAGATTTAAATCTTGAAGCGAATAAAAATATAAACATCAAAGGAGTGAATGTAACAAACGATTGTTCAGGAAGCTTCAAAGCAGCGGGAACCACAGGAGCGACACTGGAGTCCTCAGGCGGAAATACCAAAGTAGCAGGAACATTAGTAATGATAAACTGATCGAATATGCCGGCAGCAGCAAAAGTACTGGATACAACAACACATGGAGGAACCATCACGGGGCCCGGTGTTTCTACGGTCTTGATCGGAGGGCTTCCTGCTTCTGTCGCCGGAGATAATCACGTCTGCGCCATTCCCGTTAGCGCGGGACACCTCCAGACAAGTGTTTTCCCGATGGGAAGCACTACCGTACTGATAGGAGGAAAACCGGCGTTACGGGTCGGGGATGTGTGTGCATGCGGAGCAGCACCGGCAATCGGAGAACCAACAGTAATAATAGGATAATATGGCAGAATTCATCGATACAGCAAAAGCTTTTTTAGGAAGAGGATGGGGGTTTCCGGTTACGTTTTCGAAAACAGCCCGGCAAGTTGTCATGCTGGAAGCGGAAGAAGACGTGAAGAACAGCATTGAGATCCTGTTACAGACGAGTCTGGGAGAACGGGTAATGCAGCCTGGATTCGGAGCAAACATGGACCGGCATATCTTTGATTCGATCAATGCCAATTTCAGAACGTTTATTACCGAGCAGATCCGGATAGCTATTGTAAAAAATGAGCCGCGGGCTGAATTAATTACAGTAGAATACGAAGAAGATATTACGGGCGGGAAAATAGATTTGTTGATCAACTACCTGGTGCGTGGAACAAATACCAGGTACAACATCGTTTATCCGTTCTATTTAGCAGAAGGTACAGATATTGAATAGTGATGAGTAATTATTGTGAAAATAAAAATCTGTTGTTCAGAGACGGAACAAGCCAGCAGCAACGCCTGATTAAAGCGCTGTTGCCGGATTACGTGGAAGTCGATGAACGGAACATGAAAGATTTGATTGAATTCGTAGACAAATTTGCTTCACAAATTCAATATTACAACCAAAACAACCAGAAAGACGGAAGCTGGACAGAGTTGATTGTCGGACAGATGATCGATGAACTGGGACAGCGGACAGAACCGCATTACGCATTGTTCATCGCTTTCTTTGAATTATTCCGGTACGCGCAGGAATCCATCAATACCATTACAAAGAGACACCTGGACTTTTATTACAAGGATGTGCTCCGGTTATCGGAAAAACGGGAAGTTCCTGACCAGGTTTTTATTCTGTTTGAACTGGCTAAAAACGCGAACAGGATATTAGTCAGCGAAGGGGTCGCCCTGGATGGAGGACCGGATGACAGCGGCGTTCAAAGAATATACCGGACCCAAAACAACATTGTTGTAACACGTGCACAAACCACACAGTTCAAATCGTTGTTTTACAACAAGCAATACGATGGAAGATTGTATGCCTCTCCGGTAGCTGATTCAGAGAACGGAGAAGGAAAAGAAATCGAATCACCTGAACCGAAATGGCGGACCTTCGGGAATATAAGCACTCCCTCCGCTCCTTTCAACAGTACCTCTACGGACCGTCCCCAGGCGCGTATCGGTTTCGCACTTGCATCTCCTGTTTTGTTCTTGTCCGAAGGAAACCGCATCATAAAAATCACACTCACGGTGAATCATGTAAACGGCTTATCCAACCAGTTATTAGCCAATGCATTCCTTTTACAGCTCAGCGGAGAGGAAGAATGGATCACGCCTTCTGAAAATACCTCCAAGCTCCCTTCCGACGCAACATACCTCGGCCCGCCCGGATCCAATACAATCATCATTCAGCGCACCATTACGGAAGATCAGCCTGCTGTTACAATGTATAACCAGGAGGTGCTCGGAGAATTGTTTGACACGCCCTGGCCGGTAGCAAAAATAGAACTGAACACAACCTACACCGGAAATCCGTATATCTATCAAGTATTGAAAGGACTGGAAGTGCTTTCGGTTAAGATCGATGTAGACGTTCAGGGAGTAAAGAACCTGATCATCCAGAATGACAATGGACTGCTGGATCCATCCAGTCCGTTCCAGCCATTCGGATCCAGGGCACCGCTTTCCTCCTCTTTTTATATCGGCAGCCGGGAAATGTTCAGAAAGCAGCTCACTTCGGTAGACCTGAACATCAGCTGGAAAGGACTTCCCGAAACCAGTAACGGTTTTTACGGATACTACCGGAATTACATTCCTGCCATTACAGATGCAGGGAAATGGAGAAGCAATAACAACTTTAAAGTACAGATAGATGTACTGGAAGGACGTTCCTGGAAAGAGCTGATGCCATGGCAATCCACCTCAGCACGACTGTTCGACCAGGAACCGATCACCAGTACGGTCACATATACTCCTGTAGCTGGAGGAGCCATTCTGAGAGGAGTTCCGTTCCTGATAGCAACTCTTTTCGGGACCAAATTACGTTCCTTCAGGCAGATATCCATTCAAAACAATTCCGCATTGAGCGCTACAGGTGGAAATCCGAACCTGGAAGAGCTGGAAAGCTACACTGTTGAATCACAATCAGGATTCCTGCGGTTACAACTTGAAAATGTAGATTTCGGGCATCGGGATTACCAGAATTCATACGCAACACAAGCGATCAATGCCGCACGGCAAGGTACAAGCGGTTTCCCGCTTCCAAATGAGCCGTACACACCTGAGATTTCCGAACTTTCTGTTGATTATACCGCCACAGCCCAGCTTTCACTGGCAAATACCCAGGTGAACAAAACAGAAACAAACTATAACAGCAAACGACTGGAATACTATCACGTTGAACCGTTCGGAGTACGTGAAATACATCCGTTCTTATTCCAGGCTACAACAAACACCTGGTTGCTCCCCCTGTATAACGACGAAGGAACGCTTTATATCGGGATTGAACAGCTGGAAGCTCCACAGGTATTATCCATCCTCTTTAAGGTTGCAGAAGGAAGCGCGGATCCGAACTTACCGGCTCAAAGAATCAAATGGAGCTACCTGTCCAATAATGAATGGATTCCACTGACAGATAACCGGATTATCTCAGACGGGACCAACGGTTTACTGACATCCGGAATCGTTGTGCTGGACCTGCCACGTACTATTACACACGACAATACCCTGTTTCCAGGTGATTATTCCTGGATAAAAATCGCTGTGGAGAATAATTCCCGTGCTGTGTGTGACATGATAGCGATCACTGCCCAGTCAGTAACAGCGGAATTCGTCGACACGGATAATTCCGATACGCATTACGAATCCGTATTACCTGCAGGAAGTATCAAGGAGCTGGTGAACAGTATTGGTGGAATTGAAGAGGTCATCCAGCCCTATGCTTCTTTCGGAGGAAGCCCCAAGGAAAGTGACATGGCTTTTTATATCAGGATCAGCGAGCGGTTAAGGCATAAGAACAGGGCTGTCATGATCTGGGATTATGAACGGCTGATTCTGGAGAAATTTCCACGCATATATAAGGTGAAATGCATGAATCACACCCGGTTCATTTCATCTTCGGATATCAATGAGATTGTTCCGGGCTGCGTATCATTGGCAGTTATTTCAAATGTAAGAAATCAAAACGCGGTTAATTTACTCAAACCGTTGACCAGCCTAGCTACTCTGTCTGAAATCAACGATTTTATCCAGACCATCAATCCTCCTTGTGTCGATCTCTATGTAAAGAATCCCGTTTACGAAGAAATCCTTGTCAAATTCAATGTACGCTTTCATCCGGGAGTCGATCCGGGTTACCACAGGCAAGTACTGAATGACGATATAAAATCTTTCCTTGCTCCGTGGGCATATACTACCAGCACGGATATCTCCTTCGGAGGAAAGATCGAGGCATCCGTGATACTGAATTTCATAGAAAGACGCGCGTATGTGGATTATGTGACCTGTTTTGAAATGAACCAGATAACAACACAGGAAGTGCTCACCAATATTGATGTGGCAACAGCGACAACAGCTGCTTCCATACTTACCTCAGCCAGTGAACACGAAATCCACGTACTGGAGACAGAGGATTGTGAATGTGAGGATAACATTGTGGAACGACCGGCACCAGGTTTACCAGGATGCGCGTGCGGCCCAACAGCTGTAAGCAGCCCTGCTACAGGAGTAGGAGGAACAAGAGTAGGAGAGAATTTTATCGTCGGGAACGGAACACTACCGCAAAATGATGGAATCGGTTCAATGGAAATTGAAAACGATTTTGAAATAGAATAATGAAGAGGTCAACAATTTAAAAAGAAATGACATGGAGGAAATAATAGTATCCAGAGCGATTTTATACAGCTTTTTTGAAACGGGAAGCATACCAACACAGGAAGAGTTTGCCGACTTGATCAATTCCTATGTACATCGGCGAGAAGATGGTGTCTTTATTTTTGAACCCGACGAAGAAATAAAACGATTTGGAGTTGGAATCCCGAGCCCTGCATACAGGTTAGGAGTAATGGCAGAAGGTGAAACTGAAAACCTGATCAGTCTTCACGATCTGAATGAAACGCATAAATGGTCTGTCAACTTAAATCCGGAAGGAAACAATAACCGGGGGTTGAATATGGCGCAGGAAACCGTAGCCGGAAGCATTAGCCGCCTGTTTATACAGGAAGAATCGGGAAATGTCGGAATCGGCACCTTATCACCGGAACAAAAGCTCCATATTGAAAACAGCTCTCCTTCATCTGTTACAGGTATAAAACTACTGAATACCGCGACGGTTGAAAACAACGGCTGGACCATCGGGCATGTCAATGATGTGGAAACAGCGAGAGATGGAGGCTTGTCCTTCCAAAGCCAGATAGAGGACCCCATAGAACGGATGCTTATAACTCCTTCGGGAAATGTTGGAATCAATGAGCCCTCCCCTTATACAAAACTGCATGTCTCCATGTCCAATTCCGACCCGCAGGCTGTCATAGGACTTGATGAAACAACAGGTATCGTGAACATAGGTCCCATCACAGAAAATGTGGCGATGGACTTCCGGGGAATCCAGGCAAGAACAGGTGAATTTATCGGAGATGTACTGGACATGAAAACCTCTGTGCTGAATCTTCAGCGTTTGGGAGGGGGATTACTGATTCATGGTGATTCAGGTATAGAGGAAGAACGGAAACTGACCATTACCGATAACGGATCTGTAGGAATAGGAACACTGAGCCCCTCAGAAAAAATCGATGTAAACGGTGGTATAAAGATCGGTAATACCGATGGAGTGAGTGAAGGGACAATCCGCTGGACAGGAACAGATTTTGAAGGGTATGATGGTTCGGCATGGAAGTCATTGACAGGAAAAGAATCCTACCTGAAAGGCGGCAGCTACATTCTTGTAAAAGCATTGGGAACTCCTCTTGAGAACGGAGCAGATTTATTGGAAGCAATCGCCATAGGGAACGAGTTATCATATAAACTAAATTTAAAAACCTTAGCATTAGAAGAAGTACAGCCTGGATGGTATGTAGTATTTGGAAACGAAGAAGATTCATACGGGGGGACAATTCAATCCATTTCTGCCAATCAAATGGTATTATCCGGAGTCGGAGATTTTTCATCCCTGCCCCTCACTATCCAGAAACTACAGTTTTTTGTAGACAAAAGAACCCGTTACCAGATCGATTTCCAGGTGGATTGCCCTGTAATTGAGAGTGTAACATACAATCCGGCAGATGGTTCTGCCATTTGTACGTTGTCGGTCCCTTTCCCGGAGCATTTCCAGTACCAGGCAAACAGCGTTGATGCGGTTCGGATTCAGGTAATCGCAGCCCCCGGACAGTACCTGCTTTCACAACCAGCCGTACTGTCCAATGATTACGTGGATTTAGTATCACTTACCGGGAACCCGGATGTAGAACTGGATCTGACGGATGACCATTTCTATACGGGAGAAGTAGATTTTACTAGTTTCGGAGGAGGAATTATTGAAGTGATAAATGATCCATTTATTATTATTAATATGGAACAACAAAGACTCAACGTGAATCCTGTATTATTAATAGAAGCATCTTGCTTCGTAAAGGGGATCAAGACAAAAATGCATTATTCACCAACTTTTAAGGAAGCAACTCAACTTATGTTTGAGGATGTTGACATGGAACCGTACAGTACGGAAGCCTATCCTTTACCGATTGATGTAAAACCCACCGATGATTATGTAAGAATCGCTCCTACCGTTGAAAATTGCAGGGGTGGCCATTATTCGTTTGGAATCAACCTAACCCATGATAGTTACCTGATTATAGATGGTATATACTTAAACAACGAAGCCTGGTACGGGTCTTTCGGATATAGATGTGACATTTGGGGAAGTTATAAAAACAATAAAGGAGGGGTCGGATCATTTGCAACTCTGGGTGCTGCTTCAGGAAGATTTACAGACAATATGGGTGAGGATTTTTGCTTTGGAGGAGGAGGCGGAGAAGCCTGGGGAGAATTCATTAACTGTCATTCAGGTATGAGGTCATTTGGAGCTGAGTCTGGTGGAACATTTACAGGATGCATGGCAGGAGATCTATCGTTTGGAAGAGAATCCGCGTGGGGGCAATTCATTAACTGCCATTCTGGAGAGGAATCATTCGGAGGCTATGGCTCAGGAGGAACATTTACAGGATGTACCGGGGGACAAAGATCATTTGGAGGAGGAGAAGAAGGATTACTGACAGGAAGGCTATACTATTGCAGGTTGACTTCAGGTACATTCCGCACTGTTTCAGGTTTCGGCAGAACCGTTTACTGTATTGATGGCAATAACGAACATAATAACCAGTAAAGTAAAAGTTATGAAACTATTAAAAAGCACAGAAGAAGGTGTGTGGACTGAATCCGTTTCCGCAGTACCAGCAGGAGCTTTCAGCTTGTTTTCCCTGGCATCCACCAGGAAGGACAAACAAAACAAATCCACGCAAAAAGGAAAACTGGCCAAAGAAGTCAGCTCATCCGTTCAGGAAATATATGAAAGGAACAAACCGGTCCTTACAGAAAATGAGTCCTACGAGCTGATCTCAGCAAACATCCTCTTGGGCAGTTTTCGCTATCAGGGAATCATCAACTACCGGCTGAATGGCACTCACCAGCAGCTGAGGATAGAAGGAATTACAGAAATGAAATGATCGCGGTATGGAATATATAACATTAAAATTATCTGTCCAGGAGGTAAATACTGTGATTAAATCACTAAGCAATTTACCCTACAACCAGGTTTTCGAATTAATAGAGAGCATCCACCGGCAGGCAAACAGTCAGCTGAAAGACACACCTGTTGAGGAGAAAAAAACAGAGCATCATTAAATCGTCTGTAAACACAGTAATATAAACGTACAATCATGGCAGAGAGCATAACATTATCGACAGACCAGCCAGAAATGGAAAGTATGCGTTATGAGTTCCTTCGGGAAGAAGGAATCCGGCACATAGAGCGTTTGTCAGGAAAACTATGGACAGATTACAATTTAAGTGATCCGGGCATTACTATGCTGGAAGCCTTGAGCTACGCAATTACAGACCTGGGTTACCGCACGACCTATTCCATTCCTGACATACTCGCACAAAACCCGGATGCTCCACGTAAGAACCTGAAGAACTTTTATACTGCACGGGAAATTTTACCAATGGCGCCTGTTACATTAACAGACTACAGGAAACTATTGATCGACATTGAGGTTCATGACCCGGAAGATGAACTGTGTCCGTTTGCGGGAGTGAAAAACGCGTGGCTGCAAAAATCAACAAATGAAATTCCCGTTTACATAAATCCGGACGATGACGAACTGGGGTATCAACCGGAGGATCCACTCCATCCTGATCGGGTAAACATACGCCCACTGTACGATGTATTACTGGAATTGGATACCTGTCAGCATTTAGGAGATTTAAATAAAAATACCCTTGAAAGAACGATCCGGATCTATGACTGTGGGAATGGACTTGATCCTGCGTTAAGTGGTATCAACGTCTCCGTCTATGCAGAATTTCCCCGGTGGGACGACCAGGCCATGGACTGGAATGATACCGACGACATCAAATCAGGCATTAAGAATCTGGTGCTGAATTTTGAAGGGTTGCCTTCCGGATATTATGTGACACACTATGCGTTGAACGATGATCAAACGATTTCACTGACCATCACACATAATTCACTAGGAGTTAACACTGTCTGCATCGTAGATCAACTGAAAAACTTACTATATGGTACGGGGAATCCTGATTCCTTTACCAGCCTGTACCAGCGAAAAGTATTCAAGGTACTTGATATTGTAAAAGCGGTCAGAAGCACATTGATGGCTAACAGGAATCTATGTGAAGATTTTATCCGGATCAGCGCCTTGAAAATTGAAGAGATCGCGCTGTGCGGTGATATTGTGATCGCTACTGATGCAGATGTTGAAGAAGTAGAAGCCCATATTTACTATGCTGTATCCCAGTTTTTGGCTCCTACCGTCTATTTCTACACCCTGGAAGAAATGTACGAAAAAGGATACCGTACAGAAGAAATTTTTGAAGGCCCTGCGCTTGAACATGGTTTCATTGATCCCAGGGAATTGAACCGGTCCGGAGTCAGGGAATCCATTCATGTCTCTGACCTGATCCAGATCATCATGGGACTTCCGGGAGTGGAAGCGGTCAGAAACCTGCAGGTTGCCAATATCCCGTTGGATAACACGGACGGTATTCTTTCCAGGAGTGCCAAATGGTGCCTTCAGCTGGCATTTGATAAGAATTATGTTCCGAGACTGAGTACAAACCGATCCAGCCTCACTTTCCTGAAAGAAGACATCCCCTACTCTGCCAACAGTTATGAAACTGCTCTTATCCTGGATGAATTAATGAACAATGACCGCCCTCAGAAATTACACGATATCCCGTTGGACCTGCCGGTTCCTCAAGGAGAATTCAGGGATTTGTCCGGGTACGAAAGCATACAGGAAGAGTTTCCCCTGGTCTATGGCATTGGTTCGGAAGGATTACCGCAAGGAGTTTCCGAGCTTCGGAAAGCACAGGCGAAACAACTGAAAGGGTTCTTATTATTCTTCGATCAGCTGCTGGCGGATTATTTATCCCAGCTTTCCCATGCCGGAGAATTATTTTCCATGAACGGTGAGCTTGATGAAAACGGTGAATTTGTCATCAATAAAACGTATTTTACCCAAAGCCTTGAAACGATCGTTCCCGGCATTGAAGATTTACTGACTGACCAGCCTGATTATGCTGTCAATCTGCAGCAACTGGCAGAAGGGACACGAGGTTTTGAAGAACGGAGAAACCGCTTCCTCAACCATTTGATGGCACGGTTCGGAGAGCAGTTCACCGATTATGCATTGCTGGTTTACAAATTATCAGGAAAAAAATCCGGACATGAATTACTGGAAGACAAGCTTGAGCTGTTGAACCGTTACCCGGAGATCAGCAGTGGCAGGTTTAAAGCATTCAATTACGAAAGCCCTTGTGAAATATGGCATGAAAATAACGTCTCAGGGTTGGAAAAAAGAGTTGCACTGCTGTCAGGGATCAATGAATCGGAAGGTATGGAACTCTGGTTCCTGTTTTCGTTCGAAATCATACCTGCCGTTGCCAATCCCGACATGTTCACGTACCGCATCCTCTTTGCAGGATATGAACTGGTATCAGTAATCGACTACACGGATGAATCGGCTGCTAAAAAAGGAATTGAAACACTCATTGTCAATGGGGTTGACCCCTCAAACTATTCTGTTGTGGAAACAGAAGACGGATTCAGGATAGGGTTATCTTGCTCCAATGGCAGGCTTTTAGCCTGGAGCCAGCTTTTTTTACTCGATCCGACTCCTGTTGACTATGACCTTTTTGTAAATGAGGCTGTGGTCATGTTCGAGGAGGAATACTATAACAATCCTGAATCCAACCGGAACAACCTGGTATCACCATTCCGGAACTATTACGAAACCGGAGCAATTACAGCAGACATGACAACTGACGCTCCAAGGTACCTGATCGATTATGATCTGAACTACTTCCCGATGGGATCAGATGATAACTTTACTATACTTCACGGTCCTTTCATTGGATATGGAGCATGTAAATCTTCTGCAGGTATTTTATCCGTAAACCCTGCTGATTATGAAATCACCATCAACGGAGACCTGACTGATTTTGTTGACACCGGGAATCTTATTACAATTTCAGATTCGAATACAAACGACGGTAACTATACCGTTGATACCATCGTCCTCAATGAACCTTCTCCCGGCAAATTTGAAACGGTCATTACCCTGGCAGATACACCTGTTTTAACAGATACACTGCCAAGAGGGGTTGTTTTATATAGCAAGCAACAAGAACCTGACCTGGTAAAGCTGGGGGAGCAATCCATCATAAAGTCACTTTATGAGTTGTCGGAACGAGGCATGTACGGGTACAATTATATATTTTCACCTTATAATCCTGTCAGTCCTCAGCAATATTATTTCCATATTACAGATAGCTGCGGAGAGATCATTGGTACAAGTGCCAGGCAAGACTTTAACTCGGATCTGGCAGCGGCAATTTCCGTTCCCAATGGAATATCACCCCCTGCTACAGTAAAGATCGCCGGTTCTCAATTCAATGACGGAACCTATACGGTTAATAACGTAGTGTCTCAAGGCTCTCTTATTGCAGTTACCGTTGGTGAATCCCTTCCCAGCCTGGTAACCGATGGTCATTTAGCCTTTGAAGAGAAAGGGTTTGCTGTTTCATCCGTCCTCAAGAAAGAAAAATGCTTTTTTGTCGGAGGCTACGACCTCAGCATGAAATTATTCACAGGAGATACATTCAGCATAACGGGCTCGACAGAGAATGACGGCAATTATTCCGTCAGGGATATTTTATACAATCCGACCAGTGATATCACTTCCATCTGGGTAAATGAAATCATTCCTGACAGTGAACAGGTACTGGGAGAATTGAGCTATTCCAAACAGCTGGAAGTCACCCGGATCGAAAATGCTCCGCCCGTCATTTATGTAAAAGGAGGGGCAGATGAATTCGCAGTAACCCAGATGATGGAATTTCTGAAATTAAAATTTTTCTCGCATGAAGGCATGCACCTGGTGGAGCACATCCTCCTCAGACCTAAAGCAAACGAAGAAAAGTTCCTGCCATTCGGACCTGATGTTCAGGACCTTACAACATACCTGTCAGTAAATGGCACGCTTACCTTCCGGAAAGCACTGCCAATCGCAAGCATCGATACAGCTAACAACCGTTTACTGATAACCGGGAATTATACAGCTGATTTTACCCCGATCCAGAAAATCTGGATCAGCGGCTCGCAAGACAATTTACTGGATGGAGAATACGACATGATCAACGTAAGCTTTAACGGAACTGAAACGGTATTGAGGCTGTACCAGGCTCTTCCCATACCTCCATCAGCCGCATACGGCTTTGCTGTATTTTTTGCCGAAGCACCGGTCGTAGCGGTAAGCAGTCCGACAGAGCTGATCATACACAGCGACATTGATCACTTCGTAGAGGAAACCCCTATTGCAATAAAAGGTTCCGAAAACTCCCTGAATGACGGAGAATTTACTGTTTCTTCTGTGACAGGAGATCAGACGGAAATCACCATTTCGGTCAGCCAGCGGAATGTAACGATCCAGGACAAATTAATGGCTGTTAACCTGGATGCAGATTGTACTTCGTGCGTCATGGAAGATCCTTATTCATTCATCCTGACGATTGTGCTTCCCTCCTGGCAGGGCCGATGCAGCAATCAGAATTTCAGGTCTTTCCTGGACCGGACCTTCCGGCTGGAATGTCCGGCTCATATCGTGCCGAATATCTGCTGGATCGATGAGGAGCAAATGGATGTTTTCGAAAAGGCGTATAAAACATGGCTGATCGAAAACAAGAAAGCGGTAAAAGACGAGCTGAAAAGAAGCAAAGCACTTTCACAACTGATAGAAGTGATCGAGAGCCTGCGCAGCGTATATCCAAAAGGAACCCTTCACGACTGTGAAGCGGAAGACATTGTTGGAAACAACACGATTATATTAAATAGAACAAGTTTAGGAACAAATTAAAAATAACACGTATGAGCCAGTTAACAAATAGTTATCCTGTATTTGAGGGAAATCAGGTATTGACCAGTTCACAGCTTAACCAAATGGTGACTTATCTGGATGAACAGAACCGACTTACCCGGGTCAAATTAATTGGCTCAGGAGCGGTCTGCGGATTGGAATTAAAATTGGATACATCTGTAACTCCACCTTTGCTGAACATCTCACAAGGTCTGGGAATATCCTCTGAAGGATACCTGATGTCGCTGGGAGATTGTGTTATTAACCGCTACCGGCCGTACCAGCTGCCATCCGGTTTTCCATATCCGCCATTCGTCGATCCGGATACGAAACTGCAGGATGTCACATTGTATGAACTTATTTCCATTGATACAGACATAGAAGACGGAGCAACAGTGAATTTTCTCAATGATCCGTCCGGTTTCCTGAACAATAAAGTAGTCCTTTTGTTCGTGGAAACAGTGGACTCCGATCTGAAATCATGCCTGGGCAGAAGCTGTGAGGACAGGGGAATGAACCGGACATTTACAACAAGGGGGCTCCTGGTCAGCAAATCAGACCTGGATCAAAAAATCATTCCCAGAACGTGTACTCCTAACGGAGCGCTGAATGCCCGGTATGATCTTCCTAAATTCATTATTCGCAATCCAAGGTTTGAGCCGGGTGCGGTACAGGCGACCAACTACAATGAGTTTTCAAAGAATTATGTCAACCAGGTATTGGGCAATGGTTTCATCAGCAACTTTTCTCCTTCGAACAATACATTATACCAGTCCCTGTTCAACGCTCTCCGGCAAACATATACAGACTTTGCAAGTATCCTGGCACCGGTTTACAATGGCAGTAATCCGTTTACCGGTCTGCCGAATGTAGCCTGGACCAATTTCCTGAACCAGCAGTCTTCCGGTCCCAGATACCTGGGAGTTCAGTACTTCTATGACTTCATAAAAGACCTGATACTGGCATACAACGAATTTTACGATGCCGCGTTTGAATTAATGAGTGAATGCTGCCCTGATATGAATTGCTTTCCACAGCATCTGCTGCTCGGAGAGGTAATCGGCGGAGGAACATGCACCCCCTCCACTTACAGGAACTATTTCGCTCCATCCCCTGCCGTAGTCGAAAATACAGATGCGCTGGAACGTTTGATCATGCTTCACAAACGGATGGTACTGATGACACAGAAGTTCAATCTGAACATCATTAACAATCCTTCTACCACACCCACTCCTCCAGGTTTACTGGGGCAACCCCTTCTGATCACTCCCAGCAATGAAAAACGTGATCCGCTGGGAGATCGTGCCATCCCCTATTACTACAAAATCGATGAAGAAAGTTCAATAGGAACGCTGGAAGAAAACTGGAGCTACACCTTTATACGGGAATGTTTGTTCAGGCATGGGCTCAGGCCACTCGCATACGGAAACCAGGATGTGGTACAAACCCAAGATCAGGGACCTGTTTCCACCCCTTTGTTCTATGACACCGATCCATATAATTTCCTGCGCATAGAAGGTGCTATACGTCAGGATTACACGGCAGTGGAACAGGAATTGGGCACACTCAGGTCACGGTTCAACCTTCCGTTTAATTTCATTACTCTCCGCCTTTCCGGCGAGCCGTTCGACGATCTCAAGGAACGTTGCAATTTTGATGACCTGAAAACGCAATACATGGTAACCAGGACAAAGCTCATGGACCTGTCTTGCTCCTTATTTGAAAAAATTGCGGTACGCAACAACGATGGTGTCCGGTTAAAACCCCTCCCCTCCTATATTACTTCCCTCCTAAGACAAGCGAATAGTGGTGAAGCAGTTCTGGGGTCTGTAACACAAACACAGATCGGGTGGCAATTACTTGCCGCGACCGAAGTCGAAGTAGCCGCCCGCCAGGAAGAAGATAGTTTACCTGTACAGAATATGGAAGCTTTATTCATTACAGGAACGGCAGAAGCACAGGTCACACAAATACCAATTTTCGCCCCTAGGAGAACCTTGTCACAAGCTATAGCTTATTTCCAGTCAAACCTGCTGGAGCTGGCAAGAAGGTTGAATTCACTCTGTGGTGAGATGCTTCCTTTCGATTTCAATGAATTTGATTTTGGCTATACGGGAACAACTCCCAACGATAAAAGCGGCTTTATCCAGACTTATCTGAGTGCCAAACAATACGCGATTAATGCAAATGTTGCACTGAACCAGATCTTTGACCTGATAGAAAGAAGCAGGACACAATCCAATTCACCAGGGTTATACTCCAATGTAGTCCTGTACTTCAACGGTTTCATCAGCTCCATGGATGGGCTTATCGCAGACAGTGAGTATAAAACCCTTACCAGCCTGTATTATTTATTCCAGTACCGGTTACAATACCTGCGGGTGAATGATCCACGTTTGTTCTCCAATTTTATCAGAAGGCATCCGGGTATATCTCACCAGGCAGGAGTTCCTAAAGGAGGAACCTACATCCTGCTGGTAAACGGGAATCCTGTGGAAGTAAGCGCACCATCACGTGATTTCGCTGTCGGAATCAGCAGGCGGTTAAAAGATCTTGAAGTAGAAGCAGCGCTATTGAGATTTAAAACGATCAAATCCTTTGAGGACGAGCAAAAACTGCAACGGATCCAGGGAGAGCGGATACAATTGTCTAAAACCCAGCTTGAGCTGGCAAGCGGAGTATCGTTTACATTTACACCATCCATGCCGGCTTTAAATGCCTTAAATTCCAACCAGGTCATCGCCGATTTTGCACTTCCATACCTGATCGACTGCGATTGCACCTGTGATGAAATCCCGCCGCCAACCAGCGACAGTGCATTGAACATCCCTGCTATTTCCGCTCCTTACGTGGCACAATACAGCCCGGGAGACTTTGCCTATGCAAATTCGATTGCGATTATGATGGTAGATACTAATCTTAGCCCGGCAGTGGCAGCATTTGCGGCAGATACCGCCCCTGCGAACAGGTCGATGATCATTGACGTGAAAGATGCCCTCCAGTACGACACGGAGCTATATTCTCCGCAGCAGGTCCGGTTGTATGTCGTAAATCAGAAAGGAGTACGGCAGGATTATAAGACGGATCCCTGCTCCTCCGGCTGTTCATCTTCAGAACAACAGGTTGGACAGATAAATACATTTAACCATCCGAATGACCCGGGAAATACGGTACAGTACGGTACAGCAGGTGTCGTGGTAAATGATGGGATATCCACTTCTCTGTACTACCAACCGCTGCAGGAATTCAGAGGGGTAGACAGCTTTTACTATATCTTCGATATTGTTGATCTGAAAAGCGGTGAAGTGCTCCAAACCGGAACCCGGTCAGTAGTGACAGTAGAAGTCGGTTGCGGAGGTACAAAATGATAGATACAGGCGAGTGAGTATCTCTGAAAATAACGAAGGTGTCTTTACAGTAAGACTTTGGAAATTGAATAAATAATATCTTTTTTGAATTTCAGAAGCTTTAAGCCATTTAAGAACAAACGGGTGGATAATTGTCCACCCGTTTCAAATAATTTCTAAATAAATATTGTTTCTCAATAGATGATAATTTCAAATTCTGGTATCCGATACTGCAAAGCAACCACGAAGTGAATTGAGAATATTACCTATTACCAGTGCCAGGTTTTAATTGGTATAAAGGAGTACCCTGAAACAAAATAAGTGTTTTCATCTTGTTCCCATACCAACCGGTTTTTACATTATCGGATTCCTGTCATCTTTGTAAACCAACCACCTGCATCTGATACGCGACCCAATTAGTATCGCTACTTAATATCTCTTAAACAAAAAACCAAGCATCTCATTGACACTTGTTTTTTTCTTTTTCTATTTTTAAGATAACTCTTACTTTTTAAAATTTACTATTTTGAGTTATTTGACTTTATTTACGTTCATTTTTTTTGTCGATAAGAATTAAACTTCGATTCCTATTTAATAATTTAAATCTTTCTACTAAATATAATTTGCCATTATCATCGAAGTTATCCAAACGGATAAGGATTGTATCTCTAGTTTTTGAACATTGACAAGTATTATTCAAATAAGTTTCTCTCAGAGTAGATTTGTTACTTTCCAAAAATCGAGTATCCTTAATCAAACGATTCCATTCGTTTTTTGCTGTAATTGAATCATCTATCTGAAAAAATGTTCTTAAATCGACAACATTATATACAATCGTATCTTCTGTTATACCTAATTCTATTAAATTGTTGAATTGAACGACTTTTAATAACCCTTCTGAACATTGGTTGTTTTTTTCTCTAATTATTGAGCATTGAGAAAAAAATATAACGATTAACAGTGCAAGTATAATACGCATAAAATTATCATTTAGTAAGATTTAACATATCTACATACGACGAACGAGAAACTTCTTTTGTTTGCTTCTCAACAGTAACACTGGGTTCATTCTTTAATTTACCTGCTTCTGTCTTTTTAGATAATGTTTCTAAAGACCTTGATAATGCTGTAGGAGTCTTAGTCCTTTCATATTCACCATAACCATATACAGCACCTAATGTACCCGATTTTACATTTTCAGTTCCTAAATCATTAACCAACTTATCAGTTATATTATCACCTTTACCACCTCTTAAGCCCTCAATAACAAATGTTGTACAGTTCAAATCTTTTGCATTATACTTTCGTGTTTTAGAAATATATTCTAATCTTTTTTCAATTTGTACATCTTCTTCCATTGTAGTTGAGATTCTATATGCCATATCTGGAGCTCTTCCTTCACCTGCATAACTAGGTTTTCCTGGCATTCCACTTGCACTTTGGTCTGTATTTAAAAGTACATCCAATGATGCTATATCTTTTGATTTAGGGTCAGAAGATACATCTGTCAGATAATCTTTCGGTTTAACAACGTTTTCTGGCCAGAAGTCATAATATGTATATGTCCCATCTTTTTCCATAATAGGTGTTTTTACCATCACATTATCTACTCCCATTACTTCTTCAAACATCAAATTTCCATATTCATCGGATTTTTGTCTATAATTTTCAACAGCGATGGCTGTATGTCCTAGATGCGACCCCTCAGGATACCAAATTAATATTATTACATCTTTTCCATCAGAATCTATAGCACTTAGTGGAGTATTATTCACAAAGTTATAAGGGGAGTGACCTGGATAGTTAAAACTGTGTGGGTCAACACTCAACCATCGTCCCAATCTCGTGTCGAACATCCTCGCTCCAAAATCATAACTATTTCCTTTACCTTTCACCTCGTCATCACGCTCCATATTATTAAAACCCATAACGATAAGCCATTCTGGACGGAGTAATATTCACCAATGTATCATGATATGAATAATGCAACAAAATATTATTCAGCATAAACTGCACGTTTCCTGAAAAATGAATCCGCACTGTAGAAGCATCGGGAGTGAAGTGCAACGAATAGCTTCCATAAAGAACATCTTTAATCAATTTGAATGCTTTTTGGGGTTTTAATTTAAAATAATCAATTGTTTATTAGTTATTTAAAAATTTAATTTATTCGTATCAACACATTGAATACATTACCCCAATTGATAACATTACTACCTTACTACATCAAGATGTATATCGAGAACATTATTTTTGAAATAATTAATATCTTCATTTAACAAGCTACTATACAAAACCATTTTATGTTTACCTATTTGCTTGAAATGAACATCCACGATAACTTCTGACTTAATAGTATCCATTTCATAATTTTTGATTTTTTCATTATCTATTATTATGGAATCAATGAAAAAAGTAAATCCATTTTTAGGATTAGCATGAATAAAGATTAATGTGTAATTAGTATCAAGTTTGTAATCTTCATGTTGTGGGTATGCAATATATCCTGAATACATAATATGACCAACTTCATCAGTTATGTTGCCCAATGAATCCATATATAAGCCAAAGAAAGGCTCATTTCTTAAATTTAATGCAAAATATTTTGATAAATTTCCATTCTCATAAAAACTATACATATCACCGCACTCATTACCATACCAAAAATTGACTTTATGTTTCAATACACCATTAGGATAATACTCATAGCTATATCCATGTAATTTATTGCTATCATTATATTGTTCAATTGCTTTTATGCTACCATCATCATAATATATTGTATCAATCCTAACAACAGGTTTTGTTATATTATTCTCTTTTTCATTCTTTGATAAACAAGAAGACAAAAATACTATACAACTAATTATGTGAAAAAAAAGCCTACTGATTACTTGATGTTTTTTTTTCATTGCTACTCTTTTTAATGTTTTTTCTTTCAATAACATTACCATGCCAAGGTTCTTTTCTGAACGTTTCTTTGTTTCCTGTTTGTCCACAAATAGTACAAGAATCTGTATCAGTTACCCCTCCCTTTATCGTTGTATCAATTTTATCTATTGCTTCTCCTGCTTTATTTCCAGCTTCGACACTTTCCTTAAGTTTTTCGATTAATTTCCCAACATTTTTCATAGATATATCCTGCCAACTACCGTCGCCTGGTTTATAACCTTTAGATATAGAGGAACGCCCTAATATTGCAGTCAAATCATCTATAGAAATATTACCTATTACTTTTTTTGCAAAATCTTTTGCAATAGGACCATCGTTATGTCCCCTAATATCAATTCCAAACGCAACATATTGCCCATAGTCAGTCTTTTTGGGAAACCATGTTTCCGTTTTGGTATCTCCAATATGATGAGAACCAAAGTAATCTGTATCTTTTATACCATTCTCATATAAAATTTCAGTAGCTTTTTTAACAGTTTTTTTCCCATTTTTATCTATAGTGGTAGTTGTTATAGTTGCATAGTCATAATAATAATATTCTGTATGATAATCAGCATCGTACCAACTTGCCACATGCTGGAATCTACCATAAGCGATTTTATTAGCAGTAGTTACTTCTATAATAGTTTCACCTGTTTTTTCATTATGAATAACATTGATTTGGTATTCAGTGCGTCCGTCTGGATCTTCAAAAATCAAAGGATTATTTAACATCGATTTGTATGGACTTTGTGACGGTTGCTTTCCTGTCAACGGATCAATAGACAACCATCTTCCTAATCTGCTATCATACATCCTCGCTCCAAAATCATAGCTATTTCCCTTGCCTTTCGCTTCATCGTCCTTCTCCTTACCATTAAAGCCATACCTATACTCCCCTTCACTGCCATGCCTTCCCGGCATCTGCATACCATACGGATAATAATCCGAATAGCTCTTCACATCAGCAGTATAACCTACATTAGCCAGCTTTAGATCAAAAATCTTCTTGCCATAACCTCCAATTGAAAAATCAATAATCATCGGCTCTTCAGGGTCTGTATCTGCCACAGTACGTTTCAATACTCCGTCCAGGTAATAATTGATCATACCACCTTCCCGGGAAATCTTAAAGACACTGCCAACAGCATATGGACTGGTGCTCAGCTTCACACTATTTAATTCAATAACTCTCGCGATTCCACTATAAGGAATATTCCATGCATAGTTGATCATATTATGGTGCGCGTTCGTATTGGTATAAGACAATCCTACCGTAATGGGAGTATTCTCTTCTACCGAAGATCCTCCCAATGTCCACTCCATATAGCCGCCAGGGTAGATCTTTTCTACAGAAGCGCCTCCCGAAGGACCCCAGCTAGCACCTGTTACCGTTCGGGTTATCACCCCATTCCCGTCCACACTGATTCCAACACGGTCTGTGATCGTCGGTGTCATTTCCTGCATATACAGCTTGCTATCCGAGATAACCTGTAACACATTCCCCAGATGATTGCTCAGCTCATAGCGCTTGTCTCCAGCATCATTGGCAAGTAAGCCCCCATATATGTATCCTCCAAATCCCATCTGCATATTCAGCTGCTCCTGGCCCAGGCGGCTGGAGCCGTAGATATTTCTCTCCCGAAGATACACATTATTTTCCGTATTATCAATATGATACACGCTCATTGTATTCCCCTGTGCATCCAGGACGTAATACGTGCTTGTCGTTACCCCTCCTTCTATCACATGCTTTGCGACCCTTTGTCCCAGTGGATCATAATCAAAACGGATCTTTTTTCCGTCTATGTAGTCGATCTGCTTTACTTTGTTGGTCACCGTCCATTCAATACTGGTGATGTCTTCATCCACATCCGCAATCAATTGCCCGATTTCATCGTATTGGTAGTTATTTGAGGTAATGGTATTGTCGATATCTGCATCATTGAACTGGGACACACCGGCCAGGTCAGTCAACCCTTTTAGCTGGTTGGTTCCGGACGTATAATGATAAACGAAGTGATCCATTTTAACCGAACCGTTGGCGGAGTGCATCGCGTAGCGGATCAGTGTATCCAGGTTCCCGTTCGCGTCAAAGCTATAGCTGCCGCTGTACCCTGAAAGCACATGGCTCAGTGAAAGCGTTCGATCATATCCCGTCATCGATTTGATACGGTTCAGCTGATCATAGGTGTAATTGGTCTGGTGCGTTCCGATTGCATATTCGTCTTCATCCGAAAGCGCGGTATGCATGCTGCGGATGTTGCCATTATACAGCCCCGGCCCCAGATTCGGATTTCCGCCCAAGGTGTAATTGAGCATAGCGGTATTGGCAGCCTGGTAATCACCGTTGTAATAGCTCAGGCTATATCCGAACACATCACGGCCTGCCTGCGAGTTGAGCGTAAGCGGATTGCCTTCTCCCCCCATCATCGTCTGCTCGCTGATCTCTTCCCCGTTCACGCTCTTGATCCAACCTTGCAGGGTATAGGCATAATCCAGTGCCTGTACTTTCTTTTCACCAATCTCTGTGCGTGCCAAAAGCCCGTGGTCGTAATAGAAGTACTTCGCATCTTTCTCCCACACAAAACCGTCTTTGGAGGTTTCGGCAATGGTGATACGGTTGTCATCATCGTAGCTATAACGGTGCATGAACTGGTCCTGTTTGCCAGGCTGGTAAATAACCTTCAGAACATTGCCGCTTACCAGATCATATTCATAACACATGAGCTTGAGGTGCTGGTTGTTTACATTGGCCGGAATGGCCTTGTTCACCTGTAGCAGCTGCTGCACATTCCCGTGTACATCGTAATCATAGAAGGAGCCTGTTTTAAACAAGATGTTATCATCCGGTGCGTTGGGGTCGAGCTCCGGGAAATATAGTACACCCGTAATCCGGTTGCGGGTATTGTCTGCTGAATAGCTTTGTCCAGATAAGCTGGAAAAAGCGGAAGAAACATCTATCGTAACGGGAGTCAGTCCTATAAAACGTACAACCTGTACTCCGGTCAGCTCATCGTAAATACTCCTTGTAACTTCTGTCCTGTCGGTTGAAAGGTTGTTAGGGAAATCCGGAGCATTCACAGCATCGCTTTCAGTTGCACCCTGATAAAGCCTTCCGTCTCCCTGGATGGTATATCCAATCAGTCCCATTTCTCCTGCTTCAACAACCCTTCCAAGGCCATCGTAACGGGTATAGCTGAAACGGCCATTTGCCAGCTGCCTGGCATTCTGGCTCATCACCAGCCTTCCCAGCTTGTCGTAGGCAAAACGACTTTCTCCTCCGTCGGGTGTACGCTGGTACACCAGCTGGTTCAGGGAGTTGTACCGGTAAATAGTGTTATACGTATGCACCGGTGCAATGTAATACGATGGGTTTCCCGGGTCCTGCAGCACCGTTTCATCCGGGGAAGTGGTTCGCATTGTGTTGATGGACGCATTGGGAGAACCAGTGATTCCCTGTAGATTGGAAGCCACCGCTTCGCTTACTGCAGGCAGGGTTCCCGTATAATTGTATTCAAAACGGCTGACACCTTTCGGCGGCACGGTCTGGATAAGATTGCCCGCCCGGTCGTAATAATACAGGGTATAGTGGTATTCCTTGTCCTGGTAGGTCGTATTCATCCGCTCGATAACAGAGCTCATTGCACCTTCAATATACGCCCGGATAAATTCATTGCGTTTGCTCTCCAGGTAAATGTTCAGCTGGTTGTGCATGTTCACCGTCGCTACGTTATTTTCCAGCTGGTTGCATGGGAAAACGACTGTTGTATCCGGAAAATCAAGGGGAGGAAGTGGCTGTGGGCAGATTCCGGGGTTTGTAGGCATGTAGGTTGTAGAAACATATTGGTTCCAGGGAATGAATATTTCCCAATTGTCATAATCGCTGTATGGAGAATCTTTATAATCGGTTATTGCAGCAATCAGTAAGCTGTTAGAATACCCCAGCTGCGTAAATCCAAACTCCGTGATCGTCAGGTAAAGCGGATGATTGACATCTGTAATTGAAAACGCGGACAGGTAAGTCAGATAGGCATCTGTGATATACGCCAGCTGTCCTGCACAAAACGTAGAATCATCCATCAGGTATTCCTGCAACTCCTGGGATGAGAAGCCGTTGAAAACGCCGTCTACCATATCGTTTTGATACAGTTTGTAAGCATCGGTACAGCTGATGGGTTCTTTTGCCTGTGGCAGGCATTCCACACACGGTGGTATGGTAACGCAGGAAAGTATTCCTGTTGCATCAAGCACAGTTCCATTGCTCAACGTAACCGTAGCTGTAAACATCATATCGGACAAATCCAGCTCTAAGTTGGAAACATGGACGATGACTTCTTCCCGCTTCACACCCGGTCCACACACGTTGATAACCAGGCAGGGAGCTGTAGGTATCGGTTTGGAATCTACCTGCTTCCAGTGAGTGGAATAAATAATACATTCATCAGAATAGAACTCAAATTCATTGTAATAACCGGATATTTCCTGTTCTACTCCTTCAAACAGCCAGGTCATTTCCAGCAGCGACTGAGGTTGTAACCCTTCCGGATCCCCCATCTGGAAGAGTTCATTGAGCAGGTCCTCCACCTGGCCGGAAATGTCTTCTGCCTGCCGTTCTTCACACGGACAGCTGAAATCAATGGGAGTGATCACATCATTCACACGGTATGTAAAACCAACACTGGCGGTATGTGTCGCCGGACTGGCTCCCAATGACATGTAGCTGATGTGCAGCAGCTGGGAAGGTCGGTTCAGGTCAACATTGGTAACCAGCACTGGCCCTGAAAAAATATGGTTGAACGAAAAATTCCGCGATACACCTCCAATGCTTCCTGTGAACTCGCTGGAAGTCCCATTCCACGTGGCGTTTGTTCCCAGGTAATCGGCAAGGATGGTCTGTGTCAGCAACGGGTTGGAAGAAAGATTGACAGTAGCTGACAACTCTCCTGTGCTCGCCAGGTTCTGAAGCAGTGCCAGCAATGCCTGCTCAAATTCTTTTTCCTTTCCGCAATCCACAGCATCTGAGTTATCGGAAGCATAGTACGCCTGGCATCCGTTCAGGTCGATACAGCTTTGGATCGTAACGGCGTATTGCTGCGAAGAAGACAGGCTGCTCCCTGCCTGTATGATCACTTTCAGGTTCGTAGAAGATGGCACAGGATAGCTTTGAGAAATGCTGAAGATATGCCAGGAACTGCCGTAATTGCTCCACGAAAGGCTTCCCAGGTCATTCGTCAACGGAGGAATGGTCAGACATGGAACAGGAGAAGACTGTCCGTAGTTGAATGTTAACTGAAGCTGGGTTCCGCTGACCGCACCTTGTATGTTCATCAGAGGTCCTGGATATCCGCCTGTAATAGCTTCATACAGGTCAGGGACCATTTCGGGAACGGAAGAAGAAGGGGTTGTACCTACCAGTTGGCCATTTACAGCCAACTTGTTCAGCAGGCGCTCCATATCCATTGTCAGCGGGCACAGACCAGTCTGCTGCCATTGCTCGTAATCGGTCGTTGCCGTTCCTTCTGTGATGATCGTTTCCGCAGGTGCTCCTTCATTGTACAAAGCACCAATGCGCGTAATCCGAATCTGTTTACTGTTGAAATATTCCGAACACATGCAGGTTTGATTGTACGGAACGTAAAGCGGAAGGTTGTAAAACCAGTAATAAATGGGAGGAGGAAATCCTCCCAGCTGCCATAAGTTAACGATCGTAAATACAGACATCGACGGGAAGTAGTTGCTGTGGGAAAATGCCTGGATAGCTCCCGCCGTAAAACCATCCGGGCCGATACAGCCATTAAAGATTCCGGGACTTTGAGCAAAGCCGTACATGTCCATCAGGAGCTGGTTGATCTGTCCTTTGTAGGATAAATAATACGATTTGTAGAGCTGGAATATCTCATTTTTATGATCAACTGAAAGTCCTGTAAATGCCGGATCAATCCAGCTGGAAGGTATTGTATAGCTGCACGAAGAAGGGTTGTTTCCGCACAATACCGTAAGGGCGGCAAATTCAAACATCGTCATTCCCGTTTCCTTGTATTCAACGGTCAGCGCTTCCAGCATCAGGTCATTCTTCCAGCTTACAAGATTGGCATGTACATTACTATGAACAGCATAGGTCTGGTTGAAAAAAGGGTCCAGGCTGTACAATGGTCCTGTCAGCAAAGAAGGATTCCCCAGGAAATTGATCCCGTAGACATTGTCCTGTGCGGTTTCATACCCATCCAGCGTCTGACGCAAAATGGCGTCAAACTCTTCACTTGAAAAATACTGGTTGCCGGATGTGGAAGGAACCGGGAATTCTTTTTGGGAGCAGATCTCCGTCATGTACAGATAAAGCTTATACTCCGGGTGGTATTCGATCAATGCTTCCGCCCAGCTGTTTTCAAAATAAGCCTCGAAATCTTCCCGTTTCAGTTGCCAGGGTTTTACCAGTGCCGGTTCCTGTCCATTATCGGCGAACTGGTGCTGAAGTGTCCCGGAAGGAGCTCCCCATATCGGGTATCCTGGCATCGGGTAGGCTTGAACATAAGCAATATTTCCATACGCATCCAGGTAGTTTTTGACTCCTGTTAAAAAAGCAGGATCACGCCACTTGCTGGTGGAAAAGATACTGACAGGATCGCTCGGATCTGTCCCCGCATACTGACCTCCCGGGCTGACATCGCGCTTCAGCATGCTCAGATATACGTCACACGAAGTCAGGGGTGTACATGGTTCATAACAGGCATTGTAAATAGCATGATAACGGTTGGTCGCGATCACCTCGTCGTATGCATCTCCTTCCAGCAGTGTACTTTCCATCAGGTAGGATTCCAGCGATCCCAATGACGCAGCACATTCTTCACAGGTGGTATTGCAGTCGAAAGGAACATCTACTTCAAAAATGGTCGTATCCAGCAAGCATGGGTTCTCATCCGGGTTCAGGTAGTGTGCAACATAGCTTTGAAGCGCGGATTCGTTGACCTGCAGCCGCTTTTCTATGGTATAGCTGCCCTGGGAAAGGGTAATCGTACGAAGTATACTCTCAAAATCCCCTACAGCCGAACCGATGGACGCTTCTCCGATAATGTTCGGATAAACCTGTGAGAATTTTTCTTCTCCACAGTCATTCTTTACACTCAGGACAAGATCGTACACATACGGGTAGATCAGCTCCTCTTCGCATTCCTCATGCCATGCGCTCTCCACCTCGTATGAAAAATTGTATTGCTGCCCGTCAGAAATCACTCCCAGCTGTGTATTGAGCGACAGGCCGTCATTGTTGGCTCCGAAGCGCCCCGTACTGTACAGGTGGTTATTATCTTCAGGAGTATCTGTTGCTCCCGGGTTCAGCTTGTTCATCAGGTCGTTGTAGATCATCCTGTGATAAGTGGGATCGGATGCACTCTCCAGTGATTCAAACTCCGTGTTATTGTCTCCCGCCATTGCGGTAGCCACTACACGCCCCTGCATATCCAGGTAAGAAACGCTCACCTGGCCGTTTGGATCCACCACCATGTTTTTCTTATAATGACTGCTGTAACCTGCTTTGTATCCAAACAGGCGGTTCAGCTCTTCCTGTGTCGGCTGCAGGTAATAATAATCCGTCTGGTGCCCTGACCCGATCTGAAAATCAGGTCCGACTCCACCCTGGCGCCGGACACGCCCCGTATTATCGGGTGTGTATTCTACCTGACTGAATGCATATCCATTCGATTCAGGGACATATTGCTGCCAGTCCGTATCTGCTGTATGGGCATTTACAGAATAATATTTTCCCGCCCCACTGCCAGGTGACAATGGAGATGCAGCTGCTCCTGCGCACGTTACTGAAAGGGAATCCTCCCAGTCAAATTCTTTATGTGTATATGGTGTGTTCCCGGTATTCTGATTAACGCTGCTGTAATAGCGGATGGACGGTTCATGCTGTGGGAAAGGAAGGATATTGATTGCTCCACGCCCTTCATTATCATAAATTGTCTCTCCGACGACACTCTGATCTTTACTGTTGATCCTGGTAACTGTCTGGCGACTCCTCAGGCTCCCGTCAAAATACTGGGCAACTTCTTTTTTCTTTCCCTCTTCTGCATAAGTAGACTGGTACTGCCAGTTCTTTCCTCCCTCATGTTCCTGCGAAATCGTTATTTTATGAGGCCAGTCTGAAACCCATTGCTTGCCGTTTGTTCCGCTGCTCCATTTTCCGTACTTTTCTTTCGCGGAAGCATCCAGCCAGCGTCCAACAGGTCGTATACGAATAATCAGGTATCCTTTCGAAAAGACATTCGGAATACGATGATACTGATCTTTCGTCCGGATGCGCGTACTGTTTTGCATAAGCTCCGTTTCTGTCATAGAAATCGAACCAGGAGGTGATGTAGCAGACAGCCCTGTTGCTGAATAGTTGTCAACCCAGGTCCACTCCACATCATAGGATTCAGCTCCATCGATATAGTTCCAGCTGACATATAATTCATCAGTTGAAGATAGCGTGCTGGTACCTAAAACACTGGAGGCGATCGAGCCGTCTCCGGCATAATCAACCAGATGAACCTGTAGTGATGGTGTGGAAGAAATATCAAGATTATAATAACGCTCCGAATAAATCCCTGCTTCCAGGTAGATATAATCAGGAGCAGAAGGAATCACCGTAAATGTGCTGCCTACCTTTTGCCTGAGCTGCGTAACCTGTATGTCAAACTTATAGGCTCCCGGCATCCTGTAATCCGCAAGGTCGATTTCTGCTGAATGATTCGTTGTATTGAATGACAAAGTGAGAACAGCATCTACAAATGGTTGCGCCACCCATGCCGTACCATTGTAACTGTAAGGAGTTATCCGGACTGATGCCTCTATCTCAGCGGCAGAAGTATTGGGAGAGATGTTGACGCGCTCCTGCACTCCAAGTCGTACATATCCCAGCTGGGAGACACTCACAAAATGAGTATTCGAGGTTGTATACGCATCCAGGTCACCGTCTTCGATCGAAAGGTTTAAAGAAGAGCTGACCTGTGAACCCTCATAGCGTTTGGTCCAGTGAACTTCTGATGCCTGTGCGGCAGCGTTCAATACAACAAAAATCAGAGCAAATAAGTATCGCATAATCGTTTATATTCGTAAATCGGTGAGTGTATAATCTTTATAATCAGCTGCGGGATAGAGGTAATTCCTGCGTTTTTCGATGTATCGCTCCAGCTTAAACAATGATTTGTTGTCTGAAGGTGAAAATGTGATCTTGGTAAACCGGATTCGTAAGTGCGGACGCTGCAAATCCTTTACACGGTAATCGGTTGAAAAATCCTGGTGAACGGAATAGTAAAGATCTAACTGCAATAACCGGAAGTCTTTTTTATCGACACGTAATTTCATTACACTCAGCGGAACAGCGGATGTTGGCTTCAACGTAAGCGTAACCGAATAATACCCATCCATTTCTTTTACAGATTTTTCCTTGCAGTGTTGCAACGTTTCGTCCAGGTTCAGCTCCAGATCCAGCGTTTGCTGCCGCCCGCTCAGTTGCATCGCCTTTTCGTCTGAATTGATTTTCAATGAGAAATCAGCTCCGTAAACAAATTCCGTGTTGTGAATCTTTTGGTACATCAGGTTTCCTTCCCGGTAAACATAACCATTATAGGAACTGACAATTTCCGAGGATGAGTGTGTCTTGAACAATTCATAAACTGTTTTATATTCAATCCGGCTCACATTCGAATAGTTATTTTTTAGCCTTGACAACACCTCTTCTGCTGTCATTGAAAAACAGTTCCCGGAAAAAAGCAGAACGGTTGCTATAAAAATGTACGTTGCTGTTCTCATTTCTATTATCTTTTCGGATTAGATGAACGTGATTCCTGGATGGTCATAACTCCTCGTGCCGTTTCTTTTTTGATCCGGATCAGCTGACCTTCTTTATCGTATTCGTAGAACGTTGCATAGTTATTATCATCCAGTTCTGCTGTCAGCCAGAATGTCGAAGGGTCATAGACATACGACTTCATACCGGCATTAAACGGGTGAATACGGATATCGTCAAAATAAGCATCGGTTCCTTCATTCATGAGCTTGATGTCCATTTCCTGTGCACCGGCCGGAATCGTAAATGAACCTACAATGCGCTGCCACCCTTCGACAATATCCCCCGAAGGGTAAAACTGAACGGAAGAAGAGCTGCTCCCTGTAAAGTCCAGCTCCAGGTAAGTATTATCATATGTTTTCACCTGAGACGGATGCGTTTCCTTTACCCACGCGCTGACCCAGTAACGCTCTCCGGGTTCAGGGCGGAATGTATTACAGGATTCGCATAGAACCGAATCAGAAGTGCAAGGCCTTTGTACATTAATTGTATACGACACCGTATCCGGACAGGTTTTACTTGACTGTCCAATCATCATTATCGTATTGTTTCCGGCAGGTAATGATGCAAATGTATGGACCAGATCATTATATTGCAAGCTTGTAGAAGATACTACCAGAGACCCATTTAAACGTAGTTCATATATGAAAGGGTCATGTTGAGTAGTCGGGCCGGAAGTTTTATACATCATTTCTCCTTTGTATATGACGCGAATGTCATTACCACATTCCAGGTTCCCCTCCAGTTCAAAATAAGGATCAGAAAACAGGACCGGTACAGAAAATGTTTCACATACAAATTCAGGCCCGCCAACTTTCGATAAGCATGTTGTTCCATTCGGAAGTAAAATTTCAGCTACGGCATTCCCTCGGTAATTACCAGGATACGGCCAGAAAAACAGGTACTGATCTCCGTAAGATACATCATGAATGGTCTCCGGAATCCCTGCATAGGTATAATAAGGAAAATCAGAATGAAAGATTTCCCATGTAGCACCTACGATTGGAGAATTATCATCCGTATTGTTCAGTTGTACCTCAAGGAAGTTGTCCCGCGAAAAACAATATTGTCCATCGGCAATATAGCTTGATTCAACATGTGGACAGTCCCTTTCAAATATTTCAATTGTATCTGTTTTTATAATTGTGGGACAGCCATTGGTATAAACCCGAAGTTCATATACATGAACTCCCGGATCTGTCAGCCAGGTTCTGTAAAAGCTGTAAAATTGCGACCAGGCCGGCGGGCCTCCAATATTACTTGGAGTACTGGCGACTAGATTCGGCGCAGGGTTTCCATCTACTAACAAATCAAAATTAGTAGCATTCATCCCATTGGGTAAAGTCAGGTACAGGTAGTAATTTTCATAGGCCATCACATGATCCGGGTTTTCTGCCATAATATGGCATTTATCCCATGATGGAGGAACAATACTAATTTCAATTCCTACATCATTAAGTCCCGGGCATTGAGCATACAAACGATCTGTAATGAGTACTCCAATACACATGAACAGTAATGGAATTACCTTTTTAGAATTTATATTGCAACTATTATTCCTCACAGCTTAATATTTTAGTTAATGTAACAATTGAATTCTGCCCTACCTTCAGACTGTATTTACCGGTATGCGCCTGTTCTATCGTCACGTTTTCCAGGGGCACTACATCCTTAAAGTTGAAGTGGGCATTGGTGGCACATCCGGAAAAATGGTAATCTTCAAACCCGTCGTAACCAACCTGGCGATAAGCTGTATTGGCCCCCACTGCCACCGGGAATTTATGATTGTAGCCATACTGGGCAGCAGAATACCTGTCGAGGGCATCTTTATTTTCCAGCTCAAACCCATATGGGCTGTATCGCGTTACTTCGGAAACAAAGGTCCAGTTGGTCATGTCTTTTATCCAATGGCCTCCTGATGAAGTTTTATACATAGGGGAAAACTTGCTCAGGTAACCGTCCACACGTGGCGTTACTTCTGCATGGTAATCCCTTCCTGAAAGATAGGTCCTGGATGATTTTGTTCTCCAGACTCCTTTCTCATTCCTGAAGTAAGGATTGTAAACCCCTTCCAGTGTATTGATACCACATTCACAGCCAACCGTCCAGTGGTCCGAATAATCGACAGCACCGGCGCTGATTACCTTCCAATGATTCCCGGACAAAGCGGTATTCAGGTAGGTAGGACTGATAGAATGCAAATCTGTACCATTTGCGGCTTTCAGTGGATTGTGTTTCAGTGTAACACTCATTATTCCGGCAGATTGCAGGTTACGGTGTCCTGAACGAAGAACGGAAAAGGACGATCCGCTGGCCAGGCTGACAGTATTTCCCGCTTTATTTATCAGCTTAAAATTACTTCCCTGCAGATTGGTTACCCAATATACCTGGTTGTCCACGACCAGTTCATCTCCATTGATCAGGTAATTCGACGAAGATAAGCCCGTAGGGAGGTTTGCCATACTGTAAATTCCTCCTCCCAGCGCATTCAGCTTGCCTGTTAAACCTAAATTCTGGGAAGCCTGCGCCATTCCCCTGTAATACCAGTGTGCAGGGTAATTCAACGTATAGTATTTGTCATTGAACTCATCAACTGTTTCTGTCACCAGCACTTCGCCTGTTGAAGCATCCCATGCAAGATTTCTGGTGGTGACCCTGGCCCCTGCATCGTATGCAATGGTTTCTTTCAGGAGTCCAAATGTGTTAATCACCTTTGTGGTCGAAACAGAACGGAACCTGTCTTCCGTTTTTGAAAAATCGGGAAGAGGAACAGGAACGATCCCGGGGAAGATCCCGATAAAGAAAGTTGCCAGGTTCGCATTGATTCCCGCTACTTCGGAAACCGTCTTGTTCTCCCTGAAATCATTCACAATGTCCGTTTCCACTCCTATTGTCTTCACCTGGATGGAGCCATTCAGATTAATGACTTTTACCTGGTTGTTCAGTTTGCCCTGGTTCATTCCCGTTGTAGAGCTGGCACTATATCCTGAGGGAGTAGTATAATTGTCATAAATGTAATCAACTCCTGATATGGGAGCCTGCTGCTCCTCTGCATAGATCTGCTGGGACTTCTGTTTCCCGTTCATGTCATTCAGATGGACAACATATCCTTGTGAGCCAATGATATGCTTGCGGGTTTTCAGGTTCAGGATATTGGATAAGGCATTGCTTTTATCTTCGTCTAATTCCAGCTTTGTCTGGTCTACAATTGTCGGATAATCCTTTGAAGTATAAAATTCCGTCACTACCTTCCCGGTCTTGTGTAATGACTTAACCCTGGCATTATTCAGTCCCGATGGTGCAGAACCGTACTGGACACTGGCTACAGAAACCCTCGAATAAGTCACCTGGGGGCTTGGAAAAAACGATTCCCCAAAAGGTGCTTCGACGTAATTTTCTTCGTCTGGTGCCAGCAAATGCTCTTCGGTAGAAAAAACAGGCTGAACGAACGGGTTCTCCTTGTTTCCTACCGGCTCATATGTTGCCACTCCGCTTGAAAATCCTGACTCCAGACGATAGTCGTATTGCTGACCGTAAGACATTGTTTCAGCCCCGGGTTCCATAGCAGCCCACATATCTGTCATTTTGATCTCCCTGACCCTGGCTCCTCCTCCCAGCTTTGTTCTGTCGCCATCCAATAACCGGACCCATGATTTGGCAGGGATGAACTTTCTGCAGATATTCCTGTCTTCAAGTGCTCCGTTCGGTCCTTTAAAAATTTCCACCAGGCTTGTCACACTGCTCAGCATATCTGCCACAATTGCTTCTACATCTTCTGAATCTCCATTCGGCTGATTACTATATACATGATTGCTCAGGTATTTTCTTCCAAAATGCCATCCGGCCTTGGAAACAGGATGGACATCCTGGTTGGATTGTACCCCTCCTTCCTTTTTAACCAGCTTAACCGGGAGAACCAGTATTTTCATGCCTGACTTCTGCACGATCTGCAAGTCACTGATGGATTGCTTGTCCAACTGAAAATAGCCAGTTACATAATCGTACTTATCCGACCCCGGCGATGTACTGCTTGTTCCCCCCTGCATGGTCATATTCAGCAGGAAACGAAAATAAATCAGCTCTTTTTCCAGCCCTGAGAGATATTTGGTATACACCTCCGAAGCATTGGAAGTAACAGGAGCATTGTCTTCCACCTGGACATACAGGTAGCGCATAGGAGTATTGGATGGTCCCGTCCGGAATAGTTCGGATGTAGTACCTGTTACGTCTGAATCACCGGGATTGGAAGTGTTGCCTGCTCCCCTGGCAAAAAACATCCGGTGGACTTCCTTATCCTGAACGTATGAATAATCATCCGACTCATAGGTAATACTGATCTTTCCATTGGAAGGAAGAATAATATCTGTTAACAGCCATGCCGCTGCATTTGCATTCTGCAGCGTCTTGTTCTGATTGGTATATGGAAACTCAGGCGCTGTGAGGCTTGTAATGGAACAACTTCCTGTATTCGGAAGGTAATTCCCCCATGTATCATACCCCTTCATGTTGTAATTGGGGTTCGGTCCATTATACTGAAACTCATATGGAGTATATTTACCCATTTTTGAGTTTCGGTATTCGAAATATACTTTTTTCAAAGTCAGTTTACCTCCTTCATTCGCGTGTCCATCATTATTGGGAATACCTTTACACAATTCATAACTGTAGTCAAAATATACAGTTTTTATAGGAATCGCGTTTGTGTTAACAGTTCCGTTTGTATTGTAATATTCTCCGACCGAATACAATTTTATGTTATCCAGCCGACGTGATTTTGAATTGGTAACCGTACCGGGATCTGAACCTGCTTCAGAATCTACTCCGTAAGCATCACGTCTGTATGAAGTCTTAAAAACGGCAACATGCGTCTTGGTTTCAATTTTATCGATATAGAATTGCTCTTTCTCTCCATACAGGTAATTTCCCTGGTCATCTTTGGAATCCGTCTTTAACCCTTCATTATAATTGGCTTTGTTTCGCTGATAAGGAATTCTCCATTTGTAAATAGCTTCTTCCTTTTTATAAACGAACTTCGTATAACTTCCAAAGTCATCCTGGGAAGGTCCGTTTCCTGTCAGGTCCTGGTAATCTGTCGATAAAATCGAGGTCAATAAATGGGTATGGACATAAGCAGGGGTTGTTATCCGGTTAAAATACTTATCATTCGGAAGGGCACTCGGGCTGTTTAACGCAGACGGCACATAGGTGACCAGACCTGTATTACAGTCAACCGATCCGTCAACAGCGAAGGTCGCTTCTTTCTTTACGGTATTATAAGCAGGAAGCCCGTAGATATACCTGGCACCGTCATTCCTGATGACCTGCACTTCTCCCGTATGGTGGTTTTTCGCAGCAGCATTCATATCCAAGCCTGGCTCTCCGTATGCGATAGGACCGTACCCCACACCATTATTTATCTGTCCAACAGTAAGATTATTGATCGCCTGGTTTCTCAATTGTCTCTTCGAACGCTTGATCGGGCTTCCAACCGCCACGCCGCTTTCAGCCCCGGACCATGTCACTTTTCTGCGAAATTCGTTCTTTGCCTTTCTGTCAAATTCTCCTCCCGTATACGAGACCCTCACTGCATTGTAAGCACCAATGCTGTTAAACATACCAAAATCCTTGTCAACACTCAGGTCACCCACATTCTTGTAGTGAACTTTTTCATAATTAGGATTGTAGTCGTAATTCTCCTTTAAATAGCTCAGGATGTAATTATCCGTTTCCCATAAGCCTGAACGACTGTCCACAGTTATGTTCTCAAAGTCTACTCCCAGGTGGAACGCATTTCCTGTTCCGATCTCCACTCCCAGTGAATTAGAAGTAGAGCCATCCTGAACTTCTGCATCGAACACATATCCGACCTGATTCCTGTAAGGTCTGTACGTTCCTGAAACCCCTTGCCCTTGTATAGAATAGATGTCATAGGTATAATTGGTAACCGGCAGGTTGGTAGAATTCACGCTGAAATTCCCATCTTTTTCCCTGTTAAAATCAACAATGGCTTTCTTCCCGGCCATATCGGTGTTGGCGTAGCCGTAAGCATTCAAGGTTTTCGATTTTTCAGAAGGGTCTACTTCCATGACCGTTCCAAAAGCAGTGATCTGCCCCTGTCCTTCTCCCCCGAATACTTCCGCACCAAGCGCTGCATTTACTGTAAAGCTTTTCGTTCTCATCCCTATACGCTTAGAGGGTGTATACGTCTGGTCCACATAGCTAATGGTGGAACCGATTGAAGGACCTCCATACTTTCCGGTACCTTCCATTTGCTTATTTACTTTTATGGTTGCTTCCGTTCTTCTGCTCGCACTTAATGTCATCGCTGATAATCCCTGACGCGTATTATAAGCCAAACCGACAGAGCCGGTCGTTTTCACATCCCTTCCTTCTTTGGTTTTAGAGCGTGAATGAAGCGAAAGATTGGGAGCAACGGTCAATCCGTCAGGACCAGATTCCACATTCATCCCCACGGAGGCAATCTTTCCAAGTTCAAGTGAAATACCAATGCTGGGTTTTATTGAAAATCCCGAATAGTTGTTATAAATGGCTGAAACTCCCATCGACATACTAAATGTCTCATTTTCTGGAGGAAGTTCACTTAAAAGATTAACCCCTGTCAAATTAGGTGAAAAACGGAACGTTGCACCTACCGTCACGTTTTTCTTCAGATAATTTTCATACGTGATCCCATCTCCATTGAAATCGTCCGGAATTCCCCTGACATTCCTAACGATCTGCCCCACAGATAAATTCCACCCCAATCCGACCCACGAAGCTTCATCATCCATGCCAACGCTTCCGGCATAAGCAAGATTGACAGGATAACCTCCCACATCCATAAGAGGGATGTTATAATTCATGTCTCCGCTGGAAAGATCAACCATTTCTGAAACCCCTACCGGAGTAAAAGAAGAAAACTCGGGCTGAGAAGGCCCTCCGGTCAATGCATATGCCTGCATCGGAGCTATAACTTCGAAAAATATCGTAAGGGCAACTGTTACAGATGTAATTCTAAAAGCTTTACTTTTCCTGATCTTTAGTATCATAAAGTATTTATTTTTAATTTATTTGTCCGGATAAGTCCTGCAGAAAATAACTTATCATTGTATTGTATCCTGAACTCCTTTTCCGGGTCGATACTGTCGAAGAACAACAGTATGCTGATTTTTTCCTGTGACATGGTACCAATAGATTCCGGCTGTGTTCCTGCAGGAAACAAGACTTCTTCTTCCTGAAGAATCGTAAAATCGGACAGAATTCCATGCTGCAAATAGCTGCTTAGCTCCTCTTCTGATTCTGAAAAGAAAAAGCGCTTATTTTCTTTGATGCGTTTATGAGCTGCTGTATCTGATATAGTAAGCACAACAATCGCTTCTCTTTCCAGTTCCTTTAGATCTACAGGATTAACTTTTCTTCCTGCTCTGTTTAAAAAAGCAACCGCGCTTAAACACTTAAACTCAAACCGGATACCACCTATAACTTCAGAATCGGTTAACGCTGTATGATCCACATCCTGCTTTTGTCCAACAGTCTCCATACTGTCATCAGAAGAAGCGTCCCTTGTTGATTTCTGACTTGTTTTTCCAGCACAGGAAGCTACAAGAAAAAAGCATATGAGCAGGTATATGATATACTTCATTTCTTATCAAATTCGGAATTAACAAACTGTAATAATTCCTCCGTTACATCCGTTCCCTTGTCAACATAGACAACTCCACCATTATTTCCTGACAGGATCATACTATATCCTTTTTTCCTGGCATATTTCTCTATATATCCGTCCAGGCGTTCCGTAACAGATGCTGTGTAATTTCTTGAAAGCTTTTCAAATTTGTCGTTAAACAGCTGTTCTGCAATGTAGTAATCTTTACGCAACCGGTAAATTTCCATTGAATCAGCTGTATGCTCCATGATCGTCTGGATAGAATCCACCAGCATTGCCTCGGCTTTAAGGTCTCGTTCCAGGATTTTATCGTATTCTGTTTTCATCTTGAATCCCTCAAATAACTCCACTGAATTCACATAAACCACGTCACTTGTCTTCGGCTGGGAACAAGAAGCAATCACTATGACCACAAAAGCTCCCAAGGTAAATTTCCAATGATTCCTCATTTATTGTTCTACTTTAAATCTCAAATAAAATTTTTCACGTTTGTTATTGGTGACTTCCAATACATAAGCTCCTTCCTGAAGTGTCGATGTATCCAATGTATAACGGTTATCTCCGTATTTGATTTCTGTTAATGGCTGAATATTCTGGTCTAATACAGGTGTGATCGGATCATTATCTCTGTAAACCTTGTAATTAAGACTCTGATCAGGGGTATCGTATTCTTCATCATAGTAAAAATAAAGATGCCCTAAATACGGTTTGTAGCGCACTCCCCTCAATGTTTTTTCCATCCTGGCGAAGATCTGATCACAATAATGAGGAGCGACAGGATTGGAAATCGAAACTTTGAAATTGATCTTTGGGCGATTGGCAGCCACCGCATCTGAAGAATGATAAACTTGTAGTGCTATATCATTTACATAGCTTTGAAGTTCCATCAGAAAACCATAGTTGTGTATATTATTTTCCTGCCAATAGTGAAAAAAATTGCTCATTTCAATGCTCTTTGACACAACATATGTGATATTGCTCAGCATTACATCATTTGAAGCTGGAGGAGCATTTGAGGCGGTCACTATGTTTTCCTGCCAATCACTTGTTAATCTTTTCATTGAAAAAGGTATTTCATATTCGCTATTTATCCCTTTTATTTGCAATATAGCCTCACTTAATCCTAAATTATCATCAATCCATAACCTGAACCGAACAAGTGTTTTCCGGATATCTACATTATAAGCATTAAATGCAGCCCAAGAAACAGCATTACCATAGTTATTAGAGGTATTAATATTATCAAATACTACGGTTGCATCATCAATAAAATCAGGTCCGGGGTTAAATTCTATTTCCCTTTCCACGCAATTTTCTCCGACCAGGAAAGCATAATAAAACGGTTCTGCACCCGCTATTGAGCTGGTTACTCTCAACCCATACCATCCGTAAGGAACATTTGTCAGGTTCAGGGTATTTTTCCCGATCATCGTTCCATTCTTATTATACCATTGGTAAGTATACGTTCCTCCCGGCCCGTTTGACAGGACAGGGCTGACAGAACCATCACCTGCCTCGAAAGCGCTCTCATGATTGATCACCACATCCGTAACGGACATCGGGATGTAATAGGAAATTTCCAGCTTGGGATGGGAAGCAGAAACGGAATAATGATCTGAATAATAATGTCTGTTTACAATCGTTGTACCTGACTCTACACTACCTCTCAAAACCCATCCATTGTTTGTATGGACTCCCGATACCATCTTCTGGATATGGTTCTTCACATCAACTGTTAAAATACTTGTAGTTGGAGCAGTAATACTAATTTCGTCATTAGTCTGATAAGTAGGTTGGTTACTCCAAGTTGCTGTACTCTCTTCCCATGAGTTTTCAGCTCTTGCAAAAATAATTTGCATCGGGTTTAAACCTCCGGATCGGGTTAATGTCAGAGTAGCCGAAGTAATAACGGCATTGGGATCAATACCATTCAGATTAAACTGAAGCAACGACCTATAATTAAAATTAATTGAGGGGCCTCCGAAGACAAATATACTTTCCCTTCCCACAAAAAAGGTATTACTTGTACCACCCATAGGAGTAGTAGGAGTATTACTGGAAACATATGTCACTTTATTCGAATAAATTGTTGTTGTCGTAATCTGCCCATGCAATATTCCCAACTCAGTGACCAGCGCTATAAAAACTAACCATCCGGATTTCTTTCCAAACCCAAACATACCAATTGGATTACGCATAAATTAATGTATTAATGTGAATTCAGGTTCAAGGATGTGATTGCCCTGATAATCTCTGATAATAAATCGCACTTTATAGGATCGTTGTTCTTCAATATTATACCCCGGAATACGAATCACATTATTGGTTATCAGGTTTTCATGGATAATTTGCTGCTTGGTCTTTTTAACAATATAAACAGTATAACCGGTGCTGATTTCAGTAAATTCAACAACGATTTCTCCAAAAAAATCAAAGTCATTGACCCATGTCTCTGTACGGATGATCTTAACGGAAACGGGATCTCCTTCCTCTGGTTGTACATTTACCATTTCAAAATGCGCGGTTACGGAAATACTGTCAAGCTGGCAAAAAACGGGAAAATAGCTAAGAAGAAATAAAAACAGGAACAGTAGTTGCTTCATAAATAATAATTGTAGTAAGAATTGGAATGTTTAACTAATAATATGATGATAATTTTGTTAAAAACTGTCGCGAATGTATATGTTTTATTGTGATTTTCCAAATACAAAAAGAAAAATGTGTCACATGAATAATTTGGAATCATAAGATTAATAGCCCAATAAGTAATATTTATTCTCCTTGAAAACATACTGAACAGGTATAACAGGAAAAGCAGAAAGCAAGCCTTCACTCCAGCAATAATATCTGATTTTTGATTCCCCATACGATAAGTCCTACGACATTCCTGGAGTTTGTCTTTTCGAGCATCCGCTTCCGGTGTCCTTCCACGGTTCGCTCGCTCAGGTAGAGCTTATCGGCGATCTCCTTGGTATTGAACTGCCCGCAGATCAGGTTGAGGATCTCCACCTCCCTTTCCGAGAGCTCACAGAACTGCCGTCCCGGCTTTGCGCTCCTGAGGTTCTTCATGTTCACAATGATCTTCATCATATCGGGGTCAAAGTGGATGCCGTTCTCATAAACCTGATTGATGGCCGTGATCATGTCCAGGGGATGGGAGTTCTTCACCAGGTAAGCCGACACGCCATAGTAGATCATCTGCCGGACGATCTGCTCGGATTTCAGCGAAGAAAGAATG
>JBBCIY010000013.1:0-196543 GCA_037189645.1 Crocinitomicaceae bacterium
ACTGCTGGGCCTGTTCCAGGGTAATAGTATTCAATGGCATGTTTTTGGATGTTTATAATTAGTAAATGAGTTTAACTACATCCAAATATAACAAGTTGCGCATAAATAGTACTATCCACCTACAAAAATAACCAGAAACACCTTATTAATGATACGTATAAATACGCATATAAAATCCCAATCATAAAACAACAAACAAGAAAAATGAAAACAGTAGGAGGCAGGTTAATAGCGAATTAAATCAGAAAAATCACCAAAACAGACCACACAACTACTTCTTGCCTGGCCGTAAACAGCAGATAGAAATATTTTTTCGGAATCGGCTTCCGCTCCATCGATCAGTTAGCTTCACCTGTGATGTCCTTATATAAAAAAACAAAGCCCCTCCCGGTTAAGAAAGGAGCTTTGCTTTCACATCATCTCAGCTGATACAGGAGAATCTTATATTCCTGAAAATGATCTAAAATGAGGCTGCAGATGATGTAATCCTATTCTGTTTCCAGCAAAAGCATTTTCTTTTCTTCTCTTCTGATCCGCCATTTTACCAGCACCAGGCTGATGAAGAGGTATACAACGATCTGAATCGACAAATGAAGGATGTATGGCAGCACCTGGGATAATGTTGCATTCTCCATCAGCATGAGCTTGAAAGCATTCAGGAAAGGAGTCAGCGGCAATGAATCGGCAAGCCATTGAATCGGCCGGGCCATGGCAAAAAGAGGCCATGTATATCCTCCGATGATAAACCCCGGAGCAGACATCAGCATCAGCACCTGCGTAGCCTTCAAAGCATTGGGCAGCAAAGCGCTCAGCATCACCCCCAGGAACGTCGCTGCAGCAATGAACAATGCTGTCAGAACAACGAAATTAAACGGGTTTGCAGGCAGAGGAGCATCATACATCACATGGAATCCGTAAAAAAGAGCGATCATGGGAATGGACAATACCCACACCGGCATTACTTTCACCAAAACCGTTACAAAAGCTGATTTTGTCTTTTTCACAATTCCCGCTCCAAATGTTTTTCGCTCCACCTCGTATGCAATGCTTACCGCCATAGCCAGCAGAATAACCTGCTGGAGCACTACTGCCAGCATCGCAGGCCACATGAATGTAAAATAGTTACCTGTTTCATTGAACACTTTCACGTAATTTTGCTTAAACGGTTCGTACCTGGAAGCAGATTGAATCCCGGGCATTCCTTTTCGCTGCAATGCTTTGATTTCCGCACCTGCTGAAAAGGTTCCCAGCGTAACCTGTATGTTCTTGCTGACAAAATTAGCCGTCAGCATATTCACCGTATTGGTATAGATCATGATTTCAGGATAGTTTGCCTGGAGCATGTCCGCCTCAAAACGATCGGGAATGACAATGACCGCAGTAGCGTCCAGCCGAACCATTTCCGATTGCACATCATTCGATTCCGCCAGGATCTGGCTGATATGTATCCCTTCATTGTCCTCCAGCATTTCGATGATCTGCAAACTCATCGGGGAATTATCCCGGTCTACCACAATAACAGGCAGCTCCACCGCTTTACCGGATTTATAGACCGAAGCCAGCATGACTGCATAGATCACCGGAGCAACGAAAAAGACAAGCAATAAAGTCGTATTGCTAAAGAAAAGCTTGAATTCTCTTTTCAGCAACTGAAAAAAATGTTTCATGGCCGTTACTTTTTAAGAATGACAGATGCGTTCACCAACAATTCACTTAAGTCTCCGCCGCCCTGAGGAACAAGCTTCAGCTCATAGAACGCTTCATCCATTTCCAGGTTGGGATAGGGGCTGGTAACATCGGCATAACGAGCCATCTGCTTTACATTCTGAACTTTCACTTTTACATCTTTTTCCAGGTATGGGATGTGTAAAGTCAATTCTTTTCCTTTCGGAAATTTACCGATCTCTTTTTCTCCGATGGTCATCCGGAAATAAGTAGAAGCGGGAATATAGCCATTGAACAAGGCATAACCTGCAGTTGCCAGTTCTCCTTCGTGCAGGGTGATCGTTTCCACCTGCATCACATTGGTAGCAATGATGTATCTTTCAGAATAGGCGATCTCCACCTCTTTCAGAACACCCAGTGCCTGCTCCTGCTGCCCGAAGGCCGCGTCTCTCGTTTCAAAACGAACGCCTTTTTCCACTTCCGCCCATTCTGCCCGGACGGCATCCAGCTGTGCTTTCGCTCCGTTGTATTTTGCCGTTACCTCATCAAATTGCTGCGGAGCGATCAGTCCTTCATCGAACATCGCTTTTGACCGCCTGTAAGATTTTTCCGCGAATGCGAATTGCTCTTTCGCAGCTTCCAGCTTTGCATTCAATTGTTTCCGCTGGTTCTCTGTGGCTCCGTTGGTTGCCATGGTGCGTTGCGCAGTTGCGGCCTTTACCACACCCGAAGCCTGCGCCAGTTTAGCATCTGCTTCCGGAACATCCAGCATGGCCAGGGTATCGCCCGGCTGAACAACATCTCCTTCCTGTACATAGATCTTCAGGATCCGGCCGGTTACTTTCGGAGTGAATGAGATGACTTCCTTTTTCACTTTTCCCAGAACAGGCTTTTCTGCCGGGTTGGAACATCCTGTCAGTACTGCTAAAACAACACTGATTATATAAAATGATTTTGTTTTCATGATTCCTGATTATTTTAAAGTTGTAACATCTAACGTACCTGCTGCGTTCAGGTACCTGAACGCAGCTCTTCTCTGCTGAAAAACAGCCTGCGCGTATTCCAGCTGTGCTTGCTGCAAGTCATTTTCGGCGTTGATAAGGTCAACCGATTTGATCAGCCCGACCTCGTATTCTTTTGTTGCCTGGTCCATCGCATCCCGGGCGATCGTCAGAGCGATCTCTTTCACAGCGATCTGGTCCCGGGCAACGTCCATCTCAATTTTGCTTTTTTCCAGCTGCAATCCTATTTTCTCCTTTGTATCCGCCTGCTTGTTCATGGCGATCTGCAGATCAAGTTTTGAGCGCTTTATATCGTTGATCCCTTCCCGGCCATCGAACAAATCCCATTTTAAACCGATTCCGGCTGTGAACAAAGGAGCTACATTGATGTTCTGAAACCTGTAGTCAAGCGGCTGCTGTGTCAGAACAAAAGGATCTCGTGAACGAAGGTGGGTATCATGCAATCCCAGGTAGGTCAATGAAGCGGAAGCCCCGATCTTGGGAACCCACCAGGTTTTAGCAGCTTTCACCTTGTATTCATTGGCCCGTACAGCTGCATCCAGGGCAATTAATTCGGGTCTGGAAACCGGTTCTTCAACCAGGGAAACCATCATGACGCCGAGGTCTTCATCAATTTTATCCAGGCGGTTGTAATCGATCTTTGTAAGTGTATGCAGATTCAGCAGGATCAGCTTTCTCTTTCCTTCGTATTCTTTGTATTTTGCATCCAGCTGTGAAATGGCCAGGTTGATCTTATTGTATTCATATTGAGTGATCAATCCCAGGTCCAATGCTTTTTCCGCCGATTTTTTATTCTCGTTCAACCGCTTCCCGCTTTCGTCCAGCACCTGCTTTACGGATTTCAGCATAGCCAGCTGGTCATATACAGCGGTTACATTTTCAACAATTGCGTTCCTGTCAACGGTCATCATGGCTGTTTCACCTTCCAGCCGTGCTTCGTTGGCTTTTTTCAGGTTTCCGACCTTTCCTCCCCCAAACACTAAAAACGATGCTTTGAGGTCGGCCTGGGTGATGAAGTTATCCAGCATGTACCGGTTCTCGTGTTCAGGCAGCCCGAATTGCAGCTGAGGAATGGCAAATCCCGGGGTTGTGATCGTTGCTGCTCCGTAAGCATAGGCTCCTTTTGCATTTAATTCAAGCCGCGGCATGTAAGCATCCGCAATCTTTTCCTGGTCCAGCTCGATCTGTTTCAGAGCCAGCTGTTTGTTCTCGTAACTATAATCGTATACGAGCGCACTGTCTATCACTTCCCGAAGTGACGGAGCAGTCTGGGAATATACATTACTGCTTGTCGATACAAGCAATAGTGTCCATCCAGCAAGTGTTAATGTGTACTTTTTCATTTTATCTCATTTTCAGGAGACAAAACTATCGCACTAAAACCAGCTGAAAATTCACATTTGTTAAGAACGGGAGTTTTAACGTTTTTTCAGAAACAGGCATTCATTTCCGGACGATCCTGGCCCGGATCCTGCTTAAACTCTGTGGTTTCACTCCGAGGTAGGAAGCAATGTGCTGCAAGGGAGCGGCGTGGAAGATGGCTTCATGGTTTTCAACCAGGTTCAGGTACCGTTGCTCCAGGGAGTCGCTTTGAAATTCTTTCACACGTTCGATCAGCCGTATGTATGCTGACTCTGCCATTTTCCTGGCAATGCGCTCAATCCGGGGATGCTCTTCAAACAGCGATTCCACCTGGGAATAACGGTATTTGATTACTTCTGTCGGCGCCAGTGCCTGGAAATAATGCTGCCCCGGCGTCTTTTTGAGGATGGATTCGTAATCCACGCAAATATCCCCGGCAAGAAAGAAATTGTAGGTAAAATCATCACCGTCGATAATGCGATAGGAACGGATCAACCCACTTTTTATGAGATAAAAGTGATCAGCAGTGCGGTTAAAGGAAGAAAGATCTTCCCCGGAATGGAACACTTCCTCCTTTCCCAACCGGTCCACCAGGAAGATTTCCTGCTCATTCAGGTTAAATTGCTGTAAAAATTCGTGCAGTTCCATACGATTACAAATCTAAGAAACAAATTACACAGTGAAAAGAAATACCGGCAATTCCATTGATCCGGCAACTCAGCAGCGTGGTCCGCCTCATCCTCCCGTGAGCTTCTTGATCTCATTCAGCTTCATCAATGCTTCCACGGGTGTCAGCGTATTGATATCAATGGAAACCAGCTGGTCGTGGATCTGCTCCAGGACAGGATCATTCAGCTGGAAAAAGCTCAGCTGCATGTTATCTTCCCGGATGGTGTCCGTTTTTTTCGCTGACCGGATTCCTTTATCTGCTTTCCCGGATGAAGACGTTTCCAGGTCATGGGACGTTTCCAGGTCATGGGACTTTTCCAGGGATGCCAGAATCTCTTCCGCACGACGAAGGACAACCGGAGGCATTCCTGCCAGTTTCGCCACGTGGATTCCGAACGAATGCTCGCTCCCTCCTTCTACCAGCTTCCGCAGGAATAAGATCTTGCTCCCGACCTCCTTGACCGCCACATTGTAATTTTTGATACGTGCGAACTGATACGTCATTTCATTCAATTCGTGGTAATGCGTGGCAAACAGGGTTTTCGCTTTATATTTCGGGTGTTCGTGCAGGTATTCCGCAATTGCCCAGGCAATGGAAATTCCATCATACGTGCTGGTTCCCCGCCCGATCTCGTCCAGCAATACCAGGCTTCTTTCCGACAGGTTATTCAGAATACTGGCGGTTTCATTCATTTCTACCATGAACGTCGATTCGCCGCTGGAAATGTTATCGGAAGCTCCTACACGCGTGAACACTTTATCCACCACACCCAGCGTCGCAGCGGCAGCAGGGACAAAGCTCCCCATCTGCGCCATCAGGCAGATCAATGCCGTCTGCCGTAAAATGGCACTCTTACCACTCATGTTCGGTCCGGTAATCATGATGATCTGCTGGTCATTGTGATCCAGGAACACATCATTGGCGATGTAGCTCTCTCCTACCGGCAGCTTTTGCTCAATCACCGGGTGACGGCCTTCCTTAATGTCGATGACCAGCGTATCGTTGATCTCCGGCTGGATGTAATTATTTTCCCGCGCCACCTCAGCAAAAGCGGTCAGGCAGTCCAATTGCGCGATTAAAAAAGCATTGTGCTGGATCGTCTGGATGAAGTCTTCCAGGGAAAGGATCAGGTTCTGGTAGAGCTGAGATTCCAACGTATGGATCTTCTCTTCCGCACCGAGGATCTTCGTTTCATATTCCTTCAGCTCTTCTGTGATATAACGTTCCGCGCTTGTCAGTGTCTGTTTCCTGATCCACTCGGAAGGAACCTTGTCCTTATGTGTGTTGCGCACCTCCAGGTAGTAACCGAATACATTGTTGTAGGAGATTTTCAGGCTTGGAATTCCCGTTTTTTCACTCTCGCGGTTCTGCAGGTCTTCCAGGTATTCTTTCCCGGAATGAAGAATCTTTCTCAGATCATCCAGCTCAGCATTGACACCGTCGGCGATGACATGCCCTTTCCCGATCTGAACAGCAGGTTCTTCCGTCAGTGTAGATTCTACCAGTGCGATCAGTTTGTGGCATGGATTGAGCTGGTCGGAGATCTTATCGAGCAATACCGAATCTGATTTTTCCAGCAGGTTTTTGACCGGCTCAACCTGTTGAATCGTTCGCTTCAGCTGGACCACTTCCTTCGGGTTCACTTTCCCGACTGCTACTTTTGAGATCAATCGTTCCAGGTCGCCGATTTCTTTCAGGTGCCGTGTCAATTCATAGGTCACCTGCTCTTTTTTGTTGAGAAAGGCAACCGCTTCCTGGCGCTCACGGATCGGTCCCGCGTGTTTCAAAGGCAATACGATCCAGCGTTTCATCATCCTTCCTCCCATCGCTGTATAGGTCTGATCCAGGATATCGCTCAGGGTGGTAGCATTCTGATGTGGCGAGAAGATCAATTCCAGGTTCCGGAGGGTGAACTGGTCCAGCCACACGTATTTGTCTTCTTCGATCCGGGAAATGGAGGTAATGTGCCCCAGTTTATCGTTCCGGGTCTCGGAAAGGTAATGCAGGATGGCCCCCGCGGCGATGATCCCTGCATCCAGGCTTTCAATTCCGAATCCCTTCAGTGATTTTGTGCTGAAATGCTTGTTCAGGTTTTCATGTGCGAAATCAGGTGTAAAAACCCAGTCATCCAAACGGAAATGGTAGTACTTTGTTCCGAAGATCGCATCAAATTCCTTTGATTTATTCTTTTGAAAAATGATCTCTTTGGGTTCAAATCCCTGGATCACTTTATCGATGTATTCGTTATTTCCCTGGGCTACCAGAAATTCTCCCGTCGATACGTCAATGAATGCAATTCCATGCTGTCCTTTGGTGAAATGAATGGCGCACAGGAAGTTGTTCTTCTTCTGTTCCAGCACCTGGTCATTGAAAGAAACCCCGGGCGTAACCAGCTCAGTCACTCCTCGTTTTACGATTCCTTTTGCCAGCTTCGGATCTTCCAGCTGGTCACAGATCGCTACGCGCTGCCCCGCACGAACCAGCTTCGGAAGGTAGGTTTCCAGGGAGTGGTGCGGAAATCCCGCCAAAGCAGTTTCCGATTCGCTGCCGTTTCCTCTTTTGGTCAATACAATTCCTAAGATCTTTGACGCTTTGATCGCGTCCTCTCCGAACGTTTCATAAAAGTCTCCTACCCGGAACAGCAATAAAGCACCCGGATGCTTTACTTTGATCTGGTTGTATTGCCTCATCAGCGGCGTTTCGTTCGCACGCTTTCCTTCCGTTTGTTTTGCCAAAATCGCTGATTTTAAGAATTGCCGGGTAAAAATAGAGAATACCCTCGTGTTTCGTGAACTTTAGGAAGGGTTGTTTTCAACAAAATGAGGAAGTAATTAACGATTTAAGCAGAAGAATATGGATGTTAACGTCTGGCTTCTGTTTCAAATCGCTGTATCGCAATATAGCGATATGACGCTATTAAAGGGCTTGATCCCTCCGAAACAGTTTTAACTAAAAATCCCTATCTTGCGGCTAAAAACAGACAAATGGACCGTATTTTCTTCTTTCTCTTATTTTTCCCATTGCTATCCCATTCTCAATTTACACACGAAGATACCTTAAGGGGCAGCATTACTCCTGAAAGGGAATGGTGGGACGTACTTTTTTACGAAATACAGCTGCAGGAGGTGAATCCGGAGAAGAAAACCATTTCGGGCAACGTGACCATCGAATTCAAGGTGGTGAAAGAGGGATATCAAATCCTACAGATCGACCTGCAGGAACCGTTGCAAATTGACCTGGTCACTTATAAAGGCACCGATACACTGCTTCCCTTTACAAAAATCACATCCAACGTTTATCACATTCACTTTCCGGGCAGGCAGACCTTACATCAGCGCGAAGCCATCTCCATCCATTACAGCGGGAAGCCCGTTGAAGCCAAAAACGCTCCCTGGGACGGTGGTGTGGTATGGAAAAAAGATGCATCAGGAAATGATTTCATCGCCACTGCCTGCCAGGGTACAGGAGCAAGCGCCTGGTGGCCGTGCAAAGATCATGGGTATGACGAGCCAGACAACGGGGCCCGGATTTCAGTTACAACTCCTGTTCACCTGATGAATGTTTCCAACGGACAGCTGACCGGAAACAGGATCAGCGGTGACAAACGGACAACAACCTGGGAAGTTAAAAACCCGATCAATATTTACGGGATCAATTTCAACATAGGAAATTACACCAGTTGGGAATCAACGTACGAGGGGTTGAAAGGTGATCTGAACATGCAGTTTTACGTGCTGCAGGAAAACCTTGAACAATCAAAGATTCATTTCAGGGACGCGTATCGCATGATGGAAGCATTTGAACATTGGTTCGGCCCTTACCCGTTTTACGAAGATGGCTATAAGCTGGTTGAAGTCCCGTACCTGGGAATGGAGCATCAAAGTTCGGTTACCTACGGAAACGGTTACAAAAACGGTTACCTGGGAACTGATCTTTCGGGAACAGGATGGGGGCTGAAATGGGATTTTATCATCGTACACGAAAGCGGACACGAATGGTTTGCCAACAACATTACCTGCAAAGACAATGCGGATATGTGGATACATGAAAGCTTTACCAGCTACTCCGAAGCGCTGTTTACCGAATATTTCTACGGGAAGGAAGCAGGGTATGCGTATGTAAGGGGCATCCGGGCAAACATTCTGAATGACCGTCCGATTATTGGAGAATATGATGTAAACTATCCCGGTTCGTATGATATGTATTACAAAGGAGCGAACATGCTGCACACCATCCGGCAGGTTGTGAATGATGACCTCAAATGGCTGGAATTCCTGAGAGCGGTCAACAACGAATTTTATCACCAGACCGTCGCAACAGCAGACATAGAAAACTATATGAGCCGTTTCTTTGGTATTGACCTGTCCAACGTGTTCGACCAGTACCTCCGGACAAACATGGTTCCGAAGCTGGAAACAGTCAGGGCAGGAAGCAGAATCAGGTACCGCTGGACCAATTGCGTGGAACATTTCGATATGCCGGTAGATGTATTCATTTCCAAAAAGAAAAAGATCCGCCTGTACCCTACCACGGAATTCCAGGAGCTGAAAGGAAAAAGAATGACAACAGACGAGAATTATTATGTGTTTTAACCCGATGGGCTGAAAAAACACGCCCATTTTTACCATAAATTCACTAATTTTGATGGTGTGAAGAACGTATTTAAAATAGCCATCCTGGTTTTGCTATGCCCTGTTCTGGCTGCACAAAACCCGGTTGTTCAGAGTATCCTGGATAGCATCAGCCTGGATTCCCTTATCGTGTCCGTGAACAGATTATCCGGTCAAACTCCCGTTGTTGTTGATGGTGTTTCGCAGGTCATCCAGTCACGCCAGCATCAGAAAACGGGAAATGAGCTGGCTTATAAGTTCCTGAAATCCGAATTTACGCGATACGGTTACCAGATCGACTCGCTTCGGTTCAATCCTACCGGCAAAAACCTGTACGCTGTCAAGCCCGGCTATTTATATCCCGATTGCTGGTTCATGCTGGGAGCGCATTATGATAACCTGCCATTGGCGATCGTTGCACCGGGAGCAGATGACAATGCCAGCGGATGCGCTGCCGTGCTGGAAGCCGGGAGGCTCTTTGCTTCCCATGATTTTCCTTACACCGTCGTATTCGCGCTGTGGGACGAGGAAGAGGTAGGCTTGCTGGGAAGTGCCGCTCACGCCAATAAAGTCGGTTCTAAAAATGAAACACTGGTCGGCTATATCAACCTGGACATGATCGGGTGGGACGGGAATAACGACTCCATCGTCGACATCCATACCAAGGCCGTAAAACACTCTGAAGTACTGAGCAATAAAGCCATTTACTGCAATGATACGTATGCCATTGAAGTAAACCTGAATGTGGTAAACCCCGGTGTTTACAACTCCGACCAGCAGTCTTTCTGGAACAAAGGCCATTCTGCCATTGCAATCAACGAACACAACATCTACGACCTGAATCCGCACTGGCATAAAGTAAGCGACGTAATCGGCCATTTCAATATGAGCTATTTTCTGCGTGTGTCAAAGCTTGCTATTGCGACAACCGCTGAGCTGGCATTGGACACCGACTACGACTATGGTTTTGAAAAAGCTCCCAATGAAATTTATTTATTCCCTAATCCATTCAGTAACGAGCTGAATATCCGGTTTGAAAATAAAAGCGAATCCATTACGAACATCCAGCTGCTGGATTTTACCGGGAAAAAAGTGCTGGAAGAGCAGTTCAATAACGCACCGATTGCAACGATAAGCGCTGAATCATTAAACACAGGAGTTTATTTTATCCGGGTTTCATCGGATGAACAGACATACACCAGGCGGATTATAAAGCTTTAACAATGGGCATGGATTTAAGAGCAATCGCATTCTTTTTCATCATTCCAACAGGTTTCTGCCAGGAGAACAGTGAAATTTACCTGTTCCGGAAAGACATTGAATCCAGGCTGCAAAACAGCGGATCTCCCGGTAACTACCAGGAAGGAGCAATCAATTATTCATTCGTAGGAGACCACCCGAAAGCACTCCAGACGCTTGAACTTGGATTTGTACCGAGGCCATATACGGCTACTGCGTACGATTCTTCCATTATCCGTACCCATACCTTCCTGAATGCAAAAGAATACCTCGTTGCACGTTCCGCAAACGAACAGATGATCATCATCAACGAAGCCCACCATATCCCGGGACACAGAACATTTACCAGGAGTCTGCTCAAGGACCTGTATCAAAACGGGTATCGCTACCTGGGGCTGGAAGCGATCTTTGATGAGGAGATCAATCAAAGGAATTTCGCAACCACAGCAAGCGGGTATTATACCAGCGAACCGGAATTCGGCAACCTGATCCACGAGGCAAGAAAAACCGGCTTTATCATTTTCGGGTACGAAGCTCCTCCTGAAAGTATGAAGGTAGGAAAAGAAAGAGACAGTATCCAGGCAAAGAACATCCGGTCTTTTGCTGAACAGCACCCGGACGGAAAAGTGCTGATCCATTGCGGGTATGAGCATGCCTACGAAAATGAGCATCCAAGCTGGGGAAAAGCGATGGCAGGAAGGATAAAAGAATTCATGGGAATTGATCCGCTGACCGTTGACCAGGCAAAGTTCTCAGAACGGAGCTCAGAAGAATTCAGCCACTTTTTTTCGAGAATAAACACCGGAAGACCTTTCGTGCTGGCAGATGAAGCCGGAACGCCTTTCAACAATTACAGGAATACTGCTCAGACCGACATGATCGTCTTTCACCCGGTGACGACTTACGAAAATCAACGCCCGAAATGGTTTACGGAAGGGAAAACCAGACACGATGTGTCAAAAGAATATTACATACACCTGGATACTCCTGTACAGGTTCTTGCCTACAGAACAGGAGAGGCTGAAAAAGAAGGAGTTCCTGCCGATGTTGTGGAATTCTCGCCTGAGAACCCGGTTCCTCTTTACCTGGATGCAGGAGCATATACCATTGTCATAAGAACCTGGAACTACGAAACTTCGGGGTCATATACCCTGACAATCGGGATGTAATTACGGTTATCACATATCTTTTCCATATAAAAAACAAGGAACCCGATCGTACAGGTTCCTTGTTACATTTTCAATCCATTGATTACTCAAGGATCTTTTTGGATTTTCACAATGTAGCAGATTTACAGGTTGGAAATCGGTTCTCTCTACTACCAGGGAATCAGGTTCAGTTTTCCTGACAGGTTATTTCAAAAAGAGATTATTTAATTTTACATTCTGTCTTTATCTCACCAGCAGTAGTCGATCCTTTTTCACAAGCGTTTTTGGCATCTTTCTTCGTTCCGGTTACGGTACCTGAAACCGTTGCGCTGACACCATTTCCGGTCGTTGTACATTCACACGTCCAATCTTTTTTACAAGAGGCTAAAGCCAACACTGCCACTGCAGCAAAAACTACTTTTTTCATCATTTCTAAACTTTTTAATAAATTATTTACGGTGGCAAAGATGGCCTGTTATCCCCGGTTCCACCCTACCGTTCACTACGTTTTTTTCACATTTGACCCGCTGTTGTTTTTTTCCTCCCTATAATCTTTAATTTTGCCTTGTATGCTTGGTTTTTTTCTGCGAAATAGCCTGTTATTCATTTTCAGCTGTCAGGCAGCTGTTTGCCAGGAATTGTATTTTGAAAGAAGGGACATGGAAACCCCTTCCCGGGAATGCTACAATATTTTCCAGGACAGCAAGGGCTTCATCTGGTTTTCCTCCTACCAGGGATTTTGCAGGTATGACGGAACAAACACGATCGTTTATGATGTAAAAAACGGGCTTCCTGAAAGTGCTGTTTACGCTGCTTCAGAAGATCGATGGGGGCGAATATGGATATTGACAGCCAAAAGCAGGATCCTGTACATTGAAGGCGGCAAGGTACACGAGCCTGATTTCAGCAAAGAATTTTCGCAGAAAAAAGAATTAACTGCCGCCAACTTCGCCCACTCCATGAAACTGGCAGATGGCGGGAAAAAAATCGTCATCAACACCCTTTACAATACTTACCTGATCAACCCGGAAAACGGAGAAATAAATACATTCAGCCCAAGTAATCCCTCCACAAATTTCGTACTGGAGCTCAAGGAGTACCACGATCACCTGATCCAGGTTTCTCCGTCTTCTCCTGACCAAAAAGAAAAAATCGATATCCGTATTTTAAATGAGCGTCAAACTATTTGTTTTCCCAACGTGGATATTGACCGGAATCATGTTCCCAAAGTATCGTACACACTCAACACAAAGGATTACTACCTGTTCTCCTATGCCAATTCCCTCTTTAAAGTTTCCAAAAAGGACAGCAGGCTCACAAAAGTCAGCTTCCCGGGCAGGGTGATCTCCCTTTATAAGGATGCTGACCAGGGAATCTGGGCGGGAATCATGGGACACGGTGTTTTTTATTTCCAGGATGGGAACATAGAGACTGCTCCCGTTCACTCGCTCCCCGAATATTCCGTATCCGGTATCCTGGAAGACAACGAGGGCAATACCTGGGTTTCCACACTGGACAAAGGCATCTTTTTCTGCCGGAACAAATCGCTCATTTCCTATCATAACTGGAAAGAACTGAACAGACCGGGAACCTTGCTGAGCGCAATTGGCAGCACCGTCTATTTCTCAGCGGAATCATCGGACCTGTATTCGATCAAAGAAACGCGGGTGGCTTCTGTTTCATTGCCAACCCCTATCCCCGAAGCGATTACGGATATTGCCGAGTACAACGGCAAGCTCTATATCGGCAATAAGGGCGTATCCCTCCGTACAGATCCCGGTTTCCGGCAGGCAAGCACAATCACGAGGGAAAAAACGAAAAAAAAACTGTCATCATTAAAGCTCAGGAAAGAAAAGGATGCACTGTTCTCATGCCTGAACAATTACGTTTTCAAAATTAACAACTCCAGCCCCTCGTGCGAAGACTTCATTAAGGCTCCTATCTCTATCCGGATCCGGGACTTCATTTACCTGTCATCCGGTCAGTGGCTGCTGGGAGAAAACTCGTTATTCTTATACAATGAGAACGGAGAACAGCTGAGAGAGATCCCGGGAATAAGCAATCAAATCTCCAGGATGTTCAGGACATCAAAAGGAAGTGTACTGATAACGACCATTGGAGGAGGGCTGTTCCTCTACAACAACGAAACGGTCATTTCTTTAAATAAACAATTTGCGATTCACCCATCTGCCATCTTTGATATTACGGAAGATAAAAAAGGATGGATCTGGCTGGCAACGAACCAGGGATTGATAAAGCTGGATCCCGTTACAGGAATCCACACCACATTTGATACCGATGACGGGTTAATATCCAATGAAATACACAAGCTGCTCATTTGTGATGACCGGCTGTTTTTGTCTACCGTTGAAGGATTGTGCTCCGTTCCCGTGGAAATGCTCAACAGGCGGACAGTCCCTCCTGTCCTCCGTTTGTCAGCTATTTTGATCAATGGAACAACAAGCGTAAAAAAGTTAGCGGATCCCATTCACTATACGCAGAACAACCTCTTATTCCGGTTCAGCATTTTATATTTTACATCCGCTAACGTATCGCTTCATTATCAGCTCATCCACAACCAGGACACGCTTTTTTCCAAGCGCATCAATGGCGGTGAGCTGGAGCTTCAGAACCTCCCGCCGGGAACATACAGCCTGCTGGTTACTGCTTCCAATAAAGAAGGATTTAAAAGTGCCCCTGTTCACCTCACATTTGAAATCAGTAATCCTTACTGGAAAACCTGGCCGTTCCTTGCTTTAATCCTGGTGATGACCGGGCTGGCACTGTATGTAATCATACGCCTGATCACACTGCGGATAAAGAAAAAGGAAGAAGAAAAAACACGCATTCATCAATTAATCGCCAACAGCCAGCTCTCAGCACTGCAGGCACAGATGAATCCCCATTTCGTATTCAATTCCATCAACAGCATCCAGAATTTCATCCTGAAAAAAGACGTCAGCCAGGCGTATGACTACCTGACGAAATTCAGCAAGCTGATCCGCCTGGTGCTCCAGAACTCCCGGAAAAAAGAAATATCGATTCACGAGGATCTAGAGGTGCTCCGATTGTATGTCACACTGGAACAATTACGGTTTGACCATGCATTTGAATACCATGAAGAGATCAGCCACACTGTTGATATACACAATACACTGATCCCCCCGATGTTAATCCAGCCGCACATAGAAAACGCGATCTGGCACGGTATCATGCCACTGGAAGGTCTGCGGAAAGGCCGGATTCTCCTGCAAATAGATCTTGACCGGGATACTGTGATCATTATCATTGAGGACAATGGAGCAGGCAGAAAGCCAAACGAAGAGAACAGCCAGCACGAATCGCTTTCGATAAAGGTGACAGAAGAACGGTTGCGGATCGTCAACTCCCTGTATAAAAACAAAAAATCCGACTTCGAGGTGATTGATTTAACGGATAAAGACGGGTATCCTGCAGGCACACGGGTCAGATTAAGAATTCCCATAGAAAAAGATGAACTATGAACGAAATAACAGCGATTCTTGTTGATGATGAGAAAAACAGCACCGAAGTGTTAGCAACATTACTCGGCATGCATTGCCCCGAGATCAACATCTTGTCCTGGGCCCATTCCGTTAAAGAAGCTTCGGTAAAAATCAGGGAGCAGAAGCCTGACCTGGTTTTCCTCGATATTCAGATGCCACTGCAAAACGGCTTTGAATTGTTGAAATCATTTGGTCCGGCGATCCCTTTCGAAGTGATCTTTGTAACCAGCTACAATCACTATGCGATCAATGCCATTAAATTCAGTGCGCTGGACTACCTGCTGAAACCTGTGGATATTTCCGAATTGAAAGCTGCCGTAAAGAAAGCCCGGGCAGCTCTGGCCGAAAAGAGAGATACATCCTTCCAGATCACCCACTTAATAAAGAATTTAAGCATGGATGAGATCAACAAGAGTGTCATCGTGCACCACAAAGAAAAAGTTCACATCGTCAGGAACGATGACATTGAATACATTTTGTCGGAAGGAAGGTACTCCAAATTGTTCCTGAACAACAGGATTAGTTTTATGATCCCGAGAAATTTAAAGGAATTTGAGGAATACTTTGAAAAATGCTCCACTCTTTTACGCATTAACAAAAGTACGATCATCAATGTGAACCTTCTGAAGTCATACACCAAAGGTGAAATGTGCATCATAGAAATGGAATCGGGAACAACCTTCGAAGTTTCCCGGAGAAGAAAACAGGAGATTCTTCAGAAAATCAAAAGTTAATCCTGTCATTTGGTCCCATCATCCTCCGTCAGCCTGCTATAACAGGCCGATCTCCTTTTCCAGGTGGGGAAACAGTTCAAGCATTTGTTCTTTACTGAATAGCTCAAAATCCTCAAAGTCGAATCCGGGTGCCACAACGCATGAAACCAGTGAATAGGAATTTTCTTCCAGAACAGATGCGCCAAAAACAACTCCACCCGGCACCAGGTACTGAGGCAAATGTCCTTTTTCAAAGTCTTTCCCCACAACTGCTGCTTTGTAATTGCCATTCTCAATTGAATGCACCACGATCGGGCTGCCGGAATGATAGAACCAGAATTCGTCGCTTTTAATACGATGCCAGCCGGATACTTCATTCGATGGAAGCAAAAAATAAATGACTGTTGCTACCGATTTCCCCGAGCCCGGGATCCTTATTTCCGAACGGTAGGTTTCCACGAAATAACCTCCTTCGGGGTGCGGACGCATGTTCAGCCTTGCTGCGATTTCCTGGATTCCGGGCATGTTATTCAATTGGTGTTTTGATCGGGCTCCCTTTGATTTTGATCAGCGGGAAAAAATACTTGATCTCTAAAGCTATATAGGAACCGTCTACCCGGCCCTGGTTTTCTGCATCCGTCAGGATATTAAATCCCTGGTATTTGTATTCCGAGCGTAAATAAAACAGCGGTGCGAAAGGAACCCTGGCGGCGGCCCCCAGGTAAAATGTCCCGGCTTTGGGAGTACGGTACTCAAAACCGATGTTTCCGATCGCTTCTCCAACAATCTTTTTTCCCAAAGCGACCTGGGAAACTTCGTGGTAGCTGTAAGGGCTTATCTTTACTCCTGCTACTGTCGGGTTGTACGACAAGGCGGCTCCGATCGAAACATTCATGTAAACTCTTTCTGCCAGGCGGATATAGAACAACGCGCTCACGGGAATATCGTACGTGAGGTAGCGGATCCTGGAGCTCACAAACAGGTTGGAATCGGGAACAGAAGAATCAAAGCGGTAGTTGCGCTGCGTTAAATTGATTCCTGTTTCAAGAGCAATCAGCTTGGTAATTCCCACCCGCACAACTCCTCCGAACGAATAACCGGTTGCCTGTGAAAAAGTAGTGTTGAAACCATCTTTGTTGCTCTCAAAACTTGTTGTACCGATAAACACTCCCGGGAAGATCGGCTTCACCTGGAAACCGAAATAAGAAGGAATCGGTTCCCTTTTTATTTGAGAAAGGCCAATTGATGAGAAAAATAAAAGTATGATCGTAATTGCTATCTTCATTATTATGCTTTGATACAAAGATGAAATTATTTTTCCCAAATAACGGTATTTTTAGCTCTTTTGTTGTTACTACACAGTCAATTATTTCCACCGTTCAGAAGATTACCGGATGAAAAGTATGTTCTAAAACACTGAATACAGTGCCTTTTCCCACTATTTAACAGAAAATAAGTTCTTAATGTATCCATAATAATTTGCTAAATCAGAATAAAGGCGGTAATTTTGTACCCCCATTTTAAGCGCAAATGATCGATATAGATTTAGAAACAGCAAAGAAATTATATCCTTTCCAGGAAGATACGGTCAATACGATCATCGAAGAGTTAAAGGTGAACGGTGATAATTTTAACTTATTGTACCAGCTGCCTACCGGTGGAGGAAAAACAGTTATTTTCTCTGAAATCGCAAAACGCTACATCGAGCTGTGGAACAAAAAAGTATTGATCCTTACCCACCGGATCGAATTATCTGTTCAGACATCCAAGCAATTACACGCGATCGGGGTGAATAATAAGGTCATTAATTCGGAAGTGAAATCCATTCCGGACCAGCACGAATATTCCTGCTTCATCGCAATGGTGGAAACACTCAATAACCGCTTGCAGGAAGACGAAAACTTCGTTGAAAATATTGGACTGGTGATCGTGGATGAAGCGCATTACAACAGTTTCAGGAAAATATTCCAGTTCTACCAGGGAGGAAACATCCTGGGTGTTACAGCCACACCGCTAAGCAGCAACAGAGTATTGCCTCTCAATGATAATTATAATAAGCTGCTGGTCGGAGAAAGCATTGCTTCGCTGATTGAGGGACACTACCTTGCCAATGCGGAAACCTATACCTACGACGTAAATCTTCACGGCCTGAAAATCGGTTCAAACGGTGATTTTACCGTAAGCAGCTCTGATGTTGTTTACGGAAATTACTTCATGCAGGAAAAGTTATTGTTTGCATACGAAGAAATCGCTGTAGGAACAAAAACACTGATCTTCAACCCGGGGATCGAAACTTCGATCCGGGTGGAAGAAACCTTCAAAAAACGCGGGTTTAAGATCCGTCACCTGGATTCCACCTTCTCCGACAAAGACAGGAAAGAAGTGCTGCAATGGTTCAAGGAAACCAAAGATGCCATTCTTTCTTCCGTCGGAATCCTGACAACCGGGTTTGACGAACCAACTGTAGAAACGATCATCCTGAACCGTGCGACCCGTTCGCTGACCTTGTATCACCAGATGATCGGACGTGGTTCCAGGAAACTGCCCAATAAAGACATCTTTAAAGTAATCGATCTTGGTAACAATGTCCGTCGTTTCGGGTTGTGGCAGGATTACATCAACTGGCAGGACGCTTTCCGTTTCCCTGACCGGTTCCTGGAATCACGGCTTTCAGAATCAGATGACATCGAATTTGAAGTAGAATTTGAGTTCTCCAAAAAATTAACAGACCTGATCGATACCAAGACGCTGGATGGCTTCAACATGAAGGATATTTATTACGATTGCCTGGATTGCGGGGATAAAGGAAAAGCAGCCGTGGACAAATCGCTGGAGAACCATTTTGAGGTGATAAAAGCCGCTTCCGGGGATTTCTATGACGCGCTGGACATCCAGGAAGCGTTACAGGACCACATTGAGCACCGCCTGAAACAATACACAAAGTGTATCTCCAAAAGCACAAACAATTATTTTAAGTACCTGCAGGAAACATACAACCGCCAGCTGCGACAGAAATTGCGCGAAGCATTGGATGACTGATGTGTATTCCCGTATGAAAAATATCGGGGAGATGTTCTTACACTCCCCTGTTCTCTTTTCCCAAAGAAGAAGCATCCACCCTCACCAGCCTGCAACAACGGCATGATCACCATGGATTCCGTTCCACTTTCTTTCATCTCAGAAACTTTATCTCCTTTCCAACTTTTATTCCCGGGCTTGTCGAAATATGTGGTTTATTTAAAGTAATTTTGTATATCTCATTAGAACAACAATTATGTCATCAGTACTAAATACCATAGAAGAAGCGGTTGAAGATCTTAAAAACGGGAAAGTTGTCATCGTAGTAGACGATGAAGACCGTGAAAATGAAGGAGATTTTATCGCAGCAGCAGAATGTGTAACACCGGAAATGATCAACTTCATGGCGACCCATGGAAGAGGATTGATCTGTACGCCTCTGACCGGCGAGCGCTGCGATGAGCTGGGACTTACCCAGATGGTGACAAACAACACCGTTTTACACGAAACGCAATTTACAGTTTCCGTTGACCTGATCGGACATGGTTGTACAACCGGAATCTCTGTTCACGACAGGTCAAAAACCATCAAAGCACTGGTAGATCCTGCGACAAAGCCCGGTGACCTGGGCCGTCCGGGGCATATTTTCCCGTTACGGGCGAAAGAAGGCGGGGTTTTGAGAAGAACGGGACACACAGAAGCGGCTGTTGACCTGGCACGGCTGGCCGGATTTGCTCCCGCGGGAATCCTGGTTGAAATCCTCAACGAAGACGGTACAATGGCACGTTTGCCTCAATTGATGGAAGTAGCTAAAAAGTTTGATCTGAAGCTGATCTCCATCGAACAATTGATTGAGTACCGCATGCACAACGAATCGCTGATCGAACGTGAAGTGGAAGTCCAGATGCCGACAAAAGCGGGTGACTTCAGAATGATCGCTTACAAAGAAAAACTTACTGACCAGGACCACCTGGCCCTGATAAAAGGTGAATGGGAAGAAGGAGAGCCTGTTCTCGTCCGCGTCCATTCTTCGTGCATGACCGGTGACATTTTCGGTTCCTGCCGCTGCGATTGCGGTCCCCAGCTTGAAAAAGCAATGCAGATGATCGAAGAAGCGGGAAAAGGTGTCATTGTCTATATGAATCAGGAAGGCCGGGGAATCGGTCTCCGCAATAAATTAAAAGCATACAAGCTGCAGGAAGAAGGCCTGGACACAGTGGAAGCCAATTTACGACTTGGTTTTAAGAGCGACCAGCGGGATTACGGTGTGGGCGCACAGATCCTCCGTGACCTGGGAATCACCAAAATGAAACTCATGTCAAATAACCCGACCAAACGAACAGGATTGATCGGATACGGGTTGGAGATCGTGGAAAACGTTCCGATCGAAATTGAAAGCAACAGCCACAATGAGTTTTACCTCCAGACCAAACGGGACAAAATGGGGCATTCCCTCAAAATGGTGAAGAAATAAGTTGTCCATGTACCTGCAAAGGGGTATAAAATAGTAGCTTTGAATCATGCTGACGGCAAAAAACATACACAAAAAGTACGATCATTTAGAAATTCTGAAAGGCATCAGCCTGGAAGTGAACGATAGTGAGATCGTTTCCATTGTAGGCTCCTCCGGAGCAGGGAAAACTACCCTTCTTCAGATCCTGGGCACATTGGATAAACCGGATACAGGAACAGTAGCGATCAATGGTGTGAACCCGTTTTCACTTTCCTCCAGGAAAGTAGCAGCATTCCGGAATCAGCACATCGGGTTTATTTTTCAGTTTCACCAATTGCTGCCGGAGTTCACCGCACTGGAAAATGTCTGTATCCCGGCAATGATGAGCGGAAAGTCCATGGCAGATGCGAAAAAATTAGCCGCTCCCCTGCTCGACCGCCTCGGGCTGGCACACAGGAGTGAGCACAAGCCGAATGAGCTTTCGGGCGGAGAACAGCAGCGTGTAGCCGTTGCCCGTGCGCTGGTGAACAGGCCAAGTATTATCTTCGCGGATGAGCCTTCCGGAAACCTAGACACGGAAAATTCTACGATGCTCCATAATTTGTTTTTTGAGCTGCGGGAAGAATTCAGGCAAACATTTGTCATCGTGACACACAACGAGAGCCTCGCTAAAATGGCAGACAGGATGATTACGATGAAAGATGGGTTAGTGATTGGTTAATTTTCCTCTTTTTTCCGTTTGATTTATTTGTAACCATTACGAAATCTGATGTTTAATTACTTCCAGTATAGAAATCAAAGATAAAACCTAACACGATAAACACATAAATATTTAATCATCATCAACCGACAGAATAGCAAAGTTAAAACACATAATTACAGGCTTTAAATAAAACTAATTATTAAATTTGGGCTTATCAGTACGACATCTCCTTTCTCTAAACCTCACCCATCAAAATACATTATGAAAATAGTAACAGTAATAATATTAGTATTTTCCTCCATTCTGGGAACAATAGCACAGCGTAGAATCGATATTCCTGGTTCTAGAGCATCTATATTGATCCCTGAAGGAATTCTAATTTCCCCACATTATTCAGCAATCACAAAACCGGATGTATTTGAGATGTCGATCATTGAATTTCAAGGTAATTTAGAATCAAAATTTAGAGAAATAGATTCTGCGGCATATGTACAACGGGGAATAAAAGTTTATGAGGAATATGAAATGATTGTTGATGGATACAGGGGAAAAGTAATTCATGGTTATTCCAGTCCTGATACCGATGTTATACAATTTTTGTTCGGAGACCACACATTTTTCATCATGGCTTCAACTATGTACACCAGGGGAGATAAAAAGCTTCACAACGAAATAATAGGGTATTATAAGTCAATTAAAGTTAATAAATCAAAGAACATTGATTGGAATAAATTTATTGCTATAAATTATGATGAAAACAGTTCATTTAAACTAGAAAAAGAATTTATTAACTCATTGGCTATCATATTTAAGCAAGAGTTAAAAAAAGATTCTTCAGTGACTTACATAACGGTCCAACAGTTTCCTAATTTGGGGATATTTCCAAATGTTGAATCTTTTCTTTCTCTAATCGTCCATTCAACAATTCTTCAATCATATGAACTAGATGAATTTATATCGGAAGGAAAAATAAATATCCACGGCAAAACCGCTTACGAATTTAGCGCATACTGCATCAGCAGTAAAGGTGAAAGGCATTTAGTAAAGTGTATTGCACGCCTAACTGATGATTTGGGCACTATAGTATGTGCTATTGTTATGAATGAAAAAGATACGACTAAAGCGGAGGAATTCTTACAAACAATGGAATTTAAAAATTGAACATTTTAATAGTTTAAAAACCGTTTATACATCTAGAAAATCATAACAAAAGAGCAAATGACACCCAACGAACTAAAATCTTTCCTGGACTTCAAAGCGGAACAATACGAGAACTCCGGTTTTATAGAAACAGACCCGATCCAGATTCCGCACCGTTTTTCGAAGAAAGAAGACATTGAGATCAGTGGTTTTCTATTGTCAACCATTGCCTGGGGCAACCGTACGATTATCATCCGAAACGGGAATAAATTAATGGAGCTGATGGAGAATGATCCGCATCGGTATATCCTGGACTTTACCCAACGTGATCTGGATTTTGTTCACCGGACATTCAATTCACAGGACCTTGAATTTTACTTGAGGTCGCTTCAACAGCTGTACAAAACCAACGGTGGTCTGGAGCAGGCATTTTCAAAGCATTCCGAAATTGAAGGAATGAAAGGACGCATTGTCAGTTTCAGAGATCAGTTTTTGTCGGTCGAACATGAATCGCGCTCCGAGAAACACATTTCCAATCCCTTAAAAAACTCGGCTTGTAAACGATTGAATATGTTTGTTCGCTGGATGGTGAGAGATGCACGAAAAGGTGTTGATTTCGGTATCTGGAAAACCATTGATTCATCTGAATTATACCTTCCTTTGGACGTTCATACAAGCAAGAACGCGCGTAAGATCGGTATTTTAGGTCGAAAACAGGACGATTGGAAGGCGTTAGAGGAATTAATGGAGCAATTACGCTCATTTGATCCGAACGATCCTGTAAAGTACGATTTCGCATTATTCGGATTGGGTGTGTTTGAAAAGTTCTGAACGGTACGTGCCTGGTTTTCCTGGTTGTGAAGCCCCTTTGGTGCCACCTCCCCTGACCTTTCTCAAAGAAAAGATGTGCATCCGTGTATTTGTACTGCTCCTATTCCTGGGCACTGTAAACAAAAAAGGATCGCCAAGCCTGGCAATCCTTTTCTAATTATTAAAAAGAAAAAATTATTCTTTATCTTCTTTTTCTTCTTCAGAAGACTCTTCTGATGCTTCAGGAGCTTCTTCTGTTGCCGCTGCAGCTTCCGGAGCTGTTTCTTCAACAACTTCTGCTGTCGTTTCTTCAGTTGTCTCCTCAGTTGTTGCAGCAGTTTCAGCTTTCGCAGAACCACCTCTTCTGGAACGACGAGTCGTTTTCTTCGCTTTTTCGTTGGTGTAGATTTCGTTGAAATCAACCAGCTCGATCAAACACATTTCAGCATTGTCTCCCAAACGGTAACCTGTACGGATGATACGTGTGTATCCTCCCGGGCGGTCAGCGATCTTAGGTGCTACTGTTCTGAACAATTCAGAAACAACATCCTTGTTTTGCAGATAGCTGAAAACCGTTCTTCTGTTGTGCGTCGTGTCCTCTTTTGACTTCGTCAGCAACGGTTCAACATATGTCCTCAATGCTTTCGCCTTCGCAACAGTCGTATTGATACGCTTGTGCAGGATCAGCGAAGAAGCCATGTTAGATAGCATCGCTTTTCTGTGAGAAGCTGTTCTACCCAAATGATTTACTTTTTTTCCGTGTCTCATTTTCTTTAATTTCGTAAGTAACGGTTAGTAAAATCAGGAAATGTACCGCGCTGATTTTACCACCTATTACGCCATTTTACATTATTTTACTGCGGTACTAATCTTTATCCAATTTGTATTTAGAAACATTCATCCCGAAAGTCAGACCTTTATTTTCAACCAGGTCTTCCAATTCGGTCAGTGATTTTTTACCGAAGTTACGGAACTTCAATAAATCGTTCTTGTTGTAAGAAACAAGATCACCCAATGTTTCAACATCTGCTGCTTTCAGACAGTTCAAAGCACGTACTGACAGGTCCATATCAACCAGCTTGGATTTCAACAGCTGTCTCATGTGCAATGAAGTTTCATCAAACTCTTCTGTTTCAGCTTTCACTTCACTGTCAAGCGTAATACGTTCGTCTGAGAACAACATAAAGTGGTGGATCAAAATCTTAGCTGCTTCTTTCAAAGCATCTTTCGGATGGATGGAACCGTCAGTTGTGATGTCCAGAACCAACTTCTCATAATCCGTTTTTTGCTCCACACGGTAATTTTCGATTGAATACTTCACGTTCTTGATCGGTGTGTAAATCGAATCAACAAAGATTGTCCCGAAAGGAGCACCGCTGATCTTGTTCTCTTCAGCAGGAACATATCCGCGTCCTTTGTTAATTGTCAATTCAAGTTCCAGTTTAACGGAAGCATTCAGATTACAGATCACCAGATCAGGATTCAATACCTGGAATGCAGAAGTAAATTTACCAAGATCACCTGCAGTCAGCTGTTCTTGCCCGGACAATGAAACAGCTACTGTTTCGTTATCCGTACCTTCGATCTGCTGCTTAAAACGAACTTGCTTTAAGTTCAGGATAATTTCGGTAACATCTTCCACAACTCCTTTAATAGTGGTAAACTCGTGGTCAGCACCTTTGATTCTTACTGAAGAGATAGCGAATCCTTCCAATGAAGAAAGTAAAATACGACGCAACGCGTTACCAACCGTAATTCCGTATCCCGGTTCTAACGGGCGGAACTCAAATTGTCCGTGATGTTCATCAGACTGGATCAAAATAACCTTGTCTGGTTTTTGGAAATCTAAAATTGCCATTTGGTGTTCTTCTTTTTAATTGTCCCGCAGTTGCGCGGCCTGAAAGATTGAAGAAAGTCGATCAGACCCTTTAGCTGCGATCCAATGGTTAATTATAATTTATTACTTAGAATACAATTCGACGATCAATTGCTCTTTAATGTTCTCAGGAATCATTTCACGTGCAGGAACTGATAACAGTTTTCCTGTCAGTGTTGCTTTATCCCAAGCCAACCAATCGTAATTCTTGCCGGATGAAGAAAGTGAGCTGGTAATTGCTTCCAGCGACTTAGACTTCTCTCTTACTCCTACTACATCTCCAGGTTTCAACTGGTAAGAAGGAATGTTTACAATCTCACCGTTCACAGTGATGTGTTTGTGAGTTACCAGCTGACGAGCAGCTCTTCTTGAAGGAGCAACTCCGAAGCGGTAAACGGTGTTATCCAGGCGGGTTTCACACAATTGCAGCAAAATCTCACCGGTAATACCTGGCTTAGCATTCGCTTTCTTGTACATGTTGGAAAACTGACGCTCCAGAATACCATACGTGTATTTTGCTTTTTGTTTTTCTCCCAACTGAATAGCGTATTCAGATTGTTTTCCTCCGCGACGCTTGTTCGGACCGTGTTGTCCCGGACCGTAAGCACGCTTTTCCAACGCCTTGTCCGGACCGAAAATAGGATCACGGAAACGACGTGCGATTTTTGATTTTGGACCTGTATATCTTGCCATTTTACTATTTAAATTGTGAAAGGGTATCGTGAATTAAGGCTTTCCTTCGACGACAGATTCCCCTTTCTGTTATTAATTTACTATACGCGACGTCTTTTCGGTGGACGGCAACCGTTGTGCGGAAGCGGAGTTACATCAACAATTTCAGTTACCTCGATACCGGAATTATGGATTGAACGAATCGCAGATTCACGACCTGCTCCTGGTCCTTTCACATATACTTTTACACGACGTAATCCGAAGTCATGAGCTTCTTTTGCAGCATCCTCAGCAGCAACCAATGCCGCATAAGGAGTGTTCTTCTTAGAACCTCTGAAGCCCATTTTCCCCGCAGAAGACCAGGAAATAACCTGACCTGCTCCGTTAGTCAAAGAAATAATAACATTGTTGAAGGTAGCCTGGATATGCGCTTCACCCGATGCATCTACTTTGACATTCTTCTTCTTTTTTTGATTAGACTTTGCCATTTTGAATTTAGCTATTGTTTTTTATTAAACTTAAAAACAGATTCAAGAAAAAACTAATTATTTTTTCTTGTTTGCAACTGTTTTTCTTCTTCCTTTACGTGTACGGGAATTGTTCTTCGTACGTTGTCCTCTCAACGGAAGACCTGCACGGTGACGAATTCCTCTGTTACATCCGATGTCCATCAAACGTTTGATGTTCAACTGGATTTCAGAACGCAACGCACCTTCCACTTTGATCGTGTTAACTGCTTCACGGATCAGACCAACCTGGTCGTCATTCCAATCGGAAACCTTGATGTTCTCATCAATGTTACTATCCTTCAAAATTTTAGAAGCGGTGCTTCTTCCGATACCAAAGATGTAAGTTAAACCAATTACACCTCTTTTATTTTTTGGTAAATCTATACCTGCAATACGTGCCATAATCTTCTAATATTAACCTTGTCTTTGTTTAAGTTTCGGATTCTTTTTGTTTATCACGTAAACTCTACCTTTTCTTTTAACGATCTTGCAATCTGCAGTACGTTTTTTAACTGATGCTCTTACTTTCATTTTACTATTTTTTTAATATTTTGAGCTTCTACTTACTTATATCTGAAAGAGATCCGTCCCTTTGTTAAATCGTAAGGGGACATTTCAACCTTTACTCTGTCTCCAGGTAAAATTTTGATGTAGAACATCCTCATTTTTCCTGAAATATGAGCTGTAATCACGTGACCGTTTTCCAACTCTACGCGAAACATAGCGTTTGATAATGCTTCGATAATCGTTCCGTCTTGCTCTATTGATGTCTGTTTAGCCATAATCTTAGAAACCGGATAATTCGTTAGCAGATCTTCTTCCTCTGATGCGTGTTCCTTCCATTAAACCATCCATCTGGCGGTTCAACAGGTATGACTCAATCTGTTGCAACGTGTCCAGGACAACTCCAACCATGATCAGGATGGATGTTCCTCCGAAAAACATTGCAAACTGTCCGTTTACTCCCGCAAGGTATGCAATCGCAGGAATGATCGCGATAGCAGCCAGGAACAATGATCCTGGGAAAGTGATCCTGGAAACCAGTGTGTCCACATAGTCTGCGGTTTCTTCTCCTGGTCTTACTCCCGGAATGAATCCTCCGCTCTTCTTCAGGTCATCCGCAATTTTCTTAGGGTTGATCATAATCGCTGTATAGAAATACGTAAACACGATGATCAGTACCGCTAAAAGAACGTTGTACCATAACCCGTAAGGATCACTCATTTCCATTTGCAGCTTGCTTGGAGTTTCCGTGTTGGAAGCAAATAGCATCATTGGGATCGTAACAATTGCCTGTGCAAAGATGATCGGCATCACACCGGATGCGTTCACTTTAATAGGCAGGTAATTACGTGCTCCCTGTGCATCCACTTCGCGTGCTCCGACAACTCTCTTCGCTGTATTCAAAGGAATCTTACGGACTCCCTGTACAATGAATACAGTTGCCATCACAACTACCATAAACGCTACAATTTCAAGGATGATTTTAATCAGGTTTCCTTCATTGATACCAATTTCGGAAATAAACGCTTGAGGTAAACGAGCAAGGATCCCAACAGTAATCAATAATGAAATACCATTCCCGATTCCTTTTTCTGTGATACGCTCTCCTAACCACACTGCGAACATTGCTCCTGCAATCAATACCAGTATTGTTTGTGCCCACCACAAAGTTGATGGATCAGCAGGCATTGCATCTTTACTTTGTACATAAAGCGCAATGTAGGTTGGAGCCTGTAAAGCACAGATTCCAATTGTTAGAATACGAGTGTAGTTATTAATACGTTTTCTACCTGATTCACCTTCATTCTGCATTTTCTGAACAGCAGGAACTGCCATTCCCAATAACTGCATGATGATAGATGCACTGATGTACGGCATGATCCCCAACGCCATGATAGAGGCATTGGTGAAACCTCCTCCTGAGAAAAGAGAAAGAAGATCTTCCAGTACATTTGCCGAACCGGCCTGGTTGGCTTGTGCCAAGGCTGTATAATTTACACCCGGAATAATGATAAACGAACCGATCCGATATACCAAAATAAGTGAAAGAGTCAAGATGATTCTCTTTCTCAACTCTTCCACTTTCCAGATGTTTTTTATGTTCTGTATAAAACGTTTCATTCTATAAAAATGTTGGCGAAGTTAATTAGATTTCTGAACAATTCCCACCTTTATTTTCAATTGCCTCTTTTGCAGATGCTGAAAACTTGTGTGCTGTTACATTAATCTTAGTTGTTAACTCTCCTCTTCCCAGAACTTTCACCAATTCATTTCTGGATATCAGTCCGTTCTCACGCAACACTTCAGGAGTGATCTCCGTTACGTTCTTACGGTCAATCAGCGATTGGATGATATCTAAATTAATTGCCTTATATTCTACTCTGTTGATGTTCTTAAATCCAAATTTAGGAACTCGTCTCTGAAGTGGCATCTGACCTCCTTCAAATCCTATTTTCTTGCTGTATCCAGATCTGGATTTTGCTCCCTTGTGCCCGCGTGTGGAAGTACCTCCGTAACCGGAACCTTGTCCACGTGCGATTCTTTTTCTGCTGTGTACAGAACCTTTCGCAGGAGTTAAATTATGTAAAGTGCTCATATCAAATCGATTTTATAAGTTATTCAACAACTTCTATTAAGTGTTGTACTTTCTTAACCATTCCCAGGATCTGAGGAGTTGCTTCTTTTTCTACAACCTGATTCAATTTTCTCAGACCTAACGCTTTTATCGTAGCTTTTTGTACAGCTGGACGTTTAATAGCGCTTCTCACTTGCTTAATTTTAATTGTAGCCATGTTTTTTCAGATTAACCATTAAATACTTTATCCAACGAAATTCCACGCTGTCTTGCAACAGAAGCAGCATCTCTCAATTGAGACAATGCATCGATCGTTGCTTTTACTACGTTATGCGGATTTGACGAACCTTGTGATTTTGCCAATACGTTGTGAACTCCTACACTTTCAAGCACAGCACGCATCGCACCACCTGCGATTACTCCCGTACCTTCAGAAGCCGGCTTCAGCAATACACTGGCTCCACCAAATTTCCCTTTCTGTGGGTGAGGAACAGTACCTTTCAAAATCGGAACTTTGATCAAGTTCTTCTTTGCATCATCGATACCTTTTGTAATTGCTTCCGTTACTTCTTTTGCTTTTCCAAGACCGTGTCCAACGATTCCATTTTCATCACCAACCACTACAATTGCAGAGAAAGAGAAAGTACGACCTCCTTTGGTCACTTTCGTTACGCGGTTTACGGCTACCAACTTATCTTTAAGCTCTATATCCGAAGATTTTACTCTGTTAAATACTTGTGCTGCCATTTCTTAAAATTTTAAACCGCCTTCTCTTGCAGAGTCAGCCAATGATTTTACTCTCCCGTGATACAAATACCCGTTGCGGTCGAACACAACGCTTTCGATCCCGGCTTTAACTGCTTTCTCAGCCACTTCTTTTCCAACAACTGCCGCCTGTTCAGTTTTGTTCTTCTTGTCAGCTGCTTTGTTATTGTATGAAGATGCTGCTGCTAATGTTTTCCCTGTAGTGTCATCTATCACTTGCGCGTAGATTTGCTTGTTACTACGAAAAACTGACAATCTCGGCACCATAGAAGTACCAGAAACTTTCTTCCTGATTCTTCTCTTGATTTTTGCTCTTCTGTTTAATTTACTAAATGCCATAACTTAAGTTTTATTTTTTACCTGCAGATTTTCCTGCTTTTCTTCTGATTTCCTCGCCTACAAACTTGATACCTTTTCCTTTGTATGGTTCAGGCTTACGAAGGGAACGAATTTTGGCAGCAACCTGACCCAAAAGCTGATTGTCGTGAGACTCAAGTGTTACCACCGGTGCCTTACCTTTCTGGGTGTCTGCAGATACCTTTACTTCTTTAGGAATTTCGAATACATAAGGGTGAGAATAACCCAGCGCCAGCTCCAATGTTTGTCCTGTTGCTGTGGCACGGTATCCTACTCCTACTACTTCCAATTCCTTTTTGAACCCTTCCGAAACGCCGATCACCATATTTTGAACCAATGCACGGTACAAACCATGCTTTGCTCTGTGGTCAGGTGCGTCTGATACGCGGCTGAAAGTTACTGTTCCGTCTTCAATGGATAACTTCACGCATGAATCGTCGATTACCTGCGTCAATTCTCCTTTGGAACCTTTAACAGTAATTACATTACCGTTAAACTTTACTTCTACTCCACTCGGGATGTTAACTGGGGATTTACCTATCCTTGACATTTTTCTTTTTATTAAAGATTAATATACGTAGCAAAGAACTTCTCCACCTACGTTTTGCTTTCTTGCTTCTTTATCCGTAATTACTCCGTGAGAAGTTGAAACAATCGCAATACCAAGACCGTTCAATACGCGTGGAAGCTCCTGTGCTCCTGCATATTTACGAAGTCCTGGTCTGGAAGCTCTCTGGATCTTAGTGATCGCAGGAACTTTAGTCGAAGGATTGTATTTCAAAGCAATTTTGATAACTCCCTGCTTTGAATCGTCTTCAAATTTGTAATTCGTGATATACCCTTGATCGAACAAAATCTGCGTAATCGCTTTTTTTGTGTTAGATGCAGGGATCTCAACTGTTTTCAAGCCAGCAGCACTTGCATTACGAATACGTGTCAAGTAATCTGCTATTGGATCTGTATACATATAAATAAAAATTCGATTATGGTTTTCGGCACACCTGAATAATCAGGCGTACCGAACCTTTAATCAGTTAATACTACTAAATCGGGGTGCAAATATATAAAAATATTTTTTACCAGCTTGCTTTTTTAACTCCCGGGATTTTTCCTGCCAATGCCATCTCACGGAAAGTAACCCGTGAAATACCAAACTGACGCATGTAACCTCTTGGACGTCCTGTAAGACCACAACGGTTGTGCTGTCTGTTTTTTGCAGAGTTTGCAGGCATTTTTTGCAACGCCATCATTGCATCCCACTTCGCAGCTACCACTTCTTCTGATTCGTCAGTAGATTTTAACACCTTTACCAACTCCTCACGTTTTTTTGCATAGCGTGCGTGAAGTTTTTCTCTTTTGCGCTCACGCGCTTTCATTGATTCTTTTGCCATCTCTTATTTTTTTATAAATGGGAATCCGAACGCATCCAGCAATGCTCTACCTTCTTCATCTGTCTCAGCAGTTGTTACGAAAGTAATATCCATTCCTAAAATACGGTTCACCTTGTCAATATCAATTTCCGGGAAAATGATGTGCTCTTTCACTCCATAGTTGAAGTTTCCGCGCCCGTCAAACCCTTTCGGACTAACTCCTCTGAAGTCGCGAGTTCTTGGAAGTGCGATAGAGATCAAACGATCCAGGAAATCATACATGTTATCTCCTCTCAACGTTACTTTCGTCCCGATCGGCATTCCTTTTCTCAGCTTAAAGTTGGAAATGTCCTTTTTAGAATTTGTAGATATTGCTCTTTGTCCGGCGATTCTGGATAATTCTTCAACAGCTGTCTCAACAATTTTCTTGTCGGCAACTGCATCTCCCAATCCCTGGCTCAAAACAATCTTCGTAAGTTTAGGTACACGCATAGACGTCTTGTACCCGAACTTTTCAGTTAAAGCAGGAATAATCTCTGCTTTATACTTTTCCTTAAGTCTCGGTGTATAACTCATTACTTAATCTCCTCCCCTGACTTTTTTGAATAACGAACTAATTTTCCATCCTTGTCCAGCTTACGTCCAATGCGTGTAGCCTGTCCGTTGTGAACAACCATAAGGTTAGAAATGTGGATACCTGCTTCTTTCTCCACAATTCCTCCTTGAGGGTCCTGTGCACTTGGCTTGGAGTGTTTTTTTACTAAATTCACTCCTTCCACAATTGCACGAGATTTCTTTCTGTCAATCGCAAGGACTTTTCCTTCCTGATCACGTGAAGTACCGCTAATAACCTTAACGGTATCACCTACTTTAATGTGTAATTTCTGTTGCATAACTTCCATTATTTAAAGTACCTCAGGAGCCAGAGAAACGATCTTCATATAATCGTTCTCACGTAGCTCGCGAGCAACTGGTCCGAAAATACGGGTTCCTCTCATGTCCCCCGCCTGATTCAAGATAACGCAAGCGTTATCATCGAAACGGATGTAAGAACCGTCAGCACGACGTACTTCTTTTTTTGTTCTTACTACTACTGCCTTGGCAACCGATCCCTTTTTAACGGCTCCAGAGGGCGCTGCGCTCTTAACAGCAACAACGATCTTATCTCCAACGGAAGCATAACGGCGTCTTGTTCCACCCAATACACGGATGCACAACACCTCCTTTGCTCCGGAGTTATCTGCTACTGTAAGTCTTGATTCACTCTGTATCATTACTACAAAAATTATTTAGCTCTTTCAATAATTTCTACCAATCTCCAGTTCTTTGTTTTTGACAAAGGACGTGTTTCCATGATCTTAACTGTGTCTCCGATATTGGAGTCATTTTTTTCATCATGGGCCACAAATTTAGTAGTTTTTTTGACGAACTTACCATACTTAGGGTGTTTTACTTTTCTCTCAACCGACACAACGATAGACTTATCCATCTTGTCGCTTGTTACAACACCTATACGTTCTTTTCTTAAATTACGCTCTTCCATTGTAATCATTTTTCTGAATCACAAGCGATCAGGCTTGTTTTTCACGTTTTGTTAACTCAGTTTTCAACTGGGCAACCGTTCTTCTCATCTTGCGAATCTGAATCGGGTTTTCCAAAGGAGAAACTTTGTGATTCAATTTGATTTTTGCCAACTGTCCGTTCAAATCCGCAATACGGTTTTTCACGTCTTCAAGAGATAATTTTGTGATTTCTTGCTGCTTCATTTTACGACTATTTTTCTGGAACTACAAAATCATTACGAACGATGAACTTACACTTTACAGGTAATTTCTGAGCTGCCAGACGCATTGCTTCTTTTGCAATTTCGTAAGGAACTCCGTCCGCTTCAAATAAAATACGCCCTGGTCTTACTACTGCTACCCAGTGGCTAGGAGCACCTTTACCTTTACCCATCCGTACTTCAGCTGGTTTTGAAGTAACTGGTTTGTCTGGGAAGATACGGATCCATACTTTTCCTTCACGCTTCATGTAACGAGTAACGGCGATACGAGAAGCTTCAATCTGACGGGATGTGATCCATCCCGGCTCCAAAGTTTTCAGCGCATAGGATCCGAAAGCGACTGTACTCCCTCTGTGAGCAAGACCACGGTTTCTTCCCTTCTGTGCTTTTCTAAATTTGGTTCTTTTTGGCTGTAACATTTTTCTAAAATTTTACTGTCCTAATTACTTTTTTCTTTTCTTAGCACCTGCAGGTTTTCTTCCCTGTCCTCCTTTTGCAGAAGATTGAGCTTGCCCAACATTTGGTGACAAATCGCGTTTTCCGTAAACCTCACCCTTGCATATCCACACCTTGATACCCAAGCGACCGTAAGTCGTGTGTGCTTCGGAAGTCGCATAATCGATGTCTGCTCTGAACGTATGTAACGGAGTACGTCCATCCTTGTACATCTCTGAACGAGCCATCTCTGCACCATTCAAACGTCCGGAGATCTTCACTTTGATCCCTTCTGCTCCCATGCGCATTGTACTCGCGATAGCCATTTTGATTGCTCTTCTGAAAGAGATACGTGCCTCCAGCTGACGAGCGATACCGTCTGCAACCAAACGAGCGTCCAGCTCAGGACGTTTTACCTCGAAAATGTTGATCTGGATCTCTTTTTTAGTCAGCTTCTTCAGCTCTTCTTTCAGCTTGTCAACCTCTTGTCCACCTTTACCGATGATAACTCCTGGTCTTGCAGTGTTAATAGTAACAGTAACCAGCTTCAATGTACGCTCAATAATGATTTTCGCGATAGAAGCTCTAGACAAACGAGCGTGAAGATATTTACGGATCTTGTCATCCTCTACCAATTTATCTTTGTAGTTATCTCCACCATACCAGTTAGATTCCCATCCATGGATGAAACCTAATCTATTACCTATTGGATTTGTTTTTTGTCCCATTCTCTTACTTATTTAACACCATCAACGATAATGGTAACATGGTTTGATCTTTTTCTAATTCTATGAGCACGTCCCTGAGGAGCAGCCTGAATTCGTTTCATCATTGCGCCGCCATCTACATAAATAGTGCGTACAATCAATGTTTCTTCTTCAATGCTTTTTCCTTCATTTTTTTGCTCCCAGTTTGCGATTGCGGAACGCAAAAGCTTCTCAAGGCTTACAGATGCAGCCTTAGAATTGTGTTGCAATATATTTAGAGCTTTGTTTACTTCCACTCCCCTTACAAGATCTGCAACCAATCTCATCTTTCTAGGAGCGATCGGAGAATTGTTCAGACGTGCAATCGCAGTCGTAGCTTTCTCCGCTTTTAATTCTTTAGCTCTGTTTTTCTTTCTAACACCCATGACTTTGGTTTATTAAAAAATACTATCTTTTCTTATCTTTTTTATTCCCACCATGACCACGGAAATTACGCGTCGGAGCAAATTCACCCAACTTGTGTCCTACCATGTTCTCGGTAACAAATACAGGAATAAACTTATTCCCGTTATGAACAGCAAACGTTAACCCAACGAAGTCCGGAGTAATAGTACTCGCTCTTGACCAAGTTTTGATAACGGCTTTGCTTCCTGACTCCTGTGCGTCATCCACTCTTTTGATTAATTTGTAGTGAACAAACGGCGGTTTTTTCAACGAACGACTCATATCCTACTTATTTTTTTCTTCTTTCGATAATAAACTTATCTGAATACTTCTTACTTGCACGTGTTTTGTAACCTTTAGCAGGTAATCCTTTACGTGATCTCGGGTGACCTCCCGCGTTACGTCCTTCACCACCTCCCATCGGGTGATCAACAGGGTTCATAACAACACCACGTACACGTGGACGACGTCCTAACCAACGCTTTCTACCTGCTTTACCAGATACAGCCAAGTTGTGTTCAGAATTGGATACTGCACCGATCGTTGCCAGGCAAGTTGTCAAAATCATTCTGGTTTCTCCAGAAGGCAATTTGATAATTGCATAGCGTCCGTCACGCGCGTTCAATTGAGCGTAAGTACCTGCTCCACGAGCAATGGCACCACCTTTACCAGGTTTTAATTCAATGTTATGAATTACAGTTCCTAACGGAATATCACTTAAGAAAAGTGCATTTCCTACATTTGGAGCAGCGTCTTTACCTGCTACCACAGTGTCTCCTACTTTAAGACCTTCCGGTGCGATAATGTACGCTTTCTCACCATCTGCATAATAAAGCAAAGCGATACGTGCCGTACGGTTCGGATCGTATTCGATCGTTTTAACCGTAGCGGGAACACCATGCTTGCTTCTTTTGAAATCAATGATACGGTATTTTTGTTTGTGACCACCACCAATGTAGCGCATCGTCATTTTACCGTCATGATTACGACCACCAGACTTACTCTTACCAACAACCAAAGACTTTTCAGGCTTTGAAGCTGTTACTTCGGAATAATCACTGATGATTTTGTGTCTCTGCCCTGGAGTTGTAGGCTTGAATTTTTTAAGACTCATTTCGTTTTACTACTTAAAAATTACTAAATAAATCAATCGTTTCTCCATCCGCAACTGTAACAACAGCTTTTTTCCATTGTTTACTTTTTTGCTCAACGATACCTTTGTTAGTATATTTAACAGAGGATTTTCCACCACCATAATTCATTGTGCGCACTTCAGTTACCTGAACTCCGTACAATTTCTCGATAGCATCTTTAATTTCCAGTTTATTTGCCGCTCTGTCAACTACAAAAGAAAAACGATTGGATTTTTCACTTTGACCTGTTGCCTTCTCGGTAATAACCGGTTTTTTAATAATTGTCTTCATCTTTCAATCAATTTAGAATCTTTTCGATTGCTTCTATTGAACTTGTTGCCAAAACCACTTTTTTCGCGTTCAACACATCGTATGTGTTAAAAGAATCAGCAGTAACAACTTTTACTCTTTCAAGGTTACGGGACGATTTGTATACGTTCTCGTTGTCGTTCCCCAAAATGAACAATACTTTCTGGTTGTCCAGGTTCAGGCCGCTCAACAATGTTTTAAAATCTTTTGTTTTAGCTGCACCGAAGTTCAGATCTTCCAGAACAATAATTGAATCTTGCTTCGCTTTGTATGCAAATGCAGACTTACGAGCCAGTCGCTTCAATTTCACGTTCAATTTGAAGTGGTAGTTTCTTGGTCTTGGTCCGAAAATACGTCCACCACCAACACGTGTACCGGATTTAATGCTACCTGCACGTGCACCACCTGTACCTTTTTGTTTTTTAATCTTTTTTGTAGATCCTGCAATCTCAGCTCTTTCTTTCGCTTTGTGCGTTCCCTGACGGCGATTTGCCAGGTGCTGCTTAACGTCCAGATAAATTGCGTGATCGTTCGGCTCAATACCAAAAACATCATCAGACAAGCTAACAGTTTTCGAAGTAGCCTTCCCTTTTACGTCAAATACTTTTACTTCCATTATTTCTGAATTGTTACGGTTGAACCATTAGCTCCTGGAACGGAACCTTTAACGATGATCAAATTCTTGTCAGTCAAAACTTTCAAAACCTGAAGGTTTTCAGCAGTCACGCGCTTGTTCCCCATCTGACCGGCCATTCTCATTCCTTTGAATACTTTCGCAGGGTAAGAAGCCGCACCAATGGAACCCGGAGCACGCAGCCTGTTGTGCTGACCATGAGTTGATTGTCCGACACCACCAAAACCGTGGCGTTTAACAACCCCCTGAAATCCTTTACCTTTAGAAGTTCCGATTACATCCACATACTCACCTTCTTCGAAGATTTCTGCTGTAACAACGTCTCCTAAATTCAAGTTATCGAAACCTTTAAATTCAGCCAACTTCGACTTAGGGTCTGTGTTCGCTTTTTTAAAGTGACCTTTCAACGCGTTTGGAGTGTTTTTTTCTTTACGTACTCCAAATCCAAGCTGAACGGCATCGTAACCATCTCTGTCTTGTGTCTTTACCTGAGTAACAACACAAGGACCAGCTTCAATAACCGTGCATGGTAAGATTTTACCCTCAGCACTATAGATGCTAGTCATTCCGACTTTTCTACCAATAATTCCTGGCATTGCTTTACTTATTTAATTATTACTACTTATTTAATGAAAGGCGCCCCATCCCGAAATTTCGGGATCCGGGGTTCGCCTCTACATTCTTCTTACAAACTTAAAATCAGACTTTGATTTCAACATCAACACCACTTGGCAGCTCCAAACGCATCAACGCATCAACAGTCTTGGATGAAGAGCTGTAGATATCCAGCAGGCGCTTGTAAGAGCTCAGCTCAAACTGCTCACGTGCTTTCTTGTTGACGTGTGGAGAACGCAATACAGTGTATATACGTTTATGAGTTGGCAACGGAATCGGTCCACTAACAACCGCTCCCGTAGCTTTTACTGTCTTAACGATCTTCTCAGCTGATTTGTCAACCAGATTGTGATCGTATGATTTTAATTTAATTCTAATTTTCTGGCTCATTATACTATTGTATTATGCGTTCACTTTTCCGTTAACTTTAGCTACTACTTCGTCAGCAACATTCTTAGGTGCATCTGCGTAGTGAGAGAACTCCATTGAAGAGTTGGCACGTCCTGAAGAAAGGGTACGTAATTGAGTTACGTATCCGAACATTTCAGACAATGGAACATCCGCCTTAACAACTTTAGCTCCGTTTCTGTCATCCATTCCACGGATCACACCACGACGACGGTTCAAGTCACCTACAACGTCACCCATGTTTTCTTCCGGAGTAACAACTTCCAGTTTCATGATCGGCTCCAACAACACAGGACTAGCTTTTTTCAATGCTGTCTTGTAAGCCATTTTCGCACACAATTCAAAAGACAATGAATCCGAGTCAACTGCGTGGAAAGATCCGTCCAGCAATTCTACGATCATCGCATCAACAGGATATCCTGCCAATACACCGTTTTTCATTGATTCTCTGAATCCTTTTTCTACAGAAGGAATGAATTCTTTCGGAATGTTACCACCTTTGATGCTGTTGATAAACTCCAATCCTGTTTTTTCAGGGTTTGTCTGAGGAGAAATTTTCACAACGATGTCCGCAAATTTACCACGCCCACCTGATTGTTTTTTGTAAACTTCTCTGTGGTCAACAGGAGTTGTGATGTTTTCACGGTAGCTAACCTGAGGAGCTCCCTGGTTTACTTCCACTTTAAATTCACGCTTCAAACGGTCAACGATGATGTCCAGGTGCAACTCACCCATTCCTGAGATAACTGTCTGTCCTGTTTCTTCATCTGTATGAACCTGGAACGTTGGATCTTCTTCTGCCAGCTTGGACAATCCGATAGATAACTTATCTGTATCAGCCTGTGTTTTAGGCTCGATTGCCAACCCGATCACCGGATCCGGGAAGTCCATTGATTCCAGGATGATTCCGTGACCTTCAGCACACAATGTATCTCCTGTACGGATGTCTTTAAATCCTACAACCGCACCGATGTCCCCTGCTCCCAGCTCATCAATCTGATTCTGCTTGTTAGCATGCATCTGGAAGATACGGGAAATACGCTCTTTATTTCCTGTACGAGGGTTGTAAATATAAGAACCTGCAGGTAATTTACCTGAATAAGCACGTACGAAGCACAAACGTCCTACGAACGGGTCGGTAGCAATTTTAAACGCAAGCCCACAGAAAGGTTCGTCGTAAGAAGGCTTACGCTCGATTTCATTTCCTGTTTTAGGGTCTGTTCCTTTGATCGCTTCCTGATCCAATGGTGAAGGCAACAATGCCATAACCATATCCAACATTGCCTGAACTCCTTTGTTCTTGAAAGAAGATCCGCACATCATCGGAACCACTTTACCAGCGATCACCGCCTGACGCAATGCTGTCAATACTTCTTCTTCCGTAATTGAATTCGGATCTTCGAAGTACTTTTCCATCAAATTATCGTCGAACTCAGCAACCTGCTCCAGCAAGTGTTCACGCATTTCTGTCGCTTCGTCAACAAGGTCAGCAGGAATTTCAACTTCTGTGAATGTCATTCCTTTGTCCGACTCATTCCAAACGATTCCACGGAAGTTGATCAGGTCAACCACTCCTTTGAAATCATCTTCAGCACCGATCGGCAACTGCAATGGAAGCGAGTTACTTCCCAGCATGTCTTTTACCTGGCGGCAAACGTTCAGGAAGTCAGCTCCCTGACGGTCCATTTTGTTGACAAACCCCAAACGAGGAACGTTGTAGTTGTTTGCCAGACGCCAGTTCGTCTCAGACTGAGGTTCAACACCATCAACAGCAGAGAACAAGAATACCAGCCCGTCCAATACACGCAGTGAGCGGTTTACCTCCACTGTAAAGTCAACGTGTCCCGGAGTATCAATTACGTTGATCTGGTAAGTATCTCCATTGTATTTCCATGGAACTGTAACAGCAGCAGAAGTAATTGTAATACCTCTTTCCTGCTCTTGCGCCATCCAGTCAGTTGTAGCACCACCATCGTGTACCTCACCAATTTTGTGGCTCATACCAGAGTAGTACAAAATACGCTCTGTCGTTGTGGTCTTTCCAGCATCAATGTGAGCTGCAATACCAATGTTACGTGTAAATTTAAGATCTCTTGCCATGGTGATTAAAATCTAAAATGTGAGAATGCTTTGTTTGCCTCAGCCATTCTTAATGTATCCTCTTTTTTCTTGTATGCAGCACCTTCTTCTTTCGATGCAGCAATGATTTCTGAAGCCAGTTTGGCAGCCATGGTCTTTTCGTTACGCTTACGTGCATAGCCGATCAACCATTTCATTGCCAATGAATTCTTTCTGGATTCACGAACAGGAGTAGGAATCTGGAATGTAGCACCTCCTACACGGCGGGAACGAACCTCTACCGGCGGAGCAACATTTTCCAATGCCTTTTTAAAGGTATCCAAACCTGTTACGTCCTCAACTTTCTTCTCTACGATGTCAATCGCATCGTAAAAAATCTTGAACGCCAAACTTTTCTTACCGTCGTACATCAAGTTATTAACGAACTTCGTCACTTGAACATCCTGGAAACGCGGATCCGGAAGGACGGCTATCTTTTTCGCTTTTCTTCTTCTCATCTTCTAACAGCTTAAAATGTTATTTTTTAGGTCTTTTTGCTCCGTACTTAGAACGGCGTTGTTTTCTTCCTTCAACTCCTGCAGTGTCTTCCGCACCGCGAACGATGTGGTAACGTACACCCGGAAGGTCTTTCACCCTTCCTCCGCGTACCAGCACCAATGAGTGCTCCTGTAAGTTGTGACCTTCTCCACCGATGTAAGCGTTGACTTCTTTTCCGTTCGTCAAACGCACCCTCGCAACTTTACGCATTGCTGAGTTCGGCTTCTTAGGAGTAGTGGTGTAAACCCTTACACATACCCCTTTACGCTGTGGACATGAATCAAGTGCAGCAGACTTTGATTTCTTTACTACCGCTGTTCTTCCCTTGCGAACTAATTGTTGGATAGTTGGCATAAAATACTCTTAATTTTTATAAATAAACAATAACCCCAAACACACTTTGAGGGGTGCAAATATATGACATTAATTTTACAAAACAAGAGGTTAGCAAAAAAATGTTGAAAAATCAAGGGATTGACGATTGGTTAATTGTGGGGTGGATTATTGTAGACTGATAAATCTATTTATGTTTTTCCCGGTAAGCGCAGATCTTACAATCGTCAATCGTAACTTTTACAATCCTATACTTGTATAAACTTCATCAATAAACCCAAATCCAAAGCGCGGCAGGTTGGCATCTGTACAGATCAATAAAACAACTTTGTGCTTTTCAATTTCTTCTGACAGATTGATTCCACTGACCGGTGAAGGGGTTTTAAATTGCTGCGGGTAACGCTCCCTGAAATAATACCAGAATTCTCCTCCGGCAAAGTAATCTTTACGGATTCCCATCCAATACATTCCCCAGAAGTAGCTGTCGGCTATAGTAAGCACTTTTGTCGTGTTCTTCTCTGCTCCGATCCTGTGGAAACGGGGATAGGTCATCTCGAAATCGGGAAAACGGAAGAATACGTTCATTCCCTGCCAGATATCGTCGTCGGTCGATCTCAGCTCCCCGGTTTTCTCCAGGCTATCCAGGACCAAACGTGGAAAACCGGTATTACGAAGCTCTGATAAGTATCTGATCAGCGAATCTGCCACCAGGTATTCTCCGTACTTGCTCCAGTGAACACCTGTTTTTGAATACAACTTGTGCTCGCTGTGCACGGTCGGCTTCATTTCTCCAAACCAGGTATGTGCATCCAGCAAATTGACTCCCTCGCTTTCCAGGTATTTTTTAAACAATTCTGCATTTGTCACGCCTTGTCTTACAGTATCGTATTGCTTAGGAAAAAATTCCGGGTAGAAGCTGCCTTTTCCAGGAGCAAGCAATACAACAACATCAATGTCTTTCTTTTTAAGCGCTTCGGCGATCTGCTTCAGTTTCCGCACCTGGTTCCTGATACTGTCCTCACCTATGAAATCCAGTCCCAGGGATGCTTTGATGTAATTCTCCTCATACAGGTATCCGTCGCGGCCAATAATGACACCACCAGCGGAAGGTTTATTATACAAAGTATAGTTCCACTGGTTGTACAACCTGATCAAAGGCTCCCGCAATCCAAAGCTGTCTTTCACATATGCTTCCTGTTCTTTCTGATAATCTCCCGAAAGCCACCGTTCTTTTGAAATGTAAGGATCCGATGTCGCTTCAACAGCACCTTTCAAAGGAGTGACCGGAAAAAGCTTAAATTTCGACTGCAGCAGCGGCAGGAACAAGATCACCAGCACAAGCAGGAACAACCCATTTTTAATATGTTCAGAATACTTTTTCATCAGAACCGGTAGTAAATAAACGGGTTAAAATCAGACGCAGCGATGCCTGCCACACTCATTACCAGCAACAGCAAAGCAATTACAAACAAAACCAAATGACTTCCTGCGGAAGCTGTTTCCTGGTAAAAAAAGAATTTTTCCGCACGCTTGCCAATCCCGGAAGCCGTAATGACAGAAAAGAGAACCGCGGCAAACAGGAGAATGAAATAGTCCGGAGACAGCTGAATCAGTGATGAAAAGTCAAACGCAAACAACTTCGCAAGCACCATTTTCATTGCCTCCACATTTTCCATTCTGAAAATGGCCCATCCGATCATTACAATAAAGAATGTAATGACAGTTGAAACAACCACCCCTGTTTTGTTAAGAAGATTGACCAGAAAGATCCGGTCCAGTACCAGGAACAAACCATGAAAGGCTCCCCACAGGACAAAATTCCATGACGCACCATGCCACAGCCCCGAAAGCATAAACACAGTTGCCAGGTTGACATAAAGGCGGGGAACAGATTTTACGCGGTTTCCTCCCAACGGAATGTACAGGTATTCTTTCATAAACGCTCCCAGGGTCATGTGCCACCTTCTCCAGAACTCTGAAATGTTCCTCGAAAGGTAGGGAGAATCGAAATTCTCGGGAAAGCGGAACCCGATCATCCGGCCTAACCCGATCGCCATATCGGAATATCCCGAAAAGTCGAAATAAATCTGAAACGTGTAAGCGATCACCCCTACCCAGACCGTAGCTGTAGATGAACCTGCAATGTCTCCGTTTAGTACCTGGTCGGCATAGACTGCCAGTCCGTTCGCGATCAGCACTTTTTTCCCCAGCCCGACGCAAAAACGATAAAATCCCAACAGCCTGTCATCCGAAGTTTCATTTCTTTCCGCAAGCTGATGTGCAATCTGGTTATACTTCACGATCGGCCCCGCGATCATTTGCGGAAAGGACAAAATGTAAAGCAGGTAGTGGGAGATCTTTTTCACAGGAGGGTTTACTCCCCGGTATACATCCACCGCATACGTAATCGACTGGAAAATATAAAAGGATATCCCGATCGGAAGCGCTATTTCCGTCCATGTCACGGCATCAGAGCTTATAGTTCGCAGCAGCGCATTTACATTATCGACAAAGAAATTAGCATATTTAAAATAAGCCAGCAATCCCAGGTTCAGGAACAGAGAAAGCAACAGCCACCTCCGTTTATGCTTCTTATCAGCAGATGCATGAACCTGGTTGACAATAAAGAAATCAATGATTGTGGCGCCAAGCACTATAAAAATAAAGCCCGGGGCTCCCCAGGCATAAAAAAAGATACTGGAAATCAGCACCCAGTAGTTTTTGTACTTTTTATCAATAAAATAGTACACCAACAAAAATATCGGCAAAAAGTAAAGCAGGAAAAAAATGCTACTGAATACCAACTTAATTATGAATGTTGAATACTGAACAGTGAATTGATAACAGTTACACTATTCAGTATCCGTAATTATCTATATAAAACCGATTTCACTGCTTTCACAATCCGGTCAACGTTCGGCAATGCTTCGTCGATCAGCGTTGGAGAAAAAGCGAATGGGGTATCCGTCTGCGTTACACGTTGCACCGGAGCGTCCAGGTAATCGAAAGCGTAGCGCTGTAAATGATAGGCGATTTCAGAAGAAATAGAGGCCAGCGGCCAAGATTCTTCAACGACCACACAACGGTTCGTTTTCTTTACGGATTCCACCACAGCAGCGTAATCGATCGGGCGAATTGTTCTCAAATCGATGATCTCCAGCTCTACTCCTTCTTTTGCCAGCACTTCCGCAGCTTCCTGGGCAACTTTTATTATTTTTCCGAAAGAAACGATCGTAACATCTTTTCCTTTTCGTTTAATATCGGCAACTCCGATCGGGATCAGGTATTCTCCTTCCGGGATCTCCCCTTTGTCTCCATACATTTTTTCAGATTCCAGGAAAACAACCGGGTCGTTATCACGGATCGCTGATTTCAGCAATCCTTTCGCGTCATACGGGTTGGAAGGGGTTATCACTTTCAATCCGGGAACATGGGCATAAAATGCTTCGAAACTTTGTGAGTGTGTAGCAGCTAATTGCCCGGCCTGTCCATTTCCTCCACGGAACACAATCGGGCATCCGTATTGTCCCCCCGACATTTGCAGCATTTTCGCAGCACTATTGATGATCTGGTCCGCGGCAAGAATTGCAAAGTTCCAGGTCATGAACTCAACGATCGGGCGCAACCCGTTCATGGATGCCCCTACCCCGATTCCTGCAAAACCAAGTTCCGCAATCGGTGTATCAATGACACGCTTCGGTCCGAATTCATCCAACATCCCCTGGGAAACCTTATAGGCACCATTGTATTCAGCCACTTCTTCTCCCATCAGGAAAACGCTTTGGTCCCTTCTCATTTCTTCAGACATTGCCTCGCGCAACGCCTCTCTAAACTGTACTGTCTTCATCTCAATCTATAAACGTATATTCTACACAGAAACGTGCCCAAAGATAAAAAATAGTTGAAATCATTCGCCATTAATTCAACTTTTATTCCAAAGCATCTCTGTTCCACGTTATTTACACCAAAATTTATTTAACATCTTTTTTACATATTCGGGTTTTATTTAACAAATCCATAACTATCCATATCAGAAACTTAGCGGACTTTTGCATCATAATTATCCGCTATGAAATTCATTTTCAGAAAAAATAAATTGCACCACTCGTTTGCTGATACGCATACTCACTTATTAAAGTAATCAATACACTTATAAAGCGGCCATGTTCTATCCGGTTTGTTTCCCTTATAATTGCGGCTGTTTTTAAATAAAAATACCAGGGTAAATAAATCAGATTTCCTGATACAGGCACTGAGAAAGAAAAGTTTTAATCATAAAATAAATATACTGAAAAAATGAAAAAATTCTATGAACTGGCTAAAAGCACTATCGTTCTGATCGGCATTATACCGTTCTTTTCATTCAGGACAGCTGCACAGTGTGCTACTCCTGCTTACACTTCCTGTGCTGATCTTCCAGGCAGTGCCATTCAGATCGATCCCACCAGTTCGTTTGGAATGAATTCCGGAATCTATTATTACAGCGGAGGTGCAGCGACTCTTTCCATCAACTATTATAACGGAGGTACCCTGGTTATCTGCGGAGGACCTGTTAATATCAACGGATTTAACCCGGGAGGAAGCGTCATTATAACGGAAGGGAGCTCACTAACGATCAATGGCAATGTGTACCTGCAGAACAACAATAAGATATTCAACATGGGAAGCCTTACCGTCACCGGAGGGATGCATGTCAATAGTGACGGAATCATCAACGATGGCATGCTGACTGTCAACGGAGAAATCCGGTTTAACGGTGGAGGCAGAATGTGTATGGGATCAGGCTCGGCTTTAAGCGCAGGAAGTGTATACAACGACCAGAATAACGGTGTTACGGTTCCTTCGGGGAACGCTTGCATTAGCTATTCAGGGTCTTTCGGCGGAAATAACCCGATCACCAATAACCCGAACCTGGTTATCTGCCAGGCAGGCGGAGCATCCAATCCCGGGAACAGCTCGGCAGGGAATGCAACTTTGATCAGCAACTGCACCAATTGCGCAGCACCTCTTTCTTTAACGCTTGTTTCTTTCGAATTGGAAAGAGTAGCAGAGGGAATCAATATTGAGTGGATCACCATGGATGAAAGAAATGTAGCTTATTACCTGCTGGAACATGCTGATGTGAGCGGAAAATTCCAGCAGGTAAAAACAGTCAATGCAAGCATAAAATCCAACGGTGAAAATCAGTATTCCTTTCTTCACGAAAACAAAAAAGGAGGATTGCATTATTACCGGTTATCAGAAGTTGACTTTTCAGGAAATACACGGATCATAGAGACAAAAGTGATTGAACAGGCAGCCGGAAGTGATTTCATGCTGTTTCCCAACCCGGTTAATGAAGGACGGGCAACCACAATCGTATATGAACCGGGAGAAAGCGGAACTGCATACATCGAATTTTACTCACCGGTCGGTACTCTTATCCAGCATGTTTCCCTGGATAAACATACATCTTCATACGAAGTTACCCTTCCAAAAGGCCAGTATATTGTACGTCTAGTGGAAGATGAAAACACCATCCGTGTGAAATCACTGATCGTTTTATAAGCATCATAACCTGATCTGACAGCAAGTGCCTGGCAATCGTATTGCCAGGCATTTTTGTTGTGATAAATTCCCATGTCTTTCCAAAATTTAAACCTAATTTTGTTTGTATGAAAGTTTTAATCATTGAAGACGAGCAGGAATTGCTGGAAGCGATCGAAACGTCCTTAAAAAAGGAATTGTTTGTGATCGAATCCGCTGATAATTACCTGAAAGCCTCCGAAAAAATAGCGTTGTACGATTATGACTGCATATTGCTGGACATCAACCTTCCGGGAGGCAGCGGTCTTGATTTGTTAAAAGAGCTGGAAAAACTGGATAAAGCCGGGAACGTGATCATCATATCGGCCAGGGATTCGCTGGACGACAAATTACTGGGGTTGGAACTGGGAGCTGACGATTACCTGACCAAACCCTTTCACCTGGCAGAGCTGAACGCCCGGATCCGGGCCGTCCTGCGAAGAAAAAAATTAAACGGTAAGAACTCCATTGAAGTCGGTAATGTAATATTGGACATCCATGAACGTCAGTTGCTGGTAAACAAGGAAAACGTTTCTTTGAACAGGAAAGAATTTGACATTCTGAACTACTTTTTGACCAATCAGAACCGGCTGGTGACAAAATCCGCCCTGGCAGAACATGTCTGGGGAGACCACTACGATGAATCGGACAACTTCGACTTTATTTATTACCAGATCAAGAACCTCCGCAAAAAACTCTCCGACTCCAAAGCTGAAATAGAGATCGAAGCGGTTTACGGAGTTGGCTACAAATTGATTGAAAAATGAAATTACTGAATCAATCGCTTACTTACCTGTCGGGTTTCATTCTCCTGATCGTAACCATCTGGTCAGTAGTATTCTATTTCAGTATGCTGAACGAGATCAAAAGCAGTATCGACGAGGAGCTGGAAAACCACAAACGACTGATCATCAGCAAAGCGGAATCCGACACGACCATTATTCAGCAACGGGATTTTGACGAACGGAACTACGTCATCCGGGAAATCGGCAGGGAACCGGCCCTGTCTTTCCGCAACAGGTATATAGACACGCTTGTGTACATGCAGGATGATGACGATGAGGAAATGGAACTGGAACCTGTAAGGATGCTCGTTACTGCGTTTGAAAACAACGGACTTTATTATGAGCTGAAGATCATCAACCCCATGCTGGAGGAAGATGACCTGATAAAAGACCTGTTCTGGTTCGTTTTATTGCTCTACATTGTTCTCGTCATAAGCATTATTCTCATCAACAACATCATCCTTCGTAAATTGTGGAAACCGTTTTATGAATTTCTCGGGCAACTGAAAAATTTCAGGCTGGGCAACAGCAAAAACCTGCCTGTCATAGAAACGAGGACCAAAGAATTCAATGATCTGAACAACACCGTCAATTCCTTACTGGAAAACAGCATTGAAATATATGAGCAGCAAAAGCAATTCATCGGGAATGCATCCCACGAATTACAGACACCTCTCGCTATTGTGACAAGCAAGCTGGAATTATTGCTGGAACAAAATACGCTGAAGGAAGAAGAAGCCGAACACATTGCCGGGATACTGAAATTGATCGAGCGCATGGTAAAACTGAACAAATCGCTCCTGTTACTGGCTAAAATCGAGAACCGGCAATTTCTCAACAACAGCATCGTTTCGTTCAATAAAATCGCCCGGCAACTGACTACAGACCTCGAAGACCTGGCTTCTTACAAAAATGTATCCGTTGAGCTGCATGAACGGGCAGAGCTTCAGGCGGAATTAGACCCGGCACTGGCAACAATCATTGTTACCAATCTTGTTAAAAACGCGATTGTCCACAACAGTGAGAATGGAGCTGTCAGCATCACCATCCTTGAAAACAGCCTCATTGTTTCCAACACGGGAGCAAGGGAACTTGATAAGGACAGCATTTTTGAGCGGTTCAATAAAACGGATCAGAATATAAACGGATCGGGGCTTGGATTATCCATCGTATATGCAATCTGCGGCCTGTACAACTATAAAATATCCTATTCGTTTAAAGAAGGAAAACATTATTTTGAAGTCGTGATATAAATTCCCGGATGTTTCCCGATTCAGGCAATTACTTTGCTGCATGGATCAGAAAAAATACATACAGGAAACAACCTTCACACTGGCTTTAATCCTTTCATCGCATACAGGTTTGCTTGGACAGCATGGCGCTCCCGCCAAAGTTTCACACATTGAGCCCCTGTATATTGATCTTGCCCGTGACCTGGGAGCGAGAAAAGGAGAAAAAGAGATCAATATCGGTGCCGAATTTGCCAATGAAGACCATTATAAAAAATACCTGCTTCTTGCCGAGTACGAATGGGCTCCTGTCAACCGGCTGGGACTGGAAGTGGAAGCAGATCTGGTTTTGTTCGGTAATGGCCGGACAGGGGAAACAATTCCCGGGAATAAAATTGAATCCGTAAAGTTTTCGGCGCAGTACACATTCCTTGTCTCACCACAGATGAAGCTAAGCATGGCGGGAGGCTACACACAACTATTCGAGCTTCCCGAATTCAGGAATTTTTCGAAAAACAACTTCCTTTCCGAATTCGTGTACAATCCATTCCTCGTAGCAGCAAAACGATGGGGATCAAACTTCCATTCGATGATTTATTTTTCGTCACTGATCAAACAATCGTACCAGCATTCTGCGCACGTCCGTTACGACTGGCAGCTCAGCGCATCTGTCCACTATGCATTGCCCCAGGGGAAATACAGCATCGGTCTGGAGTGCAATTCTGCATGGACAACCGGCTATCACCTGACGCTCCGTCCCCAGATGAAAATGCAGGCATCCGGGAACCTGGCAGTGGGGTTTGTCGCCGGGATCCCGGTGGTTCATCCATCAGCCGGATTCAGCTCGTTCATCCGGTTGATCTATGAATTGTGATCATTCCCAATTCTTTCCAGATTCGGTTCGTTACTTTGTACTAAATACAATAAATCAAATAGCATGAAAGCAATCAAATTGACATTAATGACTGTGCTGATCAGTTTAGGTACAGCATTCGGACAGGATATCAACGCAAAAGACGTTCCATCCGTTATCCTGAACAAATTTCAGAAATCCCATCCCAAAGCGTACGGAATCGAATGGGAAATGGATGGTGCAAACTATAAAGTGGAATTTGAAACAGGAACAGCAGGAAAAGACCACAAGATCTGGTACAATGCATCCGGGGAGATCATCCGGGAAAAACAAGAGCTGACAAAAGCTGAATTACCCCAGGAAATTACCTCCAAACTAAACAAAGAGTACAGCGGTTATAAGGTAGACGATGCCGAAAAAATAACGGAAGGCGGTAAGGTCGTTTATGTAGTAGAGCTGGATTCTTTCACGAAAGACTGGAAAATCACGTTCGATTCTAAGGGAAACATCATCAGTAAGATCGAAGATTAATCACTTTAAACCCGGCAACAGAGAAGCGAAGATCCAAAAGGTTTTCGCTTTTTTCATTTCAGGATTCTTCATTGGTCCGGAAATAGCTGTTGAAATACGGAATGGCATCGTCCATGTAGTTAAAGAACGCTTCTTCAACCAGTTTATAATTATCTTCCAGCACCATTCTTCCGTTCATAAGGGAATTGGGAAAAGAGATCCGCCTGGATACACCGATACAGGCTCCTTCTATCCCATCCAGATGGGCATACCCGGAAAGCCATCTCCCTTTTTTCAGCCGGAAAAGCGTCTGCAGGAATAATTCATCCGGATAATGTTCCTCATTGATCCGGTGGCCGTAAAATGTTTCCAGGAAACTGGTTAGCGGCTCCGCATGAAAGTCTTGCCAATGAATGGCGAGAAAGTGGTCAAAATAGATATCAACCGCTATCCCCGCTACTTTAGGAAGAGAAGGAGACAACCGGAACATCAGTTCCCTCACACCAGGATGCTGCCCGATGTAGGAGTCAATCTTACGGTGCAGTATGATTCCTTCCCGCACTTTTGGCAGGTACCTGTCCAGGTTACGGCCTTTGACGAAATCGCCAAAAAGGTTGGCGTGCATCAACTCGGGGTCGCCGTTGGAAAAGTAAATATGTCCTAAAAAATTCATTGAAAAAAAATCCCTTCCAAAAGGAAGGGACTTCAATTAATATTCATCTTCGTTAAAAAGGAAGTCTTCTCTCGACGGATAATCCGGCCAGATCTCCTCAATGCTTTCGTAGATTTCACCCTCATCTTCCAGGTCCTGCAAATTCTCAACCACCTCTAACGGTGCTCCCGTCCTGATTGCAAAATCGATCAACTCATCCTTAGCCGCCGGCCATGGTGCGTCTTCCAAATACGATGCTAATTCTAATGTCCAATACATATTCTCTCTTTTTAAAAGTGGCTTATAAAGCCGCAAAAGTAATTTTATTTTGAAAAAATCCAAATTATGTGGTAAAAAGTTTTTACACACAAAACACGTTCAACTATAAATCAAACAATTAACCTCTAAACATACCGGGTTTTGACAGTAACATCTATATCTCCTTTGAGGACAAACTTAAAACTGTCAAATTTAGGTTTGCTCCAGGCAGTATGGTAATAATTCGAGAATCCGAATCCTTCTTTGGGTTTTAAGAACGCATAGTCCATTTCTTTATTGCTGTTCTCATCATCCAGGATGGAGATTCCGTAAGTACCCGGCGGAATCCCGGTGATCTGGTAATGAATCGTTTTGTCTTTCAGGTTTGTTTTCGGAACCTGGATTACTTTCCAGGGGCTTTCTTTTCCGAATGATTCCTGGTCCTTGTAAATCTGGAGCTGAACTCTTCCATTCGAGTTTCTTATTTCGGTAATTTTCACGTTGATCGTATGCGTCTGGCTGACAGATGCACTGATGTGGATCCATCCTGCCAACACTAAAAATAATATCGAAAAGTACTGTTTCATTTCTTCTGATTTTGAGCGAAATTTTACATCAAAAATAATACCATTTCACACACGGGGAATCCATGGTTTTTCATCCGCGTTTAAATCCTTTGTCAGCTTCCTGCTTACGACGAAAAGATAGTCGCTCAGACGGTTCAGGTATTTCATAATAACAGGCTCTACCGGCTCTGACTGGTTCAGGTCCACGACGATCCTCTCCGCCCTCCTGCACACGCAGCGCGCAATGTGGGTATGTGAAACGGTCGGATGGCCCCCGGGAAGGACAAAAAAACGCATTGGTTCCAATGCTTCATCCATCTTATCCATCCACTTTTCCAGGTTTTCAACATCTTCCGAAGCAATATCGGGCAGCTTCATTTTTGACTTCACAGGATCAGCGGCCAGGTGTGATCCAAGTGTGAACAGCCTGTCCTGTATTTCCAGCAATTGCGTTGCAAGCTCCTGCGAATCCGCCAGGTCTCTGAGCAATCCTATATGGGAGTTCAATTCATCTACTGTTCCGTACGCCTCTATCCGAAGCGAGCTTTTTAAGATTCGCGTTCCTCCGATCAGCCCCGTTGTTCCCTGATCTCCTTTCTTTGTGTAGACTTTCATGATTTTAACTTTATGCGATTTAATTGTGCGGTTAATTCACTGATCCGTGCGTTTTTTCCTGTATTGCGGATATTTTTCGCTGTTTCGGTGAAGTACCTGTGCTCATTCCTGAGGTAGTTCAGCTGGAATTCAATCCATTTTTCATCCGTCATTTCAATCCCGTTGAACAGGCTCAGTTCTGCTCTTAATTTTGAAGCGATCATCTTGTAATCCACCCTTCCGAGGTAATCGTGATCCGCATCACGCATGATCTGTTCCAAAAGGCTGGTGGGCTTCCTGCCGGGCTTTGTCGCGGAAATAATGTCACAGATCACATTGATCTGCTCTTCTGAATAACCGAATGCGGGAAGGTTGTTCTTAGCCAGCTGGATGGCAAAGTCCTCATTTTCGTTGTACTGCAATATGAATCCCGAATCATGGTACAGGACCGCTGTCCTCAGCAAGTGCATTTCCTGTTCGGAGATCCCTTCCAGCCGGGCATAGCGTATGGCAGCCTTTTCCACACTCAGCGTATGCTGCACATCGTGGTATACCAGGTCTTCCGGCAAAAGCGCTTTCAGCTTGTTGATGATATCGACCCGCATATTGTGAAAATCGATTGTCGGCAGGTCACAGATATTGCGCAGGTAAGACCCTGATAATTTGCCGTACTTGTTAAGCGAATAATCTGCTTTAATGGACTTCAGGAAATACATCTCCACTTCCCCTCCCCGTTTCTGAATGTCGATCTTACCTCGTGACTCCACATTGAAGTAAGGTTCGATTTCTTTCAGAACGGCATCGGTAAGGGTAATTTGTCCCGGGATGCTCACCCTCTCCGCTCTTGCGGCAACGTTCACACTATCCCCCCACACGTCAAACGAGAATTTTGTCTTACCAATGATTCCGGCCACCAACGGGCCTGTATGGATCCCGATCCGGATCTGCCAGTAGTCATTCCCCATCGCTCTGGACACCTGCGCTTCATTGTCTATGTACTGCTGAATTTCCAATGCGGCCAGACAGGCACGTATCTCAGGATTCGCTTTCTTCTCTGTCACACCTGCCAATGCCATGTACGCATCACCAATGGTTTTGATCTTCTCCAGCTGATACCGTTTGATGATCTCATCGAAAACCGTGAAGTATTTTTCCAGTTTGTGCAGCAATTGAATGGGTTCCAGATCCCTTGAAACGACTGAAAAATCGACAAAATCGGTAAACAGCACCACTCCCTTTTCAATCCGTTTCGGAGAAAATTTCCCATATGTATTGAAATCTTCCAGCACATTCGCCGGGAAAATATTGCTCAGCAGCTGCCCGATGCGCTGGTCTTTATAAAAAAGGGATTTGTACACTTCTATCTTCGCCTTGACCAGGTTGGGATTGAAAGGCAAGGTAATGAAATCAACCGCACCGTTGTTGAGCCCCCGGACCATCTTCACTGCCGAAGTGGTGCTTTGCGTCACCAGCAGCTTGTATGTATTGGGCGTGATGCTTTCGTTTTTCAGCTCCTGCAGGATTTCCATACCTGAAAAATATTCACTGTCCAGGTTGATCAGGATGATCCCTACCTCTCTCTTACGGACAATCGGTAATGCTTCGTGATGGTCGTTTACCACCAGGACATTGTTTCCCGAACCTGAAAGAATTTCCTTCAGACCCGATGCCAGCTTTACATCGTCGTCGATAATGAGTATATTGATAAACCGTTCTATCGCCATTTTCTTCCTTATAGAACCGTCCTCAGCCAATAATCCCTCAGCTCCACTTCCTTTGTACCGCCGCCGGCTGAAAACTTAAATCTAGGACGCTCATAATCTGAAATGGTTAGCCTGATCTCCAATAAAACATCGTCCCTTGAAATTAACAGATCAAGGGATTCCCCGCTACCCAGGCTGTTCACCAGATTTTCAAAATCATCTTTATTCACCCGTAACCCATTGCACCCGATGATCTCGTCATTCGGGCTCAGGCCGGCATTTTCCGCAGCGGAGCCGCTTCTGACAGTTTTAATGGTAACCGCTTTTCCTGACTGTGCCAGTGTTGCTCCGAATGAAGGCACGCTCACACCAGCATATTCCACATTCAACCCGACCTTTCCGAAAATGGCGTTGTAATCCGGGATCTTTGTCCCGTAAATGTAGTCATTGAAGAACTGATCCACATTCTCTCCCAGAAAGGCAGCCACTTCCTTCTGAAATTCCTGCTCTGTAAATCCACGCTGTAATTTCTCAAAGTACTTCGCATACAATTCTCTCAGAAAATGATCCAGGCACTTTTTGCCGTCAAATTTCCGGATGATCATTGCATCCAGCAAAGCCGCGATCACTCCTCCTTTGGAATAGTAGGAAATTGTCGTATTGGAGCTGTTTTCATTCGGACGGTAGGATTTGATCCAGGCATCGAAGCTGGCATGTGCCACCGGCTGTACCCTTGCCCCCGGAGTGCCTTCCACATAATTGATACTGCCCAGCAATTTATTGATGTACTGGTTCTTATCATACAATCCTGCACGCAGCAATATCAGTTCATCGTAATACGAGGTAAAGCCTTCCATTACCCACAGCAAAGAGGTATATACCTCCTGGTCATAGTTAAACGGTCCCAGCTCAAACGGACGAATGCGTTTTACATTCCACAGGTGAAAATATTCGTGTGCCACCAATGACAAGAATCCCAGGTAGTCATCTCCCTGGTAGGTATACCTGTTCACAGACAGCGTGGTAGAGTTGATGTGTTCCAGCCCCCCCTGCCCGTCCGTGACATTGTGAATGATGAATGTATAGTTTTTATTGGGGTTCTGCCCGAAAATATCCGTTGAAGCCTCCACGATCTTTGCCATGTCCGTTTTCAGGGTCGGAATGTCATAATTTCCCCAGCCGTAAATCGCTACTGTGTGGGGAATTCCCGCCGCGGTAAAGGTAAATTCTTCGTGGTTCCCGATCTCTATCGGGCAATCGGCCAGGTAATCATAATCCGAAAAGGTATATTCTTTTGCTCTTCCATCCCCGACAACAGCCTCCCCGGCCAATGGTAAAGCAGTTGTTATTGTCGAAAATGAAGCGTGTGGAACGATCCGCAGCTTCCCCGGCTTATTCCGTGTTTCTTCCGTGTACATAAATACTCCCGTTCCACTGACAAACCCATGTGTCAGATCCAGGAAACTGGTTCTTACAGTCAGTTCAAACGCATATACTTCGTAGCTGACCCTGACCTCTTTCGCTTTTCCTTTCCTGACCACCCAGGCGTTCTTTGTTTTCTTTACAACGGCCAGCTCTTTCCCGCTCTCGTCGAATGCCCGCACCAGATTGAGATTTTTCGGAAATTCCCTCACCAGGTACGATCCGGGCGCCCAGACAGGCATTTTCACTTCAATTTCATCCGTTTTGTAATCTTTCAGGAAGAAATCAACCTGAAAATAGTGATTAGCGGGATTTTCCATCCGCAATTCATAACGTGCAGTCTGAGCAAAGACTGGAATAAGACAGGCCCCTGAAAACAGAACTGCCAGCAACAACCTCATCATTCTCATGTAAACATCTGTTTGGTTTAAGTGGTAAATATAGGAAAAATTGGAAACCGGAGACGACAGACTTCAATCCGGAAAGGTTGTTTTTATCCCGGACCGGACAAGGAAATATCCTGTCCGTATTTTCAGTGCATGGGTTTTCCACAGCAAATCCCTATAAGAGGAGAGCGATCTTCCAAATCCTTCATCTGCGATTTTACGATCATTTTCACTATTTTTGGCAAAACCAAGAAAAATCATCATGGAATAGCCCTGTAAAATAAATTGCGTAAGCAACAAGATAAATACCATGGCGTATTCCATATGACCTTAAAAAAACAAATAATTTACATATGAAAAAATTCATTTTAGGCTTTACATTATTACTGGCATTTATTAGACCGACGCTTGCAGAAGAAGGAATGCTGATCCCTTCACTGATCAAAGCGTTCGAGTCCGATATGCAATCGTTCGGGATGAAACTGACAGCTGAGGAAATATACAGCGTGAACAACTCCAGTTTAAAAGACGCGATCATTCATTTTGGCGGCGGGTGCACGGCCGAGCTGGTATCCGGGCAAGGACTTCTGCTTACGAATCACCACTGCGGATATTCCCAGATCCAGTCGCACTCTTCACTGGAAAATGATTACCTGAAATACGGGTTCTGGGCAAAAAGCAAATCAGAAGAACTGCCCAACAAGGGCCTTACCGCTTCACGCATGGTAAGGATCCAGGATGTTACAAAAGAAGTTTTGTTCGGAACGGAGGGAATAACAGACCACGCAAAATTACAGGAGATCCTGTCAAGAAACACGCAGGCCATTATCAAAGAAGCAATCAACGGCACCCACTATGAAGCGGAAATAAAGCCGTTCAACCAGGGGAATGAATTTTATATGATTGTAAAAGAAACGTTCCTGGATGTCCGCCTGGTCGGAACTCCCCCGAACTCGATCGGGAAATTCGGAGGCGACACCGATAACTGGGTATGGCCTCGTCACACAGGAGACTTTGCCGTTTTCCGCGTGTATGCTGGAACAGATAACAAGCCGGCGGAATACAGCGCTTCAAATGTTCCGTACACGCCGCTCCACTTCCTGAAGATCGCTTTCAATGACAGAAAAGCAGGCGATTTCACAATGGTATATGGTTTCCCGGGGGAAACAGAACAGCACGTGGCTTCCGGCTACCTGAAATTCATCATGGAAAAAGAACGTCCGGCACGGATCAAGATGCGGGAGCTGTCTTTGAGCGTGATCGACCAGGCTATGCGCCAATCGGATGAAGTCCGCATCAAATATGCTTCCAAGCAAGCACGGATCGCCAATGCCTACAAAAAATGGATCGGGCAGATTGACGGCTTGAGAAGGCTGGACGCGATCACTGTGAAAAAAGAGCGTGAGCAGGAATACATCAACAGGGCAAACAGCAAGGAGAGCTGGAAAAAAGAGTATGGGACGATCATTGACGAAATGAACCAGCTTGTCGCGTCTTCCGTTGATTTCGAATTCCGGTATTCCATGCTGATCGAGTATTTCTTTACGGGAAGTGAGTTTTTAACATTGGCAAGAGGAATCGACCAGCTGAAAAAAGTAGCTGAGCAAAAACCGGACGCTCTTGAACTATACAAACAACGGCTGATCAGCAATGCGGAAGGGCATTTCAAGAACTACGACGCGGCGGTGGACAAAAACGTATTTGAACTGCAGACGGAAGCCTACAATAAGTACATCAAAGCTCCATCTGCGGGTAAAACAAACAGCGCGGCAAACAATTACAATGCTGCAGCTATTTTTGCAAAATCGTTCCTCACTGACAAAGACAGGTACGTGGCATTTGTTGAAAAATTTACAGCCAAATCGTTAAAAAAGCTGGATAAAGATCCGGGATTTGCCCATTACAGCCTGCTGTTCAATGATTTCATCGACAACCATTACTCAGCGTATGATGCGTATGAAGAAAAAATGTCTGAATTACTGAAAGTATATGTAAAAGGAAAGCTGGAAATGTTCCCGGAGAAAAAGCACTGGGCGGATGCAAACAGCACGCTTCGGATCACCTACGGCAAACTGGAAGGCTCAAAACCTCAGGACGGAGTTCAATACCTGGAGTACACGACACTGGATGGTGTCATTGATAAATACTATACCGGAAATCCGGATTTCGAGCTGCTGCCCCGCATGCTGGAATTGCACCAAAAGAAAGAATACGGGAACTATGCACAGGACGGTGAATTATGGGTATGCTTCACTGGATCCAACCATACAACAGGCGGAAATTCCGGCTCCCCGGTCATCGATGCCAACGGGAACCTGATGGGGTTGAATTTTGACCGTTCGTGGGAAAGCACGATGAGTGATTACATGTTTGATCCTTCACGCTGCAGAAATATTGTTGTGGATATCCGTTATGTATTGTGGGTGATGGATATTTATTCCGGTGCAGGCCACCTGGTAGAAGAAATGGAACTGGTCAGTCAATAGTCACATAAGGTCCGGGATCATTCTTTGAATACCCCGGGAGCTGATCAGATCATACAATGAAAAAGGCGTTTCGCAAAAGTGAAACGCCTTTTTTTGGTCAGATAATCAGTATAACTACTTAAATTAATGCAGGACGGTAAAACAAATCGTTTCCCCGTTTACGGAAAGGAAATAAACGCCATTGCTGAACGATGAAGTATTGATTGAATTTTCAATTCCATTCACCGGCTGAACCAGTAAGATCGCTCCTTGTGCATCTGCAACCAGCAGGTTACCGGTTATTGCCGCATTCAGGGAAATTACCAGCTTTGTATCTGCCGGAACCGGAAATACAGAATGCAGTACTCCCGGCTTGTCCTGTATGCTCAGGTCGCTGCAGGACACTTCGATTTCCTGTTGTTTTACAACCGTATTCCCATTTCCATCGTCAAAGGTCCAGTTGATGATATAAGTTCCCGGCTGGTCAAAGCTGACAGGATCTGTGGTTGTTGCCGTCACCTCACCTGCGCAGTTATCCAATGCAACAGGAGCTTCGATCACGTCATTACAGGCAACCGAGCTACCCAAAACCGTATCAGCTGCCGGAGCAGTGATATCATCGATAATTACCGTCTGATCCTGTGTTACGTTTCCCGTGTTGTTTGTGTAGGTCCATGTTACGGTATAGGTCCCTTGCACCGAATAAACAACCGGGTCTGTCGTTGTCGCTGTGATTGTGCCGTTATCTGCCGTAGGAGCAGTCAGTTCTGCGGTACATTCTCCCGTGATCACAGGTAAGTCCGCCAGGTCCGGAACCGGTAATGCCGGTGTACCAGGATAGGTAAACAGCCTGCAATTATTCGCTCCGATACATCCGGGAAGTGTTGAAGATTCAATGATTTCGAATGTTGTTCCGTCAACTACCTCAAACCCGGAAGGGCCGGTAAACGAGCTCGCTGAAGTAATTACAAAGTCTCCCGTATTTGTGTCAATGTCAAAACCTCTTCCGTATCCGAAATCCCATGATCCTGCCAGGGATGACGTGTAAACTTCCGCAGTAGGTACAATGTCTGAAGCAATGTCATAGATATACATTTTTTTGGAAGACCAGAAATAGATCTTTTCATCGTAATAGCGGACATGCTTACCGGAAACAGGCATTGTTACAGCTGCGCTGACAGTTTCGTTGTTTAACAGATCAATGGATTTCAGACTTGTTCCTCCCATGACCCACAATTTTTCCTGCGCGTTGTCAACTACCAACCCGGAAATAGAGCCTACCTCTGGTGTAATCGTCCCGACAACCGCATTCGTCAGTGTATCGATTTTCACGATCTTACTGGATATCTGGACGTACATATAACCATTCGCATAGACCATTCCGTTTGAATAAGAACTGATATCGTTATTCGGATCTGCAACTGTGGTCAATGTATAATCCACTAAATCCAGCAGCATGATGTCTGAAGGGCTCCCAAAGCTGATATACGCTTTCGTAGGGCTGGCAATTCCGATGGTCTGACCTCCATTGGTATTCGTCGGGATTGCCTGGATCAGTTCCATAGAAGGGTAATTCAGCACATAAACCGTACTGGGACCTGTTGGCTTATCCACCATTACCAACTTGTTCCCGGTAACTTTTAAATCCTGCAGAACATCCAACCCGACGGTAGAATTAGCTGTTTGATACAGAGGGCCTGAGTTTTCAGCGGGCAAAACCGTCGTGTTGCGGAGAAATATATCGCCGTTTGTCTGCCCGAAATTGCCTTCTGCAATTAACTCAAGTTTGTAGGTTGTCTGTGCCAGGGAAATTATCACGTTCAATACGAACAGTGAAAACAGTACCATTTTTCTCATCTCTTTTCTAATCATTTAAACATTAACAAAAAAGGTAAAAAAGAGAAAAACGACGATCAGTCGGAGAAGATACCAATAGCCGTAATTCGCTTTTTCACCGAAAGCTACTTACATGCTATAAGGCAGGTCTCCTGACTTGTAACATTTTACCTTCCTTCCCATCCGCCTGGCGGCAAACAGTGGATTTACCCGGTAAAACAATCGTTACTTACAGTTGCGGGAACAGTTCGTGATTTTCACACGATTCCCTATTAATTCCGGTAACGGAAACCTTTTAGCGGTGCAAAGATATGAATTTGAACAGAAAAATACGATGTATTCCGGGGTTCCGAATGAATGGCTTCATTCTTTTCAACCATAACTGCTTTTAACGGCTGGCAGATCAGCCCGGTACCATTTTTCAGAAGATTGAATGCATCCGGAATCAGATACACTTTATTCTCCTGCCATGTATGATTGCAAAATGATCGTTGCGCTGATCTTATCGATCATTGCCTTGTCCCTGCGTTGTTTTTTCTTCATTCCTCCCGCAATCATTGCTTCAACCGCCATTTTGGAAGTAAACCGCTCATCGTGAAGAATCACGGGAATCCCGGGGAACTGTTTTTCCAGCGCTTCCTTGAGCAGGTAGACGTTTTGTGTAATGTGTGCATCCGTTCCGTCCAGACGTTTTGGTTCTCCGAGAACGATCGTATCAATTTTTTCTTTCTGAAAAAGTGCAATGAGGTAATTCATCAGGTTGCGGGATTCAACTGTTTCCAGCCCGGTGGCAATGATCTGCAATTCGTCAGTAATTGCCAATCCGGTTCGCTTCAATCCGAAATCAATCGCGATGATCTTTCCCATTACTTGAAATTTTTCATTGCACGGTCCATGTCGCGTTTATCATCTTTCTCTTTCAGGTCCTGGCGCTTGTCGTGCAGCTTTTTCCCCTGTGCCAATGCAATTTCCACTTTCGCCCAGCCCTTTTCAGAAATAAACACTTTCAGCGGAATCACTGTATTTCCTTTATCTTTCAGGAATTTCTCGATTTTGTTGATCTCTTTCCGGTTGAGCAGTAACTTCCTGTCCGAACGCGGCGAATGGTTGTAAAAGCTACCGTTCTCATACTCGGTAATGTGCATGTTCCGGATCCACATCTCGCCATTGCTGAAAATACAATATGCTTCAAGAATACTCGCCTTGTTTCTCCGGATGCTCTTGATTTCCGTTCCTGAAAGCTGGATTCCGGCAACGAACGTATCCAGCAAATGGTATTCGAACCTTGCCCGTTTATTCTTAATATTTACAGTATTCTGTGACATTGGACCGCAAAATTACGATATATAATTGGAAAATCAGGAAATTTAAACGCTGAGAAAATGGAAGGAACAGCGAAAAGTGCGGCTTAAATTTTTACGATCGGCTTCATCTTACAATTCAAATCTGTACTTTTGCGTAGTGAAAATTCCGTCCAGACACATCGAAAACGTCGTTGAGCAGCTGTCATCGCTTCCGGGCATAGGCAAGCGGACCGCATTGCGCCTGGCGCTGCATTTGTTCAACCGTTCAAAAGATGAAATTGATGCTTTCGCGCATTCGTTTATTGAAATGAAGGAGTATGTGCAGAAATGTTCGGGCTGCGGGAATGTTTCCGATACACCGGTCTGCTCCATTTGTTCCAATCCCGGCCGGGACCATTCGATTGTCTGTGTGGTGGAAGACATCCGCGATGTGCTGGCAATCGAAGCGACAGAATCATACAAAGGTGTTTATCATGTACTGGGAGCGATCATCTCCCCGATGGACGGAATCGGTCCGAATGACCTGAACATCGAGTCATTGGTGGAGAAGGCAGCATCGGGAACGATCCGCGAAGTCATTTTTGCGCTGAGCGCTACAATGGAGGGAGATACAACCAATTATTACCTGTATAAAAAAATCAGCTCTTTCCCCATCCAGATCACAACCTTGTCCCGCGGAGTAGCAGTAGGATCAGAACTTCAATATGCAGATGAACTGACCCTGGGCCGTTCGATCGTCAACAGGCAACCCTTTAAAATCCAATCCTAAAACGAAAAAACGTTTGTTTTTTCACAGAACATTCCATAGCTTCGTACCAAAATCTAAAATCTATTTATATGTTAAAAGAATTCAAGGCGTTTATATTACGTGGAAACGTTATCGACTTAGCAGTTGCCGTGGTAATCGGAGCAGCGTTCAATGCAATTGTATCTTCTTTGGTGGCAGATATCATCACTCCATTGGTGTTAAATCCCGCAATGAAAGCCGCAGGGGCGGACAAGCTGGACGGCCTGGCATGGAACGGAGCTCTTTACGGGAAATTCCTTGCAACCGTTATTAATTTCATAGTTGTTGCTTTTGTATTGTTCCTGATCGTTAAAACAATGAACAGGCTGCAAAACATGAAGAAGAAAGAAGAAGCAGCTGAAGAACCGGCACCGGAAGCACCGACAAAAGACCAGGAATTGTTAATGGAAATTCGTGATCTGTTGAAAAAATAATCATCTGTTTTTATACGGATTTTAAAAGACAGTGCCTCTATCGGCACTGTCTTTTTTATATTTTTTTTCTATGTTTTTGTTTTTCAAAAAAGAATTATTTTATCTTCGAACCTAGATAACTAGTGTTGAACCGTATAAAATGACTACCATTTTTGTTGCCAAACTTGATTTTGGCGTGACTGAGAATGAATTGCAGGGCTTGTTCCAGCAATATGGAACTGTTGCTAAAGTAACAATAGCAAAGGACAAAGAAACCAATAAATCCCGGGGATTTGCTTTCGTGGAAATGCCTGACGCCAAAGAGGCCAAAGAGGCTATTGAAGCACTTGACGGACACAGCTTCAACGGAAGGAAATGCGTCATCAAAGAGGCAGATGAGCGTCCGAACAATAACAAAACCGGAAGAGATGGAACCAATTTTCGCCCCCGAACCGATCAGCCACAAACAAGAGAACAAAAACCTTTTCAGAAAACAGTCACTGAAAAGCCCGTACGGAGCGACAATTTCTCCGTTCCTCTCCCGGACGAGGACAGTTCTCCTGCACCACTTCCAGGCAAGATTCCGCCCATCAAGAAAAAGAAAGAAGGAGACAAACCTAAACCGTTTGACGACACTGCGGATGGAAAGAACAAGAAGCAAAAGATGAACGCTTACAAAAAAAGCGGGAAAGATTCGCTGTATATCGAGGATGAAGATGAGGACGAAGAATTCGATCTGTTCGGAAGAGACGAAGACGAAGAGCTGGATGATGACTACAGCCAATACCTTGTCAATCATGAAGATGATGATGAATGGGAAGATGAAGATGATGAGTGGGAGGACGACGAAGAATGGGAAGAAGACGAAGATTGATTCCTCTCCCGATAGAAGATATTTATACAAGAAAAGCACCTGGTTGAACCAGGTGCTTTTCTATTTCAGGGATGTTATCAACATTAAATCTTAACTCATTGCTACCAGATTGTTAATAACTTCGTTAATAAAGAGAATAAAACGCCCGTTGTGAAGCTTTGTCTTCCCCTTAACTTTGTGTTAATAAAATAACTTGCTCATGCTGGGGACTTTAATAAAAAAGAAATTGACAGACAATCAGGTAGCGAATATCTTCATTAACGCTTTGTTCGAAACGGTGGATAACGGCTTTCCTGAAGTTGCACAGCTTATCAATGAGGATGTAGCATTTGTCCGGTCGCCGAATATTGACCCTAAAAATGATGGTGAATTTGCACTGATCGCCATTGTCGGGAACTTATCTTTCCTGGAAAGTACCTTTGAACCTGAACAGGCAGGAAGGGTTGAGGAAGTTATTTTTGAGAAGCTGGCAGCCATCTACCAGATGTCGAAACACGACTTCCAGAAGCTGATCCGCGAATACCAATCCTTTATCCAACGGGTAAACCATCCTTCCAAAAACATGATCTACGGTATGTCCAAAGCGATCTTCCACAAGTATAAACTGAACGAATTCCAGGACGAATATTTCAAAAGGATGCAGGCTCCGAATCCATTATTCCTGAAAAGAATGGACGAAGTAGCAGCCAGCTTCATCTGGAACTGGGATGCTTTCTTCAAGAAATACAGGATCAACTAATACCCTGGACACTAATTATTCCGTTTCTTTACCGGGATTATTCGATTTCTCTTTCCTGTTTTTCTGCTTCAGCAGTTCTTCTATTCTTTTTGTGACCAGGTTAAAGAGCAACGTCGCCTCCTTTTCAGGGAGCTTCCGACCAAGCCGGATCACCTTTCCCAAATAATCAAATTCGATCCGTTCTCCTCCCTTTACCCAGGGAGATGATTCCCATGCGGTCTGAAACGAACGCTCTTTCGGAATATCCAGGCGAATTTTTTTGATGTTCTCCAGGTAATAAGGTGTCGCTTTTCCAAAGCTTCTCGTCGCATTTTTAATCGTCAAAGCCAGCTCATCAATTTTCAGGTTCTCCGTTCCCCACATGAGCCATAAGAAGGATCGTGTCACTCTAACGGCGTAGTACAACCAGAAGGACATGAAGACAATAAGGATCAACCGCTCCTGCTGTGACAGCTTCAGCACAAAAATTGACCATACAACAGTAAATCCAATGCTGTACCACATAAAGATCCATGCTCCCATCAGAGCAGTGATAAGCGGTTTGCGATCGGGATGTATCACAATCGTTGTTTTATTCTTTGATTCAACAACACTAATACGGTTTCCTATCCATTTCATGGGGACAAAAATAATGATTTTGTCAAATGCCGGGCATCAGAGGCCAGACAAAAGATAACCGATACCTCAACTGCTCTTTCAGTTGAAATTCATTTTCTTCTCCCACACAGCCTCATTGCCGCATGCATCCCTAGCAACGATCTTTACTCCGTTCACACCTTTTATCCCCGGCGGAACCTCAAAAAAGACATAATTCCCCTTATATTCATATTCCAGCAGGTGCCATTCTTCATTGATATACAGATCGTAATCAGCCAATGAAGTCTGGCTTTCAACAACAGAAAACCGGACGATGTTCGTCGTAATGTTGTAGCTTGTCGTGATGGGTTTTATTACCGGAGGGATCTCATCCGTATGTATGGAAAAGCTCCCTGCGTTGTTGGTCTTTGCCTCCAGCCATCCATCCGAATAGGTCGTCGGAAGTGCCTTTTTTCCTCCCTTCGAAGAAACTGCAATATAATATTTTTCAACGGCCGTCTTCGGATGCTCCAGCTTCATACGGACAGTAACCCGCTTCTGCAGCAAGGTCCCTGCGTCACAAATATGGGGTGTTTCTTTATTGCTGACCAGATAAGGTTCGTAAATGGAAAAAGAATCCGCTTCCACGTTCCAGTTTTTCCGGTGTTGAACATACTGGTCTTCCGGGTACCAGTATTTATCTGCCGGAGGGTTATAGTTTTCCGACATTTCCCCGGGAAGGACATGCAAAACAAACGAAACGGCGGAAGTATTTCCTTTCGGATCGTAGGCTGTCAGCCTCACATTCTTTGATTCTCCCGGCAAAACAGGGATCACACCCAGCTGGTCATCGATATAGATCCGGAGCGGGTTACTGATATTGCGAAACGACTTATGAAAATGTCCCGGAGAAGACAGATCTCTGTGTGAATTGATATACCGGGTGTGATCAAACGAAATCTCATCTGTACGCTGGCCGAAAATGGTATCACCGTCGACTACCAAAAACGTTCCGTACAGCCCGCACTGGTTTTCTGCTCCGTCCAGGCGGTCAATCACATCAAACGCCAGGCCGACACCTCCAAAAGAACTGCAAAAGGAGGCCGCCAGCTTTAACGTATCTCCACTTAATGCATACCCGTTTTTCGTTGACACGATCGGTTTTTCTATGGATTTCCCGGGGACCAGGTACCCTTGTTCATTCAGCGCAAACGCCTTTACCTTTCTCAATTCCGGCGCTCTTGTATCCGGCAGGTCAAACCCATATACCAGTGGGTTCTGCGCATGCTCGGTCTTTGTATCCCTGATCTCAAAATGCAAATGAGGAGCCGTAGAACCGCCTGTATTCCCGGAAAGGGCGAACACCTCTCCTTTTTTCAATGTAATTTCCCCTGGCTCCGGAAATAGTTCCACTTCAAAATCCCGGGTCCGGTATTGCTCTGCACGTACAACCGAGTCCAGTTGTCCCAGGAATTTACTACAGTGCGCATAAACACTGGTTTTTCCGTCAGGATGATCAATGTAAACAACTTTACCGTATCCAAAAGCCGACACTTTGACCCGCGACACATATCCGTCTTCTACCGCATGCAGTTCAAACCCTTCTTTGCCCTGTGTCTTGAAATCGACACCCATATGGAAATGATTGGGGCGCAACTCCCCGAAATTGCCGGCAAGAACCAGCGGAATTTTCAACGGAGGATGATACGGAGGGTATTCTCTTTGCGAAAAAAGGCAAAAAGAAAGGCCGGAAATAACAAGAAATAAGGCAATTTTATGCATATCTTCAAAGATAGACAGGATAAACCCTGCAATTTCCGGTCCGGAAAAGTTAGTTTTCACAATTCGATGTGAACGAAGTGCAATGATTTGCTATATCGCCATATTGCGATAGCACGCAGACAACTTATTTTATTTCATAGGAAAAGATCTCTCCCCAAAAGTCTTTGATCGCTTTATTCTGGTACTTCAGCATACGGGGAACAAGGCTTTCTTCCGTAAACCCCGGAGTTGTATTTACCTCGATCAGGTGAGGAGTTCCGTCGATGAGCATGAAATCGATCCGTGCCAGGGAGCGCAGTCTCAGTATCCCATAGATTTTTTTTGCTGCTTCCTGCACCTTTTGAGTGTATTCTTCCGAAATGCGTGCGGGAACAATCTCCTGTGACTTTCCCAGGTACTTTGCTTCATAATCGAAGAACTCATTCTCACTGACAATCTCCGCCAGCGGAAGTGCCTGGATGCCTTCATCATTGCGGTACACTCCGCACGTTACCTCGGTCCCATTCAAAAAAGATTCAATAACGACACTGTCACCTTCCTGAAATGCAGTTGCGATCGCAGCAGGCAGGTCTTCGCTGTTATTCACCCTGGAAATGCCATAACTTGATCCTGAATCACAAGGCTTTACAAACAACGGAAGTCCCAGGTCACTGATGATCTCCGTTTCGTTAACCGTATCCCCCTTCAGCAAAAGCCGGGATTTCGCTACCTGTATGCCAAAACCTTTGAGGAATTGGTTGCAATACCATTTATCGAATGAAAGCTCTGATGCCAGCGCCCCTGAATTGATATAAGGGATATTATACATATCGAACATGGCCTGCAGGCGCCCGTTCTCTCCCGGGTTTCCGTGTGTGTATATCAGGTAATAATCAATTGAGATCCACCCGGAACCTGTCTGGAATCCTTTATCCTTCAGGTCAACATCGTACCGTTCACCGTTCCATTCAGCCTGGCAGGATCCTCTGTCTAAAATAACTTTTACGGGAATATACGTTTCGGGAAAGTTCGCAATGATCGTTGCGCCACTTTTCAGAGATATTTCGTATTCGGATGAAAATCCTCCGCAAATCACACCAATTCGTTTCATCATCTTATGAATTTAAATCAAAAGTAAACATGAAAATCTGTTCCGGATTTAATTCACAAAAAAATTATGCTCCTTGAATTGTTAACAATGATTTTTGTCAATGAGAAACTGGTCAATTGACAATGTACAATTGGCAGATTATCCGTTGTACATTGTCAATTTTTGAATTAGTTGGATGAAATATTATTTTCCTTTCCAAACTGCCTGTGCGAAATAAACACGGCAAGCACAGCAAACGCAAGCAATGACACCAACGTTCCGGCATACAACGCATAATCGATTGTTCCTGCAATGATTTCCTTTGTGGCCAGCACCACGTTCACAACAGGAATAAATGCCGTCTGTGCAGAATATTCCACTCCCGGGAACATTCCCACTACTGCCGGCACAATCACAGCTATATTCAATGGTGTGATGATACTTTGCGCTTCTTTAAACGATTTTGCATAAACAGTTATCGGGATCATTAATCCGGCAAAGAAAATGATCAATGGCAGGATCAAAGCAAACATCAGCGTTAAAGTACCAGCGGTGAACATGGAATCCAGGACAGTGGAGAGTTCCGCCATTTTTTCACCTCCCGGCAGGTTTTGAGTCGAGAAATACAATCCTCCCAGGGCAAAAGCTGCTGCGATCAGCCCGCTCAGCACTACGACTCCCATTTTTCCCGCAAGGATCTGCCACCTTGGAACAGGTGTTGTGAGCAACGTTTCAACCGTTCCACGTTCCTTCTCCCCTGTAAACAGGTCGATCGCGGGGTACATGCACCCGATAAATCCGAAAATGATGAAGATATACGGAAGCATTCCTCCTGCCATTTTACCGATCATCTGCTGTGTGGAAGCCACATTTGAATCCTGTACCTCTACCGCTGAAAACAGCTGTTTGTCAATTTTCAAAGAGTCCAGGCGTTGTTGTGTCACTTTCGCGTTGTATTCCTGGATGCGCTGCTCAAGCCGTTCCTTATAACCAATATCGGTTGCGTCGTGAATAATAACCACCTTCGCCGATTTGTTTTCTTTTATTGTCTCATCAAAACCGGCATCGAAGAACAGCCCCAATTCGATGCTGTCTGCCTGGATCGCTGCCTGGATGCTGAGCGTATCCTCGTATTTCTTCCATTCATAGTTTCCTGCCCCGCCTGATTTCATTTTCAGATCTGTCAACAGGGAGTTGTCTTCACCTACATACCCCACTTTTAATGTTTTGGTAGCGGCTTTTTCCATCATACCCCGTGAAAAAGATGTCGTGATCTTGAAAATCAGCGGAAACATCAGCGCAGGAATCACAATCATTACAATCAACGTTCTCCTGTCACGAAGCGTTTCTTTCAATTCCTTTTTAAATATCGTAAAAATCATATTGGTCTTATTAGTAAATGATTCAAATTATCCTTGTTTAACAATGCGTATAAACTCTCCCGTCAATGAATCTTCTTGTTTGTTCCTGATAAATTCTTCTTTGGTTCCGTTGAAGAGCATTTTTCCTTTGTGAATGATCCCGATGTCGTCACTTAAAAGATCAACTTCAGACATAATGTGGCTGGAAAAAATCACTGTCTTCCCTTCATGCTTGCAATCCCGGATCAGCTGAATGATATTTTCAGACGTGATCACATCCAGTCCGCTGGTAGGCTCATCAAATACCACAACTTCCGGGTCGTGAATCATGGTGCGTGTAATGGAAACCTTCTGTTTCATTCCTGTGCTCAGCTTGGCGATCCGCTTGTTTGCGAAATCGTGCATGTCCAGCAAATCGTATAAACGTTTTTTACGTGCCTCAAATGTATGGCTGTCCACACCGTATAACTCCGCAAAATAACGGATCAGCTCATTGGGTGTTAATCTTCCGTACAAACCTGCCGATCCTGTCAGAAAGCCGATCTTCTTTCTTGCCTCCTGCGGATTCTTCACAGCATCGACACCTGCGATTTCTATGTTTCCCGACGTTGGCTGAAAGATGGTAGAGATCATCCGGAGCGTTGTGGTTTTCCCTGCTCCGTTCGGTCCTAATAACGAATAAATTCTACCGGGGCGGCATTCAAAACTGACATCCTGGACAGCGATTGCTTTTTTTTCTGTCGTAGCAAGTTCTTTTCGCTGTTTCGCATTCAAGGTAAATTCCTTGTATAAATTCTCCACTTTTATCATGTTGCTAATATAATTAGTATTATTAAAAATCCAACCGCATTGTTTTTTATATTTTGTTCTTCAATTCTTAATCATTGATTAAACTAATAAATCATATTTTTGGTTAAAAAATTTGTTCTATGGAATTTTAATTTTACTTTTAGGGCGTTAAACTTTAAAATAACTATAACATGAGAAAAATTTACTTATTGGTAGCTTCAGCATTCATTGGAGCAACGTCTTTCGGACAAACAAACTTATCCTATGAAGAAGCGGTAACTCATCCTGCCGCACCAGTAGTACCTGAAGTCGGTGTAACTGCAGGATGGCAGGCAGGTATCTATACGCAATCAACTGATGCGTCACACGGAGACTTTTCAATCGAACTGACAACCGTTAACAATCCTGCGTTTGCTTCGCAAGGTCTGAATCCTACACAACCGGGACAAATCTTCCAGTCTGTTACAGGATCTTTCGACAACAACGGTGCGAACATCACAGGTTCTGTAGACTTTAAAGCTGACTTGCTGGCAGGAGATACAGCGTTGATCATCTTTGAAATTTATGATACACTGGCAGCAGGGATCTCTGATGATGTATTGCTTTATTCAGGTTCTTTGTTCGTTACTCAATCTGTTACTACATGGACAACTCAAGCATTATCTATGCAACAAATTCCAGGTGCGACAGGAACTGCAAATGAGTTCTACTTCGGAGGTTTGTCCGGGTTTAATCAGCTTACAGTAGGATCCACTCTTCAATTGGACAATTGGGTGATCGAAGGACTTCTTGGAGTAGAGAAAATCGAAGTGAAAAATTCTTTCGTTGCATTCCCTAACCCAGCAACGGATGTGTTGAACATTACTGCTGCAGAAGCGATTGAAAGCGTTTCAGTATTGTCTCTGGACGGAAAAGTGGTTTCTGTAACCAAAGGAGGAAAAGTGGATGTATCCAACCTGACTACCGGAGTTTACATTTATGAAGCTACAACAGTTAACGGAGCGAAAGCAATCAACAAATTCGTTAAAAAATAATTTATCTGTTGACAGATAGTGAAGGGAGGTTTTTGCCTCCCTTTTTTATTTCTGTACAAACACCCATATTTATTCTTGCAATTATTTTACTTGCGACTATTGGTTTTTAATGTATATTTGCCTTTACTAACACAATAAAACGATAGTTATATTTCAATGGAAATAGTCATAATTATCGCTCTTATCTTATTGAATGGTATTTTCTCAATGTCGGAAATGGCCATGGTTTCCTCTCGAAAATTCAAACTGGAGAGTGCAAAACGACAAGGTAAGGGCGGCGCAAAAAAAGCCCTGGATTTATCCGAAAATCCGACAAAATTTCTTTCTACTGTACAGATCGGGATTACACTCATTGGTATTTTATTAGGGGTATACAGTGGTGACAACCTCACGGGATATGTTGCCGATTTCTTCGCCCAGTTTCCAGTATTAAAGCCAATATCCAGCCAATTAGGCACAGGTGTTGTCGTGCTGATCGTTACTTTCTTATCGATCGTGCTGGGAGAGCTGCTTCCGAAACGGCTTGGGATGACATTCCCGGAACCGATCGCAATGACACTGGCAAAACCCATGTATGCACTGTCGCTGTTAACTTCCCCTTTTGTATGGTTGCTGACCGTTTCGAACGACCTGCTGTTAAGATTGCTGGGAATAAAAAAGACAGCGGAAAGCAGGGTTACGGAAGAAGAGATCAAGTCCATCATACGGGAAAGCGCAGAAGGAGGCGAGATCCAGGACATAGAACAAGACATCGTTGAGCGTGTCTTTGAACTGGGAGACAGGAGAGTGAACTCACTGCTTACATACAGGAGCGATATCACTTTCTTCAATATTGACGATTCCTGGGACAGCGTAAAAGAAAAGATCAACTCGGACAAGCACTCTGCTTATCCTGTGGTGGAAAATAACAATATTGACAACATAGTAGGGATCGTACTCCTGAAAGACCTGTTCGAACCGATTGTAGCCGGAGACCTGGACCTAAAATCAATTCTACGTGAACCTTTATACCTGAATGAGAAGACCTCCGCCTATCGTGTACTGGAACTGTTCAAACAGGAAAAAATGCACTACGGCATCGTGGTGGATGAATACGGGGCTACACAGGGAATCGTCACGATGGATGACGTAATGGACGCGTTAGTAGGAGACGCTACGGAACTGGATCAAAATGAGTACCAGATCTTTGAACGGGATGAAAATTCCTGGCTGGTTGACGGACAGTATTCCATTTTTGATTTCTGCAAGTATTTTGACCTTGCCGTTGATGAGAATGTCCAGTCCGAATATTCTACAGTTGCCGGGTTGATGATCCACCTGAAAGGTGATCTGCTGAATGTCGGTGATTTCATCGAGTATGAAGACTTCAAACTGGAAGTTGTCGATAAAGACGGGCAGCGTATTGATAAAATCATGATCACCAAAATTACCGAAGGATAAACACTCCGGTCTTTTACAGATAATTGAAAATAAAAAAAGAACCTCTCTTCCGGGAGGTTCTTTTTTATGTCTTGTTCTTTATCCTGGTTACACCACCTGGCACCAGCGATCAATATCCTCTGTCTCTCCGAATTTCAAGGCATCCAGGTATTCTTTCGCCTTCACTGAAAAAGAATCACTGCCGGCTTTCGGTAAAAGCAGGTCCCTGTCCCTGTAACCGATCTTTGCAATCGGAGCGATTGTAGCGGCAGTACCAGCCCCGAACGCTTCATCCAGGTCTCCGTTTTCAATCGCCTGTACGATCTCTTCTACCGATACTTTACGCTCTTCTACCGGGACTCCCCATTTATTGGCAACATCCACCAGCGTCCGTTTCGTTGTTCCGCGAAGAATCGTATCATCGTCCTCTGACGGAGTCACAAATACCCCGTTGATCATGAAACAGATATTCATTGTTCCGGACTCCTCTATGAACTTGTGCTCTTTCGCGTCCGTCCACAACAACTGGTGATAGCCGATCTCCTGCCCTTTTTTTGCAGGGTACAAGGCAGCAGCGTAATTCCCGGCCGTTTTAGCCCTTCCTACTCCTCCCGCAGCTGCACGTGTATAATGCTCTTCAATTTTTATGTTCACATCCTGCGAGTAATACGCTCCGACAGGACAAAGAAAAACAACAAACTTATACGTATCCGAAGGCTTAATTCCAATCGCTTCATCTGTTCCGAAAATAAACGGCCGGATGTACAACGAAGCTCCATCTTTCTGAGGTACCCAGGCACTGTCAACCTCAACGATCTTACGAACCAGCTCCACAAACAGGTCTTCCTCAAATGTCGGCATGCACAAACGCTCACAGGATTCCATAAAGCGCTTCGCATTCATTTCGGGGCGGAACAAAACAACATCTCCGTTTGTCCGTTTGAAAGCTTTCATCCCTTCAAAGATAGACTGTCCGTAATGTATCGCAGACATGGCCGGATGCATCGGAATTGGTCCGAAAGGCAGAATTTCAGGAGCCTGCCATGCTCCATTTTTATAATCCATTACCAGCATGTGGTCGGTAAATACTTTTCCGAATGGTAAATTATCCCAGTCTACCTGGTTAATTTTTGAAGTTTCAGAGTGAGAAACTTTAATTTCTATTAAATCTTGCTTCATATTACTTTCGATTCGCACAAATATAGCAATTTTGATGGATTATCACAAGCTGCACCGGTAAAACCAGCAAGAAAAAACTTATTTTTGAATACGATTAGAACGATGAGTGTAAGTTTAGCGACATTACAAAAATACTGGGGATATGATTCGTTTCGTCCCGGCCAGGAATCCATTGTGGAAGACGTTATCAATGGTCATGACGTGCTTGCGCTGATGCCTACCGGCGGGGGGAAATCCATCTGCTTTCAGGTTCCCGGTTTAATCAGGGAAGGAATAACAATCGTCATCTCCCCGCTGATCGCTTTGATGCAGGACCAGGTAAGCACCCTGGAATCAAAAGGAATCAGGGCAAAGGCGATCACAAGCGGCATCAGCTACCGGGAGCTGGATATCATCTTAGACAACGCCAGATTCGGAGGATACCAGTTTCTCTACACATCTCCTGAGCGGATCCAGAGCAAATTATTCATCGAACGGTTCAAACTGATGAATGTCGGACTGATCGTAGTGGATGAGGCACATTGCATTTCCGAATGGGGGCATGATTTTCGCCCCAGCTTTATGGAAATCAAAAAATTAAGGGAAATACATCCCCAGGTTCCTGTCATAGCTGTGACAGCAACAGCAACATCCAAAACCCAGGAAGAGATCATTCAGCGGCTGGCATTACGTTCACCAAGAATACATCAATCACGGTTTGAGCGTCCCAACCTGGTTTACAGCAGCTTTCTGTCAAAAAATAAATTACAGGACATCATTGACACCTGTAAGCAGCGCAACGGAGAAACGGGAATTGTGTATTGCCAGACCCGGAAATCCGTAAAATTCGTAGCTGCTTCACTTTCCAGGAACGGTATTTCCGCAGGTATCTACCACGGCGGAATGAACAAAGAAGACCGCAAAAAAATGCTGGACGCATGGCTGAACGACCAGGTAAAGGTCATGGTCGCAACCAATGCTTTCGGGATGGGTATCGATAAACCGGATGTCCGCTTTGTCCTCCACTACGAATTTCCGAATTCACTGGAAGCTTATTTCCAGGAAGCCGGCAGAGGAGGACGGGACGGGAACACTGCCGTTGCTGTCAATTACTGGCAGGAGGGCGACCTCGAAACCATGATCAACCAGCTGGAACAGAAATATCCGCCGCTGGAGGAAATAAAGCGTATTTACCGCGCGATCTGCAACTATTTAAAAATCGCGATCGGTTCAGGGGAAGGAGAAAGCTATGATTTCAACCTGGCTGTTTTTTGCAAAACATTCAATATTTCGCCGATCCTGTGTTACAATTCATTGAAGATCCTGGAATCCATGGAGGAGATCGTATTTTCCGAAGGTGTATTCAACCCTACAAAATTAAAATTCGCCATCGGCAATACTGCTTTGTACAATTTCCAGGTTCAAAACGAGCGGTACTACCCTGTCACAACGTTGCTGGCACGCTCGTATCCCGGAATTTTCAATAACTTTTTCGAGATCAATGAAGCTGAGTTCTGCAAACGCCTCAACATTACAGGAAAAGAACTGGAAAACCAGTTAAAATACCTTGAAAAATGGGGAGTGATTGACATTGACTGGAAATCCGATGCTCCTACCATTACTTTCCTGCGGTCCCGAATGCCTTATGATTACCTGGAAATCAGGCCGGAAGTATACCATTTCAGAAAGGAAATAGCTTTCAGCAAGCTGGAATCCGTAAAGCAATACCTACTTGGCAAAGAATGCCGCGCACTTCAGCTGATCACTTATTTCGGAGTAGCATCCCAACCCTGCGGGAAATGTGACAATTGCCTGAACAAAGCCTCTGCAAAGACAGATGTCCAGTACAAAAAGGAAATCCTGGACCTCTTGCATCAGTCTCCTAAAACAGCTTTCGAGATAAAATCCATTTTTCCGGACCCGCAAAAATACAAAGTGATCATCCGGTCCTTAATGCTTGATGAACGTATCGGTTTTGACGGACAACACTATCACCTCGTTCAATAACAATCAATTAGGACCAATAATCCGCCCGATTCAAGGCTAGTTTCAATACATTTTAACTTTTAAACTAAATCGTATAGTACGAGGGATTTAACAACAAAAACCGCTGACAGCAAGCACTTCTGATGATTTTTGCAAAATTCAGGATTTGGTTTATCGGACATTTTGTAGCTACTTTTGCAAAAAAACCAGAACAAATGAAAAAGCTATTTTTATTTTTTGTTGCAGGTGCATCTTTTACAGCAACTGCCCAGAACCTGATTAAAAATCATGAATTCAGCGGAGCCGAAAAAGTAACCTACCGTGCTCAAATCCACAAAGCTGAAGGATGGTCTAACGCAAACGGAGGGTCTGTAGATTTATTTCATAAAGACGCTTGCAAATCCAATGCAGGTATTCCTAAGAACTTCATGGGAGAGCAAGCCTCTGATGCAAGCTACGCAGGATTTACTGCTTACTATGACGACCAGCGCTGGTCGCTTGCCAGAACAGTTCAGAACAGGGAAATCACTGACGTACCAGGATACGGTCTGTACAGTGAATACCTCCAGGGAGAATTGAACACAGCATTGGTTGCAGGACAAACCTACATCTTCACTGTTGAGATCAGCCTTGCAGATAAATCCGGAAGAGCTGTCAAAGGCCTGGGAGTTTATTTTTCAAAAGATAAAGTTGAAAATAAAAACAACCGTTCCCTGACATTGACCCCTCAGATCGTTTTTGAAGAATACATCGAAGACAAGCAAAATTGGGTGACTGTTTCCGGAAGCTTCGTTGCTACAGGAGGCGAGCAATATTTTGTATTGGGTGCTTTTGACGGTACTTTTGAAGCAAAATCCGTTGTAACTCCGAAAAAAGAAAACGATAACAAACGTGCTTACTATTATGTAAACGGTACATCACTGATGAAGTTCCCATTGTCAAAAGACGAAATGGAAACACTCAGAAGAGCTACTGAAATGGTATTCTTCAACACCGGAAGCGCAGTTATCAAGCAGGAATCTCATGCAGAGCTTGACAAAGTGGCTGAGATCCTGAAGAAATACCCTCAGGTAGAAGCATTGGTTGAAGGGCATACTGATAACACCGGAGGAGATGACCTGAACATGCGATTGTCGAAAGACAGAGCGAAAGCAGTAAAAGATTACCTGGTTTCCAAAGGAGTCAATGCAGATCGCCTGAAGTCTGAAGGCTACGGTCCAACACGTCCAATTGCAGATAACGGTACAGAAGCTGGAAGAGCTAAAAACAGAAGAGTTGTTATCAAAACTTCTATTTTCAAAGAGACAAAGTAATCCTACGGGAAACTTATAACAGATCAAGGGAGTGCAAATGCGCTCCCTTTTTTAATGCCTATTACTGAAATCTATCCAAACCTCCCATTACTATAACTTATCGTATAATAAACTTCCCAGTCATTCGTCTTCGAAGAATAGCTGTTCTTTCCATAATAAGCGTTATTGTGCATTGATAAACATTCCGCTACCGACGTAGTTGTTGAACCGATGTAGCAGGATTTTAAAGTCGGGCTCCACAAAATATAGCATGTCATAAAAAGTTGTTTCTTAAAGGTATTAAAAAGAAAAAATCCGGTAGTCTGTTGACTACCGGATTTTTTTGCTCCCCCTGCTGTCCCGAAAGCTTTCGGGAGAACCAGCTCCCTTATTTCATGTCCGAATATTTCTCTAATAACTTTAGCGAAATTTCAGGGTATTTCCTTAGATTTTCAATGTACACTTTACTTTTCATTGATTTTATATGCTTTTCAATTTTTAGCATTTGAGATTTATTACTACAACTTATCGTATAATAAACTTCCCAGTCATTCGTCTTCGAAGAATAGCTGTTTTTTCCATAATAAGCATTATTGTGCATTGATAAACGTTCCGCCATCGACGTTGTTGTTGAACCGATGTAGCAGGATTTTAAAGTCGGGCTCCACAAAATATAGCATGTCATAAAAAGTCGTTTCTTAAAGGTATTAAAAAGAAAAAATCCGGTAGTCTGTTGACTACCGGATTTTTTTGCTCCCCCTGCTGGACTTGAACCAGCGACCCTCTGATTAACAGTCAGATGCTCTAACCAACTGAGCTAAGGAGGAATCTCATTTTCTCAATGCGAGTGCAAATATAAGTGATTTTTACAATTCAGCAACAAAAAAATAAAGTTTTTTTCTCGCTTTTTCATAAATGATTAAAAATCATCCTCCTCCAGAGAGAAATCAGAAACATTGGAATCAAAATCGTCACCTCCCTCTGTATTTTCTTCATCATCTTCGTAGAAATCCCCTCCCTGGGCAATGGTCGGAGCCGCACGCAGGATGTTGGTCTTAAAAACATTCAATCTTATTTCTGTACGGATGGAGCCATCCTCATTATGAAACGCCTTTGCAAAAGGTGTACCTGTCAATTCCACAAGTGTCCCTCTTTTCAGGTAATCGACAACACGCATATTGGATCCTTCCCGTTTCCAGATGGTACAATTTATCCAGGTTGTATTCGTGCGCTGTTCGCCTGTACGTTTATCTTTCCAATTTTTGTTATGCGCCACCGGAAAATTTATCGCAACTACACCACTCTCCATTGTTTTTACAGTAGCATCCTTCCCAATATTCCCGATAAGCTTCGTTTCAAATACTGTGGCCATTTCTTTGGTTTTAAATATTGAAGTTACAAAAATAAACGGAGATACAAGAAATATTCACTTTTTTTTCCTTTTTGCAGGAATAAACAGATCATTGGCTTCCATCCTCCCCGATTCCTAAACTTTTGCTATTTTTGGGCAACTGATAAAATCATGAAAAAAGTACTTGTCATTCATTTTTCCCAATCCGGGCAGCTGACAGAAATTGTCAATAACTTCGCATCAGCGCTTTCAAATGCTGACATTGACCACCAGCTGATTGTCCCAGAAAAGGCATTTCCATTTCCATGGACAACTCCTGTTTTTTTCGATAAAATGCCCGAAACAGTACTTGAAAAGGAAATAGAGCTGAAAGAAAAAACCTACAAATACGAGCAGTACGATCTGATCGTATTCGGTTACCAGCCCTGGTTCCTCTCCCCCTCACAGCCCGCAACAGCACTTTTAAAGAATGAGCAATTCAGGCAGCTATTGAAAGGTACTCCTGTGATCACCCTGATCGGTTCACGGAATATGTGGCTGAACTCTCAGGAAAGCGTAAAAAAACACATCCTGGAGGCAGGCGGGAAACTGGTCGGAAACGTAGCACTGGCAGATAAGAGCAGCAACCTGGTCGGGGTTGTTACGATCCTTCACTGGATGCTGAAAGGAGAAAAGACAAAAAAGTGGGGTATTTTCCCGAAACCGGGTGTTTCGGACGAAGACATAGAAGGTGTGAAGCAGTACGGGATACTGGCGAATAAAGCCCTGGAAAGCGGACATTTTGACGCTTTACAAACTAAAATCATTTCCAAAGGAGGCGTTCCGGTGGATACAAACATTCTGTTCATCGAGGAACGGGCGAAACGCTTGTTCATTATCTGGGCGAAGCTCATCGTGAAAAAATCAGCGAAAGGAAAACGCAGGTTCTGGGTCAACGCGTTCAAATATTACCTGATCTTTGTTTTATTCATCGTATCCCCTGTCCTATTACTACTCTATAGGGTGTTGATCCTGCCGTTCACGCTATCCGTAGTGAAAAAGAAAAAGCAATATTTCCAGCGGCTGGAATTGAAATGAGATACGGCAAACTTCCCCTTTTTAGCGTAAAAAGGCATTTTTTAGAGAATATGCATTATTTTTGTGTCCTTGAATAATATCTGCACTCAATCTGAGGTATAATTATGACTTTAAAAGACGTTTATATAACCAGAACAGCGACGTACTTCCCGAATGATCCGGTCTCGAATGATGAGATGGAGGAATACCTGGGAGTGATCAATGAACAGGCATCAAAATCAAGACGGATCGTTTTACGGAATAATGGAATAAAGAGTCGTTTCTATGCCTTGACAAAAGGCGGGAAACCAACCCATACCAATGCGCAGATGGCTTCTCTGGCGATCCGGAAGCTGCTGAACGAAGACACCCGGGAATTAGCTTCCCTGGAACTGATCAGCTGTGCCACCTCCTCTCCTGAGCAATTGATGCCTTCTCATGCTGTCATGGTCCATGGATGGCTTCCGGAAACCGGGAACATAGAAGTCGTTTCTCCTTCGGGTGTATGCTGCGCCGGGATGCACGCCCTGAAATATGCCTATATGTCCATCAAGCTGGGACAAGCGGACAAGGCTGTATCTTCTGCATCTGAACGCCTTTCTCCATCTTTGCGTGCCGATAAATTCGAGCTGGAGGTAAAGAAACTAAGCGAATTACAGGAAAATCCGTACGTTTCCTTCGATAAGGATTTTTTACGCTGGATGCTGTCGGATGGTGCCGGAGCATTTTTACTGGAAAACCAACCTAACAGCAATGGTATTTCGCTCCGGATCGACTGGATCGAAGGGTATTCATTTGCCAACGAAATGGAACCATGCATGTACATGGGGTCAGAAAAACTGGAAGACGGCACATTGAAAAGCTACCTGGATTACGATCCGCAGGAAGTGGTTGACCAGTCAATTATGAGCATCAAGCAGGATGTAAAACTACTGGGAGCCAACATTGTAACGCTTGGATTCAAAAAACTGAAGCTGAGCCTTGACAAAAAAGGAATGGACTCATCAGAAATCGATTACTTCCTTCCCCATATGTCCAGCTTCTTCTTTGAGGACAAAATGTACGATGAAATGAAACACCTCGGAATGGAAATCCCAAAAGATAAATGGTTTACCAACCTTGATACAAAAGGGAATGTCGGTGCAGCGTCGATTTACCTGATGCTCGATGAATTATTCAACAGCGGAAAACTGAAAAAAGGGCAGAAAATCCTGCTGGGAGTTCCTGAAAGTTCCCGTTTTTCTTATGTTTTCAGTCTATTGACAGTTTGTTAATCAAATAAGAGAATAACAGTAAACGGCTTCCATCGGGGAGCCGTTTTGTTTTTAGCACCAGCCATATCGTTATATCGCAATATTGCGATATAACGATATGGCGATTCAGCCCTCCGGTCATTAATCATCGTTTACATTCTTCAAGGCCATTAACAACGTATAAGCTCCTTTCGTTACGACTTGTTCCAGGCTTTCCGCACTCACGATCGCTGTATATCCATTTTCTGTGCTACCGGTTTTCACTTCCTTCATTTCGTAGCGTCTATTCCCGGTTTCTACAAACACGTATTGTTTATTTCCGTACCGTACAACTGCCTCTTCCGGCAATGCGGTCACTTCGTTTCCAGTCAGGTCAATCTGTGCGTTCATAAACATCCCGGGAAGTAATTCTTTCACCGGCTTATCAAATTTACACACTACCTGAACAGAGTTATTGGCCGACAGATTACGGCTGATCAGAAAAATACTGCATGCATATTTTTTATCCGGATTTGCATTTGTCGAAGTGACGAGCTTTTGCCCGACAGATAATTTTTCAACGTCCTTCTCATAAACCGTCAGTTCCAGCAGTATGTCAGCTGGATTGACCAACTCGAATATCACATCGCCTGGATTGATATATTTTCCAGCATTGGCATTCACCATTGAGACAAATCCATCAATCGGGGAGAGCAGATTTATGCTCCTTGTGATGTTATCAGCAGTGATTTTCTGAGGGTTCAGACCTATCAATTTCAGTTTTTCCTCCAATGATTTTACCAACACATATTCTGTCTGGTAATCCGCTTTTGCCTGTTCAAAGACTTTGTCACTGGATGCCTTGCTTTCGTTCAGTTCTTTCTGGCGTTTGTATTCTGTCTCATTGAAAGCAAATTTCGCTTTCGCAGTCAAATAATCCTGTTGCAGCTGGATAAACTGCTGATCTTCCAGTACCGCTAAAATTTCACCCTTCCTGATATACATTCCCGGCATCAGTGTAGTGGATTTCAGGTAACCTCCCAACGGAGCACTGACGGATACCAGGTTTTGTGGGGGAACATCTGTTTTCCCGTTCACTTGAATGGTAGAGGAAATAAATTTCCGTTCCGGCTGCCCAACATGGATCCCTGCATTTTTATACTGTGCATCGGTCAAGACGACACTTGTTTGTTTCACCTCAGCAATTTCACTTTTGGCTGTATCGTCATTTTTACACGAAAACAATAACAACACTGCTGCTAAAACCATGATTAAATGTTTCATTTCTATAATTTTATTGTGTAATAAAGGAATTGATTTCTGTTATCGCCATATTGCGGTTTCTCACTGTTTCAATGTAATTGCTCTGAATTTCAACAGCCTGGTTGATCAACAAAACCCATTCAAGATAGTTGATGCTCCCGTTCTTATACTGCAGATCGGCAGTTTCAGTCATCAACCGGGCATTCTCAAGTGCCGTTCCCTCAAAATAATTAACTGCATCCTGGTACTTTTTATACGATTCCAAAGCGGCCAGATAAGCGCTCTCAAATAACTGCCGATTGGCCTCATACTCGCTTTGGGCAATGGCCTCCTGTATCCTGGAAGCCGTGATTTTAGCTTTTTGCCCGCCAAAGAAAACGGGAAACCCCAATCCTATATAAACGGATTGAAAACGAAGGTCTCTGCCATAGGTAACGTTATCTGCTCCGGTCCCTCTCATACCCATTACATTATACCCTACGGTAATATCCGGCAGTAATTTTTGCTGTTCTGACCTCGTGGATGCAGCTGCGATTTGTTCTTGTTGTTTCAGGTACTGCAAAGCAGGATGTCCGTCCAGTAGGCTTGTATCTGAACTGGATGGAATACTGATGAATGTTGCTCCATCTGACTCCGGAATGTATCGTGTTTCCGTATTGAGCAGCAGCTGAAACTGCAACCGTGCAATTTCAATATCCTGTTTCAACTGGGTCAATTGCAACTGAATATGTCCTTGCTGGTTCTCTGCTGTCGCTTTTTCAAGCATATTGGCTTCTCCTTTGTCATATCGCATTATTGCGATATCACGATAGCGCGAAAAAAGGCTGTCATTCTGCTCCAGCAGCTTTTGCTTATCCAGCAAATACGCAAGATAAAAGTATACCTGCGCAACCTGCTTTCTCAGTTCGGCTTCTTTCATACCGACATTCAGCACGCTTCCTTTCCAGGTTTCATTCAGCAGTGCTTTCTGAGATGTATAGACCGTAGGAAAACTAAGATTTTGAGAAACTCCCAGGCGCAAATCACTATATATGCTATTGATCTGCCCATATTCTCCGACAACCGAAGTTTGCGGAATATTACTTCCCGAATGAATCATCTCACGACGGTATTCCGCAACCAATCGTTCATTCTTGATCGTTTTATTCTGCTGCAAAGCCATCTCTACTGCCTGTTGCAATGAAATCGGTGTCTGGGCAGTACTTACCTGGATCGAAAGCATCATTCCGATTGCTACAATCCCAATTGTGTTTTTAGTCATTGTTCTTTTTTGAAAAGTGATATACAGGATCGGAAGAACGAACAACGTCAGGAACGTCGCAACCATTAAGCCTCCGATCACAACAGTTGCCAAGGGACGCTGAACCTCTGCTCCTTCTCCATTGCTGAGCGCCATCGGGAGAAATCCGAGTGATGCCACACAGGCAGTCATCAGAACGGGACGAAGCCGCGTGGTTGTTCCCTGGATAACGAGCTCTCTGAGATCCGTCATCCCTTCTTTCCGTAGCCTGTTAAATTCGGCAAGGAGAATGATCCCGTTCAGGACAGCAACGCCAAACAAAGCAATGAATCCGACACCGGCACTGATGCTGAAAGGAATTCCACGAATGGCCAGCGCTAAAATGCCTCCGATCGCAGAAAGCGGGATGGCGGAATAGATCAGAAGCCCCTGCTTTACGGAACGAAAAGCAAAATAAAGCAACAAGAAAATAAGGGCCAGCGAAAGAGGAACGGCAATGTAAAGCCGCTCTTTGGCTGCTTCCAGGTTTTTAAATGCTCCTCCATAGGAAATATGATACCCAGGCGGCAATTTGACTTGCTGCTCAATCTTTGATTGCAGCTCCGTAACCATGCTTTGCACATCGCGTCCGTCCACATTAAAGCCGATGATGATCCTGCGCTGCGAATTTTCCCGTTGAATCTGGTTCGGACTGTCAACAATATCCACATCTGCCAAAGCGCTCAACGGAATTTGATTTCCCGACGGCAATGGAATGAGCAAGTTCTGTACGTCGGACAATTCTTTTCTTTTTTCTCCTTTCAGCCGCACAACGAGGTCGAAGCGCTTTTCTCCTTCGAACACCAACCCACTGGATTCCCCCGCAAATGCACTGTTTACCACCCGGTTAATAGCGCTGATATTCAATCCATACTGCGCAATTGCAGCCCGGTTGTACTGAACCACAATCTGGGGCATTCCTGAAACGGCTTCCACATACAAACCCGTCGTTCCTTCGATTGTATTACAGATCGCACCGATTTGCTTCGCATAATGGTCAAGGGTATCCATGTTCTCCCCGAAAATCTTGCATACCACATCCTGTCGGGCACCTGAAATCAACTCGTTGAAACGCATTTCGACAGGGAACTGAAATCCGAATGTAACACCAGGAACAGCCTCCAGCTCTTTGATCATCTTCCGCTCCAATTCTTCATACGTTTTGGCAGAGGTCCATTCCTTGCGGTCTTTCAGAACAACGATCATATCAGAAACATCTACAGGCAAAGGTTCCGTAGGAATTTCACTGCTCCCCGTCTTGGTTACAATCCGTTCTATCTCGGGAAACTTATCCAGCAGTATCTTTGAACTTTTTGATATGGCTTCAATAGATGTCGTAAGGTTGCTTCCTGTCAGCACACGGGTCTCTACCGCATAGTCTCCCTCCGGTAAATCAGGAATGAATTCCCCGCCCAGCCGGGTAAGCATAACCATAGAAAATACAAACAACCCGGCAACCGACCAGAGAATTACTTTTGGAAATGCAAGAGCATTCACAATAGTATGCTGGTACGTTTTTTCAATTTTTTCCATCATTCTGTCTGAAAACGTCTTTCCGTCTGAAACTTTCCTGCTCAAAAGCAAAGAGCTCATCATCGGGATGTATGTCAGCGAAAGCAGAAATGCGCCGATCAACGCAAAAGCTACCGTTTGCGCCATCGGCTTGAACATCTTTCCTTCAATGCCCTGCAGGGAAAAGATCGGCAGGTAAACGATGAGGATGATTACCTGTCCGAAAACAGCGCTGTTCATCATCCGGGAAGCAGAATTCTTCACTGTGATATCCATCTGCTGCCGTGACAGATGTGTCACCGAAGCAAATTGCCTGCTGTGGCTGAAACTGTGTAAAACTGCTTCGACAATAATCACCGCTCCGTCTACGATCAGCCCGAAATCCAGTGCTCCCAGGCTCATCAGGTTTCCGCTCACGCCGAACAGGTTCATCATAATAATGGCGAACAGCATCGATAACGGGATAACCGATGCCACCAGAAATCCTGCACGAAAATTCCCGAGAAACAATACCAGTACGAAAATTACGATCAATGCTCCTTCAATCAGGTTGGTCGTTACAGTAGAAATAGAGTTATTGACCATTTTTGTCCGGTCAAGAAACGGCTCTATTATCACACCTTCAGGCAGGGTTTCCTGGATCCGGGCAACACGCTCTTTGATGTCCTTAATGACTTTATTGCTGTTTGCACCTTTCAACATCATCACCACCGCTCCTGAAACCTGCTGCTCGCCGTTGTATGTCAACGCGCCGTAGCGTGTAGCATGCCCGAAACGGACTTCGGCCACATCACGGATCAGTAATGGAACGCCATTGGGCAACGTTTTTACAACAATGGCCCCGATGTCCTCCATATTCTCCACCAGTCCTTCACTGCGGATGAACAAAGCAGCAGGGCCTTTCTCAATATAAGCCCCGCCCGTATTCTGGTTATTGTTCTCCAGCGCGGTGAACACATCCTGGATAGTGATCGTGTAAGCAGCTAATTTTTCGGGTTCAACAGCCACTTCATATTGCTTCTGAAAACCTCCGAAGCTGCTGACTTCCGCAACTCCTTTCACTCCGAGCAGTTGCCTCCGCACGATCCAGTCCTGAATCGTGCGGAGCTCCATCTCATCGTACTGGTCTTCGTAGCCGTCTTTCGCCCGAACCGTATACTGGTAAATTTCTCCCAACCCCGTCGTTACAGGAGCCAACGCAGGTGTTCCCAATCCATCCGGGATCTGTGACTGTACCTGCTGCAAGCGTTCCGCAACCTGCTGGCGCGCCCAGTAGATGTCCGTTTTTTCATCAAAAACAATTGTAACGATGGACAAGCCAAACCGGGAAAAGCTTCTCAGTTCCTTCAACCCAGGAATATTACTGTTTGCCTGTTCAATCGGAAAAGTAATCAGGCGTTCCACATCCGGAGCCCCCAGTGACGGGGCAACAGTGATGACCTGTGTTTGGTTATCTGTAATATCCGGCACGGCATCAACAGGTAGCTGCCGTAATTCGTAAACACCATATCCGGTCAGAAAAATGGTGCATAAGCCGATGATCAGCTTATTTTTTATTGAGAACTCAATAATTCTTGTGAGCATAATTGCCTTATGTTAATCATTAAACCTTTGTGTTCAGCATGAGTGAACACACGAAAAAGCACAATCTCAGAAGTGTGCCTGAAAATGATTAACCTAAGCGTGGCGGCTGCCAGATGTTTTTCAGATGAGCAAATGAATAGTGTTCTTCAATGGAATATACCTTTTTATCCTGAACGTCTGACCGCTCGTTAACAACAGGCAGCTCAAAACAAACCTGCGGCAAGATCACCGGGGCCTGTACGGAATGAAAGTCGGTCGTTTTGAATGGTAAACGCTGGTGGTCTCCGTGAATGTCGTCAGGATGATTGATCTCTTGCTCGTAATGAACTTTCAGAAAATTTATCAGGGACTCGTTCTGGTCCAGTTCTACATGTTCCAGGTAATGATGAATTAAAACCGGCAGGCGCATTAATTGCCCGAATTCTGTATTGGCACACAGAAAAATGAACAAGAATGATATTGCGATCAGTTTTTTCAATTCAAAACAAAATTAGGGATAAAATTTTTTCAGTTCAATTAATCAGAGTTAAATTTTAGTGAATTACTTTCAAATAGGAAAAATCTATGTCATTCGATCAAATATCGATTTTCCCTTCTTTTTTACAACAAAAAAACTATATTTGACAATAACAAACCTGGAAACATGGATTTCTCTTTTAAAAATATCAACAAACCGAAAAAAGGAGCTTTACTACTTTCCGACCCTTTTGAAGTAGACATCCATTTTACACGTTCTGTCGTTCTGATCTGCAATCATGACGAAAACGGGACTTTCGGCTTCGTGCTTAATAACTACGTGGACCTTTCGGCGAAAGAGCTTCATGAAGAATTACAGGCGTTCAACGGGCGGATAAGCATCGGCGGGCCTGTTGACAAGACCAACCTCTACTATATCCACCGTTTCGGAGATGCGGTACAGGGGAGTGAGCACATACTGGATGACCTATATTTCGGCGGTAATTTTGACGAAATACTGGAACAGATCAGGCTGCATCCCGAAAATGAGAACAAGGTCCGTTTTTTCATCGGCTATTCAGGCTGGAGTGGCGGACAGCTGGAAGAAGAATTACAGCTGAACACCTGGATCGTAGCCGAAAATCACAACCTGGAACAGTTGATGGACACCTTTAACTCCAATTTATGGAAAGAGCTCATGACGCTTCAAGGCTCCAAGTTCAAGCTGCTGTCGGATTTCCCGCTGAATCCTGAAAACAATTAACAACAAAAACTAATACACTGATAACTAGAGTCATTAATTATCCTTCTTTCAACTTTGATTTCTTATCATTCATCTAAAAAAACACCTTGTAAAGCGAAATTATTGACAGACATCGGCAGCGATCCCATACTTTTGCGTCGCTGAAATGTTTATGAAAATGAAAGTACTAAAAAAAGTGCTGTTTTTTATACTAACTCTGATCATGGTATTCCTGGTCGTACTTTTATTTGCCAAAAAAGAATATTCATTTCAACAATCCGTTACCATAGACAAAAGCAGCTCCGAAGTCTACAATTTCCTGAAATTCCTTCAAAACCAGGAACATTATCACGACTGGCGGAATAAAGACAAAGCCTCCACCTGGAATTACTATGGAGAAGACGGCACCACATCGTCCAGATGCAGGTGGGAAAGCAATAACAAACAGGTTCTGAGCGGCATTCAATCCATCACCAAGCTCAATTATCCGGAGCACATACAATTTGAGATGCAGGTCGATAAACCCTACAGTATCCTGAGCATTCATAATTTCATCCTGAAAGAAAAGGATGGTAAAACAGAACTGACCTGGAACATTACAGTCCGGTTCCCTTTTCCCTACAACATCTTAATCCTTACCGACAACTTCGATAACACGGTGAAACGATCGGTCGTCCTCAGTTTAAATAATATCAAGAAAGAATTAGAAAAGTAGGATAATATAAGAAGAACGATTACATTTGTTCTCATGAGATTTACACGTATACAACGCTATATTTTAAGCATTTTATCCGGAATATTGATGACCCTGGCTTTCCCGTATACAGGGAGCCTTACTCCACTGATTTTCTTTGCATGGATCCCTTTGCTGTTAGTGGAAGATACCATCAGCACACAGCGATACAGACCCGGGAAACTCATGATCCACTCTTACATCACCTTTCTGATCTACAATGTAGGAACAACCTGGTGGATCTGGAATGCTGACCCTGACGGGGCCAAGATGGCTTTCCTGTTGAATGCGCTGCTGATGGCACTTGCCTTCCAGGTATTTCATATCATCAAAAGACGCCTTGGAAATAAGATCGGCTACATCGCGTTTTTCACTGTCTGGATCGGCTTTGAGTTTCTTCATTATCACTGGGAATTATCCTGGCCCTGGCTGACGATGGGAAATGTATTTTCCATTACTCCTTCATGGGTTCAGTGGTATGAATTTACAGGTGTACTGGGAGGAAGTCTGTGGATATTAGCCGTCAATTTCTTATTGTTCAAGCTCATCCGTTCTTATTTTTCAGCCACTGAAAAACAAAAGATCCAACCTAAAAGAATCGCCATTCCTGTCATTGTCTTTTTGCTTCCCCTTTCGCTTTCCCTATGGATGTATTCCGTGCACGAAGATGAGGGAATGTCCGCAGAGATTGTCGTGACCCAGCCCAATATCGATCCTTATTATAAATTCACAACCATTGGCCCTGCCCAGCAGCTGCACCGCATTGCAGATATTGCCGAGCAGGAGATAACACCGCGCACAAAAATGGTGATCGCTCCTGAAACGGCGATTCCTGTTTCGTTTGACGAAGCGGTTATTGATTACGATATGGGGTACGAAATTCTGAAGGAGCGGATGGCCGGATGGGGGCAAACAATCTTGCTTACAGGTGCTTCAACCGAACGCAGGTTTGAGAAGAAAGTTTCCAGGGCTGCTAAAAAAGACCCATACGGAGGAACCGGGTATGTTGAGTACTATAATTCATCCCTGGTGATGTCACCAGCTATGCAGCCGGAGATCATCCATAAATCGAAGCTGGTGCTGGGGGCTGAAAAAGTACCTTTTTCCCATTGGTTCCCGTTCCTGGAAGAATGGTCACTGGATCTGGGAGGTACGAGTGGTACACTGGGAATTGAAGATCGGCCTAAAATTTCTGTAAAAGGTGCCTTTCCATTCACCCCGAGCATCTGCTATGAATCTATTTACGGTGAATTTACGGCCCGGCAAACCAAACTGGGATCAGAAGCTATTTTTATCATTACCAATGACGGCTGGTGGGATGACACTCCGGGCTACAAGCAACACTTCAGCTTTGCAAGGCTGCGGGCCATTGAGAACAGGAAATCCGTCGCCCGTTCTGCCAATACGGGTACAAGCGGGTTCATCAACCAGCGCGGTGATATTGTGAAGGCTTCCAAATGGTGGACAATCGCTGCACTGAGAGGGGATGTCTTACTGAACACCAAAAAAACAATGTATATGAGCACGGGAGATATTCTTGGAAGGATCGCATTCATCTGTTCCGTTATTTTCTTCGTGTATTCATTTTTCAGAAGAAAGCCCGTTACCAGGGAAGTATAATATTTGCCTTTGTTTTTCGTTCAATTTATTAATTGACTGAAAGTTCCCAATAATTTTTGGCACATACTTTGATTCAGTCATTTTATAAAATTTGAACCATGAAAAAGTTGGCATTATTTATCGGATTATTAGGGCTTGGCGCAGGAATGACCAGCTCCAATACGAAATATCCTTCTGTGAAAAACTCAGCGTTCCAGACAGGGGAAGTACTGCGCTACAGGGTAACTTATGGTTTTGTGGATGCAGGGGAAGCGATCCTGGAGGTAAAAAACACCTCCAAAAAAGGAGATAACCGGCCTTTGTACCATGTGGTGGGAACCGGGCGCACTTTAGGCGGTTTCAATGCTGTTTATAAAGTACGTGATGTGTATGAATCCTATATTGACCAGAAGTCCATTATGCCGTGGTACTTTGTGCGTGATGTAAACGAAGGCGGGTACAAGATCAACCAGTCTTATACTTTTTCGCAGGATAAGAACACGGTGCACAATGGAGAAAAATCATTCCAGACACCAATGGGAGTACAGGATATGATCTCTTCATTCTACAAAGCCCGAACACTGGATTTCGCCAATATGAAGAAAGACCAGGTCTTTGAATTCAAGTGTTTTATGGATGATGAAATATACAACCTGAAAATCAAATACGTGGGCGATGAGGAGGTTAAAATCCGGAAAGGGAAATTCAAAACGCACAAATTTGTCCCGGTCGTTCAGAAAGGCCGCTACTTCAAAAGCGAGGAAGATGTACAGTTCTGGGTGACAGCGGACGAGAACAAAATTCCGTTATTGGTGAAAGCGAAAATCCCGGTGGGAGTTGTGAAGCTTCACCTGGTAGAATGGAATGGACTGAAAAACGACCTGACCAGCAAGATAAAGTAAATCATCAGACATCACAATAAAGGGGAAAGCCGGTTCTTATTTCAGAGCCGGTTTTTTGTTTCCCGGTTCATCCGTATAGCTACTGATCAGACAAACAACCTGTCTCTCCAGTCCTCCGCCTCTTCCGGGGACACCAGATTCAGTTTTGACAAATAGCTGACTGTCCGCTCGAATGCCAGCGGGTATTTGATCAGGTTGTAATTCCAGTCTGTTTCCGTCAGCCAGTTCTGTACCTGGTTGGAACGCAGGTTATAGCGCCAGGAGATGATCTCTATAATGTGCTCGCTGTTCTTCATTACCTGCGCGCGCTCATTGACAATCCTGGAAATCTGCTGAACGATCTCCGGGTCTTTTTCAATGATTTCATTACGGGCAGCAATGACAAAACAAGGCCAGGGAGTAATGACTTCATCGATATAACGGCATTTCTTCTGGGCAGTATAGGGATGCGTCATGTATTTATCCCAGAGAAAGATCTGGGCTTCGTTGTTTTCCAGCGCCCACAACCCTCCATACACATCGCCAACCACGTTGAATTTCAGATTGCTCGTATCCCAGTTATGACGGTCTGCGCATACATAGGCCATTAAATGAGAACCTGATCCGTACCTGGAAATCGCAAATGTCTTACCTTCCAGGTCTTCGATGTTATGAAAATCAGATGCATAAGGCACATGTACTCCCCAATGCAGTGGTGTGGTCACGTACACATCAACGATTTTCGCTTTCAGGCCTTGCAGGATCCCTTTTGTGATTCCCTCTGTAAGTAAAATCGCAATATCCAGTGTACCATTTTCAAATCCACGGATCATTTGTCCTGTTCCCCCGGGCATATCTGTCCAGTGCAGTTCAATTCCTTCGTTTCTGAAATCGCCTTCTTCAATGGCTAATTTCCAGGGAAGATTAAAATGTTCGGGAACTCCTCCTATTCTTAATTTCATTTCAATAAATTATAAAACGACTGTTCCTCCTAAGGATGTAATTCAGCTTTCAACGCCGAATTGCATATCAAACAATCGCTTGTACTGTCCTTCCTGTTGTAATAACTCACGATGTGAGCCTTCTTCTATGATGCGTCCTTTCTCCAATACGATAATCTTATCCGCTTTCTGGATCGTAGACAAACGGTGTGCGATCACAATGGATGTCCTTCCTTCGGTTAATTTTTCCGTTGCTCTCTGGATCAGCAATTCTGATTCACTGTCCACACTTGAGGTCGCTTCATCCAGTATCAGGATCTGAGGATTGTAGACATAGGCCCGGATAAATGCCAGCAACTGCCGCTGACCGACAGACAGCACTCCTCCTCTTTCTCCTACCTGGTAATCATATCCCCCCGGCAGCTTTTCGATGAAACGATGAGCACCTACGGCTTTCGCTGCTTCAACGACCTGCTCCTTTGTAATGGAAGGATCTCTTAGTGTAATATTGTTGTAAACAGAATCTGAAAACAAGAACACATCCTGCAATACGATCGCAATGTTCCTGCGCAGGTAGCTCAGTTCCAGCTCCGTGATATCCTTCCCTCCTATCCTGATCGCTCCTTTCTGGTATTCATAGAATCTTCCGAGCAGGTTTACAATGGAAGTCTTTCCGGCTCCCGTTGCTCCTACAAAGGCGACCGTGCTCCCTGGTTTTATTACCAGATCAATGTCTTTCAGTATCCAGTCTGTATTTTCATAGGCGAATGAAACGTTATCGAAAACAATCTCACCACCAAAGTCGCATTCCCTGGAAGTTCCCTGATGCTGCGCATTCTCTTCCATGTCCAGTAATGAAAATACACGCTCAGCACGAACGGTTCCTCTCTGCAGAATATTGAATTTATCCGCCAGCATCCGGATCGGGCGGTACAATTGGTTCACCCACATTGTAAACGCCATGATCTCTCCGAATTTGGCTTTCATATCAACGGAAGAATCTCCCTGAAGATTCACTACCGTAATTACAAATAAAAAGGCGATGGACAGCGAGCTGAGCATTTCCACGAACGGGAAGAAAATGGAGTTGGCCCAGATGGCTTTGATATGAGCAGTCCTGTGCCCCGCATTGATGTCCTGGAACGCGCTGTACTCCTGTTTCTGGCGGTTGAACAGCTGAACAAGGCTCATCCCGGTGATACGTTCCTGCACAAAGGCATTCAGTTTGGAAACCTGCTGGCTTTCCAGCTGAAAGGATTTCCGCATCGCCCGGGCAAAGATCCGCGTTCCGATCAGCAATAACGGAACAGGAAGGAGGATGTACAACGAAAGTTCCCAATCCACGTAGAACATCATGAAGATGGTGACAATCAATGTGAGCATATCCCCCATGATGCTCATCAATCCTGACGAAAAAACTTCTGTAATGGCCTCCATATCAGAGATCAGCCGGGTGACAATATTTCCGATCGGGTGCTTGTCAAAAAACTTCATTCTGAATGTAGTAATGCGTTGAAAGAGCTTCACGCGGATATCATAAATGACGTTCTGGGCCAGCAGGTTGGAGTAATACGCCGAAAAAAACTGCAGGCATGTTTCTGCCAGCAGCATCCCGGTGATGATCACGGTCCAGATAAGCAGCATCCGTGCATCCTGGTCAACCGCTATGTATTCATTTATTACATCTCCGATCAGCAAGACACGATAAGGCGACAGTATGGCCAGCAATAACGTGGTAAGTATAGCGAGGATGTAAAATCCCTTGTATGCTCTGGCATATTGGAGAAGGCGGAAAAATATCTGTATGTTCAGTTTCTTTTGCGGAGACATTGAGGTGCAAAGTTACCAAAATAAAGGCAGGTTTAATTTTTATAACATGAATTTAACTACTGCCAACAACAAAAAGAGGCTGCCGGACCGACAACCTCTTTCTGATTAGTTTACTTTCCCGTTTATTCGAAAATGATCGTCATTTCCACACGTCTGTTTTTCTGACGTCCTTCCGCAGTTGAGTTATCCGCGATCGGCTGTGTTTGTCCGAAATACAATACGTTGAAGCGTTTTTCGTCGATTCCTTTCGAAGCCATGTAGTTTTTAACTGCTTCGGCTCTTTTCTTGGAAAGGATCAGGTTACTTTGCGCACTTCCAACGTTGTCGGTATGCCCGGAAATCTGCAGCTTCCACTCAGGACGTTTCACCAGTACTTCCGCCAGCTCATCCAGAGATGGTTTGGACGCTTCTTTAATGATGTCTTTTCCTGTTTCAAACTCCAGGTTGTCAAATGCTGTTTTGAGGATTTCCTTCACAGCTTCTTCAATTTCAGGACAACCTTTATTCGCAACTGTTCCAGGTGTGTTCGGACATTCGTCTTCGGAATCGATTACACCATCCCCGTCTGTATCCTGGTACGGACAACCATTGTTAGCGATCGGTCCGGGGATAGTAGGGCATTTGTCGTCTTTATCCAACACACCGTCACCGTCTGTATCCGGCCAAGGGCAACCATTGTTTTCCGCAGGTCCAGGTACTGTCGGGCAGTTATCCAGGAAGTCCAGGATACCGTCACCGTCTGTGTCAGGGCAACCGTTATTGATTTCCGGTCCGGGAACAGTAGGACACGCATCTTCATGATCCGGAATTCCGTCACCATCCGTATCAGGACATCCATTGAACGGAGCCAGTCCAGGTTCTGTCGGGCATTCATCATCCTTATCCGGAATACCATCGCCATCTGTATCAGGGCAGCCGTTAAACTGCGGTAACCCCGGTTCTGTCGGGCAGTGGTCCAGAGCATCCTTGATTCCATCACCGTCTGTATCAGGACATCCGTTGAATGCAGGCAATCCTGCCACATCAGGACATTCGTCTTCGGAATCCTGGATACCGTCGCCATCTGTGTCAGGGCATCCTCTGAAAGCCCAGATTCCCGGAACGTCGATGCACTCATCTTTCTTATCGGATACTTTATCGTTATCCCTGTCTTTCGGTTCGCCATACAGGACAGGAACCCTCAATCCCAGATAAATTTCAGATCCCCTTACTTTTCCTGCCGCGAACAGCGTTTTAAAGTCAGTAACACCAAGCGTGATCGGTCCTAAACGGGTAGCAATCCCTGCTTTAAACCCGGAAAACGAGTTGTAAGAGATCGGGAAATATACTCCGGCCCATGCAAAATCGTAGCTCGGCGTAACTGAGATCTGGTTTGCAATCCTGATGCGGTTCTCATTCTTCTTGGACAACAGGTTCATGATACCCGTCACATCGACATAAAAATCTTTCCAGATCTGGTATCCTGCCTGCACACTTAACGCTGTTGGCAGATTGTGGTAATAAGATCCGCCTGTCCCTTCTTTTTCATTCCAGTCAGGATCATACATGATCAAGCTGTCCAGGATACGGTCGAATGATTTCAGGTCTTTCGCATCTTCAAATACGCGCAGATCGAACGGGTTTGTTTCATTCACACTGAAGTCGCGGCTGTAACCTCCTTTGGTAAAACTCATTCCTCCAATGTCCAGTACGGAAATCCCTACACGGGCTTTGTATTTGTTCTGGTCTTTTCTCCAGAGTCCCGTCTTTCCGTCCATATCGTATTTGTAGTTCTCATGGTTCGGGCGCCATTCATAGACAAAACCAATGTCGAAACCAACTCCAAGCTTGGAAGCGGATCCTTTCACAAAGTCGTTTGCAGTGAGGTCTTCCTTATCCAGGTTGTCTGAATATCCATAGGAAAAATCTCCCTGCAGCAGGAAAGAAGTGTCTTTATTGTTCAAACCGTAGTTGATATCATTGGAATACATATAAGCAGAAGATACCCCTTGCAAGAGTTTCACGCCGATTCCTCCTTTCAGGAAATGCGCTCCTTTGTCAAGAATCACTTGTCCGTAATTCAATTTGTATTCTTTCCATGTCATCGCAGAAACATTCACATTCTGATCCTTGAGGTTCTGCATCCACAGACTGGAATAGTCCAACCCGCTCTGAGCCAGCTTCACCAGTTCGGGAGTCGCGTCTTCCACATTGGCAATTCCCCTGGCTTTTACTCCCAGACCGATTGAAATTTTAGGTGTGACATGAAATGCAAAATTCAGGATATCTACCTGCATGTTGGAGTACATTCCCAATTTTTTATTGCTCCCTAATTTATAGGCGTCGATGATGTACCTGTCTGCGAAGGTTGAATCGGGCTTCATCCACATGGTATCTGTTTTGAATGATTTCACCCACCAGCCCGGCATATCCCTGGTGTCAAATTTCGCAATATTTGTCCAGGCGGCGGCATTTCCGCTGAAGAGGTTGACATCCACGACAAAGCGCCCGTCTACGAAGCTCGCCGGCTGAAGGTCAAGCCCCATCGCCCCGGCGTAGTTACTTGAATGAATACCTAAATAGTTTTGTGAAAATGAAGTCTTTGAGCCCAAAAGCAGCAAGCTTCCTGCAATAAAAAATGATCGTACGTGTTTTTTCATAAGCACAGGTTTAATACATATTTAAACGGCAAAAATAGTCGCAAGGTTGGTTATTTGAAGTAAATATAGAAAAATTATCGTTTCTTTTACTTTTGCTTCATATTTCAGTAAGAATCACTCAAAAACAGAACACATCCTGTTGCCTTCCGCCAGCAGGAATGCCCGTCTTAATCCTTGACAACCCGCTTCACTGTTTTCTCGTATTCTGTGTCAATAACGACCTGGTATATACCGGGAGACAATGAAGACAGATTCAGATCTATTTTCTGTACGTTGCTGTATTCCGAAAGCAGAACTGTTTTTCCTGTGATATCCAGGATCGAAATACCTGCTTTCTGAAGATTTGCGTTGAGATCAATCGTTATGGTCTCACGTGCAGGATTCGGATAAAGCGAAATGGTATTCAGTATGTTCTCTTCCAGACCGACCGGGTTATTCGTCAGGATGATCCTGTAATCTTCCACCTCACCGTATTCAGATGTTCCACAAGGATCCAACGGCGAATTATTCTCAAAATAATCAATCCTTACCCTCATTCTTACGATACCCGGAGTCACATTAGCAGGTACCGTGAAATTAAAGTCCCCGGAATAATTGGTTCCAAAATTCAATGTCCCCAAATGCTCATTGGCATCTGTAAAACTGCCGTTGTTATTGTAATCGATCCACACACCTATCTTGTCTCCTGTATATCCATACCCGATACCGTTGTCCACTGTTGCTATCATCACTGTAGCAGTATATGCGTTTCCGGCATTCAGGGCAGTTGAAATGGCTGAATAATCCGTATAGTTATTGCATCCCGTCACATTATAGATCGTGTTCAGCTGTACTTCGGCGATGTATTCGTCGCAATTTTCAGATGTAGCCGGACAAGGACCTGATGATGAAGTAACGACGATATAACCCGGTTTGGTTTCGGTATCAGACCCGTTGGAGTTGGTCGCAGTAAGCGATACCGTATAAGCTCCGACCACGTTGAAAACTACCTGGGGATGTTGTGACGATGCTGAAGTTCCTCCCGTATATGTCCATCCCGTACCCGGTGTAATGGACCATGTCCAGGAAGTCGGAGCACCGGTGGACTGATCCGTAAAGGAAACGGTTGTTGCCTGCGGGATATTTGTCTGGCTCGCTATAAAATTCGCGACAGGCACTCCTGATGATGAGGAGCAAGGATCATAGGATCCATCCAGCACCAGCGCACCTGTATTGTCAGGATCCAGCCATGGTTTCAGTCTCAGCGGGTTCGTTGCTCCCACGCTTTGCCAGTGGTAAGACATTTTCCCGTAAACATCCGGTTGGTTAGGTCCTGTCCCAGGCCCTGCGCTCCCGTTAAAACACGCGGAAGTCCCTCCTGAAAGTGTTCCTATGATTCTTGAATTACCGCCATTGAATTTAAACAGCGGAGACCCGGACGATCCTCCTTCCGTCACTCCATGCCCGTTTGCAGTCGTTGACCACGAAACCTGCCAATGGGTGTTTTGTGTAATTCCGCTGTAAGTGGTGGAAACAGGAGTTACTGTATATGTTGAAATTTTCTTGATATCCCCGGAAGGGTGATGGATCCCCACACCTCCTCCTGATGCCGAATTGTTTGCGTCCCATCCGTTCCAGTAAGCATTGTATCCTTTCAGTGTGTTGATCGTGTTTGTGGCATTTGCCATTGTTCCGAGGTGGACCAGGTAAAAATCAGATTTGGAAATGGTATTCCCGTTGACATCTTCAGACGCAGCGATCTTCACACACCCGGTAATGTAACTGCTGGCTAAGGTCCCTTCAAAAGACGGGTTACTGCATCCCGTTGATTCGTAATTAAAATAAAAACGCCAGTTATTGAGGTTGCTGGCAGAAGCACCTTCCGCACAATGCATGGCTGTCAGGAAATAAGGTGTACAATCCTGTCTCACATTATTGACCAGCGACCCGCTGCACCATCCCTGTTGTCCCGGTATCACCACCAGGATCCGTGCAACCCCTCTCTTTTCGTCCTGCCAGTCATTGCCTTCTGTACAATTGACATTCACCTGGCAGCTCTCAGAGTCGCCAAAGCTCTTTTCCTGTGATTGTGTAATGCTTCTGTAAGCATAGAAGATCTGCTCTATTTCCAGGATCGAGGCTGGTGTCCCCGCCGGTTCAACCAGTTCCAGCAGCATGTAGTCCCCTTTACACAGGGATAGGTTTTGCTGCCCGTGTTCCAGCACATCCCCGGAAGTATATGTTCGGTGCAGCCGTTTTCCATCTTTACTATATACATCAATGGTAGAATTTCCGAACAGGTGAAACCTGGAAAACATAAAGCTCAATGCCTGGGCACCGGGATATTTAACCATCAATCGCCAGGTCCTGTCTCCTTTTTCATTTGCTGACCATACGCCACTGTTCTGAGGAGTAATGTTTACGTCTATACTCACGCCGAAACGGTACATCTGCCCGTTCTTATCTCTTTCTATATCTTCCTGGTGAATCGCCGCCAGGTCAGGGCGCTGAAAAGCTGCAACGGGAATGTCGTCACGGAACTTATCGACAACCGTTACCTGCCCGTTCAAAAAGGAAGTGATTATTATCGTAAAAAGCCCTGCCAGAAAAGGGCGAACTACTTTTTCCATAACTTAGCCGGAATTATCATTATTTTTCAAAATTAGTCTTTTTTCTCTCTTTAACTGGAGATATATCTTTATTTTTATCACACAATAAAAAATGATGAAACATACAGTTGTACTTGTTGAGGATGAGCACACGATCGCAGAAGCCATCGTACTGAACCTGGAGCTGGAATCGTACAACGTGGTTCATATTGACAACGGGCGGACGGCCATTTCCAGGATCCACGAACTGGCAAACGCCAACCTGGTCATCCTGGATGTCATGCTGCCTGAAGTGAACGGGATTGATATCTGCAAAGAACTGCGGACCATTTCAAATGTACCGGTACTTTTCCTGTCGGCCAAAGGGACAAGCACTGATAAGATCGAAGGCTTAAAAAGCGGCGGGACCGATTACCTCAGTAAACCATTTGACCTGGAAGAACTCCTGCTCCGTGTGAAAATCCTGATCGGCAGGAACACTGCGACAGCACAGACAGCAAGAATCGGTGACAAAAAAATCGATTTTAAAACCTATACTGTTTCCGACAAGCATGGTACGGTCACGGAGTTGTCCAAACGGGAGGTTGCCCTTCTTCAGCTGTTCATTGAAAAGCAGGGAGAAGTGATTTCCCGTGATGAGATACTGGACAGTGTATGGGGAGCAGACCAATTCCCGACAGCCAGGACGATCGATAACTTTATTCTCACCTTCAGAAAGCTATTTGAAGAAAACCCGAAAGAGCCCGTTTATTTTCACTCTATAAGGGGGGTGGGATATAAGTTTACAAAATGAATTTTGAATTATCAAAATTTATAGCCTAATAATAGGGGGAGATCATCCAGTAAACGATCACACCCGTTACCGCTACATAGAACCACATCGGCCATGCGAAGCGGGTCCACTTTTTGTGGCGGACAAAATTTCCCTGCCATGCGAACAAATAGGTAAACAGCACGATCGGTACAATCACTACGCTCAACAATATGTGCGAAAGAAGGATAAAGGTATAGATCAACAACGAGCTTCCGACTGCCAGCTTTTCCGCAGCGTCTCTCTCTCCGTCACCGTTCACATCTCCGAAGACAGTAGAGTCGGAAGTCATGTGATAGGCAACATAGCTCGCCAGGAACAGCAGGGATAATACCATGCATATTTTGATGAATGTTTCATGCAGCTTCCTGTTCTTCTGTCTGATCGCGACCAAAGCACCTACCAGCAAAACAGCTGTCAGGGCGTTGATTCCCGCATAGATCGGGGGCAGGAAACTCAGCGGCTGGACATCAAACCCAAGATCTCTTAAATTGACGCTGAACAGAACGGCTACAACGAGCGGGATCGCCAGCGACGCGATAATGATTGCGGTTCGGGCTCTTTTAATTTTTGCTTCCGGTAACATTGTATTCTGTTTTTAATAGTAAGCGAATGTCTTTTTCCAGGGAATCGATGGCATCCGAATCGGTACCGTCGTATATCCCCCGGATGTGTCCTTTTGTATCTACCAGGGAGAAATAAGGTGTGTGCCCGAACCCACCCGGAATCGTATCGTTTTTTTCGGCTCCGTTGAAAAATTCCCTGGCTAACTCATGTGTTGCTTCCTCATCTCCTGTAAAGAAATGCCAGTTTTCAGCTTTGATTCCATGTTCCCGGATGTATGCTCTTAATCTTGACGGGGAATCCCTGTAAGGGTCAATGGAAAAACTCAGGAACCGGACGTGTTCTTTCAGGTCATCCGTCATGATGTTCAACCGTTTCATATTGGTTGTCATCGGCGGGCAGATCGTCGGGCAGTGTGTAAAGAAAAAATCAGCGATCCATACCTTGTCTTTGAGGTCGGAAGAGGAAATCCAGGCAGAATCCTGGTTGATGTACCTGAAATCGGGTACTACATGGTAAATGGTATCGGCTACTTCTTTTCCGTTCACCATCCGGTATGAAATATCTATCTCCCCGGCAATCGGAAGCCTTTTTTCTTCCACTGTTTTTGTTCCGTTGCATCCTGTCATAACCAGCGCTGCTGTTATTCCAAGAACGATACGGCTATTTCTTTTTATCTTTTCCATCCGCCACATTGTATTCTTTCTGCAATAAAGCAATACATTCCTTCATTCTCCTGAACATTCCCTCCGCATTTCCACGAAGCACCATTCTCAGGTGGTTATCCTTATCGACCAGCAACATCAGTTCCTGAAATGAGTTTCCTCCGAAATACTGGTCACCGGTCTGGAGCAGGTTTTCACCATTGTGCTCAATGTTATACACATTCCGGGCATCTCCTTTTGCCAGGATCCATTTTTCAGGGTCATAATGATGGATCTTGTCTTTCAGCAGCTCATTCGCTGCCGACAGGTCCTCCACAGGATCTCCGTTCATATCGTTGACAAATGCTACAATCCTGTAATCTTTCAACGATTTCTTCGGCCGGATGTGCTGGTAAATGATCTTTTCAAACGTAAACAGGCTGATGCTGCAGGTATCCAGGCAATTGTCCTGAATATTTATAAAGATCACCACTTTCCCCTTAAAATTGTCCTGGGTATAGGTTTTCCCGTCAACGCCGACAAAGGAATAGTTATTCACTTTCCCGAAGTCATCAAGTGTCTTGAACTTCATGTTGCATCCCCGGGAAATGATTATTAATAAAAGAGCCGGAACAAACAAGAGCAAGACCGCATAAATCCCTCTCATCCGTCCGGCAGTTTTTTTACCAGTCATGGTTCTGTTTTTAGACACCGTAGGTCGCCCAAGCGTTTCCTACAGCCGTTCCTTCTGTCAAACAAATAAAGATTAAGTACAAGATGAAGATCAGGTACGGAACCAGGATCATCAGTTTCAGGTTCTTTCTTTCTTCTCCAAGGTGCATGAATACCATCACGATGTATGCTGCCTTTATGATTGTCAGTACGACATAAAACCATTTGATGGTTTCCCACCAGAATCCCTGAACGTTTGAACGCCCCCAGAAGATCCCGATACCTACCTCAACAATCGTAATGAGTGACAAGAGTACGGTTACAAAATAAATCTTCTTACGAATCTTCTTCCCGTCCTCTTCTGAGTGATGATTATGCAATGAATACTCGATAACGTCGTCTCTTTCCATATCTCAAAGTTTATTGTGTTTTATTTTATTTGATTAAACAAGGTAGAAGAATGTAAATACGAATACCCATACCAAGTCTACAAAGTGCCAGTACAATCCTGACTTTTCAACCATTTCATAGTGTCCTCTTTTTTCATACGTTCCTTTCAGACAGTTGACGAATACGATGATATTGATCAAAATACCGATGGAAACGTGGAATCCGTGGAACCCGGTGATAAAGAAGAAATAGTTCGCGTATTGTTTCGGGCCATACTCATTGCGGGTCATATTCGCACCGTAAATAATGCGTTTTGCTTCTCCCGAATAAGCAGCGTCGTAATATGCTTTAACAGCATCAGCTCCTTCAATCTTATCGCGTAGCTCGTGCTTTGAACCCGCTTCTTTTACTACCAGGTACATTCCCACGTCGGCATCTTTAGCGATTTTCGCTACGGAACCGTCATGCAATGTGATCATTTCATCTTTTACATGTCCTGCTTCAACGGCATGCTGGAACTCGTGCATCAGGTCCAGATCGTTGTTTGTAAGCACCTGCCCTTGTTTGTAGTGAGAACCGGCAACCTGGACATTAAAGTTCTTAATCTCTCCGAATTTTTCTGCGTGGACTACTGCTTTTGATCCGTCCTCCAATTCAACTTTCCCGAATTTGGAACCGTGGATAAAGTGAGACCATTCCCATGCCTGAGAACCAACGAAGATCAATCCTCCCACGATCGTAGCTCCCAACCATTTCACCACTCCTTTTTTATCCATTCTGTGACCTGCCTCAACTGCCAGTACCATTGTTACGGAGGAAATAATCAAAAGGAAAGTCATGAACGCAACATATATCAGCGGGTAATTTCCTTCCAGGAAAGGTAATGAGTGAAACGTTTCTTCACCGATCGGCCATTCACCACCGTAAGCGTGTCTTGAAAATCCATAAGCAACCAAGAATCCCCCGAATGTCAAAGCATCGGATACAAGGAAAAACCACATCATCAGTTTTCCGTAACTCACTCTAAACGGAGATTCTTTACCTCCCCATACATTAGTAGCGTCAATTTGTTCAGAAGCATGTCCAGCCATTTCTCTAAATTTTTTTTGCAAGTTTAATGAATAAAAAGTAAAAACAACAACAAAAATAGCCATAAAGCACCTAAAAAGTGCCAGAAAATTCCTGTTGCTCTCAACCCCACCGTATCCCCCTCTGTATATCTACCTAAAAATGAATACGATACCGTTCTGATCATGAATAATAATGTGAATACGATGTGTAATAAGTGTAAGAATGTAATTATATACAGGAAGGAAGAGGCCGTATCGGCGGAATCCATTGCTTTATTGAGAAGATAAGGGCTCAGCTTCTGGTCTTCCAGGTACAATGCCCTGTTTTTATAGGAAAGCTCTTTACTTTTATAGAACACATGAAAATCTTTTCCGAATTCTCCTTTCACGAAAAAATCACCCCGCCCGTCGCGAATATGCTCTGCCCAGGTTCTGAGGCGGTACAGGTCATGAGACCCTATTACTTTTCCATCCGGCAGCACCAGCTGGTCATTCAGATACGCTACCGGCTCGCTTTCGTACAACAAAACGAAATCGGTACCATATCCTTTTATGTGTTTCAGTCCGTCCTTGCTATCCGCTTTTTCAAACTGTCTGCCGACTGCCTGTATCTCTGCCTTAGTCTTTTCGTCGATCTTCTTCCCTTCAATGAGGTAGTCATTTCCTTCGACAACCAGGTATTTTCCTTTGTATTTCAACGTGTAGTAATCGCCATACCGACCTTCGTTGACCAGGATTTTATTAGCGGCAAAATAAACACCTCTGTTTACCAGCTCCCCGTATCCTTTGAACTGGAAAATAACAAAGCCTATTCCCAGTAAGAAAGTGGTACAGATCAGGATTAATAAATTCTTTTTGTTTCGTGCGTTCGCTGCTTTTACTGCCAGTACAAACGTGATACTGCTCAATACGATCAAGGCGGTAGAGATAAAGAAAGGGGTCGGGAACGGTGTTTTTAACCAGAATGAGCCTCCCATCGAAACGATATAAGCAGAAACCAGTCCTGCAAAGACCATCGTGATGCTGATAAGAGCTGCATAAACAAGATTTTTCTTCATTTTTTCCCGGATCTCGGGACTTAATTCTGCCTCAAACTGTTGTTTCATTTCTTTTTTATTTAATTCAATACTGCCTGGACAACTTGCTCCACTTGTTGAATGAATTCATCTGTTCTGTCAAAATAGTACATAAATTGAATGATCGGCAGATAGATGATGGATGCAAACATAAGTTTTTTCGCGTCTTTCGCATCACACGTCTGGTACAGCCGGTAGGATGCCATGTAGAACAATGCTCCCAAAACCGTCGCGATAACCAGTGAAATCCCACCCGTCCAGTCCAGCACCCAGGGAATCAGGCTAAACGGAATCAGGAATAGTGAGTAAAGCGTTATGAAAAATGCAGAGGTCTTTGAACGTCCCGTCTTTGAAGGCAAGAGGGAAAATCCTCCGGCATTGTAATCGTCGTAAACAACCCAGGCGATCGCCCAGAAGTGCGGGAACTGCCAGATGAACTGGATGAAAAACAATACTCCCGGAACGAGTGAAAATTCACCGCTTGCCGCAATTGCACCAAGCATCGGGGGAATCGCTCCCGGAAATGCTCCGACAAACACCGCCCAGGGAGTTTTGCGTTTCAGGGGAGTGTACATGAATACATACGAAACATAGGCAGACAACCCTAATATCGCGGAATACCAGTTGATCGACGCCAGCATTACTGTTCCGGCAATCAACGAAATGACAACGACACTGTATGCTTCTGTCAATGACATTGTGCCTGCGGGCAGCGGGCGTTTTTTAGTCCGGTTCATCAATTTATCCAGGTCGCGCTCCCAGATCTGGTTAGAACCGTTCGAAGCGGCAGTCACTAATGTACCTCCGATCGTGAGCAACAGCACTTCTTTCCAGTCCGAACCTCCATTGAAAAGATATCCGGCCAATGCAGACAACACAACAGAAAAGGACAACCTGAACTTTGTAAAAACGAGATATTCCTTCATCTTTTTTCCAACCATACCGGAGAGGTGTTTCAAATTTGGGGCAAAAGTACGAATTACAAATCACAAATCGGAGATTACGGGTTGTAAATTGTGAGTTTTTGAGTGAAATGAATGAAGAAAATTCAATTGTCAAGATCTATTGACTTAATAATTGATCCGCTGTTCTTAAAAACAACTGAAATTTTCGATTTTTTCCGGCAGAATACGGTTGAAAATAACGGTATCACATCGTGCTTCCGTGCCTTTTCAAAACCATCGTTCCTCTCAGCTTATCTTCCTCTCAGCTTAGCCCTTACTGCCTGCGGATCGTATTCGAAGTATTCCATTTCCAGCAGGTGTACCAGCTGTTTCGCGATGTATTCTGCCTCGGATTTACTGGCAAGCACTGTCAGCTCTTTTTTCCCGCGGAAAGATCCTGTGAATAAACAAATTGCGAATTTATAGTTTGTCTTTACGGTTTGCTGCACCAGGTTGGCATTAACAGCATCGGAAACCCTGGTCGGAATCACGGTTACGTAGTGATAGTTTTCATACGGGCTTTTTTTAGCAATTGGAATGAATCCCAGGTATCGTGTATATTCGATGATTCTTTTTCCATCTGTATCGATGCGGACTCCGGAGAATGTAAAGCCGATGAACAGTCCGAAAATCAACATAGGAGCGCCGATGTAATAAGACTGGATCAGCAGTGAAAACAGCCCGTAGGCAATCAGTATGAATCCAGTGATTCTTATCCTGAGCGGGAAATACCACCCATTGTCAAAATGGCGGGGGATCGGTGAGTCTAAAGTTTGCATATTTTAAAGTGTGTGGCGAAGATACAAGTAAAATCCGGATGGATGCCCTGATTTTAAAATAAGCTTCCCTGCTCCAGGCTTTAAACGTCCGGATTCCTGTTCATCCAAACCGTTATTGAGTATAATTACTGCCGGGGAACTTTCCGTTGGTGAATAAATTCAATTTTCCTGTTCCATTTTTTGTTAACTTTGAAAGTGAAGCATATTTTTGTAACTTGTTTACTTTAAAACCACGTACCATGAAATCAATTAAAACCACCATTTTTGCAGCATTTATTTTTTGGGGATGCATTGCTTTTTCACAGGAAACCACGTTCAGAGAGCGGTTCTCATTCGGACTGAAAGCGGGAATAAACATCAATAGCGTGTATAACGAAAAGGAACAGGATTTTTCAGCTGATCCCCGGGTCGGGTTTGCCGGAGGAGGGTTTATCAGCCTGCCACTGGGTAAATTACTGGCGCTTCAGCCGGAGATTATGTTTTCCCAGAAAGGAGTGAAAGGCTCCGGAACCATCCTGGGAACTCCTTATTCATGGAAAAGAATGGTCAACTATGTTGATATCCCGGTGTTATTAGCCTTCAGACCCGCTGAATTCGTCAGCATCCATGTCGGACCGCAATTAGGTTTCCGGGTAAGCCAGAAGGACGTTTTTACATTCGGAAACAGTAGTGTTACGAACGAAGAGGATTTTGACAAGAATACACGTACATTCATGCTCGGCGCACAGGCGGGACTAGAGTTCTATATTAATCACTTCGTCATATCTCCCCGGGTAGGATTGGATTTTTTCACGACCAAAGAGGAGAATAATTCAACCACGACTGTCAACCCGGAATATAAGAACTTAACGTTCCAATTTACGTTGGGATACCGTTTTTAACGATGAGCATTCGGTGAGCCGGAAATTGACAATTGTTCATTTTTCAATTCCCGGTTCATTATTTATTTCCAACCTCCGCCAAGTGAGCGGTACAGTGCAATAATTGCTTTGTATTCCTGCAGCTTGTCGTTTACTCCCGCCAGCTGAGCTGCAATCAGGCTTTGTTCGGAAGTCAGTACATCCGTGTAGTTCGTATTGCTGCTGTATTCCAGTAACTGCATCCGGAAGCTCACTGCTTTCTCCAATGCTTCCACCTGCTTCTCACGGATCTCCTGCTTCTCTTTCGCCATGTCATACGCATACAGCGCATCTGTAACCTCCTGTCCTGCTGTCAGCAATGTTTTCTCAAAGGTATTCCATGCCTGTTGCTGAGCGATCTTCGCGTTCCGGTGATTCGCCTTTAATTGCCCCCGCTGAAAAATCGGCTGAGTGAGGCCTCCAACCAGGTTGACAAAAATACTTGCCGGGTCCAATAACGTCCGTGTTGTCAGCGCGCTGATACCTCCGCTTCCCGCTGAAAGGCGCAATGTCGGGTAAAACGATGCTTTTGCCACATTTGTCAGCTCAAACGCCTGCCGGAATGATAATTCAGCTGCCTGTACATCCGGTCGGTTTGCCAGCAATTGAGCAGGAACCCCCGCTTTTAAATCAGCATGCAACACCTGGTCATCAAATCTTCCTCTTTGAATCGCCTGCAACGGTTTTGAAGTCAGCACACACAAACTGTTTTCCAGCTCACGGATAGAACGTTTCAACTCCGGCAGGCTGACCTGCGCAGCGTATAAATTCGATTCTGCCTGGACCACGTCCGCACCGGTAACGCTTCCCGCTTCCATCAGCGCTCTCATAGCTGTGACCGTTTTTTCACGGATGGCAACTGTCTCTTCCGTTATTTCCAATTGTTTGTCCAGTGATAACAATGTGTAATACGCATCCGCAATGGTAGCCACCAACGCCGTCCTGACAGCATTCTGGGAAGCAATGGACTGCATCCAGGCTGCCTGGGCACTTCTTTTTGCCGCGGACAGCTTTCCCCAGATCTCAATCTCCCAGTTCGTTGAAAACCCCAGTGAAACGGTTGTTGTGCGTAAATTGATATTGATATTGGCCGGTAAGTTCAATGAATTCTGGGAAGTCTTGTTAAACGTTACCGAAGGAGAAAAATCCAGGCTTGGCAAAAATGCCAGCTTGCTCTGCCTCAGTGTGTTTTCCGCGCTTGAAATCTGCAAAATCGCATTCTGTAAATCGTAATTTTTTGTCAGTGCTTCCTGGATCAATGTCTTCAGGTGTTCATCCGTAAACAAGTCCTGCCAGGGAATATCGGCAACCGTTACGGTATCTTCCGACTGGTAATCCCGGTACAAACCTTTCTGTTGTTCTTCGGTTAATTCGACGTCTTCGTATTTCTTGGTCACTAAACCACAGCCTGTAATGAAAATTACAAGAACGGATAAGGTGATATAATTGAAAATTTTTGATCTCATTTTTTCCTTCTTAATGTGTTTCACTTTGTTGAACCGGCTTTTTTGACGATACTTTTTCCTGTAATCCCTGGAAAACAACAAACAATGCAGGGATAACAAATACCCCGAAGATCGTACCGATCAGCATTCCTCCGATTGCACCTGTACCGATGGCATTGTTACCGACAGCACCCGCTCCCTGGGCAAGCATCAATGGCAACAATCCCAGAATAAACGCAAATGATGTCATCAGGATCGGGCGTAAACGGGCAACCGCTCCCTGGATCGCCGCCTGCGGTATGGTTGCTCCTTTCCTTCTTGCGTCAGCGGCAAATTCGACGATCAGGATGGCATTCTTCGCAAGCAGACCAATGAGCATAATGAGTGTGATCTGTATGTATATGTTGTTACTTACATCGAACAGCCACGCAAAAATGAACGCACCTGCCAGACCGATCGGAAGTGACAGCAATACTGCGAATGGAAGCATATAGCTTTCGTATTGTGCTGCCAGCAGGAAGTAAACGAATACCAGGCACAGCATAAAGATGTATATTGTCTGTCCTCCCGCACTGATCTCCTCACGTGTCATTCCCGAGTATTCATAACCATACCCGATCGGAAGCGTTTCCTTTGCCACTTCCTCGATGGCTTTGATCGCATCTCCCGTACTGTAGCCCGGAGACGGAGCTCCCTGGATATTCACGGATGTAAACAAGTTGAAACGGTTAATGATCTGCGGTCCGAATACTTTTTCCAATTCTATGAACTGGGAAATCGGCGCCATCTCTCCCTGGTTGTTTCTCACCATGATCTTATTCATGGATTCGGGATCCGCTCTGAATTCGGCTTCGGCCTGGTACATGACACGGTACTGCTTACCAAATTTATTGAAGTTGGACGCATATACTCCTCCATAGTATCCCTGCATCGTTCCCAGCACGTCCGCTACGGTCAGTCCGGCACGTTTTATCGCCGGCACATTCAGATCGATACGGTACTGCGGGTAATTGGGAGAAAAAGACGTAGAAGCGTACTGGATCTCCGGCCTGGCGTTCAGCGCACCCAGGAACTGGTCTTTTATGGTATTCAAATTATCAATTGTTCCTCCCAGCTGGTCCTGCAACTGGAATTCAAACCCACTGCTGAAACCAAATCCCATGATCGTAGGACGGGCAAAGAAGATCACTTTTGCATCTTTTACCACACTTGCCCGCTGGAACAGCTGCTGGATGATGGAAGCAACATCCTGCCCTTCTCCTTTCCGGTCGGCCCATGGATGTAGCTTAATAATGATCATCCCGTAGTTGCTTCCTGCTCCACTGATCAGGCTTCTACCGGAAATACGAAGGATCTTATTGATCTCCGGAATGTCTTTTACCGCGTTCTCAACCTGCAGCAACACTTCCTCTGTACGCTCAATGGATGTTCCGGGAGGAAGCGAAATATCCGACATGATACCTCCCGTATCTTCCCCGGGAACGAACGCTTTCGGCCGGGTATTCATCAACAGAATGAATATCCCCACAAATGCGGCGATCCCGATAAACGCGATCGATTTTCTTTTCACGAAAAACTGAACCGACTTCTTATACTTGTCCGTTGTCGCATCAAACGCTGTGTTGAACGCGCCGTAAAAACGCTTCAACAGGCTTTTCTTTTTGCCTTCTTCGTGGTGATGCGGCTTCAGTAATATCGCGCACAATGCCGGGGACAATGTCAATGCGTTGACTGCTGAAATGACAATCGAAACGGCAAGCGTAATACCAAACTGTTTGTAGAATACACCTGCAGACCCACTGATGAATGCCACCGGGATAAACACCGCAGACATGACCAGTGTAATGGAAATAATCGCTCCGCTGATCTCTCCCATCGCCTTGTGCGTGGCAATACGGGCATTCTGCTCGCCCTGCTCCATTTTCGCATGCACGGCTTCGACGACGACAATGGCATCATCCACTACAATCCCTACTGCCAATACCAACGCAAACAAGGTCAGCATGTTGATGGTGAACCCGAACAGACTCAGGAAGAAAAAGGTACCGATGATCGCAACCGGAACAGAAATGGCCGGGATTAACGTAGAGCGCCAGTCCTGCAGGAACACGAATACTACCACGAATACAAGGATAAACGCCTCGATCAGCGTACTGATCACTTTTGAGATCGATTCCTGCAAAAAGTCATTGGCATTTACCAGCGTGGTATAATGCACCCCTGCCGGGAAATTTTTCGAAGCGTCCTCCAGTACTTTCAAGGTTCCTTCAATCACTTCCTGCGCATTGGAACCGGCTGTCTGTGCAATGGCAACACCAACCGATTCGCTTCCGTTGGTCCTGGAACCCCCGGCATAATTCTGTGCTCCCAGCTCAATTCTTGCGACTTCTCCCAATGTAAGCACTTCCCCGTTTTCAGTGGAACGGATCACAATTTCTTCAAATTCTTCCAGGCTTTGCAAACGCCCTTTGTATTTCAGGGTATATTGAAATGACTGATCCCCGCTTTCCCCGAATTGTCCCGGAGCGGCTTCGATGTTCTGCTCCGCCAGCAATGCCATCACATCGGCAGGAACAAGGCCGTAACTTGCCATGATATCCGGTTTCAGCCAGATGCGCATCGCGTAATCCTTTTGTCCGAAAACCATTGCTTCCCCTACTCCGTTCACACGTTTAACCCTCGGAAGGATGTTGATATTGGCGTAATTCTGCAGGAATGTCTGGTCGTATGCCGGACTTTCACTGTACAGAGAGAAAATCAAAATATTGTCACTCTGGCGCTTGGCGGTCGTTACTCCCGAACGGGTCACCTCCTGAGGCAGCAAAGGTGTCGCCCGTGAAACACGGTTCTGAACGTTCACCGCCGCCAGATCGGGATTCGTTCCCAATTTGAAGTAGATGCTGATCGATGCCGATCCGTCGTTACTTGATGTAGAGGTCATATAGGTCATGTCCTCCACCCCGTTGATCTGCTCTTCCAGCGGGATCACCACCGAATTCATTACAACTTCGGCACTTGCTCCCTGGTAACTCGTACTTACGGTTACGGTAGGAGGAGCAATTTCAGGATATTGGGAAACGGGAAGCGTGACCAGTCCCAGGATTCCCAGAATCACGATAATCACAGAAATTACGGTAGATAGTACCGGCCTGTCAATAAATTTATCAAACATAATAATTCCTTTTTTGGAGCCAGCCCCTTGTTATTTTTCTTCTGTATTCAGCAAATCGGCGATTTTGACAAATTCAGCCTTGATCTCCGTACCTTCCGTCAAGATCCCGATTCCTTCGATGATTAACTGATCTTTTTCTGTCAATCCTTCGTCCACAACGAAGAATTTTCCTCCCGGTACCGCTCTCACTTTTACCGGTACGGCTTTTACCTTATTTCCTTCCAGAACATACGCCATGCGCTTGTCCTGCAGCTCAACAGTCGCTTTCTGGGGAATGATGATCACATTTTCCAGGTGTGTGGGGATCTGTACCGTGGCACTGTTTCCCGAACGCAGCAATTTGTCGGGGTTAGGAAAGCTTGCACGCACATTGAATGCTCCCGTTTGGGTATTCACCTGTCCGCTGAACGTCTGGATCTTTCCTTGCTGATTGTAAGGCCTGCCATTTGACAGCAGCAAGCTTACCGGCGGGATCTTTTCTATTTTCTCCTGGAATGTTTTTCCCTCGGTCTCAGCAACAATATCCAGCTGCTGCTTTTCACTGATCGAAAAATACGCATAAATGGTATTGATATCGGAAACCCGTGTCAATGGTTGTGCCGTCGCGCTGTTCACATAACTTCCTATCCGGTATGGGAGACTTCCCACTACCCCATCTACCGGGCTTTTCACTGTTGTATAACCGACATTTGTCACGGCATTTGAATATTGCGCTTTCGCACGCTGCAAATCCGCTTTTCTTGCCTGGAGCGCTAATTCCACGTTTTTCAGCTCAAAAGCGCTGATTATTCCCTGGTCTACCAACGGGCGGGTTTTTGTGACCTGTAGCTCCGCAGTAGCAACAGCCGATTCCGCCGCAGCGACAGAAGCAGCTAAGCTTTGCATGTCCTGGGCATACTGAGGGTTACTGATACGGAACAACAGCTGCCCCTTCTTTACTTCCTGCCCTTCATCCACCAGGATTTCTTCGATATAACCGTCAATTTTCGGACGGATGTCGATGTCCATGATCCCTTCCAATGAAGCCGGGTATTCCGCAAGTAATGTTGTATTTGTTTTTTCCAGGTTTAAGACTTTATATGTACCGACAGGTTTTTGGGGCGCATCCTGCTTCCCTCCTCCGCATGACGCAACTAACCCTGTAATCGCTGCGGCTGTAACTAAACGTATCATGGTTGAACTGTATTTTTTCATTGGTTTACATTATTAAATAAAATGGTCATCACCATTTCTTTGCGTTGGTTATATATTTTATGGTATTGCTCTTCGGTTGAAATACAGAATATTTCTCTGAAAATCGGCTTCATTACGATCGGGAAAGAGATCAATGAGAATATATTGATCAGGAAATTGACCGGTTCGTATACAGGGATGGTGCCTTTCTGCATTTCTTCTTCTATTTCTTTGAGAAAAAAAGCTGTTTCCTGCATGGAGGTTGGCTGAAGAACTGTTTCCAGCTGGTTGTTGAGCTTACCTGTCTCCTGGATATTGAAAATCTCCAGGAACGGGTAATTTTCCCTGAATTCGGCAGTAAAATCGATCAGCGCCTCCACTTTCTCCCTGAAGGATATATCGGAAACGTAGATCCTGGCATAGCTTTTCCTCATCTCCATAATTGCCTCGTTGTAGACAATCCGGAACAGGTTCTTTTTTGACCGGAAATAATAATTGACCAACGTACGGTTCACTCCCGCAAAATCAGCGATTTCCTGTGTACTTGCATCAAGTGCGCCTCTTGAAAAGAACAGCTCCTTCGCATGTTGTTTGATTTGTTCTTCTGTTTGGCACTCCATCGTTTGACACTTTGTTTGACAAAATTGTCAACAAAGGTACTTCAACTTTAAACATACAGGTATTTTTTAGTTGTTAAGAGGTTGTTAAAAATCGCTGCGATCAACTAAGATCTGTGACCATTTTCCCGGGGCATCAATCACCGATAATGGTATACAAAAACTGCGCTGTTTTATGACCTGTTCCATCGTATCGCAATAATGCGATATCCTGTTTTATCCCCCAACAGTCAGTTCACAGCGATCTGGTAAATCCTGGATTCCTCTCCCCAGGGATGATACCCCTGCCCCAGGTAGCTGAATCCGTATTTTTCATAATATCCAATGTGATCGGTACAAAGATTCAGGTAGTTAAATCCAAATTCCTTTGTGTCTTTCTTCGCCCGGCTGATCAATAAAGAACCGTAATCATTGCCTCTATATTCCACCTCTATGAATAACGCACACAACCAGGGATACAGATCCATCCGGCTGATAAAATCATTCGTTACCAGTCCCGCACAGCCAATAATTTTTCCATCTTTCTCCAGAAGGTACCATTGAGGCAACGATTGCTCCGCATTGATACAGTTTGAAATACAATCCTCATAAATAATTGGTGACACTTCCTGCCAGCATTCCTGCAAATAACTGATCGCCCGTTCTTTGTATTCCGGATTTTCCCTGACAGAAATAATCTTCATCTCTTTATACCTTGGTTGTTTATGCCGTAAATATACTGCAAAACATCCTTTTTATCCTATCGAAATATGGCGATATTACCACAACCCGCTTTGTTAAAAAAACGCAATGTGGTTCGTATTTCGTATCTTTGTTGTCTAAAAATGTGATGCAAAACTATGCTTCTGTTTTATGATATTTTTGTCCTTGGAATCATTTTTATCACTCTGGTGATCTGTATGATACTTATCATCAAGGGAAAGCAGCAGAAACGTTCTAAATTTTTCCTGGCAACGATCCTTTTCAGCATCTCCTGGTACGCCATGATCTATCTCCTGATAAACACAGGAATGATATTGAAGTGTACGTTCCTTTTCGGATGGGGAATGCCTATCTATTATCTGGTTCCACCCTTTTGCTATTGGTACGTCCTCAGTATATTCAAGCCTGAATGGAAGTGGAAAAAATCAGACCTGATCCATTTACTTCCGGCGCTGATCGGGCTGGTTGATACCGTTCCGATCATTTTTTCAGCTGAAAAGCAAACGATCATAGAAACAATTGTGAAGGACTTCGGTCATGTCCATCTGTACAATACAACCTGGCTGATTCCTCATAAATTTCACTTTATCGCCAGGCCTGTACAGGGATTAAGCTACATGGCCGCTATATGGCTATTGCTGCTGCCTTCACTTATCCGGAACAAGGATGCTTTCCGGAGAAACCAAAGCAGGAATAATCACTGGCTGCTGATCTTTACGATCCTGATGACCACCATTTATCTCGCACTAGCTACTTTCACATTTATAGGAATGACAAATACATACGAAGGCAAACAGGTGTTCGATATCATCAAAATCCCGTTGATATGGCTGGCCATCTCTTTCTTTGCCCTGGGAATGTATCTTTTCCTGAACCCATCGATACTTTACGGAATGGAGGAGCAAAAGATCCCCGACAAGAAAGTACTTCCCGATAAGAAGACCGAGGCGCTCACCACACAGCAAATGAATCATTACGCCGGATTACTGGAACGTTATATACAACAGGAATCTCCTTACAGAAGACAAGGCATCAGCATAAATGACTTTGCCACGGAAACAGGAATTCCGGCCAGAACACTTTCGTATGTCCTGAACCATCATTACAAGATGCGGTTTACCGATTTTGTCAACAAATACCGGATATCCTACGTCATATCCAGGCTAAATGAAGGATACTGGAAACACGTTACGCTGGAAGGACTGGCATTAGAGGCAGGATTTTCTTCAAGAAGCACATTTTTCTCTGCTTTTAAAAAAATAACCGGCCAAAGTCCCTCCCAATACATTGACGATCTGCAACAAAGCGACCCGGCCCGCTAAACAAAACCGGTTTCTTTCAGGGAAAAATACATTCCGAAAACTGTTTTTTATTGTCTTATTTTCCGAAAACAGAACAACGAAACCCTTGATTTCGCTTCTCATTCGGGATTATCGCCCTACTTTTGCCTCCACAAAACCCGAACAATCAAATTGATTCAAAAATACATCACCTCCACGAAGTTTGTCGCATATGCGGCCCTAACGCTAGTTGATTCGTTTCATTCTGACCACCGTCAGTATACATGATGAAAATCAACTTTTAGTTCACTACAACACAGTTATGATTTCCAGCTGTATCATCTTAGCCTGCGGATTCAATCGCAGGCTATTTTGTTGTGTTCAGGCAACAGGAATAAATTTCGTGAGAACACAACATCTCATCCCTCCCATTGTCGTTTATTCAAAATAATATCTACATTTGCGTTTACTAGAATGAACTCGGAAAAGAAAATAGCTGTTATCGGAGGGGGTAGTTGGGCAACTGCGATCGTGAAGATATTATGTAATAACGTTTCTTCTGTTAACTGGTGGATGCGGAATGATGCTGCGGTTCGTCATATATTGAAGTACCGGCATAATCCCAATTACCTGCAATCGGTAGAATTCGACCTGAATAAAATCAATGTGAGCACCAACCTGGTGGAAATCATCGAACCTGCCGATATTGTGATCATCGCTACGCCATCCGCTTTTCTGGTAAAGACATTCGAAAATTTTCCTACTGAATTACTTTTCGATAAGATCGTATTTTCCGCGGTAAAAGGGATCGTTCCTGAATACCACGCTATTCCCGCAAGATACATCCACAAAACCTTCGGGACACCATACAGCAAGATCGGGATCATCTGCGGCCCCTGCCATGCAGAGGAAGTAGCTTTGGAACGTCTTTCCTACCTGACAATCGCATGCCAGGAAGAACGGATCGCAGATACGGTATCAGAACTGATGTCGTGCCGTTATATCAAGACAACCGCTTCGGACGACCTGTTCGGAACAGAGCTTTCCGCAGTACTGAAAAACGTCTACTCCATTGCTTCAGGAATTTGCGCGGGACTGGGATACGGAGATAATTTTCAGGCCGTGCTGATCAGCTGTGCCATCCAGGAAATTGAAAACTTCATTGATGAAGTCAGCCCGATTCACAGGGATGTAAAATCAAGCGCTTACCTGGGCGACCTGCTCGTAACGGCTTATTCCAAATTCTCACGCAACAGGACATTCGGGTTCATGATCGGGAAAGGATACTCCGTAAAATCCGCTCAACTGGAAATGGATATGATCGCAGAGGGATATTATGCAGTAAAAAGCGTGATGGAAATCAAGAAGAAATTTGAAGTGGAAATGCCGATCGTGGAAGCGGTCTATAATATCCTTTATGAAAAGATTTCTCCTGTGATCGAAATGCGGATCCTTACGGAAAAACTAAACTAAGCCGGCACAAAGTCGAAAGAAGGCACCTTTCCTATGTGCGTCATAACAAGATAAACTTAACTAAGCATGGAAGTATTTAAGTTCGGAGGGGCATCTGTAAAAGATGCTGAGGCAGTCAGAAACGTCACTGAGATCATCCGTTTATTTGAAGGAGAAAAATTAGTGGTTGTCATTTCCGCAATGGGAAAAACGACAAATGCACTCGAAGTGATCGTGGACGCATTGTGCAAACGAAATAAAAACGTTTTCAGTGAAAAGCTGAACGACCTGAAAACATTTCATTTCAACATTGCAGATCAGCTGTTTGATTCCAAAGAGCATCCTGTATATCACCAGCTGAATGACGTTTTTCAAAGCCTGGAAAACCGCTACAACGAAGAAATTCCGGATAACTATAATTATGAATACGACCAGGTTGTTTCATTGGGAGAGATCATTTCCACGCTGATCGTAGAAGCTTATATCCGTGAATGCGGCTTTTCCTCAAAATGGATGGATGCCCGCCGCCTGATCCGTACCAATAATACATTCCGTGATGCGGACGTGGACTGGAAACGGACGGAAGAATTGATCCGGGAAAATGTGCTCCCCGTATTTGAACAGGAAAATGTGTTGATTACCCAGGGATTTATCGGGCATACACCTGAATTGCTGACGACAACGCTGGGAAGGGAAGGTTCGGATTTCACTGCCGGAATTTTCGCTTACTGCCTGAATGCTGAGCACGTGACAATCTGGAAAGATGTTCCCGGTATGCTGAATGCTGACCCGAAATACTTTGACGATACGGTAAAGCTGGATAAAATTTCGTTTCATGAGGCGATTGAACTGTCTTATTACGGGGCAAGCGTCATTCACCCGAAGACGTTGAAGCCTTTACAAAACAAAAACATCCCGTTATTTGTCAAATCTTTTGTCAATCCACAGGCAGAAGGGACAGAAATACAGGCTTCCACAGCATTTGACCACCTGATCCCTTCTTTTATCTTTAAAATCAGCCAGATCCTGGTTTCTTTCAGGACAAGGGATTTTTCATTCATCGTAGAATCACACCTGAGCGATATTTTCAACCGGCTTTCGGAGATCGGTGCGAAAATCAACCTGATGCAGAATTCCGCCTTGAGCTTTTCAATCCTGGTCGATGCTGAAAAAGTGGACGTTGATATTCTCCTGAACGCATTTCAGAAAGATTATGAAGTCAGGTATAACGAAGGGCTGGAACTGGTAACAATCCGCCACTACGACCAGGCGACAATTGACCGCGTAACTGTAAACAAGGAAATTTTGCTGGAGCAATACGCGCGCCAGACGGCGAGAATTGTGATGAAAGACAAATAATCAACATGGCTGAAAAACGTAAAGGAGCCCGCTCTCTAAAAGACATTCCCGCTGAAATCCTCGTTCAATTGAATGAAGGGAAAATAGAATCGGCGAACCTGGTTGAATGGCTGGCTGTTGATCAGCGGTTGTTACTGGAAAACCTGTTAAAGCAACATTCCCGGCTGGATTATTTATCGCCTGTTCTAAACGAAATCGATCACCTCAGAAAACAGACCGTTAATACAGTCAATGAAGCGATCGGAGGGCATTTATTACTGCTGGCAACAGAAAATAACGACCTTGATTTTTTACAGTCGCTTTCAGTGCATCGGTCAGACGTTGTCCGCTGCTGGGCGACCTACTTTATTGGGAAAAACGCTGATCTGTCGATCGAAGAAAAGCTAAAGCAGATCCAGGTATTTGCTGCGGACGGGCATTTTGGGGTAAGAGAAATCAGCTGGATGGCTGTCCGCCGGGATATTACCAGGCATCTTTCAAAAAGCATTAACATCTTAGCCTCCTGGTCAGCGCATGAAGATCCGAACATCAGGCGCTTTGCAAGCGAAGCAACACGGCCACGGGGAGTCTGGTGTGAGCACATTGAAGAATTGAAACAAAATCCTGCATTGGGGCTCTCAGTACTGGAACCATTGAAGGCCGATGCTGCAAAATATGTACAGGACAGTGTCGGGAACTGGCTCAATGACGCAAGCAAAACACAGCCAGGATTCGTGAAAGAATTATGTCAGCGCTGGGAGAAAGAAAGCAATGCAAAGGAAACGAAGTACATTCTAAAAAAAGCACTGCGAACATTGCATAAATAGCGGTATCGTCTTATCGCATTATTGCGATACCAGGATCTGATACTTTTAAGATCCGGACTTTTCTCTTTTCCAGGCTCTTGTCATCTCCCGTTTTCCGGGAGGACCCGGCAATGGCTCTATGTCAAAACCAATTGATTTCAAGTCACGCTTTACCTGTCCTTTTGCACAATACGTCACTAAAAATCCGTTCGGTTTCAGCAAGTCATACATTTTCCGTAAAATTTCCGGAGCCCACATATCTGCCTGTGCCCGGGGACCGAATGCATCGTAATAGATCACATCAAACTGTCCTGGACGGGGAATGAAATCCTCTATTTTTGCATGTATCTTCTCAAAAGAAAATACATCCGACAACTGGTGCAGTGTGTTCCAGTCAACTTTGTGCAGCTGCTCAAACCTGGATCGATGCTCTTCACCGATCAGTGAACAATAATCCATTTGCACCGCAGTATCAAAATCAACAGGATAGGCTTCAATACCACTGTAATGGATCCTCCTGTTGGTCTGTTCCGCTTCGACACAGGTCAGCAATGCATTCAACCCGGTACCGAATCCCATTTCAAATACGCTCAGTTCTTCTTGTCCTGCCGCCTGAATGCCGTGCCTTATAAACACATGCGCCGCTTCCTGTACAGCACCATGAGAGGAATGATAGGTTTCATCCAGATGAGGCAGGTAAATGGTCCTGGAACCATCGCTTGTGGTAATGATCTTATGCTCCATTTCAGACGACTTTCAGCTGTTCTTCCGTATAATATTCATTTTGAATAAAATATTCAATCATTCCTTCTTTCAACAGGTGTTGCTGCTGGCGGTGATCCAGCGGAGGAAGGTGCTGAAGCAGCTTAAAGTGCGGCCAGTTATCGGCATCCCTTCCTTCAAACTCATAATACCCATAGGGTTCAAGCAATGTGCAGATCGCAATGTGCATCAAATCGGTTTTCTGGTTTTTATTAAACTTACGGTACCCTTCACCCAGCTCATTCACACCGATTAAAAACAGAATAGCAGAAACATCCATTCCCTCTCCAAACTTTTCTTCCAACAACGATTTCAATTTTTGAAATCTCAATTCAACATGATGATCCATTCTCTGAAATTATATCGCAAAATTAACAATAGATTTCAACCTGTATTGTCTTCAAATTTTGTAATTTCGAAAAAAATAGATCGAAATGAAGCAGTTTTTTAAAAGTATGGCAGTTGCGGCAGGAGTTATGGTACTTGCTGCATGTGGAGGAGAATCAGAAGAAAGCAAAGAAAATGTTACTTACAGCTACGACCATAAAAATTCCACTATGGAATGGACTGCTTTCAAATTTGTAAGTAAAGCTCCGGTAAAAGGTACATTCAACAAAATTGTCGTTTCATCTGTTACAGAAGCGAAAGACATCAAAACACTGGCGGAATCCTTCGGATTTACCATCCCGGTGAACTCCATCGAAACGTTGGATGAATCAAGGAATGCGAAAATCATTGAGTTTTTCTTCGGTGTACTGTCAACGGAGGAATTAACCGGACGCATTGTTAAGCTAGCCGATGACGGAACCGCAGAACTGGAAGTCACCATGAACGGGATTACTGATATCGTGACCGGAAAATATGAAATTACAGACAATTATTTCTCGTTCAAAGCGACGATGGACATTGCCAAATGGAATACCGATAAGGCAATTGCCGTGCTGAATGAGAACTGTAAGGAAAACCACACCGAAAATGGTGTAACAAAAGTATGGTCGGAAGTTGACCTGTCGTTTACAACAAAAGTGGTTGAAAACAAGAAGTAAAAACTTTCCCGGGATTCCTATTCTCAGTGAGGCTTAAGCAGGTATTGTTTAAGCCTTTTTCATTCCGTTGAACTGCCTATCATATCGCATTATTGCGATATAGCTATTTACCCGCGACGTGCTGCTTTCCTCCTGCTGATTCCCGGTGCAACAACCAGCATCAGCATCGTCAAAAAAGAGAGTGAAAAGATAGTAATGAACATGGTATTTGCAGAATCTCCCTGGAACACTCCTATCGTTGCTGCCACTATTGCTCCTATTCCCATCCTGATGGCTCCTCCCAGAGCGGATGCAGCACCTGAATTATCGGTAAACGGGGCTAACGAAGCGGCTGTCGCATTGGGATTGATAAAACCTACCAAAAACAAGATCGAAAACAAGCCGGCAACAGCCCAATGATACCGGATGTGGGGATCGGAGTAAAACAACAGCAAGAATACAAAGGCAACAGCAGTGATGAGCACAGATGTGGTCTTTGCAATTTTAATGTAATTGAAATAATTGGTCAGCACTCCGTTGAGATAGCTTCCGGCTATCAATCCCGACGCATTGATCGCGAAAATGACTGAAAAAGTTTCTTTGTCAAGAGTATAAATTGTCTGGAAAACATAGGAAGCAGACGAAATATAAGCAAACAATACAGACATGGAAATGCTTCCCGCCAATGTATAGAACAGGAATGTCGGGTTTTTAAAAATCTCCCAATAGTTCTTACTGATTTTCTTTATTTCCAGTTTATTGGAATGCATGTACCTGCTCGTTTCAGGGAGACAGAAATAGATCAATGCGGTAACAATCATCGAAAAGACTGCCAAAAAATAAAAAATATAATTCCAGTCTGCATTCTTCAACAATAAGCTCCCGATACTCGGCGCGATTAACGGTGCAACTCCCATCACCAGCATTATCAAGGAAAAAGCTTTAGCCCGTCTTTCCTTTTCATATACATCACTGATAATAGCGTTGGACGCGACCATACCGACACATCCGCCTAATGCCTGCAACAGACGCATGCCGATCATGGTTTCAATGTTGCGTGACAAAGCACATCCAATTGCCGCGATGATGTAGATCAGAAGCCCCGCCAGCAACGGTTTTTTACGTCCGTATTTATCTACTATAGGGCCATAGATCAACTGACCGACAGCGATCCCGAAAAAATAAGACGTCAGGGTAAATGTTACGTGTTTTTCATCCGTACCAAGATCGTCTGCAATCCGGGAAAACCCCGGTAAGTACATATCGATTGTAAAAGGGCCGATTGCCGCTAAAATCCCAAGGAGAATGATGAGAAATGTCCTGTTGATAGTCGTTGTATGTGTCATAATTGAAATGCGAAAGTAACTCTAATTATCGCCATATCGTAATATTGCGATATGACGAAACCGTAAATAATTCTGCCGGTGTTATCGTATCTGCTGTAATTTCCCTGAGAATACGTCAGTCTGCGACCTTTGATGAATCTGAGCACAGCTTATTCAGTGTATCCAATTCCTCCTTCGTAAAATACCTGTATTGCCCGACGGGAACATCCAGTGAAATATTCATGATCCGTATCCGCTTTAAGCTTTTCACTTCGTATCCTAAATATTCGCACATACGACGGATCTGGCGATTCAGTCCCTGGGTGAGAATAATCCGGAATTTGTGCCGGTCCAACTGTTCTACAACACATTCCCGTGTTACGGTATCTAAAATCGGGACACCCGAACGCATTTTTTCCAGGAAACTTTGAGTAATCGGCAGATCTACCCGAACGATGTATTCTTTTTCATGGTTGTTCCTCGCCCGAAGAATCTTGTTGACAATGTCTCCGTCATTCGTCAGGAAAATCAATCCTTCACTGGCTTTGTCCAGCCTCCCGATAGGGAAAATACGTTCCGGATAATTGATAAAATCGATGATATTGTCTTTTTCCCGTTTTGTATCTGTGGTGCAAACGATTCCCCTGGGTTTATTGAAAGCCAGGTACACGTGGTTGACCTTCCTATCCTGGATCAGCTTCCCATCCACGTGGATCTGGTCATCCTTTCCGACTTTGGTTCCCATTTCAGGAATCACGCCGTTGATCTTCACCCTTCCTTCTTCAATTAGCTTATCGGCTGCCCTCCGGGAGCAAAAACCAATTTCACTCAAATACTTGTTTATACGTGTCAACCCTTCTTCACTCATATCACTTTACTTTGCTCACTGTGCAAGAAATCGCACGATGATCGCTAAATGGTCTTTTCTGAACAACGAAATCACTTGAAACCAGCTCCGGGGAATGAAAAATATAATCAATCCGGCCAGCGGGCAGTTTCCCGACATAAGTAGAACCTATTCCCGAACCGCAACTCAAAAATGCATCCGTTAACTGATTGTGAAACTGATTGTAAACAAACGAAACCGGTGTATCGTTAAAATCACCGCAAACAATCACGGGATAGGGTGAGTTGCGGATGTGTTCATTGATCCGGATTGCCTGGTCGGCTCTTTTGGGGTAGGCTGTTTTCAGTTTCCGGATAATTCCCTTTACCATTTCGGTTTTTACCGTATCATCCTGGATTTTACTGATCCGAAATGATTGCAGGTGAACATTATATACACGAAATGTATCCTGGTTCTTCACTACATCCGTATAAATACAGAAGTTATAATTGCTTTCATCTTCCGATTCAAAGATCACATCTCCTTTGGCAATGACAGGAAGCCGGGAGAACATGGCTACACCAAAGTGCTGCCTTCCAACCTTTTTATAAATGTATCGCTGGTGGTAATCGGCTGCCGGAAATTGTTCTTTAAACAGGTCCGCAGTCTGGAAACGGGTTGGATTATCTTTATTGTAGAATTCCTGGAAACACACAACATCCGCCCCCTGATCAATCGCATAGCTGAAAATACTGTCCCGGGTAGCGAACTTTTTCTCACTGTCTTCATCGTACAGGTCAAAGATCTGTACATTGTTTGAAAGTACTTTTATGCTTGTCACGGCATTTCCGGGCAATTCCGTTTCAGCTCCATACGCAAACAACCGGAAGAAATAGCTGTAGCCAATGATCACAATCAACAACAGGGAAATGCTCCATTTCACAGAGCGCATCAGGATCCAGTAGATGATCAGGATAAACGCAAGAAATACCAGCACCGGGTATGCTAACCCGAAAAAAGGTAAAATCCACAGGTTCCCGGGGTGTATCAATGGCGTTACGTATGCCACAAGAAGCGACGCAATAAGAATAATGGAACCAATCCTCATCACATTTGAAAAACGAAATATCTTCTTCAGCTTCTCGCCCATATTCTGCTTCTTCCCGCTATTTTTGACTGCCCTGGCTCTGCCTGAAAAGCAAATCTTTCTCTTCTTTTGTCAGTGATTCATACCCGGATTTAGAGATCTTGTCCAATATGGCATCGATCCGCTCCTGGCGTTTTTTCGCTTCCATATTGTATTCTTCATCCGACTTAAATCCTCTGGATTGTGCCGCTTTACTTTTGGAATAACGAAAGTTTCCGCTCTTTGTTTTATTTCTTTTGAATAACCCGGCCAATTTATCACCGGTCCGGATTCCCCTGTTAATGATATTTGTTGAGCTGAACGGGTTACGGACAGAAATAAAACCCAGCAATGCCCCGCCGATGTGCGCAAAGTAAGCTGTACCGTTAGTGGTCCCTATTCCTGCATTATACAAGTTGGCCAGTATTAAAATCAACGCGATAAAAATCAGCCGGATGTTGAACAGCCCGAACACTGATACCGTTAATTGCGGCTGGTAGAACGCAATCGCGACCAGAATGGCCATCACTGAACCTGACGCCCCGATCAATACTGCATCTGAAAACCCGGGAAGTATCAAATGTGCCACTATTTCCAGCAAACCTCCAAAAATCCCTCCCAGGATATAAGTATAAAGCAGCCGTTTGGCACTGAAAAACTGTTCAAAGATCCTTCCTGCTCCAAACAGTATCAGCATGTTCAGGAGCAAATGAAAAAAAGTGTAATGTGTAAAGATATTGGTAAACAATCCCCACGGCCGGACAATGAATTCCCTGATATTGGTGTGGAGCCCGAATACATCGTCCATTATATTCAGCAGTCCCGTTCCGAGAATACGTGCCAGCACTTCGATAATACCCACAACGATAAAAACAAGCACATTGATGAATATCAATTTTATTGTCATTCCCCCGGTGCGGTAGGTATTTTTCAAGTCGGCAATAAAACTATTTTCCGTTTGCATAGTATTTGGCAGTTATTCAAAATTACAAAATTTGCGCTGATTCAGTTTAATAGAAATTCCTGCGGTCCCTCTTCCTCCAGTATAACACAAGAATTATTCCGACAACCGCCCCCCCGACATGAGCCAGATGAGCGATGTTGTCAACTGTCGAAGAAAAGAAGCTCATATAAACCTCATACACCAGGTATCCGCCAATAAAGTATTTCGCTTTGATCGGGATCGGAGGAAAAAGCAACATCAGCTCCGTATTCGGGAACAATATGGCAAATGCTGCCAGCAATCCAAAAAGAGCTCCGGAGGCACCAACCATTCCTTTATTCGAGTAAACGATATAGTCTACAAGAGCCTGAGGATTCTGAAACGTTTCCATTGAAATATCTCCTTTCTGGTACAGACCTACAAAATATTTATCCAAGTTACTGGTATTATGAGACACATAATAATCCCAAAAAATACCATCTTTTACTATCTGATCAATTTTATAGGAAGAATTTCCCATTTCAACCAACTGTTGTTTCAATTCCGCGATGGGGAAAAAACCAATTGTGTTATACAAAAGAAACGCACCTATCCCCGCTGAAAAATAAAAAATAAAATAGCGTTTTGCCCCCCAGACCCGTTCGAGGTGAGATCCGAACATTACCAGCATGAACATATTGAAAAATATATGAAAAATGCCGTCAAGACTATGAGAGAACATGTGAGTTACAAGCTGAAAGGGCTGAAACAAAGGGGAGTTTATAAAATGTGCCGCAAAGAAGCTGTGCAGGTCCCCGCCTGACTGATAATCAATATATGTGGCCACATACATCAGGATATTGATAATCAGTATATTTTTGGTTACTATCGGAATATTATTAAACATCTTTTCTAAAATAATTGCTGTATTTCTGTTAACGGGATTGTTTTCAGGATTAATTTACCTCCCGGGGTATAGACATGTTCCGCGCATTGGAACAAAGATTCGGTCAGGTGTGCCACGCTCTCCTTACTGCTTGAAATGACCTTGGACGTGCCTGCATTTCTGGCAATGTTCGAGATCAGCACATGTGCGATTTCGCCTTTGTCAATTTCTGTAAATGACAACTGTTCAAGTATCGAGTCAACACACTCATTGATAGCTTCTTCCTCCAGCACAGCAGGTACTGCATTCAACAGCAGCATCCCATTCTGAATGGTGCTTTCGAATCCTAATCGGCCCAGCAATACGGAATGACTTTCCCAGGTCGCCGTCTCTCCGGAAGAAACCTCCTTTTCGTAAGGAAATAACAATGTCTGAGAAGCAATGGGATGCACAATGAACTCTTTCATCATGGAATCGTAGATGATCCGTTCATAAGCACGTTTACCGTGAACCACCATCAGGCCAGTTTTGGTTGGAAAGAAAAGGTACGGTGAGCGAAGAATGAACTGATCAAATTGAGCAGTTTCTTCCTCTTCTATCGAAATCACCTGCTGAACGTCTTCTTCTTTTTCCTCTATCCCGTCCACATCGTAAAAATTTTCCCAATCCTGCTGCGCAGTCTTGTTTGTCCCAAATCCCTGCTGGTTAAGTGCCTTATTCGCTGAAGCATATGAATTGGTCTTTGAACTGCTTTTTGTCTCCGCAGAGAATGGGTTATAGTTTGGATTAACCTGTATCTGCGGTTGAACAGCAGGTTTCGAATGCATCTCATAAGGCAGGTCAAAACTTTGCTCACGATCAAAATCGAGGGTCGGTGCGATGTTATATTTCCCCAATGCCTGGCGGATAGAGCTTACCAGGATGGAGTAAATGTATTTGTCTTCCTCAAATTTTATTTCCGTCTTCGTAGGATGAACATTGACGTCTATTTTTGACGGGTCAATTTCAAAATATAAAAAATAACCGGGATAGGTCTTCGGCGGAATCAATCCGTCAAATGCTTTGTTCACCGCATTATTAAAGTAAGCATCTCTGAAAAAACGATTGTTTACAAACAAGAACTGCTCTCCCCTGGTCTTCTTCGCAAACTCAGGTTTGATCACATACCCGGTAACCTTTACAATCGTCGTTTCTTCATTTATCGGAACGAGGCGCTCATTTTGGCGGTCCCCGATGATATCTACAATCCGTTTACGGAGAACGACACTTCTGAGGTTATATACTTCCGTTCCATTGTGTGTCAGGATCAGGTGAATATCGGGATGTGCCAATGCGATGCGTTCAAACTCCTCCCGTATATGACGGAATTCCACATCGTTCGACTTCAGAAAATTTCTCCTGGCGGGGACATTGTAAAACAGGTTCTTTACCTCAAAGCTCGTTCCTTTATTGCAAACCGTTTCTTCCTTTGATACGATTTCACTCCCCTCAATCAGTACTTTTGTTCCGGTATCTTCCCCTTCCTGCCTGGTTTGCAGCGTTACATGAGCGATCGCCGCGATGCTGGCCAACGCTTCGCCTCTGAAGCCTTTTGTCTGTAAGGCAAACAAATCATCGGTCTTATGAATCTTACTGGTCGCATGGCGAAGAAAGCATTTCTCAGCATCGTCCGCATTCATTCCTTTACCATCATCCATTACCTGGATCAGCGTCTTTCCTGCATCCTTGATGTGTACCTGTATCTTTTCAGCACCGGCGTCAATAGCGTTTTCCACCAGCTCTTTCACAACAGAAGCGGGGCGCTGAATCACCTCTCCTGCTGCAATCTGGTTGGCTATATGGTCCGGAAGCACCGAAATTATACTCTGCATTTTCTTTCCAATTACAATTAACTGATTATTCTTCCGAAACCCATTTTGTCACGTATTCCAATGGCTTGCGATGTGCTTTCGGCCATTCGATATCAGGATACCCCACATAGAATAACCCCAGGCACTTATCCTGTTCTCCCAACTCAAGAAAATCATTCATTTCCTTGGTATAAATCAGTTTCGGCGTCGACCAGAACCCTCCCAATCCGTATGCTGTACAGGTCAGGTACATGTTCTGAATGGCACAGGCTACGGCTTCCACTTCTTCCAGCTCCATGATTTTACTTTCGGGCTGTCTTACCATTGAAACAGCTATCACTACAGAGGAACGCAAAGGACGGGAAACAAGTTTAGCCAATTTCATATCGTTCTGCAATTCTGCCGGAATGACTTCCAAATACGTTTTTCCCAGGAAATCACTCAATTTCTGAAGACCACCTTCCGTAAACACGTGAAACCTCCACGGCTGGGTATTTCCATGGGTAGGCGCCCATAGAGCATTATTGATAATTAACTCTATCTGCTCCCGGTGAACTTTCCTGGAACTGTATTGTTCCGGAAAAATTGTCCGCCTGTTACGGATTAATTCTGTTATTTCTGAAAGATTGTATTTCATATCTGCAACTGTCCATTTCTGGTTTGAAGTAATGATTGCAAAAATAGTAAAATTTAAGGAGAGGGACGGAGTAATTCAAGGTTTTTAACGTGAATCGGTTAAGGTTCAATCACATCGCCATATCGCAATATTGCGATGTAGCAGTTTAACATCATACGCACTTTATTTCTTACCTAAAAAAGTTCACTTTTGCAATACCAAATTTCAATCATTTTGCAATAATTTGTAAACTTTTTCAGTGTTGATAAATTTTATATTATTAAAAATCAATATTTTAAATATAAAAACCTGTAAACTTTTTAAATTTTATTTTTTAATTAGTTGTTTAATAATTTACATTTGTAAGCCAAAGCAAAGAAACCAACTTTTCAATTAATCAGCGTATGGAAACCGTGGAAAAAGATAAGATCGAACATGCAGGAGAAGAAAAAAGTATCGCTCCGGTTCCTTTTCCTGTTAACCGGCCTGTTGCTTTAGAAGCAGAAGTTGTCCGTTTTCAAAACAACAAGGAAAAATGGATTGCATTTATCGGGCTCATTGATGGCCGTCCCTATGAAATTTTCACCGGCCTCCTGGACGATGAAGACGGTATTGCCATCCCCCGGTGGGTTGACAACGGATACATTATCAAAGACAAAGAAAGTGACGGAAGCTCGCGTTATGACTTTCAATACAAAAATACACGCGGTTACAAAACAACCATTGAAGGGTTGTCTTACAAATTCAATCCTGAATACTGGAATTACGCAAAATTACTTTCCGGTACCTTACGCTACGGAATGCCGATTGAAAAAGTGGTTGAGCTGATCAACAGCTTACAGCTGGACGGAAATATCAATACCTGGAAAAACGGTGTGGCGAGGGCTTTAAAACGCTACATTCCGGGATGCACAGACGAAGAACAGTAGAATAATATTAATCATTTAAGCAGTAAGATCATGAGCATTTTTGACAAAAGAATGAATTACAAGCCTTTCGAATATCCGGAGGTTCTGAAATTCACTGAAGCAATCAACAAATCATTCTGGGTGCACAGCGAAGTTGACTTCACAGCTGATACACAAGACTTTCACTCCAACCTGACAATGGCAGAACGCACTGCGATTAAACATAGTTTACTGGCGATTGCCCAGATTGAAGTTGCCGTTAAAACATTTTGGGGAAACATTTACCTGCACTTTCCCAAACCTGAATTCAACGGACTGGGAAGTACATTCGCTGAATGCGAATTCCGTCATTCCGAAGCATACTCACGCCTGCTGGAAGTCTTAGGATACAACAACGAATTCCAGAAATTAATGGAGATTCCTGTCATCAAAGAGCGGGTAGAGTACCTTTCAGGCGTTTTGCAGGATACACGTTCTGAAGACAGGAAAAAATATGTGGTATCGCTGATCCTCTTCTCTATCCTGATCGAAAATGTGTCCTTATTCAGTCAATTTGCGATCATTTTATCCTTTACACGGTTCAAAGGATACATGAAGAACGTGAGCAACATCATCGCCTGGACTTCCGTTGACGAGCAGATTCACGCAAACGGAGGAATTTACATCGTAAATACGATCCGGGAGGAGTTTCCTGACTTCTTCGATGCAGATACCGTTGCTCTCATCCGTAAAACGGTAGAAGAATCAATCGAGGTGGAACGCAAAATCCTTGACTGGATCTTTATAGAAGGAGAAATTGACATCATTAACAAGAAAGACTTATTGAACTTCATGAAATTCCGCGTGGATGAAAGCATGAAACAAATCGGGTTTGACCCCATTTTTAACGTGACAAACACAGAATACCAGCCGATGAGCTGGTTTGAAGAGGAAGTTTTTGCAAACAGCCTGGATGATTTCTTTGCAAAACGGCCCGTTGATTATACAAAACATGATAAAAGCATTACTGCTGACGATTTATTTTAATAACCTAACACATTGAATGATGGAAAGACTGTGGTGGAAAAATTCCGAAAGCGAACAAATATTAAACAGAGGATACCTGTTGAAAGGGGAAACAGTTGAAGGTGCGATTGACCGTATCTGTGAAGCAGCTGCAAAAAGACTGTATAAACCTGAGTTAAAAGAAGCATTCGTCGAAATGATCGAACGCGGATGGATGAGTTTAAGCTCCCCGATATGGGCAAATATGGGAACCGAAAGGGGCTTGCCGATCTCCTGCTTCAATGTCCATGTACCAGACAGCATCGAATCGATTACCCACAAACTGGGTGAAGTGATCATGCAAACAAAAACAGGAGGCGGAACATCCGGATACTTCGGGGATCTCCGTGCGAGAGGGAGCGCCGTGACGGACAACGGAAAGAGCAGTGGAGCAGTCAGCTTCATGAAATTATTCGACGCTGCAATGGATACAATTTCACAGGGAGGTGTCCGCCGGGGAGCATTTGCCGCTTACCTGGACATTGATCATCCGGATTGTGAAGAATTCATCCAGATAAAAAGTATCGGTAACCCGATCCAGAATTTATTCTTTGGAGTATGCGTTCCCGATTACTGGATGCAGGAAATGATCGATGGCGACATGGAAAAGCGCGAATTGTGGGCAAAAATATTAGAAAGCCGGCAGCAAAAAGGACTGCCGTACATTTTCTTTACTGACAATGTAAACAGGAATAAGCCACAGGTATACAAAGATCATAACCTGAGCATTAATGCGAGTAATCTATGTTCAGAGATCATGTTACCTTCTACTGCCGACGAGTCATTTATCTGCTGCCTTTCTTCAATGAATCTGGAGTTATATGACGAATGGAAAGATACGGAAGCTGTAAAACTGGCAATCTTTTTCCTGGATGCTGTATTACAGGAATTCATTGCAAAAACGGAAGGCAACTATTACCTGGCTGCCGCGAATACATTCGCCAAACGTCACAGGGCATTGGGTCTTGGTGTGCTTGGATGGCATTCATTGCTGCAAAAGCGCATGATTCCTTTTGAAGGATTAGAAGCGAAACAACTGACAAATGAAATATTCAGCTATCTGAGTGAAAAAACGGAAAAAGCAACCCAGGAGCTGGCAAGAATCTATGGAGAACCAGAACTGTTGAAAGGTTACGGAAGACGTAATACCACTACGATGGCAATCGCTCCAACAACCTCATCATCCGCGATTTTAGGGCAAACTTCTCCCGGAATCGAACCATTTAGCAGTAATTACTACAAAGCCGGGCTGGCAAAAGGGAACTTCATGCGAAAAAATAAGTACCTGAAAGCTTTGCTGGAGGAAAAAGGAATTGATAACGAAGATATCTGGAGAAGCATCATGCTGAATGGAGGAAGTGTGCAGCACTTAAAGGAATTGACAGATTATGAAAAAGGTGTTTTCAAAACATTCAAAGAAATCAGCCAGCTGGAGATCATTCAACAGGCATCCATCCGTCAGAAATACGTTGATCAATCACAAAGCCTGAACATTAACATTCCTGCAGAGCTGCCAATCAAAGAAGTAAACAAATTACTGATCGAAGCCTGGAAGCTGGGAGTAAAGACACTGTATTACCAACGAAGTCAAAGCGTTTCAAAAGAACTGGTTACTGAGCTGGTAAGCTGCAGTAGCTGTGAAGCATAGGATATAACAGATGTTCTTTAAAACCGTGCCCAATTTCTTGGGCACGGTTTTTTATTTTACCACTTAATAAATAGCATCATATCGCAATATTGCGATATCAGCAATCTATCCAAAAAATACATTCCCCTCTTGCATCAATGAATATTATTTATTAAATTCAGGTATAATTTATTTATCTACCTTTTAAAACCAAAATTACTATGGGTGCCACAAAATATGAATTTTACACAGACGAACTGATCAACACCACTGAGCTTGTTAAAGCTATCGCTCATCCCGCCAGGTTAAAAGCGCTATTGATCATAGCAAATGAGACAGATAGAGATGTTACATCAAAAGACATTTCAGAAGAGATAAGACTATCCCAGTCCACACTTTCCGTCCATTTAAAGAAACTATCTGATTCCGGACTTATAAAAACCCGTGTCACAACAATAGAAAGCAGAAGTTGTCTGTGTTACCGGATCAATAAACCTGCCTTAAAGCATTTAGTGGAACTCCTGGAACACGTATTTACCAAAACAGATATGAAAAACGACGACAGGTACGAGTCATTCAACAGCTTTTATACGAAACTCAAATCTACCGTGGGATGGAACAGCTGTTTTGAAGCCTGAACAACAGCTTCTCCTGTCAGAAACTTAAAAATCGCCTTCTATTCTTCATTTGAGGAAGAATCAGTTATCTTTGCACTCTGATTTTACGAGATTTCCTTAAAAATAAGTGCATGAAGAACAGCGAAGCAGTAGAAAAGAGAAGAACCTTTGGTATTATCGCCCACCCGGATGCGGGAAAAACGACTTTAACTGAAAAGTTATTGCTATTTGGGGGCGCTATCCAAACGGCAGGAGCAGTAAAAAACAATAAGATTAAAAAAACTGCAACTTCTGACTTTATGGAAATCGAAAAGCAACGGGGGATCTCAGTTGCTACTTCCGTAATGGCTTTTGAATACGCCAATAAGCAAGTCAATATCCTGGATACTCCCGGCCACAAAGACTTCGCAGAAGACACGTATCGTACCCTTACAGCAGTAGACAGTGTTATTCTCGTAATTGACAGTGCCAACGGTGTCGAGTCACAAACGGAAAAACTCATGGAGGTCTGCCGCATGAGAAACACTCCGGTTATCATATATGTCAATAAGATGGACCGTGAAGGTAAGGACGCTTTCAGCCTGCTGGATGAACTGGAGGAAAAACTGGACATCACAGTGCGTCCTCTGACCTGGCCGATTGGTATGGGTGACCGTTTTAAAGGAGTCTATAACCTGCATGAACAAAACCTGAATTTATTCCAGGCAAACAAGACAAAAATTGTTGAAGATATCGTTACAATAAAAGACCTTACTGACCCTAAATTAGACGAGATCGTAGGAGAATCTTTTGCCAATGAGCTCCGTGAAGAAGTTGAAATCATTAACGGAGTGTACGATGAATTTGACAGGAACAAGTATCTGGCGGGAGAATTGGCTCCAGTATTTTTCGGTTCTGCCGTAAACAATTTCGGAGTAAAGGAATTACTGGATACATTTATTGAGATTTCACCTTCTCCAAGAGGAAGAGAAACTGATATTCGCTTCATAGAACCAAGTGATCCGAAATTCACAGGTTTCATTTTTAAAATACACGCCAACCTGGATCCAAAACACAGGGACAGGGTCGCATTTTTACGCATTGTATCCGGTAAATTTGAACGCAATACTTTTTACACCCACGTACGTTCTGATAAAAAAATGAAGTTTCCCAATCCTACCTCTTTCATGGCCCAAGACAAATCAATAATCGACGAAGCCTTCCCGGGAGACGTAATAGGCCTGTACGATACAGGAAACTTTAAAATCGGCGACACGCTGACCGAAGGAGAAAAGCTACAATTCAAGGGCATACCGTCTTTCTCTCCTGAAATTTTCATGGAACTGGAAAACCTGGACCCAATGAAATCCAAGCAGCTGGACAAGGGAATCCACCAATTAACGGATGAAGGAGTAGCCCAGATGTTCGTGATGCAACCCGGAAACAGAAAAATTGTCGGAACTGTCGGGCAGCTTCAATTTGAAGTCATACAATACCGCCTGGTTCACGAATATGGCGCAAATTGCCGTTTTACGCCCAGGAACTTCACAAAAGCTGTCTGGATTACAACTGAGAATTCAGAACAGTTAGAATCATTCAAACGGGCAAAAGGAAATTACATTGCAACGGATAAGGATGGCAACCTGGTCTTCCTTGCCGAAACACATTTTCTGTTACAAATGGCAGAACAGGATTATCCTGATATAACATTCCACAAAACGTCAGAGTTTAAGTTAGAAGCATAGCGCATTCGGATTGGGAGCTTCCCCTGTCTTCTTTTCATTATCGTGATATCGCAATATTACGATAAGGCGATTTGCATAAGAAATCAAATCATGACTTCCCTTCCGATATGGAAGATCGCATCTCCTTTATACACTGTCGGTGCTTCATTCACACACAACACAAACCCGTCTCTCGCCGCTTTGACCTTCCTTTCTATTTTCCCAAAAGGGTCCATAATGATCCCTAATATCTCTCCTTTTTTCACGGCGCTTCCATTTCTGACCTGCGCAAGAAACAGCCCTGAATTTGGAGCTCTCAGCCATTTAGACTGTCCTAAAAAAACAGGTTCTCTGCCCAGGGAGATATCCACCTTAAATGACCTCATCCCAAAATGATTCAAAATTAATTTTGCTCCATTTATCCCTTCCTCCACAATCGTTTCTTCAATGGAATTGGTCTTTCCTCCTTCAAATAATAAATACTGTTTTCCCAGCCGTTGAATCGCCTCCCGGATAGTTTTTGGTATAAGCGTTGAATCCAGAATAACAGGAGGGTTAAATACCTTTGCCAGCTGCATGCTACGTTCATCGTCAAAATCACACCGGATTTGCGCATAATTATTCCGTTGCGCTGCCCCCGTATGAAAATCAATGATCACATCGGAGATCGGAGCGATTTCTTTCATGAACTGATACGCGAACTGTGACGCCAACGAACCGGTTGAACTTCCAGGAAAACTCCTGTTCAGGTCACGCCCGTCGGGAAGCTCTCGTTTCAGGTTAAGGAAACCGAAGATATTAAAGATAGGAATACAGATCACTGTTCCCTTTGTTGGCTGATTCAGTTTCTTACGGATGATTCTCCGGATGATTTCTATCCCGTTGATTTCATCTCCGTGCATTCCCGCCATCAGAACAATGGTAGGTCCGTCCTCTTTTGCACGGTCAATGTGTATCGGGATCTGAACAGGAGTACTCGTATGAAGCTTTGCTACGCTTAAATTAAGCTCGTAATGTTTTCCCGGCAGGATCTCCTGTCCAAGTATGATGATCTTTTTATTATTTAACCTATTTCGTGACGACATTTCGTTCAATATACTCTATGATTTTTCCTGCGATATCTTCACCTGTTGTCTTTTCTATCCCTTGCAGCCCCGGTGAGGAATTTACCTCCAGGACAAGAGGGCCTCTGTCCGACTGAAGCATGTCCACTCCGGCCACTGCCAGACCCACACATTTGGAAGCCAAAATAGCAGTCGCCTGTTCTTCGGGAGTCAGTTCCACAACAACAGAGCTTCCTCCGCGGTGCAGATTAGAGCGGAACTCTCCTTCTTTCCCCTGGCGTTTCATTGCTCCCACTACCTGTCCGTCAACAACAAAGGCGCGGATATCAGCTCCCTTCGCTTCATGGATAAACTCCTGGACGATAACCCGTGCTTTCAAGCCGTTGAAGGCCTCTAATACTGACTGAGCCGCATTTTGATTTTCTGCCAGGACAACTCCCAGCCCCTGGGTTCCTTCCAATAACTTCAGGACAACCGGCGCGCCTCCCGCAGAAGAAACCACATGCTTAACATCTTTCGAATAATTGGTAAACACCGTTTTCGGCAAACCGATTCCCTCTTTTGATAACACCTGCAGGCAACGGAGCTTATCCCTTGAGTGGATAATACCTCTTGAACCAGCCACCGTAAAAACGTTCATCATTTCAAACTGGCGTACTACAGCCGTACCATAAAATGTCACAGAAGCTCCGATCCGGGGGATAACGGCATCGAATCCTTCAAGGTAGCTGCCATCATAATACAATTTCGGGCCACCCTGTTCAATTTCAATATTACATTTTAAATGGTCAATTACTCTGACCTCATGGCCACGTTCCTCAGCAGCTTCTACCAACCGTCTGGTAGAATATAAATCAGCATTCCGGGATAATACTCCTATTTTCATTGTATGGATTAAAAATGCTAAAGTAAACGATTTTCTTATTTCTGCAACAATAATGAATAAAGTTTACCGGTAAACACGGCTTTTTTTAATCCAGTAACTGAACCGGCCGATTCGGGTTGATCTTCTGGTAAAGAAACAGAAGAATATTTGTTACGAAAATGACAGCACATGTCTTCCAAGAGACATCTGCCGCAGCAGTAAAGTCAATTACTTTTAAAAGTACGAACAAGACATAGATGATCAAAAATACAACCGCAGTGATAAGCGACTTTCTTACAAAATACATAAGGTTTATTTCTTTTTCATCCGTTGTATACCGCTTATTCTTCAAAGCCGCAAATTCTGTGAATGCATAGAAAACGGCTGTGGCAACAATCACACCGAACGGGAATTCACCCAATCCGTCTCCCTGCGCGTAAGAATGCAGGCCCACCAGGTAAAAATTCACACCGAAGAAGGTAAATAGAATCGCAGAGTATGACCAGAAGCTTGCTGCATTGAATAAAAACTTACCCTTTAAGGCAGGAATAAACCGGAAATGCAATACAACCGCATAGACCAGAATGGAAACCAATGCCCATGTTTCTTTCGGGTCCCATCCCCAGTATCTTCCCCAGGATTCATTGGCCCATACTCCTCCAAGGAAGGTCCCGATCGTCAGCATGAAAATACCGATCGTCATGGACATTTCAGAAACATAGGTCAGCTCGTGAATGTTCCACGTAAGCACCTTCCCGTTGTGCTTATTCCTGGCAATATACAACAGCATATTGATCAATCCCAGAATTGCTCCCAGACCAAGAAACGCATAGCTTCCGGTGATGATCGCTACGTGTATCATCAGCCAATAGGATTTAAGTACCGGAACCAATGGCGTGATTTCCGGGTCAAGGATATTCATCTCGGTTACAAACAGCATAAAGAACGCAAGAATACATGTAGCAGCCAGTATCACAGGATTCTTTTTCGAGAATATGAATCCTGCCAGAACAGTTACCCAGGCGATGAATACAACGGCCTCATATCCATTACTCCACGGAGCATGTCCCGAAATATACCAGCGCATCCCTAATCCTACACCATGGTACAGGAATATGACAAATATCACGGCTGTAAAAACAGTTTTAACCACCTTAATTATTTTCCCTTCTTTGCCACCGGAGTTAGACAATACCCGCACCAGGAAAATAACCAGCAGGATAAAGCCAAGCAATAAATAAGCATATTGAGCATTCTTGAAAATATTCATTTTGTTATACCTCACCTCCATCTTGATCTTTGAAGCAGAAGGAGCCACATTTCCTGCCACCTTACGCTGGATATTCATCAACCGGTCAAGTTCGGTATCTGCCTTGGAAAAATCTTTGCTGTGAGTCGCCTTGCTGACCGCCTGAAAATAGGTCATCCCGACAGCGTACAGCTCTTGTTCATTGTCTACAACAGGGGGAGCGAAAGGAGTGTACCAGGTATCTTTGTGGTCATTTCTCACTGGCATTATGCGCATGTACTGCCACATCTGGATCTCTGAAAACACCTGGAAACGCTCTACCAGTTTGATCAGCTGCTTATCAAACTCACCTTTTTCCTTGTCCAGCTTTTGGTGAGCGATCTGATACTCTTTAGATAACTTGAACTCATCCTGGTCTTCGTTGATTAAATCGAGAAACGACGCATACGATCCATCGAGTCCGAGTGTGTCTCTCAATACTTTTGACACATAAATGATCTTCTTGTCGAACCAGGCTTCCGGTGTCATGTGCATGCTCAATATGGTCTGAACAGCATTGTACGTGTGATCGCCATCCTGGAATTTATTGTTCCTGTGTAGCTTTCTTAGCAATTGGTCACAAACGGTATGGAAAGGTGCAATTCTACCTTCATAATCCTGCACCATCAGGTATCCGAGCTTATCCGAATGTGCTTCAGACACATATAATGCTACCGGGCTTTTTTCCGGTTTGGCGGTTTCATGCGTATGATTGTGCTGATCATGTGAATGGCTGTGATCATGATCGTGTGTATGATTGTGGTTGTGTTGCTCTTCATGATCGTGGCTGCCGTAGTGGATCGTCCCATCTTCATGCACATGGTAATCCTGGTCCTGTGCATACGAAATGGTACCATAGCTGAACATCAGTAATGCTGTGATCAACCCGGCCTTTGCACGCTTGTCGCTGATCTTCTTTAATTTTCCGCTCAGTTCTTTAAACCTCCCGACAGGTGCGAAAAGTGACAGCAACATACCGACGGACATCATCAGGTAACCGATATAGGTGATCATCGTTCCCCACCAGTCATAATTAACACTCAGGATTGTCCCTGTCTCATCCGGGAAATAGGAAGACTGAAAAAAACGAAATCCGTTGTAGTCCATTACGTTATTCATAAATATCTTTCGCGTTTTCTCTACATTGTTTTTATTGTCCATGACCGTAACGACGCTTTCGTACGAAGAAGGAGCATCCGATCCCGGGTATTTGTGCAGCGTAAATTCATTACAGGCAACAGAGAAAGGAAGACGAATGGGAACCGATCCGTATTGAATACTATACAGCAGTCCGTTAAAGGTAAAACGCTCTTCGGTTGCAATCACACCATGTCCCCCTGCTACTGAAACAATTTTTACATCTTTTCCGTCTGTAATTTTCAGCGTTATGTAATCTTCTCCGACATCTTTCCTCCCGGACGGCACACGCATGACACGGGCATGATTTACAATTTCCTTGAACACAAAGGATTCTTCGTTTACGTAGTAAAGTGTTGTAACATTGAAAGGAACAAGCGTATCGACTGGTACATTTACATACATGGAATCCGGAACATCCATACCGGTCATACGGATTTTCTGCATTTCAGCCATCGGCAGATAACGCATCGGAATCCCCGTTTTCATCATCATTTTTCCATTGATCCGGTACAATTCGACCCCTCCCGGCATCAGATCCTTTTTCTCAAAAGAAAGCGGAACGCTGCCGATCATCATAAAATCTCCCTCCGCCAGGTAATTCGGAGTATTTCCGCCCGTTACGATCGTTAAAACATAGTCAGAGATCGTATCGTTAACAATCAGGCTGTCCACATGTTTTGACTGAAAACCGATCAGTTCAACATTGATCTTTTTACTCTTTTCCGGAAAATTAAAATCCACATTAAAGCGTGTTTTTACCACTTCGGACAAAAACATTGTTTCTTCTACGTATTTATTTTCGATGAAGATTTTCAGCCGTGGGTCAGCGGAATAAATATGGTCTACCGGACGCAGGATTCCTGTCTGCGGATCCGGTTCCGGTAATTTCATAACGCCCTCGTAACCGAAATGGCGGGTAATTCCTGCTCCTAGAAGAATAATGATAAACGACAGGTGAAACATCAGCATTGCGATCTTCTCGCGTTTCCACATATTATACCTGAATATATTGACGATCAGACTGATTCCAAGGTATACCAGCAACAATTCAAACCATACTGCATTGTAGATCATCAGTTTTGCCGTTTGAATATCGTAAATGGATTCTAAAAAAGTTGCTACTGCTATTGCAAATAAAAAGATAATCAACCCCAACGCCATCATTCTCATGGAGAAAAACTCCCTAACCAGCTTATTCATATGCTTAACTTTTTAGTTTCGTCGCAAAAATAAGCATTGTAAAAGGATAAACAGCCATGTTTTCCAGGAATAAAAACCTAAAATTTACAATTCTCCGGCAAGCCTTTGATTTTTTCAATCAAGGCCTCAGACAAGCAGGTTCAGGAACAGACAGCGACGGTTCTTTCAGCTGTCAATCCACAACATGACTACCGGATCAGGTTGACATTTCCGACAGCCACCTTCCGGTCGTCGTTCCTTGTTGTTTTCAATTCTATTTTCCACGTATACGTTCCCTCCTGGGCAAGTATTCCGGTTAAGAAAGACACTCCATCCCATCCTGTTTCCGGGTCCCTGGATTCGAAGATGCACTCTCCCCACCTGTTGTATATTGTCAGCCTGTAATTATAGACGTCATACCCGGAAGCGATCACAGGCTTGAACGTTTGATTGAACTGGTCCCCGTCCGGCGTAAATGTATTCGGAACAAAGAACAATTCTTCTTCGTGGATCTTAATCACAACATAAGATGTGTCTCTGCACCCGATCTGGTTGGATGCGACCAGCATTACCTCATACGTTCCCGGGGATTCATCATCGTATACATAGACCGGGTTCTCTGCCAGAGAATAACCATACTGGTCTCCGAAATCCCACTGGTAATCCGTCGCGTGCTGCGAATGATTGCTGAATACCACACGTGTATTTATTGTTGAAACTGTTTCCTGGTTCGCTGTGAAATTTGCGACAGGAGCAGGTTCTGTACATATAAAATTTGAAGCAGTCAGGCTATTCGGGCATCCTTCTGCCGTATATACGGTCAGGGTAACATCCTGGCAGCCCAAGGTTGTAACGGTGGCCGGAACAGTTCCACATCCCTGCAGCACCGTACCATCGCCAAATGTCCATTCACAGGTAGAAACATTGCCTGTTGATAAATTCTCAAGTGTTACATCCAGCGGAATACACCCGATAAGGTTGGTCCCCTGGAAGTCAACAACGGGAAGATCAACGATGTTGATCGTGATATCGGCAGCATGTGTACATTGATGTGCATCGGTAACCGTTGCAGAATAAACTGTTGTGGAAGAAGAAGAAACCGTATGAGCCCACTGGTTCGCCGGAAGCCCCTGGTTCCAGCTCAGATTGTACGGCGCTGTTCCACCTGTTGCAGCAGCTGTAAGAGAAGTCGGTTCATCCGGGCAGACAAGCGTTTGTCCGGCTGTCAATTCCAAAATCAGCGAATCAGGCTCTGTAATGATCACATCCAGCTCATACTCACAATCATTCGAATCTGTAACGGTCACAACGTAGGATCCGGCAGGTAAATTGACTGCTGTTCCCGTTGTCTGCACAGGAGTCGAATTCCAGCTATAGGAATAAGGCTGCGTACCTCCTGCTGCTTCCACTTCAGCGGATCCGTCGTCATCTCCCTTACAGGTTACATTTTCCTGGCTAACGATGGACAGTGTAAGTACTGCCGGCTCGGTGATCACAACCGTAGCGGTGACTGTACAATGATTACTGTCCGTCACTGTCACCGTATGAGAACCGATATCCAGGCCTGTCGCAATGGCGGCTGTTTGTACAGGTGAAGTATTCCAGCTGTATGTATAAGGCTGAGTACCCCCGATTGCCTCTACTTCCGCCGTTCCGTCTCCTGCTCCGTTACAACTTACATTTTCCTGGCTAACAATCGATGCCTGCAGTTCTTCCGGTTCAGTAATCGTCACAGATGATACTGGTGCTGTACATCCGATGGAGTCTGTAACAGTGACAGTATATGTATTGGCGGATAAACCGGTTGCTTCTGCGGTTGTTTGTGCAGGAACAGTATTCCAGGAATAGGTGTAAGATCCGACCCCTCCGGAAGCGCTTACCTCCGCTTCTCCGTCACTTCCACCATAGCAGGAAACATCCGTTTGCGAAGTTATGGCGGATTGAGGGTCGCTCACGGTAACCACTACGCTATCAACCACTTCACACAATTTATAAAAAGAGAGGTCGTCTACCGCAAAGTCATTTCCCGGCTGTCCACCTGTAGTTTCAGACAGGCAGAGTGTAGCCGAGGTATTGCTCCCTGAATTCCAGACCACATAAAACTGGTTCCATTCGCAAGAGGACAATGGGGTGTTCTGAGGTGTTCCTATCTGGCTTCCATTTATAAAGAAGCCCAATGTAGATGTAGCACCGGACGTATTCGCATTCGTTAGCCACAGTGAAAAAGCGTACTCTGTATTTGGTTCTATCGTAACTGTCTGGCACCAGTAGTTCGCTCCTGCCGGAACCCCGTTGGAACCATTCGCGCCATCAGCGATCAAGGCATTTCCGTTTCCGGTTGTATGATCTCCGCAAGTGCTCGGCCACCAGCCGTTGGTTATCCCCGGCGCAACGGTATAATGACCGGGAGGATTAAGGGGATTGGGTGAGCTGTAGATATAATCAGAAGCGAACCCGGTATTTCCTGCCTCGAAATCTCCGTTTTCGATCAGGTTATTCCCCACCTGCATTTTGGTTCTCACTACATAGGTAGTGGTATTAACCGGTGTAGCAACCGGGTCGGGAATGTTCGTTGCACTCAGGCTCGGATGCGGGTCCCACTCGTATTCAATACCTCCTTCCGCATTTAACTGGACGTTATTCCCGATACAGACCGAAGTATCATCTGACAGGTTAAACGACAACGCAGGAGCTGTAATGATTGTTGTTACAATACTGTCACAAGCAGGAAACGAAGTGGTTGACAGCGTATCGATATAAGTGCCTGTCGTGCTGGTAACACTTCCTCCGGGAAGCACATAGGATTCACCAAAGCAAAGGCTGATGTTTTTCGTATAGCGTTTGTAATCATGTATTGTGATATCCCTGGTGATAGTATCTTCGATACATGCAATGTAACGGATCATAGTGACGGTGTAATTTCCCGGTGCCGAAAACTTATGCAAGGGATCAAAGAGCGTGCTCTCATTAGAGGAAGAAGCAGGATCTCCGAAATTCCACCTTACCGAATCCAGGCTGGATGCACCTAAAATGCTGAACTGGATGGAATCGCTTACACAGTCATTGGTGTAGGTAATGTCTGAATCGTTTACAAAGAAAGAGGTTAAGAACGGCGGCAACCCAAGCCTGCAGATGCGTCCGCCCAAGCCTACCTGGGAAGTAACGAAATTACACCCTGTTCCCAATACATTCGGATCGTTGATCACCCCAACAGAACTCAGACCTGTTTCCGCAACATAGATCTTTCCGTCACTGGCCAATTGCAATGCTCCCCCTCTGTATGAGGGGCGGTTCGCTCCCGTCCCTGCAGTGTACCCGATTAAGGTCCGGGTAGCTGGTATGTTGGCAGCAGTCACATCCCACTGAACCAATGCCCAGCTGTGAATGCTTGAAGCATACAGCACGTTGCTGTTCGGTGAAAAGGCCACCCCATAATTCCCTCCAGTAGCTCCCGAGTAATCCAGGGAACCGAGGTGTATCGTGTTTGAAACAACACCGGTAGCAGCATCAAAATCAGTGATTTCAACGCCCGATCCACTGCTCGCGGATGCCAGCTTCGTACCGTCCGGCGAGGCCACCAGGTAACCCCAGTTCTCCCCATTGGTAATCCCTACGTTTGATATCACCGGCGTAAGGTTGATGCCGTCGCAGTCGATCAGAAATGAATAATACAGTTTGCTGGTGGAATTTCCCCTCCCAACGATCCAGTAGTACACTCCATTTGAATGCTTTACAGCAGTCACTTTTTCGGAAGAGGGTGCAAACAAAAGCGTATTTTTATTCCCCGGAAGGATATCTCCCAACCCTCCGTTCAATGTCATATCTATCTCAGAATAGCGCATCCCGACAGCTCCTGCTTCGGGAACCGTAATCACATAATAATTGGTTGTGCTTCCCGGCTTGGGAATAACTACCGCTGACTGTGCAGACGAATTGTTCCCCATTAACCCCGTTCCGTTGGGCATCAGGACATGATTCCTGGTCCAGACACTGCTGCCATCCGTGTAAAACAATAAATTCCCGGACGCGTCGGAAATCGTGGCACATCCTTCAGAAGTGGACAGCACGCCGTTTGTCAATGGTACAGGAGGAGAAAAATTAAAGTCCAGCCCCGCCTGAGCGCCGAAGTACCAGATATTTGCTTCACCCTGACCGAAGGAAAAAGAAAACGAAAAGATGAAAAGCAGAAGTAGTATTTGTTTCATACGATATTGTTTAGTCCAGTATTTTCAACCGTGGTTTTTTATTTTGTTCAGACAATCACTTATTAAAAATAACGCAGATTGCTTTAAACAGTTGCCTTTAAAAATCCCATAGTCTGTAGTAACAAGCATCAAAATTAATAAATTAAATCTGACCGATTGGTAAAATTCGATCGTATTGAAATAAATTTAATTGATTATCTTTACTTTCATAAATACTATGCATCAATGAAGTACTTACTCCTTTTATCAATTATCCTTTCCACCACCAGTATCATGTCCCAGTTCAATATGAACCTGCTTTCCAATGTAAACTACCAGGCCTTGCACAATGCGCAGCTGAACGACATCTGGGGATATGTTGATGAAGAAGGGAACGAATATGCGCTCGTGGGGACAACCAAAGGGACGTCCATTGTGGATGTCACAGACCCGGAAAACCCGGTTGAAATATTCTGGGAACCGGGAACGGAGAACATCTGGAGAGACCTGGTGACATGGGGAGATTATGCCTACATCAGCACGGAAGCCAACGACGGATTGCTCATTATAGACCTCTCCCCTTTGCCTCATTCCACAGCACTAACAGTCAATTACTACATGGGAAACGGAACGACAAATATAACACGGGCACATACCGTTTTTGCAGACGCCGGATACTGCTACCTCTTCGGTTCCAATATCGGGATCGGAGGTGTGCAGATTTTAGATATTCACACAGACCCGATGAACCCGACGATTGTCGGAGCATTTAACAACTGGTACTGCCACGACGGTTTCGTTCAGAACGATACGATGTACCTGGCACATATCTACAACGGCTTTTTCAGTATTGTAGATGTATCCGATAAATCGAACCCCGTCTTGCTGGCCACTAAAAGCACCCCATCAACTTTCACTCACAACATCTGGCCTACCCCGGATGGGAATACTGTATTTACGACAGATGAAGTGTCCGGTGCCTATGTAGCATCTTACGATATCAGCAACCTTTCAAGTATCGTTGAGCTGGACAGGATCCAGAGTTCACCAGGTACGAACGTCGTGCCACACAATACACATTTTATCAATAACTTTATTGTAACAAGCTATTATGCGGATGGCGTTACCATTCACGATGTTACCCACCCGTACAATATGATCGAAGTAGGGCGCTACGACACCTACCCTTACCAGACCAGTGGCTTCGACGGATGCTGGGGAGCATATCCATACCTTCCTTCCGGGAATATCCTGGCAACCGACAGGGAATACGGGCTTTTCGTTCTGGGGGCCAACTACCAGCAGGCAGCCTATCTTGAAGGGACCGTAACGGATATTTCCACAGGGTTGCCAATTAATAACGTCCTCATTACCATCGAGAACTGGACTCATGAAAATCATACGAACAGCAACGGGTTTTATGCCACCGGAAATGCGAACGGAGGAAACGTTTCAGTGACCTATAACAAAGTAGGCTACTACCCGGCTACAGATCAGATCCTGTTGCAGAATGGAATAATTACCACCCACGATGTACAGCTTACCCCCATTCCTCCATACAACCTGGTAATAACTGTGATCGATGAAGAAACCAATACCACTATTCCCAATGCGTTGATCCGCGTTGAAAATGAATTCCTGGCACATGAGGGAATCACGAACGGGATCGGCGAAGAAGACATGACACTTTATTATGAAAGCCTGTACACCATAACAGTTGGAAAATGGGGATACATTTCCACCTGCTTTGATGAAGAACTGGATCAGTCCACAGGTACTTTAACTGTTTACCTGGAAAAGGGCTACTACGATGACTTCTCATTCGATTATGGCTGGTTTGCTACCGGAAGTGCCTTGAGCGGCTTATGGACAAGAGCAATCCCATTCGGCACACAGGAAACTGCCAACCCGGACAGAGACGCTCCCTGGGATTGTGGGAAATATGCGTATGTTACAGGAAATACACATGATTTTAACTTTACGGTGGATGAAGTCGCAGCGGGAGATGTCAAGCTGTTCTCTCCGGTTATGGACCTGACCGGCTACACCGATCCGCACATCAATTATTTCAAATGGTTTTATACCCGATACGGAGACAGCCCTGCCATTGATTCGCTAAGTATTTTCATTATGAACGGTTCACAGTCAAAACAAGTGGACGTACTGAAAGCCCGGACTTATATGGACAATTGGGAACATGCATCCATCCGTATCCTTGATTTTATGCCGGTCACCTCATCCATGCAGATCCGGGTAGAAACTTCTGATTTTGATCCTGACTGGAACATCGTGGAAGCCGGTTTCGATCACTTTTATATCACGAATCAAAGTACTGTCTCCGTTGAAAAGAATGAACAGGTAAAGAAACTATCCGTTTTCCCGAATCCTTTCTCAAATAAAATAAACGTCGAAAATGCTGTTGCAGGCTCAGAATACCAGGTTACGGACATCAATGGAAGAATCATAGAACATGGTGTTTTCAACAGCTCTTTCACCGAAATTGACGGAACCAGGCTGACAGCAGGTATCTATTTCCTCAACTGTGGCGAAACAACCTTAAAGATCGTAAAGAACTAAGGGAAAATACACATTCCGTCATTTAAATATAAAGTATTATTACTTTTGTTTCATGAATTGTACGATCAATGTATATATGCTCAATGAGCATTTTTCCCAGGAACATGCAGATGCCAACTTTGGTGGAAAACCTTCCGCGAATAACCGTTTGTATGACTGGGAAGACGAAATGAAGATCACATCTCCGGTGAGTAAGGTAACGGAACACCGAAAGGTTTCTTTTCCCTTGCAAGGGGAACTTCCTTCGGGGGAACCTTTTCATCACGAAGTGAAAGATATGTTTCTGTTCGAAATTCAGTCAGAGGGACAGCCGTCCACCTTTATCGGGTGCTCTGAAAGCATCCTGGACTCATTTGAGCAAAAACAGGAAGGAGAAAACATTTTCCTGAAAATCTTTATCCGCGACTACGAAGCGTATGCCAACCCGATACCGGGAATTTATATTGCATCCAAGGAATTTCCAAAAGAATTGATCATCTTCTGAAACCGGAATGCTATCCATCGAAAACATCCACCTTTCTTACAACCGGCAGCCCGTGCTAAAAGGAGTTTCCATGTCCGTCGGACAAGGTGAGATCATCGGAATAGCAGGGCAAAGCGGTGCAGGAAAAACGAGCCTGCTTAAAATCGTCGCCGGATTGGCCGATGCCACCGAAGGAAAAGTCTTCCTGGAAGGAAAACGGATCGCGGGCCCGTCGATGAAGCTAATTCCCGGTCATCCTGAGATCCAGCTTGTCAACCAGGATTTTTCCCTTGACATTTACCAGACTGCAGAAGAAAACATCAGAGGAAAGATCCTTCACCTTACAAAACCTGTTCAACAGCAGTTTACAGAAGAGCTTCTTGACTTAATGGAGCTTTCCCCGGTGAGGACGCAAAAAGCGCATACCTTATCCGGAGGAGAACAGCAGCGGCTCGCAATCGCCCGGGCACTGGCCCTCGAACCAAAAATTCTGCTGCTGGACGAACCCTTTGTGCACCTCGACTCCCAGCTCAGGATCAGGCTGATCAGCTACCTGTCGGAATTAAAAAAAGTGAGAAATATGAGTATCATCATCGTTTCTCACAGTAATGAGGAACTGTTGAGCCTGACAGATAAAATCGCTTTACTGAAAGACGGAACAATCAACCGGTTTGCAAAACCATCCGATTTTTATTACCGGTACAGGTCTGTTTCCGAAGCGCGGATGTTCGGGATCATCAACCGGGTAAAGCAAGAAGGCAAAACGGTTTATTTCAGGCCGGATGAATACCAGGTTGACGAGGGTCCCAATCCCGGACTGGCCGTCAGCTATCTTCGTTCGATTTTTATGGGAAGCTACTATTTGAATGAGTTTTTCACAGATCAAACTAAAAAAATTGTATTATTACACAAAGAACCTTTGAGTTATGTCAACGGAATCAAAATCGTCAAAAAATAAGGAAAAAGGAAAAAAGCTTACCTTGCGGGAAATGTGGCAGCTGGTGAAAACCACCTTTGTTGAGTATTTTTCAGAATCAGCTTTCCGCCATGCAGCAGCGCTGGCTTATTACACCATATTTTCACTGATTCCGATGATCTACCTGGGGGTTTACTTTTTCGGGCGGTTCCTGGGGAATGATACCGTGCAGGAGCTGGTCTCCTATCTTCTCCATGAGCAGGTAGGAATGCAGGACGTATCAGGGATCATGGATTTCTTAAAATCGTATGATGTGGAAAAAAGAAACCCGGTGATGGAGATCGTCGGGATCGTCACCCTGCTTTTTTCAAGTTCTGCTTTTGTGGTCACCTTGCAGAAAAGCATCAATGACTTTCTGGATATTGAGCCGGTCAGTGTACCTGTAAAAAAGATGATTCTGCGGACTGTCCTGAGCCGGTTGCTTGCCATTGCGTTTATCGGCGGGTTCGGTGTGATCGTTATTCTGGTGTACCTATCCCAGACAGTGCTGATCTCCATCGGGCAGGATATGATCAGCAACCCGACACTTCAGTTCCTGTTTAACAACGGACTGGCTCATTTTGCCAGCATCGCAACCAATTTCCTGGTATTCACGCTGATGTTCAAATACGTGCATGAGGCGAAAGTACGGTGGAAAGCAGCAATGTTCGGCGCTTTCATCACTTCTTTGCTGGTGTATCTGGGACAGGTGCTCATTAAATTTTACTTATCCAACTTGTTCTTTGCGGCAGATGGCGGTGTTGTAGGCTCTATATTCGTTGTACTCGCGTGGATTTTCTACACCGGACAGATCCTGTTCCTGGGAGCGAAGTTTGTAAAAGTATATTCCGAAATGGCAGGGATCCCGGTCAGACCACGGTATCGGGTGGTAGAAATGGATGGGGAAAAAAAGATGGTGGAACAATAGCCAGATCGTCATATCGCAATATTGCGATATGACACTATCTCTCCAATTACCCGAAAACAAAACGGATGATCTTCTCCGAAGCGCCCTGATTCTGTTCTACAAACCTGGTACTTTTCAGGGAGACAGCTTCCCGGTCAGCTAACAATGCATCGATTGTTGCCATCAATTCGGAAGCAGTGGAAACAGAAAAGCCGATTCCCTCGCCGATAAAGGATTGAGCCTCCGGAAAACGGCTGAACTTCGGACCGAAAATAACGGGAAGCCCGAATACCGCCGGCTCCAGTATGTTGTGCAGGTTGCCTGAAAACCCTCCCCCGACATACGCGATCGAAGCATACGAATAAGCAGATGCCAGCTGACCGATTGTATCAATTACAAGTACATGGGAATTTATCGCTCCTTCTTCCGAATAACGGGTAACGCTCATTTTCAGGCGATCGATCAACGCATCGATGTGTGCCTTCTCTACATTATGAGGTGCGATGATGTACTTTTCAAACCTGTCGCTTTGAATCAATTCCGAAAGGATTTCTTCATCTTTCGGCCAGGAGCTGCCGGCGATGAAAACAGATTTACTTTCCCCGATAAAATCCAGGATCCGTTCATTTTTTACCAGCGCTCTTTTATTTTCGATCACCCTGTCAAAGCGGGTATCTCCCGTGAGAAGGACGTTATCAATGCCTATCGACTTGAGCAAATCCATCGTGGATTGATTCTGGGCAAAAAAATGGTCGAACTGCCGCAGGATATTCCTGAAATAACGCCCGTACCACTTAAAGTAATGCTGGGATGCACGTAATGAAGTGCTGACGGAATACAGTCTCGCTCCCGAGCTCTTCAGCCCGGCGATGTGGTTTCCCCAAAATTCATACTTTATGAAAAATGCTGCCTTGGGCTGAAAATGGCTGACAAAGCGTGCTGCATTTTTTTTTGTGTCCAAAGGAATGTAACAGGCGAAATCAACCGGGTTTTTCCGCTTTTGATAGTGATTGTATCCCGACGGAGAAAAGAACGTGACCAGGATGAACGCGTCCGGATCCCTTTCCCGAAGCAGGTTCATCACAGGAAGCCCCTGGTCGAATTCTCCCAGGGAAGCACAGTGAAACCAGAATACTTCCTTTCCCGATACATCAGGTAAAGCATTCCAAAGATGTCTCCTCCCTTCCACCCAGTCTTTTGCTTTGGCATGAAAAGGTGATGCGATCCTTAAGATCAGGGCATACATCCGAATCCCGGTTTCGTAAAGAAATCTCATTAATTGAAATAATAATCTTTCGGAGCACGCCTGTACACAGGAATTAGCCAGCCGACCTTAAATCCGTACATAAGATCAAAGCGCAGATTTGCAGGGACAGGCACATCCGGCTGATCCCAGAAAATTGTCCGCCGGTTCCTGGTAAATCCTTCCTGTATGTAGAATCCTGCATAAAAATTGAGAAAATTGTTGTCGGCCATAAACAAATAACCGATAAACTGGCTTGTATTAAACCCGGTCGTCAGGCGGTCATACCCTTTCCGGTACTCTTTTTCCAGCAGTGGCACAACATGGTCATTCGATTCGATCCGGATGCGGTGATTCAAAAAGCCCGCCCCGATCTTTATGAACAGTCCCGAATTCTTATTGTGTCCCAGCTTGTTGAATACCTTTCCTCCCTCCAGGTTTACATGAAATCCTCTCGAAAAAGTAAGGATCGTCGCAATATCCCCATTTTGATCGGTTATATTTCCTTTGCTGTCCATCAGGTGATGAAACAAATCATAATGCGTCAGATTAATGTCGTTTCCAAACATAAAATCCCCGGCGATTCCCGCATACCAGTTATTTTGAAATTTATACCCTCCCGCGATTCCGACGTGGTTAAAGTAGCCGAAACGCTCTTTCAGGTCTCCTCCGCTCCATGTTCCTCCATACTGAACACCGAACAGTGGTGTCGGAACAATGGAATCTGCCATATTTCGCTGGGACAACCCCATTAAAGAACAACTAAGAAAAGTGATTGACAGAATGAAATGTTTCATTGTTGATGATATATAGCTCCAAAAATACAATCTTATCAGGTATATCCGGGAATAAATGCGTTATTTTTTGCTAAAAAACAGTTTTGGGAAAGCTTTGCGGGGATCCTTATTTTTAACCCGGACTGTCCAGAAAGATGTAAGGAAACCCGTTCCATACCCGTAAAACTGGATGGCAACCGCCCACACAGCGAGCAGGCCGATATAAAAGCTTTTATTCTGAACAGCACTCACCACCAGGCAAAGGACAAAATACAGGATGTACAGTTCAAATAAGTAAGGAAATCCCAGAACCAAAGCTGTCAGCGCGAAAATAAACCCCACCAGAAAGACCGCGGGAAAAAAATAGGTCAGCTTTGCGTATTCCGGGTGCCATTTATCAAGGATCGGGCGGACCAGTCCGAATTTATGTACCTGCGTATAAAATTTATCCCAGTCGATCCTGCGCTTGTGGTACACATAGACATTCCGGAACAAACGAGTGTCAAAGCCCATTTTCCACAAACGGATCGATAAATCAGGGTCTTCTCCGGGATGTATCTCCGAAAATCCACCGGATGCCTCAAATGCTTTTTTTGAGATTCCCATATTAAAGCTGCGCGGCTGGAATTTCCCTAATTTCTCCGATGCCCCTCTCACTCCTCCTGTCGTAAGAAATGACGTCATCGCGAAATTGATGGCTTTCTGAACATTTGAAAACGAATCAAGCGCCGCATCAACACCTCCGAAGCAATCAATGTATTCCTTCTGAAGTGATTTCTCCACTTCTTCCATATATCCCGGGGGGAGAATACAGTCTGAATCCAGGATCAGGAAATAATTTCCTTTTGCCTGCCTCATCCCGAAATTCCTGGAATCACCAGGGCCGGAATTAGGCTTGAAATAATAACTGATGTTCAGCCGGTCCGAAAACGCATGGACAACCTCATCACTCTTCCGGACAGAACCATCTTCCACGATCACCACCTCAAATTCTTTTTTTGTCTGGGCAACCAGGCTTTCCAGCAGCTCCTGGACCTCATTCGGGCGGTTAAAGACGGGAACGACGAAAGAATAACGGATGGGTTCGTGCTGCATTTAATGACTGTTTATTCGTTCCAAAGCTACTCTTATTTTTGAAAAAAGACAACATGCCAGGAAAGTGAAATGGGAGATTCTGAAAAAATAAAATCAATTTGTTTTGCAAAAAAGAAAAGATTGCCTACTTTTGCACCCGCAATGAATTTTGGCGAGATAGCTCAGTTGGTTAGAGCGCAGGATTCATAACCCTGAGGTCCCGAGTTCAACTCTCGGTCTCGCTACCAAAAAAAGAAAGGTCAGCCGGCAATGGCTGACCTTTTGTTTTTCACACCTTTTCATAGATGGAAAGAGCTATCTTCCTTCTTTTTTGTAGTTTTGTCAAAATTTTCAGAAAATGGCACAAAAACCATCCATACCTAAAGGTACAAGAGATTTTTTACCGTTTGAGGTCGCACGGCGCACGTATATTTTCGACACGATCAGAGCGGTATACAACAAATACGGATTTGCCCCCATAGAAACACCTTCATTCGAATTATCCACCACTTTGCTGGGAAAATACGGCGAAGAAGGCGACCGTTTGATTTTCCGGATCCTCAATTCAGGGGAAAAAATGAAAAAGGCCGATATACAGGCGTTGGAAAATGACAACCTTGCACGCTTCGCAAACTCACTGGCAGAAAAAGCACTGCGGTATGACCTGACTGTTCCCTTTGCCCGTTTTGTCGTACAGCACCAGAATGAATTATCTTTTCCGTTCAAACGTTACCAGATCCAGCCTGTCTGGCGGGCAGATCGTCCCCAGCACGGGCGCTACCAGGAATTTTTCCAATGCGATGCCGATGTTGTGGGGAGCGACTCCCTGATCTACGAAGTAGATTTTGTTCTAATGTTCGATGAAGTACTGACCAACCTCGGGCTGCCTGATTTCACCATAAAGATCAACAACAGGAAAATACTGTCCGGGATAGCGGAAGTGTGCGGGGAGACGGATAAAATAGTTACCATCACCGTAGCGATCGATAAGCTGGATAAAATCGGTGTCGACGGCGTGATTAAAGAACTGGAAGAAAAGAACATTTCCGCTGATGCCATTGAGAAGATCAGGCCCCTCTTCGAAATGAAAGGTTCCAACGAGGATCTGCTTTCCCAGATGAAGGCATACCTTGCTTCCAGTGAAACCGGGCTGCAAGGAATCAGCGAGCTGGAATACGTATTGAAACAGGCAGGCAACCTGACTTTACAGCGTGCAAAGCTGGAGTTTGACGTTACGCTCGCCCGTGGGCTGAATTACTACACAGGCGCTATCTTTGAAGTAAAAGCAAATGGTGTCCAGATGGGAAGCATCTGCGGAGGCGGCCGTTACGATGACCTGACGGGTCTTTTCGGTATGAAAGGAATATCGGGAGTAGGAATCTCCTTTGGCGCTGACCGTATTTACGACGTGATGAATGAATTGAACCTGTTCCCTGCTTCGCTGACGAAGGGGGTGAAGATACTGTTCATCAATTTCGGGGAAGCAGAACAGGCGTTTTGCCTGCAGATCGCCCACCGGTTAAGAACCGGGAACATTACCTGTGATGTGTACCCATCAGCAGCGAAACTGCAGAAGCAGATGAAATATGCCAATGATATCCGTGCGGAATACACTGCATTGATCGGAGAATCGGAAATGGCCAGCAATAAAATCACCCTCAGGCACATGGAAACGGGAGAACAAACCAGCCATACGGTTGAGGAATTAATCAATAAATTAACCCATTGATGAAAACAGTTACTATTGATCGGAAATGGTTGCGCCTTGAAGAGATAGACGCGATCCTGAATACCCCTACCCAACTCGAACTAGACGATAAAACAAAAGCAGAGATTCAGAAATGCCGGGATTTTCTCGATAAAAAGGTGGGCGATTCCTCTGACCTGATCTATGGTGTGAACACAGGTTTCGGTTCGCTGTGCAATACTGCGATCTCATCGGAAGACCTGTCCACATTACAATCCAACCTGGTGCGTTCCCATGCCTGCGGAATGGGCGAATTGGTTCCGCTGGAGATTGTAAAAAGGATGCTTCTTCTGAAAATCCTGGGGCTCTCCCACGGAAAGTCCGGAGTACAGGTACAAACCGTAGAACGGCTGATCTATTTTTTCAACAACAATATCTTCCCGGTGGTTTTCCAGCAGGGAAGCCTGGGAGCATCGGGAGACCTGGCTCCCCTGGCGCATCTTTGCCTGCCACTGCTGGGAGAAGGTGACGTATTTTATAACGGGGCCATCCGTCCGACCGGAGAAGTTTACAAAGAACTGAACCTGGAGCCGATCGTTCTTCAGTCCAAAGAAGGGCTGGCTCTGCTGAACGGAACGCAGTTTATGAGCGCGTATGCTTCGTATGCGGTAGCGCACAGCTTCAAATTGTGGAACCAGTTCAACCTCATCGGCGCCATGTCCCTGGAAGGATATGACGGAAGAGCGAACCCGTTCCAGGCCAATGTAAACGAGATCCGAAACCAGAAAGGGCAGACAGAAACAGCTGAACAGTTCAGGAAGATCCTGCATGGAAGTGAAATCATAAAACGCCGCAAAGAGCATGTCCAGGATCCGTATTCATTCCGCTGCATCCCGCAGGTACACGGAGCATCGCTCGACACGTTCAAACATTGTGCAAAAATTGTAGAACGTGAGATCAATGCCGTAACCGACAATCCAACCGTTTTCCCTGAAGACGACGATGTGGTTTCAGCCGGAAATTTCCACGGGCAGCCGCTCGCTTTGATTATGGACTTCCTGGCAATTGCCCTGGCAGAAATGGGAAGCATCTCTGAAAGAAGGATTTATAAGTTAATCTCCGGAACAAGGGGACTGCCTGCATTTCTGGTCGCAAATCCGGGTCTGAACTCCGGGTTTATGATCCCTCAGTATACCTGCGCGTCCATTGTAAGTCAGAACAAGCAGCTGTGCACTCCCGCGAGCGTTGATACGATCGATTCATCCAACGGGCAGGAAGACCACGTTTCAATGGGAGCGAATGCCGCTACCAAATTGTACCGGGTGATCGAAAACTGCTATTCCATCCAGGGGATAGAACTGATGAATGCAGCCCAGGCACTGGAATTCAGACGGCCATTAAAAAGTTCTGAAATCATTGAAAAATTACATGCAGCTTACAGAAAAGTTGTACCTTTCGTCTCGACTGACGTGTACTTTCACCCAATGATGGAGATCAGCAAACAATTTGTTAAACGATTAATACTACAATAAAATGAATGAAATTTTAGAAAACGAACAACGGGAACATCCAAAAGAAAACAGGCCGACAATGCTGTTAGTGCTTGCCATACTAAGCTTTCTCAATATCGGGTGGTCATTGCTCAGCAATATCGCTTCCCTGGTCAGCGGGCCTATGAACGCAGAAGACCTGGAAGCGTCAAAAGTAGAGATGACAAAAGGATTGAACGAGATCCGGGGACAGGAAGGACTGGGATGGCTGGAAGAATTTATCCGTGGTGCAATGGAAATGATCGAAGCGACAAATGCAAACCATTCCCTAAGTGTTCTCAGTGGAATTTTTATCCTGCTGATTGGTGTCGCAGGAGTCTTTCTGATGTTCACAGGACGTAAATTAGGTTTTCATACCTATATCATCTACAGCTTTCTGGCCGCGGTGCAGGTTTACCTGTTCGTTTCACCCTCAATGTTCTCCAACACGATCGTGATCTTCAGCCTGGTCATCAGTGCGGTCTTTATACTGCTGTATGCACAAAACCTGAAATGGATGAAGTAACACAGCAAAAATCATTCTAAAAAGAAGGGGAACAAATAATTAGTGTTCCCCTTTTTCTTTCCCTGCGATAAGCAGTACTACCTCAGGTAAACTGCTTCAAAATACAATGTGGATGTCTTTGACCGGATGGTCAGCTTTTCTTCTCCTTTTACTTCATAAGTCAGCTCCTTATCATTGATAACTTTCATGAATTCATTGAAAACGAATGAATCGGGGCAAGCCATCATTGTCGAAAATACCTTGTCAAAAGAAATGCTGTTTCCTTCCAGTTTGTAGATTCCGCCAAACCCGTTGCATCCGTCATTTCCGTTGACACGGCTGAACTCGGATTTAAAGATCATGTGCGGCTCTTTCCCGAAAAAGTCATCCTGGGTAACCTTCCGGTCATCTATGGAAACCAGTTTCCAGTATTTTTCAACCAAACCAGGATCTGTCTGAACCTTGTGAAATTTTGAAAGCTCATCCAATGGCTGGTCTTTCTTCCCGGTCAGCACGAACAGCGTATTTTCCCCCACTACCAGGTGAGCAGCATTCAGTCCGGGAATCTGCCGATCCAGGAGAATGGTTCTTTCCTCTTTATCCCATTCAAATGTTCCTTCCAGGTATGTGTTCTTGGCTTCTTCTCCTACAGCAGAAGCAACCAGCTGATAAGTACCATTCTCTTTTAGCGAAAGCTGGATCTCCGGTAATTTGTATGCTTCATCCGTAAACAGATAAACACCACTCCAGTCCAGCGCATTCCTGCTGGTATCACCAATCACGTTCTTCTTTGCCCCACACCCGGAAATCATCACTCCCAGCAACAATATTCCCAACAAACTGATTCTTTTCATCTTTCTTTTTTATACGTTCTAATTTTTACTTTATCAACCGTCATCATATCTCAGAGTCCCGTACTTTTTCCTTTCACTCCTTGATTACCCGATCTTCACAGATGTCATTGTCAGAGAGCCGCCAACAGCTTTACTGTTAAAGATCTCAACTTTGTCATCCTTTTCCTGCAACGCTAATGTATAAAGCAATGGCAGGTAATGTTCCGGCGTAGGAATGGACAGATCAAACCCTTTCCCCTGCGAACGGAAATCGATCAATGCCTTGTGGTTTCCAGCTACAATGTATTCCTTCATTTTTGCATCTGTTTCCAATGCCCAGTCAAAACCATATTCGGGTTCCGACAAACGGTTCCAGGCAACCATACGCAAATTGTGTACCATATTTCCACTTCCGATGATCAGCACGCCTTTTTTCCGGAGTGCAATCAATTCTTTCGACAGGTCGTAGTGATACTGAGCTCCCTTATAATGATCCAGGCTCATCTCTATGACAGGAACGGAAGCATCCGGGTACAAATGCTTGATCACGCTCCAGGCCCCGTGGTCCAGTCCCCAGCTGTCGGTCAGCCCTACGTGTGTAGAAGTGACCAGCTTCTGTGTTTCCAGCGCCAGCTCAGGACTGCCCGGAGCAGGATACTGCACGTCGAACAATGCTTGAGGAAATCCTCCGAAATCGTGGATAGTCGGTGGGTTCTGCATCGCTGTTACATACGTTCCTTTCGTCTCCCAGTGCGCAGAAATACACAGTATCGCGTTCGGTTGAGGAATGCTTTTCCCGATCCTCCTGAATCCTTCCACGAATTCATTCTCTTCGATCGCATTCATCGGACTCCCGTGGCCCAGGAACAGAACAGGCATTTTCTCTGTGGTTCCGAATGTATCCGCTATTTTGCTTAACCCGCTTAATTTCATCGTTGCTCCTATTAATGGTAAAACTGCCAGTGACTGTAAAAAACGCTTTCTCTCCATCTGTATCGATCTATTTGTACTGGTTGCTGCTGATTTGATCTTTTAACTTAACAAAAATCATGCTTTTGCCCGGAAGAAAAAATAACATAGGTTAAGAAACCGTTCTCTTCCCTTTCTTTTAACGAATTATAACACCTGTTTGGATTGATTCTTGCTATCTTTTTTGTTTATTTGTTACCTGAATAGTGTTTATGAGATTCTTTTTACTCACCATAGGATTGCTTTTCACGACGCTTGTTTCGGCACAATGCGAAACGGTCCTGTTCAAGGGAAAGGTCACCGATACCCTTCGCCAGCAGTCTTTTTACAATATGATGATCGTCAACCGGACAACCGGGAAAGGTGTATTCGGGCAGCCGAACGGAAGCTTTTCCGTGTATGTGAGTGACGGTGATTCCATGACCATTTCAGTAAAAGGGTACGACCTGATCAACGTAAAGGTCAAAGCAGACGAAGATTGCCGGTTTGTAGTCAATTACCCGATCGTGGGGAAACCTTACGAATTTGAGGAATTCGTTGTCCGTCCGATTAAATCACTGCAACAGATCCGGGAAGAGCGGGAAGCACTGGTGATGGTAGAAACGAGAACCGTTACCGGGATCGAAACACTTCAAAGCCCGATCACCGCACTCTACCAGGCTTTTTCTAAAACAGAACGCAACAAACGAAAGATCGCTGAATGGAAATACAAAGATTCCCAACGTGAGATCCTCAAGGAGCTGCTCCGCACATACGTTGCCTATGATGTTGTGAACCTGACTGAAGAAGAATTCGATGATTTTATTTACTTCCTCAATATGGACCCGGATTTTCTCCGAACAGCAACCGAATGGGAACTGATCGAGTTCATTAAAGGAAAATACGAGCATTTCATGTACATGAGGTACCAGGAAAAAGATTAGGCAGGTATTCTCTTTCATTGAATCTGCTGTAATGCTGTCAACACGACTACAAATAATTGCCTGAAGTTATTTTCCTTCTTTTGTTCATAATTTTCATGTAACGGGTGGTTTCCGGCACAATCTATGCTTAATTTAGTCGTAATAAGCCTGTAAGAAAATGAAAAAACGTCTTAATTTCTCCCTGTTCCTGGGGGTGCTGTTATGCATCCCGTTGCTGTTCTCGTTTTTCTCCACGGAAAAAGCAACGCCAATGAATCCCTCCGCTTCGTGGGCAGACCAAAAGCTGGCGGAAATGTCACTCGGGCAGAAGATCGGGCAGTTCTTCATGGTAGCCGCTTATCCTTCAAAAGGTGACACCCACATGCAGGAAGTGGAAAAAATCATAAAAGACAACAGTATCGGAAGTGTGATCTGGTTTCCCGTCAATAAAGAAAATTACCTGAAATACGCTGAAAGACTACAGAAAGCGTCTGCCAGCATCCCTTTGTTTTATGCCCTGGATGCCGAGTGGGGTGTGAGCATGCGGATGGAAGGTGAAGACCGTTTCCCGTATGCCTATACCATTGGAGCGGCCAACGACCTGGCACTTTCCCAGAAGCTGGCGGAAATGATGGCTTATGAATGCGCTGAGCTGGGGTTCCAGTTCAATTTCAGCCCGGTTGCCGATGTAAATTCCAACCCGGAGAATCCCGTGATCGGGTTTCGCTCGTTCGGCGAAGACTCTGACCTGGTGGGAAAACAAGTCGCTGCTTTTGTCAAAGGATTTGAATCAAGCGGGGTTTACTCGAGCATCAAGCATTTTCCGGGGCATGGAGATACCGATAAGGATTCTCACCACGATTTACCAACCATCACAAAATCTGTTGACGACCTGATGGACTGCGACTGGATCCCGTTCAAAGAAGGGATCAAAGCCGGGGCGACTTCCGTCATGGTCGGGCATTTGAACGTTCCGGCCCTCGATCCGAGCGGAACACCGAGCAGCTTGTCCAGGATCATTATCAAAGATTACCTGAAAGGGAAACTGGGATTCAAAGGCCTGGTGATTTCCGACGCGCTGAATATGAAAGCCGTTTCAGACAAATACGGGAAAGTGGAAGTTGCCGTAAAAGCGTTTGAAGCCGGGTGTGACATACTGGTCTATTCCGAAAATGTGAAAGAAGCGGTTCAAGCCATCAAAAAGAAAGTAGAAAGCGGTGAGATCAGCGAAAAGGAGATCAATGAACGCTGCCTGAAAATCCTGAAGCTGAAAGAAAAAAGCTTTATCAAGCCTGTAAAAGGAAAATCGTATACAAAAGGTGAGCAGGACTGGGCACGTTACCAGACATTTGAAAAAAGCACAGCATTGCTGAAAAATGAGAACGATAATCTCCCTTATGGCGACCTGAGTAAAAAAATACTGCACCTGTCGATCGGGACGGAGCCCCAGGAATTCAATGCCGTTACCGGAGAGTACGCTCCAATCTCCCGCAGAAACTACTCGTTCAAAGATATTGAGAAAGGAATTCCGGATCTGAAAACAGACGGGTATGACAAAGTGATCATTACCATCCATGCAACAACCGTCCGTCCCAGAGACAACTTCGGGATTCCCGGAAACCTGGATGCGTTTTTTAAAAAGATGACGAAAAAGACGGAAAATACCGTTGTTTTCTTTGGGAATCCTCTTGCATTGGGCAAAAACTATGATTTCACCGGGATTCATTCTGTTATTGTGGCATATGAAAACAATCCATTTGTTCAGAACCGGGTAGCCCAAATGCTGTTCGGCGCGATTCCTATGAGCGGGAAGCTGTCATTCAACCTCAACCACGAACTGCATACAGGCATGGGACTGGAAACAAAATCCAACGGACGCCTGAAGTTCTCCCAGCCGGAAGAAGTGGGTGTAGATGCGAAAAAACTGGAAGAAATCGACAGGATCGTTGAAAACGCCATCAAAGAGAAGGCTTTTCCCGGCTGCCAGGTCGTAGCTGCTGTTGACGGGAAGATCTTCTTCAGGAAAAATTACGGAACCCACCAGTACAATAACCGCAGTGTGGAAAATGACGACATGTATGATATTGCCTCCATTACAAAGGTTGCCGCTTCCACCACAGCGTTAATGAAATTGCAGTCGCAGGGGAAATTTTCGCTGGACAAGAAACTGGGAGAATACCTTCCTGAACGGACAGCAGGTTCCCCGATGGCACAACTGAAATTACGTGAGATGATGGCGCACCAGGCAGGGCTGAAATCCTGGATCCCATTTTATAAATATACGCAAGTGGAAGGAAACCTGAGTCCTGAATGGTATGTCAAATCAGCTAACGGGAAAGATTATAATCCTGTTGCAAATAACATTTTCATCAAATCGAACTACAGCGATACCATCAAGGCAAAAATCCTGTCACAGCCATTGGGAACAAAAAAATACCTCTACAGTGACCTGGGCTATTATTTCGTAAAAGAGATCATCGAACAAGAATCGGGCAAGAAGCTGGAAGACTTCCTTTTCGAGGAAATATACAGTAAAATGGGGTTGCATCATACCATGTACAATCCTTACCTGACTGTTGACAAAGACAAGATCGTCCCTACCGAAGATGATAAGATCTACCGCAAGCAGCTCATCCAGGGCTATGTCCACGACCCAGGAGCAGCAATGATAGGCGGCGTCGGCGGGCATGCGGGCTTGTTCTCCAATGCAACGGAGCTGGCAGCCCTTATGCAGCTCTTTTTGAACAAAGGTTCTTACGGAGGGGTACAGATTCTCGATCCGAAAGTGGTTGCGGAGTATATTCGTGTGCAATTCTCCGGTAACAGGCGGGGAGCAGGTTTTGATAAACCGGTATTGAAAACCGGAGGAGGAACATGTGACGAATCCGCTTCGTTTGAAAGTTTCGGGCATTCGGGATTTACAGGAACACTTGCCTGGGCGGATCCGAAGAACGGCCTGAACTATGTGTTCTTATCAAATCGTGTTTACCCGGATGCGGAAAACAAGAAACTGATCTCCATGGGGACGAGAACGCAAATTCAGAAAGTATTGAATGAAGCACTGAAAGGAAGAAAGTAATGCCGCTGTCAGATCCTCAGCAGCTCTTTCAGAGGCGCATAAGCCGTCCGGCTGATCGGAATGCGTGCGCCTGATCGTAATATTGCGATATAGCTGTTTTTTTCAAACGATTCAATTTTAGTCAGCTCATTCAGGTTCATAATGTAAGAGCGGTGAATCCGGATGAATTGCTTCGGGTCGAGCGTCTTTTCAAAGTAATTCATTGTCTTTTTCTTAAGGTGTGTCCTTCCTTTGTGATGGATCTTCACATAATCGCCGTACGCTTCCAGGTATTCCACCTCTGCTGTGGGGATGATCTTAATTTCCGGGCCATCTTTTATGACGATCCGCAATTGTTCATCGGGTTGTTTCAGAGGAGTTTCCCGGATAGAAGAAATGAGCTTATTCCTGCCGGAAGGCTGGTTCATCCATTTCTGGACGGCCTGGTCAAACCGTTGACGGGAAAAGGGTTTCAGCAAATAATCCAGCGCGTTCGCTTCAAAGGCTTTCAGAGCGTATTCATCGTAAGCAGTTGTAAAGATGACTGCCGGCTGTTCCTGGATGATCTCCAGGAGTTCAAATCCATTGATCCGGGGCATCTGGATATCTAAAAACAATAAATCCGGCTGATGCTGAGCAATCGCCTTTGCTCCCTCGAAACCATCATTGCATTCCGCCACAACTTCAAGTTCCGGGTAGTTTTCAAGGTATTCCAACAGCAGGGTTCTCGCCAGCGGTTCATCGTCAATCAGTATTACTTTTTTCATTGTTGCGGTATTTTTATAGTCACACGAAAATGGCTGTCACTTTGCCGGATGTCCAGCAGGTCAGATCGTTTGTACAGGTATCGCAGCTTCCGGTCAATGGATTTCAGACCGAATCCCGTTCCTTTTCCCGCGGTAACCGAATCCTTGTCATACGGATTTTCAATGGATACCAGCAAGTGATCGGAAACAAGCGAAATAACGATCTTTATGGTAATGAGCCCGGTATAGCTGTTCAAGCCATATTTGACAGCGTTTTCCACCAATGGCTGCAAAATCAGGGATGGAATCATCGCTTCCCGGCATTCCTCTCCCCCATCGATCTCAACAGACAAACGGTTTCCGAAACGCACTTTCTCAATCGACATGTACAGATCCAGGTAATGGATCTCGTCTGCCATGCTATTGAAATCTTCCTTTCCTTTCTGGATGGTCATCCGGAGAAAATCCGACAGGTTGAAAAGCATTTCCCGGGCTTTATCCGGTTGTGATTTTACCAGCGCGTTGATCGAATTGAGGCTGTTGAACAGGAAATGAGGCTGAAATTGCTGCTGCAGGTTGTTCATTTCCGCCCTGGTCAGCTGCCGTTCTTTTTCCAGCAATCGTTTGAACGCGCTGTTTTGTTCACGGATGTGCTTACTGATCCACAGCTGGTTGACGATCGCCAGGAAGATGAGGAACAGGACAAACCAACGGATGTAGAACAGCCGGTCTGATAACCGGAGGTAAACCACATCCTGCTCTGCAATCCATTGACCGTACCATTGTGTCAGCAATGTCGTCAGCAAGCTGAAAACCGTAATGATGCTGATGTGCACCACATTGATGGCTGACCGGGAATGATAAAACGAATGGATCCGATGCAGAATAAAGGAAAAAAAGGTCAGCCAGAAGTAGGTATTGGCCGCGTCGGAAAAGGCCGCGCCATGGCTTACTCCCTCACGACGCAGCATCAGATAGAATCCTGTGTCGATCAGCAGAAGAATGAATGCGATCCATGCAAACCGGTTCCTGACTAGTTTCCGCATCTGTTTACCTGTAGCTGTCTATCTCTACCCCGCCAAAAACACATTTTCCTTTCAGCACAAGCACCTTTGAATCATTTTCCAGGTTCAGGGAATCGGTGGAGCGTTTATCTTCTATTCCCCCGAACACAGAAGTCAGATCTGACACGACTTTCCAGTCGGATGGAATGAGCAGGGTTGTCCCTCCAAAAACACAGGTTACGTTAATAACTGCTTTCTTTTCAAAATCCGTCTGCATCAGGTTGAGCTCAGTACCTCCGAATACGCTTGAAACAGATGCTCCTTTAAAGTTTTTGGACACTACGTTTTTTGTCACACCGCCAAAGAACGATTCTGCTTTTATGAAATCCTCCGAGTCCACTTCATAGAAGGAATGTTCATCTCCTATAAATGAAATGTTTTTTTTTTCTCCGAAAGCTGTTTTTGCAACGATCAGTATTCCAACCCCGATAATAATGACAGGCCACACGAATTTTGGATTGATCCAGTACGGAAGAAGGTCATGCAGGATAAAAACAGAACCGATCAGGATCAGGATATAGCCCGCGATGTTTCTAAAATTGTGCCGGATCAGGTTCACGATCCCGATCCCGATCAGCAACGTCTTCCAGGATAGTAACCAGTGAGGAAAATCCATTCCCATCTGTTTCATCAGGATAACCACACCTACGGCAATTACCAGTAATCCTGTAACGATCTTTGAAATCCGCTGTCTTTTTTGCCCGTTTTCGTCCATGTGCATTCGTTTACATGCTCTTTCCCGTTTCTTATATGTTTCCATACCTGTTGAATTTTTCTTCAAAACTACCTGCTTTACAGCCGACGGGAAATCACTTTTCGGTGAAATGTAGCCATTTTTCGGTAAATGGTGGAAACAGGAGGTAAAAAATAGTTCATGCAGGCTTCCCGGAAACTTGTTCACTGCAATAATTCTCTGCTATCTGAAACATGTTCATGGTAAAATAAATGTATCTTTGAGGACTGATTTTTTGATACAAAAGATCAGGATTATTAATCGATTGAAAATTATTCAGATATGAAATTCGGAACAAAAGCCATTCATGCAGGAGTTAAACCAGACGAGGCGACAGGTGCAATTATGACTCCCATTTACCAGACATCAACGTATGTTCAGGACGGAGTCGGAAACCACAAAGGATACGAGTACTCACGGACATTGAACCCGACCCGTCACGCGCTGGAAAAAAGCCTGGCAGCATTGGAAAACGGGAATTTCGGCGCTTGTTTCGGTTCCGGGCTGGCTGCGATCGATTGTGTGATCAAGATGCTGAACCCGGGTGACGAGGTGATTTCAACGAATGACCTGTACGGAGGAACCTATCGCCTGTTCAGAACCATTTTTGAGAAATACGGCCTTGTCTTTCACTTTGTAGACATGACAGATGTAAAAGCCATTGAAGAAAAGGTCAATGCCAACACCAAACTGATCTGGGTGGAAACCCCGACCAACCCGATGCTGAACATCATCGACATCAAAGCAGTTGCCGCAGTTGCGAAAAAGGCGGGAGCAATGCTGGGAGTAGACAATACATTCGCCACACCTTACCTGCAAAGCCCGCTGGATTTAGGCGCGGACATCGTGATGCATTCCGTAACAAAATACCTGGGAGGGCACTCCGACGTGGTAATGGGAGCCTTGATCTGTAAAGACGAGCAGATCGCTTCCGAAATGTACCGCATCCAGAATTCATCCGGTGCGGTGACGGCGCCAATGGATTCGTTCCTGGTGCTGAGAGGGATCAAAACACTTCACCTGCGGATGCAGCGCCATTGTGAAAACGGTGAGAAGATCGCTACATTCCTGGCCGGCCATCCGAAAATAGACAACGTTTACTGGCCTGGTTTTGAAACGCATCCGAACCATTCCATCGCGAAAGAGCAGATGAGAGGATTCGGTGGAATGGTGTCTTTTACCTTAAAAGGAAACGTGCTGGAAGAGGCATTAGAGGTTGTAAAAAAAGTAACTATTTTTTCTTTGGCAGAATCGTTGGGAGGAGTAGAATCATTAATTGGCCATCCGGCAACGATGACCCATGCCTCCATTCCGAAAGAAGAGCGTGAAAAAACTGGTGTCGTAGATACATTGATCCGTTTAAGTATCGGTGTGGAAGATGCCGAGGACCTGATCGCTGACCTGGAACAGGCATTGGCATAAATTGCCCAAACGAAATGAACATTGCTTAGACAACATTTAACATTCTTTATTTTATTGGTTATCAGCTTTTCCTCTTTCTCTCAACCGGAAAAAGGAAAAGCCAGAGCCGACTCTTTGCTTCAATTGATTCCAAAGACAGCAAACCAGCGGGATCTTACTGACATCTATAACAAGCTGGCAAGAGAACTGCGCGACTATGGCAACAAAGATTCTTCTGTCCTGTTTGCAAAAAAAGCGCTGAAACTTGCCCAGGAAAAGAATTACATTGCCGGACAGCTTGCTGCTCATTTGAATTTAGGGCATTCTTACCGTGAGCTGAATGAGCTTCCAAAATCCATTGAACACCTGAACGAGGTACTGGAGCTATGTAAAACACACAATTATCCGCAAGAAAAAGGTAACGCCTATGATAACCTGGGACATGCCTATTTCCAGACAGGAGATACCTTGGGTTCATTGCAGCATCATCTGACTTCGCTGGACATACGCAAAAAAATCAACGACCTTCACGGACAGGGAAACTCCCATCAGAACATCGCACATATTTACAACCAGCTGAAAAAATTCAAGCCTGCCCTGGAACATTTTGAAAGTGCTTTGAATATATTTCAACAAACGAAAGACACGTTCAGAATCGCTTTATCCATGGCTAATTCCGGCTATATGAATTATTATATCGGTCAACATTATGAAGCACTCACACGTTTCACTGGTGCCCGTGATCATTATATCCGGTTAAACAACCGGGAAGGGGAAGAATGGATGACGAAGATGATTGCCCACCTCTATTCCGATCTGGGACATTACGACAAGGCACTTGCCCATTACCGGAAAGAACTGAATAAAGCCAGGGCAGAAAAAGATGAAAAAGGTATCCTGGTAATGTACGAAATGATCGGGCGCGTTTATATGTTGAAAGAAGAGTATTCCAAAGCTTTATTCTATATCAGAAAGTCGCTGGAAATGGCCCGGAAGAGCCAATCATCCGGGGATATCATGTCGGCCAATTATTACATGGGGGATACTTATTACAGGCAGCAAAAATACACGGAAGCAATGGACTATTTCCCAATCGCTCATCAATTGGCTATGGAAACAAAGGATACTTATTGGGAAGCCATTCTGAAAGAACGGATCGGGCGCTCATTATTTTACCTCGGCAAAATCAATGAATCAAAACAATGGATCACAGATGCCCTGGAGATGAGCCAGCAGATTTTCATACTGCAGGATATTTCGGACAATTACCTTATTTTATCCAGGATAGACAGTATCCAGGGCAATTACCCGTCTGCGTACAAGAATTATCAGTTATACGTAAAGTATAGAGAGGACCTTCAGACTGAAAATGCCAAAAAGCTGGCAATGCAGCTTGATTTTGAAGAAAAGGAGAGAGAAAACGAACAGGCCAAACAACTGGCAGAAGAAGAATTGCGCAACAAAAACCTGCAACGGAATGCCGCTATCGGGGGGTTGCTCCTGATGTGTCTTCTCGTTGTTTCCATACTGTACCTCTTCAGGTTGAGGAACAAGAAGATCAAAGCCGAACAGCAAACCCTGGAGCTGAAACAAAAGGAAATAGAAATGGTAAAGGAAACCGAGCAGTTCAAATCGCGGTTCCTGGCCAATATTTCACATGAATTCCGGACTCCGCTTACCCTGATAGGCGGGAACATTGACCTGCTGAAAAAACAGGCACAGGATGAAAACCAGGAAAGGCTGGAAGAAATACACCGGAACGGAGATCGTTTGCTGCAGCTTGTCAATCAGCTACTGGATCTTTCGAAAATGGAAAGCGGGCAATATACCCTTAATTATTCGGACGGGAACCTGCTCAATGAAATCCTGGCTTATATTTCCGCGTTCAATTCCTATGCCACCAGGCAAAACCTGCAATTCATTACTCAGGTAACCGATAAAGCCAGTAAAGCACTTTCCGGAAAACAGTTCAGCTATTCATCTGAAGCACTCCAGACAATTGTAAACAACCTGCTGTCCAACGCCATTAAATTTTCTCCCAACGGAGGAATTGTATCCGTGGAGGTCGATTTTGATGCGGATGTCCTGGCTCTGAAGGTTTCAGACGCAGGGCCTGGTATTCCTGAAAAACACCTGCCCAAAATTTTCGACCGGTTCTACCAGGTAGAAGAAACCTACACTATCACTCAGAAAGGCTCGGGAATAGGACTGGCACTGGTAAAAGAATTAGCCTGCCTGCACCAGGGAGATGTCACTGTGAGCAACAATCCGGAAAGGGGATGTACATTCACTGCCTGGATCACCTGCAAGGCAGCAGGTAGTAACGAGATTCCAGCCCCTGATTCTCAAAACGAAACCGGTATGACTGAACAGGTGCCGGCAATGACCAGGCAACCAGTAATCAACGAAGAGCTGCCATTGATCCTTGTGGCAGAGGACCAGCCGGAACTCAGAAGGTTCATCACTGAAAACTTAGGGAGTGATTTCAATTGCATTGAAGCTGAGAACGGAAAAACAGGGTACGAAGCAGCGCAAAAGCATGTCCCGGACCTGATCATCAGTGATGTGATGATGCCGGAAATGAACGGCTTTGAATTGTGTAAAGCCGTAAAAGAGAACACCGTCACCTCGCACATTCCTGTCATCCTCCTGACGGCCAGGGCAGATACAAATGACAAGATCTCCGGGCTGAAAATCGGTGCCGATGATTATATCCTCAAGCCTTTTTCTATTGAAGAACTGAGGCTGCGTGTACGAAACTCGATCCGTTTACAGCAGGTGCTCAGAGAGAAGCTGAAGGACGGACGTCTTCCCCGCAAAGAAGAATTGCCGCAGCTCTCTTCCTACGACCGTGACTTTCTGCTCAAACTGACATCCACCATAGAAGCAAACATTTCCAATCACCAGCTCACCGTTGCTGACCTCGCAGAAGCAGCTCACCTGAGCCAGAGCCAGCTGACGCGAAAACTAAAAGCGATCACCGGGAACACTCCTTCCGACCTGATCAAGACCATCCGTTTTGAAGAAGCACTAAGACTATTGAAAGAAAACAGGAGCGTTTCTGATGTCAGCTGGTCAGTGGGGTTTGAAGACCCTGCATATTTTGGAAAAGCATTTAAAAAACATTTCGGAGTGGCTCCATCCGAATACAAAAACATAGCCTACTAAAAATAAACACAATAAAAAACAAACCTCCTTTTTACCCCACTTTCTTTGCCTGATTTTTACCTACAAAATGCGTATTTTTTACCCATCCGGCTCGCTGATACTTCCTTAATTTTGTCGCTGTAACAATAGAACTTAAACAGAATTCTATACTCCTGGTTTCAATAAACCTGCTGCTACTTATTTTAACTTTCTGAAATAGTTTGGTAAATGTACACATTTAAGACACAACTCATTTTAGCATTCCTGTGTGTGAATTTCATGGCTTCGGCACAAGATTTCGGAACAGGATATACCCCCATGCCGGAAGAAGAGTATGAAAAGTTGGGGATCGCTTTTTCCTCCGCTTCTTCAACTTTCAAATCACGCTCACTACCGTCTTCATACGTAATACCCGAGGAATATTTTCCTGTTGCCAGAAGCCAGGGAAATATGGGGTCCTGCGTGGGATGGGCTACAGGATACGCACTCGCTTCGTTCTATTTTTCCGCCAAAAACAAATGGGGAAAGCCCGAAAACAGTTCCCAGATCATGAGTCCCGCGTTTGTATACCACGATGTGCGCACCTGCAACAGCTGCAATTGTGGTTCCTACATCCCCTACGCTCTTGATTTGCTGACCAAAAAAGGAGTAGTTCCGTGGAAAGACATGCCTTACAGCGATCAGTCCTGCCAACGCCCCGACCAGCGCCTGTATTCAATTGCAGCGGGTTATAAAATGGACGGATGGAACAGGCTCATTGATAAAGTCAACTTCCGTGAATTCAAAGAACACCTGAGTAACGATGTTCCTGTTGTCATTGGCTCACTGTTGGGAGAAAATTTCAGCAGTTATGGGTACAAAAAAACCGGGGACCCCTTCAAATGCACGCAGCTAAGTGCAAATACAGGTCATGCGATGCTGGTTGTAGGATACGATGACAACAAGCAGGCATTCAAGATCATGAACTCCTGGGGAAGCAACTGGGGTGTTAACGGGTATATCTGGGTAGATTACGATTGTTTCAAGCTCATGATGTCGAGCTACGGTGGTGAAGCGTATGTCATTAACAAAGATTATACACTCAGTAAAGACGACAGTCCCAACGTCAATCCCTCTGCAAACATTTCCGCTTCCAGCTTCCAGCCATACGGGCATTGGGAACAGATCCGGACAGGACATTACTACATTGATTACGGGTTAAAAATAAATCCCAATGTACAACACCTTGTGAACAAGGTCACCTATGTATATGACCACGCTTCTTTTTCCAATAAATACATAACGGTAACCGAAGGTCCTCATTACAAAACAGCTTATGAAGGGCCGTATTGCCTGCCTGCCATGACTGCTGTTGTTTACCTGAACGACGGAAAATCCGTACGTGTTGATTTCAACGGTTGTGAAATACTGGAACAAAAAGAAAGCCATGTAGATCTCAATACCCTTGAAATAAACCCGATCGTCACGGCTGTACCTCAGACTGGCAAGCAAGGATTTTACAGGTTTGAAATCAGGCTGAGAGGAACCGAACAGGTAAAAGACCGCATTCTGAAAGTAGTCTATGATTACAATCACCCTTCCTTCAGTAACCGGTTCATCACCGTCACCAGCAAAAACGACGGGTTCAAAACAAGCTACAACGGATGGGGCTGCTTACAAGGTATGAAGGCGACCATTTATTTTGATAACAACACAACCCAGACCTACAACATCAATATGTGTCAGTTGCTGGGATGGTAAAAACAGTACGAATGAATGTAATAAAATCTATGAGAACAATCAATAAACTTGGAGTCCTTGCACTGTTGTGCGTTGGTTTTACAACAACGGCATTTGCCCAGAAAAAAGCGAAAAAAGTACCATTTACCGTTGCAAACCGGTATTTTGTCAGCAATGAAGTACAGGACGGAATAAAAGTATTTCCAAAAATCACCAGCCGGGAAGAATACGATCGATTGTTCGGCATGGCGACCGTGATGGGAAAAGACGGTACACCTACCCCCATTGATTTTTCCAGGCAGTATGCCATTGCCGTGATTGACGAGATCACCAATAAAAACGTCAGGCTGTCCGCAGAAAAACTGGTCCTCCAGGATAGCATCATCACCTTTACGTTTAAAAAAGAAGTAAACGGAGAAAACCCGCACACTTACTTCCGTCACTGCCTAATCATCATCGTTGATAAAAAATACGAAGGAGAAGTCGTGATCAGGGATACAGAAGAGAATGAGTACATTCCCTACACCTTTGCGAACCGGTATTTCGTCAAAAACACCGTAGAAGCGGGAACTTTTACTCATCCTAAAATAACCAGCCAGGAAGCGCTTGAAAACCTGTTCGGAATGGCTGCGGTGATGGGAGAGGGCGGCCTGCCGACACCCATTGATTTTGATCGTCAGTACGCCATTGCCCTTATCAATGAATCAACAGAAGATAGGGTGGATTTTACTGTGAAAAGCCTGAAAAAATCCAATAACACCATTACGCTTGAATACACCAAAGCAGGCGGAACGGCCGGGGAAGCGTATCGTTATTGCTTTATCATCATTGTAGACAAGAAATATGATGGTGAAGTGAAGATCATAGCTGCCACGGCTGATTAACATCAATTTTTAATCCAGAATAATTTAAATACCTCACACATGATCATACGTAATAAAAAAAACAGGTATCTCCGCTCTTTCAACTTCCTGTGCGCAGCAGCACTTGCTGTCGGCTTCGTTTCCTGTTCCGGCAAACAACCAGCAGAAACAGCACAGTCAGAAGCATACCTGTTGTCATTTGAAGACCCGGAAACATACACGATCGGGTATAAAAACAGCCTGGGTGACATCATCATCCCGGCAGGAAAGTACCCGATGTGTTTCACGGATACGTTCAACAATTATGCGATTGTCGCTTTACAGGATGGAAGAATTGTTGCTATTGACCGGAAGGAGAAGGTAAAATACGAAGTGTTCAATTATGATAACGGCCCGGATTATCCTTCCTACGGATTATTCCGCATCGTAAAAAACGGGAAAATCGGTTTTGCGGATGAAAAAACGGGAGAGATCGTCATCGAACCCAGTTTTGACTGCGCCGATCCCTTCGGAGAAATTACTTACCTGGAGAATGTAGAAACACAGATTTTATCGGCTGTTTCTACCGATTGCGGGTACTGGACAACCGAAGATGCATACGTATATTATCACGAGCCGGAAAAAAAATTAAATATCCTGTACATTGATACAAAAGGAAAGGTAGTTACAACAGAGACTGATGCATTTGACACCTATGATGAAGAAACAGATGCAGCACCCGCAAAAAAAGAGTTCAGATCTTCCGAAAACAAATCTACTGGTTCCAGGCCGGCAAAAGCAAGCAGTTATTTAGGATTGGGACAGTACTCCAGATCGTCCGGCAAATCGGGTGCATGCGGGAACGGCGACTCCGGTTTGTTTCGCTATTTCGTATGGGATAAAAACGGGACAAAGGGCGGTACATGGGCTACCATTGATGTTTGTTTCTCCGAGTCAAAGAATGGAATTCCGAACGAACACCAGGACATTGATGTATATGGTTATCACAGTCAAAACGTCTTTTTCGTAACAAGCTGGAAATACGACCACAATGAAAACAATCTGCAACGACCGGTCATTCATCACCCCAACTTTTAATGCATACGATTCAATCAGACATGAAGCAAATCTCTTTTTATACCGGACTCTTGTTTACGGCTTTTTCGAGCAGTATGGTTCATTACGCATCCGCGCAGGATACAGTAAAACTGACAGGGACATACAGTAAATCACATGCCGTTTGTGACTGCAATATCACAGGTTATCTCAGTTACGAGTCTTCTGATAAAGGAACGCAGTCCATTTTCCTGTGCTTCGACGAAGAACCGGGCGATCATTACGAAATCCAGGGAAATGAAACCATTTCCGTAGAGGGAATCATCCGGAACATCCATTGCGGGAATGAATCACCTGAATTGCCTTTCCTGTATGTGAAGCGATCGGATGTAAAACCACTCAAACGATCCGTTCTCCTGACGGCAGAACAAAAAGCAACGCCCATATTGAGAGGCGGGGCTGTAAGTTCCTCACTGACGGAACCTGTGTTTACAGACTTGAAAAAAAGTAAAATCAGGGTCCTGAAAAAAGACACCGGCAAGAAAGAAGGTAAAATCAACGATTCAGCCGGCACTCATCATCCGGAAGCAGGAACGACTTCTTCTGTCACCGTCACAAATGTAGGCGTAACTACCATTTCAAGACAGGAAGCACAACAGGCATTGGATTTTCACAACAAGGCCAGGGCCGATCTGGGAATTCCTCCGCTGAAATGGTCGGAAGAATTAGCTGCTTATGCCCAGGAATGGGCCAATGAACTAGCTAAAAACGGCTGCGGGCTGGAACACCGTCCTTATTTGGGGAAATTCAAACAATACTACGGAGAAAACATCTTTGGCGGATGGACTTCTTACTCCGGGAAATATACCCCGAAAGATGCTTCAGTGAGCTGGTATGAAGAAAAACCGCTGTTTGAAAATGTCATCCTGGATGAAAGTAACTGGTTCAAGGCAGGGCATTATTCCCAGATGATCTGGAAAAACACAACACACATGGGAATGGGTGTGGCAACCTGCCCGGACGGAACCATCGTCATTGTGGCCAATTACAACCCTCCCGGCAATTATATGGGAGAAAAAGCATACTGAAATCAATAACAATCATAATATGAAACGATCAATCATCAAAAACACACTCGTATTGGTATTCGCAGGAATCTCAACGTTCGTTTCCGCTCAGCAGGTGCAGACACTCAAAGGTGTTTATCGCAGCGGTGACAAAAATACCATCCAGTGCCCCTGCAATTCCCAGGGACTTTTAAGCTATGTGAACCAACAGGGAGAAAGCAAGCTTTTGACGCTTTGTTTTGACACCGAGCCCGGCGACTTTTACACCATCTACAATGGGGAAGAACTCACCGTTACTGGTCATACCTATTGTAATGTAACCTGTGACAACGGACAGAAATACTGTGTCATGTACGTGACCCGGTCGGAAATGCAGATACAGCAACGGCAGTTAATGACACCGGAAAGCATCAAGAAATTAAATACTAACATTCCCAAAGAACTGGTTTCCAACAGCCAGTCAAAAAAAATGAGTCAATACACCGGATCTTATATCGAAAAGTATTCAACAAAAACTACCTGGTATGGATTTGACGGATGCACACATTGCGGAAGGCTAGGTATTTACTCTCAAAACGGGCAGGAGTACAGAGAAATTGATATCAGTTTCGACAGAGCGGGAAGTTATCCCCAAAACACATTTTCACGAATAGAAGTAGAAGGTTACCATGAAGGTGATTTCTTCTATGTAACGAATTGGCTAATGCTTACAGACTGATCATGAACATCCGGAAAATAACAGCAATTTTAGTGATCTCCACATGTTGGAGCAATCTTTGGGGGCAGCGTTCTACAGGATACAACCCGATGCCGGACGGAAAATACGAATCTGTCCGGATACCGTTCATGTCATCCGACAAAAACACGACATTGCCTTCATCCCATATCATCTCTGAAAATTACTTCCCTGCCCCGGGCAACCAGGGAGAGTTCGGATCATGTGTCGCATGGGCAACCGGATACGCGTTGGGTTCTTTTTACTTTTCAGCGAAGCACAACTGGGGAAAACCGGCCAGCAGTTCGAAGATCATGAGTCCTTCTTATATCTACCACCAGATCAGGGAATGCAGTTGCGGACCAAACTGCGGAACTTATATCGGTGACGCCCTCGAACTGATGAAAAGCAGGGGAATCGTTTCATGGGAAATGATGCCCTACGATGAAAACAACTGTACGCCTCCGGGGAATTCGATGCTGAATGCTGCCTCAACTTACAAAATAAAAGGGTACAACCGTCTGAACAACAAAATGAACCTCAACGAATACAAGACCTATCTCAGTAACGATGTCCCTATCATTACCGGGACGTCGCTGGGTGTTAATTTTGATTATTACGGAACGCGGGGAAATACCTCCACATTTACCTGCACTCAACTGGAACCCAACAGTGGACATGCGATGCTGATGGTTGGTTATGACGACCACCGGAAAGCATTCAAGATCATGAACTCCTGGGGCAGCGACTGGGGAGACAAAGGCTATGTCTGGGTCGATTACGACTGCTTCAAGCTGATGATGGGAAGCAGCGGAAGTGAGGCCTATGTGATCAGTAAGGATTATGAGCTACAGGATAGCAATAATCCTTCGGAGGAGGAGATCACAACAACGGATCAGCAGGATGATGAACCTGCAAACACTGATGTTCAGGTATATTATGAAGACCTCCAGCCTTTTGGTTATTATGAGGAATTGGGTGATGAGCATTATTTTATCGCCTATGGCATCAACGTCAGCAGCCATTTACAACACCTTGTGGATAAAGTAGTGTATGTATTCGACCATCCCGATTTCTACAACAAGTACGTGCGGTCTACAGAAGGGCCTTATTTCCAGGCAGCATTTGAAGGACCTTATTGCCTTCCTGAGATGAGGGCGATTGTAGTCATGAAAGACGGGAGCAAATACCGCGTAGAATTTGACGGGTGCGGGATACTGCAGCACGAAGACAGCTACGAACCGGATTATGTGGAGATCATACCAACGGTTACCGCAACCCCCAACCCGGATCGTCCGGGGTATTACCAGTTCGATATCCGCCTGCGGGGTGCAGAGGAGCTAAAGGACCAGATTGCAAAAGTAGTCTATGATTACAACGATCCTTCGTTTTCCAACCGGTTTGTATCGGTAACAGACAGCCGGAACGGATACAGAACCGGGTACAATGGCTGGGGGTGTCTCTATGGACTGGGCGTGACCATTTATTATACCGATGGTACAAGCGACTCCTTCCCGATCAATATGTGTGAAGAATTAGGATGGTAAGCGAACGATCAGAGCACTTACCAGGAAGAAACCAAAACCGGGAGGGCCTTACTCCCGGTAAGATTTCCATTCCGGGAGATGAAGAGCAATAATGTAACACCAGATAAAACAATCAATCAAAATGGAAGCGATTATACTTCTGGCATCAGTCACGCTGATTTTCTTTATTATCCAGTACAATGGCATTGTGAAACGAAAAAACCAGGTGGAAAATTCATTCAGCAGCATCGATGTGATGCTTAAAAAGCGTTACGACCTGATTCCAAACCTGGTGGAAATAGCAAAAGGATACCTGAATCATGAAAAAGAAGTACTGAACGAAGTCACCAGGTTGCGTATTGATTATCTGAAAGATCCATCCAGCGACGGGAAAGTCCTATTGGACGGAAAAATCTGCCAGACGATGGAACTGGTCCGCCTTTCGGTTGAAAATTACCCTGATCTGAAAGCCGGGGAAAATTTTATACAATTGCAGAAAATCTGGAACGAAACGGAAGATTACATTTCAGCTTCAAGACGATTCTACAATTCTTCTGTTACCGAATATAATACCAGAATAGAACAGTTTCCATCTAACATCATTGCCAGCCTGTTTGGATTCAAGCGGAAACAGGTATTCGAAATAATCACTTCCCAACGTGAAGCTATAAACACCAGCATTACTTATCATTAAATGTTTAAATTGTTATGAAAACCATTGAAGAATTTCGAAAACTGTATGATACACAATTAGTCCACACTCTGGCTCCACTGGAAGAAAAACGAAAAAAATTTGTCAACAGCTTCATCGTTTCGTTAGCCGCATGGCTCGCTGCTGTTATAGCATCCGTCCTTTTTTCACCGGTGATTCCCTACCTGCTTGGCATCATCCTGTTGATCGCCGGATTTTACATCACCCGTCAGCAATACAGGGTATTTAAGAGCAGTCTTACCGGTGAATTCAAACATACGATTATTTCCAGGATCACAACGATCATTGATGAAGACCTGGTCTACGAACCACACAGCGGAATTTCCCAGGAAACCTTTGAATACAGCGGCATTGTAAATTCCAGGGTCGACTGGTATCACTCGGAAGATTATTTCGAAGGTACCATCGACAACACACACATTTGCTTTTCCGAAGTGGAGGCAAAAGAAAAATCCAAAGATCCGGAAACCGGGCAGTCTTCCTACTACCCCATCTTCCAGGGCCTTTTATTTGCCGCTGATTTCAACAAACGGTTTAATTCCCGTACGGTAGTCATCACAGACTTCTTAAAAAGCATGCCTCGCCTGAGCAGCCTGCTTTCAAAAACAATAGCGGCTCCCGCATCTTCTGAGGTAGTCAAACTTGAAAGTCCGGAATTTTCCAGGCATTTTTCCGTTTTCAGTGACGACCAGGTGGAGGCGCGTTTCATCTTGTCTTCATCCATGATGGAACACATTCTGGATTTCAGGAAAAAACATCCCCATTTTTCCATCTCTTTTGTGGACAGCCAGATCTACATAGGCATCATACTGAATAAAAACCTGTTTGAACCACGGATTTTCAAACAGATCGCTACGCGGGAGCTGTTGGAAAGTTATCTTCACTACATCCTGCTCGTACTTGGAATTGTGGAAGACCTGAACATGAATGAGCGAAACTGGCCGGTCGGCTACGACAATTGATCCGGGACTGGCTTTGAATTGCTGACAGTGCATATCCAAAAACAAAAAGGTATATTTGCCCGATAAATACCTTCTCTATGTTAGTCATCATCACCGGGATTTCATCAGGAATCGGTTTTGCACTGGCCCGGCATTACCTCGAAGCCGGAAATAACGTCATCGGGATCGGCCGGAGAAATCCTTTCCGGCATGACAGACTGATCTTCTTTGAGAAAGACCTGTCACAGACCACTGATTTTTCCTTTTTGGAAGAACCTGTTTCAGGTACTGACGAACTGCTCCTGTTCAACAATGCCGGAGTAATCGGGAACGTTCAACGCATCAGCGAGCAGCAGCACTCAGATATTGTTTCCACGATACAGGTCAATACGATCGCGCCCATGCTGCTCTGCCAGTTCGTATTGCAGCATTACCCGCTGAAGCGGCCTCTTACCATCGTTAACATCAGCTCAGGAGCCGGAAGACGCCCCATTCCCGGCTGGGCAGCCTACTGTGCCTCAAAAGCGGCACTGGATATGTATTCACAAACGATCTACCTTGAAGAAAAGGAACGCAACAGGAACATCCGGGTGTACAGCGTTGCCCCGGGTGTCGTAGATACCCCGATGCAGGAAACAATCCGGAAAGCGGATCCTTCAACCTTTTCGTCACTTCATTCGTTTATACAATTAAAAGAAAACGATGAACTGACAGATTTAAAAACGGTTATTGGGAAAATGCAGACCCTTCTATCAACTCCCTATTCAGGCGAGGTTATTTACTCACTTAGGGACATTCAAGGATAAAGTGTAGTCATTTTTATTTTATCTGTTTTAGCGCAACTTTAAGAATCCAATAATCGCATCTATTAATTCAAAATTATTTTTGAGTTAACCATTACGAAATAAAACTTTATTCGTAAATTGTGAGCACTTTTTAATTGAAACTAGTAAAATCCAGATCATTATGAATAGATTATTATTGGGTATATCGGCCTTGCTGTTCTCAGCGGGTATTGTTACGGGCCAGCATACTTTTAACCCGCAGAATGCACGCGAGGGAGAGAAGGTGGAATATTGCCACCAGCACGTTAAATTAGAAGAAATACGTGTGAACGATCCTGCATTATACCAGCAGATCATGGCTGACCAGGCAACACTGGAAGCACATACGAAAAATTACGTGCCGGAAAAATCCGAAACAGTTTATACCATCCCTGTTGTCTTCCATGTCTTACACAACGGAGGAGCTGAAAATATTTCAGATGAACAGATCCATGACGCAGTAGCCATCCTTAACAGGGATTACCGCTTATTGAATGCGGATGCCAACAACGTACATGCCGACTTCCAGGGAATACCTGCCGATGTTTACATTGAATTCAAGCTGGCGACGATCGCTCCCAACGGTGCGTGCTTTAAAGGGATCACAAGAACACAGACTCCGCTTACAAATTCTTCCAGCGGATGGCAGCAGCTGAATGCAGCATTCAATAACAACGATGTATACCAGGGGAACTGGTCACATGAAAAGTACCTGAATATCATCGTCGCTGAGAACATCGGAGGAGCTGCAGGTTATACCATGTACCCGAACAACGGAGGAACAATGTCCAATTCCATTTTTATTCTGCACAACTACCTGGGAAGCATCGGAACAGGAGCAGTGCAATTGAGCAGAGCATTGACACATGAAGTGGGGCACTGGCTGAATCTGTCCCATACATGGGGAGATACGAACAATCCCGGAGTAGCTTGTGGTGATGACGGAGTGCCGGATACACCGATCACAAAAGGTTTTACATCCTGTCCTTCAGGAAATGCAGCGAAAGTGTGTGATCCGAACATCGTAGAGAACTATGAAAATTACATGGATTATTCTTATTGTTCCAAAATGTTTACTCCCGGACAGGTTACACGCATGCGTGCGGCTATCGTAAGCTCTACAGGAGGAAGAAATCAAATCTGGACAACATCCAATCTCAACTCGGTTGGAGCAATTGACAATCCTCCACTGTGTAAAGCAGATTTCTCCACTCCGAAACGTGTTATCTGTGTCGGTGAAACCGTTCAGTTCAACGATGAAAGCTACAATACCGTCAACGGATGGTCCTGGTCATTCCCGGGCGGAACACCGGCTACGTCCACATCTGAAAATCCTTCGGTAACATATAACACCCCAGGAACTTACCAGGTGTCGTTAACAGCTTCAAACGGAGGCAGCACACAAAATGAAACAAAAACAGGATACATCATCGTAGTTTCGCCTGAACCGAACTTACCATTCCATGAAGGATTTGAAAGCTATACTACCATGGCAGATGCGGGAACACGGTTTTTCGTGGAAAGCCTTGGAAACAGTACAGCGTTTGAGGTGACAAACACAGCCGGCCATACAGGAGCAAAATCCGCACGGCTGAATAACTTCTCCCAGACAGCCGGGAATATTGACAACCTTGTTTCAGGAACGGTTGACCTGTCTAACGAGACGATCAACAACCTTACTTTTTCTTACAGGTATGCACACAGGAAAAAAGCAACAGCAAATGCAGAACATTTAAAAGTTTATTTCTCTCCGGACTGTGGAAGCACATGGGCGCTCAGAACCCTTCCTGCGGTTTCTTCCCTGTCATCCAGCCCTGTTGTCGCAAGTGCATGGACGCCAGCATCCTCAGCGGACTGGAAAACAGTTCACATTCCATTCAATACTGTTGCCTTTAATTCGTATTTAACGGAAAACTTCCGGTTTAAATTTGAATTTACCGCTGACGGAGGTAACAATGTCTACATTGACGACATCAATATCTACAGAGGAGCACCTTCTGACGATGTGGTCCTGGGGCTTGCAGACAACACAGAAGCATTGAACGGTGTAACATTGTTCCCTAACCCGAATGACGGAGAAGTACAGGTTTCCTTCTCACTGGAAAATGCACAGATGGTTACTTTACGTGTGATGGACATCTCCGGGAAAGAGCTGAAAGCAACTACCATCCAGGCAAATGTTGGTGAAAATGTGATCTTGATGGACAATTCTGATTTTGCTTCCGGGATGTACTTCATCCAGTTGGCAACATCAAATGCTAACAAGACACTTCAATTTATAAAAAAATAAGCTGAAAAATGGAGGCTATCTGAAAAGGTAGCCTCTGTTTTTTCAGGTCATACCATAATCCGGTAATTCATTCTGTTAATGAACAAGTCTGTAGTACATACATTGGCCCTGGCATTTTTTAGCCTTTCCGCTTTTGGGCAACACGCATTCGATCCGAAAAACGCACGTGAGGGTGAAACAGTAGAATATTGTCACCAGCATACAAAGTTAGAACAGCTGAGACTGAGCGATCCTTCAGTCTATCAGCAGATCATGGCCGGCCAGGCAGCATTGGATGCGCACATGAAAAGCTACGTACCGGAAAAATCAGAAACCGTCTATACGATCCCCGTCGTTTTTCACATCGTGTACAATGGCGGCTCAGAAAACATCTCCGACGACCAGGTCTATGACGCTGTTGAAATCCTGAACCGTGATTTTCGCAGGCTGAATGACGATGCAGACCACGTTCACTCCGATTTTCAGGGCATGCCTGCAGATATCATGATCGAATTCAAGCTCGCAACAATTGCTCCTGACGGAACATGCTTCAACGGGATCACACGAACCAAAAGCCCTCATACAAACCACCTGACAGACGGAGCAGAACAATTGTCGGCAGCTTTTTACGGGAACAACGTTTACCAGGGAAACTGGGATCACTACAAATACCTGAATATAATCGTTGCAAAGGATATCGGCGGAGCGGCAGGTTATACCTACTACCCCAATGACGGAAACGTGCTGTTCAACTCCATCTGGATATTAAGCAGCTATGTCGGCAGTATCGGTACCAGCTCTCCTTACACAAGCCGTACACTGACCCACGAGGTAGGGCACTGGCTGAACCTGAAGCATACCTGGGGAGGCACCAATAACCCCGGACTGCTGTCCAATTGTGATGACGATGACGATGTGACAGATACACCCAATACGATCGGGTCAACAACGTGCAATTTAAACGAAAACACATGCGGTCCCCGGGCAAATGTCGAAAATTACATGGAATACGCCTATTGCGATAAAATGTTCACTCCCGGTCAGGCTGACAGAATGCGTGCGGCAGTGATCAGCTCTACCGGAGGAAGAAATAATTTATGGACAACCATAAACCTGGCTGAAGTCGGGGCAATCAACTCCCCTCCTCTGTGCAAAGCGGATTTTTCAGCAAACAAACAAGTGATCTGTGCGGGAGAAACCATCCAGTTCAATGATCAAAGCTATAATTCCGTCGATGGCTGGGAATGGATCTTCGAAGGAGGCTCCCCGGCTGCATCCAACGAGGAAAATCCAAGTGTGACCTACAGTTTGCCGGGAACATACGAAGTCTCTTTAACCGCTTCACAGGGAACGGAAAGCGAGCAGGAAACAAAAACTGCTTTTATTACGGTTTTACCTGCCGGTGCTGTGCTGCCTTTCCACGAAGGTTTTGAATCCTATGAAACACTGGAAGACGCCGGAGAAAAATGGTTTACCGAAACCCTGGAAACAGGCGAATCATTCGAAGTCACCGGCACAGCCGGACACACCGGATCCAAGTCCGTAAAGCTGACTACTTTCAGCACATTTATTGATACTACCCCATTAATATCCTCGACCATCGACCTGTCTTCCGAATCGGTCAACAACCTCACGTTCTCCTACCGCTATGCTCACAGAAGAGCACCAAATGACGGCCCGGAACTGTTTAAAGTTTTCTTTTCTCCCGACTGCGGAAATAGCTGGGTACACAGAAACCCGGCAACTTCATCACTGGTTGCAAGTCCTGTAGGAACTACTGACTGGATCCCGGCTGCAGCAGACTGGATCACCGTCCATATGCCCTTTAATACTGTTGCATACACAGCTTATTTAAATGAGAATTTCCGGTTCAAATTTGAATTTTCTTCAACCGCAGGCAGTCATCTGTACATTGACGACATTAACATATACAGGGGAGATCCTTCGGAAGATGTTGTTTTAACCCTGGACAAGCAGGAATTGCTTTCCGGAGTTTCCATCTTCCCCAACCCTTCTGACGGGGAAGTACACCTTACATTCTCGCTGGAGCAGGCACAACCGATAGCATTAAAAGTGACAGACATTTCAGGAAAAGAGCTGAAAAAAAGTACCCTGGAAGCCACTTCTGGCAAGAATACGGTCTTGCTGGACAATTCCGGGTTTGCTCCCGGTCTGTACCTTATAGAGCTGGGAACTTCCACCTCCAGGAAAACACTCCCGTTTGTAAAAAAGTAACCATTAAGAACAAATTAGCCTGCACGGGTTAAATACCCAGGCAGAAAATAGCTATTTTTATCACCTAAAAAATTGTGCAATTAGTATGAACAACAGCTTGGAATTTGCCAGGGGAAAAGATAAAAATGATCCGTTGGCTTCGTTTAGGGAAAAATTCCATTTCCCGGATTTTCACGAAAAAGAAGTCCGTTACTTTACAGGGAATTCCCTGGGATTGCAGCCAAAATCAACGGCTTCGTACATTCAGACCGAACTAGACACGTGGGCGAAATATGGCGTTGAAGGGCACTTTATGGGAAAAAATCCATGGCTTTCCTACCACGAGTTATTAACCGAAAAAACGGCCCGTATTGTCGGCGCGCTTCCGTCAGAGGTTGTTGTTACACATTCCCTGACGACCAATCTTCACCTGTTGATGGTATCTTTTTACAGGCCGGAGGGAAAACGAACCAAAATACTTTGTGAGGCGAAAGCATTTCCGAGTGACAGGTACGCACTGGAGTCCCAGATAAAATTTCATGGGCTGGATGTTGACAGCAATCTTGTCGAAGTAGCTCCAAGAAGCGGAGAACACCTGATCAGGGAAGAAGATATTTTATCAAAGATCAGTGAGCTGGGTGATGAACTTGCACTTGTCATGATCGGAGGTGTCAACTATTACACCGGCCAGCTGTTTGACATGCAAAAGATCACTGCTGCCGGACACCAGGTTGGGGCAGTTGTCGGATGGGACCTGGCACATGCCGCGGGTAACATCAACCTGAAGCTGCACGAATGGAACGTCGATTTTGCCGCCTGGTGCGGTTACAAATACCTCAACTCTTCACCGGGAGGAGTATCCGGAATGTTTGTTCATCAGAAGCATGAATCAAGTCCCGAGCTTCCCCGTTTTGCGGGATGGTGGGGATATGACAAAGAGACCCGTTTTCTTATGGAGTCCGGAGCCAACCCGATAAGAGGCGCTGAAGGCTGGCAGCTGAGCAATGCTCCGGTCCTGGGAATGGCCGCACACCTGGCATCACTTGACATTTTCGATGAAGCAGGTATGGATGCCATCGGGAAAAAACGAGACGAGCTGACCGCTTTCCTTGAATTTGTGATCAACGATATTTCTGAAAGGAACAAAGAAAAAGTAACGTTCGAGATCATTACTCCAAAAGATCCGAAATACAGGGGAGCTCAATTGTCGATCCTGATACACGGAAAAGGAAAATCAGTATTCGATTTCCTCGCTTCCGAAGGTGTGATCGCAGACTGGCGGGAACCGAATGTCATTCGTGTTGCTCCTGCTCCACTTTACAATTCATTTGAAGACTGTTATTGGTTTGGACAATTGCTTGAAAAAGCGATCAACAATTAACTGAAAATACCTCGATAAATCAGAAAGCCGCACAGATTGTATTCTATGCGGCTTTTACATTATCTGGAAAAGAGATTAAATACCTTTTTCACAAGGAAAGGCAACGTGAACCTGAAAACAGTTCTCACCCAGGGTATTTTATCATCCTTCGAAATGCCCAGAAGTCCTTGCGCAACATTTGTAAAGGTTAAATGCTCCTTCAAGTCTTCGACACTTTTTTTTACCTTGTAGTAATGCAATTTACGTTCAAGATTCAGGATCTCCAGATCGCGGTCGATCTCATCGTACGAAGAATACACTTTTTTTTCCATTACCTCTTTTTAATCGTTAAAGAAAATTTCAGAAAACTTGCGTAAGATTTTACCTTCTACTATCTGAGGCCTGATCATCGACACAAGTATCGTCAGCAACAGGTAAAATGCTGCCACAATAAGGAATCCGTAAACGTAATTGTCCAGAGACCTCCCGATGACTATAGCCAGGGCCAGTGACGCGAAGAAAACAAACATCAGTGCGAACAAGATCACGAGAAAAAATTTAAGCACCATTGTCGTTGACTTCATGGCTACCTTAAATCCCCACAACTTGTAGTACGCAAGATTACTGTTTATATACGCTTTGGATTCTTCCTGGATTTTATCCAAATCGTCCTTTATATCCTGAAACGCCATAAACTGCTATTACTTTTTACTAACTTCTTTTTTTAACGCGGCCAGTTTCGCTTCCAGCGCACTGATGACATCCTCTGTTTTCTCCTTTCCTTCGGAAACCAGCTCATCCAGAGAGTCACCGAACTTCCGCTCAACTTTCGCCACTTTTCCTTTCAGGGTACCGATCAATTCCTCGTATTTATCGGAAAGATCCTCTTTGCCCTTTTTAAACTTGTCCTTGATTTTTTTCCTGGTTTCTGAACCTTTGTCCGGTGCGAACAATAGTCCCATACCTGCTCCGATAGCAGCTCCTGCCAACAGAGCAATCACTGTGTTTGATGTGTTACTTGCCATGTTTAGTTGTTTTTTAAAAATGAATAATGAAGTATAAATATAGAAACATCCGATTAAAAAGTCAACTATTTTTTATTTGAATTTAAAAAAATTGGCATAATTTAACGCTTTGAATATCAGAAAAATTATTTTTGGATATTTACGACATAAAACTAAACTGAACATAAAAACGATTTACCCATGGAAAAACTAACCATTCCAAATGTCTACAAAGTAAGTGCGGCATTCTTCATCATCGCCTGCATCATTACAGCTGCCTGTCTGGCGGGAGACATCATTGCTCCGTTGCTGATCTCTTTTTTATTTGCTGTCCTGCTGCGGCCAATCGTAAAGTTCATGACGGAAAAACTGAAACTTCCGCATATTGTTGCGGTTTCCGTCACCGTGGTTTTTGCCGTGATCGCGCTGATCTCCCTCGTAGGATTTCTCGGTTACCAGCTCACCAGCTTCGTGGACGACCTGCCTACCATAAAAGCGCAGCTGAACAAACACTACCAGTCGCTCCAGGACTGGATACAGAACACATTCGGGTACAGCTATTCCGAACAGGAAGAATACCTGGACAAATCCGTTTCCCAGGCAGACCTGGTCTCCATGTCTTCCATCAGCTCTCTGACAAATAGTGTCATGTACCTGGTACTCATCCCGATCTATACCTTTCTGATCCTGATCTACCGGTCACTCCTGCTCAGCTTCATCGTGAAGCTCGTTCCGGACAAAGACATCGTAAACATTGAGCAGATCCTCACCAACCTGAAATCGGTGGTAAGAAGCTACATCGTGGGCTTACTGATCCAGGTTGCCTGCATTTCCACAATGACAGGGATCGGGTATTATTTCATCGGAATCGAATATTTCATTTTCCTTGGAATCCTGACAGGGTTGCTCAACCTTATCCCCTACATCGGGATCATCATTGCAGGAGTCATCAGCTGTATGGTCGCTCTCACCGTTTCCGAAGACCTTTCCATTATTCTGTGGGTGATCGGGGTGAATGTAGTCGTGCAGTTCATTGACAATAATTTTCTCGTTCCGAAGATCGTCGGGTCAAAAGTTTCCATTAACGCGCTCGCTTCCATGGTCGGGGTCATTATCGGCGGAACGATCGCAGGAATTCCGGGAATGTTCCTGGCGATTCCGCTGCTGGCCATGCTGAAAGTCATTTTTGAATCCACCAGGGGGCTGGAGCCTTACGGCTACCTGATCAGTGATGAGATACCGAAATCGTTCAACTGGAACAAAATCCGGCTGATCTACACACGAAAACAACGCCTGGAACAGGAAAAAAAATCACAACAGGAAAATAAAAGCGATCATGATTCCGTTGAAAAGGATGATCAGTGAAATGATATTAACTAACATTTGACTGTGTAAATATCGTTCTTCAGGAAGGTCAGGTAAGCGAAAGTTCTGCCTACCTTCGTAGAATACTTATCCATCAATGGCAGAAGAAAACCAATTAACCAGGAAAGCGGAGGGAGAAAAAGAGAAGAAAAGCACAAAAAGAGCTGCTAAGGCACAACCGGCAGAGGGGAAATCTTTTTCCAAAATTGGTGAACGCATCAACAAGAAAAAAGTGAAATCTGCCGTCGGGATCCTGTCGATTCTGCTGTCGTTTTACCTTTTCCTGTCTTTCTTTTCCTATTTATTCAACTGGCAGGCTGACCAGGACCGTGTGATGAACAAGGGTTTGTTTGAGTTCCTGTTTGAGGACAATGACGAACCTGTAGCCAACTGGCTCGGTAAATTCGGAGCCTGGGCTTCTCACTTGTTCATTTATCGCTGGTTCGGAATCTCCTCCTTTGGGTTCTGCCTCCTGTTCCTGATATCGGGATTTAAAATCGCTCTCAATATCCGTTTGATGCCCATCCTGAAAACGTACGGGATCACATTGGTCTTCATCGTCTGGAGCTCGATCTTCCTGGGTTTTTTCGCCAATTCCACCAATTACCTGGGAGGTACATTCGGCTACCAGATCAATCAATGGCTGTCACTCACACTCGGTGGCTTCGGAAGCTTTATCTTTATTCTCGTACTGTGCTACCTCTCCGTTATAGCTGTTCTCAATCCTGATTTCTCCAGGTTGAAGGCACTCCTCGGGAGGAAACAGGAGGAAAGCGAACAGGAAGCAGCTGATGACACATCCAACCCGCTTGACATCAACATCCTGAACCCGATCACAGACGACCAGATCCAGAAAGAACAGGTATCCAAAGCTGTTGTCTTCGATGAAGAAGAAGACATTGAAGCCACCGAAGATGAAATGCCTTTCATGGTGGAAAAAACAAACGCTGACGATGATTTTGAGATCACCATCCCCTCCGAATCGCTGGAAACCCCGCAGCATATTTCCACGGAGCACACTTCTGTCGACGAAGAGGAATTTTCCGTAGCGATTGCCGAAGAAGACACAGCCGTAGACGAAGAAGACCTGGATAAGCTTCGCCAGGAATTCGGAGAATACGATCCTACCCTGGACCTGGCCAGCTACATCCTCCCTCCGATCGAATTGCTGAACGATTACGGCGGAAAAGGGATTTCAGTAAATAAAAACGAGCTGGAAGAGAATAAAAACAAGATCGTAGAAACACTTGCACACTACAAAATTGAAATCGCAAAGATCAAAGCGACGGTCGGCCCGACAGTAACACTATACGAGATCGTGCCTGCGCCAGGAGTGCGGATCTCCAAGATCAAAAACCTGGAAGACGATATCGCCCTGAGCTTGTCCGCACTGGGAATCCGTATCATCGCGCCAATCCCCGGAAAAGGAACGATCGGTATCGAAGTTCCGAACAGCAGTCCCGATATGGTGAGCATGCGTGCGCTGATCGCTTCTGAAAAATTCCAGAATTCGGATGCGGAGCTGCCTGTTGTGATCGGGAAAACCATCACTAACGAAACGTACACATTCGACCTCACGAAAATGCCCCACCTGCTCGTTGCGGGTGCTACGGGACAAGGGAAATCGGTTGGTCTGAACGCCATTCTGGTATCATTGCTCTACAAAAAGCATCCTGCCCAGGTAAAATTTGTGCTGGTGGACCCGAAAAAGGTCGAGCTGACACTGTACAATAAAATTGAACGGCATTTCCTTGCCAAGCTCCCGGGTGAAGAAGACGCTATTATCACAGATACATCTAAAGTGGTCAACACGCTGAACTCACTTTGTATTGAAATGGATGACCGGTACGAACTGCTGAAAGACGCACAATGCCGAACCATCAAAGAATACAACGCGAAATTCATCCAGCGCAGGCTGAACCCTGAAAAAGGGCACCGGTATCTGCCCTATATCGTCGTGCTGATCGACGAGTTCGCCGACCTGATCATGACAGCCGGAAAAGAAGTAGAGCACCCGATCGCACGGATCGCACAGCTGGCCCGCGCCATTGGGATCCACCTGATCGTTGCCACACAGCGACCGTCCGTAAACGTCATTACAGGTATGATCAAAGCCAATTTCCCTGCCCGGATCGCGTTCCGTGTCTTGTCAAAGATCGACTCACGCACCATCCTGGATGCTTCGGGAGCCGACCAGCTGATCGGTCGTGGGGACATGCTTGTATCAACCGGTTCCGACCTGGTCCGCCTGCAATGTGGATTCGTGGACACTCCCGAGGTAGAGAAGATCTGCCAGTTCATCGGGGAACAACGTGCCTACCCGGATGCATTGCTACTGCCTGAATATGTTGGTGAAGGAGCTGAAGGAGGAAGTGATTTCGATTCGGAAGAGCTGGATTCCATGTTCGCAGAAGCTGCACGCATTGTTGTCATTAACCAGCAGGGATCTGCGAGTTTGCTGCAGCGTAAACTGAAACTGGGCTATAACAGGGCCGGCCGGCTGGTGGATCAGCTGGAAGGAATGGGAATCATCGGGCCATTCCAGGGAAGCAAGGCAAGAGAAGTTCTCTACAGCGACCCCGTAGCATTAGAAGAATACCTGAAAAGCAAAGGTTTAGCATAAACCCTTCAGAATGGGGAAATTTAAAATTGACCGGTTTGTCCTTGCAATCATAGCGGTTGTTATCATTGCTTATCTTTTCCCCGGATGGGGAAGCACAGACAGCAGTGTACCTCTTGATGCCATCGGAAGTGCCGGAATTTCGCTGATCTTCTTTTTTTACGGGCTAAAGCTCAGTCCCGATAAGATCAGAAACGGACTGAAAAACTGGAAACTCCACATCCTGGTACAGGCTTCCACCTTTTTGTTATTTCCTTTGATCATCCTTTTGTTTTACCCGTTCGCGCAAACTGAAAAAGCAGAAGTACTATGGCTTTCGTTTTTATTCCTGGCGGCTCTGCCCTCAACCGTTTCCTCTTCGGTTGTGATGGTATCCATTGCCCGGGGAAATATCCCTGCCGCCATATTCAACGCCAGCATTTCAGGATTGATAGGAATTGCCGTGACACCACTCTGGATGGGATTGTTCCTGAAAAATGCCACTGCTGATTTTGACCTGGGAAGCATCTATATAAAACTCCTCCTGGAAATTCTCCTGCCCGTGTGCATCGGCCTCTTGCTGCAGCGATACCTGGGAAAATACACGCAGCAATTCGGGCGGCAACTGACTCTGTTTGATAAATCCGTCATCCTGCTGATCATCTACAAAAGTTTCGCGGAATCTTTTGAACAAGGCGTTTTCACCTCGGTGGTAATCACAGATTTTATCCTTATAACTGTCCTGGTTCTGGCCCTGTTCTTCTCCGTTTATTGCCTCACCGGTTTCATCTCGAAAAAAATGGGATTCAGCCGGGAAGACCGGATCACTGCTCAATTCTGCGGGACAAAAAAATCACTGGTACACGGTACGGTCTTTTCAAAAGTACTGTTCCCCGCCACCTTTCCGGCAGGGATGATCCTGCTTCCGCTGATGTTATTTCATGCCATTCAGATCTTCATTATCAGCGTCATTGCCTCCCGGTTAGCAGAACGAAAATAAATCTACCATTCTGCCGGGAAACAGGGAAACAAACAACCGTTTCCGGGCCTCCGGATATTCCCCTCAGCTTACTTGCTCCTTTACGGTTTATACTTACCTTTGCAGCATGGCAACACTTCAAAACGATGTAATTTGTGCGCTGGCCACCCCAAACGGAATTGGAGCGATCGGTATGATCCGTGTTTCGGGTAAAGGTTGCCTGGGCCTGATCGATCCTGTTTTCAGCAAACAGCTGGATAATCAGCGTTCTCATACCCTTCATTTCGGAACGATCCGCTCAAAAGAAGGAGAACTGATCGATGAAGTCCTTGTTTCCGTTTTCCGGGAAGGGAAAAGCTTTACCGGTGAAGAAAGCGCTGAAATTTCCTGCCACGGCTCCCCTTACATCTTACAACGTGTGATGGCTGTTTTGTTGGAACAAGGTTGTCGGATGGCTGAACCGGGTGAGTTTACGATGCGTGCGTTCCTGAACGGGAAAATGGATTTATCGCAGGCCGAAGCCGTTGCTGACCTGATCGCTTCCGAATCCAGGAAAGCACATGAAATCGCGTTGAATCAATTGCGGGGAAACTTCTCTTCCGAACTGAACGGATTGCGTGAACAGCTGATCCATTTCGCCAGCCTGGTAGAACTGGAGCTTGATTTTTCAGAAGAAGATGTAGAGTTCGCGGACAGAACTGAATTATTGCAATTGGTAACACATGTTTTGCAGGTAGTCACTCGTTTGGAGCAATCATTTGAACTGGGAAATGCTATCAAGAACGGAGTTCCGGTTGCCATCGTAGGTGCCCCGAATACGGGAAAATCCACACTGCTCAATCAGCTATTGCAGGAAGACCGGGCAATCGTGAGCAACATTGCAGGAACAACGCGTGATGTGATCGAGGAAACATTAAACATTGACGGAATTCTGTTTCGTCTCATTGATACAGCCGGCATCCGCGAAAATGCGGAAGAGATCGAAGCACTGGGAATTGAACGCTCCAGGCAAAAGATTGAACAGGCAAAACTGGTATTGTGCATGGCGGATGCAGGCATTCCGACAAGCCTGAATGAAGTCCGGGAGTGGAAAAAAGAGCTGCTCCTCTCCTACCCTGACAAACGAATGGTAGTAATTGCCAATAAATCGGATGTGCAGGCACTTGCTCTTTCAGATGATGAAATCGGAATCAGCGCAAAAAACGGGAATAACATCGATGCGCTGAAAAGCTGGATGGTGAACCAGGTTGTGCAAGGAGCAGACCTGCAAAACGAAACAATCATCAGCAACATTCGCCACCGTGATGCGCTGACACGTACACGCGATGCGTTGCAACAGGCTAAAACGGGACTGGAAACGAATATTACGGGAGATTTTGTCGCGATGGATATCCGCCAGGCTATGTATCACCTGGGAACGATCACGGGAAATATTTCGGAGGATGATTTGCTGGCGAATATATTTAGTAAGTTTTGTATCGGGAAGTAATTGATAACAAATAAAAGGTAAAATGTTTAATGTCTTAAAAGTGTGGTTACAATAATTTTATTTCTGTGAAATAGTTTTGCTATTTTAGCTAATGATATGATGAATAATCGAATGAATGCAATTGCAACAAAAATTTTAAATAATAAACCGGACTATTTAAGAAATTTACAATATCTTGACAATAAATATAATTCAATATTTACAAGGAAATTAGAGAAAGAAAATAATGAAATAAATATATTATCATTGTTTTGTGAAATGGAATTTGGTTATTTGCTAAATCAAATTTTCGATGATCTAATTTACGAACCTAAAATACACGGAAAAACACCCGATTGGTTAGTTACATCAAATGATCAAAAAATTATTTTTGAAGTAAGAAAAATAAATCCACTTGAAGAAGAAATACAAAGCAGAATTAATTCAGCAAAAAAAGATGAATATAATGGAACAACACAAACTGTTTTCTCATCCTCTCCATCTGATTTTTACAAACAAATTTCAAAAATAACCCAAAAAGAAGAAGCATATCGAGAATTAATACAATCCCAAAATTACATCTTGATTATTTGTGTAGATGTAATAAATTTGCAAAAGGAGTTCATAACAGATACTGACTTAATAGATTATTTTGATTTTAGTAACAAATCTTCTACAATAAGACATAATGAAAACTTTTGTCAAAATGTTGCAGGAATAATTGGAAAGCCAATCTTTCCTAAAGATGTATTTATAAATAATGAAATTGCACAATATAAATTAAACAACAAGAATTTGGAATTATTAGAACTAATTTAAATTTAAAAAAATATCGTTTTCATTATTTTGAGAATAAACAGTTTTTTTCATTTTCCCGATGAAACAGCAAAGAATTATCAACAAATAAGTATCACTTTATTCATTATTGGCAACTCTATACTTTTTTAATTGTGTTATCTGCCGACAACGACATACATATAAGAGTAGTTAAAGTATATTTCAACAGCAAAAGATAATTTTATTTAGAAAAAAACACGCTTTTTACCACAATTAAGTCTGTTACACTACAAAAACTATATTTTTTACCTCCTCTTAGAAGATCTAGACTTACGATATCTCCCGTACACTATAACTAATTAATTCATATAACATTCTGGTTAAAGGAAGGAAAGCACACATTACAAGCTTCAACTATAAAGTTCCGTTCTTGTCATCTCTTAAGCAATAACCGATGCTGCGCCGTCGAACAATACCCCGCCAACGTATTCAGCTTGTCATAATACTACTTTCAACATCTCAATACAACGCAGTTATAAAAACAGGTATTTATACGCTATAAATAACAGGTGAAAACACTTACGTTTTTGTGTCTTATTTTGCATACCTTTCTGAAAAATTTATTACTTACTCCGGTGCTAAAAAACATTGCTTCTACGTTTGCCCTTTGGGGCTGTGCATTCATTTGGATTGCATTGCTCACCAGGTGTAATTCCGGTACGGATACAAGAGACAGTTATTTCCTGGTTGAAACGTCACCTGAATCCCTCTGCCTGGTAAGGCCCTACTGGTTTCCTCACAGCCAGACGCCTCCACCGGAAGAAGGAGAAAAAAGCTCGTTTGCAGATTCCGTTTCCGCCAACCAGATCTTCCACCAGTGGTCCTGGCAGAAGTTTCTCTGGCTGACCAAGCCCGACAAAGATGGGGAGCCGTTGTTCCTCAACCAGGATATTGTTATGCAGGTAGACACAGCTATGCAACCGGTGAACATTCCTTCCGGAACCTCCTTACAGCTGCAAAGCACTATCCAGGCGGGATCCATGCACCCTGTATTAAAAACCAACCCGGATTACAATGAAAAGGGCAAAAGTGAAACCGTTTACTATTCTATCCATGTAAATGAAAAAATGTACAACAGCAGTATGGGCTTTGTTTCAAAAATAGCTTCGGACACCATTCGTTACCTCGACAATGATTATACATTCCCGGTCGGGTCATTCGAACTGAAAGCCGCATGGGTTCCGGTTGAAGCGATACCCCGTTCCAAAAGAAACCTCTATTACAAAACAATGGCGGCTGTCGGCTCTACGACCCACCGTAATATGGTGAAAAAAGAAGTCGCTCTTATCGGGATGCACGTGATCGGAGTGGTACAGAACCATCCTGAATTCATCTGGGCAACGTTCGAGCACAGTGACCTTGCCCCCAATTACAACTGGGCTTCCGATTCCGTAAGCGCAGCGGAAGATCAATTGTTGTTCAGAAAAGGAACAGTAAGCGGACTCGACGGCATTGTTTTCGATTCCATGACAAAACTGGGAACCAGTCCTTACCAGGTATTCGACCTGTTCAGATACGGAGTACCGCTTAAGAAAGGAGGAGATTATATGAAAACTCCACAACCTGAGCCGGCCAACTATGAGAACATCCAGGGAATCAACAAATGTGTGCGGGCAAATTTACACGATGTCTGGCAAAATTATTTTTACAACGGATCTGTCTGGCTGAACATGGACAAAAAAAGCAAGGAAGAACAGGCAAAATTAATTGTAGAACTGAAAAGCAAAATAGGCAGAGCGGATGCAGATACTTTCCTGCGCGGAAGCCTTAATTGTGCAAATGTAACGATGGAAAGCTTTACGCAGACCTTTCAAAAAGATATGAACGACATCAAGCTCTCGAATCTGGCGAACTGCTTCACCTGCCACAAAGCGCAGTCATTCAGCCGCCTTCATGCTTCACCACTTTACCTGAGCCACATTTTCCAGGGGTTTCTCCTGAAAGGGCTCGGAAAAACACCTTCAGAAACCGACCAGCTGAAAACAAAAGACGAGGAGCGGATCCTCCAGTCGCTGAAACAAGGGAATTAAATCCTACACAAATCCCTGTTTTACAACTAAAACCAAAAAAAAGCCGCCTGTCCATGGACAGGCGGCTTTTTCGAAAAAATAATAAGAACTTAATTATATCTTTTTGACGTTAACTGCATTCAAACCTTTTCTCCCTTCTTCAATGTCGAACGAAACTTCGTCTTTCTCGGTGATTTTGTCATTCAACCCCGTTACGTGTACGAAGTACTCTTTTCCTGTTTCTTCATCAACGATGAAACCGAAACCTTTGGCTTCATTGAAGAATTTTACGGTACCTTTATTCATTTTTATATTAATTAATTTCTACGAAGATACCGCTAAGTGATGAATAATCCTTAAAAAAACAATAAATAATTGAAAATTAATTTGAATGTGGACGATCAAAGTCCATTTTCAGCCCCTGGTCATTTTCGCTCCAGACGCATTTCTACCACGGATTTCTTAAAGCCGAATTTCTCACAGATCGGCTCCAGTGAAGAATCTCCTTTCAGGTGCAAAGCCACATCTCCTTTTGCATGCCGCAATACTTGTCCGATCATGTTCTTTGCCACTCCCTGGTTCCTGAATTTATCGCAGACAGCGATATATACCAGTACATTTTCAGCCATATACCCACCCATTCCTGTGTGATTGACGATCGCGGCCCCCACGATCTCACTATGTGATTTATGCAGCAATATGAATCCTCCAAAGGACAATTGTTCTTTCATCGAATAATCAATTGCCTTGCGGATATGGTCTTTATTGGGTTCAATACCTTCCAGATTCTTAGAAAGGAAATCTACAATCTTGTGCTTTTCTATTTCAGAAGGTCTGTTTGTCGCATGATACAACAAATTTTCCGTTATAATCCCATCTAAAGTCTGCATGATACAATAGCTTTTGTTTCACATTCTTAGCATTTTCCTTTTCAATGGGGGGTAAGGCAAACAAGTAGTTGAATGCAATATAAACAATATCATTTAACTTTATTGTGAAGAAAAAAAATTGTTATTGTTAATAAAAACAAAAGCGGGCTCTGAATGAATATTTTCATTGAGCAAATGAAAATTCATGCCGCATGTTTTGGCTATTTCCGGTAAAAACCCATGTCATCCACGTATTGCAGGACCCGTTCCGTAAGCAGGTACCTGACATCCCTGCCTTCTTCAATGGCTTTACGGATATAGCTGGATGAAATGTTCATTACAGGTGCATCGTGCAGGAAAACAATGTTTGGATGTCCTTTCAGATCACCGGTTCCGGTTTCCCTGTCTTCTTTTTCCCGGGCTGTTTCCGTTCTCGGGTAAATAAAGATCCGGTGATTTTTCAACAAATAATCGTAGTTGTACCATTTATGCAGTGTCCGGAGGTTATCTTCTCCCATGATCAGGGAAAAATCGTGATCCGGGTATTTCTCTGCCAGTATGGCCAGTGTCTTGACTGTGTAATTCGGCTGTTCCAACCCGAACTCCACATCACTTGCACGCAATTTCGGATTGTCATCAACCGCTTCTTTCACCAGGGCCAGGCGGTGGTAATCGGCCAGTAACGTTTTTTTATCTTTTAACGGGTTGTGAGGGGAAACAACGAACCAGACCTGATCCAGGTTCGCGTGCCCGACCATGTAATTGGCAATGATCAGATGCCCGACGTGAATGGGATTGAACGAACCGAAATACAGCCCTACCTTCATGACCCGATGAATTTCCTGACGATCTTCCCGGCTTCCTCGCAGGCCGTTTCCAGGTGATCGTTCAGCAGCCGCACATCAAACCTGTCTGCATAGCTCAGTTCCAGCCGGGCTTTTGCCAGGCGCTGCTGGATCTTCTCTTCGGTCTCCGTCGACCGGTGGCGCAGGCGCTTCTCCAGCGCTTCCACAGAAGGAGGCTGAACAAAAACAGCCAGAGCATGCTCTCCCAGCTTTTTTTTCAGGTTCAGTCCTCCGATCACATCCACGTCAAAGATCACTACATGACCGTTCTTCCAGATGCGCTCCAGTTCCGAAACCAATGTTCCGTAATAATTATCGGTATAAACTTCCTCCCATTCCACAAAAGCACCTTCCTCAATTTTCTGCCGGAATCCTTCCACTCCGATGAAGTAGTAATCTTTCCCGTCTACTTCATTGTGACGCGGAGCACGGCTACATGCGGAAACCGAGAATTCCAGCTCCTTCATGTGTTTCAGCAGGTAATGAACAATGGTTGTCTTTCCCGCCCCGGAAGGAGCTGAGAAGATCACGCATTTGCCTTTGTGCTTTAATTCACTCATTGTTACAAGGTGTTTAATACCTGTTCCTTGATCTTTTCAAGATTGTCTTTCATGTCAACCACCAGCTTCTGCATTTCCGCGTGGTTGCTTTTGCTTCCCAGTGTATTGATCTCTCTTCCTATTTCCTGGGAAATAAATCCTAATTTCTTTCCTGCTCCAGGGGTTTTCATCGTTGCAAGAAAATAATCCAGGTGGTTTGTCAGCCGCATTTTCTCTTCGGAAACGTCCAGCTTTTCAATGTAGTAGATGAGCTCCTGCTCCAAGCGGTTATCATCATACCCTCCCGCGGCAATGTCTTCCAGTCCTTTGCGGATGCGTTCACGAACGGTTTCGATCCGCTCCTGTTCGTACCTGGGAACTTCTGCCAGTAATGACCGGATGCTTTCTATGCGTTCCGTAAACTCCTTTTCCAGTGCAATTCCTTCCTGACGTCTGAACTCATTCAGCTTGCGGCAGGCTTCACCTACCAGCCTGAGTACTGTTTCACGTTCTCCTTCCGACATTTCTTCCCGTTCATTGATAAAAATGTCGGGCATCCTGACCAATACTGATAAATAGTCATCCGTTGATTGCCCGATGGCGTCATTGATCGCTTTCAGGTCCCGGAAATAGGCTTTCGCCAGGTCTGTATTGATCGAATATGTTTTGGAATCTCCCGTACTGTCCAGGTTGATGATCAGGTCGATCTTTCCCCGTTCAAGCTGTTCGGTGACCACTTTCCTGGCAAGGGGTTCGAGTTCTTTGTAATAGTTGTGGATCCGCGTATTCAGATCGACTCCTTTGCTATTCAGGGAGCGGATCTCTACGGAAATCTTCTTACTTTCATACGTCCCGGAAATACGTCCGAAACCTGTCATTGACATCAGCATATTGGCAATTTTCGCCAAAGCTACTAAAAAACGGGGTATTTATCGCCAAAGCAGCCTGACAAACCACCGCCGAAGGCACGCAAAAAGCCGTTTAATTGATACTGAACGAAAAGAACAGCGATTCGGAAGGTGACTTCTTCATGGATTCCCCTTTTTTTATCAAGTCTATCAAACGAGCGACCTCAATCACTGATAAAGGGCTGTTTGTTCCAAGCGAACGGTGCTGTTCCAATTTGTACTGTGCTCTTTTTATTTCATTGTTGATCATAACCTCCTATATTTAAATTCAATTCACAAACACCATTTACGGAAAGCATTTCCAGATGGTTACGTTTTTCCATGAAAAATTGTTGATAACTTTAAAGGAAGGAATAAGCATAAAATTTAAAGCACTATATCACAACTAATTAACAACAAAAATACACTTCCACGAATGTCTGTAACATACCGGTGAATTCAATACAGGTCAACTTCTCTATAGACAAAACAACATACCATTGGAGCATAGATAATTATCGTTAAAATGAGCTGGAATGATCGAAATTCAAAGGTGTATGGTATCTGTAAACTTCTTCAAAAAACTGTTTTTTTTCTTGATGGAATCAAATAAATGTATATCTTTGCCCACGCTTTTAACGAAAAGCAATACACAATCTCTTAGAATGTCAACTGTTGTTGACCACGCAAGTGAAAGAAATTGGTTTGGTAGTTCAGTTGGTTAGAATACGTGCCTGTCACGCACGGGGTCGCGGGTTCGAGTCCCGTCCAGACCGCAGAATTGTTAAAAGCAAAAAGAAAAGCCTGTATGGTTGCAGGATTA
>JBBCIY010000014.1:0-88709 GCA_037189645.1 Crocinitomicaceae bacterium
TTTTTTATACCACTTTTTTTGTGAAAAATTACTGCTCGCACATCAAAACACTGATAAACAAAGATAAATAATCCAAATAATATATCCAACATCTCTAAAAAGATAACTTCAAAATGTAAAAACATAAACTTATAAGAAAAGAATTCTCGCTGATCAATTCACGTTATACACATAAAAAAAGGCTGATCAAAATGACCAGCCTCTGTATATTTTAAGCTAGGGTTACTTATTTTTTCCTGTTTTTCATTTGCTCCTGCTGCATTTTCTGCATCATTTCCAAACGCTCCTGGAACTTTGATTTCTTTTTACCGCCTCCGGAACTTGCCGCTGCTTTTTTCTCTACCATTTTTGTTTTCAATTTGTCCTCGTCAACAAAGAATTTCTTGATCGCGATCATCATCAGGATCGAAATCAATGTAGAGACAAAGTAGTAATAACTCAAACCGGATGCGAAACTGTTGAAGAAGAAGATCATCAGGATCGGGAACATGTACATAATGATTTTCATGTTCGGCATTCCAGGCTGCTGTGGTGCCTGCATATTCCCACTGTTAATGATCGTATAAATCAGTGTGGTTGCTGACATCAGTAAGGTGAATAAACTCACGTGATCTCCATAGAACGGGATGTTAAATCCTAAATCGAGTACAGAATCATAGGAAGACAAGTCTTCCGCCCACAAGAACGGTTTTTGACGCAGTTCGAATGTGGATGGGAAAAACCGGAACACTGCCAGCAAAATCGGCATCTGAATCAGCATCGGAACGCACCCGGAGAAAGGGCTCGCTCCCGACTCCCGGTAGAGCGTCATCATTTCCATCTGTTTTTTCATCGCATCCTCCTGTTTCGGATATTTTTTATTCAGCTCGTCAATTTCAGGCTTCAGGATACGCATCTTTGCAGAAGATACGTACATCTTCCACTGAATCGGCATCAGTATAAATTTGATGATCAAGGTCAGCAACAGGATCGCAAGCCCTGCGGAAACGGCAAACGACTGTGTCAGCATCGAAAATAACGGCTGAATCGCATATACGTTGATCCAGCGGAACAATCCCCATCCGTAATTTAAAATATGGTCGTAGTCCCTGTCATAGGTAGCCAGCAGCTCGTAATCGTTCGGACCGAAGAACCATTCAAATGACACAGATGCATTGTCCGTATTTGAAATATCCAGCATCAATGTAGAGGAAAAGTCCTTGATGTGTGTACCGTTTTTCGCCTGCCCTTCTGAATAGGTCTTCACTTCGAACTCTGTTCCTTTTTTCAGAAACGGTTTGTCTTTCGCATACAGAAAAGAAGAGAAATAGCTTTGCTTGTAAGCCACCCACTCGACATGGTCTTCCGCTTCTTCATCATCAGCTGACACTTCGCTCAGGTAATCAAACCCTTCTTCTTTGTAATTCATACAAATGGTAGAAACACGGCGCTGCTCTGCCAGCAACCGCTCTGTCTTCCTGAATGCTACATCCCAATTCAACCCAACATTCTTAGGATTGACATCTCCTCCAAATCCTTTGATGTTGACCGTATAATCCAAATGGTACGTATCGTCTGACAAAGAATACTGATTTTCGATCGTTTTCCCCGGTGCTACTTCCGTTTCAAAAACAATGGACTTGTCTGTTTTCGCTTTTACAGTAAACGGAAGAGTTCCTGTTTTGATCTTCTTCCCGTTCATGTCGAATACCAGCTGGTTGACTGCATCGCCATCTCTGAACAAAGCCAAAGGAGTTACTTTACCATCGTTCTTCGCATATTCCGCGTATGTCTCGTATTCTTTCAGCCAGACACCGGCAACAATTCCACCTTTTGTATTGAATGCTACTTTGTATTTGTCATTCTCCATGTAAACAAGAGAATCTTTCAATTCCACTTTTTTCGGAGCAGCGGCTACTTTAGTAGAATCCTGCTCAGGAGCCTTGGTCTTTTCTTTTGCTTCAAGCTTCTTCTGCTCAGCTGCGATTTTTTCCTTTTCCTCCGCCAATGCTTTCTGCTCTTTTTCCCTGGCAGCCAGTTCTTCTTTTGTCGGCTGATTGAATATCATAAAAACCGAAAGAATGGTTCCGATTAATACGAGGCCGATAATGGTATTTTTATCCATGTAACTTGTTTTCTGTATTTTATTTTTTGTTTTCGATAGCTGCTTTCACAAATGCCACGAACAACGGATGCGGGCAGGCTACTGTACTTTTATACTCGGGATGATACTGAGCACCGACAAACCATGGGTGTTCCGGAATTTCAACCACTTCTACCAATCCTGTTTCAGGATTTTTCCCGGTAGCGATCATTCCTGCCTGTTCAAACTGCTCTAAATAGTCATTGTTGAATTCATAGCGGTGACGGTGACGCTCATTGATGATATCGGTATTGTATGCCTGGTGTGCTCTCGTGTTTGGTTTGAGCTGACATTTGTACGAACCAAGGCGCATTGTTCCGCCCATATTTGAAATGGATTTCTGCTCTTCCATCATATTGATGACAGGATAGTTACAATCCTCTGCAATCTCTGTAGAATGGGCATCTGTCCACCCCAGAACATTTCTTGCAAACTCTATAACAGCACATTGCATCCCCAGGCAGATCCCAAAGAAAGGAACCTGGTTTTCCCGTGCGAATTTAACGGCCTGGATCTTCCCGGAAATACCACGGGAACCGAATCCCGGCGCTACCAGAATACCATCCAGCCCGGATAGTTCTTCCGCGATATTGTCATCCGTCAGCTTTTCCGAATGGATCCACTTTACATCTACTTTGCACTCATTCGCTACTCCTGCATGAATGAAGGATTCGGAAATGGATTTGTAGGAGTCTTTCAATTCAACGTATTTCCCCACCAACCCGATCGTTACCGTGGATGTAGGGTTTTTCAGGTGTGTAAGAAAGTTTTTCCAGCTGTCCAGGTTCGGAGAATTTTTAGCCGGGAGCTTTAACTTTTCCAGCACGACCTTATCCAGTTCTTCTTCCTGCATCAGCAACGGAACATCGTATATGGTAGAAGCATCACGTGACTCGATAACCGCGTTCATGCTTACATTACAAAACTTAGCAATCTTACGCCGCAGGTTCAGGTCTAGCTCATGCTCCGTTCTGCACACCAGGATATCCGGCTGCACTCCCAGTTCCAGCAGTTGCTTTACGGAATGCTGCGTCGGCTTTGTTTTCAGCTCTCCCGCTGCTGCCAGGTAAGGCACCAATGTCAGGTGGACAACAATACAGTCATTTTCCAGTTCCCACATCATCTGGCGAACGGCTTCCACATAAGGGAGTGATTCTATATCTCCGACAGTTCCACCGATTTCGGTGATCACAATGTCAAAATCTCCCTTATTTCCCAGGATCTGGATCCGCTCCTTGATCTCATCTGTAATATGGGGAATGATCTGAACGGTTTTTCCGAGGTAATCCCCTCTTCTTTCCTTCTCTATCACCGACTGGTAAATCCGTCCGGTCGTTACATTATTCGCCTGCGAGGTAGGAACGTTCAGAAAGCGCTCATAGTGCCCCAGATCCAGGTCAGTCTCCGCACCGTCATCAGTAACAAAGCACTCTCCATGCTCATACGGGTTCAATGTCCCCGGATCGATATTGATATACGGATCGAGCTTTTGAATGGTGGCTGAATAACCTCTCGCCTGTAATAATTTGGCTAAAGAGGCGGAAATGATTCCTTTACCGAGAGAAGATGTAACACCGCCTGTTACAAATACGTATTTTGTTGAATTTGACATCTGGGATTATATGTAACTACGGGGCGCAAAGTTAATAGATTCTTTTTAGAAAGGAAGACTTTTAAAGTATAAATTATCAACTATCGGCTGCCAAGTGGAAAATTCAGCAGGTCAAGTGGACAGAAATGAAGCTGCGGATTAAAACAGGAATAAAAAAACAGGCTTCGGAAAAGCAGGCAGATGACTGTTAAGATCAGAAACGGGAGGTTGTATGTATCAACCTCCCGTTTCTGATTCTATTGGTTCAAGATCCTTTTCCTATGCTACAATCGGAATGTCAGTCCTCCCAGCACCTGGAAGCTATGTACCGGTGCATTGTACCACCTCTGGTAACGCTGGGCCGCAATGTTATTCAGCTGAAGAAAAACAGACAATCTGCGCGTATAGCGGTATTCCAGTCCCAGGTTGAAATCGTAAATAGCGCCCAGCTTTTTATAGTACTGCAAGTCTTTTTCAAGTACATCCTCACCAGGACCATATACCAGCGCTTTACGCCCTGTTTCCAGCTTAAAGTCAAAATTCACGTAAAATTTATCGTACAAGTTATAATGGGCTCTTGCCACCAATTCAAAATCCGGCCTGTTCCATGCATACGCGTGGTTTCTCATTTCGTACGAACGGTATTTCCCGATCACATCGATCTTCAGCTTTTCCAGTACCTGGTAGGAAATGGAACCTTCCAGGGTCAGCAATTTCAAGGTATCGAAAATAACGTCGAAGCGGTTACCGGAAGAATACACCGTATCGTTCACGAACAGGGCCATATTCTGAACAAATGCGTACCCACCACCGATATTGAATGAAATATTCCTGCTCAGCGTTCCTTTAAATCCTCCGTAAATGTCAATAGCTGTATTTTCATTCAGCATATTTACATTCGGGCGTAAGAATTCATTTTCCAGGGTAAGCGATTTCAGAGTGGTCTGCCTCATTCCTCCCCGGATCCCTACATACGGGATGAACATGTCGTTGAACAGGGAGTATTTAACTTCGGCTACCGGGTAAATGTGAACTTTTGTCCTTCCATCTGCATTGATCGTTAAATCAAGTCCCACCGTCGCTTTAAACTTATCGTTCCATAAATAGGTCTTGAAATTCGGCTTTAAACTGATAATGGTATTGGGGCGGGTGATCGCCGTATCAACCGGGCTGATGGAATCGGCAGGATTGCCATACCTGTATTTATTGTGCAGGATGTCCAACCCGACAGAATAGATGTTTTCCTTTAACCGGTACTCCCCCATTCCGTTAATTGCAAAAAAGTTTTCCTTTGAACGCCAGTCTGCCAGTGAATCGATCTTTGGCTTCAACGTGTTGAAATGATTGTATTTTAACCCGACCTGGTAATTGATCCCGAATGTATCGATCTTCGCGTTGCTCTTATACATTACATCAAAGCCAACATCGTTGTACCGCTGGCGGGTCTTATCCCTGCCCAGAGAGTCAAGAGGAGCCTGGATCGCATAATAATGCAGTCCCTGGTTCCTGTAATTAAAGTTTCCAAGCAACTGGTAGCGTTTCTCATTGATACCTCCGTACACCCCTAGAGAGGTCCTGTCGAACGTATTCCGCTCATAATTCGGTATATTTCCCCAGGAGCTCAGATGCTTCACATTGGCACCGTAAACGTATTTCCTTGAGCGGGTGTTGTTGAAATAAACCTCCCCCAGCGGCATCAATTGTGTTCCTACTCCCAGCTTGATATAGGTCGTATAGAGCTGATCCAGCTGCTCTTTAATTTTAATGGTTGCCGGTTCGATCCTGTCAACTTCCGTTGTCGTTCTGAACTGCATTGACAAAAGCGGGTATTCGGTTACTTTCTGCTGAACGATCGTATCATCAATGACAGGTTTCGCGGCGATCCGCTGGGCCTTTTCTATTTCACGGCGCGTATGTCCCTGCAAGATAACATCCTGGGCGAAAAGCACCGGTCCGATTCCAAAAAATAAGATTGAAACAAATATCTTCATAGTGATCGATTATTTTCCTTCGTTAATTTCAATTACTGTCGTTCCTTCAGGACTCAGATTCTTCGGTTTATTCTTCAGCTGCATCAACTCATCATACACCGCCTGCGCTTCCGTTTTCACCCCGTCATCTTCCTTCGGATAATGCTGCAACACAGAAAGGATCGTCTGTTCTGCCTGGAACAGGTCGTCTTTCTTAACAAGGATCTGTGCCTGGAGAATGAGCGCTTTCGCTACCCAGAAATCATAGGTCGGTTTCATTTTCAGCACTTCCCGGGCATGCTCGTCCGCATCGTTCAGCTTCTCCTGCTCGTAGTAAATTTTAGCAATCATGAATTTCGATTCGGACGCGATGGACTGAGTCGTGCTTTTGCTGACATAGTTAAATGCAGTGATAGCATCGTCATAGTTTTTAACCTGGTAGTTGGACATTCCTGAAATGTATTGCGCTTCCAGGCGGTTTTCAGGCTTCAGCAGATTGCTTGAGATCACCAGCTTTGAATAAGCAGCGGCAGGCACAAATTCATTCACCTGGTAATAACTTCTCATCAGACCTGTACGCGCATTGAATATGATCTCCGGATCGCTGCTGACCTGCTCTGTACGCTCATAGTGCGGGATTGCTTTTGCAAATTCCTTATTGTTATAGTAATAACGTGCCGTTCTTACAGCTGCAAGCTCCGTAAAATTGGAGGTCGGCTCACTCAGCAATTTCTCGTAATACGAAATCGATTTCGGAAGGTCGTCGATCTCATAATAGCTGTCGGCCAGGTATGAAAGTGCTTTTTTGGCATGGTATCCCTCAGGATATTTTTGCAGGTACTCTTCAAATTTCGGGATGGCTTCCTTGTATTTCTTAGCAAAATAATCTGTTTCCGCCGGATTATACACGAGGTTCTCAAGTGTGAGGCCATTGATATTCAGGCAGGGATACGTTTTCGCATATTGCTCCAGCTTGCTGATCTGCTTTGTCGCGGCGTACACGTGCTGTAAACCATCTCCTACCGCATTGCAAATCGTATCGTGTCCGAATTTTTCCAGCACGGTCAGGTACTCCGCTTCCGCCTGCTTATAATTGTTCTGCTTATAGTAAACGTCTGCCATTTCAATCCGGATCAATGCTTCCTTGGATGTATTCGGATAGTCCTGCAGCAATTGCTGGAAGTATTTCAGTGAGTTAGGATAATCCGGGACCAGCTTATAGGTAAACGCGATTTCATACAACGCATCCTGTACGTATTTCGAACCGGAATAATTATTCACCAGGTTCAGCAGCGCCTTGATCTTGGCATCTTTTTCATTTTTCACTCCGTGCGTCAACGCTTTGTAATACAATGCCTGATCCTGGTTAGACATGTTCAATCCCAGTGCCAGGTCATAGTACTGAATCGCTGTCTGGTTTTCCCTGCGCATAAAATAACTGTCGGCAAGGCGCATATACGCATCTGACAGCTTTCTTCTATCTGCCGGTTTTTCCTGTACGTAGGTACGGAAACTTTCGATCGCTGCAGTAGTGTCTCCCTTGTACAAATTCGCATAGCCAATGTTGTAATAAGCATCCGCTTTCATTGCTGCCGAGTTGGCTCCGGGCATTCCCAGGTACGCCCTGTATCCTGAAATGGAAGATTGATAATTATTCAGCTGGTAATCGGCATCTGCCGTCCAGTAAACCGCTTTAGCTGACAACTGCGGATTGACCGGGTATTTCTCTACCAGCTTCAACGTATTCACAGCAGCCTGGTATTCGCCTTTCTGGTACAACTCAATCCCGTAATTGTAGGCGATCAGCTGGTATACCTTTCTTAAAGCAATGTCTTTATTCTCTACCCTGTCCAGGCTTTCCATTGCTTTCTGATAATTGTTCGTCGATGTATAGACATTTACCAGGTATTGATATACGTCTTCCCTTCTTTTGGAGTTCGGGTAATTGTTCAGGTAGGTTTCAAACGCACGAATGGCTTCATTGTATGGGTTCACATCCAGCTTGTAGGACAAAACCGCAAACTGGTACAGTGCATCTTCCTGTATTTTCGCATCGTTATCCATTTCTGACGCTTTCTGAAACGCAGAACGGGCAGAAAGGTTATTCTTCAATGCAAGATAAGATTCCCCGATGTGGTAAAATGCTACTTGTGATAAACTGTCACTCTCGTTGCGCGCAACACGGTCGAACATACGAACCGCCTTTTCATACTGTCCGCTCTTATAATAGGAATACCCCAGCTGGTAATCGTCATCCCTGGTCGTTTCCGCCAGTTTATCGTATTGTTCCAGGTAGGTAACGGCTTCGTCATACCTTCCCGTCCTGTAATAGGCATCACCGATCAGGTGATTGATGTCTTTTTCATTGACCACCGTTGCATGCTGCAATTTAGGCGCATACTCCGTTACTTCTTCGTACTTGCCCTGCAGGTAGTATATCTGTAAAATATAGTACGGGACAACTTTCCCGAAGCTTTCATCTTCTTCCAGCTTCAAAAATCCGTTCAGAGCTGTCTGGTAATTCTTATCGGTGTACGCAATGTGAGAATAGTAATACAATGCAGGGTTGGCATATTGCGATTCACCATCCTTGATTTCCACGAATGCGCTCCTGGCAGCGTCAAGATTTCCCTCCTGGAAATTCGCATACCCTACCTTGAAATAATATTCATCATGGAATTCCGCTTCCAGGTCCTTTGCTGAAAATTTAGCATAATAAGCCAATGCCTCGGGATAATCTTTTGCCCTGTAGTAAAAATTCCCCAGCTTGAAATGAATGTAATGTTTGTAAATGCTTTCCGGATAATTCTGGATGAAGCGTTTCAACAAGTCAACACCATCGTTATTGTACAGTTCCAAAGCGGAAATACCTTCATAGTACAGCGCTTTGATGTACATCGGGTCATTGGGCTGGTTCAACCTGGTGACAAAGTCACGGAACTCTTTTCGTGCAGATCCATACTGCTGCTTTTGAAACAGCTCTTCCGCACGATAAAAACCGGCATAGACACTGTTATACTTCTCCGATGACTGCCCGGCTACGGACAGTGAAAACGACACGAACAAAATAACCAATAAACGGTTCATACGCAAATTACATTTAATGGAGTAAAGTTAGCTGACATATTCACCACGAACGATGGCTTTTTCAAAAGTTTTAAACGTGATGATGTTAAGATTATTTCAACCGGAGAGGAGGCAACATGAACAATTTATTCGCAATTTTACAGAAAAGAAAGCTCGTGGAACAGATTATTCGCATTCAGAACGGTAAGGTTTTTCAAAACAACAATCTTATTATCAGGGACATCAACTTTGAAATGAAAGGTGATGAGCTAGTATACCTGATCGGGAAGACCGGTTCCGGTAAAAGCAGTCTGCTGAAAATGCTTTACGGAGAGCTTCCGCTGGGAGAAGGAACAGGAGAAGTTGTCGGGTTTGACATCGCTTCCCTGAAAAAAAAGCAGGTTCCTCTTTTACGCAGGAAGCTGGGAATCGTTTTCCAGGATTTCCAGTTGCTGACAGACCGTACTGTAGGTGAAAACCTGAAATTCGTAATGGGAGCAACGGGCTGGCATGACAAACATCTGATGGAACGGCGAGCCCTTGAAGTATTGCAGCTGGTAGGCCTGGAAACCAAAATGAAAGTAAAGCCTCACGCTTTGTCAGGAGGTGAGCAGCAACGCATTTCCATAGCACGGGCACTGATCAACAAACCCGCGTTGATCCTGGCAGACGAACCAACAGGAAACCTGGATCCCGAAACTTCGGAAGAGGTCATGCAATTGCTGATCGCTGTTGCAAAAGAGGAAAAATCCGCTGTCTTTATGGCCACACACGACATGACGATCGTAGAAAAATACCCTGGACGGGTCGTAAGAGTAGAAGACGGCCTGTTAAAAGAAGTAAGTACACTGAACCGTTTCAATCCATTCGAAACGTTCGGATTGTAGTTCTTCCAATAAACACCCATTTTTATGAAACAGCTGAAAGAAAAACCTTTTCTGATCTTTATTATCCTGTTCCTGGTCGTTTCCATCCCACTCTGGATCTTTCCCGTCAACTTATTTCCCGGAGTGATCACCTATAGCAACGGCTTACAGGAAGTGACCGAAGACGCTCCTCTCAGCCTGTCCTATTTTATCGGGTTGGGTTACGGAGACGCCGATATGAGCACCATCAAAGATTTTTACCTCAAACCGACCGGTTACATGCTTGCGTTTATTTTTACGGTCGGGATTCCCGCATTGATTGCTTTCCGGTTTTATTCGACTAAAAAATAAGTTAAAAAATAAAATCCTGTTTCTTTCTTTCTCTACATTTGCATTCTTTTTCAAACAAATTGAGGTGCAGACTAAACAACTTTCACAGAACCAGTTCGTTATTTCAAACCGACGTCACCGCTTAGCTGTTTTCAGCTATTTCTGCTGTACGGGAATCACATTTGCATCCTGGGCCAGCCGGATTCCTACAATCAAAGAAACACTCCATTTATCAGAAGGTCAGCTCGGAACAATGTTGCTGATGCTTCCGGTGGGGCAGCTGTTTACTATGCCCGTTTCAGGGAAACTGGTCACCCAGTATGGCAGCGCCAGGATCATTTCAATCATGTGCCTTATCTATGGCGGTGTTTTACTCAGTATTTCATTCGCAACCTCGGTCTATCTACTGGGAATTTCCCTGTTCTTTTTCGGTGTGGCCAGCAATATGTGTAACATCGCTGTGAACGCACAGGCTGTCGGAGTTGAAAAACTCTATGGAAAATCCATTATGACCACTTTCCACGGTGGATGGAGCCTTGCAGGTTTTGCGGGAGCATTGACAGGATTGATCACCTTACAGCTGAATGTCAGCACAACCACCCACTTTTCCATTATTTTAGGGTTGCTGCTCCTCAATACGTTCTGGAATGTCCGCTATTTGCTGCCAAAAGACCCGGCAGATGAACGATCCGCCAGGAAATCCACGTTCAAACCGGACCGGATACTGATCCAGCTGGGAATCATCGGTTTTTTCAGTATGGCCACAGAAGGTGCGATGTTTGACTGGAGCGGGGTCTATTTCAAGGAGATCGTACAAGCTCCCAGCAACCTGGTCATATTGGGATATACCGCATTTATGATCATGATGGCAGGCGGAAGGTTTATCGGTGATTACCTGATTACCCGTTTTGGCACGAAAAAGATATTACTGATCAGCGGAAGCCTCATGTTTACCGGGATGATCTTCCCTGTCCTGTTCCCGGACATTTTCGTATCCACCATAGGTTTTATGCTAGTGGGGCTGGGAGTTGCATGCTGCGTTCCGACCGTCTACAGCTTAGCGGGGAAACATCCGGTCATTCCTCCGGGAATGGCGCTTGCGCTTGTTTCCAGTATCAGTTTCCTGGGATTTTTAATGGGTCCGCCTTTAATCGGTTATATTGCAGAAGCATTTAACCTGAGCTGGTCATTCGCACTGTTTTCCTCTTTCGGCCTGGCAATGGTCATCATTGTGCTGAGAAGCCGGTTATTCCAAAAAGCAGACCTTGAAGGCGTTCCTGGCGAAGAATAAACGGACGCCGTGCTCCCAAAACCCGGAAATCAGTTTTGATTAAAATCCGGCCGGGCAAAAACAAGAAGATACATTTGAGAAGTGCATTTACTTTCTGACAGTCAGCGCGATCACGTTATTTCGTCACGGCAAAAAATAAAAAACGTTAATTAGTTGGAAGCGCCGTTCATTTTTTCGAATTTTACACCTCATTAAATGTAATACGGTTTAACTATTACAACTTATACAGACTTATTCGAATTTATCAATTTTAGGAATAGTATTTTTTACAAACGAATTAAAAAAATGTACACTAAAAAACAAAAAACAGAAGTTGATGTAGTTCTTATCGGGGGAGGAATCATGAGCGCAACGCTGGGAACGCTCATTCATGAATTAAAGCCCGACACAAGTATTGAAATCTTAGAGCGGCTGGATGTTGTCGCCGCTGAAAGTTCCGACGCATGGAACAATGCAGGAACAGGGCATTCCGCACTGTGTGAATTAAATTATACGCCGGAGCAGCCCGATGGTTCCGTAGCAATCGACAAAGCGATTAAAGTCGCTGAGCAGTTCGAAATATCCAAACAATTCTGGGCATACCTCGCTGAAAATAAAATTCTCCGGAATCCTGAAAATTTTATCCGGAGGGTTCCCCATATGAGCGCTGTATTCGGGGAAAAGGATATCCGGTTCCTGAAAACGCGCTATACCACTATGGTAAAAGAAAACCTTTTTAAAGGCATGGAATATACGGAAGATAAGGCCGTATTGAATAAATGGGTTCCTTTCATGATGAAGGACCGGGATCCGAAGGAACCGATGGCCGCCACTAAAATGGATATCGGTACGGATATTAATTTCGGCTCACTGACCCGCAGCCTGTTCAACCATCTGAACGGGAAAGAGCTGGTAAAGCTTCATGTGAGCCAGGAAGTAAAAGACATCAACCGTGAAGACGACGGACGCTGGGAAGTGGTTGTGAAGAACCTGAAAACAGGAAAAAAAAGATCCGTAACAGCTAAATTCGTATTCATTGGAGCCGGAGGACATTCCTTATTGCTCCTGGAAAAATCAGGTATTCCTGAAGCGAAGGGCTTCGGAGGATTTCCTGTTGGCGGACAGTGGCTGAGATGCACCAACAAAGAGATCATCGAACAGCACACCGCGAAAGTGTACGGGAAAGCATCTGTGGGCGCGCCTCCGATGTCAGTGCCACACCTGGACACACGTTATATCAATGGTGAACAGGCATTGCTGTTCGGGCCATTCGCCGGGTTTTCTACCAAGTTCCTGAAGCAAGGATCGTATTTTGACCTTCCTGCATCCATCCGTTTTTCGAACATACGGCCGATCATTTCCGTAGGATTGGACAACATTCCTCTGACCAGGTACTTAATTTCAGAAGTATTGAAAAAGCCGAAAGATAAGCTGGAATCGTTAAAACAGTTCATGCCTTCTGCCCGGTTGGAAGACTGGGAGATTGAAGTCGCTGGCCAGCGGGTACAAGTGATCAAAAAAGACCCGGAGCATGGCGGGATCCTACAGTTTGGAACAGAAGTAGTCTCAAGCGCTGACGGTTCCATCGCCGCACTTTTAGGAGCATCTCCGGGAGCCTCCACTTCCGTGGAAATCATGATCCAGTTATTGAAAAGATGTTTCCCTGAACGGGCGAAGGAAGATGAATTCCGGATGAAATTGCGTGAAATGATCCCTTCTTGGGGTAAATCATTGAACGAAGACCCGGAGCTGTGCGAACAAGTCCGCAAACGCTGTCACGATGTTTTGAACCTGAACTGATCGGGTTGTTCTCCGAACCTGGGGCACCATTTCTTACAAAAGACAAAGGGCGGAAATCATCCCGCCCTTTTTTATTTTCAGTCATATCAATGATCCAAACTGTTTACAGCAATTGCTGCAACAGACTGCTCAAATTTACTTTCCTGTCAATAACGCTGCGCAGGTCTGCGATCGCAACACGCTCCTGCTGCATTGTATCCCTGTCGCGGATTGTTACGGTATTGTCTTCCAGTGTCTGGTGATCGACCATGATTGAGTACGGAGTACCGATCGCGTCTTGCCTTCTGTAACGTTTTCCAGGAGAATCTTTTTCATCGTACTGGCAGCTGAATTCCATTTTCAGGGAATTGAAAATTTCCTGGGCTTTTTCCGGCAGGCCGTCTTTCTTCGTCAACGGCATCACTGCCACTTTATAAGGAGCCAGCGCTGGCGGCAATGACAACACTGCACGTTCGGAGCCATCCTCCAGCACTTCGTTTTTCAAAGAAGCGCTTAAAACAGCCAGGAACAAACGGTCCAATCCTACAGATGTCTCCACTACATAAGGAATATAGCTTTGATTGAGTTCAGGGTCAAAATACTGCAGTTTTTTCCCTGAATACTGCTCGTGTTGCTTTAAATCAAAGTCTGTCCGGGAATGAATCCCTTCCAGTTCTTTGAATCCCATCGGGAAATCAAATTCGATATCTGCAGCTGCGTTCGCGTAATGTGCCAGTTTGATGTGGTCATGAAAACGGTATTTCTCTTGTCCCAATCCCAATGCCAGGTGCCATTTTATACGGGTTTCTTTCCAGTATTCGTACCATTTCAGCTCTTCTCCGGGCCGTACAAAAAACTGCATTTCCATCTGCTCGAATTCACGCATACGGAAAATAAACTGGCGGGCAATGATCTCATTTCTGAACGCTTTTCCGATCTGTGCGATACCGAATGGAATTTTCATTCTCCCCGATTTCTGGACATTCAGGAAGTTCACGAAAATCCCCTGTGCCGTTTCGGGGCGAAGATAGATTTTTGACGCATCTCCGGCAACCGATCCCAGCTCGGTGGAGAACATCAGGTTAAACTGACGTACTTCTGTCCAGTTTTTAGAACCCGATACCGGGCAGACGATTCCCAGGTCCATAATGAGGTTGTAAACTCCTTCCAGGTCATTATTTTCCAGTGTTTCGCGCATTCTGTCCTCGATCTCCCTGATCTTTTCATTGTTGCGTACTACATTTGGATTTGTCGCCAGGAATTGTTCTTCGTTGAAAGCATCTCCGAATTTCTTCTTTGCTTTCTCAACCTCTTTCAGGTTCTTCTGGTTGTATTTTTCAATGTGCTCTTCGATCAGCACATCTGCACGGTAACGTTTTTTAGAGTCTTTATTGTCGATCAGCGGATCATTGAACGCATCGACATGCCCGGAAGCTTTCCAGGTCGTCGGGTGCATAAAGATCGACGCATCGATACCAACGATATTTTCGTGCAGCTGCACCATTGATTTCCACCAATATTGCTTGATGTTATTTTTTAGCTCTGCTCCCAGCTGCCCGTAGTCATAAGCGGCAGCCAATCCATCATATATTTCGGATGACGGGAATACGTACCCGTACTCTTTTGCGTGAGAAATAACGTCCTTTAATCTGTCTTCTTTTTGCTCCATGGTGAAATCAATCAATTTTTTATGTGTGCAAATATAGAGAGAAGATTGTAAGATTGAAAGGCCGGGAGATTGAAAGATTGAGAAAATTGATTTTTTGGCAACAAAAAAGAGGCTGCCTTTTCAGACAGCCTCTCTCTTAGCTGAATAAGCTGTTATTTCCTGATAAATCTCTTTGTTCCGTTGATTGTTTCAGATTCCACTTTAATTAAGTACACACCTGACTCAAAATCACGAACAGACATTTCCAGCTTAGCTGAAGATGTTTGCTGGGAAACCAGTACTCTTCCGTTCACATCCAGAATAGAAACAGTAGCGTTGGAAGCAGTTAATCCGCTGATCGTAATAGTCTGATCAGCAGGGCTTGGATAAACAGCGATCATTTCGATGCTGTTATCTTCAATTCCAACGTTGGATACTGCCTGACAGGAAGAAGTCGCAGAGCAGTTACCGTCTGTGATGATCACCGCATAAGAACCTGGTGCAGACGGAGTGAATGTCTGAGAAGTAGCACCCGCAACCGGAGTGTTTCCTGCACAATCAATCCACTGGTAAGTTACTCCCGTTTCCTGAGCTGTCAATGTAATCCCGGACAGGGTAACAGTTGCTGTAGGTACTTCCTCAACCGTTACAGTAAATGTTTCCGTTTCCTCACCACAAGTTGCAGTAGCTGCAATCGTGTTTGTAATTGTATATGTTCCGGCTGTGCTGGCTGCCAGGTCAATTACACCTGTAGATGCATTGATCGATAATCCCGCAGGGCTGGCAGTAAACGTACCGGCTGCTCCCGTAATCGTAGGAGTAGCAGTTCCTGTCGAACAGTACGAAGTTTCCGCATAAGAGAATGCAGCATCCGGGTTTGCTGTAACTGTAACCTGTGCTGTTTCAGTGATCACAGGGCAAGCACCTGAAGCAGGTAATTCATTTGTCACAGTATAAACACCTGGTGTACTGTTTGCCAGGTCAATCTCTCCTGTAGCGGCATTGATCGACAATCCCGCAGGAGTTGAAGAGAACGTTCCCGCTGTACCGGTAACTGCCGGAGTCGGGTTGGAACCGCTCAGACAGTAGGAAGATGCCGCATAAGCGAATGATGCATCACCCGCCTCGGTGATCGTTACCTGAACGGTTTCAGATGCAGCAGGGCATGATCCTGAAGCAGCGATCGTATTCGTTACATCGTAAGTACCAGCTGTACTTGTAGATAGTGTAATCACACCTGTAGTCGCATTAACCGACAATCCTGCAGGAGTTGAAGAGAATGCCCCGATCGTACCTGTCACGACAGGAGACGGATTTGTTCCTGCTGTACAGTAGTCCGTTGCAGCATAAGAGAATGATGCATCCGGTGCACTGGTGATGGTAATCGTTTGCGTTGATTGCTCAGGACAAGCACCTGCTGTTGTATAGGTAACCACATACGTTCCTGCTGTGCTTCCTGCAACATCAATCTCACCTGTTGAAGCATCTGCAAAAATCAGGCCCACAGTAGAGCTGAATGTACCTCCGGTTGTAGCAACAGAAGCAGGAGAGACATTCGCTCCTCCTTCACAAATCGTGGAAGAAGCATAGTTGAATGAAGCATCATCCAATGGTGATACTGACACATCGATCGCATTTGATGCAGAAGGGCATCCATTTCCGTCAGTCACTACGCTTGTATAACTTCCAGTTGCAGTCGCTGTATAAGAAGTACCGGTTGCTCCCGCGATCAATGTCGTACCATTGTACCATGCGATCGTTCCTGTACCTGTAGTAGTCAGCTCGACACTTCCTCCGGGGCAGAATGTTGTCGCTCCTCCTGCCGATAATACAGGAGCTGTCGTATTTGTTGTATATGAAAGGATATAATTTGTATTATTTCCTGCACAGCCTGGAGAAAAGAATCCGTCAGGCATTACGACAACCGCATACGTTCCTGCCGCTGTAATGTTATGTGTAAGTGTGAATTCATCACATCCGTCAACATATGAACCGTTCAGAAATACCGGTGAAGCGCAATTCGCAGCATTATAGAGAATAATCAAACCTGTGAATTCTGTCTCAAGCGTAAAGTTTACCGTTGTCGGGTTATTAATCGTAAACTTGTAGAAATCCAGGTCTCTTGTTCCACCACTTGCTGAATAACTTCCCCAGATGGTATCACCACAAGTAATATTCATTCCGGTTGCACATGTATTGTTAGAAGTTGCACCGCATGTTTCATTTTCAACAATCGATCCTGCAGGTTGAGTAAGTGAACAAGAAGGCCGCTCTTCCACACAGATAGCAAAGTTGGCGTTGACTGCTGAAGTTCCGAAGTAATTGTAAACTCTTACATAGTACGTGTTTCCAATTGTCAAGCCTTCAATATTGATATTTTCCTGGCCTGTAGCGCCTGGCTGAGTGATATCGTCGCTGTCAGCACAACCAATAAAAGACAGCCCCGAACATGTACCTTCATATAATTCAAGAACCAGGTCGAATCCGCCAGCCGTGGTTGCAGTTGCCGATTGAGCTGCGATCGTAGCGATTTCTGAAGTTGCCTGGAAACTGTACCAAACATCTGCAGACGGCGTTCCTCCCGTACATGCCTGTGGCAATCCGGAAGCTGTTGCTCCTGCAATTGTTCCTGTAGTTGGTGTACAAGTAGCTGAAGAAGTTAAAGAAATAGCTCCTGAACAGTTATCATTCGCAGGAGCAACAGAGCTATATCCAATTATTTGTACATCATCAATTGCCAGTCCTCTGGATGCTGTACTATTATCGAAAAAGTAAAATCCGATATGAAAATTAGCTGTCAAGTCTGCTGCAGGAATTGTTACATATAAATTACTCCAGGCAGTAGTGGAAACAGGTAAAGCATATGCGTCATAATCCGCCCAGGACCCATGCGTTCCACTATTATTCACAAGAATGTATGCTTCCTCTCCTCCTCCTGTGTTACGATAGAAAGATTTGAAAGTAATCCGGATAGAATCATAACCAGTAACATCCATGTTCTGAGAGAATATCGCATCGTCACTGGAGCAAGCACATTGTTCATCATTCACTGCTATAACTCCCGTACCGGAAGCAGGAGCAGGAATCGGGAAATTTGCCGAACTCCTGGCAGTATAACTCCCCTGGACAAATCCTGATCCTGTGTTCAGAGCATCTTGTACCCATCCTGCGGGAGTAGTTTCGAAATCCTGTGTATAAATCACAGTCTGTGCATTAATGGTTAAAGTTGCCCAAAAACCACAACACAATAAGAATATTTTTTTCATAGGTAAGTATGTATTATTTAGTTAAATTTCCTTTTTTGCTCTCTGCAGCCACTTGTTTTTCCGCTTTTCTTTGCTCAAAAGGTGTAGTAGACTTTACAAGTTTTTTTGAATTCTGATCAGAAGCAGCCTCTTCGCCAGATTTTTTTTCTAATTTTTTAGACTCTGTCTTTGCTGTTTCAGAAACAGGGCGTTTTAATTCCTGCTGCCCGAAAGAATTCCCGGCCAGCAAAAAACAGCACACAGAAATTCCTGTAGTAATAATTCTTTTCATAGATTTTTAATATTAGTTAAGTACGCAAATAAACTAATTATTAAGCATTTAAACAACTAAATCACTTATAAGTGTAAAAAATAACAAAATCAGGTTAAACTTATGTTAAAATATACGTCGGAACTTTGTATCAATACCCATGGAAAAAGCCCGTATCTCTACGGGCTTTCACAGTTATTCTATATCTTTTGAGCTTTTAAGCCATCAGCAATGCACCTCCGAAGATCAACGCCAGCGCACAAATCCCTAAAACAACCAACTGTAAGGGAGTCGTTTTAAACTCTGATTGCTCAATCGCGTTCTCACTTTCCGGTTTCTGAAGAATCACAACAATTGTTCGCAGGTAATAATAAATACCGATCCCGGAATTTACCAAAGCAACTACAATCAATGCCGGGTTTTGGGAGATCGCGTCTACAAAGATCAGGTACTTCCCAAAGAATCCCATCAAAGGAGGAACACCCGCCAACGCCAGCAAAGCAACGACAGCGACAAATCCAACAAACGGGTTTGCTCTTCCCAGTCCTTTAAATGCCTCAATGCGGTCTTCCCTGTCGTTTACAATCATCTGTACCGTAATGAGCGCAATGGTAGCAAAACCGTACGAAAACAGGTAGAACCACAGGTTAAGAGCACTGCTCCCCGTTAAAACGGCCAGTGTAATCAACGAATAACCAACGTGGGCAATGCTGGAGTAAGCCAGTAAACGCTTGAATCTCGTCTGGCGGATAGCGGACAAGTTCCCTACGAACATTGTCAGGATCGCCAGGAATGTGACCGCCGGCATCCAGAAATCGTACAATCCGCTGAATGCGATCCCGAACAATTTGATGAATGCTCCGAATGCTCCCAGTTTTACAACAGCTGCCATGAATCCTGTCACGGCAGAAGGTGCACCGTCATACACATCCGGGCTCCAGAAATGGAACGGAGCCGCGCCTATTTTGAACAGGAAAGCGGCTAAGATCAGCAGCAACCCGACATAAGCAAGGGAGCTGACTTCATCGCTGTTCATGAAAAACAGCTGGATCTCATCAATCTTGAAAGTCCCTGTCGCTCCATACAGCCATGCAATTCCAAATAACAGGATCCCTGTCGCAAAAGCACCTGTGATGAAGTATTTCAACGAGGATTCAGAAGAAAGCGGGTCTTCTTTCCGGGAACCTGCCATTACATAAATCGGGATGGAAAGAATCTCCAGTCCAAGGAAGAACAGGAACATGTCGTTGAACGAAACCATGACAACAGCACCGAACAAAGAGAACATCAGCAAACCGATGTAATCTCCCGTATGCTCCAACCTTGATTTAAATGTCTCATACCCTGTAAGTACGATCAATATGGTAAAAATGACTGCTGACAAGGAATACAGAATTGCAAAATTGTCAAAATAAACTCCTTTGTATGAGCTCAGGAAATCCGAAGGATTATCCCACTGACAGATGAGTGTTGTTCCCGTCAGGAGCAGCCCTGTGAGAGCGGTTACCAAAGTCAGCAACGGCTTCTTCAGAAAAGCAATGAACAACGTTGCTAATACGAATAAGAATAAAACTACTAAAGACAACATATCTGTGCGCTATTATTTTATAGTTACGATTTCAATCAATTTTTGCAAACTCGGTTCCACCATGTCGATGAGGCACTGCGGATATACTCCCAGGAATACGACAACTATTCCGATGATGAAGAATGACAGCCATTCTGCCCATGTCAGATCCGGGAAATCAAACTGCTTCGATGGCCCGAACATACTCAGCTGATACGCTCTGAATGAGTAGACACATGCCAGAATCAGGGTAGTACCGGTCAGCACTCCGAAAATCCAGTTGTAGCCATAAATTCCTTTAATCAATAAAAACTCCCCGATAAACCCGCTTGTCAACGGCACGGAAACTCCTGCAAAGATGATAACAGCGAACCAGAATGCGAATTTTGGCGCCTGCGTTGCTATTCCGCCCAATTCCAGTAAATTCCTGTTTCCTACTCTCCTTTCAATGATATCTGCCGCCAGGAACAATCCTACCGCCACGAACGAGTGGTTCACGATCTGTACCATTGCTCCGGTAAGGGCATCCAGACTTAAAACGATGATTCCTGCCGCAATTAATCCAACGTGAGAAACAGACGCATAGGCAAACAACGTTTTGATATCGTTTTGCCTGATCGCCAGGATTGCTGCATAGATCACTCCGATTGTTCCCATCAGCAGGATCACGTTCGTCATGCAATGTAACGCTTCAGGAGCCAGCGGAATCATCCAGCGGATCATTCCGAACAATGCCATTTTCAACATCAATGCTCCCAACAGCATTGTTCCTGCCATCGGTGATTTGGTATAGGTCTCAGGCTGCCAGGTATGGAACGGGAACAATGGAATCTTTACCGCGAAAGCGATGAAGAAACCTCCGAACACCCACAATCCGGATACGGTTGTCAATTGCACCGCTACCAGATCCTCTATTGAGAAAGAAGGAGCCAGTGAACGGATGTAGATCAGTGAGAACAACATTGCCAGTGATCCGACGAATGTGTAAATGAAGAATTGCAGCAATGCTCTTTTCTTTCCCTTCGCTCCAAACCACAGGAAGATCAGGAAGACCGGGATCAATGATAATTCCCAGAAGATGTAGAACAACAACCCGTCCAGTGAAAGGAAGACTCCCAGCAACGCAAACTGCATGAAAAATACCAATGCGGTGAATTTCTTCGAAGAAGCGATCGCTTCGTTATCGTAATTGCTCAGTAAGATCAAGAAAGTGATCACATTTGTCAGGAGCACCATTACCAGCCCGATTCCGTCGTAACCATAATTTAAGAAAAATCTTTCCGAACATTCCGGCATTAAGGAAACAAAGTCTGCCGAAGGTGAATATCCTGCAGCGTGAACGATCCCGGCAACAACGGAGATCAACGCCCCGATCAGTGCATATCCTCTAACTGCTTTTTGAGGAATAATCATCGCAACCAGTGCGAATACGAAAGGTATTATTAGCAATTCCAAAACCTTAAATTTTTACCAAGTAATAAATAATCAAACCAACTATTCCCGAAATCATCCAGAGGACATACCAGTTCACCTGCCCTGACTGCCATTTTTTGACAACTTCCCCCGTTGTTTCGAAACCTTTTGCGATGCCGAATACAATTCCGTTCAGAATCGCCACCTCAAAGAAACGGTATCCTTTTTCGGACAGCCATTCTACCGGACGAACAAAAAGTGCATTGTAAATTTCATCAATATACAGTTTATTGGCAGAAACTTTTTCCCATCCTGTGAGCTGGGCATCTTCTTTCGGCAAAGACCGTTTCTTCACATATACCTGGTAAGAAACAAGCAGAACCGCCAGGCAAGAAATCACTGCAACTGCCATCAATACCAGAATCGTGCTGGATGGCAAGTGCTCCATGTGGATCAGATCCATACCGGCAACATTGTGTTCGAACAAATGCGTCATGTAGTGCGCCTGATCGTGCAGGAAGAGCCCCGGTAAGTTCAAAACACCTCCGAATACGGACAGCACAGCCAGGATGATCAGCGGAACAGTCATATTGGCAGGAGATTCGTGCAAATGATGCTTCTGTTCTTCAGACCCTCTGAATTCCCCGTGGAAAACCAGGAAATACATCCTGAACATGTAGATCGCCGTCAGCAACACGGAGAACATTAAAACAAGGTAGAGCGGAATGCTTTCTGCAAAAGCATATCCCAGTATTTCGTCTTTGGAGTAGAAACCGGATAGCAATGGGAATCCCGTGATCGCCAGTGTTCCGATCAGGAATGTCCAATGTGTTGTAGGGATGTATTTTTTCAATCCTCCCATTTTGCGGATATCCTGCTCATCCGACATCGCGTGGATCACGCTACCGGACCCCAGGAACAATAATGCTTTAAAGAACGCGTGTGTCGTTACGTGGAACATGGCAGCTGTGTAAGCTCCCAATCCCAACGCGACAAACAGCAATCCCAGCTGAGAAACGGTTGAATATGCCAATACTTTTTTGATGTCGTTCTGACGCAACGCGATGAAAGCCGCTACCAATGATGTTGCCAACCCGATGTACAACATTACGGTTTTCGTATCGGGTGCCAGCTCAAACAAATAATTGGAACGAACAGTCAGGAAAATACCTGCCGTCACCATCGTTGCAGCGTGGATCAATGCCGAAACAGGTGTAGGTCCCGCCATCGCGTCCGGCAGCCATGTGAACAATGGAATCTGTGCTGATTTCCCCGTTGCACCAATGAACAGGCACATCGTTATCCCGAATAGCATCCAGGTGGGGTTTACGAAATCATCTGCTGTGGCAATCGCCGCAATTTCCGAATATTCCAGCGTCCCGAATTGCTTTAACAACAGGAACAAACCAATCAGCAGCCCTAAATCCCCTACACGGTTCATGATGAATGCTTTTCTTGCCGCAATTCCGTTGAGGAATCCTTTCTGCGCATCGGAATAATGGAATCCGATCAGCAGGTAAGAACAGATTCCTACTCCTTCCCATCCGAAGAACAACATGAAATAATTGCTTCCTAACACCAGGATCAGCATCGAGAAGATAAACAGGTTCAGGTAAGTAAAGAATTTCCTGTATCCCGGATCGTGGCTCATGTATCCCATTGAGAACAAATGGATCAGTGAGCCGATCCCTGTGATGATCAGCGTCATCCAGATGGACAGGTTATCCGCCAGCAATTTCGCATCGAGGTTCAACCCTTCCAGGGAAATAATGGTGAATAATTTCACTTCAACAGCTTTATCCAGCTGGAAGAAGATCGACAATGCCAGGAAAAACGAAGCTGCAACCAGCAAAGTAGCGATCGAGCCAATAACTGTTTTCGGTAATTTATTTCCAAAAACACCATTCACAAATCCTCCGATCAAAGGAAGTAACAATACAAGCGGTAGTAATTGTTCCACTGACATACTTATCCTTTTAATTTATTAAACATTCCTACATCCACTGTTTTTCTGTTCCTGTAAAGCAATACAAGAATAGAAAGCCCCACCGTAGCTTCTGCCGCTGCCACGACCATGATAAAGAAGACGAACACCTGCGCATCTCCCGTTCCATGATAGGTTGAGAATGCTGCCATCAGTAAGTTCACAGCATTCAGCATCAATTCTACGCACATCAGAATAATGATGGCATTCCTGCGGATCAAAACTCCTAAAACTCCAATTGTGAAAAGTATCGTGGAGAGTATGATATAAAACTCCAGTGATACTCCTGACTCCAACATCGTTGCTAATACCATTGCTTAGTCTATTATTTGTTTTTCTTTTTTTGAAAGTAGTACGGCTCCTACCATTGCCGCAATGAACAATACGGAAGATACTTCAAAGGGCAGCACGTATTTTGTAAACAGCAGTTGCCCCAGGTTTTCCACCAATCCCTGATTATTTCCCTGAGCTGCTTCCGCTGCCGGCAGGAAAGTAGCATCTTTCAATGCTGCTACCAGCACGATCACCAGCACTCCTGCTGCAAGCGACGCCGCCAGCTTCATTACACTGGAAGCCCGCGGTTCGTTATCCCGGCTCAGATTCAGCAACATCAGAACGAAGAGGAACAATACCATAATTGCTCCCGCATACACAACGATGTTTACGATCGCCAGGAACTGTGCGTTCAAAAGAATATAGTTGGCGGAGATCAGAAAGAATGTCAGAATCAGGTACAATACACTTCTGACAGGATGCATGCTCAATACCACCATCAATCCCGATGCGATGGTACAGGCTCCCAATACTAATGCTACAATTTCTATCGTACTCATCTGTTTCCTCTTTTTCCTGTATGTTGTCTTTTCGTAATGTCCACACGGTTGTCTACCGGCTCTACCAGCTTGTCTTTTCCATAGATGAACGGCTGGCGTTCAAAATGTGTCGGCACAAGCCTGTCTGTGAGGAAAATCGCCTCTTTCGGACACGCTTCCTCGCACAGTCCGCAGAAAATGCAGCGCAGCATGTTGATCTCGTACATTTCTGCGTATTTTTCTTCACGGTATAAATGCTCTTCGCCTGGCTCCCTTTCAGCTGCGCGCATGGTGATCGCTTCCGCAGGGCATGCTACGGCACACAATCCGCAAGCGGTACAGTTTTCACGTCCCTGCTCATCACGCTTCAACACGTGCATTCCTCTGTATACCGGGGAAAATTCTTTTCCTTCCTCGGGGAACCTGTAGGTAGCGGCCTTCTGGAACATGTGTTTGAACGTCTTGCTCATTCCCGAAGCAATCGCAGGAAGGTACAAGCTCTCGACAAACGTCATCTTCTTGTTTGAAACTACCTTTTTTCTGTTCGATAAACTTTCCATATCTTTCAATACTTTATCGTCAATTATTGATTCGATGTTTGTTCAGCAGCAACTTCTACTTTTGCCGTAGCTGGCACATCCTGTTTACTGTCATTGCTGAACCATCCGGAAGCGAATGCCACGGCCAGCGCAGTAATCACCATGTTCACAATCGAAATCGGAATTAATTTTTTCCATCCCAGGCTCATCAGCTGGTCGTAACGGAAGCGTGGCAATGTCCAGCGGATCCACATGATCACGAAAATAAAGAAGGCTGTTTTCGCGAAGAATGTCAGTGTTCCCAGAATTGCCAGTGTGTTTCCGGAGAAATAATCCATGAAAGGGAAGTTGTAACCTCCGAAATACAACAATGAAATGATGGCTGAGCCAATGAATAAGTGAACGTATTCCGCGAACAGGTAGAATCCCATTTTCATGGAACCGTATTCCGTATGGTGCCCTGTGATCAGCTCACTTTCACACTCTGCCATGTCAAACGGAGCTCTGTTCAATTCAGCAACCGTGCAGACAAAGAATACGATGAACCCGATCGGCTGCTTAAAGAAATTCCAGGTGAAATACCCATCGTTCCAAAAGCCATGCTGAGACTCTACAATTTCACGCAGGCTTAAACTTCCGGACAGTAATACCACCGTAATGATGGAAATACCCATTGCCAGTTCGTACGAGATCATCTGGGAAGATGCGCGAATGGCTGAAAACAGTGAATATTTGTTATTGGATGCCCATCCTCCGATCATGATCCCGTAAACGGCAACCGAAGAAAGCGCCATTACAAACAAGATCCCGACATTGATATCCGTTACCTGTAAAGCGACTTCTCTTCCAAAGGCAACGATGTCCGGCCCCCACGGAATGACGGCTGATGTCATCATTGCAAATCCCATCGACAAACCGGGGCCAATGATGAACAGGAAACGGTCTGCGTTAGCAGGAATGAAGTCTTCTTTGAAGAACAGTTTTCCTCCGTCGGCAAGTGGCTGCAACAATCCCCATTTCCCTGCCCTGTCCGGACCGATACGGTTTTGCATCCACGCCGCAACCTTTCTTTCAAGAAGCGTTAAGTAAGCCGCAACTCCCAGGGAAACTGCAAACAAAGCAACGATTAAAATAATTTTTTCGATTAGTAAACCTGTATCCATTATTTCAAGTTTTTAACGGTATTTTTATCTTCCAATGGATTTCTCAATACATAATGCCCCTGGGCAATGACAGAATGACGGTCAATTACACGCGGTCCTTCAATCGTCCATGCAGACACATCTTTTGTTTCAAAACGGCAGGTATTGCACAACCAGGCTGTTTTGCCGTTGTGTGTTTCAATTTCCCCGTACTTGTCTTTTCGTCCTGTTACGCGCTGGATTTCGTTACCGAACATCCAAACCGTAGCGATTCCCTGACAGGTAGGACAATCCCTGTGTGCATTCATCGGCTTCAGGAACCACACACGGCTTTTGAAACGGAAGGTCTTGTCTGTCAATGCACCCACCGGGCACACATCGATTACGTTTCCGATGAATTCGTTGTCCAGTGCGTTCTCAATGTAAGTGCTGATTTCCGCATGGTCTCCCCTGTTCAACACGCCGTGAACACGTTTATCCGTCAGCTGGTTTGCGGTATAAACACAACGGTAGCACAGAATACACCGGTTCATGTGCAACTTGATTTTATCACCGATATCTCTTGGAGCAAACGTTCGTTTTTCTTCTTCGAAACGTGTGCCTTCTTTTCCGTTCTCAAATCCCAGGTCCTGTAAATGACATTCTCCTGCCTGGTCACAGATCGGGCAATCCAGCGGGTGATTCGCCAGTAAGAACTCGGTAACTCCTGCACGGGCTTCCTTCACACGGTCGCTTGTAAGGTTTTTCACCACCATACCGTGCTGTACCTGTGTGGAACAGGAAACCATCAGCTTCGGCATCGGGCGCGGGTCTCTTTCAGAGCCTGCAGCGATTTCCACCAGGCATGTCCGGCATTTTCCACCGCTTCCTTCCAGCTTGCTGTAGTAACACATAGCAGGAGGAACAATGTCTCCGCCAACCTGCCGGGCAGCGTTCAGAATTGTTGTCCCTTCTTCTACTTCGATCTCTATTCCATCAATGGTTACTTTGACCATATCTTCTGTATTTTATGTTTTAAATCACGTCCATTTATCGCAATTGCAGGCTATGCCGTTACACCTTTCAACATCCCGTAATTGCGTTTTACCGCTTCATCCGGGTGCGTAACGTGCCATTCAAATTCTTCACGGAAATGACGGATCGCGGCAGCAACCGGCCATGCGGCCGCATCACCGAGCGGACAGATCGTATTTCCTTCTATTTTCTTATTGATATCCGCCAGCAAGTCGATGTCGCGCATGTTTCCTTTCCCGTGCTCAATACGGCTCAGTACCTTTTCCATCCAGCCTGTACCTTCGCGGCACGGAGAACATTGTCCACAGGATTCGTGCGCGTAAAAACGGGCAAAGTTCCAGGTATTTCTCACGATACACTGGTCTTCGTCAAATACGATGAATCCTCCCGACCCCAGCATCGAACCAGTAGCAAATCCTCCGTCGGAAAGCGATTCATAGCTCATCAGGCGGGTATCTCCATTGGCTGTTTTTGTAATGAGGTGGGCAGGAAGAATCGGAACGGAAGAACCTCCCGGCACCAATGCTTTCAGCTTTTTACCATTCTTTATTCCACGGCACCACTCGTCACCATAGATAAATTCTTCAACAGAAAGTCCGAGTTCAATTTCATAAACACCTCCTCTTTCCACGTTTCCTCCCGCTGAGATCAGTTTTGTCCCTTTGGACTGCTCTGTACCGATCTTTGTGTATTCTGCAGCCGTCATGTTGATGATCGGAACAACAGTTGCCAATGTTTCCACATTGTTTACCACGGTCGGGCATTGCCACAAACCTTGCACGGCAGGAAATGGCGGCTTCATACGCGGGTTTCCACGCTTTCCTTCCAATGATTCGATCAGGGCGGTTTCTTCCCCACAGATGTAAGCCCCTCCACCCGGAGCGATACTCAGATCCAGGTCGAAACCTGAACCCAGGATATTTTTTCCAAGAAACCCTTTTTCGTAGGCTTCCGCAATGGCTTTTTCCACGATGCGCAATACAAACATGTATTCTCCGCGAATGTATATGAACGCTCTGTTTGCTCCTAACGCATAGCTTGAAACGATCATTCCTTCGATCAGCAAATGAGGAATGTACTGCATCAGGTAACGGTCTTTGAACGTTCCCGGCTCCGACTCGTCGGCGTTGCACAGCAAATATCTCGGCACTCCTTCCGGCTTCGCGATAAATGACCATTTCATCCCGGCAGGGAACCCGGCTCCTCCACGACCTTTCAAGGTTGCGGTTTTCACCTCTTCCACCACTTCCTCCGGTGACATCGTTTTCAATGCTTTTTCGACAGAACGGTAACCTCCGTGCTTTCTGTAAACATCGAACGTTTCAATTCCCGGAACATCTGCGTGTTCTAAAAGTAACTTTCTTCCCATCAGACTACCTTATTACCTTTAATCTCACCTTTTCGGCAAGCTTCAATTAATTCATCTACTTTTTCAGGAGTCAGATACTCGTGGTATTCTTCTCCGCATTGCAACATCGGCCCGTAACCACAAGCACCCAGGCATTCTGCTGTTTTCAATGTAAACATTCCGTCAGCAGTTGTTTCGCCCACTTTTATATTGAGCTTATTCTCAAGGTATGAAATGATGTTGTCAGAACCTACCAGCATACATGGCCCCGTACGGCAAACTTCAAATACGTATTTACCTACCGGCTGTAAATTGAACATGGTATAGAAAGTAGCTACCTCATACACTTCAATTGGCTCGATACTTAAGATCTCTGCAATCATATCCATTGTATCCGGGCTCAGCCAGCCTCCGGCTTCTTCTTCCACGATATGCATTACGCGAAGAATCGCACTCTTCTGACGCCCTTCCGGATACTGAGCAATCACTCGCTGAATCTCAGCTTTAGCTGTTTCGCTGAGAACGGGTCTTTTTTGTTCTGTAATTTCTATTTTCATAACTATGCGTCCAATTCTCCTGCAATCACATTCATACTACTCATCGTTACTACCGCATCCGACAATGATTGTCCGGTGATCATTTCAGGATATGCCTGGTAGTAAATAAAACAAGGCCTTCTAAACTGCAGCCTGTAAGGCGTACGCCCTCCGTCGCTGATCAGGTAATATCCCAGTTCCCCGTTTCCGCCTTCAACACTGTGGTACACCTCCCCTGCCGGAACAGGAGTCTCTCCCATGATGATCTTGAAATGGTAGATCAGCGCTTCCATTTTGTTGTAAACATCTGATTTGTCAGGAAGATAAAATTCCGGGGTATCTGCATGGTAACTTCCTTCCGGAAGGTTATTATATGCCTGGCTGATGATCTGTAAACTCTGGCGGATCTCTTCCTGGCGTACCTGGAAACGATCATATGTATCGCCACCGGTTCCAACGGGAATATCAAACTCAAAGTCCTGGTAAGAAGAATACGGGGAATGTACCCGCACATCGTAATCAACTCCTGCCGCACGTAAATTCGGTCCTGTGAAACCATAATTCAACGCTCTTTCACCTGAGATTCCTCCCACTCCGATCGTACGGTCCATAAAGATCCTGTTGCGGTCCAGCATGGAATTGAATTCTTCAAATCTTTTCGGGAATGCTTTCAGGAAATCCCGGATCAGTTCGTGGAACTTAGGTGTAAAATCCCGTTCAAACCCGCCAATACGCCCGATGTTTGTAGTCAAACGCGCACCGCAGATCTGTTCGTACATATCGTAAATGCGCTCCCGTTCGATGAACATCCATGTAAATCCTGTCAAAGCTCCCGTATCGACTCCTATGACGGAGTTACAGATCAGGTGATCGGCAATACGCGCCAGCTCCATGATGATCACACGCATGTATTCGATGCGTTTTGACACCTCGATACCAGCCAGCTTCTCAACGGTCATGTGCCACCCGATGTTATTGATCGGAGATGAACAATAGTTCAGACGGTCCGTGATCGGTGTAATCTGGTGAAAAGGCCTTCTTTCCGCCAGCTTTTCAAATGCCCGGTGAATGTACCCGACAGTCTGCTCGGATGATAAGATCTTCTCCCCGTCCACTCTTAAAACGTTCTGGAAGATACCGTGAGTCGCCGGGTGAGTCGGCCCTAAATTCAATGTAGCAATCTCCCCCTCGATCGTGTCTTCCGATTCCTGGTTAGCGGGAATATTATTCGTTCTGTATTTTTCCAAATCTTCGCTCATACCACTAAATTCTATCTTCCGAAGAAGCGGTTGTCTTTATCTTGCCTGGTTTCATCTTCCAGATGGTATTCTTTTCTCATCGGGAAATAATCCATTGAATCTTCGTTCAGGATACGTCTCAGGTCGGGATGACCGACAAAATTGATCCCGAAGAAATCATACGTTTCCCGCTCCAGCCAGTTAGCGGCTGAATAAATATCTGTGATCGACTGGATGGAAGGATGCTCAACCGGCAGGTATGCTTTTAAACGCAACCTGAAATTGTTTTGCAGGCTGTGTAAATGATAAACGATCACGATCTCTTTTCCTTCTTCATTATCCGGGTAATGGATTCCCGTAATATTCGTCAGGAACTGTACTTTAAACTCAGGATGCTGATTCAGCCAAAGAATAACAGCATGGGCAGCTTCCGGATCAGCAAATACAGTCAGGTAATGATCCGTTACCTGCTGCTCCTCTCCTATCTTATCACCAAATTGTTCACGAATAGCGGACAATACCTGGTCGTTTGTCAATTTACTTTCCATCGATGTCGTGTTCAATGTTATAGTTATCCAGCAATTCTTTGTATTCAGGAGAATATCGTCTGCGCAGTGATTCGTGTTTTACCAGTGCCTGGATATTCATGATCCCGTCAATGATCTGCTCCGGTCTCGGAGGACATCCCGGAACATAGACATCCACCGGGATTACCCTGTCGATTCCCTGCAAAACGGAATACGTATCGAAAATACCACCGGAAGAAGCACATGCTCCTACGGACAGTACCCATTTAGGTTCGGACATTTGTTCGTATACCTGACGCAGCACGGGAGCCAGTTTCTTTGAAATTGTACCCGCTACGATCAACAAATCCGCCTGTCTCGGTGAAAACGACATCCGTTCCATTCCGAAGCGGGCAATGTCGTAGTTCGGCGCCATTGATGCCATGTATTCGATACCGCAACAAGACGTCGCGAACGGCAAAGGCCACAAAGAGTTAGCTCTCGCGGCACCAATAACGGTATCCAAACGCGTCAGCTGAAAACCTTCATAGTTGATGGCTTCCACATTTCCTTCTGCTGTTATTTTTCCCATTCTAACGCTCCTTTTTTAAGTACGTATATAAACCCTGTCAGGAAGAAACCGACGAAGATCAATACTGCTATCAATCCCTCCAGCTGAAGTGCCTGGAAGTTCACAGCGTAGGGGTAAAAGAAAATTACCTCCACATCAAATAAAACAAATAAAATCGCGATCATGAAGTAACGGACAGAAATAGGGAAACGAGCGTCTCCATCTGATTCAATTCCACACTCCCAGTTGGCGTCTTTTCTTTTTGAACTCAATTTCGGCCCCAGCTTCGGAGCGAACACCAATGTTCCTACCACAAATCCCAATACAACAACTGACTGCAGGATGATTGGAATATAATCTTGAACGTTTGACATAAGTTTAAAAGTATAATAACCCAACAAAATTAGCACTTCTTAACATCTGTGCAAGTGAATTTCACCCCATATACCGACCGAAAGGGAAAATACCAGCGTGCTCCAATGCTCAAATCACTCCAAAACACCCGACTTTTCAAGGGGTTACCCAATGAAACTACCTCTAATAAGAAACATTCTAAATAACATTTCCAGACAAAAAAGCGTGAAAACAAAAAAGGGGAATGAATGCATTCATTCCCCTATCAATCATTATGTTTAGCGCTGTTACCTCATCAGGTTGATGTGCCCTACAAACATCTTTCGCTCATCGGACATCATCGTCTTCACTTCGATCTTCCATGTATAGGTTCCATCCTGGCAGATTTTTCCTCCCGAGCCATACGTACCGTCCCAACCTGTATCCGGATTGTGCGATTCAAAGATCAGCTCTCCCCAGCGGTTGAAGACTTGCAGGTGGTAATCAAACAGATCGTAACCGGAAGTGAAAACCGGACGGAAAACCTGGTTGAATTCATCGCCATCAGGAGTAAAGGTATTTGGAACATAAAATATCAGTTCTTCCTGTATCACCACTACCAGCGTTGTTGTGTCTATACATCCTTCTTGCGAAGTTGCGATCAGCGTTACCAGGTAAGAATGCGGGTCCTCGCTGTATGTATAAACAGGACTCACTTCGCTGGATGTCCCTGTTCCGTCACCGAAATCCCAGGCATAGGAGTTTGCACCCGACGAGCCGTTGATGAATGTTATCTGACTGTCAAACTGTGTTCCAACCTGCGGATTTGTACTGAAATATGCTACCGGACGGGGATAGACCGTAACTGTTGCCTGGGCCGTAGCTGTACAACCCGTTGTATTGTCTCTTCCCATTACCGTATATACGTGAGTTCCGTCTATTACCGCTTCTACGAATGCACCGGTTGTACTGTTCAGCCCATTTGAAGGGGACCATGTATAAAAATCAGCCCCGGAAGCCGACAGGAATGCAGTCTCTCCCGCACAGACAGCATCTCCGGAAGCAGTCACCACAGGTTGGTCATATATCTGAATATCAACCGTAGCATCCGAACTACACAAGGTATTTCCCGGAGGTATGTAAGTAATGGTATAGCTTCCTGCAGGTGTAGCGGCCAGGTTGATCGCCCCGGTCGTGGGGTTAATCACCAATCCCGGTGAACCGGAGAAAGTTCCTCCTGTGCTGCCTGTCACTACGGGCACAGGGTTGGTTTCATTTTTACAGTACGCATTTTCAGGGTATGAAATTGTAGCCGAGCTTTCTCCTTCAAATATTCCTGTGAAAGATACCGGGCATCCGAATTCATCCTGGATCAGGATGGAGTAATTATCTCCGTGCTGCAACCCTGAAATAACGATCGTTCCGCCATTCGGGATGTTATTGGTTGTGATTACTGCGTTGGAAGGTGATATCACCGAAGCTGTAAAATCAGTACCATTGATCTCGGGAGAACCTCCCTGAACCGTAATGGAAAGTGTCCCTGCCAGGCAGTCCGCCACCTCTGTTCCGGTGATCTCTGTCAGGTACTGAACAGGGAATGGCGTCCCCAGCTCATAACAAGGCATCTGATCCTGGTTGGTATACGAATAAGTCCCTGTTGTCAGGTTGTACATTGTGAGCGGGGCGAAGTAAACAATATTGTTTGTGAATGCTCCGGGAACCTGGTTGATCCAGTACAAGTCATTATTGTCATAAAATTCATGGATATAGGCTACACCGATAAAGCACGGGTCATCCTGGATGTTGTCTACCGGGTGCGGAACGGTCGCCACTGTCGGCGGGCAGGAATAGACCGCCCATGCAATTCCCGGCTCGTAACCGGCCGGCAGCGGAGGATTCATTGCCGGAGAAGCCGGCGTATAATCTCCATTAGGCGTGATGGTTATTTCATCACCATAGCACAATACATAAGTGGAATTACTGGCTCCCTGGGTTGTAGTCGTAAATGTCCCTACATCCACCACACAATCACATGGTGGTGTATTCTGATAGTCGACCGAATTTACACATCCCTGGTCGGCTGTAAAATAGGCTGAGACACCACACATCTGACCGTCTGCAGACACATTCGATATCTGGTAAATAAGCGGGCTGACAAATGGCGGGGTATATGCCACCGAATTGCCGTTACAATCCTCGATGATCAGCTGCCCTGTTGCCGGCGCATTTTCAAACTCCACAAACCCTGTCAGCTGGAAAACGCTTCCGAGCTCACAGCCTCCGACATTCGCTTCAATGTATGAGATCATGCAGGATGTAGAAGTCTGGCATACCGGAGCGGTATAGTTCAGAATCTGCGAACATCCCGAATAATCTGAAAAGTACACCTCTACCGAACATGGCGCACCATCCGGGTTCAGCCCTGTGATGGTATAAGGAAACGAACCGGAGTTAAAAGGAGCGGAAGCTACAATCACCTGTATTCCATTACAGGATTCTACAATTAACTGTCCTGTTGCGGGCGGGTTTGAAACAACTACCGTTCCGGATACCACGTACTGGGATGTAGCCGGAGCACAAGGTGAGACCGTAGCCGTAAAGTCATCAATTGAACAGATATCAGGCTCTACAATGCTACAATCCGTTGATCCTGTACCGCTGGTTTGGGTGAATGTTATTTCCCCGTTCGTATCTTCATAATTCGTCAGCAGAACAATGTAGATCTCCCCTGCGACAGCCGCAGGAGGCGTGCTCTGGCCTGAACCATATCCTCCCTGGGTTCCTATACCGATCGTTTCACTTGCATTCGAAGAAAAGCTGCATTGTATAGGAGCGACACTTCCCGACATGATCGCAGCACAACCGGATGCTACGCTGGAAAAAGGCCCCCACAAGGCAAAGTCAACATCAGTCGGACCAGGAGGAAAAAAAGGAAAAATAGACTCTCCTATCTGTGAAACCTCCAACTGGATCGTACCACTTGTTCCAATCTCCATGTAGTACCAGATCGGGTTGGGCTGATCCCCAAGACAACCATAGTTCGGCCCGGAAGGCGCTGTTGTCCCTGTCGCGTTCGGAAACGTATAGCTTTGGGCACAGAAAGGATTGGCTGTTTCACAGGTATTTTGCTGGCTAAATGATAATCCTGCCACCAGCAGGAATAAGATGAATACATTCGTTTTCATAGCTTCTTTTTCAGTCTGGTGATCCTATTTTTATCAGTACTTCTTTTCGCTCTTCGGATAATCGTTCTTTTGATTGCCGGGCTCTTTCATACCAACCGTTTTCGGTTGCCCGGGCATCTTCTTCCGGAATTGAACGCAGGTAATTTTCCTTTGTTTCCAACGCTTTCAGCATCGTATCGATATAGGCTAGCCTTTCCTGGTAATATGCTTTGTCATGCTTTCTCTGCACACCTGTCCGGTCTACAGAATATGTCTGCCCGGTCGTTACACTGCTGTTTACATTTACATATTTTGTACCTGGATCTGCCTGGGGAACAGATTTTTCAGCCCCGGCATTTATGAGCGTTACCTTCTTTTCAGTTTCATTTTTCAGTTCCTGTGAGTATGCATTCTGTACAATGGAGCATACAAACAGTGCAAGAGCAACAGTTTTCATCATCAATTCCGAGTTATTTTTTAGGTGTAGCTAACTATGTTGTTTTACTTTTCAGAAGTAAAACGTCAACTATTTCGATAAGGTTGCTTGAATCCGGAAAATTATTTCTCCCATTCTTTCAGCTCGCATTTATCCCCGTCAAATACCAGGTAGGTATTGTAGTTGATCCATTCCCCGATGTTAAAATAAGTAGCATTCTCCCCGACTTTCAACTGCAAAGGTAAATGGCGGTGGCCAAAGACAAAATAATCAATGTGCTCCTTTTTCAGGTATTCTTTTGCGTAAACAGCCAGCCACTCATTCTCTTCTCCTAAAAAGACCTCATCGGAAGTACCTGTTGACGAACGGCTTTTCCTGGATGACAGATCTGCCAGCCAGATCCCGAAATTGGGATGTAAGCGGGCAAACAGCCACTGGCATACCGGAGAAGCGAACACCTTTTTCAGGAATTTATACCCCTTGTCACCGGGTCCTAAGCCATCCCCGTGACCAATGTAGAACTTTTTGCCGTTCCATTCCCTGATGACCGGTTCGCGGTACAATTTAACTCCAAGCTCTTTCGGAAGGTAATCAAAGATCCACATATCGTGGTTTCCGGTAAAGACATGAACCGGGATGCCGCTGTCCGTTATTTCTGCGATCTTTCCCTGCAGACGGACAAATCCTTTCGGAATGGCGCGTTTGTATTCGAACCAGAAATCAAACAGGTCGCCGACAAGAAAAATCTCGGAAGCGTCGTTCTTAATTTCATCCAGCCAGCGCACAATACGCTTTTCACGAATCAGGCTTGACTCATAGTCAGGCGCTCCCAAATGGAAATCGGAAGCGAAATAGATTTTTGTGGGACGTTGTTCCGGGCCGGACATTTCAACAAAAACGGTAACGACTTATTGTAACAGCTTTGAAACAGCTTCTTCCAGCGCAGCACCTCTTAAATTCGTGGAAACAATGTTCCCCTGCTGGTCGATTAAAACCGTAAACGGGATACTTCTCACCTGGTAGATACGGCCTACCGCGCTGTTCCACTTCTTCAGGTCACTGACATGGTTGGGCCAGATCAACCCATCCTGTTCGATCGCCTGCTTCCAGCGGTCCAGGTTGTCGTCGAGGGAAACATTCATTACCGTAAATCCTTTCTCTTTATACTTATTGTAAACCGCTACAACATTCGGGTTTTCCTTGCGGCAAGGGCCACACCAGGATGCCCAGAAATCCAGCAGCACAACTTTTCCTTTCAGGTCAGACAGCTTCATGGTCGTTTTCCTGTCCACCATCAATTCTTCAAAATCAGGAGCTGCTTTCCCAGGTGCGAATATATTTTCGGCATCTTTCTTTGCTCTTATCTGCTTGTAGGCATTTACCAGCTCTTTTACCTTTACGCTCTGTCCGAAACTTTTATTCAACGCGTTGACAACAGCTTCAAACGTATCAAAGTCCGCATTCGGATCGATCACACTCAGAACTGCAATCAATGCCGGTGAGTTCTGGTTCTCACTGTAGAATGTCTGAAATACGGTCTGGAATTCCCTGAGATGTGCCTGCATTTCCGTGTTCACTTCTTCCGTCGTTTCCGGATTGGCCTGCATTTTCTGAATGGCTTCGTTTCTCAGCTTGTTCCAGTCATCTGCCGCGTACGTAAAATTGTGAAACGCAGCACTTTCATCGGAATTGACAAAGTTCGTAAACTTCCCCAGCTGCTTCGCGTCTGCATATACCTTTATATCTGCATTCTCGCGTAATATCAAATGGACATTCCCTTCGCCTATCTGCAGAAAATAATAATCGCTCTGGGGGATTTTAGCAGCGATCTCAAATTTTCCTTCCTTATCGAACTTAACAGTAGCAATATCCGTAACCTTGTTGTTCTCTCCCAACCGGGACAATTTCACTTCCTTCGAAGCTGTATTAAAAATGCTTCCGCTGATTTTTACCGGAACGGGAGTCTGTGCCAGTCCAATTGTTGCGACCAATAACCCCGTAACGGCACTGATAACTAATTTCATCGTTTCTTATTTTAAAATTTCTGCGACTTTCTTCTCCAAAGCCTCACCTCTCAATCCTTCTGCAATAATATTGCCATCTTTTCCAACCAGGACGGTATGAGGAATCCCTTGGATCTTGTACATTTTAACAAGGTGTGATTTCCACCCCAACAGGTCCGATACATGGTTCGGCCACACCAATCCATCCTGTTCGATCGCGCTGACCCAGCTGGCTCTGTCCGTGTCCAGCGACACTGAATAAATCGTAAACCCTTTGTCCTTGTATTTGTTGTACAATTTCACGACATTCGGATTTTCCTTTCTGCAAGGTCCGCACCAGCTTGCCCAGAAATCGATCAGCACCAGCTTGCCTTTCAGTGAAGACAACCTGATCTCCTTATCTTCCGGGGATTCCAGAACAATTTCCGGCGCCGGCTTTTTACCGGATTTCATCAATGTGTACTCATTCATACCGGATTCAATCTGGGCCACCTGTTCTGTCAGTGTCTGCGTGATGGGTGAACCTGAATACTCTTTCTGATAGCTGTCAGCCATTTTTTTCAATACTTCCAGGTTTTCAGCCGGATAATCTACAAATCCGGTCACTGTCGGCATCAGGCTGTTTGACAAAACAATATTGAACGGGCTGGAAGGATTTTTTCCGATCTGCTCACGTGCATATTCATCCAGCGGTTGCTTCAGCTCGATATAGCGCTGGATCAGTTTTTCCTGGGTCTCTGTTTCCTGAAGAGCAGCCAGCTCGCTTTGCTTTTTACTGAAATCGGATACCAGGCGCATGTATTCGTTGTACTGCTTTCCCCAGTCCACTCCCGTGATCTTTGCTCCCATCACGAAATCGTTCACGTCTCCTTCGATGCGGATCTTATCTCCTTCTTTTGCCGTCAGCAGAATGGCATTGTCCGGTGCTGAACCAATGCGCAACTGGTAAATTCCCAATCCAGGAATATTGGTCTGCATTTTAAATGTTTCACCTGCAATTGCAGCATCCGCCACCGAAATCACTCCGCTCTGGGACACGGCCTCCAGGTATACCCGTTGTCCATTCGCTCCTGTAATATTCCCTGAAATGAATAAATTATCTTCTTTTTTGTTATCCTCCACATTGTTCTCTTTGGAATTACAAGCTGTAACAACGCTTATAAGAAAAAGGGCCAACATAAAACTAACCTTACGCACAAAAAATCCCTGATTTGAAATCATAGTGTATAAATGATTAAACTTTTCTTTATTTTTCAAAGATATACAAAAACTTTCATCCGAAAGGGGTTGAATTCACATTTATACTTGTATTCCTATGGCTGATCACCCGGCGTTATTTCAAAAGATTGACGTGCCCGGTAAAGGCTTTTCTCTCATCGGATTTGAGTGTTTTCACTTCTATCTTCCAGGTATATGTTCCCATTCCGCACATTTCGCCGCCATACATCCCGTTCCAGCCAACTGTAGCGTCGTGTGACTCAAAAACCAATTCTCCCCAGCGGTTGAAGATCAGCAAAGAATAATCATACGGATCAAAACCGGTTGTAAATACAGGCTGAAAGGTCTGGTTGAACTGGTCTCCATCCGGTGTAAATGTGTTCGGGATATAGAAAATCAATTCTTCGTCTACGCGAATGATCCGTGATACGGTGTCCTCACATCCTAAATTGCTTCTTGCTATTAAGGTCACCAGGTACGCTCCGCCTTCATCAATGGGATAAGTATGGAAAGGCGATACTTCGGCAGAAGCCGGACTATCATCTCCAAAATCCCAACTATAGGATACGGCTCCTGTCGATGTATTCGAGAACTGTACGTCAGGCTGATAGGAAACTACCGTTCCGGGAGCGTAGTTAAACGCTGCCTCAGGATAGGCATCGATCAGCACCAGCGAGTCCTGGTACAGCAGAGATACGCAGCCATTCGAGCTTTCTACCTGCAATGAAGCACCAAATACACCTGCATTGTTAAATTGCTGTGTAACGACGCCACAATCAGTTACAGTCGATCCGTTGTCGAAAGTCCAGATACAATTCTGCACATTTGATGTCGTATTGACGAATGTACCTGTAACAGGTGCACAATAGGCATCCTGCGTAGCAGAAAAGCTCACAACAGGATATTGCTGAATATTAACCGTAACCGAATCAGTGTTTTCGCACCCATTGCTATCTGTACCTGTAACAGTATAAACAGTTGTTCCGACCGGGGAAATGAATGCAACTCCATTCACCACACTATTCGTCCAGGCATATCCTCCTCCTGTGCCGGCTCCTGTCGCCGTAAGTACTATGAGGTCATCTTCACAGCCAAAAATATCTTCCCCGGCTTCAATGACCGGTAATGCATGTACAGTTACTGTCACATTGTCGGTGGAGATACATCCGTTGACATCTACAGAAGTAACGGTGTATTGGCTTGTCTGCGCAGGCTGGAACGAAACACCGTCAGTGATTCCTCCTGTCCAAGTATAGACAGAACCGACATTGGACGGAGCAGCAGCCAGCGTAACGGCATCGCCGATACAAATTTCCAGGTCGTTACCTGCATCCACAATCACGGGAGCATTCACCGTCACAACAACCGTATCTGTGTTCACACAACCGTTCGCGTCTGTTCCTGTAGCGATGTATGTAGTTGTCGTTGCGGGTACAAACGGAACTCCGTCTGAGATCGGGTGGCTCCAGGAAATAGAAGGTGCCCCGGACGCTGTCAGCACAACAGAAGAATCCTGGCATACTTCCTGGTCAATACCGGCATTGATTACCGGAAGAGGGTTCACAACCAGTGTTATGTTCGAGGTGCTGTCACAACCATTCGCGCCTGTCAATGTAGCAGAATATACGCCGGAAGCAGTCCGTACAATGCCGTGGATCACGACACTGTCATCGGCACAGATCGCAATCGATGAATCAATGACGATCACTTCTTTTTCCGTTACCGTAAACGCTGCCGAGGTCTTGGAACACCCGTTTCCATCTGTGACAGTGACAGTTACCGGGCTATCAGCTTCGGTCACCTGTATACTGGCTGTGGTCTGTCCATTCGACCATAGATAAGCGGAATACGGCTGGGTGGTCTGAACAGTAGCTGTTGCTCCTGCACAATATTCGGTATCTCCTGAAATAACCGGATCCGGCTTCGGATTGGCTGTTACGGCAATGGTTCCCGTACTTTCGCACCCATCGGCATTTGTTCCTACTACTGTGTAGGCTTCATCTGCTCCCGGAAATGCACTAACGCTACTTCCCGACGGAGCATCCAACGATGCAGATGGTGACCACACATACGTAGCGGCACCGCTGACAGTTAATGTTACCGAGTCTCCTATACACACGGAAGCTGCAGGTGGTACAAAAGCCAGGACAGGTAAAGCAGACACGGTTACCGTCAGGTCTTCCGGGTCCCCTGCACATCCGTCATTGGTCGGAGTAACGGTGTAGGTTACCGATCCGTTTGCATTTCCGGTAGTGGTCAATACCTGAATGATATCGTTCCCGTTTCCATTGGCTGCACCGGAAACACCTGTCGCATTAGCGTTCCAGGCAAAGGTCGTCCCGGTAAGGTCTGCAGTCAGCTGAAAACCGGTAGCCTCTCCCGAGCAGATGAGCGTGTCTGAAGGAGCCATCGAAGGAACAGGCTTCGCGATCACCTCCATCGTATCCTTTCCGCTGCAATTGTAGCGGTCCACAACGGTGACAATGTACGTTCCGTCTACCGAAGGCACTGTCTGTGTCTGTGTAGTTGCTCCGTTACTCCATGAAAACGTATACGGGTTTGATCCCAGGATCGGATCACTGGCAGTGATCACTGCCGGTTCATTTTCACAAATCACAATATCTTCTGTGGTTACTACCGGGCATAAATTCACCTCAATGATCGATTTCGCATTTGCCGTATTACAATTCAGATCGTTCCACATTCCATCGGGATAAATCTGGGTACATCCTTCATCTCCGTTCGTATTGTTCGGCTCTCCCGGCGCCCAGTTCGTATAGGTCACAGGAGCCTGGTCATACCAGACAAAGTTTCCTTCTTCCTGCTCGTCGTTGAAACCGATCCAGATCACTCCTGACTGGCCGATGCGATTCAGCTCATTCATGATGCAGTCATTTTCCGCCGCGTCCTGCACCGAGATCAGATTCGCTCCGTAGATCTGGGCAAAAGCCTGGGCTGCGCTTCCCGAATTCGGGTTAGGATTCAGGAAATACATACTGCAATCGCTATAACACAACGGAAGTTCCAGACAACCTGCATTTAAAAAAGTCGTGCGGATCAGGTCGATGTCACACGTATTGGCATTGGGGTCATTACACCCGACCGCATTTGTCCCGAATTCACACGGGCACAGATCATCCAGATCACTTACCCCGTCTCCGTCCGAGTCCATATTCGCGCTGTTGTTGGCATTGGCAACCAGGAGCAAACCATAAGGATTGGAAGTTCCTCCCGGGGTATTTTCAATTAAAATATCAATGTAGTTCACTCCAACCTGCCAAGGTCCGTCAAGGTAAATGCTCAGCTGTGCACCCGGTCCGAAACCTCCACCGAAGATCCCCTGGCTGTTACCGTTGATAAAGACATCGTGAATGATATTATCCACATACCCATCCAGGCTGAGGATGTAGTTTCCCTGGACTGTTACACTGTTCCCGTTACAGTCCGGCGGAAGGTTCAGGGGCAGTCTGAAATAGCGGAACCCGGCGACAGTATTCGCCGCACAATTCGCTTCCGTACCCGTGATCCAGTTTCCGTTGTTCATCGGTGCCGGCAATGAAGCAGGGTCCACCCAGGAACCGGGAGCACAATTGTTATTGATCAGTGTCGGACCGTAGGTTTCTCCCATCGGGTTCCCCGGCATTGTCGCCGACCAGGGGGAACATTGCCAGATAGGATCCTGGTCCCCGGGATTCCCTTGTCCTGTAGATAATGTTGCGGGGTTGGGAAACTGCGCATTTGCGACTCCAATGATGAAGCTAAAAATGATGGTGAAAAAAGTAGTATTCCAATTCATGCAATTTAGTTGTAATGGTATAAATGAATCACGTAGTTCGTAAATAAATTCTTCAACTAAAGTACGCACAAAATATCAAAGCGTTGCTTATTCAAACGCTAAAAAAACACCCGTTTTTGTTCCATAAAAAATAAACCATTATTCTTCAATATGTTAAATATTGAACCGTAAATTCCTGCTCCCGAAACAATCGCTACAAAAAACGCATGACCTCCATTCAGAAATCATGCGTTCACTATCCTTTCGGGGAATACAGCCTGCTACTGCTCCAATAATTCTCTCATCAATTGATTTGCCTGCTTCGGGTCTGCCTTTCCTTGCGAAACTTTCATCAGCTGTCCCATGAAGAAACCTGTCAGCTGTTTCTCTCCGTTCCTGTAACGGTCCACTTCTTTCGGGTTTTGCTCAATGACTTTCAAAATGTATTCTTTGATGGAATCTTCATTTGAATCCTGGATCACATTCAGGCGTTCAGCGATGCTCAATGGCGACTCTTCCGGATTTTCCGTCAATTCGGGAAATAGTTTCTGAGAAGCAATGGAAGTGGATATTTTCCCTTCTTCAATCAGCTGGATCAACGCTGCGATTTGCTTTGGTGCAACAGGAAACCCGGTTATTTCAAGTCCTCTGTGGTTAAGGTATGATTTCACATCTCCCATTACCCAGTTTGCAGCTGCTTTGTAATTCCCGGTGTGTGCGATCACTCCTTCGTAGTACAGTGCGACCTCTTTAGAATCGGTCAGCACATACGCATCGTAGTCCGACAATCCCAGCTCTTTTGTGTATTTCGTAAACAGCTCCCGGGGAAGCGGCGGCATTTCATTTTTCACGGCATTTATCTGTTCTTTACCTACATAAATCGGTTGCAGATCAGGTTCCGGGAAGTAACGGTAATCATTTGCAGCTTCTTTTGAACGCATGGAAATAGTGATTCCTTTCAGCGCGTCAAATGAACGTGTTTCCTGGGCAATTGTTTCTCCTTTTTCCAATGCTTCAATCTGCCGGCTGATCTCAAACTCAATGGCACGCTGCACGTTGCGGATGGAGTTCATGTTCTTTACCTCGACTTTCGTTCCGAATACTTCTGAGCCTTTCAGCATTACCGAAATATTGGCGTCGCACCGCAATGACCCTTCCTCCATGTTCCCGTCGCAGATGTCCAGGTAACGTACCAGTTTTCTGACTTCCGTCAAATAATTGTATGCTTCCTGGGAAGTTTTGATATGCGGTTCGGAAACAATTTCCAACAGGGGAACTCCGGCACGGTTCAGATCGACCAGCGTATCGAATACATCTACATCATGGATGCTTTTACCAGCATCTTCTTCCATGTGAATACGGGTCAGCCCGATCACTTTATCATTCCCGTTATCGTCTTTGATGATGATTTCCCCGCCTGTGCAGATCGGCGTTTTGTCCTGCGTGATCTGGTAGCCTTTCGGAAGATCGGGATAGAAATAATTTTTCCGTGCGAAATACTGATTTTCCGCAATATCCGCATTACACGCTAACCCCAGACGAATGGCATATTCAATCGTCTTCTTATTCATCATCGGCAATGTACCCGGATGTGCCAGTGTCACAATGCTTACATTCGTGTTCGGTTGCGCACCGTATTCGTTTATATCGTTTGAATAAGCTTTGGATCTGGTCAGCATTTGCGCATGGACCTCCAGACCGATGACTGCTTCGTATTTGTTGTTATCAGACATTAGACATTAAAATGTTAGACATTAGACGTTGCCATTAGATTTCAAGCAGAATTCTAACTTGGAATGCAAAATTAATGATTTAACGGATAAAAATAAGAAGTATTTACGATTAACCGGAACTTTATCTCCGGATGGGATATTCTCTCCCTGATCAGGCACCCGGAAAAGACATGAAACGGAACAATCAAACCATAAAAAACCGGGATGCAATCTTCATCATATCCCGGTTCCTGTATACTTATCCTTTATTCGGAAATCCTATCATCTCTCCGCTCTTCCTAAAACGAAAAGCAATGTATCAGATCCTGGTGATCAATTCCCGCATGATCAATGTCATTTTCGGCTCTTGCCTGTTAGCAACATCAATTACATCCTGCAAGGAAACTTCCTTGATCTTCCCGGGAACGCCTAAATCCGTAATGATCGAAATCGCAAAGCATGGGATGTCCATATGACGTGCTACGATCACTTCCGGAACAGTCGACATTCCTACCGCATCGGCACCGATAACACGTACGTATTTGTATTCAGCAGGTGTTTCCAACGTCGGTCCGGTCAGTCCAAGATATGTTCCAACAGAAACCTTGATGTTGTTCTCATCGGCAATCTGTTTTGCCAGGTCAATCATTTTCCTGTCATAAGGTTCAGACATATCCGGGAAACGAGGCCCCAATTCATCAATGTTCTTTCCCAACAGCGGGTGCTCAGGAAACATATTGATGTGATCATCCTGGATCATGATCTCTCCCACCTCAAAGTCAGGGTTCACACCTCCCGATGCATTGGACACAAATAACCGTTGGATCCCCAGCAGCTTCATCACACGAACAGGGAATGTGACCTGCTTCATGTTGTATCCCTCGTAATAGTGGAAGCGCCCCTGCATGGCCATAACCTGTTTTCCGCCAAGATTTCCGAAAATCAATTTTCCTTTATGGCTTTCAACTGTAGAAACCGGGAAATTCGGAATGTCTTTGTATTCGATCTCGTCAATGATCTCGATCTCTTTCACCAATCCTCCCAATCCTGTTCCCAGGATAATACCGATCGTGGGCTGAACCTTTGTTCTTGACTGGATGTACGCAACTGATTCTTTAAATTGTGTCAACATAGTTATTAATTAATGTTTTAAATGCTTCTTCTTTATCCAATTTCACTGTTATCGACTGGTAGTACCACGGGTATGCCTGCCTGTCCGCCTCCGTCAATAATGGCTCCAGCCGCATAAAATCCTTCTCTGTCGTAACGATGATCGAATTTTGAGGCGTAAAAGTATCAAATTTTGTGTGAATTTTTGTCAAATCGGCTGTCGTAAAATGATAATGGTCCGGAAAAATCATCGATTCCACGGTATAAAATCGTTTCAGGTATTTTTGCAATGGCTTTGGATCCGCGATCCCGGTAATGAGTAAAACAGTGGTGTATGCTGAAATTTCTTTCCCGAAAGGAATCAAATCTCCATAAATAATCCGGGAGAAAAATACCGGTTTTTGCATTAAGCGGGGAATGCTCCCCTCCTTTTCTCTCCCTTCAGAAGGGGAAACAGCCAATTTCCGGGAAATGTCCTGCTTCTCCGGTTCAGAAAGTGATTCGGGACATTTGGTAACAATGATGCAGTCAGCTCTTTTCTTCCCGCATTTCCATTCCCGAAGCGTTCCCGACGGGACCATATAATCAGCATAATAAGGTTTGTTGTAATCTGTCAGCAGAATGGAAAACCCGGCCTTTACTTTCCTGTGCTGAAACGCATCGTCCAGCAGGATAACCGCGTTTTCACTTTTGGAACGGATCCGGTCCACACCGGTTTTCCGGTCACCGGAAACAATCACTAAGCTCTTCTCTCCTACCCGTTTTTTAAACATCAGAGGTTCGTCACCTACTTCACCAGCCGTATGCTTTTCCTTTACTTCCAGCAATCCCCTGGTTTTACGCCCGTATCCCCTGCTGAGAATGGCCACTGGGTGTTTATTCTCCAGCAAGTTCCATACATATAACGTATGCGGGCTTTTGCCTGTTCCACCCATGCTCAGGTTCCCGACGACAATTGATTTTCCGGGAATGGGATAAGCTATTTTGATGCTCTGGTCGTACAGAAAATTCCGGATAGCAGTTATGCATCCGTACAGGAATGAAAAGGGGAATAATAAAATCCGTTTCAAAAGCATTTGACAAAGATAAGGGAATCATTGAATACTGAATTTTGAATTGTACTAACCTGCCGCTTTTGACAAAAATATACAATGCTTAATGGTTTCATCCTTCTCTTCTTTACATGATAAAATGAAAAACAACATCTGATTCCGCATATACAGCTTATTTCCCGGTGTAAAAAAACTCAGGAAACACACGTATAACGATACCACTACATTTTCAGCAAATCACCAATCGATTTTTCACCCCTCCAGACCTTTCACGATATCTTCCCAGATATCATCGATGTGCTCCAACCCGATGGACAACCGGATCAGCCCATCGGTAATTCCGGATTCCAGCCGCTGTCCGGGGGTTAGCTTTGAATGTGTGGTTGATGCGGGATGTGTGGCAATACTGCGCGTATCTCCCAGATTGGCCGTCAGTGAGAACAGCTGAACAGTATCCAGAAAACGTTTTCCGGCTTCCAGCCCTCCGTCGATCTCAAAGCTCACAATCCCTCCTCCCAGGCTCATCTGCTTTCGTGCCACTTCATATCCGGGGTGTGATTCCAAAAACGGATACCGCACCTGCTTTACGGCAGCATGCTGCTCCAGGCGCTTCGCGATTTCAAACGCACTCTGAGCATGGCGTTCGATCCTGATGTGCAGCGTTTCCAGCGACTTGGATAAGATCCATGCATTGAAAGGGCTGATAGCCGGCCCGCTGTGACGAGCAAAGGCCCTCACTTTTGAAATGATCTCATGGGTAGAAAGGATGATCCCTCCCATTGTCCGGCCCTGTCCATCCAGGTACTTTGTTGCCGAATGAATGACAATATCCGCACCGAATTCGGCCGGGCGCTGAATAACCGGGGTTGCAAAACAGTTATCCACAACCAGCAGTACATTTTTCCTTTTACAGATTTCCGACAATCGCCGCAGGTCAATGATATCCAGACCGGGATTGCTAGGTGTCTCCACGTAGACCAGCTTTGTGTCCTTCCCGATCGCTTTCTCATACCCTTCGTAATCGTCTACGTCTGTAAACGTTACAGAAATCCCCCACCTGGGCAGCAATTCCGTCAGGACTTTATGCGTGGAACCAAAGACCGATCTGCTGGAAACAATGTGATCGTTTTGCTGCAAGAGCGCCGCAAAAGTGGTGAAAACAGCCGCCATTCCGGAAGCAGTAGCCCATCCTGCCTCCATTTTTTCCAGTGCTGACAGCTTACCAAGCAATTCTTCTATGTTCGGATTCGCATAACGTGAGTAGATATGTCCATCCTTTTCTTCTGCAAACTGCGCCCTCATATCTTCCGCATCGTCAAACACAAAAGAGCTGGTCAGGTAGATTGGAACAGAATGTTCACCGTTTTTGCTTCTTTCTGTCTGGAACCGGATGGCTACTGTTTCTTTTCTCATTTCTGAATAATTATATTACTGTTACTGTATCAAACAACATTGCCCGACTTACTCAGGGAACTATTGTTATCGTATAATCAATTTTGATATCGTCCGAAAGGCTGGCGCTGACTGAGCAGTATTTGTACAACGCCAGTTCTATCGTGGATTTCAGTACGTTTTCGTCAATTACATTGCAAAAAATAAAATGCAGGGTAATGTGTTCAAACGGCGATGGAACGGCTTCTTTTCGCCTGGTCTCGATTTTTACTTCGTAGCATCCCAGCAAAATCCGCTTTTTCCTCAGAATCTGGATCACGTCAACAGATGCACAGGCAGCCAGGCTTCCTGCGAGCAATTCCATTGGACGAAAACCTTTGTTCTTCCCTCCGATCGCGTCACTTGCATCAATCACGCAGGTAATGTCCTGCCCGTTTCTTAGCTCCATTACAAAAGGAGATTCCAGACGTTTCAAATTCAAGCTCATAACCAAATTGTTTATTAAAATTCTACCTGGTACTGTTTTTTCTGTGCCTCCAGTCCGTTCGCATTGTTCTTGTGAATAACCGGGTCGGAAAGAAAGATAACCGACAGATCCGGAATGCTGTTGAACTGGAACTTCTGCAATTCCGAGAAGTCAACCCACCCGATCTGGTACGAATAGCCCTCACTCTGGAAAACTTCGTCGATTCTCACAAACGGAATTTCATTGATCAATTCGACAAATTCCGAACCGACGTAAATCTTCACATAGAAGTTCCCCGACAACTTCAAGCTACCGTCGTCCGATTTTTTGTATTCGTACCTGTAATCGTACTTTATAGCCGAAATATCTGAGAGTACCGCGCTCGCCGTCGGGTAGCTGCCGGCTCCCTTTCCATAGAACAGCTGCCTGTCTGCAAATGCCCCTTCGACTACAAGTCCGTTGAATTCTTCGCTGACATTGTACAGCAGGTTGGATGCACTGATGAAATGAGGGGCAACATATCCCAGGACACCATCCTCAATGCGTTCCGCTCTTGCCAGCAATTTTATCCTGTAGCCTTTTTCCTTCGCATAAGCGGCATCTTTCGCTTTTATATTCCTGATCCCGACCTGCTGGATTTTCCGATGATCGGCAGAAACACCAAACGCATGTTTCAGCAAAATGGTCAGCTTGTATTTCGCATCGTACCCGTCCACATCCAATGTCGGGTTGATTTCGGCAAAGCCAAGCTCCTGCGCCAGTTTCAAGGCCTCAGAATACGTCCCTCCCGATGAGAGTTTTGTCAGGATATAATTGGTCGTCCCGTTTATGATTCCTTCCACGGAAGCCAGCAGGTCATTGTTATAATATTCTTCCAGGTTCCGGAGAACGGGAATCGCTCCTCCGACAGCTGCCTCGTATAAAAATGAAACATCATTTCTCCCGGCGAGGTCTATGAGTTCGTCCAGGTGCTCCGCGATCAGTTTTTTATTTGCCGAAACAACATTTTTACCTTTCTTCATTGCCGTTGTCACAATTTCATAGGCAGCTTCGGAATCATTGATCAATTCCACGACAAGGTTGATGGATTCATCATCCAGGATGTCATTTTTATCAAAAGAAAAATTGTCTTCGCCAATTGAACGGGGTTTACCGGGATCTTTTACTACGATCTTCCTGATCTCCGTATGTTTGATCTTCGATTCGTTCAGGACATTGAACAGTCCTTCTCCCACTACTCCGAATCCGAATAATCCGATTGTTATATTGTTGCTCATCTTTTCGTTTTTTTAAATTAGTTATAGATCAAGTTGTAAAGACCGGGAACCACTCCCGTTTCCTCGTTGCTGTAAAAAGCCGTGATGACTTTTGTCAGCTGTTCATTCTCCAGCAAAAAGCCGTCGTGTCCGAAGTCACTGGTGATCTGCTCAAAGCGGGCACCCGGAATACCATTTGCAAGGATTTTCTGCTCCTCTACAGGAAACAGCTGGTCTGATCCGATCCCGATCACCAGCGTTTTCGCTTTTATCTGCCGCAAAGCATCTTCAACAGTTCCTCTGCCTCTTCCTACGTTATGGGAATCCATTGCTCTGGATAACAGCACATAACTATACGCGTTAAAGCGATCTGCCAGCTTTTCTCCCTGGTAGCGTTGGTATGCGCTTGCCTGGAAATCAGCTGTTTTCCCATTGTCACTTTCAGCCTGAGTTCTTGCATATCCTGCATACGAGCGGTAGCTCAGCAGCGCGATGCTTCTTGCCGCGATCAGTCCGTTACGCCCACCATTCACATTGCCGTTACCATAGGTTGCATCTGCATAGATCGCCAGACGCTGGCTTTCATTAAACGCGATCCCATAGGCTGAATGACGTGCATTTGTCGCAATGAGCACCAGGTGCAGGAATAATCCCGGCTCTGTTATCGCCCATTCCAGCGCTTGCTGGCCACCGACCGATGCTCCGATCAATGTATGCACAGCACCTATTCCCAGGTATTCCCTCAATAAGATATGGGCATTGACCATATCCCGGATGGAAACACCTGGAAATTCGTCCAGCAGAGGACGTTGGTTTAGCTGCGTGGTCAGGGGACCTGTCGTTCCATAAACAGATCCAAGTATATTCGCACAGACAATAAAATAGTTGTCCGGGTCGTAAAGCTTTCCTTTTCCGACCATCCCCGGCCACCACTCTTCCGCATTACTGTTTGCGGTAAGTGCATGACAGATCCATACGACATTGTTTTTCGCTTCATTGAGCTTCCCGTACGTATGATAGGAAATAGCCAGATTTTCGATCACCCCGCCATTTTCCAAATGGAAAGGTGCATTTATATGGTATGTTTTCATTAAAAATCGTGTTAAATAAGATGGTAAAAATTACCTGAACAAGCGGATGATAAATCAACAGCAGCACATGACACGATCGGGATGACAATGAATGGTTGGTTTCAAATGAAACGAAGTGAAGAAAAACGGTTTGCTCTGAAAAAAATTTTTCATAATAAATTAATTTATATTCTTCCGTGGCACTATTACCCGGAACAGGAATTGGCACCGGTTTTCCAATCCGTCAACTGACGGACTTAAAGTTGGTTGCCAGAGGGTCACAGAGCCTGTCTCTCACCTCTTCTCTATAAATCATATCAGCAAGAATGCTGTTCACCATTGTGAAATGATACCGCAAAATAAAGAAGAAAAAAATTAACTTCCAAATGATTATTTATTTTCACACTAAAAATATGCCTGGCTTTTTATATTTTAGCCGCACTGCCGTGGAAGGCAGAAATAGTTAATTTTATACTTAAACATGAAAAGAATACTCTCAAAAATAGGGATAGCTCTGCTGGTAGCAATTGCTTCACATCCTGTATCGTCCCAGTCCAATGAAATTAAAGTCAGGTTCATCGGAAACTGCGGCATGCACCTGACCGACGGGAAACTGGATCTGTACGTTGATTTCCCCTATAAATCCGGCGCCCACAAATACATGGAATATCACAAATCGGAGCTTGACAGTATCGCCGATAACGCCATTCATTTATTTACGCACAGACATGCCGACCATTATTCAAAAAAGCTGGTAAAAAAACTCAAAGGAACTGTCTATGGAAACTGGAATGTGTCAAAATTAGAACAGCTGAATGCTTCTTCGCAGGATTTTTCCATACAGGCGTTCAAAACTTCCCACAAATTTACATTCAAGCATTATTCTTACCTGATCACCTGGCACAATAAAAAGATCTACATCAACGGAGATACCGGAAACGCAGAACCCCTGAGCAAAATAGGCACCGTTGACTGGGCTTTTGTTCCCTGGTGGCTATACAGGAATGCCATGGAGCAGAACATTGCTGTCCATGCCGCGATGTTCGGGATTTATCATTTGTATCCCTTCCAGGAGATACCGGAAGGTTTTCCTGAGAACATTCATTTTCACATGAAGCAGAACGAGGTCATTACAATACCTTATTAAATAGATGACACCTCATACATATCTCATCAGAAACAACACCCACGGTTGTTTTCTCAGAACAGTACTTTTTTAACGTATCTTTAGCTCTTAAAAAATTCATCAATTTCATTGCAAATGCTTAAGACCATTACGAAAGCCATTACTTTTACCTTCCTGGCACAGGTATGCTCGGGGCAGGATTTCCAGCAGGAATTCAATGCCGCGATCCAGGAAAACGACACGCTGAAACAACGCGAGATCCTTACACAATGGGAACAATCGGAACCCGGGAATCCTGAATTACTGGTAGGTTATTTCAACCATTACTACCTGCTTTCAAGGAAAGAAATGATAACCCTCACAGCCGAACCTCCGGTTGGAGAAAGTTTGTCCATTACGGACAGTACCGGGCAAACAGCAGGATACATTGGGAGCGACCTCTCATTTGACCAGGATGTCTTTCAAAAGGCCATCAATAAGATCGATGAAGGGATAACATTATATCCCGACAGGCTGGACATGCGTTTCGGAAAAATCTATGTACTCGGAAAGACAGAGGACTGGGAAGCGTTTACTGATGAAATCATAACCACTGTCCGGTACTCTGCTCAGAATAAGAACAAGTGGAAGTGGACCAACAACGAAGAAGTCACGGATAGTGAACTGTTCTTTCTCACTGCGCTGCAGGATTACCAGGTAGAGCTGTACAATACAGGAAATGATGAATTACTGGATAATATGCGGGAAATAGCCAGTGAGATCCTGAACCATTACCCGGATCATGTTGAAAGCATCACCAACATCGGCATTACATATATGCTGACAGAACAGTATGACAAAGCCCTCGACTACCTGAAAAAAGCTGTAAAAATAGCTCCGAAAGACGACGTGGTGATCAGCAATATTGCATACAGCTATAAAATGAAAGACGATAAAAAGAATGCCATCAAGTATTACAAAAAACTTCAAAAGTTTGATGATCCCGGCATAAAGCAATTTGCTGACAGGCAAATAAAAGAGCTCAACTGATGATTTCTGAAAGTGAAAATTTTATGACGTCGGAGTTCTGTCTCTTTTCCTCTGAAAAGACGGTCAGCATCCTGCAACGGCATTCAATATATTAAAAACAGTAATCCTATGAAATCCATCTTCTTGTTTATTATCTCATCAGTGTTTTCCATCCCTGCAACGTATGCGTCAAAACCAATCCGACTTTACCAAACCGAGCACCTGATCATCACACAAGTATCGGAAAATGTCTTCGAACACACCACTTTTCTAAGCACGCAGGATTTCGGAAAAGTTTCCTGCAACGGCATGATCGTAAGGGATGAGCACGAAACCATTGTTTTCGACACAACTGTCGACAATGAATCATCCGAAGAATTGATCAACTGGATCAACAACACACTGAAATGTGAAGTCAAGGCAGTGGTAATTACCCATTTTCACAGTGATTGTCTCGGCGGGATCGAAGCATTTACCAAACGACAGATTCCCGCTTATGCCTACTATAGAACCATTGAATTTGCACTGGAGAATGAGGTCTCTTTTCCTGCCATTACCTTTCCCGATTCACTGACACTGACTGTTGGTACCAAAGCCATCCATACGGCTTTTTTTGGAGAAGGTCATACACGGGATAATGTGGTAGCCTATTTCCCCGCAGAGAAAGCACTTTTCGGCGGATGCCTCGTAAAAGAAATGAACGCAGGAAAAGGAAACCTTGCGGATGCGAACGAACAGGCATGGTCCGAAACCGTTCTGAAAATCAAAAAAGCCTACCCGGATATAACGATCGTTATCCCCGGACATGGAAAGACAGGCACAAAAAAATTATTGGATTATACCATCCGGTTGTTTAAAGAACAATGATCATCACCACGCCGATAAAGTGATCACCTCCCGGCACGCCTTTACATCGTGCACACGCAGAATCACCGCGCCTTTCATCACCGCAACCGTATTCAGCACCGTTGTTCCGTTCAGTGATTCTTCCGGGGTAATCCCCAGCTTTTTATAAATCATCGATTTCCTGGAAACACCTGCCAATACAGGCCTTTCAAACACCTGCAATGCATCCATTCCATGCAGCAGCTCATAATTTTCCTCCAATGTCTTGCTGAATCCAAAACCAGGGTCGAGAATAACATTGCTCACCCCTTTTTCCTTCAAAACTGCCAGTTTACCTGTAAAGTAGTCTCCTACCCGTTCCACGATACCGCCATCATGCGATTTGACGGTTTCACGGCTTACCCGGTGCATCGTATCGAATGTTCCCTCCACATGCATGAGCACATACGCCACCTCATTGGATGCAATCACGTCCAGCAGTCGCTCATCGAACCGGAAACCACTGATATCGTTAACGATTGCCGCGCCTTCATCAATGGCAGATTGAGCAACGCTTCCGCGAAACGTATCCACCGAAATAACTGCTTCAGGAAATGTTCTTTTCAGCTGCCGGACAGCTGACTGCACACGCAGCAGTTCCACCGGCTCCTCCACCGGGATTGCACCCGGACGTGTTGAAAAGCCTCCCAGGTCAAGAAACAGTGCCCCTTCTGACAAATGCTGCTCGGCTTTAGTAAGCAATTCACTGTCAGTCTTCAACCGGCTTCCCTCATAAAAAGAGTCTTCTGTGACATTGAGAATTCCCATGATTTCAGGGATGGTAAAATCCATTAAAATTCCGTTAATTTTAATCCGGTTACCATTAAAATTTGTATCTTCAACGCTTGAATTATGCATTTGAATAAATAATGAGTCAAACAGACGCCCAATATACAAAAGTAATAGCTATCTGTAAGGAAATATACAGTAAAAAAACAAAGGATTACGGGACTTCCTGGCGGATTCTCCGTCCCAGCTCACTCACCGATCAGCTGTTCATCAAAGCACAGCGTATCCGCACCATCCAGGAAACAGGAGAAAACAGGGTTGGGGAAACTGTTGAAGGAGAATTCATGGCGATTGTCAACTACTGCATCATGGCGCTCATCCAGCTGAATGAAACCGGACTGAAAGACCTGGATTTGTCAGAAGCACAGGCCATAGAACTGTATGACAGATATGCCGGTGAAGCATTCCATCTGATGAAAAAGAAAAATCATGATTACGGCGAGGCCTGGCGGGATATGCGTGTAAGCTCACTGACCGACCTGATCCTGACGAAGATCCTGCGGGTAAAACAGATTGAAGACAATAAAGGAACAACGATCATCAGCGAAGGTGCAGACGCGAACTACTACGACATGCTTAATTACGCTGTCTTTGCGTTGATCCATTTAACCCAAAACGAAGAAAATTAATGGCCTTATGAGACAAAAAACTACGAATATTTCCGTTTCCGGAAGATCATTCATTTTTAACCTGCTGTTTGTGTTGATAAACATTACGGGGCTTACACTGGTAACGATTGCCTACCACGACAGTTTCCAGGGAAATACGACCTTATTCAAACTACTGGGATTCGGGATAATGGCGCTTTCCATTGCCGGGCTGCTCGTTTTCAGAGGGCGGCTGATGATGGCAAACGTTTCCCGTTCCATCATCGGTGGATTGTTCATCGTGTCGGGGCTGGTAAAGGCAAACGACCCGCTTGGTTTCGCATACAAGCTGGAAGAGTATTTTGAGGACGGCGCGCTTGCCTACCGGATCAAAGAATTGTTCGGGGCTCCCGGCTTCTCGCTGGAATTCCTGATCGAACACGCACTCACGCTCAGTATCCTCATCTGCATCCTGGAGATCGTACTGGGAATCCTGCTGATCATCGGCGGGAAGATCAAGCTTGTTTCCTACCTGCTTGTCGGAATGATGGTATTCTTTACATTCCTGACCTGGCACACAGCGACCTGCGATTCCGGGAAAAAATTCCTAGACAGGGATGTTTACGAAATGTCCAATCCTATCGCAGCCTTCAAGATCAAACAGGCAGAAACGGATGAAGCAATCAAGATCATCAGTCAAAACCAGACAGAACTGGTGGTAGAGGAAATGAAACAGCCACAATGCGTGGATGACTGCGGATGCTTCGGTGACGCAATGAAAGGATCCATTGGGCGCTCCCTTACTCCCAAAGAATCCCTCTGGAAAGACATCATCGTATTGTACCTGGGATTGTGGATCTTTGCCGCTCAGTGGATCATTCAGCCGAATACCAGAAGGCAGAATATTGTTTTCGGTATTACTTCATTGCTGGTTGTCACGTTCTTCTCCGGTATCTTCTCCTGGTACTTCCCGATCCTCTTTGCCCTTGTCGGAATTGCCGGATCCCTCTGGCTGCTCCGTTCGGGAGGAAGGGCTCTGGGCAATTACTGGGGTGTTTCTTTATTCGTGGCGCTTATTTCAGGAATTTTCATCTTCTTCGTACTCCGCTATGAACCGATGAAAGATTACCGTCCGTACGGACTTGGATCAAACCTGGTCGAAAAGATGAACAATGGAGAAGAAGGAGTCTACCAGAACATGCTTGTTTATGTGAACAAGAAAACGAAAGAAGAAAAATTATTTGACGGTTCTTCCAAAGAATTTATGGATTCCAAGATCTGGGAAGACAAAGACTGGGAGTACAAAGACATGATCCAGAAGGTCATCAAGCCGACAAAGCTTCCATCCATTACCGAACAGTTCAACCCGTACATCCGCACCTCGGATTTGACGGAAGCGGAGAAAAGCCTGGAATACATCCGTGAATTCACCGGCAGCAATATGGTTGAGATCATACGTGTAAAGAACCTGAGCTCAGACGACATCTACGATGTTCCGGTAGAAGAATTCACACCGGAGGAATACACACCTGACCATTACCAGGTATTGGACACTGTAAAACAGGTCAATCCTGAGATTGCGGAAATAAGCATCCGGGAGTATATCACAACAGCAGATGCGATCGTTGTCATTACTTCCAGGAACATCGAAAAAGCGGACTGGAACGCAATCGAACGCTACAAGACCATCCTGGCAGAAACAAAAAAGCTGGGAATCCCGATGGTATTGCTGTGCAGCGCGAGCAGAGAAGACATGGAAGCATTCAGGAAGAAACACCAGTTCGACATCCCGATGTTTACCAACGATGAGATCGAATTAAAGGCAATCGCCAGAAGTAACCCGTCAATGATGATCATCCAGAAAGGGATCGTGACAGGAAAGTTCGCTCACCGTTCCACTCCTACATTTGACTGGTTGAACAAAAATTTATTCAAAAAGTAATGAGAAAGAAAATCTTAGCAGGGAATTGGAAGATGAACCTGGAATGGAACGATGCGAAAGCACTGTTTCAGTCACTGAGCGATATGGAACCGGGAGATGTGGAGGTGATCGTTTTTCCCTCTGCTCCCTACCTGCTCCCGTTGAGTACTGAAAGCAGCGGAACAGTAAAAGTAGGCACCCAGAACGGGTATCCGAAAGACAGCGGAGCTTACACAGGAGAAACTTCTTTTGCCCAGTTAAAAAGCATTGGCATTACACATGCTTTGATCGGGCACAGCGAACGAAGAGAATATTTTAGCGAAAGCAGCGAATTTTTAAAACAAAAGACAGACGCCTGCCTTGCTCATGGAATCACCCCGGTATTTTGTTGTGGGGAACCATTGAAAATCCGGGAAAAAAAGGAAGAAAAAACATTTGTCACCAGGCAAATCGAAGAAAGCCTGTTTCACCTCGATGCAGGCGATCTTCAAAAATGCGTCATTGCCTATGAACCGATCTGGGCGATCGGCACGGGGCTGACCGCAACAAGTGAGCAGGCTGAAGAAATGCACCTGGTAATCAGGAATTTCATTGCTGCAAAGTACGGGAGCAATACCGCAGACAACATTTCGATCTTATACGGTGGAAGCTGTAACGAAAGTAATGCCCGTGAGTTATTTTCCTGTCCGAATGTAGATGGAGGCCTGGTAGGAGGTGCTTCGCTGAAAGCCGATTCATTCCGGAAAATAATCAAATCGTTCTAAATGGATTATTTAGAGTTAACCATCAGACTGAACCCGCTAAGGCCGTTCAATGAGATCATTGTCGCACAGCTGGCTGAGGCTGGTTTTGAAAGTTTTGTCGATACCGACGAAGGTGTCCTGGCCTACGGGCAGGTTTCTGAAACATCGGTTGAACGGGCGCTGAACGAAACGTTTTTGGGAGAGCAACGGGACGATGTTGTTTTCTCATTTGAATCAGCGATCATTGAAAGTCAGAACTGGAATGCTGCCTGGGAAAGTGATTTTGAGCCTGTTTTCGTCGAAGACCATGTGAGCATCCTCGCACCATTCCACGACAAATCGCAGGCAAAAGGGATGATCGTAGAGATCCAGCCCAAAATGTCGTTCGGTACCGGGCACCACCAGACAACCTGGATGATGTCAAAAGCACTGTTTGAACTGGACTCCATCCCGGCGAATGTCCTGGATATGGGAACCGGAACCGGCGTACTGGCAATCATTGCCGAAAAACTGGGAGCAACGGAGATCACAGCGATCGACATCGAAGACTGGTCTGTTGAAAGCACCATTGAGAATGCCGGGCGAAACAATTGTAAAAACATAGAAGTACTGCACGGAGATGTTGACCTGATCGAAGGGAAATTGTTCGGCCTGATACTGGCGAACATCAATAAAAATGTACTGAAGGCACACATCCCATTTTATGCGAAAACACTTGAAAACGGAGGAATCCTGATGCTCAGCGGCTTTTTCGATTCGGATGTGGAAGAACTATTAAATTTTGCTAAAAAGTACGAATTGAAGAAAGAATTCGTTTACTTTAAGGACAATTGGGCAGCGATAAAACTGGTAATGAGTCGCCAGTCATAAACGATGAATAATCACGGACCAGGCGCGGCAGATTTCAGACAGCCTGGCCGTTCATAATTTATGATCGACACTTTAATAATTGATAATTAAACCTGTGGAACTATGAAAAACTTCATTTCTTTGTTGTTTATTGCAACACTGTTTACCGCGTTCGGGCAGACATACAGTCCCGACAGAGCAAAATTCATCAAAGAATTTCAAAGTGCATTATCGCCTTACGGCAAGGGAGAGCACAGCAAATTCATCAAGGATGAGCTAAGTGTAATGCTCCTGCAGACCAATGAATTTCCTGACAGGTATTTTACCAACCTCGTAGCTACCTGCAACCTTCTTGTCACAAAACGCCTGGATACTTACCCGGATATCTACAATTATGTATACTCCGTTTATTCCCTGGTAAAGAACAAGCAACCCGAATCCAGCTACAACGCATATCAAAGCACGATCGACAAGCTGTTGGAAAGCCGTAATCCCAAACGTTTCACTGATTTTGCCGAATCGTCCATGGGCTTTTTCGCAGAAGGAAAACTGGCTGGGAAATCCAATTTTGAATGGTTCTATGAAGGCGGGAAATATGAATTCAGGTACGACGACAAGCCGTATATCGAATTGTCTGGCGGAAACCTGATCTGTCGCTGGATCGCTACATCCGGATCTTCCAAAAAAACGACAAAATACAGCGACAGCATTGTCGTGTACCAGACATCGGGAATGTATGACCCGACCACTCAAAGATGGAGCGGAAACGGTGGGATTCTGACCTGGGAAAAAGTAGGAATTTCCAAAGATGAAACGTATGCTGAGATCGGGAAATTCAACACCTCCATGAAAAGCTCCAGCCTGACACTTGATTCCGTAAAGCTGAAGACACCTTACTTTAAAGAGCTGATCGAAGGGCGGATCACTGAAAACGCGGTAAAGATCAACAGGGAAACAGACCGGATACATCCTCATTTCATCTCTTTCAAAACCGACCTGAAAATCACCAATATCAAGCCGAATGTCAACTATGAAGGTGCATTCGTAATGAAAGGAGCCGATTTCGTGGGTTCCGGTACAAACAATACTCCTGCGAAAATCACGGTTATGAAGAACGGGAAACCTCATATCAGTTCAAGAGCTTCCGAACTATACATCACAGACAAAAATATAAACAGCAATAACGCAAATACTGCTCTCTACCTGAATACGGGAGACTCTGTTTATCATCCCAACATCAGCTTTGTCTATTCATACAACGAAGGGATACTGGAACTTTCCCGCCCGACAACAGGAATGGGACAGGCGCCATTCAGCGACTCCTATCACAAGCTGGATTATTATGTCCCGAAGATCGTTTACAAAGAGAAAGAAAACACCCTGTCATTCGTGTACGAGCCTGGAACCAGCCAGGAGCAGCGGGTTGCCCGGTTTGAATCATTCAATTACCTGAACGACAGGATCTATGATGAATTACAGGGATTGTCGAGCGTCAATCCCCTGGTTGCGCTGAGCAAATACACATACAAATATGATAAATACGAGCTTTCGGAAGGTGAATGCGCGACAGCCCTCGGGTGGGGACTGGACCAGGGCGGACGCACACTCATGCTCCAGCTGGCAAATTACGGCTTCATCAACTACGATACCCAGAACAAGAAAGTAACCATCAACCCGAAGCTGGAGAACTACGTACAGGGAAGGGCCGGGAAAAGAGATTTCGACAACATTGTGATCACCTGTGATTTCCGCCCGAAAGAGCTGAAAGACTATACCGAAGAGGAAATCAAAGCAAACCCAGCCCTGCAGCAAGTCAGGGAAAGCTATAAAAAGCAGAATGAAGAGCGGAGAGGATACACCCACTTCGGGACCTTCAACCTCAGCACAATGGACATCGACCTGGTCGGGGTTGACCGCATTACGATCTCGGAAAAGCAGAATACCCATATTTTCCCAGCTGAAAACAAAGTCAAGGTCAAAAAGAACCGGGACATGGAATTCAGCGGCTGGATCAATGCGGGAAAAGCGGAAATCAACACCGTAAGCGCGAATTACAATTACGAGACAAATAAGATCAACTTCTTAAAAACCAACGAACTGATCCTGAGGGTTCAGCCAAGAGACCCCGCTCACGGGAAATCAGGAATTGCGATGACCAGCTGGATCTCCAACGCTGTCGGTGAAGTGGCTGTTGACCTGCCAACCAACCGGTCGGGAAACAAAACAGACGCTACGACAGCAACCTACCCTATCCTGTCCGTGACCAACGCGACAAAAGTATACTACAACTCCAAAGACCTGTTCAGAGGAGCGTATGACAGCACACGGTTCTATTATACCTTAAAGCCGTTTACCATTGACAGCATCGACAACTTCAATGACCGGGCACTCAGGCTCCAGGGAGAGCTGGTTTCCGCAGGGATCTTCCCCAACATCAAAGAAGACCTGAAAGTAATGCCGGACTATTCGTTCGGATTCTCAACGACAGCGCCGGCAGACGGATTGAATTTTTACGGAACAGGAGCAAAATATCAGAATAAGATCATGCTTTCCGGGAATGGACTGCAGGGAGCCGGAACAATCAATTTCGTGAAATCGACTTCCGTTTCCAAAAACCTGCTGACCTTCTTACCTGACTCCACAGTAGGATATGTAACATTTGTGAATACCCCGGTTGAAAACGGTATTCAGTTCCCTGAAGTGAAATCAGAGGACGCATATATGACCTACCTGCCCAAACAGCAATTGTTAAAAGCAACTTCCACTCCTCAGAATGATCTGAACTTCTTCGGAGACCAGACCAAACTGAGAGGAACAGCATACGTTACCCCTAAAGGCATGAGCGGCCGGGGAATGATGACATTCAGCAATGCCACCATTGTTTCCGATAAATTTGTGTACGAATGGAAAGACATCCACGCCGACACCTCCAGCTTCAGCCTGAAGAACAACAACCGGGAAGAAGGTGAAGCCGGTATGGTGTTTGAAACAAATAACGTCAAGTCGCATGTAAGTTTCAAAGACAGGAAGGGAGTGTTTAACTCCAACCAGGGAGAATCGAGAGTGGATTTCCCGGTGAACCAGTACATGTGTAAAATGGACCTGTTCACCTGGTTCATGGACCAGGAACGGATCGACATGGAAAAGAAAACCTCGAAAGACCTGACCATTGATACCGGTGTGGACCTGGTCGGGCCCAATTTCTTCTCTACGCATCCGAAACAGGATTCGCTTCAGTTCAGAGCGCCAAAAGCACGGCTGGACATGAAATCCAAATCCATTTATTGCGACGAAGTCGAATACATCGCTGTGGCCGACGCGCGTATCTACCCGGACAGTATGAAAGTCAACATCCGTAAAAAAGCGCAGCTCGATCAGTTAAAGAACGCAACGATCGTTGCCAATTACATTACAAAATACCACACGTTTGAACGTGCAACGGTTGACATCACGGCAAGAAAAGCATACAAGGCGGTTGGTGAATACCCGTACTATGATAAGGACAGCATCCCTTCCTACATTGTCATGGATGAAATTGGCCCGGACAGCTCTTTTGAAACCATCGCCACCGGAAAAATCGACAAGGAAAAAGGATTCAAACTCAGCAATGAATTTGATTACTACGGAAGCCTGACAGTTAAAGCGTCTTCCCCTGAGATTTTGTTCAACGGCGCAACAAGGATCAACCACAGCTGTGAAAAATTCGAAAAGAACTGGCTGGCCTTCTCCAGCTCCATCGATCCGAAGAACATCCAGATCCCTGTGAGCACTACCATGAAAAACCTGGACGGAGAGCCGATCTCAGCAGGAATCGTATGGAGGGACGCTACCAATGTGGACAGCATTGAGCTGTATCCGACGTTCCTGTCTGCGCTATCGAACCCGAACGACCCGGTAGTCATTACCGCTTCCGGCGTGCTGACCTATGATTTCAATTCGAAAGAATTCCAGATCGCTTCCAGAGAGAAACTGATCAACCGTTCGGAAAAAGGAAACTTCCTCTCCCTCAAGACAGAAACATGCTCCATGTTTGGTGAAGGTGTGGTGAATTTAGGAATGGATCACGGCGATGTTTCCGTAAAAACTGTCGGGATTGTAGATTACAACCAGAAAAGTGGAGAAATTTTATTTAATTTGACGGCAAAAATCGATATGCCGTTGGATAAATCCGTTTTCAAAGATGTTCCGGACAAGATCAGTATCACAGAAGGGCTGAACCCGATGGATTTCGCGACAAACACCTTGAAATCCGCTATGACCATCTGGGGGAACCAGGCGGAAGCGGATAAGCTGGAGGAAGATTTTACGATCAAAGGGGAACTGAAAAAAATACCTGGCTCACTGGAATCAACGATGACGATCACCGGGTTGCGGATGAAGTACTACAGCCAGCCAACGCTGAACAACTACAAAGGACTGATCACAACCGTAGAATCGGCTATCCTTGTAAGCATGTTCGACAAGCCGGTGATGAAATACGTTCCTTTCAAGGCGTTCTTCCAGCAAAAATACTCCGGTGCGGGAGGAGACTGGTTCGCATTGCTGATCGACGTTCCGGGAGGAAAAGATTATTTCTTCAATTATTCAATGGGTAAAAAAGAAGGAACACTGGATATCATGACCGGAGACAGCGAGTTATCGACAGCTATATCAGCATTGAAAGACGATAAGCGCAAATCGAAAAACTTCATGTACCAGCTCGGGCAGGGAGGTCTGAGGACGGTATTTAATAATTTGTTTACAAAATAATGGATTATATTCTATTCGGGATCATCGCCTATTTACTGGGCTCCATTCCGACAGCAGTATGGGTCGGAAAAGCAAAATACGGGATCGATGTCCGTGAACATGGAAGCAAAAACGCAGGAGCAACCAATACATTCCGCGTATTGGGAAAAAAAGCAGGAATAACCGTATTGAGCATTGACGTGCTGAAAGGGTTCATTGCCACCTTCCTTCCGTATCTGTTCAACGTAGGAGAATGGCAGTCCGACGAGCTGATCACCGTTCAGATCCTGGCCTCCCTCATGGCCGTTGTCGGTCATGTATTCCCTGTTTTTGCCGGTTTCAGAGGAGGAAAAGGCGTTGCCACCTCACTGGGAGTAATCATCGGGCTTCATCCTCCCGCAGCCGGAATCTGTATCGCCGTGTTCCTGATCGTTTTCATCCTTTCCCAGTACGTTTCACTTGGAGCCATTTGTGCAGCGATTGCTTTTCCTTCCTGCATTTATTTCGTTTTCGGAATCAAATCAGTCTGGCTGAACGGCTTCGCAATGCTGCTGGCCGCACTCGTGATCTTTGCCCACCGGCAGAACATCAGGCGCTTAATCGCCGGTAATGAGAACAAAATGAACCTTTTCAAGAAATAACCGTATCAGCTTTTAGTTTAGTAAAAAAACAAAAAGCTATGAATAATCGTTTTCTTGACTTACATTTGGGGTGTAAATTACTGTCACTTAAACTCATCTAACTGATATGAAGAAGTAACGTGCCTCTGAAAAAAAATAGGATCTTACTCGTTGTATTACTGCTTACGGCGTTCTTTTCTTTCACACAAACAGAAACAGAAGTGAAAGTCAAGGCAGATGCTTTGTTCAAAAACAAGGAATACGTCGAAGCTACCCCGCTTTACCTCCGCCTGTTGTCTTTACAGCCCAAAAGCTACGAATACAGCTACAAGTACGGAACCTGCCTGTTATTCAGTTCCGGCAGCAAACAGGAGGCCATCCGCTACCTGGCGTATGCGGTAAAAAGCCCGGTGCCGATCTTCGAATCTCATTTTTTCCTCGGAAAAGCCTATCACCTCAATTACCAGTTCAACGACGCCATCCGTGAGTACAACAGCTACCTGGTAAAAGCCCCCAAAGGAGAATACACCGATGCGTCAAATCGCAATATTGCGATGTGCGAGAATGGCAAGCACCTGCTGACAACCGTTACGGATGTCATTGTCCGGAAGAAAACAGAGATCAGGCAGGAAGATTTCTTCCGCCTGTATGATCTTTCGGAGATCGGTGGAAGCATTATTTTCGCTGTTGACTTTCAATCGAAAAACGACAAAAAATTCAACCATAAACCAGTCGTTCATATTTCCCCTGATATGGACAATGTTTATTTCTCCAGCTACGGAGAAGGAAACAACCTTGATCTTTACGTTGCCCGAAGGCTACCCGGAGGAAAATTCGGAGTTCCGCAAAAGCTAAATGGCGGCGTAAACACCCCGTTTGATGAAGATTTCCCCTACATGCATCCCAACGGGAAGGAACTTTATTTTTCTTCGAAAGGGCATAATTCAATGGGAGGATACGATATTTTCCGGGCAAAATTCAATGCAGAAAACAATTCATTCGGAGAAGTGGAAAACGTTGATTTTTCGATCAGCTCGCCCGACGACGATATTCTTTACGTGGTAGATAAGGAAAGTAAAAACGCGTATTTCTCGTCCAAACGCCAGTCACAGGATGGAAAGATCGTCGTTTACAAGGTCGCCGTCGAGCGGATCCCTGTTCAGCTGGCCATCGTGAAAGGTTCCTTTCATTCCTCTGTACTGCCGGGCAATCCAACAATGACGGTTGAAGTAGTCGACAAAGCCAGCGGAAAACGGATCGGTATTTTCAGCACCCTGAAAGAAAACACGTACCTCATTACCTTTCCCAAAGGAGGAAAATACGAATACCGGGTCCAGGTCGACGGCTCCAGGGAGCAATTCACAGCCGAAGTGGAAATCCCATACCTGAAAGAGCTACGCCCGCTGAAGCAACGCATAGATCACGAATTAGCCGATGCAACGGAACGGATACGGGTCACCAACCTGTTCAATGAAGAGTTTGAAGACGCACAGAGCATCGTTTCCCAGGTGCTGAAAGAACGGGCGAATCTGAATGTCAACGAAGACCAGTTTGAATCAGGAGCACCCGAAAACGAAACCCGGACCAGGGCAGTCATCGCGGAATTGCGGTTGGAAAACCGTTCCCTGATGGAAGTAGGGCAACTGCTGGAACTCAAAGCGGCAGAAGCAAAAGCGACCACTGACGGAGGAACCCAGGCAGAGAACAAGGCAAACGGGATAAGTGCCGCGCTGTACAATGAAATTACCGGTATCGACAATGAGATCCGGGCATTGATCAAAGAAGCCGATGCTTCGGAAAGCATCCGCCGGAAAGAAATGGTGCTCAACAACGCGAAAGAACTGTACCAGACACGGGATGAGAAACTGCAAAAGATCCTGGAAATACAACAGGCAGCAAGTGAAATGAGCACTTCAGGGAACAGCATACAGGACCCGGACAGGCTGGAACAGATCAGCAACGAATACAACCGGTTGTTCGAAGAAGGAAAGCACCATGAGCTGGGAACATTGCTGGAAAACAACAAGGACTACCTGCTGAAATCCTTGCACTCCCCCCCGGGATCGGGACTGGAAGAATTGCTGGCACAACAAGCAGACGTTGATACCCAAATCAAAAAATACCAGTCGCTGGAACAAGGACATACAGAAGAAATGGCCCGGCTGGATGCTGAAATTACAGCCCTGAACAGGCAAAAAGAGCAAGTAAAAGAGAAACAAAAACAGGACATTCAAAATAAAATCGACGACAAATCGCAGCAAAAAGAGGCTTCTGAAAAATCACTGGATAAAGTAAGGGTGCTTATTAAAAAAGAGGCGGAAAAACGGGAAGAAATAACAAAAAAGATCCTTCTTGCCAATGAAATTGAAGCATACACAGGGAAACCGCTTTCCGGTGAAGAACTGTCACAAATAAAAGCGACCGTGAATGAAGATAAGAGCAGGATCCTGAAATCGTACATCGAATCGTCACTTGCCGAATTATCCTCTCCTCTGCCGGTGAAATCCAACGAAACAATGGCGGAACAAACCATTGAGCACTACAATACCCGAAGTGAGGAAATCTATTCCAGGAACGAATGGAGCAACTATGAAAAGCAAAGCCGCCTGCTGTCGCTGAATGCGGAGAAACAGCAGGAACTGACCACCTACCTGGAAGAAATTGACACCAACGAAAAGCTGGATGACCAGGAAAAAACGCAGGAAAAAACTGCCGCTCAGAAGATGCTCCGGCAATTACAGGAAGACCAGTCATCGCTGGAAAAAGAATTTGAGCAGACAACCAAAAAAGAGATCTCCGGCTTAAAAACGGAACGGATCATCTCCGGGATCTTTCCGGAATATTACAGCAGTGTTGATCAGGTTAAAGCCAGCAACAACCTTTCCCGGGTGGAAAAACTGGAGCGATTGAACCAGCTGGATTCCGACCTTTCTCAAAAAATAACAGCTGAGATCCAGCAATTGAAAAAGGAGATCCAGCCCACCACCCGTGATCCGCTGGCAGAAGCCAAAATTGACCTCCTGCACCAGCACAATACCCACATTCAATCCAGCATTTCCGCCCAAAAAGAAGAAATAAACAGCCTGAAAACAGCACAGGAAAGCAGGACCAGGCAAGAACAGGAAACAGATCAGCAGATCAGCAGAATCGCTGAAGCTACCGAAGAAAAATACACTTCCCTGATCGGAGAATACAACAAGCTGTCCGGCGCGGAAAACCCGGCAGGTGCCATCGCAGTCCTGGAAGAACTTACCCGGGAGCTGAACACTCAAAAACAGGAGTTGGAACAAGCCAGGAAAACCCACCCCAATACTACCAAAATCAACAGCCAGCTGACGGTCATTGAACATAAAATGAATGAGGTTTCGATGCTGCTTGCAACTGAACGAACAGCGCAGGAAGCATTCAACAGCAGGCAAACGGTTTCAATAACCAGCAATGATCCTGCAGAAGAAGAAATAAAAAACGATCCCGGAATAAAACCGGAATCCTCCGAAGAAATTACCAGGGAAGAACCAACACAGCAAGAAGAATCCCTGCCAACGGCTCCTGTCAAATCCGAAGCAGAGATCAAACAGGAACTGCACCAGGACTATTCTGTCAGCACGGACGACTTTGAAAAAACGGATCTTCCTCTTTCAGCTGTCCGGCGCACCATTGACCGGCTGGAAACGTATAAATCACAGCTGGAACACAGGCTGAATGCAACCGGGGCAGCGAACAGTGAAACGGGGAAAGCACAGTATCAAACGGTGATCCGTGAAGAAATCGCACGGACAACCGCCCGGATCGCAGAGCTGCTGGAGGAAGAGCAAACCCTATCCGCACCACCCACAGCAGAAGAAAATAATACGGAGCTCCCCAACTCAGAAGAAACCATCGGGCAGCAGCAAACAGGAACCACCTCCCCTGCTCCATCCCGTGAACAGGAGCTGGCTGCATTGCTGACAAATGAAGAACTCAGCAAAAACGAACGAAAAGAGCTTACACGTGAGCTGTCCACAATCAAACAGGAAAAAGCAACCACCAACACTACCACGAAACAACAACGCAATATACAGTTGGAAAAAGAGCTCAGGGAACTCACTCAACATTCTGACACCAGAGAACTCCAGGAAGTCGGCACAAACTATAACGCTGCTATTGACCGTCTGAATGCTGCTTTTAACCGTGAAAAAGATCCGGTCAACCGTGAAATCATTGCTTCACAGATGGAAGCCTTGCACGAAGGCTATCTTTCCGACCTGGAAAGAAATAACCGTTTGAATGAAAACCTGTCGGTCAGCAGTCAGAGCAGCGGAACGCGGATCTATTCCCAAGAAAACCTGCACCAGATGCAGCGAAAAGGTTATATTGAGATCGATGAACTCATTCTCCTGAAAGCAGAGAAATCCAGGCAACTGAACGGCGCTTCCGGGAAAGAGAAAGCAAGTATCCTGCAAGAGATCAGGGCCCTGGATGAGTGGGAAAACCTTCTCCGGAAAGAGATGATATTTATTGAAGAGCAGCTACAGCTGTACCGCCCGGTCGAGCGGCCTGTTCCCCTGGCAGAAAATACAGTACGGCTTTCCTTTAACGAAGAGCGACACATCGCAGCGAGCGAAAATTACCACCATTATGCAGCTGCCATTGCCACGCAAAATGAACGGATCAACCAGCATGCGAAGCTTACAAACACATTAGCAGGCTATCAGGAGGAACTGGAATCACTTAGAAATACGGGGGAATCCCAGCCGCAGCAAAAACAAGCGCTTTTTGAAAAAATCAACGCGATATCCTTATCTTTGAAAGAGCTGGAAACAACTATTTCCGTTGCTCACAAAGAAGCAGTCACTTATTTACCAACCGATCCTGAAGAAATGATGAAATTTCAAAATTTAGTTATGAGAGGAGTAAACCCGGTTAAAAAATCACTTATTGCCACTGCCCTGATCCAGATCCCGGCAAGTGGAATAGCATTCAATCCCTCTCCTCCGTCCATCCCGGAGTTAAAAACCATTCCCGTCGGCGTGGCAAGCCCAAAAGGACTCGTGTACCGGGTGCAGGTAGGTGCATTCGCCAGACCGATCCCGGAAGACCACTTCAAGGAGTTCGCACCTGTTTCCGGGGAAAAGATAGAACATTCGAACATCACCCGCTACATGGCCGGGTATTTCAACAATGCTGCCTCAGTCGTTGATGCACGCGACAAGATCAGGCAGATCGGCTACAATGATGCGTTCGTTGTTGCTTACTGTGACGGGAAACGCATTACTTTCGGAGAAGCGCGGCGGATGGAAGAGCGCAATGAATGTGTCGGGCAAAGAACCAACGAGCTGCAGCTGGAAGTGGCTGGCAACTTCGCAGAAAAGCTGGGACTGGAAGACACTTCCAGAACACTAAAACCTGTTCCGGAGCACTCCTATAATCAAAGCCCGGGCGCGGCACCGGCTACTGCCATTGAACAATTCGACAGCAACCTGCTGTTCTACACTGTACAGGTTGGTGTGTATAACCGCCCGGTAGAAAAGGAACGCCTGCTCAGCCTGGAACCACTTTATACCTTGCGGCTGGAAAACGGGCAGATCCGTTATTCCGCAGGGATGTATGGTGACCTTTCCGAAGCCAGGCAGAGTGAAACAGCAATCCGAGCCAAAGGGATCTCCGACGCTTTTGTCACAGCTTATTACCAGGGGAAACGCATCAGCATCGATAAAGCACGAATGCTACTGGCTTCGGGACAAGCGACCTTATACAGCGATGATAAAAAAGACGTGGCTGTTTCCCCGGCTCCTGACCCGGTACAGACCGTTCAGGAAATTAAAGTATTCACGGAAAGCACGCTGGTGCAGTCAAAGGAAAAGCCGGTTGAGAGCTACGTCCAGTTCGCTACGAAAGTGACCTTTGAAAGCTACCCGCGGGAAGAGCTGAACAGGTACAATGCAAAAGGAAACTTCTATTACGACCAGGCGGACAGGAAAATAAAATCAGCGTTCTACCCGGTAACAGAATCATTGCCCCGGATCGCAGCTTTTTCCGGCCTGCTAGACACCATCCAGCTCTCAAAGTCCGACGTATTAAAAAGCAACGATTCCAAAGTGACCTTCGAGCTGAATTCGGCGACCATCCCCGGGGACCTGAATGACTGGCTGATGAAGTTTCCCTACAGAAAATCGGTCTCGCGTTCGGAAAATGGACTGGAAATTCATATCTTTGATGTACGGTTGGAGGATGCACAGGAAATGCGTACCATTTCCGGATTATTCGGATACCCGCTGACCGAGACACAAAACTTAAAGGAATATGACAGGAACAATGAATAGCGTTCAGACGGAAGAAGAAGTTCTTTCCATCGAAAAACTGATCGGTCAGCATGACCTGATCGTCTATAACGATGATGTCAATACGTTCGACCATGTGATCGAATCGCTGGTAAAGGTTTGCCGTCACGATACTGTCCAGGCAGAACAATGCACCTATATCATTCATTTTAGCGGTAAATGCCAGGTCAAAAGGGGTTCTTATGAAAAGCTGGAACCCATGTGCACTGCGTTATTAGACAGGGGAATAAGTGCTGTCATTGAATAATTTTTTTATTTTCATCTTAAAAAGTTTGCAGGATTAGAACGAATGTGGTACCTTTGCCCTCGCAAAAACTTGCAACGGCTCCGTAGCTCAACTGTATAGAGCATCAGATTACGGCTCTGAAGGTTTCAGGTTAGAATCCTGACGGGGTCACAGAGTTAAGCCAATCCGGTTCGGGTTGGCTTTTTTATTATAAGAAAATCTATTTTTCAGCACTTTATATCAATTTAGGAAGTTAGAACTTTTTGTTTTTTTTGACCAAACCTGAAAAATTTGCAACTAAAGCAGCGAAGCTAATTCTTTTGTCCTTCAATATTTTATCCTAAAAACAGGTATAAATACTCATTTTTTTATAGGTGAGGATTAGTAGTTTTGTGAACATGTGACAGGAATTATTGTAACTACACTGTAAATCAATAGAAACAAGATAGCAATCGGTTACAAGTAGTTATTTGTTGCGTATATTTGAGAGTTGTGCGTCAGTGTAAAAGCGACACAAATAAAAAAGAATAACAAAAGATATTAATTGAATGACTGAATACGAAAAGTTTAAGAAGTTACTAGAATATTTTGTTGCACATCTTGAATTTTGTGTTTCTGACCAAAAATTTGGGGAGGGCTACCAAACATATATTAAGGAGATTAAAAATTTTAAACGCGGTGGTCAAGGACATAAAGAACAACAAATTCAAAATCAAATAAAAGATTGGGAAACATATGACAATGGAACGATATGCATTAACGTAAACCCAACTACTTACCAAGGTGGAGGCACTTATTTGAATTGGAAACATACAGCTATTAATGTCAACGCAGAATGGGAAGATAAAAAGATTGTCAACTTAAAAATAATGAAAGATTCTTATCCTCTAAATAATGCCAAACACGTAATTACAATAAGTGTTAGCGACCTTGGTTTATTCGATAAGCAAGAACCGAATGAACAGCTAAAAACATTTTTTAATCAATTTAATGAGCTAATCACTCAATGGAACGAAGAACAAAAAAGCAACTATGAAATGAAGCAAATACAACCTTATATAGATTTACTCAAATCAAACAAAAACATTATCCTTACCGGTGCTCCAGGAACAGGTAAAACATTTTTAGCGAAACAAATTGCAAAACAACTTATTGGGGTGAAAACCGATGAAGAATTAGAAGAAAACGGACAATTTAATTTTGTACAATTCCACCCATCTTATGACTACACAGACTTTGTTGAAGGGCTCAGACCGACACCACCTGATGAAAGCGGAATAATAGGCTTTGAAATTAAGGACGGTATTTTCAAATCATTTTGTCAAAAAGCATTAGAGAATTTAATAGACTCGGAAAAAACACCTGAAGAACTCCAGAGCGAAAGTAACATAGAATCAATTTTAGATAACTTTTTAGCAGACTCCATTGAAAGTGGAAAAAAATTTGGTTACAATAATAATTCCAATCAATTTGTTATTATTCCACATTCTAAAAAAGAAGAATGTTTTTACGCAAAAATATTGAACAATGAGTCAATGGAGCGACAATTGGTTTTCAAAAAAGACACAATAGAAGTATTAAAAAATGCCAACGAGATTAAGAAACCTACTGATATTAAGAAGTTATTTAACACTCGTTTTAAATATCAATATACTTTTATCTTTTTGATTTTAGAACAACTAAGAGACAAACTCAAACAGAAAGCTAAAGAATCGAGAAAAAGAATCGAGAAAAAAGATTTCGTATTTGTTATTGACGAAATTAATAGGGGTGAAATTTCAAAAATATTTGGTGAATTATTCTTTTCAATTGACCCAAGTTACAGAGGTAAAAAAGGTGCGGTCAAAACTCAATATTCAAACTTACACAACGATGAGAAAGAGGTTTTCTATGTTCCCGAAAATGTTTACATAATAGGCTCAATGAACGACATTGACCGAAGTGTTGAAAGTTTTGATTTTGCAATACGAAGACGTTTTACTTGGATTGAAATCACAGCAGAACAAAGTGCAGAAAATATGAATTTGCCAAACGAAATAAAAGAAAGAATGTTGGACTTAAACAGGCAAATTTCTGAAACAGATGGTCTTAATCCTTCTTACCATATTGGGGCAGCGTATTTTCTTGACTCAAACGGTAATGCAAGAAAAGATATAGACAATATTTGGAATTTACGAATTGAGCCACTTTTGAAAGAATATTTGAGAGGTATGTCTGATAGTGATGAAAAAATTAAACTTTTGAAAAATGCCTTTACAGCATAATGAGAACAACTGATAACAAAGTCGAAAAATTTATTGACAAGTTTGATAATATCAATATTGAAGACTTATCAGCTATATCAAATAAAAACCTATTGGATTTACAAATCGAAAATCCTGATTTGCTTGTTTTCCCTCATTCATTTGGAAAATACAAAGACGATATTGAAAGGTCTCACATTTTCTCACTAGACAATGAAAACCTGACAACATATAATTTAATGGGATTTATTGGACGTAATTCAACGCAACTTACAATTTCATCTCGTTTTGCAAAAGATGAAAACAACGACTATTTTTTGCACTATATGTTGCAAAAAGTCTTTTCAATTAGCCTTTTAAAATTTGACCAAACACCGAATAAAGAGAACATTTGGGATTTTCTTCTTTACCTTTTCCCATATTATCTCAAAAAAGCCTATTCTCAAGGAATCTACAAAGCATACAAAAAGGAAGAGTACAACGACACAAACGTTAAGGGAAGTATTGATGTTAAACGCCACATACTTAGAAATATTCCGTTTACAGGAAAAATAGCTTACACTACAAGAGAACACAGCTATAATAATAATCTAACACAGCTAATTAGGCATACAATTGAGTTCATCAGAACCCACCCTTATGGTAGTGGAGTACTGACAGGTGACAGTGAACTAAGAGACATTGTGAGTAAATTTATTTTTGTAACTAATAAGACATACAATGGTAATTCAAAACAAAAGATTATTACAGCCAATTTAAAGCCAGTTACTCATCCTTATTTTACGGAGTATTCTGCGTTGCAAAAAATCTGCTTAAAAATTCTTCAACACGAGAAAATTACATTTGGTAAAGAAAAAGATAAAGTTTACGGTTTGTTGTTTGATGGTGCTTGGCTATGGGAAGAGTATCTTAATACCATTCTAAAAGCAAACTTCATTCATCCAGAAAATAAAACAGGTAAACATAGAAATTTACTTTTTGAAAATTTTCAACCGATTTATCCTGACTTCATAAGTAAAGATGAGCCAAAATCGGTTGGTGACGCAAAGTATATTCCACTTGACAGGCAACAATCTTACTCAGAAAATTCTGAAAAAGCCACAAGCATATACTACAAGACAATTGCATATATGTATAGGTTTAATTCAAACAATGGTTTTTTAATCTTCCCAAGACAAGACAAAAGTTTTTTTGAAACATACCGCATAAAAGAAACAAACGGAACACTAAAGAAAATTGGACTTGCAATTCCACAGACAACAGAAAACTTTAAAGAATATATAAAAACGATGCACATAAATGAAGAAGAATTGAAACAACAATTAATGACAGATAAAACACCGAACGCACAACAGCAGTTTGGCAAAATGGCGGGTGCAGTACTTCTATGAAAGTTTGTGCAAGGTTCAAGTTTGGTTTTCCATATGAACATTTGTGTTAAAAATCCGCCACTTCGCCAAGCTGCAAAACGTTGTGTGCAACCAGACAAACTAAACTAATACAATATGACAAGCGAAGTCTTATATCAGAATACATGTGCAAGATTATATCACGAAGACAGTTTATTATCTCAAAGAACAGCTTTCTTCTTAACTGTTCAGGCATTCTTAGCAACAGGATTAAGTGTAGTGGTTTCGTCTAAAACAGTAACAAACCCAGCCACCATTAACTTAATGCCAGTTTTTGGAATATTCTTGTCATTTTTTCATTTTGCAATATCTAGCAGAAATATGAGGTCTATCGAATTTTTTAGAGCCTATCTTTCTCTACTAGAGAAAGATTTAGACATTAAAATTGACAAAGGTCTGTATGAGTTTTATAATTCTGGCATTGTGATAACTAAGTATGGAATGATAGGCAAAAGAACAACTAAAGAAAGTAATATATCGGAAACATTCCCATGGAATACTCGATTCCTAAATTCCTCACTTCAAATAATTGCAATTTGGTTGCCTTTCGCCATTGGAGTTTTTTGGAGTGTTGCAGCAGCATTATTAAGTTCAATTAATTTTTTATATGTATTTCCTGTTCTATTTCTTCTATTAACTCTTATCAGAATCTTTCAATTAGGACATTTTTTTTCAGCCAAGCCCATCCCTCTTTCACACTCAAATTATAACCTAAATGACTTAATTATGCCTCTTCCAGAACTTGTAGACAGACTAATTATATCCGAAATAAAAAATGAAAAAAATAATAATGAAGAGTGCAAAAATGAACTTAAAAAATATGAGCTTATTTACAAGTATTATCAAGAAAAGGGAATTCACATAGATGGTGATATTTATAGAAAGTTAAAAGACATACATTTAAAAATATGGGAGCTTGAAAGCGATATTAGGAAAGGTTTAGAAAAGATATTTTCGAATGATGAAATTGCGGATAGGACTTTAAGAATAAGAGATTTAAATAAATCTAGAATTGAGACAAAAAATGCTATTGCATTGAAATATAAATTTCCAAAAGAGGTAAAACATGACCATGCAAGCGAATGATATCAACAAAATTAACGGAATAATTTTTGATTTAGATGGTACACTTGCAGACACATTATACGTAAGTATTGCATCATTTAAAAAATCATTAGAACCATTAATTGGCAAGACATTATCTCAAAAAGAGATTATGGACACTTTTGGACCGACAGAAGAAGGTACAGTAAGAGCTTTAGCAAGTGAACATTTTGAAAAAGGCATTTCTGATTATTTAATTAATTATAAATCCTTACATCACATTTGCCCCAAACCTTTTGATGGGATAATCGAAGTATTGGACTACCTAAAAAAGAAACAAATTCCTTTAGCCATCGTTACAGGAAAAGGTTCAATAAGTACCAAGATTTCTTTAGATTTTCTAAGATTGACCAATTATTTTGATATTATTGAAACAGGTTCACCTTATTATTCTATTAAGGATGAATCAATTAAGAGGGTACTTGAAATTTGGAAAAACTTCAACAAAAAATCTATTATTTATGTCGGAGACACAATAGTTGATATTGAAGCGAGCAATAACGTCGGCATACCTATTATTTCTGTTGCTTGGTCTGACTTAGCTAACAAAAAATTATTGGAGAAATTTAATCCTAACCATATTTATTATCAAGTAAATGATTTTTTTTATTGGATAAAAACAAAAATATAGACAAAGGCTGCACACAACAAGCAGTTTGGCAAAAGAGCGGAGTAAGTGTTAAGTTGAACGTTTGTACTTTTTATACCGCCAATGCTGTGAGCATTGGTTACGTTCGTACAAAACCGAAGCTCTTGGCTTCGTTTTTCCGCTCCTTCGCCAAGCTGCCAAAACGTTATCGGGCATAACAGGCATTTAGCAAAAAATTGGGTGATTTGTGCAAGGTTCAGCAGCAGTAATTCTATTGAACTTTTGTGCTAAAATTCCGTCACTTCGCCTAGCTGCCAACCGTTATCATCTATAAACTAAAACAATCTGAATCTTCCTTTAAAAAGTAATAGTTTCAAGTTGTTTATCCGTTCCAAATCCTCCATAAAAAAGTTAGAAGTTTCCCCGCTCAAGGTCACAAGGTTAAGCCAATCCGGTTCGGGTTGGCTTTTTTGTTTTATTGTTCACTTTTTTAGTTACTTTGGAAGTTTTAAGGTGCTATAATTTATTTACGTCCAAAATCGGCAGGATTTTCTCCCCATGCTTTTGTTTCCCATTTCAGAATCTTATTCTCGTAGTTGTTTTCTTCTAACCATTCGATAGCTCTTGCTAAAACTTTGTACAATTCCTGATTTTTTTCATTTTTTGTAAGTTTAGTCCTCGGTGTCTTGTTAAGTATCCAATTGATGGCATTTCTGCTGTCTGAATAGATTGGCAATTTTAATCCATTTTTTTTACAATAGTCCAACGCGTGGACAATCGCAATAAATTCCACAATGTTATTGGTTCCATCTTCATATTTCTTACTCTTAATAATCAATTTTCCTGACCTGACGTCCACGATTTGATATTCTACAACTCTTGTCATAGTATTCCAAGCTCCATCAACAGCAATACTATCCTTTATCGGTTCTCCAATAATCGCGAGCTGCTCTACCGATAATTCACTCTTAAAAAAAGATTTACCAATAAATTCATTGCTTAAACTGTTTATAGCATGTTCCGCTAATTCCTTAGTCGCGAAAGATTTATACCTGGCATTTGGATATTCATGTATTTGCTGCTTACATTCCTCCCAAGATTCAAAAATGCCTGTTTTTCTTCCAACCCAGACAACATAATATTTCGTGTTTTTCTTTGCCATAACTACAAATTATTAAGCCGATAGAAACAGTAATTACAGAAGTAGGACAGGGTTTTTAATCAGGTTAATAATCCGTTCTACATCATTATGAAAGGAATGTTCGTTTTTATAGTAGGTCATGATGAACGCTCCTCCCTCCTCGATGAATTTGTTCCCGTTCTCAATGTACCAAGCAGCTGTGTCGCTTGTTTTCAAGGCATATTCATGATTGGCAGCCATTCCGGCATGTTCCCAGTAATACTTCTTTCTGGTCACTTTATTTTTGATAACAAAATCCGTTAACTTCCATCCTTTTTTACCTTTTGTTTTCTCTTCATACTTAACATGGAGATCCTTTTCGTTCAATAGCCTATTAAAGATATACAATTCTTCTTTGGATCGGACATTTCCATTATCGTTAGTGACATTCGACAGTTGGTTCTTAAAGTACTTGAACTTTCCCTTTTCAGATGTGGCAAGGACTTCATCCGGTGAATTCTGTGTCTTGCAATAAAATCTCCATTTATAGTAGTGATAAATGGTTACATCCACATTGTAGGAAATAAACTGTTTGAGCACACCTAAATGGTGCATCCTTCTGAGGAACTGGCTGAATTTTTTTCCACTGGGAAATTCGCCTCGCAGGGCCGCCCTGTTTTTTATAAAATCATAAATATCACTTGCACATACTTCTTTGTAGGAATAGCTCACTTTGTGAAATTCATAGATTTCCCTTTTAAGTCTGCAAAGCCGTTGGCGATCGCTATTGGATATGTTGTTAGTATATCCCATATAGCAAATTACAATAATTTGCCTCAAACGGCAAATTCCTTAACATTTTTTAGATATTCCCTTACTGACTGCAAATGTTTTGTTGTCTTATAGTTTGTAGATTTTCAGGATGTTGTCAGGCATAACCTTGTCGATAAGGTAGCCATCCACGTCATGGACATATACTTTCGGGTTGTGTATCTGGTGATAAGTTAATAATACAGTCACTCCCTGGAGGAATTCATATCCGATTTCTGTTATGATATTGCCATATGGCTTGTAACTTAACCCTGAAAACAATTACACACCTGCTTACTAAATAATTAGCTCAAAAATCAGTCCAATAATTTTACATTACTATTATCTCATCAGGCAAGGGTACTTTCTTAATAAAAGAACTCACACATAGAACGGCTTTATTCCGATCGGACGCATGGCAAAAATTAATATTCGGCACGATTCTTTAAAAAACTTAAGACAATCTTATTCATAGCTTTAAGCTCTGAAAATACGTTTGGTCCTACCTTTACTTCAGGTTTCGAAACCCTATATTAATCAACATTAAAAAATACCTATCATGAAAACAAAAAACAATTTAATCAAACAATTATTTGCCACGAGTACCATTGCACTAATGGGATTTACCTCCAACGGGCAATTATCGGAAACAATGGGATCCGCAGGAAGTGGAACCCAAACGATCAGCGCACGGGAAGCAGCAGGAGATTTCGATCTGACAGCACTTACTTATACAGGTACTGCAGATATGAGAACCACAACTCCATCTACTGGCTATGCTGGTGCTTCAGGCGGGTATAACACACTCATTCAGGCACAGGAGTATTTTGAAATACAAGGAATTAATGCATCAAACTGTTCAAACGGAGATTCTATTCATTTCGGAATACATAAAAACACCAATGCCGCAAACGGAATTGATTACCTGGTATTGGAATTCAGTGACGATAATGGTGCTTCATGGAACTCCATGTCCTATGCCAGCCTGCCAACCGGATCGGGGACTTCCAAATGGTACTTAAGATCAGCAGCTATACCCACAGCAGCTCATGTGCCAAATTTACGCATTCGTTTCAGAAGTACATTAGTGGGAACATCCTCATCCAATCCACAATACCGCATTGATGACATTTCATTGACATGCGGTTCAACCTCATCCTGCGGAGAACCGACGGCATCTGTTGCTGTTTCGGGTGCAACAGTCGTATGTGCCGGTGCAACAATGCCGCAACTGACGGCAACAACAAGCATTGTTGATCCTTACTACCAATGGTATGACCAGGAGGGAATCATCCCGGAAGCTGACGTGAATGTATATTCACCGGCAACTTCGGGAACTTATTATGTAATTGTCAGCAGCGAAGATGGTTGTGAAGCAACGACAGAAAAAGTATATGTACTTGTTTATCCGCAAGTGGAATATTGTCCGGTTACACTTGAAGGATGCAGAGGAGACCGTGTTCAGGCATGCGCTAAAGTAAAGGCACAGGACTTGATATTCTCTCAATATGTGGAGGGAAGTGGATTTAATAAATACCTGGAGATTTTCAACGGTACTTGTGAAGCGATTGACTTGAGCAACTATGAATTGCGTACATACCATAATGGTGCTTCAGGTACGCCAACATACACCATTCCACTGACAGGAACCATACCTGCGGAAGGTATTTTTGTAATTGCTCATCCGTCTGCAACAGTTTGGACCGGTACGCCGGATTTATATTCTGACAAACTGCAGTTTAATGGGGACGATGCGTTGGTATTGTTCAATTCAGGATCGGGAAATGCAGCCGATATCTTTGGATCTGTAGGAAACGACCCGGGCTCTGCCTGGAGAGATGCTGATACGACCAGTGCAACGTATGGCTGGTCTACAGAAAACAAAACGTTGGTCAGAAAAGCATGTGTCTATGCAGGTATCACAGTTAACCCTGATCTGGCAGGAATCAATGGATTCCCTACATTGACAACGGAGTGGGATACTCTTTCAATTGACAACGTTACTGATTTGGGAACACATACTTTTGGAGCTTCTTCATACAGCTATAGTGTTGCTTCCGGTGACGCATCAATTTTAAGCGCTTCTGATGATTGTGCAGAAATCTCTGTCGGATCGGCAAACTCGGTAATCAACGTCACAGGAACATTCTGCCTATTCAACGAGTGTACAACAATTCCGGGACAAATTGCTGTAAATACATGCGCTTCAGCACCAGCGCAAAGAAGTACAAAAACAACCCTTTCAGGATTAGAGGAATCAACTGTTGAGTTGTATCCGAACCCGACAACAGGTGCTGTTACACTGACATTGAATACAACTTCAGATGAAGAAGTTACAGTGGTAGTATACGACCTTTCAGGAAAAGCACACATGACAATTCAAAACGGGCACCTGGCAAAAGGAACGCACCACATGCAGGCTGATTTGTCACACCTTGCAGCTGGAACCTACATCGTTCATATTGCTTCTGTGTCTGAAAACAAAACACTGCGTATTGTTAAAACAGAAAAGTAATATCCTTAAAATTCAGAATCAGAAAGAGTCCTCAGAAATGGGGACTCTTTTAATCATTTATTAAAAAAGCACGCTATGAAACAGCAATTATTCATTTACCTGATCTGCCTGTTTGTTTTTTACGGAACAAGTGAAGCAAACGCACAAACCCTTTTCAACCCAACGACATATTCTGACTGGCAATCCACTCCGGATAATTTGTTTTCCACTACTCCTGCAGCGCCGGGAGTTATCTTTTCACAATTTTCATTTGGATCCGGAAACCAGTTCTCAACTGCTCCGGATGGAATCATCTGCGGTAAGTGGAACAGTACATCTGCTGCTGCCGCAATTGCGGAAAACCGCTACTTTACCTTCTCAGTAACAACAAACAGCGCAACCACTTCCCAGATTGACAGCCTTTCATTGATCCTGTACAAATCAAGTACATCAGCACCGGATTCCTGTATCCTTCAATACAAATCATCAGCGACCGGAAATACTTTTGTGCCGGTTAATTCCACAGTATATGCATTGTCATTTGCTGCCCTGACCGATGTTCCTGTTGCAATGGTTCCTTCTTCTTCCATTTTTGTTCCGGCAAACGACAGTGTTGTTTTTCGGCTGGTTGCCTGGAATGCCGGTAACACGCTGTCAAAATTGAAAATTGTAAATGGTACGCAAGTATTTGGCAGCTCAACACCTGCCGGTTCCAATTCCATTTCAGCCGCGACACTACAAAATACTGATCCTGTGTGCATTTCTTCCACTCAAGGTGACAGCATTGAGGTTTCCTTTAACTCTTCCGGGACATTTAATGCCGGAAATACATATTCCTTACAGCTGTCGGATGCTGCGGGAAGTTTTGCTGCTCCGTTGACAATAGGTACCATAAACAGTTTCTCAACCAGTGGAACAATCACCGGATTTATCCCGGCAGGGACTGCGAACGCGAACTACCATCTACGTATCACATCAAGTGATCCTGTCGTAAATGGCGAGGAGACCACTCAAATTACGGTACATCCCGGAATTACAATTGATGGGACTGTTGCGCAGCCAATCTGCCCGGATGGTACAGGCGCCATAACATTGATGTTAAACGGTGGTTCCGGAACACTTCAATACGATTGGTCGAACGGAGAGGCAACGCAACATCTAACGAATCTGAATGCCGGAATTTATCATGTGACCGTAACAGATGACATCACATGTTCAGCAGAACAGGAATTTGTGATTCAATCCGTGCAGAATTTTAGTGTTACTGACATTATCGTTCCTGTAACCTGTCATTCAGGAAATGACGGGTCGGTTCAGTTAACAATAACGGGTGGAACAGCGCCTTACTCCGTTTCCTGGGATGGAAACGGAATAAGCCAGACAGGGTTATCCGCCACTGGCCTTTCAGCAGGAACATACACCGTTACCGTTTTAGATGAAAATGATTGCCTGTATACAAATGAATATACGGTTCATGAGCCGGACGCAATGACTGTTTCTGCTGAGATCGTTCATGCTGTTTGTCCCGGTTGTGACGGAAGCATTGCATTGACTGTAACAGGAGGAACTCCCCCCTACTCTTTTGCATGGAACACCAATTCGGATGATCAGGTACTGGTTGGTATTCCGGGAAATTATTGCGTAGAAATTTCCGACGGAAACGGATGTCAATCGGATAGTTGTTTTACAATCCTGTCAACTTTAGGAATCAGTGATAAAACGGATGGCGCCACAACACTTGTTTTCCCGAATCCTGCAACTGATAGGATTCAGATCGTTTTTCCGGCTGGTGATCACGGACTGAAAAAAGAAGTACGGATCTTTAACGCGATGGGAGAACTCATCTTTGAGCAAACAATTAACCCTGAGACAGAAAAGCTGAACGTATATGTCCAATCATGGGCTCAGGGTGTCTATACGTATCAGCTCATTACTGAAAAAGGTACGTTTGAAAGTGGCAGAATCATGGTAATGCATTAGTGACACTTCAACTAAGTAATCAGACAGGGCTATGAATTAAGTTTTATAGCCCTTTCGCATCTTAACAGGCGAAGAACAAAGAAATTGGCTTTGCCATTGGCAATGACTAAAAGTTAAACATTTCCCTGACAGGTTAACCGGTAGCATCAAAAGAAAATCCTTCAAAAGCAATTCTCTACCCCTTCACCTTATACTTATTTTTCCACTCTTTCGACTTTGTTGTCATCCTGTCAATCAGATGTTCCGAACGATCTTTTTGAGTCTCCGTCAGCTCCGAATTAAAATCATATTTTGCCTGTTTCAGCTTAACCTGTTTATCCTTCTTTTTTACGATCTCTTTCAGATAACCCTGCGCCTGATGGTGTGCTTTTGAGATCTGTGCGTTAAAGTTCCTGCTGTTTAATACCAGCTGGTTTACAGCCCGGATCTGTTCTTCCAATAGCGCGGCCAGGTAAAGCTCATAACGAGCCGGATAGTGCACTTGATTTGCCGCTTCCATTGCTTTCAACTCCGTTTTTGCCGTTCGTGTGTACAGCTCAATTTTTTTCACTGCGTCAAAAAGCGATTTATCAAATAGCTCCAATTCCATCGAATCGGTCAAAATAGCCGCGGCTGAATGGCATTGGTCCGTAATCAACGAATCCACTTTGGCGATCACAGAACTTGTTGAATAATTATTGTTGGGGATAAAACGCTGGTTGGCGTTGTACAAATAGTCCAGGTAGTGTAAACTGTTGACATAGCTGTTCATGGCAGAATTACTCCGCAGGGTCGTCAGCTGCTCTTTCCTGTGATGAATGATCGTTTGCTGAACCTGGATAGAATCGATCCATTTCCGGATTACCTGCAGGTCTAAATCGGCCGGTTTTTTGTAATCCAGCGAAGCGGGATAGTCAGAACGAAGCTTCGCGTACATGGCTTCCAGTTTCTGCTGCTGGTCTTCCAATCTGCCGGAATTTGCGCTCAGGACAGAGCCAAACTTTTCTGATCTGCGTTGCAACTGGCTGACTGCCTTTTCATTTACCTTATCCCGTTCCTTTGACGCTTTAAAGTCAGCAGCATCGAAGTCTTTGTTCTTCTTGTACAAGATCTTATGAAATTTTTTAGTGAGTGAAGTATATTTAATCAGGGTATCATTCAATGAAGCGAGTTCTTTATATTTAGACGGTTCGATCTCGTATTTACTTCCCCGTGCAACTTTCTGCAGGTCCTTCCGGGTAATCAGCTCAAGAAAATTAAAATAATACAACGCTTTAACAGAAGGGTTTCCGGGGTTGAATTTATTCCCGGATTCTCCCAACACCAGCAATTTCTCAAGATAATCCAGTTCCTGGTATTCAATCAGGTCCAATTTGTTATCCAGCGAGTCCGACCCTTTGCGCTCAATGATCGCGACAATTACCGAATCCTCATTGGAAAACTCGTCAATCGAGATCGGGTTGTTTCTTAACTGCCAGATCGGATTGGTAGGCAAATGGGAAAGTAAAAAGGTATCCGGATGAATCAAAAAGAATTCCTTTCTGGGATCCCTAACAAATCCATGTTTTTCTGTATACGGCGGCTTTTTGTCATAAGCTTCCTTCCGTTTAGTTTCTTTCGCTTCACGTTTCTTTGTTACTTTTTCAGCCGTTTTTTCATCCTTGAATGTAGTTTTCTTATATGTTTTCGGCTTATACGGCTTGGCAGGTATCCGGCCCACATAACCCGCATCCCATGTCGGATCGGCTAAATACCATTCTTCCTCTATTTGCATCGCGATCCAGGCATGACCTTCTTCAAAAAGCGTATCGCCCGCATGCCAGTGTGCATTGTGGGTATAACCCGGTATTGTTTCGGACTTGATCCCGATCTTATCCAGCATGGCATTCATCAATTCGGCATAATCCGAACAGATTCCCTTCCTGGACTTTAATATCTTTTCCGGGTTTGTTCCTACAAATGTTTTGCGTGAAGTCAGCTTATCGTAATCGTATTGAATATTTTCCGTGATCCATTCATAGATGCGTTCAACCTTATCAAAGGGAGATGTTTCCTGCTTTGTAAGGAACAATGCCAGTTCCGGTATTGATTTTTGAACTTTTTTTGGAATTTCAGTTTTCTTACTTTGTGCATAAGAGAGTGTGCTAAAACCTAACGTAAAAATAAGTAAATGAGCTATGATCCTTGTCATACTTGATGCATTTTTAGATGATATTTTTTAAGTGCTGCAAAAATATGAATCCATCCAGAATATCCTCCTGTTTATTGTTGCTATTTTAACAAATCGGGCGGTTTTCTGTTTTTATATGTTTTCCTTTTTTATTAATCTCTTGATTTTTAGAATAAATAACCTGAAAAAACAGGTATTTCTACTTGTTTTTATTCTGGATGGAGATAGTAGCTTTGTAAATACGCTACAAGGCTATCGTAACTACATTGTAAATCAATGAGAAAACTAGTAGTAATCTTATTTGTTATGTGTATCATAGGCTAGTAGAAATATATACAAGAAAAGTAAGTGCTACAAAAATGAAGCTGAAGGTAAACGAAACTATTGAAGTGAAAATATATGCTAAGTATAAGTGGAATTCAACGCAGATAGAAATTTCAAAAGGCGAAGAATATGAATTCAATACAATAGGATCATGGAAGGACTTGACGATAACAACAGATGCTGATGGGTATACTAATCTGTATATGCAATTATTTAACAGAGTTAAAAGAGCAAAACAATATAAATGGTTTTCCTTGATAGGTTCTTTAAATCAAATAAAAGATAAATATTTTCTTATCGGAAAAAACAATAAAATTGCTTTTATAAGCAGTGGAAATCTTTACTGTTTTGCTAATGATGTTAACGGATTCTATTGGAATAATTTTGGACATATAACCTTACAAGTTACACGAATAAAATAAAAATAGTATGAATAATTTCTTTGCATTAATCATTGGCGTTGGAGGAACAGACATTCCTGAAACTGTAAAAGATGCAGAAGCTATTCACTATGTTTTGACTACACAGGGAGCATATAATCCGACAAACACTTTTTTTTTAACAGAGGATAAAAGCACGAAGGACAATATTATTAACGCTTTTGAGGAAATAATTAAAAAAAGTGAAGAAACAAAGGATTCTACTGTATTTATATATTACTCAGGACATGGGCAAAGATTTCACAAGACATCAAGTAATGATTTTGATTATTATTTAATAACCTATGGGGCTGACATAAACAACAAAGAAAAGACAATGTTAAATGGTGATATTTTTTCAGAAAAAATTGAAAAAATTAAAGCTAATAGGGTTTTAGTAATGTTGGATTGTTGTCATGCAGGAGGAATAAAAAGGCAAGATTTAAAGATAAAAGGGGAAGAAAAAGCTCTGTATTCCAATAGAACTTTACAAGAGAAATTAAAGTCTGGAAAAGGTCGTGTTTTTGTTTCTTCCTGCGATGATAATGAAACATCTGTCATACTACCAAATGCTCAAAATAGCCTGTTTACAGAAGTTGCTCTAGAAGTCCTTCATGGACTTTTTTCGCAAGACAGAGAATATGTAAGTGTTTTGGATTTAATATATCATATATTGTATGAAGTACCTAACAGAATTGAACCATTTAAACACAATCAAAATCCAATTCTTACAGATGCTAGAAATCTGAATCACAAATACTACGTCTGCAAAAATGGAAAATGGAACCAAGGTGATTCAACAATAGAGGAAAATCTTCAACGGTTAGAAATAACTAAAGTGGAAGAAAATCTTGACATAGCCGAAATTGATGATTTATTCAGTGAAGACAGGGGTGTGGTTGATAATTTTCTCAAAAAGATGAATTTAGAAAATGATGTTCAGTCAGAGTTCAAGATTGATTTAATCAACAATATCGGAGGAATAAAAAATCTCAAAAAAGTAAATAAAAAACTCCGTACCCTAGCTCTTAATAAAGTACATGCTATACAAGTTATTGACGTGAAAAGCATATTAAGCACAGTTAATGAACAAATTGACACACAAACGAAATTAGAATTTATCAAAAACTACAAACACAAAATTTAATTATGGAATTATTAAATAACAACGGAGAAAAAATTCAAGTTTTAACAACTAAAGATGTTAGTAACAATTGGGATATTGCCCACAATTATTTGGACAATTCCACATCAAAAGAATTTATTGAACCGAATATAGAATCAACTTCGTACAAGGAGGAAGAAATTTCTGCTCTAAAACTCAAATCATCAGAAGATGGTTATTTACAAAGTTGGCCTAAACCAAAAGAGACAAATAATAATTTGGTTTGGTACTTAAACGATGACTTTTCACAATTACGAAAAGCAAAAGACGCTGTGATTAAAAAAGTAGGGAAAAATTGTAAAATAAAAATCGCCATTATAGATACTGGTTATCAAGAAGGACATCCAGCATTGCCTAATGGATTTGACATCCCTAGAGGTATCAGTTTTATCAAGGGAGAAGAAAACCAACCTGCTATTGACAAAAACGCAGGAACTCGTACAGAACAAAATGGACATGGCACAGCAACAATGGCAATTTTAGGAGGCAAAAAAGTTGACATACAAATTTCAGGACAAGGTTATAATGGCGACTTTGGAGCTATCCCTTTTGCGGAAATAATCCCTATCAGAATTTGTGAAACTGTAGCATTAATTAGGACGAGTGCATTTGTTGAGGCGGTGGAATATGCAATAAATCAAGGGTGTGAAGTTATCAGTATGTCAATGGCGGGAGCACCAACAAAAGCTTGGGCAACAGTTGTGAATAAAGCTTACGAAAATGGTGTTGTTATTGTAACAGCAGCAGGAAACAGCTGGTATCAAGGATCAGCCTCTATATCTCCTAAAAGATTATTGTATCCAGCCCGGTGGGATAGAGTGATCGCCGCAACAGGAGTTACCTATAACCATTTACCATATGTTATGGAAGCACAGCTAAAAGAAAAAGGAGGGGATAGTGAGGATATGCAAGGGAACTATGGGCCTGAAAGCGCAATGAAATCGGCATTAGCAGCATACACACCAAATACAACTTGGGCTGCGTTTCCTGATTATGATAAAAATGGAGATCCGATAGGAGAACCCTATAGACTGAATGGCGCCGGTACATCATCAGCTACACCACAAATAGCAGCAGCGGCAGCATTATGGATAGTTTATCATAGAGAAGAAATTGAAGCCCTGCTTAAAGACAAACCAACTGAAAAGTGGAAAAAAGTAGAAATGGTAAAGAACGCTTTATTTAGCAAGGCTGATAAATCTTATCCTGAATCTAATAAATACTTTGGACAAGGAATACTAAAATCATTTGACGCTTTGAACTTTCCACCATCAATTAGAAGCTTAGAAAAAGCAAAAGAGGCAACCGTTTCACTTGGGGGAATACTAGATTTAGTAGGATTATTACGTCTGAAAAGTGGAAACAACAAAGAAAGGATAACACGAGGAGAGATGTTCGGAGTAGAAATCCTACAGGAATTGTACAAAAACCCCAATTTACATAATTTTTTAGATTATAACGAAACTTATATTTGGACAGAAGAAGAAAAAGAAGAAATAAAAAGGGAATTATTTGCTTCATCAAATATATCTACAAGGCTTAAGGAATACCTGACAGAAGAATGATCTAATAACAAAGAGTCATAACTGGACTATGCGATTCCAAAATACATCAAAAATATTTTCTTATGATAGAAGAACTTAGTAAAAAAATAATTACAGAATTGTCAGCCTATACTAAAAGAGCTACAGATTCTTTTATGACTGAAAGCTCAAAAACACTTGGGCGTAGAATATTACTGATTTCAGTTTTTTTAATCCTGATTTTTGGAAAAGTTGTTATAATAACTGAGGGAAATTTTTTCGGAATAAAAATTGACTTGGACAAGAGCAATAAAACAATTTTATTCATTGTTGTACTTGTTGTTTTAGCCTTTTTTACAATTCAATACTTACATGACTACTTTCACGAGATCAATAAATGGCGACTTAGCAACTCTCAACAAAATTCAAAGATTCGAGCATTGATTAAAGAATTAGAATTATTGGATCAAATGAACTCCAACAATTTAATGAACGCACTAAATAATAATTCAGACGAAATAAATGCCTTTCTAACAAAAAAAACTGAAATTAACAAAATTGACGAAGCTATTTGTAAATATCAGGACTATTGTTATCATAAAATTAAAAGAAAATTTACATTTAGAAAAATTGTAGAATTAGTTCCAATTTTAATGCTAGTTATTTCAATAATTTTTGCTTTTAAATTTTTCTACACTTCCTAAAAGCTGATTGACTATAAACTACATCTAGTGCGTTTTCGCCAAGCGTATTGAAGTTACAAATCATCCTCCCCCCTCCTCTGCTCCTTCAGCAGCTCAATGATCGTGTCCTTTTCCGCCAGCAGGCGCTCGTACAATTTTGCCTGTTCTTCATTCAGGTAATTGTAGGAAACAGATGTGTTCAGCTGGCTGATCCCTCCCCGCTGATGCGTATTATTGAGGAATACCTCCGGGTTCAGCTCCAGCATATTGGGGACGCTGATCTCCAGTATATCAGCGATCCGTATGATCTTTTCATACGTAATGTTATTCCCCGCATTTTCAATGTTCGAATACGTCTTCTGGCTTACACCCAGCCGGAGCGCCACCGCCTCCTGGGTAAGGTTCTTCAGCTCCCGGATCTTCTTTATGTTCTTACCAATATCAGCCATCATTTAATTAAATTTATTTTCAAAATACTAAATTAGTTTTATTTTTACTAAAATAGAAACAAAAGACAACTCTTTTTTAAAAGGTGGTCTCTAAATTAGTGCCACTGAAACTGTTGCAGCCGCATTCAGCCCGTTTTGACAATGGCAGGCAGGAAAAACAGCTGTGAAAGGGGAAGCCGAAAACCTTAGAGTAGGCAAAAATTATACATCTACAATTATGAAAAAACAACTATTATTCGCAATGGTGGCAGCAGGTCTGATGCACCTGAACACCTTTGCACAGGACAACAATGCATTGCAGGAAACCGGGAACGTGGGGATCGGAACCACCAACCCCGAAACCAAACTGGACGTGCGCGGAAAAGTGAAGATCGACAGTACCCTGGTTGTGAAGGACAGTGTGACCATCCAGAAGAATTTGCGTGTGGAGGAAGATGTCTACTTTCTGGGGCAAACCGAAATGAACAACGTTAAAGTATGGGGAAATTTCAGCTCAGAAACCAATAATATCTTAGGCGGTATTGTCCGCTTCCCGCACCTGAACGTATCAAACGACCTGGCGGGCAAGACCGTAGTAATGACCGACGCTACCGGGTTGGCGCAGAAAGTGCCGTTTGATACCGTGGGGATG
>JBBCIY010000015.1:0-2481 GCA_037189645.1 Crocinitomicaceae bacterium
TGACCCGGACGTACGGTTTCACCGTGCATACGGACAACAACGTCGCACCCTGGATGAACGGGATAAATGGCACAGGTGAATACACCTACTATGTGACAGCAGGTGAAGTGGTGAGCTTTACGTCCACCTTATTTAATGATAATCCCAATGAGGTTATGGATGTTAGTTTCAATGCCACAATACCTCCCGGTTATACTTCCACGAACCCCACTGTTTCTGGCGGCATTTTTTCGTTTGAGTGGACAACACACGCTATTGCAACATTGCCAGACAGTTACACATACACGATAACTGCGGAGGACCGTAACGCATGCCAACCACTAACTAGTAATTTCACATTTACTATCGTGGTGATCTGCGATCAATGCCCAGTCTGTATCAGCTACGAAAACCGCACACCGGATGGAACACCGCTGCCACCCGAAACAAAAGCCGGGCAGTGTATCAGTGCCGGGATGAACCAACCCGTGAAAACGGGAACGGCGGGGGTGCGCTTCCAGGCGGGACAGTTCATTCTGCTTGGACCGGACTTTGAGGCCGGACCGGGTTTTGAAGCACTCATCGAACCGACCACCTGTGTGACCGACTGTGAATTATGCTGCATGGACTGGACGGGCTTTACGTATGACGAAATACCGGAGGATTTCTTTATCAATTTCGAGGACGGTGATCCGACCAATGATTTTATCCAGATAACAGACACCTATCATCCGTTCTGTGCATTCAATGCTAAAGGCTATGAATTTGACATCATGGAAAGGTGGGGCGGGGACCCGATCAACCGCAACGGAAGCAGGGAACAGTTCTCTTCGTTTTGTTGTCCGTTCCAATCACCTGCGCCGGAAAATCCCATCCCACATTCAAGCATTTGGTGGGACGGATATAACCAGCACGATGAGCGTCCTGATAACGGCATGTACTTTTACCGTCTTAAGCTCATTGGTTGTGCCGGAAATTCAATTGAAAAGCAGGGCAAGGTATATATAGGTGGTATTTATCCGGGAATGGCAACCGCACCCGATGACTTGAACGCAAGTACCGGGTATGCTTCTTTGTCGGAGGAAGAAAGAGCGGCATTGGAACAGGTGATCGCAGAGCGGGAACGTTTGGAGCAAGTCCTGGAACTGTCACCCAACCCGACCACCGGAACCGTTCGGATCACGGGCGTTGAAACGGACGGTCTGGCGTACCAGCTCTTTGACGACAAGGGCGTCATGCTGACACGAAAAGAAGCTGTACTAAATGGTCAGTTTTCCGTAGAACCTTATGCGGCAGGAACTTATTTTGTCCGTATCTTTGCCAATAATACGTATATTGTAAAAAAATTAATCAAAAGATAAACCTAATATGAAATGCATAGGCAGATGGATGATGCTGGCGATAGCCGGTATCATCCTGGCAGCCGCAAGCTGCAAAAAGGAAGTGAAGGGACCAGATTTACCGCCGTTCCCAACCAAATGGGATTTCATTGCCGGAACGTATAAAGTCTATGATACAGTGGGAGTCTATCTCTATGAAATGACTTTAACATATAAAGAGGGGCCAGCTGATCAATGGGGAGTTAAAGATGACTCATTAATATTCCAAAACTTCGATGGAGAATTTCATTTTACGACCAAACAAGTTAACTTTAGCAATACTCCCTTCTACGTTAGAATTGGTGGGCACGATACGCTATATGATTCCCAATCTAAGCGTTGGAAAATTAGCAGTGGAGCGGTAGAAGATTTTAATCAGTTTCAAAATGATACAATAAAGTTATTCTTCCAGAAGACAAACATCAATTACTATCTCTCAGACCTGACCCCCTATTATTCCTGTGACTGCAAACAGATCGCTGTCAAACAGCATTAGCAGTCTGCCTGTGTAATTTCTTTCCTGTACAGACCACGATTTATCGAGGTCGCCCACGAACAATATAATTTGTTTCGTGCGGGAAGTGTATTTATTCATTAATAACGACAACTTATGAAGAGCATATCTTTTATCGGAGTGATGGCACTGTCATTGCTTCACGGACTGTTTGCCCAGATGATCAACGGCGGGTTTGAACAGTACGATAACACAGCTTCAGATACCTATCCCTACTCCATTAACTATGCGTATGGATGGAAAAATCTGAACAACACTTGTGATTTAGGACACCCGAATACAGCGGGTACAGCCATTACCCCGACACCCCACACGGGAGTGGGACACGCCCGCTTTGGCGTTCCCCTCAACGGCATGTACGAGTACTTTTACGGATCGACACAGCCCCTTATCGCAGGTGAAACCTATGTGGTTTCTTTCTGGACGAGAAAAGACTATGCCACTGCGCAGGATATTCCCGTCGGTTTGCATATCGGCGAACAGGTTCCAGCACCCCAGCAGCTCAATCCCTATGTACCGACTTTGATACCGCAGGTACGGATCACACCTACCGGAACGCAGTGGGTACGGGGGTATTTTTGCTTTACGCCGCAGAACAACGTCAAACAT